>JANQRA010000022.1 GCA_028284765.1 Acidimicrobiia bacterium
TGGCAAACTCCGACTTGGTGACTGAGAACCCATACCGAGACCTACCGCCGGTTGATGGCCTTGCCGACATGACCGATTCGGATTTGCCACGTCCGATTCTTTTGACGATCGCGCGGCAGGCCCTCACTGAAGCAAGAAGTGGCATCGAGAGTGGAAAGCAGATTGACCCGGTCTCAACAGCAGCAAGCATCGCCAGGGCCGTGGAGAGATCGGCCGGGACCCCCGTGATCAATGCCACCGGTGTCATGCTCCATACCAACCTTGGCCGGGCGCGTTGGTCGGATAGAGCGGTCGACAGAGCGCGAATCGCCGCCCTCCAGCCGACCAATCTCGAAATGGACCTTTCCGACGGCTCGCGAAGCAAGCGTGGGGCCTATGTGGCGGAACTGCTCCGACATCTGACGGGGGCGGAGGCTGCTCTGGTCGTCAACAACAACGCTTCGGGGCTGCTTCTCAGCCTTGCCGCCGCTGCCGCAGGCCGGTCGACTCTGGTATCGCGCGGCGAGCTGATCGAGATTGGAGGCTCATATCGCCTGCCGGCGGTGATGGCTGCTTCGGGGACCCGAATGGTCGAAGTAGGGACGACCAACCGGACACGCCGAGACGACTATCTGACAGCGACCCAGCTCTACGACGTTGGGGCGATCCTCAAAGTGCACCCGTCCAACTACGCCATCAGCGGGTTCACGTCCGAAGCCTCTCTCGAATCCCTCAAAACTGTGGCAGGAGATGCGGTCGTGATACACGACACCGGTTCCGGGCTATTGGACAGATCGGCCAGTTGGGTACCCGACTGGCTCGCAGACGAGCCGAACGCAAAGGAGTCGGTTGAGCAGGGGGCCGACCTCGTCCTGTTCAGTGGCGACAAGCTCCTCGGGGGGCCTCAGGCGGGAATCATCGTCGGGAATCTGGAAACCGTTCAACTCCTCTCATCACATCCCCTGGCCAGAGCGCTCCGTGTGGACGGTGTCGTCTATGCAGCGTTGGCTGCGACTCTCGAGGCATATGCGGAGGGACGACCGGAAGAGCTTCCATTTTGGCAACAGGCCCTAGCCACAGAGTCCGAGTTGGAGGAAAGGGCCAAAACCATCGCCAAGGCAGTCGAGGGCATTGTCGAGGCCGGTTCGTCGGCTGTTGGTGGTGGCAGCGCACCAGACGCCTCAATTCCGACGTCCCTCGTACGCATTCGCGACCGGGACGACCTGTTCGATGACCTCCTGGACCTCGAATCACCGATCCTGTGTCGCCGCGAATCGGGGGACCTGGTAATCGACCCAAGGACTGTCTCGCCGGCAGAAGACGAGATTCTCATCAACGGCATCTCCAAGTGCCTCTGATCGGGACGGCGGGTCACGTCGACCACGGCAAGTCAACTCTCATCCAACGCCTCACAGGTCGGGACCCTGATCGCTGGGAGGAGGAGAAGAAGCGAGGTCTCACAATCGACCTCGGCTTCGCATGGACAACCTTGCCTTCGGAGACCGAGGTCTCGTTCGTGGATGTTCCCGGACATGAGCGGTACATGAAGAACATGCTCGCCGGCATCGAGGCGATCGACATTGCGCTGCTGGTTGTGGCCGCCGACGAATCATGGATGCCCCAGACTGAAGAACACCTCGCTGTCCTCGACCTCCTGGGAGTTTCGACTGGGGTGGTCGCGCTGACGAAGACTGATGCCGCCGATTCCGATCTGGTTGAGCTGGCTGCTCTCGATGTGAGCGAAAGACTGGTGGGGACCAGCCTCGCGGAGGCACCAATCGTTCCTACTTCGGCAGTCACCGGCGATGGAATCGAGACCCTGATAGCGGAGTTGGACAAGGCCGTCCTGGCGCTCCCCGAGAACCCCGCTGACCGACCCCGGATGTGGATCGATCGAGTATTCCCGATCGCAGGGGCCGGAACAGTGGTCACCGGGTCCCTTCTGGGTGGCGCCCTGGAAACGGACCAGACCCTGGAGTTGCTACCCGGACAGCGACCGGTGCGGGTGCGCGGACTTCAGGCCCACGAGCGAGACCTCGCGCAGGTCAATCCAGGCCGTCGTGTGGCGGTGAACCTCGCCGGGATAGAACACCAAGACGTGCAGAGAGGCGACATGCTCGGTCGCCCCGGACAATGGGACACGACCACCCGGTTCCTAGTTTCGGTTCGAACCCCCAGATTCATCGATGAGCTCTCGCACCGGGGTGCCTACACGTTTCACGTAGGAGCGGATGCGCAGCCAGCAACGATCGTGGGGATGAGCTCGACTCACGCCCTCGTCACGGTGGAACACCCCCTTCCGCTCAGCGCAGGAGACAGGTTCATACTTCGCGACACAGGCCGTCGACTGGTCGTCGCCGGAGGTGTCGTGATCGACGTCGCACCCGGATCAACCAAGGCAGCGCTTAGCTTTGGCGAGAGGCTGGGCACCGAAGTATCGGCCAACGATCTAGCCGCAGCGCTTCTCCGCCTGAGAGGGCACGAGAGCCTCGCAACCCTCGAACGCCACACCAACGGCGGCGAGCCACCCGATGCCTTCCTAGTAGGTGACATCGCTCTGGACCCCGAGACAGCCGCGAAGATGACGGAACATGCTGAAGAGTTGGTTGCGTCGGCCCACCAACAGTTCCCTTTGAGGCCGGGACTTGCCCAGGCCACACTGTCTGAGCAACTCGGAACCTCCGCAGACGTGGCAGAGGCGATCGTCGAGAGGACCACCCTCATCAGAAGTGGGCCGTATGTCGCACACCCGCAATTCGAAGCGACACCATCTCCTGACCAATGGGAATCCTGGACGTCAGCGAAGAGTCGCCTGAGCCAAGGGCTTGCTGTACCCCGAGATTCGGAACTGGGGGTTGATTCCGAGATGCTGGCCCATCTGATCAGAAGTGGAGAGTTGGTCCGGATCGCTCCCGATCTCGTGTTTCTCCCGGATCAAATCCAAGAACTCACCGACGCTGCCAAAGAACTGAAGGACGGCTTCACTGTTGCCCAGTTCCGTGACTCCACCGGGCTCACAAGGAAGTACGCGGTTCCGGTTCTCGAGTGGATAGACAAGGAAGGGCTCACCGTCCGCCACGGGGAGACCCGCAACTTCAGATGAGCCCATCCGCTGTCTCTTAGGGAACCGTCAGCCAGCTACGGGAATACCTCTCCGCTCGACTTCGGTGAGCCCACCCCATATTCCAAACGGCTCACGGATGTTCAAAGCGTGGTCGGAGCAAGAGACTTGCACCGGGCACACACCGCAGATCGCTTTTGCCTTCATTTCGCGTCGCTCCCTCTCGTCCTTCCGTTCAAAGGTCGGAGGGGGAAAGAAGAGATAGGCATGGTTCCCACGACACAGCGCGTCCAGCTGCCATTCATCTGAGTGGGCCAAGCTATTTCCTCCCGCTTGCTTGCGACAACCTGGACGAAGCTAACGAAGGAGCGCCCAGCCTTCAAGGGAGAATCTGGAAACGAAGACCTTATGTTTCGCGTTCTGGGTCCACGGGGCCGACCTCGAGGAACAACCCGTCGACTCCGTTGACTTCGATCACATCACCCTCGCCAATTCCAGCCTCTCTGTGCGCCGTGGCTCTCCATCGCGCACCGTTGACCTCGACCATCCCATCGGGATCAAACCCGACCAGGGCCACACCCATGTGCCCCACGAGACTCTCGCGACCAACCGTCTCAGTCGACAGCCGAGCACGCTGCACAGTCGGCATCGCGAGCAGGAAGAAGAACAGGACCGTGAGGACCGATAGCAACACCAGCCACCACCTGGGGTCGATTTGACCCCCTCCATTGATCAAGAACATGCCCGCAATCTGGAGGACGGCCGCGCCCGCCATGGTCAAGCCGAACAAACCCCCTCGTTGATGACCGGCAATGAGAACGACGAAAGCAAACAGCATCAGCAGGACAGCCCACCAGTTCGTAGGGAGGGTCAACAAGCCCCACACCCCCGGCACCAGCGAGAAAGCAGCCACACCAGCCGCAACACCAGGGCCGAGTGCGTAAAACTCGAAGATCGCCATCGTGAGTCCGATGGTGACGAAGAAGAAGGCCGCTTCGGGCGTGACCCCCAACCTCAGAAACCGCGTGATCAGGCCTGGCTTACGGAACGTCGTGTCCTTAGTTGTGATGCCTCCATCTTGTGTATCGCGCAAGGTCTCCACGACAACAGGCCCTTCCGAGGTCCTAAACGTCTCGCCATCGAGGTCCTGCAGGTACTGACGCAACGTCGGCTGAAGATCGAGACCGGTTTCCTCGGCCTCGGTTATTGCATCGACCCGCGCCTCGTCCTCCCCAAGGATCCTTGGTTCTTCGTGCCCGAGTTCCGAACCGGGCGCGATGGCGCCACGACTTGCGAGGAATGCCCAGTCAGCAGCCGCTCCGTAGGCAAAGGATGGAGCGGGTCCTATCCACACGGCTACAGGCAAAGGTGGTGACTCAATGAGGGACTCGACAGTGTCCGCCAATTCAGCGTCGAGCACGGCTTTGGAGTTGATCTGGACAACGACCAAGTCCTTGCTCTGTTGGTCGGCCAAATCAATGGAGTCTGCGATGAATGAAAGCGCATTGGCATCGAGGGGACCAGACACATCCACCACATCGATGCCTCCATTGTCCGAACTGGTTGTGGTGGTTGCACACGCAGAAAGAAGCGTGACGAGTCCAATTGTCATCAGCAGAAGGCGACGCACGAACCCGGAGGTTAGGTGTCGGCCGAGCGCTATCGTCCTCGCCGATGTCCACTGTGCTGGTTGTAGCTGACGCCTCATGGGTCACCAATGAAGTCCGATCCGCACTGACACTCGGCACATGGCAGATCGAGGAGCTCTCGGAGCCACGGGCCATCGTGGAGCGGCTGGAGAAGTCGAAGGTCGAATGCGTCGTGGTCGACATGCAAGTTGGCTCAAAGGGCGGCATGGCCATAATCCGGTCCATCCGCCAGGCGACTGATCCACTGGAGAGACCACGCACCGTTCTCCTTCTGGACCGCTCGGCAGACCGTTTCCTGGCAGGTCGGGCAGGGGCCGATGCCTCGGTCCTCAAACCAATCAACGCCGCACAATTGCGCGTTGCGATCGACCCACCCACCTCTGCCTCCGACGAAGAGGAGTAGGCCTCCTACCGTCGGTAACCTTCTGGTATGCCACGGACCGCGGCGTGGATCCTCCTGATCGCAGCGACTGCCTTCGCCTACACCCTGGCCTTCACCCCGTTTGAGCACACCACCGACCGCTATCGGTCCAACGACGAGGGAGGGCTCGATCGAGTCAAGATCGAATGCCCGTCGCCGGTTTCGGTGCTGTTCTTTGACGAAGACACCGACTCAGGGAGAGATGCCGGTTCTTGTGAGCTCCCGGCTCGGGGTCATCTGATCGAGTCCGTGCTCGTCTTCGGGGTCGGTCTTCTCTTCGCTTGGAAGCCCATCATCAGAGCCAGGCCAACTCCGATCGGACCCATTTCGGACAAGCTCGACATATAGACGAACCTAGGCTCAGCCGAGTCATGAGAATCGGATGGAGCGTTTAGTCGAGTGAGCGACGTGGAAAGCCGATTCTCTCTAGCTCGCAAGCTCACCAGCCGTTTCCGGATTCCTGCGGCGTCCTACTTCGTGTTCATGGGCGACGAGGGCCGGGTACGCCGACCCCGCGACGTCATCCTCGTTGTCCTCGGGGGGCTGCTGACGCTCTCAACGGTCTTTGCCGTCGATCGCGCCCCGGAGTGGGCCGTGGCCCTGGTTGAACTGATCGCCGCCAGCCCCGACTGGGTGATCGACCTGTTCCGAATCGGCTACCTGATGAGCCTCGTCTATGTCTTGACGCTGACAGCTCTGCTTGTCTCTGGCCGGGGCGCAAACGTCGGGCGCACTCGGGACGTTCTCCTCGTTCTCGGCGGTGTGGCAGCGCTCGCAATAGTGCTGTCCTTCCTGATCAACTCGAGCTGGCCGTATTTCTTTCCTGAAATCGGGCTGTCCGAGGCCGTTCCGCGTTTCCCGGTCCTTCGAGTCGCTTTGGTCAGTGGGCTCCTCGTGGTTGCGACCCCGTATGTGACAAAGCCGCTGCGACGCCTCGGTTGGTCAGCAATCGCTTTGACGTTCATAGCCGCGATCGCGCTGGGATACGGCACTCCGTTCCACGTTGTCGGTTCTCTTGGCGTGGGTATCGCCGTGGCAGGAACGGTGATGCTCCTATTCGGAACGCCTCGAGGCTATCCCTCGCCGGAGGTGGTGTCTGCCGGTCTGGAAGCTTTGGGTGTACCCAACAATGGCCTCTCCCCCACAGCCGATCAGATCTGGGGGTTGGTTCGGTTCGCCGCCGAGGACAAGACCGGCAATCACATCGACGTCAAGGTCCATGGCCGCGACTCGTTCGACTCTCAACTGGCCGCCAAGCTGTGGCGAACGCTCATGTACCGAGAGGTCGGGAGGACTGTCAGCTACAGCCGCGGTCAGGCTGTCGAACGCGAAGCGCTGGTGTCTTTGCTCGCAGCTCGAGCGGGAGTCAACGTGCCCGAGCTGGCTGCCGTCGGCAGTGCATCGTCCGAGATCTCTCTCATCGCTTTCACCGGGTCGGGCATACCTTTCAGCCAACTCGATGCCACCGAACTGAGCGACGCACTCCTGCGCAAGGCCTGGAAAGAGATCGACACCCTCCACGGGTCATACATAGCCCACGGTGGACTCAGCTGTGACACCGTCAAAGCCGACGCAGGCTCCGTTGCCATCACCGACTTCGACCTCGCCACCCTCTCCGCCGAAGAGGACCTGATAGCGGCGGACATCGTCGGGTTCATGTTCTCGACAGCCACAGTCGTTGGCGTCGAACGGGCCGTATCTGCCGCTGTCGACGAGTTGGGGAAGGACGCAGTGATAGCCGCCATGCCCTACCTGCAGCTCCCTGCAATTGCCTCTCGAGTGCGCAAGACGACCGACAAGCCCAAGGTGTTGATCGAAGAGTTGAGGGAAGAGTTGCTGACGGTCACGGAGACCGAACCGCCGGAGCCAGTCGAGATCCGACGAATCACAGTCAGGAGCCTGCTCCTGCCGGCGATGGTCTTGCTTCTCGGCTGGGCCCTGATTCCGGCTCTGACTCAGATCAACTACGCCGAGATCTGGGAAGTCCTGCAAGAGGCGGACTGGTGGCTGGTGGGAGTCGCCTTTCTCCTCGGCCACATTCAATACCTCCCTCAGGCGACGGCAGTCATGTTCGCCGTCCCGGCCAAACTCCAGTTCGGTCCGTTGCTCGCTTTGCAGGCTGCAAGTCAGTTCATAACTCTCGCAATCCCCAGCTCCGCCGGCCGGGTAGCGATGAACGCGGCGTTCCTGCACAAGTTCGGAGTTCCAGTGACGGTGGCAATCGCCCAGGGCGCGATCGATGGATTCAGTGGGTTCCTCGTCCAGGCCGTAATCCTCATTGCGGTGCTGCTGACTGGAGAGGTCGATCTGGGCCTCGAAGTCGACCCGTCGACGGTGCCTTGGCTGGTCCTTCTTGGCATCGTCGCACTACTGATTGTGGTGGTCGTGACGGTGATCCTGACCGTGGAGTCGGTCCGAAGCCGGGTTGTTCCCATCCTCAAGGACGCGTGGGGCGCCTTGTCGGCCGTCCTCAAGGAGCCGAGCCGGGCCTTCGGACTGCTCACCAGCAACTTCATCTACTGGAACGTGCTTGGACTCACCTTGTGGTTCCTCACGTCGGCTGTGGGTGTGGATCTGAGCTACAACCTCGCCTTGTTCGTGGCCGCAGGAACCAGCTTGTTCGCAGGGTTCATGCCTATTCCGGGAGGGATAGGTGTGGCAGAAGCCACCATGACAGCGCTACTCGTCGCATTCGGCCTCGAGCAGTCCGTGGCCTTCGCTGTGACGATGGTCTACCGCGTCCTGACCTTCTACCTGCCTGCGTTCGAGGGTTTCTTCACAACCCGTTGGCTGGAGAAGAACGGATACATCTAGGTCTGGGGTCGCTGATCAGGCGAGTGACTCGATGTAGTCGACCAGGTCGTTGATCTCTTCTTCCGTGAGCTTTTCCTCGTAGTCGGTCGGCATCACTGCGTCGAAGCCTTCGACTATCTCAAACGCCGGATCCACGATTGATCGAATCAGATAGTCCTCATCGGCAAACACGACGTCGCCCGTGTCCATGGTTCGGTCCGTCTCGAATATCCCTTGCCAGGTTGGACCGGCCAGCGTGGAGCCGTCGATGGAATGACACCCCACACAACCTTGGTCCAACGCGACTGTTGCACCTGGGAGTTGGTCCGGGCTCTCTCCGCCGCTTCCGGCGGAAGCCTGAACACCAATCGAGTTGGCGATTCCGACCATTGTGAGCCCACCCACCAGAAGCACGGCGACGCCCAGGGCAAGCCCAACCACGCCAAAACTTGCCTTCAGGATGCGGTCGACACGCTGTGTGTCTTCCGTCTCGTCGACATCGTTGGCGGGGTCGTAGATCATTTGGTTCATTCTCCTCCCTGGCGGACCATCAGACCTGAGCACAAATACCATTCCCAGGGCCGAAAGTCCTTATGCCATCAGCTCTCCAGAAGCGCAGTCAAGTCGGCGGCCAGATCGGAGGCGGTAACTCCCGGCTGGAAGGTCAACCGCAACGAGCCCGCAGGATCGATCGCGAACAAAGAGGCGGTGTGGGCTACGTCGTAGAGGCCCTCATCGTCAGGCTCGGTGTAGTCGAAGAACACCCCATACTGGCTTGCCACCTCTCTCACGTTCTCGGTCTCACCCCAGACACCCCGGAACTCCGGGTTGAAACGCCGAACATAGGTCGCAAGAGAGTCGAGGTCGTCGCGTTCAGGATCAACGGTGACCATCAGCATCTTCACCTTCTCCCCATCTTCACCCATTTCCGAAAGAGCACGATTGACAGAAGCCAACATTGTTGGACAGAGATCTGGGCAGTAAAGGAAACCGAAGTACACCAACACGACATCGCCCTGAAGTGCCGCAACATCGACCGACTCTTCGTTGTCGTAGATCAAACCTGTCATTGGAGCTGCCGGAAGATCGGACTGAATGACGGTCCCCGTGTAGATGTGAGGTCGGAACATCATCCCCGCGATCACTCCGAGGGCCAACGCCACGACCACGCCTACGGCGATCAACAGCACCGTGCGTCGCGGTTTCGGTTGAGTCGCTTGGGCCGTGTCGGTGTCGGGAATCATGGATAGCAAAGGAAAACGTGGGCAGCTTCGTACAGCAAAGCTGTGTTGCCGTCTGAGTTGCGAATCTCTTCGAACAGCAGACCCATGTGTCTGGTGATTCGGTCTGCGTCCGACGCAATCGTCGAATACGTGTACTCGCCGCGAATGAGGCCTTCGCCATCGACAATCACAAAGGTTCTGTCGAACTCCACGGACCCTGTCGGTAGGACATCAAAATAGACCCTGAACCCGTCGCCGACCGTCGACCTGAGCTGCTCTTCGTCCGCCGTCACCCATCGCCATCGTTCTCCGTCTGCTCCTGCCGCGAGTGCTGAAGCACTCAGCTCGTCAGAGCTTGGTGAGTCGAGGGCCACCGTGACCATGTTGAACTCGGGGTCACCCTCACCAGCTTGGGTATCCAATCGCGTTTGAACGTCGCGCATCGTCTGGTTGATGTCGTCGCACTCAGGTCCACAGTCCGACGGCATGAAGGCATAGAGAGTGACCGCGCCACGGCCGTCCTCTGACGTCAGGGCCGCCCCAGCCTGATCGGACAAAGAGAAACCCGGAGCAACTCTGAGTCGCGGAAGCACCTGGACCGGTTCAAAGATTGCGAAGGCCATCACTGCAGCGACGAGGCCAGCCACGACCCAGACCAGTGCTTTGAGCCAACGGTACGACTTGCCCGTAGAATCGGTTACGTGAAGCGGACCCTCCCCTTGATACTCCTCCTCACCGCGTGCTTCCCTACCGCCGAGCTCCAGCAAGGTCCCGGGATCGTTGGCAGCTACGTCGTGAACGGCGTCGACCCCATCGGCACCGAGTACACCGGTCGGGTCGAGATCCGACCCGGAGACGGCGTCGACCTTGTCGACATCGAATGGATCGTCACCGGAGCGATTCTCCAGGGGAACGGCGAGATCAACGGCGACGAGCTCGCCGTCGTCTGGTCGTCGATAAACGCTCCTGCCGGACCCACGAGGGGAACTGCCACGTACACCATCATGAGCGACGGTCGCATTGTTGGCACCAGAACCGTCGAAGGGTTCGACGAAGTCGGGACCGAGACCATCTTCCCGGATCCTTGATTGTCCCTTCGAATCGCTCATCTCATCCATCCAACGTCAATAGATACTGCACGAGAGCCTCGATCTCGTCATCGCTGAGCCTCTCTTCGTAGTCAGACAACATCTGACCTGCCGGATATCCATCCACAACATAGGCGTCGGGATCGACAATCGACTCAAGTAGATACTCCGCTGCGTCCAGGCCAGGAACCCTCTCCGCAGCCAGCAGTGCCACTGACGAGAGGTTGGGACCCACCAGTTCGACCCCCGGTGTCACTGAGTGACATACATCACATCCGGCAACCTGGGACTCAAACACCCGGCGCCCGGTCTCCGCGTCGGCCACGGTGGCGTCGGATATTTCGACCACCAACCGCTGACCTTGGCCGATGGCCACGTCGTCATCGACCAACGCATTCGAGTCGCCACCCTCGATCAAGGACACCACAACACGGCTGATTCCTGGCTCGACCGGGGCCTCGATGACCGCCGAAGCAAAGCCGCCGTCTCCCACGACGTGGGTCGTTTCAACGCCGTCGATGCTGACCAGCACAGAAGTTGGAGTGCCCGGAGCGCCAGACGTTTGTTCTAGACCCTCGACCTCGGCTCCCGGCTCATGGTGCACGACTATCAGCACTGAGGCATCTGGCCTGGAAACGGCGAACTGCCAGGTCGTTACCACGGCGACAACAAGTACCGAAAGCAGGACCACCGCGCCAGCCCGAACCCAGCGACGGCGTTCCGAAGGTATGTCCGAGGGATCGGCAGATAGATGTGTCCCCGGTCGCGTGAGAGCTTCCTCGAGGGCGGTGGGAGCGACGAAATCCCTGGTGGTAGCAGGGGCAAACCTGTTTGCCACTCGGGGTCGGCGCTCGCCTGTCAGACGCTCCTCAGCCAGTCGGTTGCCGACACCGTACGAACAGTCACCCGGAGGGCAGCCCACGATCTGCACGGAGCTAGCACCATCCGACACCATCCGACCGATCGTCGTTGGGGCTATCACGCCCACGCAGCGAACCGACAGAAGAGTCTTGCCGTCCCCAACCTCGACCGAGCCGTGCCGCTGGCAAGCGACGACGAAGCTCTGGCCGGCGGCGTCGAGATCCTTCGGAACCGTCGCCCCCTCCAGCTCGATCGCGTCAAACACGCACGAGCCAACACAGATACCGCAGGCGACACACAGATCCGCATCAAGCACAGCTATCGACCGACCAGCGACCTCTTCCATCCGCAACGCCTTGTACGGACAGTCGACGACGCACAGCTCACACCCGACACACGCATCCTCGTCGATCTCCACGACTTTGGTCTTCGAACGGTCGAGCAACCAGGGCAAGGAGGCGAAGAAGCCAGTCACCAAGACGAAGGCGCCGAACACGACGAGACCTCGGAAGCTCTCGAAACCGGGCAGCAGGAACAGGAAGAACGGGTCGACCGGCACCGACTCGACGATGCGAGCCGGATCGGCTGCGCGCAGCAGCTCTGCGGGAAAGGCGATCGAGACGACAACGAGTGACCCCAGCATGAGACCGGTCCACAGGCGGGGTGGAAGCCACGGCAGATTGGAACGCCGCAGGTGCCGCCAGAGGAAATAGCCGATCAGGACGGTGACCAACACGTGTCCTAGCCAGATGAGAAGTATGACCTGCCAGCCGGACCCGTCGCTGGTGAGGACGGAGGTCACAACCCTCGAACCGACGGCGGAAACACCAACAGTCGACGCGATGGCCTCGTTGATGAGCTGGGCGCGTTGGTCCCACAGCATCCAGTAGCCGGTGACCCCTGCAGCAAGAACCGAAACCAGTGCAGCCCACCCGGTGAGCCACGCCCATCGGCGCGGCCCGTTGAACCGGTGTGCAACGAAGATCCGCCATGCGTGAATCACCACCGTCACTACCAGTGCGGCCGAGGCGTATCTGTGCAACGACCGCATCAGCCTCTGAATCGGATGATCCGTCAGCTTCTCTATCGCACGCGGCGTCGCCTCGAAACCGAATTCGAAGAAGAAGGTGAGGTAGATCCCGGTCAACACCACGATGATGAACAGGACCGACGAGATCGTCCCCGCGTGCGGCAGCGGGTTGAGTCTTCCTGAGCCGACAATCCGCCGGACCGGCTTCTCAGCTACGAAATTGACCCGATCAAGTCGCGCGAGCGGGTCAGCTTCGGGTTTGCTCCCGTCCTCGTTGGACATGCCCGGCTAGGGCGAGATACCCGGTGAGTTCAGTTGGATATTGCCGATCTGGTCGATCAGTTGAGGCCCATACGCTATGAGTATCAGCGCGATGGTTGCGATCATCCACGGCTTGAAGTTGTCGAGCCAAGCCGGTGTCAGCTGCGGGTCTCTGATCGACTCGGCGACTGGGATGTCAGGCACATCTTCCGGGTCCGCCTTCGGGCCCCGCATCGTCTTCCACATGAGATAGACGTACATGAGGACCGAGATGAAGAGGATCGTCCCGCCAATGCTCACCCGAAGCAGGTGACCCGACCACTCCTCTGGAACGTATGGGGCTTGGCCCAAGGGTGTCCGTCTCGGGGCGCCCAGCAGACCAAGTACGTGCATTGCGTTGGAGAAGATGAGCATCCCAACGAACCACACCCATGCTTGAGCGAGAGCCAGTTTCGGACTGTGCAGCTTCTTGCCCGTCAGGTGCGGGACCAACCAGAAGCTGATACCCATGAACGAGAGGGTCACTGCGCTTGCCACCGTCAGGTGGAAGTGTCCGGGCACCCAGGTCGTGTTGTGGATGACGGTGTTGATGTTGTACGAGGCGTTGACGATGCCGCCGATTCCACCGAAGAAGAAGAGGATTCCGGCAAGCAGCTGGGCGGTCACTGAAGCGTCACGCCACGGCAGGGCCTTCATCCACCCGAACACACCTTTGCCGCCGTTCTGCTTCGCCGAGTACTCGAGAGATGCGATAACGGTGAACGCAGTCAGCATCGATGGGAAGAAGACGCCATAGGTGAGTCCTGCGTGGATGAACTTCCAACCGCTAGGCACACCCGGATCGACGAACTGGTGATGGAACCCGACGGGGATGGAGAGGAGCAGGAACAGCCAGAAGGCCAGTCGTGCCAGTGAGTCGCTGAAGAGCTTGCCGCCCGCCTGCTTGGGCAGCATCCCGTACCAAGAGAGGTATGCAGGAAGGAGCCAGAAGTACACCAACGGGTGCCCTGTGAACCAGAAGTAAGTCCGAGCCAGCTGAGGGTCGGTGGCTTCGATGATCCCTAGTGACCACGGGAGAAGCATCGTCAGGATCAGAACGGCAACACCCAGTGTCGCGATCTGCCACATCACAGTGTTGATCACGCCGGCGAAGGCGATGAACGGGGACCGAACGCCCGGGTTGTCTTTGCGCCAGGCGCGGAAGGTGAGGATGAATCCCCACCCCTCGATCCAGCTTCCCACGACGACGAGAGTCAGGCCGAGGTAGAACGCCCAGCTTGCTTTGAGCGGTGGATAGAAGGTGAAGAGCACCGTGGCTTCGCCGATCAGCAGCGGCACGGCGGTAGTGAAGACACCAACGACCATCGTCCAGAAACCGAAGCGGTTCAGCCGCGGTGTCGCCAAGGAGCGGCCGAGACCTTTGACGGTGGTCAGGTAGGTGAACCCGACGATGAAGAATGTGGTCCATACCAACGCATTCAGAACACCGTGGATCGTGAGCCCTTGGTAGTAGTTCTCCAACAGTGGAGCGATGTACTGATAGAGGTCCAGACCCGAGAATTCGAGGGCCTGAAGTGGGCCGAAGAGACTCCCTACGAGTAGTGAGGCGATCGCCACAAAGATGTGCCAGCCGATGAACTTCTTGTCCTCTGGCGTGACCTGATAGCCAGTTCTCTCCGCGGAGATGGTCATTCGTCGGATCCTCCCTCTTCCTCTTCTTCGAGCTCTTCGACAACCTGCACCGTCCCGAACATCGCGGCGTGACCCAGACCGCAGTACTCGGTGCAGATATACGGGAACTCACCAATCTCCTCGAAGGTGTAGGTCAGCTTCGAGACCTGACCGGGCACGATCTGCATGTTGATGTTTGTGTTCTGGATCTTGAATCCGTGTTGGACGTCCGGTGCCGTTACGTAGATAGTGACCGTCGAGCCGACCGGAACCACAAGCTCGCGGGGCTGGAACAGGAATTGCCGGCTGATCACATAGGCCTCGTACTCACCTGGAGCTATCTCACGCAACCCAGGGTTGGCAAACGGCCCGGAGTCTTCGAGGGTTTGAGGGTCGACCCGAACTTCGGCGTCGGGAACCTGGATGCCCAAGGCAAACCCTGCTGCAGTGACCAAACCGAAGAACAGGACAAGGATGAAGATCGACACGATCATCCAGTTGCGCTCGTAGGGGTCAACCCCCATCGACTCTTTGGTCTGTGTCGGTTTGTCCGTCACGTAGTCATCCCTCTGCTCACCAGGATGAGATATACGGAGCCCCAAAGGACGAGCAGGAGAACCACAAATATCGCCAACAGTGTGGCGGTGCCCACAGGTTTGAAGTGCTCAGGTTCTGCTGCCTCAGATTCAGATGGGCGGCCGTCAGTCACAGTTCTCCTCTCGAACTGGGTCCATGTTGGCCGCGACGCTACCCACCTGAATAGGGACTTTCGTCCCCAAAGGTGAAAAGAACTGAATACTTCGACGGATCGGGATGTCCGTTGGTCACTTCCGGGGCCGCAGGTAAGACCCATGTGACCTCGTCTGTGACCTCGTCGAATCTGTTGAACGCCTTCGTCCGCAAGGAGTAAAGTCAAGTGGTGGAACCTCTACGGATCCACCTGCTGGGTGGCTTTTTGTTGGAACGCGGCGGCATCACCTTGCCTCCGATAGCCTCCCTGCGCGGCCGCTCTCTTCTCGCCTACCTGGCCACCAACAAGGGTCGCCCCATCCAAAGAGATCTCCTGGCCGGAATGTTCTGGCCTGACAGCCCCGAGGGCCGTTCTCGTCGCAGGCTGTCGCACACCCTGTGGCAGATCCAGGACGTTGTGAACACGCCCGCCAGGTCGTACATCCGATCGAATAGCCAAACGATCGAGTTGGACCCGACATCGCCGCTTTGGCTGGACGTCGAAGAATTCGACGAGAACTTCATCGCCACATCATCGCCTAATGAGCCCGATCGAGGGACCAAGCTCCGCAGGTGCGTTGACCTATATCGAGGAGACTTCATGGCGGGCCACTTCGATGATTGGGTCATGGTCGAGCAAGACATCTACCGCCAGCGCTTCTTAGCTGCGCTCCAACGTCTGATTGGAGTTACGAAGGCGACCGGGTCATACGACGAGGCCCTGGACTACGCCAAAAGGCTCACTCACCACGATGCGTTAAACGAGGAGGCGCACCGTGAGGTGATGCGACTCAACGTTCTCCTGGGCCGAACGTCACAAGCCGTCGAACAGTACGAGCGGGTGCGATCGGTGCTCGAAGAGGAGATGGGAGCGGAGCCCTCTCCCGCGACGCACGACATCTTCCAAAAGATCCTGCGCCAGCGGAGATCCGGAATCCATCCACCGCTGACTTCCAAGCCTGCGATGCTGCTGGGGGGCAGCTCCGAAGCGCCTTTCGTGGGCCGAGACGATGAGCGCCGACTGGTGGTTGACGCAATGGAGAGGGTCCTTGGCGGCAGTGGTGGTGTCGTGCTGATGGAGGGCGAGCCAGGTGTTGGCAAGACGCGTCTTGCGTTTGAGCTGGCCGAAGATGCGCGCTGGCGGGGTTTTGAGGTTTCCTGGGGCGCCTGTACCGACGGGGCGGTTCGGCCGTTTGCGCCGCTCGTTGAGGTGCTGGGATCTCTGAACCCATTGAGAGTGGAGCAGTTGGCCGAAGTGATCGAGCCTGTGTGGCTTGGAGAAGCTGGCCGCATCGCTCAAATCACCGACCACGAAAACAGTGAACCAGAGACCACGCTCAGGCCCTCTGAAGGTTCAGACCGAATGATCGAGGCTCTGGTGCAGACACTGGAGGCACTCGGCCGGATATCGCCACATCTCATATTCATCGACGACGTTCACTGGGCAGACCGGGACACACTCACCGTCTTGCGTCAGGCAAGCACCCGTCTCGCGGGTTCCCGCGTGCTGCTCGTACTGATCTATAGAAGCGAAGAAGCGCGAGGGGATCCCTACGTATGGGACACGCTTCGGGATCTCGACAAAGGCTCGGGGCTGGGCAGGGCGGTCCTGTCGCCACTATCAGTCTTCGAGCTGGAGAACATGGTTCGAAGGATCCTGGGCACCACGCGTTTGGAGCCGTCGGTCTCGGCCAGCCTCCACCGCCAAACCGGAGGCAACGTCCTGTTCACGATCGAGACGTTGCTGGCAATGCGAGACGAAGGCCTATTCGAGACCGAAACGGATCCGGTATCGGTGCTGGCGACGCATATAGAAGACCGCCAGATTCCTGTCGCTCCCCGTGTCAGATCGATTATCGAATCAAGGCTGGCGTTGCTGAAAGACGAAGTGACTTCGATATTCGAGCTCGTTGCTCTCGTTGGAAACAGAATCACGATCGAGCTGCTCGAGACAGTCACCAAGCTTGACCGATCCGAAGTGCTCCATGCCGTGGACGAACTCCTCTATCGAGGACTGGTGAGAGACGAAGGCGACGGTCGATATAGGGTCGCCCACGATCAAATCAGACAAGTCGTGGTCGAAGTCATCGACCCCGACCGCCGGATCGTGCTCCACAAACGAGTTGCCTCGGCGCTCATCGCCTTGGACCCCGATCATGTAGAAGCAATAGGGCATCACTTCAGAGCCGGCGGCGAGGAAGCCCAGGCCATCCACTATCTCCATGCCGCCGGGAGGCGTGCGGTCGAACTGAACGCCTTCGCCACGGCACGTCACCATCTCCGAGCCGCCACAGCCACTGCGGATGGCATCGATCTTGACGAGGCGCAGCTGTTCGAGATGTTCGGAAGCCTCTTCGATGTTCTGGACGTGCTGGGTCGCCGCGACGAACAGCATGACGTGCTCGGCCGCCTCCACCAGCTCGCCCACTCGCTACCCAATCGCCGAAGTGAGGTAGCTCGAAGGCGGGCCTGGCTCTTGGCGCAAGAAGCCTCGTTCGCTCAAGCCGAGGAGAGTGCCGAACTCTCTGTCCGTCTAGACGAGAAAGACCAACCGACTGAGTCCTTGTCGAGATCACTGGTGATACTGGGAACAATTCGACGGTGGTCAGGCAGACCGCTCGAAGCAATAGAGCCTTTGCATCGAGCAGCGACGATCAGCAAGAGCGACGAAGAGCGAGCAGAAGCTCTGACAGAGCTTGCGAGCACCCTCGTGGAGGTTCAACAGGTCGCCGAAGCTCTCGAGCATCTGAGTGATGCAAGCGCCATTTTCATCGAAACCGAGGATCTGAGAGGCCAGGCAGAAGTCGCTGGGATCGAAGCTCGAGCTTTGCGTACCTCCGGTGATCGCGATGGCGCCGTCGAGAGGTACGCGTCGGCAATCGCGCTGTGTCGACGTATCGGCTATCGGCACGGGGAGGGCATGAACCTCACGAACCTCTCGAATCTCCATCAGCTAGTGGGAGACGTGGCCCAATCACTGGCTGGCTACGACAGGGCCGCAAGCATCTTCTCCGACATGGGCAACACCCGAGGTGAGGCGATGGTTCTCGTCAACTCCGCGTCAGCTCGACACAACGTTCTCGGTGAGGATGACCGGGCACGGAAAGATGCCCTGAGAGCGATGACCCACTTCGACGCCATCGGAGACAAAGCCAGACACGCACAGTGTCTGGAAATCGTCGCGGGAACTGAAGCGCGAGCTGGTCATCGAGAAGACGCCCGCCGGTTGCTCAGAGAGAGTCTCCATGAGCTCGAAGGAGTTGGCAACACATCGCTCGAGGTGCAACACCTCCGTTCAAAGGCCCTGCTGTGGGCGGAAGACGGCGACCTGGAACGAGCAATCGGAGTGTTGGACGATGCCGAAGCCCTGAGCGAAAAGGCAGGCTTGGGTGACCTGTCGATCGACCTCATGTCCATCCGGGGCTGGGTCGAGTTCCGGCGCGGCAATCCAGAATCAGGCTACGACCTCGCGGCAACAGCTGCCCTGAACGTCTCGCCCGGCGTTGGCCGACCGTATCTCATCCATCACAGGCTGAGCGTGATCGCTGAGGCTGAGAATCTCACCGAAGTGGCGCGTGCGGCGGCGATCGAAGCTGACGCCCTATTGAGGACCGCCCTGCGAGGGCTTGACCCGGACACCGTGGAAGCTGCCATCGCAAGAGTGCCGGAGCACTTGGCCATCGCTGAACGGGCCCGGCGCTTCGCCCCCAAGAAGGTACGTGTTCAGCTCCCGTCGAGCGACGCACCCACCGGAAGAGCTCTCGAGACCGATGAGCTCGTGCCAGTCGTTTGGACAGTGACTGACCCTGAGGACGATCAGGTTTCAGACGCACAAGAGGTTCGCAAGCTCCGGGTGCTCCGATTGCTGGCGGAGGCGGAGGAACAGGGTGCGACGCCATCCGTTCGCCAACTTGCCGATGCGTTGTGTGTGAGTGAAACCACCATCAGGCGAGATATCAACGCCCTGCGCGACGAAGGGCATTCAGCGCATACAAGGGGCCACCGACAAACGGGCAGCTGAATCGATGGCGCACAGCCGAGCCATCGGTTGAGACATCCGATAGACGCTGATCCTCCATATTGACCTCAACGGACCCCAAAGGAGGATCACATGCGTCGTCGCCTTGCAGCTCTCGTCATCACGGTACTTGCCAGTCTTGCGGTGGCAGCCCCAGCGCTGGCTTCCGTGAGCGACATGAGCTGAACCCGTCGCTCAGCTCGTGGCGAACGTCGAGTCGGGCCATTGTGCCCGACTCGATTAAGTCTTTGGAGGATAGAGAATAGACACGCGAATCACCCCCGCGATGTTCGATGAGATTCTGGCTTCCGTACCGCAGACGATCATCGAGGTGGACACCGACTTGATCATCAAGTTCGTGAACCGCCCTGTCGCGTCGTTCTTCACACGACAGGTGGCAATTGGAGACCAGCTGCTTGATGTTGTGTCGACGACGGCCGCAGATGCCCTAGTCGACGCCATCGACAACGCCCAAAGGATTGGCCGCTCTTTGAGTGAGTACCGCACGACGAGTGCGGTGTATGGGGTCTCAGCCAAACCGCTCGAGTCGGCCGACGGCACCTTGGTCATTGTGGAGAGCGCCAGCCAATTCGATGGCAGTGGAGCCACAGTTCGAGAGCTCCTGCGTGACCACAAACGCTTCCTTTCTGCAGTCCGCTACGACCTGGCCAACCCTCTGTCCGCGGTCACTGGTTGTGCGTCAGTGCTGCTCGAGGGTGGCCGCAGCCTCAATGAAGAGACCCGATCAACGCTGCTTCGCCACATGTCCGACGAGGCCTACGACCTCAACGCAACACTCGACGACCTGCGGACTGCTATCACCATCGAACTGGGTCAACTCGAATTGGCCAGCGTTCTCTTTGACGCAGCTGGCACGGTAACTCAGGTTGTCGAAGGCCTCGCCCCTCGCTCCGCCGTGATCGAGGTCGAGGCAGACCCGGGGGTAACTGTGTTAGGTGATCCCGTCCACTACCGACAGATCGTCCGAAGTCTCCTGATCAACTCACTCAGCCACGCCAGTGGGCGTATACGGGTGTCCATCGCGGAGGAGGACGATCTTTCTGTGGTATCAGTCCGGGACAAAGGCGAGTTGGTTTCTGCCGAATGGTCTCGCCCCAGAGAACGCAAACCGGCCAACTACCCAACCACGCCCCGCAAGGTGGGATTGGGGCTCTGGGTGTCGCGCGAACTCGCTGCAGCGATGGGTGGTGATCTCAAGTTCGATCACATGGACAGCGAGACGAAGTTTCGCCTGACTGTTCCGAGCGGCAGACAGTAGAGAACTCAGTCGGCGAGGCTTCCGACTCCCCGTCGCTCCATGTTGCCCCAGGTCATCGTCGACTTTCCCCCGAAGATCGCCCGAATCCTCCAAGCAACTGTCATCTGTCGCAAGCCGAGGTTCTCAATCAAAGCGATAACCAGTAGTCGAGACGTGTCCCGGGGAGAATTGAAGTAGCCAAAGGCTTCGTCGAGCATCAGGGCCAGAAGAGAGTTGAGAAGTCCGATCCCGAACGCCAACGCAAGCAGTGCGAGAAGCGAAGCCGTGTTGAGGGCACCCAGTAAGAACGCAGTTGGGATGACGATCCAACCGACAAACTCGACTATTGGTGCCAGGTACTCGAACAGGACCATCCCCGGCCACGTCACGATGCCTAGCTTTCCGTAGCGGCGCTTGAAGGTGAGGGCTCGAAAGTCGCTCACCACCGACATCAGCCCCCGGTGCCATCGGATCCGCTGTCTCCTGAGCACGCGTGCCGTCTCAGGAACCTCCGTCCAGATGACTGCCGAAGGATCGTAGGAAATCCGGTAGGGGATGCCCTTCTCCAAGTGATAGCGATGGAGCTTCATTGTCAGGTCCATGTCCTCACCGAAATGGCCAGGCGTAAAACCGCCAACCTCCACCATCGCGGAACGTTTCCAGATACCGAACGCACCAGACACCAGCGGCAGCGCCTCAAGAGAAGACCATGCCGGGCGGCTGGCAAGGAATGTCCGCACATACTCAAGTGACTGCATCCTCGGGATCATCGACTTGGGGACGCTGGCCTCAACCAGATGCCCAAGCTCAACCCGACTGCCGTTCAGCGGCCGGATGTTCCCTCCGACGGCCACGGTCCTCACCCGATCTTCTACAACCTTTCGCATCGAGGCGAGCAGGCAGTCAGCATCGAGGATGACATCTGCGTCCGTGCATAGGACGTAGGGGTAGCGGGCAGCGTTGACGCCTGCGTTCAAGGCATCCGCCCGACCACCGTTTTCCTTTTGTACGACGGTGATGTCTACAGGACTGTGCCCCCGATAAATCGCCTTGATTGGCGCCGTCGCTATGTCCGGGCGATATGGGATCTGAACGATCTCGAGATCGAACGCTTCGATCATGCGATCGAGCGTCTCGTCAGTCGAGCCGTCATCTGCCACAACGATTTCAAACCTCGGGTAGCGCACGATCGACATGGATCGGATCGAATCGACGATGCCTTGGGCCTCGTTGTAGGCGGGGATCACTATCGATATGGGTGGAGTGCTATCACTGGCGAGCATCTCCCAGAATCTTCCGAATCGATGCAAGAACCAACTGTTCCTGAGGACAAGCGCGGATCGAATTCCGAGGAAGATGAGATACGCCTGCATCACAATGAAATAGAGGAGCGTCAGATATCCAACCCAACGGAGGATGTCGAAAATCAGAATCCCGGTACCCCCGATCCCCTCATATGGCGAAGCAGTCGAGCTTCGTCTCGTGTTGCTCTCTGCTCTCGATGATTCGTGACGGCCTTGGCTAACTCGCCAGAATCTTCCAGGGCTTCTGCGGCAGCATCCCTTGCGAAGGGATCCACGGAGCTCAATGCGCGGTACAACGCCTCGACTCCCCCGGGTAGCCGCACGAGAGCAGCGGCTGAGTTGCGACGTACCCACCATGCTCGATCTCGCAGTGAGGCAACCAAATCATCGACGTTCTCGGCTAGGCCGACTTCCCCAATGGAGGTAGCTGCCTGAGCCCGCACACGCCAGTCGCTGGAGGCAAGCGCATCGATGAGCGATGGGATAGCGAAGCCTCCCCCCACCCCTCCAAGTGCACCGGCGGCTGCAATCTGGACTTCTGGGTTTGATGACAGGTCGAGAACTTGTGCGATCCGAGGCCCAACGGAGTAGTCGCCGATGGCAGCCAGTGTGCGGATTGCCTGGACGATGGCACTCGTGTCTCCATCTGCGTGGTTGACGATCACAAACGCCATCAAGGGAGCGCTCGCATCCTCCCCAAACTCCGCGAGGGCATCGCCGAACCGGGCCCGAACCCAATCACTCTCTTCTCCCAGTCTGCCAACTATGCGGTCGATAGCCGGGGTATATCCCATGCGCGCCAAACCGCGGGCTGACTGGACGCGTATCTCGTCGTCGGAATCGTCTAGATGCTCCATCAGGATTGGTGCGGATGCCTCGTTGCCCAACTCGGCAAGTGAGACGGCTGCCCTGAGTCGGCGAAGCCCACCGAATCTCTTGCGAAGGAGACCCTCCTGTCTGGATACGAGATCGTACGTCGTAGCGATCTCTGACAGCCTTTCTATTTCCGATCCGGCGATGGTGTATCTGAGGTCGATCACCGCGTCGAGGAACGCCTCATCTTCTGCGGCGTTTGAAGGAATCGGATCGACAGCATTCTCGTATGTCAGGTGACGGCTGAGGAGTGTCAGATATTGAGTGCGTCGCTCTGCGTCTCGGCGCATCCGCACACGATGGACTGCTTTGAGGATGATCAAGCCCACCAACATGACGACGTCGATCGCGAAAACTGTGAGCACTGCCCACAGAACAAGGTCAGGCATGCATCAGCTGTGGAGTCGTCGACGTATGCGAGCCACCAGCTCGGGGATCCTGAACGGCTTTCGAACGAAGTCTTCGGCACCGAGTTCGATACTTTCAACGGCCGTCGATTCGTCTTTGATCGCCGACAGAACGATCACCGGTAGAACAACGCCCTCCTCGTGCCATTTCTTGATGATCTCGAGCCCGAGCAGACCCGGCATGAGTTGGTCGAGGATCGCCAGGTCAAAGGACTCGCTCCGACCCAGCTCATAAGCCGAATCCCCGTCCGCGGCAGATTCGACTTCGAAGCCTTCCTTCTCTAGCGCCGCAACCAACACAGCGGTGACGACCTTTGAGTCGTCAGCGAGCAGGATGCGGTACTTGGTTGCCATGGTCGACTCCGACGTGTCGGCTCAATTTGTGAACGGCCCGTCGCACCGATTCGACGAACACATCATATGCCGGGGACACCCAGCTCGGCGGCACTCCAACTAGGGGCCTGGATCGGACACAAGAGGACGAAGGTCCCCTGGTCCTAGGGTTCGCGGGCGTCGTATGCTCAGCTGCAGGGGTCAGTCAGGAGAGCCATGCCCGAGAAAGTGAACGTTGACAACTTCATTCGAGCCGAAACGGCACGGATGTTCGATGGAGCGGTCGGCCTTGCCGGCGCGACCAACATCTGGAAGCACAACCGGGTTCCCACGCCACTCGACAGCCAGGTCGTTATCAGGATGAACCGTGACACTCTTTACAGCTCGGCAATCGTCGACATCAGTGAGGGCGCAACCCTCACCATCCCGGAGACAGACGGACGCTACCTGTCGGTCATGGTGATCAACGAAGACCACTACATCAACGAAGTCCTCCGAGAGCCGGGAGACCACGACCTGACTATCGATCGTTTCGGCACACCTTTCGTAGCGGTGGTGCTTCGAGTGTTCATGGACCCAGCCAACCCCGAAGACGTAGCAACAGTCCATGCAATTCAGGACGGGCTGGAGCTGGCGACCAACAGTTCGAGGCAGTACTCACATGTCGTCTACGACGAAGAGACTCGAAGCCAGACCGCCAAGTCCCTGCTGGAACTATACGAAGGTGTCCCGGACGCCAAGCTGACATTCGGACCAAAGGCAGAGGTCGACCCCGTACGTCATCTGTTGGGCACCGCTGCCGGATGGGGAGGTCTCCCGGAGGCTGAGGCGTTCTACCTGATCGAATCGGAGCCCAGAAGCGAGGGCCAATACACGCTCACCCTCGACGAGGTTCCGGTTGACGGGTTTTGGTCAATGAGCATCTACAACAAAGACGGGTTCTTTGAAGAGAATCCATACGACTCCTACAGCATCAACGGTGTCACAGCGGTTGCGGACGACGACGGGTCCATAACCCTCAACCTGTCTCCGGAACCCAACGGAATGAAGAACCATCTCTATGTGATGGATGGCTGGAACTATGCCTTTCGCCTATACCGGCCGCGACCTGAAGTGCTCGATGGGTCGTGGCAGCTGCCGGAGATCAGGTGTCGGGATTGAGGATCAGGGAAACGACAAGGAAGTGAGCATCGGCGACGCCGTTGGGCAATCCCTCCCCTACGCCGTTGGTATCGCAGTCAGTCCTGTACCCATCGCAGCGCTGTTGCTGATGCTGGTCACCAAGAAGGCTCGAACCAATGCTCCACTGTTCCTCTTGGGATGGATCGCCGGATTGTCGCTAGTGGGCGGAATCGTCTTGCTGATACCGGGCTTTGAGACATCCGAAGGCGGCCCTTCCTTCGCAGCAGGTGTCGTCAAGGGAGTTCTCGGCTTGCTGCTTCTTGTGATGGGTGCAAGAGCATGGCGAAGTCGTCCTAGACCGGGCGAGACGGCCGAGCCCCCAGCCTGGATGGATCGTGTGGACGGTCTGGGCGGCGGCGGTGCACTAGGACTCGGACTCCTGCTGAGTGGGGCGAACCCCAAGAATCTGCTTCTCGCAGCCGCCGGCGCTGCCACCATCTCGAGTGCCGGACTGATGACCGGTCAGAAATCCGGGAGTCTCGCCATATTCGTCCTTGTCGCCTCGCTAACGATCCTCGTCCCCGTCGTGCTCTATTTTGTGCTGGGAATGAAGGCAGAAAGTGCGATGAGCGAAACCAAGGAGTGGTTGATACAGAACAACCAAACAGTGATGGCTGTCTTGATCCTCGTGATCGCAGTCTCCCTCATTGGCGACTCGATAGAGATCCTGTTCTGAGACGTATGGAAAGGTGTCCGGCATAGCGACGCAGATAGGCACGCGTTGGGGCGCAATCAAGGCCCACATGGCTGGACGATTCAATCGCAAGACTCTGAAAGAGGACGGCATCGCCGGAGTCGTCCTCGGCATCGAATCCATCCCCGATGGCCTAGCGGCCGGCCTGCTTGCAGGGGTAAACCCAGCTTTTGGTCTGTACGGCTACCTGTATGGGACGATGACCGGGGCCCTGTTCACCAGCGCCACCTTCATGGCCGTCCAGGCGACGGGGGCAATGGCGATCGTCGTGGCCGACATCCCGATGGTTCACGAGGGCGATCGAGCCGAAACGGCCCTCTTCACCCTCGCTGTGCTAACCGGCGTGATCATGCTGGTCGCAGGCCTGTTCAAGCTGGGAACCGTGCTCCGATGGGTGTCGAACTCGGTGATGGTCGGATTCATGAACGCTGTCGGGGTCAACATCATCCTCGGACAGCTCGACAATTTCTCGGGGTACGAAGCTGAGGGAGCAAACCGTGTGGCGCGGGCTCTCAACCTTCTCTTCAACCTCGCTGAGGCCCACTGGCCATCCATGATCATCGGCGCCGCGACTATCGCTCTGATCGTGGTGCTCGAGCGCACCCGACTTGGCCCGCTCGGCTTGGTGGTGGCCGTGGTCATCACCTCAGCGGTCATCCCACTTCTTGGATGGGAAGTTGCGATTCTCAATGACATCACGGAGATCCCGAGCCCGATTCCGATCCCAAGCCTGCCCGCACTCGACCTCGTACCCCCACTCCTGATTCCAGCCGCCGCCCTCGCTTTCGTTGGGCTGGTGCAGGGCGCAGGAATCTCAGCGAACTTCCCGAACCCGGACGGCGAGTACCCAAACACGTCCCAGGACTTCATCGGACAAGGTGCCGCCAACATCGTGGCCGGGATCTTCAACGGCATGCCAGTAGGCGGATCGACTTCGGCGAGTTCACTGGTGAAGGAGGCGGGAGCCAGGTCAAGCCAAGCTCTCGTATTCGCCGGAATCGTGATGATCATCGCCATCGCAATGCTGGGCGATCTCGTTGGCTTCATCGCCATGCCGGCCCTGGCGGGGCTGTTGATGTTGATCGGCTTCCGGACCATCAAGCCTCACCAAGTCGAGGCCGTTTGGAAGACGGGCTTGACGAACGCCACGGTCATGACGGTCACGTTCGCGTTGACGATGCTGATACCACTCCAGAACGCGGTCCTGGCCGGTGTGGGTATCTCAGTGATTCTCTTTGCGGTCGGGCGATCAAATCGGGTGGTCATCAACCGATGGATCATCGAAGAAGGGAAGATGCGCGAAGTCGACGCACCGGAGGTGCTTCCGGGCGGCGAGGCGGTGGTGCTCCAGCCCTACGGCACGTTGTTCTTTGCCATGGCACCCAAGTTCGAAGAGGCTCTTCCAGAGATCCACAACGAGTCAGCTGGATCCGTTGTTCTGCTCCGACTCAGAGGCAGGAGCGACCTTGGAACCACTTTCATGGAGGTCCTATCCCGATACGCGAAGCGTCTTCAGGCTGTCGATTCGAAACTCGTCCTCGTGTCGGCCGATGAGCGTGTCATTGAGCAGTTGAGTGTCACCGGAGTGGCTGATGTAGTTGGTCGGGACAACATCTACCCGACCGATGAGTGGCTGGGCGGGACGCTGACACGCGCTCACGGCGAAGCCTTGGAGTGGATTGCCGCAAACACTCATCCAGACCAGACGACATGAGATTGAGGCTGCCTCTAGGTTGATCAAACGAAGGCTGGCTTAGGAGCTTCCAATGGGATGTCTGTTTCTGATCCTGATCGGAGTGAGCCCGCGTCTTGGGGTGGTGGCGCTTTGGTGGCTAACGGATTGGATAGATCGAGCGTTCGACGGTGGATGGGTGTTGCCCGTTCTCGGCATCATCTTCCTTCCCTGGACCGTGGCTCTCTATAGCGTCGGCTACATCATCGGAGATGCAGCAGCTCCCTGGGGGATTCTCGGACTGATCATCGGGCTCTTCCTCGATGTGGCGCTCCACGCCGGGTCGGCAGCGATGCGTAGGAAGTAGTGCCTGTCCACACCCTGACAACGTCGTAGGTCCCGGGGTCATGCCAAATCCGCTACTGACAAGAGGGTTCGCCGGCGAGGAAGCGATCATCGACGCCGCAGCGCAGAGCCGAGACCTGCCGATGGAGACCACCCCGGGAGAAACGATGACGATGGCCGGTGTTCTTGGGGCCACCAGTGTGCTTCTTGTCCTGGTGCTCGTGGGAGCAGCTTTCGGCTGGCAAACCTCAGAGTCACAGACAGTCGTCCTGTGGGTCTCGACAGCCGTGATGCTGACAGCCGCTCTAACCACAGTCTTCAAACCAGAGTGGGCAAGAATCACCGGGTCCGTGTATGCGCTCGCCGAAGGGGTGGCCTTAGGTGCCATTTCTCGGATGTTCTCCGACATCTACGAGGGGATCGTCTTCCAAGCTGTCATGGCCACCCTCGCAGTCTTCTTGGCCATGCTCCTTTTGTACGTGGGTCGAGTGATCAAAGTTACCGAGAGAGGCATGACCGGCAAGGCTCCTGCATTTATGTCCTGGTATGCGGCATTCGCACTGATGGTGACGATTGTCTGGCTCTACCTGGAGATGTTGCGGCATATCGCCCTCATCCGCAACCGCTAGATCAACGCACCGACTCACGGTGAGACTTCGCCCACTTCGCTGAGCACGATGAGGGCTGCCGAAGCCTCGACAAGGGTCAGTACGCATATCCGCGTTCGCCTTTGTCCCACCGCTGGCAGAATTGGAGCTGTGTCGAAGTCACACCTCGAAGATGGTGACGCCGCAACGGTGCTCGACATCGTCGAATCACTGACAGGGGCCCAGAATCTCGACGAGTACTCGCGTCTTGCCATGATCGGCATGCGAAACCTGATCCCGTGCATCGACGCCTCCTACAACGAGATGAACCCAAGTGCCGGACGAATTGAATGGGCGTCAGAGCCCGCAAATTCGAAGATGGATGAGTTCGCTCCGCTGTTCGCTCGCCTTATGAGGCAGAACCCTCTCGTCCAGCACTTTGAGGACACTGCGGACACCAGAGCGATGATGTGGTCGGACCTCGTATCCCGCGCCGACCTGCAACAGACGGAACTCTGGCAGGAGATGTTCCGACCCCTTGGCGTGTATGAGCAGATGGCACTGGTGGTACCGACGCCGCCGGGGATCGTGGTCGGGTTCGCAGTCAATACGGGCCCCGAAGGGTTTTCGGAGAGGGATCGGGCAGTCTTTCACGCACTTCGTCCCCATCTGGCACACATGTATCGCTCGATACAGCTGCAAGACAAAGCCCGAACCGCACTCGGCTGGACTGGAGCCTTGGCAGACTCCAAAGGCGTGGTCACGGCCGTTACTGAAAACGCCGCTGCGCTCGAGGAAGCCACTGGCATAGAACTGACGCAAGGCGAGCTTCTTCCAAAATCGATTCGATCGGCCTTCCGGCAAGGGGTCAACGGATACAGGCCTTCCCAACCTGCGGTGCGCTCGCAATCGACGAGGATATCGGGGGATGCTGACGGCGTTGAAGGTTGGCACGTGCCGGGCCCGATCGGCCCACACGTTGTCGTGGTGCAGACCGGTGTCGACTCGATGAAGCGACGATTGGCCGAAGCAGGTCTCACTGACAGACAGAGCGAAGTTGCGATGCAGTTGGCCGAAGGAGGCACAAACGCCGTGATTTCTCAACGAATGGGTATCGCGGAAGGCACGCTGCGAAAGCATCTCGAGAACATCTACCGGGCCTTAGACGTCACCGATCGCGCAACAGCAATAGCCCGAATCCGAGGCTGGTAGGCCGTACGCGGATCTGCGTATTGCCGGTGGCCTCCTCCCTCAGTTAGATCAGTCCCATGACACCGAAACGCCTGATGGCAGTGATGTTTGCCCTTGTACTGGTGCTCGCGGCTTGTGGTGGTGATGACAGTGGTGATTCCGATTCCGACGAAGACTCAAATCAGTCGTCGCAGGATGGAACCGGTTCTGACAATGGGGGCAATAGCGATGGCGATGGCAATGGCGCATCTTCCGGAGGAGATAGCTCCGGAGTCGATGGCACAGGCTTTCCCCAGGGTGCAGATGAGGACTTTCCGATTCCGGTCCCTGAGGGCTGGGAAATCGACGTCTACGCAGAGCTGGCCGAAGAAGGAGTGACTCTCACCGGAGGCGTGCAGGTCTACTACCCGCAGGACGAGTTCGATGAGATCGTCGCGTTCTATGACGAGTGGTATGACAATGTCCCAGACCCCGACCAGTGGGCGCGATCCGAAACGGTTGGAACGGTCGTCTACACCAGAGTGTCACCTCTCGCCCAGATCAGCATCAGCCAGGACGTAGAGGAACGCGGAGAGCTCAGGACTTTCCTCACTATCTCAGCGGCAACCGAATAGACGACAACGGAACACCCGCTTGCGTGAGCAGACGGCGCGACACGTCCGCATCATCTACTCACGCTTAGGTCAAATGGTCGGGACGGCGGGATTTGAACCCACGACCTCATCGTCCCGAACGATGCGCGCTACCAAGCTGCGCCACGTCCCGATCAATGCGGAGTGTATCCGGCGCATCGGCTGAAGGCACAACAGGAATTTCTTCCTTCCCCCTGAAGGGTGCAGCGGATAATCTGTATAGAACCGAACCAGGAAATTCGGAGGTGTCGAATGACGAACTATGACGCTCAGCTCAGAATCGAAGGCGAAGACACCGCCCCACTCGCCGTCGAAGTGGACCTGACCGACGAGAGGCTAAAGATGAGCCTCAGTGGACAGGAAGTGGCCGACTGGAACCGTTCAGAGATGCGGATCAACGCTTTGCCTGACGGATTCCACATCCGAGCCGAGGGAGAATCGGTCATCCTCGACGTCACCGAGGACGCGAGATTTGCCCTCGAGTTGGGACTGCGAAACGCTCATCCCCACCTGCGTCGGAAGATGTCGGCGCTGATGCGCGAGAACGAGATCTAGACCTAGACCATAAGCTCCGCAATCTGGACGGTGTTCAACGCCGCACCCTTGCGGAGGTTGTCGCCGACTACCCAGAGATTGATCCCGCCCGGCTCCCCGACGGTTTCCCTGACACGACCAACGAGAACCTCGTCAATACCGGCGCTGTCCAACGGGGTTGGAGTCCGGTCCTTCCAAACAGAAACACCTGGAGCCGCGTTCAAGATTGCGAACGCTTCGTCGGCGGTCACCGGTCTGCTGAACCACATCGTCGCACTGACACCGTGGCCGGTCATCACCGGAACCCGGACGCAGGTCGGCTCCACCCCCAAACCAGCCTGACCGAGGATCTTCCTCGACTCGTTGACCAGTTTCATCTCCTCGTCGGTGTATCCAGATTCGACCACCGACCCGGCCATCGGTAACACGTTGAACCCGATCGGTCGCTCGTAGATCGATGTTCCCGGCTCTCTCCATCCACCCCTGACCAAGGAGTCGGGGTCTTCGATGAGTCCCTGTTGACCGAGAAGCTCATCAACCCCCTGCTGGCCTGATCCAGATACCGCTTGGTAGGAGCTGGCAACCAAAGACTCCAGCCCGGCCGCCTCGTGAAGTGGCCCGGCGGCCATCATCAGCGTCATGGTGGTGCAGTTGGGATTGGCAATGATCCCCTCGTGGGCTTTGGCGTCTGCGTCGTTGACGCCAACCACGACCAGTGGGACCCGGGACTCCATCCGAAATGCCGAAGAGTTGTCGACGACCACTGCGCCGGCGTCGACGAAACGCGGAGCATGTCGCCTCGACCGATCACCTCCCGCGGAAAAGAGAGCCACATCAAGACCAGTTGGATCGAAACTGTCCAGATCTTCCACAACCTTGGTGCCGAATGGAGTTTCGATCTCTTTCCCCGATGACCGAGATGAAGCCACGACCTTCAGATCTGAGACTGGGAAGTTCCTTTCACCGAGGATCGAGAGCATCGTCGATCCCACGGCGCCGGTTGCACCGACTACAGCAATCCTCATTTGGTTGGCTCCACTCGCACAAGTCTTCCATGAAGTGAACCCATCACCTCGTCAAGACGTTCCCGATCGACCTCGATTCGTTCATTGTCGACCTCTGAGCCAACCACCGTTATCGCCATCGTCTCACCGTTCGGAGTTGCAGCCAGACCGGCGAACGCGAGGTCGTCGCAGTCGCTGTGGACCATGGTGCCCGGCGCTTCGCTGAATGAGGATCTGACATGGACGGGCACGTCGTGGGCAAGTGCGAACTCGACCGAATGGGGCATCAGCACCCCCGCACCTCCCACAGCGAGAGCCAGCATCTGCTGATGGTTGATGCAATCGATCTTCTTGGCGTCAGCGACGATGCGGGGGTCGGCGGTGAACACACCATCGACGTCGGTCAGAATCTCGCAAACGTCGGCTTCGAGAGTTGCAGCTAGCGCCACAGCAGTCGTGTCCGAGCCACCGCGCCCCAGCGTCGTGACCTCCTTGGACACCGGGTCAACACCTTGGAAGCCAGCAACGATGACCACCTTGTGCTCCTCCAAAGCGGCGCGGACCCGCTCTCCTGTGATCCGGGTGATCCGGGCTTCGCCATGCGCGGAGTCGGTGTGAATCCCGGCCTGCGAGCCGGTGAAACTCACTGCAGGGACGCCCCGATCATGCAACGCCATGGCGAGGAGGGCCATCGTTATCCTCTCGCCAGCGGTCAGAAGCATGTCCATCTCACGGGGATGAGGCAGATCGCTCACTTGCTTGGCCAGGTCGAGAAGGGTGTCTGTGGTCTGACCCATGGCCGACACAACAGCAACCACATCGTGGCCAGCAGACTTGGTCGCTACCACCCTGTCAGCAACGGCACCGATCCTGGACGGATCCGAGACCGACGTGCCCCCGTACTTCTGGACGACTACGGACATGACCCACAGTTTGGAGGCAAGACGACCCGAATACGAATACCGTCTGACGGTTGCAGATGCAGCTTGCCTAGAGTTTCGCCCCGATGTCAGACCGACGACAAAGACAAAAAGAGCAACGAGCAGCCAAACGTGAGGCTGAGCGCAAGCAGGAAGCGCGCCGTGAACTCGGAAGACGAATCACCACGGCAGTGGTCTTCGGCTTGGTAGTTGTCGGAATCTTCGTTGTGGGAGGTCTCTTCGGTGGCGAGAGTGGCGACTTGCCTGACTCCTATGAGGGCTTCCGAGACCAGCCGACCGCTTGCGGAGCAGAGCAACCCGAACCGCTGACCCTGATGAGCTTCGAAGCTCCGGTCTCTCAGTCGGACATCACCGCTGACTCCACGGTCACAGCCACGCTGGCTACCAGCTGTGGCGAAATCGTGATCGATCTCAACAACTCTGAAGCTCCGGAAACGGTGAATTCTTTCGTGTTCCTCGCAAGGGAGGGCTTCTACGACGGTCAGGTGATCCACCGGATCTTCGAGAACTTCGTTTTCCAAGGGGGAGACCCGGAAGCCCGTGGTACCGGTGGGCCGGGGTATGTGGTGCCTGACGAGCACCCGGACGACGACTTCGCCTATGACGAAGGTGTCGTCGCCATGGCAAACCGGGGGGCGCGCAGCACCGGATCTCAATTCTTCGTCATCGTTGGTGACGATGGTCGTTTCCTCACCAACAGCTTCAACGTGCTCGGCACTGTGGTGTCAGGTCAGGAAGCGATAGACCGGATAATGGCCATCGAAGTGACGGCCGCTCCAGGTGGGGGCGAAAACAGCCTTCCCCTCGAGTCCGTCTACATCGAGTCGATAGAAATCGACGTTTCCGGTTCTTGACGGTCAGAGCAGGCATCATCTGATGCTGAGCCCATGACCGTCGACCTCCATACCCACTCAACTGCCTCAGACGGCAGCGATTCTCCGACCGAATTGGTCGAACGGGCCGCGCGCTACGGGCTGGAGGCGCTCGCTCTGACAGATCACGACACGCAGTCCGGAATCGCCGAAGCCAAGGAAGCAGCGAACCAAGTGGGGATCCGCCTGATACCTGGTGTCGAGCTTTCGCTCGAGGTCGACAAGGGAGGAATGCACCTGGTGGTTCTCTGGCTCGAGCCCGGTAGCGGGCCTCTCCAAGACCGGCTGGCCGAGCTGCAAGACGGGCGGACCGACCGCAATCGATTGATCCTCGAAAGGCTGGAATCGTTGGGCATGCCTATCACGGCCGAAGAACTCGAAGAGGAGGCCGGAGGGGGGTCGGTTGGTAGACCCCACATCGCGGCAGTGATGATGGCCCGTGGATATGTGCCGGACATCCGAACCGCATTCGATGAGTGGCTGGGCACCGGCAAGCCGGCCTACGTTTCTCGCGTTCGCTTGTCTCCCGAAGAAGCAATCCGGCTCTCATCAGACTCTGGAGCTGCAACGGTCCTCGCTCATCCGCACACGCTCGAGATTCACAGCTCGCACGAAATGGCTGAGCTGCTCGAACGCCTGAAGGGTGCTGGCCTTACCGGTATTGAGTCCTACTACGGAAGCTATCGACAACATGAGCGGGATGGATATGCCGCCTTGGCCCGTCGGTTTGGCCTGGTCCCCTCAGGGGGATCTGACTATCACGGCCGCTACAAGCCGGGCCTCGACCTGGGTATCGGATACGGCGACCTCAGGATTCCAATCAGCATTCTCGAGGAACTGGAGCTGCGTCGACCGTGAGCCAGCCAATCCGGATGAGAACCGCTGCCCTTGTCGTCGCCGGAAGCGTCTTGCTCAGCCGGATCCTTGGGCTGTTTCGTGAGGCACTCCTCGCTGCGCTCTTGGGGTCGAGTGCCGAAACTGACCTGTACTTCCAGGCTTTCCTGCTCCCGGACATCCTCAACTATCTAGTAGCCGGGGCGTTTCTGACCATCACCCTCGTTCCGATTCTGGCCAGACACGTCGAGCAGGGAGATGAGGAAGCAGCGAATCGTGCGTTTACCTCGGTATTCCGATTCGTCGCCTGGGCGGTGGTGGCCCTCACGGTCCTGATGTGGGTCCTAGCTCCGCGCATCGTCAGTTTGGTCTGGCCGGATTCAGCCGACGCGGATCGCCTCGTAGACATGACGAGACTTGTCTTGCCGGCGCAATTATTCCTGGTTTTGGGCGCCCTGTTCATGGCAGTCCAATACACGAAGAAGAAGTTCGTGGTCCCTGCGGCCGCCCCACTCATTTACAACCTGGGAATCATCGCCGGCGGGTTGGTTGGATTGGCTGTGGACGACCCAAAGCCGGAGTTCTTCCTGATAGGGGCTGTGGCTGGTGCCTTCGTGGGCAACTTCGCCCTTCAGTGGTGGGGTGCCCGTCGCACCGGACTCGAGTTCCGCAGGCCACAGAAGGGCGACTCGGCGATTGGCGAGTACCTGACCCTCGCGATTCCGTTGATGGTCGGTCAATCCATCGCAGTTCTCGACGAGCAATTCGTCCGCATCTTCCCTCAGGAAGATGTGGCAGCAACTACCTATCTAACGTTCGCACGGCGCCTGACGATGGTGCCGATCGGGGTCATCGCGCAGGCCGCGGGCATCGCCGCATTCCCGTTCCTTGCAGGTCTCCACGCTCGCGGGGCTCGCGAAGAGATGATCGAGACGACCGGTCGTGCCGCCCGGAAGACACTCTTCGTCGCGGGGCTTGCTGCGGCCGGATTGATCGTCCTGGCTCGACCCGCAGTGAACCTGATATACGGCTACGGCGAGTTCACCACCGAAGACGCCGACGTCGTGTCCGGTCTGGTCGCGATCTACGCGTTCACGATTCCAGCGTGGGGGATGCATCAGCTGTTGGTGCGCCACTTCTACGCGAAACGGAAGATGTGGACTCCCGTGCTGATCGGAACCATCTTCACTGTGATCGCAGTCCCAACCTGGCTTCTGCTTGGCGATGCACTCGGTGTCGGTGGCTTCGCTCTCGCATCCACCCTGGTGATCACCGCCTACGCACTTGGCATGCTGATCGCCTGGGGCTACGACTCGGGCCAACAGGTCGTACGAGATCTGGCCCCAGCGTTCTTCCGGGCTCTGGTCGCGGCTGGCTTCGCAGCCCTCGTTGGAATACCACTTGTCAACGCAATGGCCGGTACCGGCGATGTAGAGAACTTGGAGTGGCTCGGGATCGCCCTCGTCGGTGGGATGACGTCGCTGGCCGCATATCTCGGAGCGTCGTGGGCGATGCGATCTCGCGAGATGTCCGAGGTTCTCACTCGGTCCTGATCAGTCGGGCCTCACCTGCTCCAGTGGGACATCGAGGGGTTCGGGATAGACAGCTCGGACCCAAGCCGGTAGGCGCGCATCGCGCACCGGGCGACGTCCCACGCGGGCCTCGGCCTCCTGTCGGCTGATGTGGTCCAAGACGACCGCAATGACGGCCGCTTCGAACTCGCCTGCTCCGCCCTTGATCTCCACGCCATCCATCAGTCGGCCAACTCGACGAGCTCAATAAGGGTCCCAGCGAGATCGGCTGGATGCACGAAAGCGATCTTCGCCCCCCGTCCGCCCACACGAGGCTCCGTGTCGATGAGTCGCGCTCCCTCTGCCTCTAGATGCGCCAAGGCATGCTCAATGTCGGTCACGGCGTACGCGACGTGGTGGAGACCTTCACCGTTCTTAGACAAGAACTTGCCGACCGGGGTTTCATCCCCCAAAGGCTGCAGTAGTTGGACGAAGGAGCCGCCGACCGGAATCATTGCCTCTTCGACTCCTTGGGACTCGACAGTTTCGCGGTAGATTGGGCTGGCCCCGTATCGCGTTCGGTATCCCTCCAGAGCCTGGTCCAGGTCTCTGACAGCTATGGCGACATGGTCGAGATTGAGCAGTTGCACGAGGCAAGAGTATTGGCCACGTTGGGAGCTGTCACCCGCTCCCAAGTACCATCAACGTCGTTGTGAAGAACTCAGTGATAACCGGCATTGCCCGGACTCCGATCGGCCGATACGGCGGCGCTCTCCAACCGCTGAGGGCGGTGGAACTCGGTGGTGCTGCCATCGAGGCGGCCATTGATCGATCCCAAACCGATCCGGCGGCGGTCGACGAAGTGATCTTTGGCCACGTGCTGCAAGCCGGAGAAGGTCAGATCACCGCACGTCAGGCAGCAGTCCGGGGTGGGTTGCCGATGACGGTCCCCTCCCTGACCGTCAACAAGGTATGCCTCTCGGGCATGTCCGCGATCGGCCTGGCTGACCGGGCGATCAAGCTCGGTGACTCGAAATTCGTTCTAACCGGCGGCATGGAGTCGATGTCCAATGCGCCGCACGTGATGAGAGAACTGCGATGGGGAGCCCGCATGGGTGACGTGAGCGCAGTCGATGTCATGCAGCACGATGGGTTGTTCTGCGCATTCGACCAATGCACGATGGGCGAGTCATCCGACCTCAAGAACGAGAAGCTCGGCATCAGCCGGGAAGCGCAGGATGAGTGGGCGGCGCGAAGTCACGAGCTAGCTCAGGCCGCCACCACCAATGGGCAATTCTCTTCTGAGATCACGAGCGTGCATGTACCTCAACGCAAAGGCGACCCGGTGGAATTCACCACCGACGAGGGCATCCGACCGGAGGCCTCACCAGAGTCGATGGCAAAGCTCCGACCCGCATTCAATCCCGAAGGGACGATCACCGCCGGCAACGCATCGCAGATCTCAGACGGGGCAGCCGCCGTCGTCGTTGCCGACGCCAACGCCGCAGAAGCTGCCGGATCACCGGTCCTCGCCGAGATCCTCGCCTACGGCCAGATCGGCGGTGCCGACGCAACGCTTCATGAACGGCCGGCAGAAGCTCTACTGGTCGCGCTGAAGAAGGCCGGGCTGGAGGCCTCCGACCTCGATCTCGTCGAGATCAACGAAGCATTTGCTGCTGTGTCGATGTGGTCGGCCAAGATGCTGGATATCCCTGAGTCGAAGGTGAACGTCAACGGTGGGGCCGTCGCCCTCGGGCATCCCCTCGGAGCCACCGGCGCAAGAATCGTGGTGACACTGATCAACGCACTCCGCCATCGCGGCGGTGGTGTCGGTGCCGCGGCGCTGTGCGGCGGGGGCGGCCAGGGCGACGCGATCATCGTGAGGGTGACCGGCTGATGGCGGAGCCCATCGAGCGAAACCTGGGTCTCGACCTAGTCCGAGTCACTGAGACGGCTGCTCTTGGGGCGGCCAGATGGTTGGGAAAGGGCGACAAGGAATCTGTCGATCAAGCCGCGGTCGACGGAATGCGCCTGCATCTTTCCACGATCGACATCGACGGCAAGGTCATCATCGGTGAGGGCGAGAAGGATGCCGCTCCCATGCTCTTCAACGGGGAGAAGGTGGGCACAGGAACCGGAATGATCGTCGACGTTGCCGTCGACCCAGTTGATGGGACAACTCTCACCGCTTCCGGCCTGCCCAACGCGATCGCCGTCATCGCCTTGTCGGAGGGCCGAGGATCGATGTATGCGCCCGGGCCCCTCGTCTACATGGACAAGATCGCCGTGGGGCCCGAGGCCGCCGGCTCTATAGATCTCGAAGCTCCGCTCGAAGACAACCTCAAGAAGGTCGCAAAGGCCAACGGCAAGGAAGTCGGCGACCTGCGCCTGCTGGCTCTCGACAGACCCCGCAATCAGCCTTACATCGAAACCGCACGGAAGGCTGGTGCCCGAATCAGCGTCATCCGCGACGGTGACGTGGCGGCCGCAATAGCAACGGCCCAGGAGCAGCACGAGGCCGACATGCTGGTGGGCATTGGCGGGTCCCCAGAAGCGGTGATTGCTGCTGCAGCTCTGGCGTGTGTCGGCGGCGAGATTCAAACGAGGCTGTGGCCACGGAACGACGAAGAGCGAGAACTGGCTCTAGAGGAGGGTCTCGACCTCGACCAGGTGATGACCACCTCCGACCTCGTCGCGTCAGACAATGTCTTCTTCGCCGCTACAGGTGTGACCAACGGAGAGTTTCTCAAAGGCGTGTACTTCGCCGGGGAGGACAAGGCAGTTACTCACTCGGTGATCATGCGGTCGAAGACCGGGTCTGTGCGCTACATGGACGCCATCCACGACCTGGGTCGCCTGAGAGCCATCTCCGCCTTGACCCTCGACTGAGCGCTAGAGAGAAAGTGCGGTCTCGATTGCCTCAACCAGCGAGTTGACCACCGGGACGCCAACCTCATCCAGCTGCTCACGATGATGTGATCCGCTGTCGTAGAGAATTGCGACGGCGCCAACCGCCTTCGCGGCTGTCACGTCATCGGGCGTGTCGCCGATCACCGCCACCTGAGGACCAACGAGGTTCTGTCGGTCCAGGTGCAACTCCATGTGTTCTGCTTTCAAGCCACCTGTCTGTCCCGGAAGACCGGTGACCGGCTGCAATCTGTCGAAAAGCCCATGGTCCGCGACCACCCACTCCAACCGCGCCTGAGGGGTCATCGACAACAGCGACTGGTTCCAACCGAGACCATCGACCCGTGCCAAGGCATCGAGAGCATCAAAGGCAAGAGGCGCGTCATGTACCTGCGAGTAGTAGGCCTCGTGATAGGTGTCGTTCAACAGGTGCCACTCGCTCTCTGAAATCGAGCGGCCCAGGAGGCCTTCATAGAAGTGCTGGATAGGACGGGTGAAATGAGTGCGGTAGATGTCGCCGTCGACCGGCGGGCCATCCAGGGTTGCCATCGCCACGTTCACCGCTCCCAGAACGACCTCTAGATCGTCGAGAAGGGTCCCGTTCCAGTCCCAAACAACATGTTGAACACTCATTGAGTCAGGAGTCAGAGTTCAGAGCGACCCGTGAGGGCTCGGCCGAGAGTCAACTCGTCCGCGTAGTCGAGGTCTCCGCCGACGGGGAGCCCTGACGCCAGTCGGGTCACCTTCATCCCAAGCGGCTTGAACTCACGGGCGATGTACATCGCAGTGGTGTCACCTTCGACCGTTGGATTCGTTGCCACGATCAGCTCGGCTATGCCCTCAGGTTCGAGGCGGCCTTTCAACTCGTCGAATCGAAGTTGCCCAGGACCGATCCCGTTGATCGGAGAAAGAGCACCGCCCAACACGTGATAACGACCCCGGAACTCCTGGGTCTTCTCGACGACAACGATGTCTTGTGGGCGCTCGACGACAACTACCAGACTGTCGTCACGTTTGACGTCCCGACAGATTGCGCAGAGTTCGCCCGCCGCGACGTTGTAGCAGCGCTCACACTGCCCGACCTGGTCCCTCATGTCGACAATTGCAGATGCCAGACGGCGAGCATCGGCCTCCTCTCCGGTCAGGAGATGGAACGCCAGACGTTGGGCCGACTTGCCTCCGATTCCGGGAAGCCGACTCAGCTCATCGATGAGACGTTGGACCGGGCCTTCGAACATCAACCGAGCAGCCCGCCGAGACCACCAGTCAAACCTCCAAGTTCCTCGTTGGCAGTGTTGACGGCTTCTTCCATCGCCTGTCTGACTGCCGCAACGACGAGGTCCTGGAGCATCTCGATGTCTTCGGGGTCGACGACTTCAGGCGAGATCTCAATCTCAACCAGCTCGGGCCCTCCGGTGACTACGGCTTTGACCATCCCACCACCTGACGTCCCCTCAAAACGCCTCTCAGCGAGGTCGGCCTGGGTCTTGGCGAGTTGCTCTTGCATCTGCTGCGCCTGCTTCATGATCTGGCGCATATCGGGCTGGCGATTCATATTCGAAAGGGTACTAGCGGGGTGTGACTGGAACGCGAACCCCACGCTGGGATAGTCCGCAGAATTGTCCAGGTTGATTTCGGGAGAATCCGGAGGATTCTCCAACCTGATTCCGGAGGAATCAGGCGCCGTCGTCAACGACCTTGGCCCCGAGCTCATTCTCGAGCAGGGTGGCTGGATCATGTGACTGGTCGGGACGTTCTTCGAGTTGAGACATGTCGACTCGATCCTCGGATTCGGCGGCTTCCGTCTGGCTCTTCAGCCTGAACTCGACCTGCACCTGACTCTCGAGGAGGTCACTTGCCTTCGTCCCGACAATTCGGCTGACTGCGTCGTCTTGAGTCAACGAAGTGAGGTGAAAGTCGTGCGCAACCTCGAGAATGATCTTGTTGCCCTCCACTGCCGCCGGAACCGCTTCTCTGAAGAACGCCCAGCGACGTGCCCCGAGGACATCCCTGAGACTCCCGAAGAGTCCGGGCCAGATGCGTTGCAGGGCCGAAAACTCGATGTCGACCTTGGGGAGATCGGGTGAGACTTCCTCGGCCTGTTCATCAACCACAGGCTCACTATCCGACGTTTCTACTTCGACAGTTGCCGCTGGCGCAGGCTCAGGAGTTGTCTCCTTGGCAGCTGAGGGAGACCCAATCGGCGGGACTGGTGCCGGCTTGCCGATTCGGCGTTCGAGCCGATCCATTCGGGCGATCAGTGCCTCAGGGTCGGATGCCGTCTCCGGACGGGTCAGTTTGATGAAGGCAAGCTCCGTCATGAGACGTTCCTCGCGGCCCTCACGTAGACGGACCAACGCTTCTGACAGGAGATCCACAGCTCGAAGAACCTCGGTGGCAGGGATCACCTTCGCTGCATTGATCCAGCCTTCGTAGACCTCCGGCGGCTCGTCGGCGATTTCCGCGAGGTTCGGTGCGTAGTGGGCGAGGAACACCCCGCGGAAGAAGCCAAGGCAGTCGGAAACGAACCGGCGAAGGTCAACACCCGACGCCGTGAGCTCCGAGACGAGCTCGAGGGCCGCCTTTGCATCCTGGCCTGCAATCGCATCGGTGAGCCTGCGGAAGGCGTCAGAGTCGGCCAGACCCAGCGCCCTTTGCACCCCGGCGGTGTCTGCCTTTCCGGCGCCAAGCGCAGCCACCTGCTCCAAGAGCGATAGCGAGTCCCGAACCGATCCCCCCGCGTGACGCGCGATTGCGATCAGGGCAAGTGGATCCGTCTCATAGCCTTCGCGATCGGCAATGGCACTCAGATATCCCGCCAGCTCTTCGACGGGTACAGGGTGGAAGTCAAAACGCTGGGTTCGGCTTCGAATCGTGTCGAGGAGCTTGTAGGGCTCGGTTGTCGCAAGGACGAAATGCACATGTTCAGGTGGCTCTTCGAGAGTCTTCAACAACGCATTCCCTGCGGCCTTCGACAACATATGAGCCTCGTCGAGGACAAAGACCCGTTTCGATGTCGCGGCCGACGCGACCGTGGTGACGCTCAACTTGATGTCACGAATATCGTCAACGGAGTTGTGTGAGGCTGCATCGAGCTCGAGTACGTCGAGGCTGTTGCCGTCGACAATCGAAGCGCAGCTTCCACAGTCGTCACAAGGTGAACCATCGGAGTGCCTGTTTTCGCAGTTCAGTGCTTTGGCAAGGATGCGCGCTGTTGTCGTCTTTCCCGTCCCGCGGGGACCGGTGAACAGATAGGCGTGTGCGACCTTTCCTTCTGAGACTTCTCTAGCGAGTGTGGTGGTCACGTGTCCTTGACCGATCACGTCGTCGAAAGTCTGTGGCCGGTATTTGCGGTAGAGGGCCTGATAATCCAATTCACTCTCACCGTACCGTCCGGGTGAGACTGATTCATCAGTGACTTGGATAAGTTGGACGTCATGGATCGGAGGAACCTCGGTTTGGGGCTGGTGGTGGGTGGCTGCCTGCTGATTGTTTTGTCTTTGGTGATGCTCTTTGGGCCCGACGCCACCGATTCTGAGGCGGTCTCCAGCACCACCACAACTGAACTGGTGCCAATCACGTCGGCGACCACGACGACATCGCTACAGCCGACAACCACCACCCAACCGTCGACGACCACGACCATTCCGATGGTGAGCACGGCGGTCAGAGTGGCTGGATTTGTGGGTCAGTTTGCGGCCGCCATCGAGCAACAGGATGAGAGCTTCCTCCTGGACAGCCTGCATCCTGAAATCATCGAAGGATTCGGTGAAAGCGAGTGTCGGCTTTGGATACAGACACGGGTGATGGCCCTCACCGACTACTTCCCCATCAGCACGCCACGCGGGCCGTCAGCTGGGACGCTGGTGTCACCAGGAGGAACGATCGAGTTCGAGAACCGCTACACCGTTGACGTATCGTTTGTCTTCGACGGCGAGCCAATCGAGGACACAGCCGATTTCGTGGTTGAAGACGAACGGATATTCTTCACGGGGCCCTGCGAGACCTAAGGGTTCATTTACCGGGCAAAGCCGTCGATACTTCCCTCCAGTGACTCAGCCTCTCATAGAAACCGACGCTTCAAGCGCGGACACAACTCCCCCTGCGATTTGGACCAAAGGCCTCTCCCGCCGATTCGGGAAGATGCACGCCGTCGACAGCGTCGACCTGGCGATCAAGCCGGGAGAGTTCTACGGACTGCTCGGCCAGAACGGTGCAGGGAAGACGACAACCATCAAGTGCATAGTCGGTCTGCTCCGTCCCTCCTCGGGGACCGTTGGCATCGGCGAGTTCGACACGTGGCAGTCGCCTACCGAGGTGAAGGCTCGTATCGGAGTGCTACCGGAGGAGTTCAATCTCTACGAACGTCTGACCGGCGCAGAGTTACTCGACTTCACCGCCGCAATGCACGGACTCACACGGACCGAGGCGGCCACGCGAAGAAACGAGCTGTTGGAGATGCTCGACCTGACCTCGGCCAGCTCCAAACTCGTGGGCGACTACTCCCGCGGAATGCGCAAGAAGGTGGCGCTCGGTGCAGCCATCATCCACCGACCGCCCGTCCTCTTTCTCGACGAGCCATTTGAGGGTGTCGACGCTGTCTCGGCGCGACTCATTCGACAACTCCTCCAACAAGCGGCGGCGGGAGGGACGACGATCGTCTTCTCCTCGCATGAGATGCACCTCGTGGAGAAGCTCTGCACGAGGATCGGGATCATGGTCGACGGACGATTGACCATCGAGGAGACACCGCAAGGCCTGTGCGACGTCACCGGCAAAGACAACATCGAAGATGCCTTCATCGCAGCTGTTGGCGGTGAGGGACTCGAGGGCCAGTCGTGGTACGAAACCTCGTCTGGCTGAAGGCCAGACTCACCTGGAACGGCATCCGAACCGACCGGCAGCGCCGGGTTGGGTTCCCTGTCGCCCTGATCCTCCTGTCCATTGCGGGTTGGTACCTGGCCACAACCCTCATCCGGACGGCGGACACCTTGTCTGCGAACGCACTGCCTCACTTCATGACCTGGGCGGCGTTGCTCTTCTTTGTGGTGTGGATCAGCCTGCCGGTCATCATCTTCCCCCTGGATGAGAACCTGGACCCTCAGCAGCTCGGGGTACTCCCCATCAGCACTCGAGAGATCATCACCGGCCTCGGCGCAGCAAGTCTGGTCGCCCCGGCGATCGTCGTGCCGCTCCTTGTTCTCTCGGCAAATGGGATTGCCCTATCGAGCGGGTGGTGGATGGTTCTACCGGCGTCGGCGGTGTTCATTGGGCTCTTGGCGGTGGGCGCTCAGCTGTTCTCGGCGACCATCTCATCGATCCTCCGCACTCGGAGGGGCCGCGACGTTGCCACCTTCCTGATCCTCGGCATGGCGGCCGGTGGCTTCTTCGCCTATCGGTCAATAGATCAACTGCTCAGAATCGACTCGCTCGAGGAAGTAGTCACCCGATACGCCCTCGACGGGGGTTGGTCGCTCCTTCCTCCAGTCGCTGCACAACGCGCGATCACCGATGCATCCAGTGGCGAGCCGATTTCCGCCGCCATCTATCTGGCCATTGCGACCGCAGGCCTGCTGCTCATGGCCTGGGTGTGGGAGAGGTTGATGGCCTGGATGCTCACCACTCCGCAGGAGGGAAGCCGCCCCGCAGCGAGAGCACGTAGATCAGGGTTCAGCACCGGACCGTGGGGACCGATCTCGACCCTCGCCCGTAAGGAGCTTCGCTTCTATGTTCGAGATCCCCGACAGCGACTCGTCTGGACCGGAACGGTGATCTTCGTCGGCCTTGCGGTCGCCGGAACGATCATGGGAACCACGGGTCTGTTCGATATCTCTGAGCGGGAGTGGGCCCCGTTGGCTGCACCAATCCTGGTTCTGTTCGTGGGCTTGCCCATCGCCCTGAATCTCTTCGGCTGGGAGAGGAACGCCGCCAGCTTCCTGTTCGTCCTTCCGGCCAAGCCGCGGCAACTGCTTCTGGGGAAGAACCTCGCCGTTGCGATCGCCCTCGTCGTCGAGACTGCACTGCTTGCCGTAGGCCTGTCGCTGTTCACAGGTTTCTGGGGGTGGGCATGGCTCGTCCCGGCCCTGACCATCGCCGCAGTCGGCTGCCAGCTTGCAGTCGGAAATGTCGTCTCGGTGTTAGCACCTTTGCGGCTACCCAGAGAAGGGACCGATGTCTTTGCCCAATCGACCGAACAGGGTTGCCTGGCAATCGTCAGTCAGCTGATCAGCTTCATGACGATCGGTTTTCTGCTCGTGATTCCCGCGTCGATTGTTGTCTTGACCGTCGCGTTCGGACAGGCAATCGAGCCATGGCAGGCAGCCATTGCGTGCACCTTGTGGGGGACCGTCATATACGCGATCTCCCTATGGATTGCGTCCGCCATTTTGAAGCGGCGCCTACCCGAAGTGATGGCCTGGGTCCAGATCGTCTGACAGGCGCTGTTCGGGATCCAAGTGGCGAGGGCAACGCTTTAGGGAGCTAATACTTCTATGTCTTTCCAGGAGACCCATGACGGGCTGGCGAGCGTGGTTATTCGTATGACCTGCCCGACGGTCGGAGTCATTCCATCGAAACTCACGAGGTCGTTGTCGTCGGTTTCTGCCGACACCGTGTCGACCACGATCCCATCGATCGAGAGTTGGTGCGTGGTCGGACCCGACGGGAACTGGCCGACCAGGGCGCGCACTACGCCTATCTCTTGCGGCGAGCCGAGATCTATCTCCAACCATTGAACTGGTTCGTCTCCGGACCCCCATTGGGTCGTCGGATCGCCATCGACTGCGTTGGCCGGGGGCTCATTCGGAAGGGATTGAGACGCATTGACCTGAGCGTTCAGAGCGAGATTCGGATCCTGCAGCGTGGTTGTGCATGGATCAGGTTGTGCTGCCGGAGCCAGGGTGTCCATCAGCAGATTTTTGGCCTGGGTAAAAGCCCATGTCGCATCGCCGACCTCAACACTCGCCTCGTCGTACTCCCAATAGAGCCATCCGTCCCATCCCACTTCGCAGGATTCAGCGATCCAGTTCTGAACCACCAACGCCGCTCGTTCAATGTCCGGGAACAGATGGACAAAGGCTCCGATCTCTCCCATTACGACCGGTTTCTCGTTTGTGATCCCGAAGTTCTCCGCCTGCTCGGCCACCGACAGGCCGACTCCGGGATAAGCATGGAAGTCGAAGAAGTCCAGGTCTGACTCTTCGACCAAGGGCTGAGTGTCCACGTACCAGCCGCCACCGATTTCTGTCGGGTTCGGAAACTGCGGAGCGAAGAAGCCGGACGTCACCAGACCACCCGGATCAAACCTCTTTATCGTTTCGGCAACCGCGTTCATGTAGCTCCGGACACCATCGATCACCATCTGGCGCTTCTCTTCAACGTCGGCCATGTCATACGTTCCGGTCTTGGTGGAGACCGATCCTTCTGCAAGGTTCAACGGCGGTTGGTCGCGCGGAATCCACTGTTCGTTGAGCACGGACCAGCCGAGCACGGCATCAAATGGTGCACGCAATCCAACCAGCCCGCCCATTAGATCAGTCCAGTACCGGACGGCCGCCTCTTCGCCAGATGGTGTGAAGTAGTGGCCGGCGCGGTAGTTGCCAAGTTCCTCGCTGACATCGCGATCACTCAACTCCCAATAGCCACCTCCATCGGGAAGGTCGTTCGAGGTCAAGATCAAGACGAGTCCGTGCTCTTTGGCCACCTCCATAACCTCGACGATCGTCGCCAGATAGTCGGGGTTGAGACCGTCAGAAGTGGCCAGGCAATCGGGCGAGCCGTTGCATGTGTCGAGGAAGATCCGCACTGTGTTGTAGCCACGGCTCGCAAGTGCGGCGAAGTCCGATTCGACCTCCCCACGGTCAAAGATCGAGGGCCGGAAGGTTTGGTCTTCCCAGTATGACTCCAGCCGAACTCGCTTCAAGTAGTTGACTCCGCGCGGAACGAAGAGTTCGCCCGTGCGGATGTCGATGAATTGTCCGTTTTCAATCTGAATCGGATGCCCGGGTGGAGTCCATTGCTCGGCTTCGCCTGTCAATGTTGAGCTACCTGCTGGGACTGTCGTGGTCACAGGTGGAGCCGTCGACGTGGTAGCGGGCCCGGCGTCTGATGCCGTGCATGCGGCAAACAGCACGGCCAGCAGGAAGATTCTCCTCATCGCTGTTCCTCCGCCTCGGGTCAGTGAGTGATTATGTACCCGATGTGCGCATTGGCGGAGGTGATCATGGCGCAACGGCCGCATCACCAGCGACGTCTGACTCAACCTCCCGAACGCCTTTGAAGAGCCAGAACGAGAGGACCCCGGTGGCAACCACGAGGACTCCAGACGCCAGGAAGACGTTCCGGGTGCCGATGGCCGCGGCGGCCACACCAGCGAGGCCCATCGAAACCACATTGGCGGCGGAGATGAGCGTGGTCAGCACCCCACCTACGCGGCCCCTCATCCGATCTTCAACCAGGGTTTGGCTGAGAGTGTTTGCACCCGCCTGGGTGGGCCCAACCGCCAGGCCTACCAGGAAGAGGAACGCCATCACGTGCCAAACGGACTGGGCCCAGGAGATCGCTCCGACGAAGACGCCTATCCCTATCAATCCCGTCCACACCATCGACGATGGTCGCAATCGAACAGCAAGCATCGCCACAACAGTTCCGGAGATGACCATCCCGGCCACCTGGCTCGCTTCGATTGCGCCCAGGAAGGCCTCAGACACCATCAAATCTTCGAGGAGGAACGGGATGAATAGGACGTTCACAGCGCCGAGTCCGAGCATCGTCATCGACAAGGAAATCAAGACCGCACGCAGCGGACGGCTGGAAATCATCACCCCGAAGCCCTGCTTCATCTCGGCCCATACTTTGGCCGGAGCCTCACTTCGCTGAGGTCGGCCGTCGACCCGGATCCGGGAAATGAGTAGGAACGACGCGAAGAAGGTTGCCGAGTCGAGGATGAAGGCCGGCGCGAGGGTGTCCGCTACACCCGCGAGTATCCCGGCTGCGGCAGTGCCCAAGAGGTTGAAGATGATCCGCGAGGTCTGGGAGACCGAGTTGGCCGCCAGGAGTTTGTCCGTTCCGACAACCGCTGGCAGATAAGCCGCACGAGCGGGATTGTCGATTGTGCCCACCCCGGCCTGGAGGAAGGCAAGGATGAAGATCAGAGGAACCATCTCGACGCTGCGAACGAAAAGGAATCCGAGCACCAGAATCGCCCGGACGAAGTCAGAAACCAGGATCACCCGCCGACGGTCCAGGCGGTCTACATAGACCCCGGCCACGGTCCCGAAGATGAGTGTCGGCAGAGCGATGGCTACGAGCAAACCGGCTATCGCCACCGTCGAGCCGGTCAAACGCTGAATGAGGATGATCAGCGTTATCGCAGCCAGGTTGTCGCCAAAGTCGGACACGACTTGGGCAGTCCACAGGTACCGAAAGTCCCTGATCTTCAGCAGGTCCCTGAGTTGGCTCATTAGGAGTCGCTCAACGGGAAGAACACAAACGTGAAGCCATATTCGGTTCCGTCTTCGTCCTCAGAGGAGTCGAACTCATCTTCAACCAGCCCCTCGAGCTTTTCTGCGAACTCGCGCGCCCGATCCTCAGTCATGAAGGACACGGACCGACCGATCGCTCCAAGAGGTTCGCTTTCTTCACCTCGACGAACGAGCTCGAAGTGCTTGGCCAACGCGTTCTCCGCATCAAGACGCGCTCCATCCAGCACGGTCGCTGCGATCTTGGCCAACTCGGCAGGATCGTGGTCTCCGGCAGCGAGACTCGGCGAAGGACGGAACGACCTGGCCACCGCATGAAAGACCTTCTGCAACATGGCCCCGACCTTGCGAGTCTCCACCACCCTGATGACCCCAGCCTCTTCCAAGAGATTGAAGTGGTAGTAGAGCCGGGTCGGAGGGACACCGAGAGACTCCGCAACCTCGCGAATGGAATGCGGCTCACTGAGTCTGCGAAGGATTCGGAGACGGGTTGGGTTGTTGAGCACATCGAATACTTCGATGCTGTCGACCTCGAATGTGTCGAGCTGTGGTTCCGTCACGTGGATGTCCGGAGGCGGGCGGACTGCGGCGCGCTGCGGAGTGTCTCTCCGAGCAGGATCAATGCCGAACCCAGCACGTGCCGAAACGTGTTACCCCGAGGCTCACTAGACCGTATCAACTCCTCAGCGCGATGCCGGTTGTAGGAGTCAATCATCTGTGGGGTGTACATGTCGGGGTCCTTTCTTGGTGCCGTACTCACCATTATGTTCAAACGATTTGAATGTTCAAGCGATTCAAACAAGATCCCCTTCAATTGAATGCAGCCTGAGTTGAATCGCTACGTTCCTCGGATGCGGTTAGGGATCGATCTCGATGGCGTGGTCGCCAATTTCACCAAGGGCTGGATGACCTTCTACAACCGGGATTATGGGACCGACCTCAAGGTCGAGGACTCGGAGACCTGGCACGACCTGGTCAATCTGACTCACTTCGACGACATCGGAGAGTTCTGGGAGTGGTCTTCGGATCTCGACGGCCATTCTGTGTTCTGGCATCTCGAGACCTTCCCCGGAGCCGTCGAGGCGCTGGTCGACCTCGACTCCGACGGACACGACATCGTCGTCGTGACCACCAAACCGCATTTTGCACACGACGACACCTACGAGTGGATCGACCGCAATGGCCTGCCGGCCAAGGAGGTCCACATCACCGCAAAAAAGTGGACCGTCGCCTGCGACGTGTACCTCGACGACGGGCCTTACAACCTTCCTGGCCTGGTCAGGCACCGACCCGAGGCCACCGTGTGCCGATACGTGCGCCCCTGGAACGACCCTGTTGTCGGCGTACATGACATCCACGACTTCGATGAATTTCGCGGTCTAGTCGGTCGGCTCGCAGAGACTCGTGAGATGTAGCTAGATTCGCAACCGATCTCTGATCACCTCTGGGAAGCGGGCGCGTTCAACAGTGGGTGATCCGGATTGACCCCACTGGGAATCAAGGAGAAAGAAACCTATGAAACGCAGAGCCCTCTGGGCTTTGGTCGCAGTGCTTGCACTGGTGATCGCAGCTTGCAGCCCCTCTGATACCGAGGACACAACCACGACCTCGGAGGCAGCGGAAGCCACGACCACAACAGAAGCACCCGCTGAAACCACAACAACCGAAGAAGAGATGGTGGATACACCCGGATCTTCACCGGACAACCCGATCAACGTGTTGTTCGTGCCGTCGGTGACGGCAGAGGAGATCATCGCCGGTGGAGATGTCCTCAAGCAGAACCTCGAGGCAGAGACCGGTCTCTTCTTTGAAGTGAACGTTCCGACTTCGTACGCCGCAGTTCTCGAAGAAATGTGTGCTTCGCCAGACAACACCATGGGATTCATTCCCGCACAGGCCTATGTGCTTGGTAGCGACAAGTGCGGCATTGAAGTCGCCCTCAAGTCGCTCCGGTTTGGCTACACCGAATACTGGACTCAGTTCATCGTTCCACGTGACTCCGACATCGAATCCATTCAGGATCTCGAAGGCAGAAGTTGGGCGTACCCGGACACCGGTTCAACCTCCGGTTTCCTCGTACCGTCGGGCATCTTCGAGTCGCTTGGGATCACACCCGGTGAAACAGTTGAGGCCGGTGGTCACAGTGCCACCGCACAGGCCGTTTACGACGGTTCAGCTGACTTCGGAACCACGTTCTTCAGCCCGGCAGTAGATTCCGAAAGGACACCTCTGTGGGATGGAGACCCGAACAACGCCGACGTTCCGACCGATCTGGTCGAGTCCTGCGCACTTGACGCCGACGGCGAGATCGTCTGTGGCGACGACTTCTACCCGAGGGACGCACGTCGCAACATCCGTGAGGGTGCTCCAGACGTGATCCAGCAGGTTCGCATCGTCACCCTGTCCGATCCGATTCCGAACGACACACTGTCGTACTCACCGGAGTTCCCGGCTGAGCTCAAGGACACAATCAACGCTGCGTTGATCGCATTTGCCGACAACGACCCCGAAGGCTTCGAAACCGCATTCGACGCCTACTCGTGGTCCGGTGTTGCCTCGACCAACGATGCAGAGTTCGACTCGATTCGCGCCCTGCTCGATGCTCTTGGCTTCGGCGAAGACGACCTGGGCTAAGCAATCCGACCATTGAGTGCGGGGCCATCACGGCCCCGCACTTCTTGGCACATATCCATGCTGAAGGTCGAACACCTAACCAAGGTCTATGACAATGGGACCGTTGCTCTCGAGGATGTCTCTTTCGAGGTGCCCGACGGCCAGTTCCTCGCCGTCATTGGACTGTCCGGTTCAGGGAAGTCGACCTTGCTTCGCTGTATCAACCGGCTGATCGACCCCACCGAGGGGCGGATCATCTGGAATGGTGAGGACATAACCAACGCCGGGCAAGAGGAGCTCCGGCGCATCCGCCGACGAATCGGCATGGTCTTCCAGCACTTCAATCTCGTAGGCCGCTCGAAGGTCGAGACCAATGTTCTCGCCGGGAAACTCGGCTACACCAACCCCGCACTGAGCCTCCTCAACCATTTCGCAGCCGCAGACCGGGAACAGGCTTTCAGTGCCCTGGAGCGGGTCGGACTCGACGAGAAGATCGACTCTCTCGCCTCCGAGCTTTCTGGCGGCCAGCAGCAGCGAGTCGGGATCGCGAGGGCCCTGGTGCAAGATCCTGAGATCCTCTTGGCCGACGAGCCGGTCGCCAGCCTCGACCCGGTGCTCGCACATTCGATCATGCAGCACCTCGAGTCCATCAACAAGGACGACGGTGTGACAGTCCTCTGCTCGCTTCACTTCCTCGACCTGGTCCACCGCTACTCAGATCGAGCAATAGCACTGCTCGACGGCAAGCTCGTTTTCGACGGGTCGCCGAAGGGCATCGACGACGAGACCTTCAAAGACATCTATGGCCACGAGGCCGAGCGCGTTGGCTGAGAAGAAATCACCCCGCAGGCGGATCACGGCGATCTTCGGGATCATTCTCGGAATCGTCATATACGCACTAGCCGTGGACGTCACGGGCGTCAGCCTCGACGAGATCACCTCTGATACCCGTCAGGCCCAGCTGGTTCGCATCATCCGCTCGCTGGCCCGACCTGAACTGGTCACCTACGACTTCGAGGACGACAACACGGACGTCGAGTTCTTCATCCCTTGCGGAGACGAAGGTCCCGCAACAGAAGGAGGCGTAACAGTCACTCCAGGGTGTGGGGAGGGAGGGGACACGGTCACGGTCTCAGGGACCGGTTTCGATGCGTTTGTGGAAGGACGCATTCAGTTCATCCCGGACTCCGAGTTCGATGTGAGCTTGCCCTTGACGTTGTTCCAAGCCGACGAGAACGGTGAGTTCAGCGAGGAAGTAGAGCTACCCGACCGGCCATCTGACATCGCACAGATCATCCGGGTGCAAGTCCCCAACCGCCTCGGGTCTTGGGGTGACCGTCAAGAGGTGTGGACAGACACCAACGAGAACGGCATCAGGGATGACGGGATAGTCACTGCCGACGGCCTGACTGTCGCGGTGGAAGGGATCTCACCGGACGTCCCGGCCGCAGCACTACTCAACGCTGTCAACCAAGTCGTCGAGTTTGTCACCACCGGAGAATCAGTAGTTGCCGTCGACGGCCCGGCCAATGGACTACCGGCCGTGCCAATCGACGAGGTGACCGGAGACGTACGCATCGTGGACATCACGACCGAGGGAAACTCGACGAGTGTCACCGTCGAGGCGTCTGAGGGGACAGACCTCTCATCCTGGCGTGTTGCCATCTACGAGGGAACCACCGGGGCCGTTTTGGGCACCGAGCCAATGGGAGACCAGATAGAGCTGTCCCCGCGGGTGTCAGAGCAAGCTGAGCTGACACTCGAGAAGATCATCGCCACGGTCTTTCTCGCCCTGGTGGCGACGACCGCTGGCTTGACGGTTGCCTTGCCGCTGAGCTTCGTTGCGGCCCGAAACCTGATGAAGGACGTCTCGACCACAGTGGTCGGTCTTGGGTTTGGGCTGATCGCCATTCCGATAGGGGTGTTCGCAGGTCTCTCATACATCGACTTCCAGCGTTGGGTGTTGGCTGACCTGCTGTCGAACAACGCGGTTCGCCTGCTGATGATCGTCGGCGGCGGAATCGTCACCTATTTCCTTGCGCGTCAGATCTTCTTCGGAGCCGAACTCCGCTCGACAACAATCAGAACCGCCCGGTCAATCGCCACCGTCGTTTCGACGACCCTCGCTCTCGAGGGTCTATTCGCCCTGCTGACCGCGGGAGGTGACGCCCTCGAATCGTCATTTGGAGCATTTGGCTTCGTTCCTGCATTGTTCGCAACGATTGGAGAAGTCGGAACCGTCCTCCTGCCATTCGTCGTCGCGTTGATGGGTGCTTCCATAGTTTTGGGGGTTGCCAGACGGTTGGCCTTCTGGCTGATCACGACTCTCTCACCAGGATTACGTGCAGTGGTGGGCTACCTCTCGATGGCCGTCGCCGGCGCGGTTGTTGCAGCTCTCATCGGTTGGTTCATCGACTGGCTCTATCAGATAGCCAATCCGACAGCCACAAGACTCATTCCGGCCCTCGTTGGCGCTGTCCTCGGCCTGGTTCTGGCCTGGTTCGGACGACGCCGCGGCGAGGTCAAGATCGGCCTCACGATCTACTACATCGCCAGGACGATCTTCAACACCCTGAGATCCATCGAGCCGCTGGTGATGGTCATTGTCTTCGTCGTCTGGGTCGGCTTCGGTGAATTCGCCGGTTCGCTTGCTCTGGCGCTCCACACGGCGGCAGCCTTGGCCAAGCTCTACTCGGAGCAGGTGGAATCGATTTCTGATGGTCCACTCGAAGCGGTCAAAGCCACCGGTGCCAACAGACTGCAGTCGATCATCTATGCAGTGGTGCCGCAGATCGTTCCCCCTTACATCGCGTTCACGATGTATCGCTGGGATATCAACGTTCGAATGTCCACCATCCTCGGTTTCGCCGGCGGTGGCGGTATTGGGTTCCTCCTCAACCAGAACGTCCAGCTGGGTGACTATCGAGCGGCCTCAGTCCAGATGTTGGCGATCGCGATAGTCGTGGCGACCATGGACTACCTGTCCAGCCGCCTCCGTCAGCGGTTCACCTGATCGTGAACCAGATGCTCGACCGTCGCCGGGAAGAGCGTGAACGCCTCGAACACAAGCTGCTCGCGCCGGCGGCAACCAAAGCCGACCGGTCTCGCGGTCGGATGGAGGAGGAAGACCAGGACGAATACCGAACTGTCTTCGAGCGGGACCGTGATCGGATAGTCCACACCAAGGCGTTCCGCCGGTTGAAACACAAGACCCAGGTCTTTCTCAACCCAGATGGCGACCATTTCGTCACCCGGATGACACATACCATTCACGTCACGCAGGTGGGTCGGGCGATGGCGAGGGCCCTCGGTCTCAACGAAGACCTGACAGAGGCGATCTGCTTGGCTCACGACGTCGGCCACTCCCCCTTCGGTCATACCGGAGAAGACGCAATCAGCCCACTGATCGGCGAGGATTGGCTTCATTCGGCGCATGGGGTGCGGACCCTGAGCCTCCTGGAGCCGCAGAACCTCACATATGAAGTCCTCGACGGCATCAGGGCTCACTCTTGGAAGATCGACCCACCGCCGGGGACTCCTGAAGGATGGCTGTGCCGCTTCGCCGATCGAATCGCCTACCTCACGCACGATGTTTCAGATGCGCTACGGGCAGGGGTCCTCGAGTATCACGATCTACCAGTCAAAGCGCTGACGACGTTCGGCGCGACCAGCCGGGAATGGATTGGCTCGATGATCACCTTCGTGGTCAAGGCCTCACATCGCGAGGGCAGGGTGGTGATGGACGAAGAGCAACTCGAGATCATGGGAGAGCTCAGAGATTTCATGTTCGAGCGGGTGTATCTGAGCCCTGAATCCGAGGCGCAGAAATCGAAGGCCGTGATGGTGATCCAGGACCTGGTGAAGTACTACGAAGACCACCCCCACGAAGTCCCCGACTCCTACACGGTCGTAGAGGCTGACAGCCTCACCAAGGCGGTCGACTACGTAGCCGGGATGACCGACCGCTACGCCCTCTCCACCCACGACCGTCTCTTCCGCCCCACCCTCCTCGACTAACGACAGGAGAACCCAGGGGTCGTTGATTCAGGTGATCGAAGCCGCGATTGCGTCGGCGAGGTCGGGGATGGCCTTCGGGTCGAGCTGGGAGATGGTGATTCTGATGCCCGGTCCGGATTCGATCCTGAACCGCTCCCCTGGCGCTGAAACGTATCCACGTTGGGTCAAGGCGGCCCAGGTTTCCGTCTCGCGCTTGACCGGGATCCAAACGTTGAAGCCAGACGGCGCCGTCGCGGCGACGCCCCGATCTTCGAGTGCCGAGATCAGCCCTTCGCGCCTTTCTCGGTAGGAGGCCTCGGCAAGGTCGAGAGCTTCCAGGCAAGAGGTATCGGAGAGGCCGCGAAGGACGAGATCTTGAAGAATCTGCGAAACCCAGCCGGTTCCAGCCAGTTGCTTCGCTGAGATCCGGCCAATGGTCAGGGCGTCACCAGCAACGATGGCAACCCTCAGGTCTGGAGCCAGATACTTGCCAAACGACCTGACGACGATCCAGCGTTCTCTCCCGGACCGGGCGGTGGTGTGAAAACTCGCACCGCTGACAGGGCCGGCGTGGTCGTCTTCGATGATCAACACGTCGGAAAAGCGGTCGAAGATGGAGCTCAGTTCTCTCGCGCGCCTCGCGGTAAGGGCGGCACCTGTCGGGTTCTGCGCCCGGTTCGTGATGACAACAGCCTTGACACCTGCTTCGAGAACGGCTGTCGCTGAACCCGTGGTTGGCCCCTCCGCATCGATAGCCATCGGGACCGCCACCAACCCCATCGCGCGGACCAGGTCTTGGGTGCTGGCATAGCCCGGGTCTTCGAGAGCAACTCGGTCGCCAGGTCGGAGATGAGCAGCCAGAGCACGCTCAACACCGTCGTGAGAGCCTCCGACCACGACCAGGTTCTCAGCTGGAACCCCGTCCGAGGCGAGGGCGGACCCGGCGAAATCGGTTAGCCCTGTCATCTTCTCTGCTTGGCCATATTGGAGTTGATGAACACTGGGAGCTATGTGCCCCAAGTCGGGCAGCAGCCGCATGTCTGGGTTGCCACCCGAGAGATCGACGCCCTCAATGGACTCGAGACCTGCATTGCGCCCAGGAAGGTCCGGAAGTGGAGCGACCACGGTGCCACTTCGATCGGCAACGATCAGGCCCCTCGTCCGCAGCTTTCCGTAGGCAGCTGAGACTGTCGCCGGACTGACGCCTAATTCGGTGGCGAGGGCCCTTATCGATGGCAGACGCTCGCCTTCCGGCAGATCGCCAGAGCGGATCCTCAGCTCGAGGTTCTCAGAAATCGAATTTGCCCCTTGACGGGTCTCCGTTGTATGTGTACTGTTCACTTCATCACACTGTACTAGTACAGATGAAATAGCGCAAGCGCACCAAAGGAAGAGAGACAGAAATGAACCCGCTACTGAACGAGTACATGTACCTGAAGACCGAGAGAGTGCATGTCAACCGCCCCCATCGTTGGTGGACTATTGGAAGGAACGAATCATGATCGTCGTCGAATGCAGCACTTGCCGCAAGAGAAGGCTCCTCAGCCTCGACGCAATAACCGGCCTTCGCTCGAACGGCGCCGGCATCTCCGTCACCTACACCTGCGACTGTAGGGCCAGCGGCGATATGACCTTCGCCTAAACCCTCCTTGCGAACCCAGGGTTCGACGACTCGCTCAGCGGGTTCTCGAACCCTGGGTTTTGTGATTTAGGGGAGGGGGTCGGATTACCTAACGTGGTTCGCTCGTGCTTCACGTTGACGACCTACACAAGTCTTTCGGGGATATTCACGCCCTGCAGGGGTGCTCTTTCCAGGTAGCCAAAGGCTCGATGCTTGGGTTCCTCGGACCCAACGGTGCCGGAAAGACGACAGCCATGCGGTCGATCTTTCGCTTGATCAACCCGGATCGCGGTGAGGTCACTTGGAACGGAGAGCCAATTCGCCCCGACGACCTTCTCCGCTTCGGGTACATGCCCGAACAGCGCGGCCTGTACCCGAAAATGAAAGCCCGGGACCAGATTGCCTACTTCGGGCGGCTGCACGGCATGGACAAGTCCGCGGCTATCGAATCGGCGGAACAATGGCTTGCCGTGTTTGACCTCGAGGATCGGTTCGACGATCCCCTGGAGTCGCTTTCCCACGGCAATCAGCAACGCGTCCAGCTGGCCGCAGCTTTGGTTCACGATCCAGAGCTTCTGGTTCTAGACGAGCCATTCAGCGGACTGGACCCCATCGCCGTCGAAACGATGTCCAATGTGCTGCGGGAACAGGCGTCAAGAGGGAAGGCAGTTGTCTTCAGCTCACATCAGCTGGACCTTGTCGAAGACCTTTGCGAAGACGTTGCGATCATCAACGAAGGGGCTGTAGTCGTATCGGGTGAAGTTGATCAACTCAAGGATGCAGCGCCCATCCGTCACCTGGAGCTTGACATCGACGGCGATGCCACCGAGCTCATCGACCAACTGGAAGGTGTGATCAGCACTGAGGCCAAGGGCGACCATCTGATCGCAATCATCAGCTCTGAGACTGACATTCGAGGCTTCATCGCTCGGGCTCAAGAAGCGGGAAGGCTCCGCCACTTCTCCTACACGTCGCCGTCTCTGACCGACCTGTTCCGGGAGGCCGTCAAATGACCGGCTTCGGAGCGATGTGGCAGGTGGCCTCGCGAGAGATCCGTGAGCGCGGCAGGTCCAAGGCATACCTGATCGCATCAACGGTCACACTGCTGATAGTGGCAGCCATCGTGGTGCTACCAAGCCTGTTGGATGACGGTGTCGACGAGATCCCGGTCGGATCCCTGGGCGACGGGAACGAAGTGATCATCGAGACGGCCGAGGAGCTGGCGACGGCCGACGACGAACCCGGTGAGCCGGCGAGCGTGGTCTACGAAGTCACGGAGTACGAAACCCGAGGTGAAGCCGAAGCGGGCCTCGAAGCCGGAGAGGTCGACGCTGTTCTGGTGGATGGCAGCGAGGTGATCGTCCAATCCAACACCGGGATTGGGGGGAACTCAACGGTAGGTCGACTACAGCGGGCAGCGGCCACGGTCGAGATCGAAATGGTCGTCGCGACCGAGGGACAGGCCGCAGTAGACATCATCGAAATCCTCACTTCTGACCCACTGGAGACAACATCTCTGAGCGGTGACGATGAGCAAACGGACGAACAAACGATCATCGCTTACGCCGGGATGATAATGCTCTACGTGGCGATTCTCCTCTACGGCACGTGGATCCTCAGCGGCGTCACGGAGGAAAAGGCCAATCGGGTGGTGGAGATTCTGCTCTCGAGCATCCGACCATGGCAGATCCTCGGAGGGAAGATCCTTGGCATCGGGTTATTGGCATTCGCCCAGGTGGCAGCTGTCCTGGTAGTGGCCTTCGTCGGCCTTCAGGCGACGGGTGGGATCGAGCTTCCCGATCTCGGGCCGAAGGTTGTGATCAACCTCCTGGTTTGGTTCATTCTCGGGTTCTTCATCTATGCGGTTCTCTTCGGAGCAGCTGGATCGCTCGTTAGTCGAATGGAGGATGCCCAGAGCGTGGCGCTGCCGATGACGATGTCGGCGGTTGCTGGCTTCTTCGTCTCTGTGCTCGCTCTTGACGACCCGACAGGCACCGTCGCCGTCGTCGGTACGTTCGTTCCCGTGACAGCCCCGTTCGTCGTGCCGCTTCGCTCGGCACTCGACGCGATTCCCCTCTGGCAATACGGCGCCGCTGTTGTCATCGCCTTGGTCTCGATCGCCGCACTCACGGTGGCGGCCGGTCGTATCTATGCGGGTGGGCTTCTCAGGTTCGGGACCCGAGTCAAGCTCCGCGAAGCGTGGCGAGGCGGCCTCGAATAGGCCCTACCCTCAGCGAATGAGCTACCAACACGTCGAGGTCGAGTCGTCCGAGCACATTGGGACAATATGGCTGAACCGCCCCGACAAGCTCAACGCTATGTCGGAAGACATCTGGGAAGACCTCCCGAAGGCAGTCGCCGACCTCGATAATGACGACAGTGTCAGGGTGATCGTCCTCGCCGGCCGAGGCCGTGCGTTCTCCGTCGGAATAGACGTCGGCCTGTTGGCATCGATCAGACCCTCAGGGAACTCGCATGCCGCGAACTCCAAAGAGGTCAACGCAACCATCAAGCGTCTTCAAGGCACTATCAGCTGCCTGGCAGAGGCCAACAAGCCGGTGATCGCAGCGGTGCACGGCTACTGCCTCGGTGCGGGCGCAAACCTGATCTCGTCAGCTGACATCCGCATTGCATCGGCTGACGCAGTCTTCTCGATTCGGGAGACCAAGATGGGACTGGTCGCGGACATTGGAGCGCTACAGCGCCTACCGGCCATCGTCGGCGATGCTGTCACAGCAGAGATGGCGTTGACCGGTGATGACTATGGGGCGGATTGGGCGCTCGATCGAGGCCTGGTCTCCCGAGTCTTCGATGATCAAGAAACCCTGATGGCCGGGGCCTATGACCTGGCGAACCGGATCGCAGTCAACAGTCCACTGGTGACTCAAGGGATCAAGACGATCCTCAAAGCCAACGACGGACGAACCATGGACCAGAGGCTCGACTACATGGCCCAATGGAATTCCTCCCATCTCTTGTCCTCGGACCTCAACGAGGCGATCGCTGCCTTTCTCGAGAAGCGTGACCCCGAGTTCAAAGGCGAATAGGCCTCCAGACACCCCGCGTCGGCTCAAGGATTCGGCTGAGCCCGCCGAAACAGTCAGTGATGACCACGGCTACCTACTACGAGCTGATGGACCGACCGCTTGGCAAGACGGCGCGACTTGGCATGGCTTTGGCAGGTATGGCTGTTGCAACGCTGCTGCTGATGACAGCCACCGTTGCGACCGCCGGCCGACCAGTGGTTGTCGCCGCCGGTCTGGTGGTGGCGGCAACGACGGTTCGGGCGGCCGTGCATCCGAGTCCCGGACGCCTGGTCTGGATGGTCGCAGGATTGCTGACCGTCCCGGCAGCCGGACTCCTCATCTGAATATTCCACCGGCGCCCGTTAAGGGCACCGCACGTCACAACGGCCACCGGCTAACGGTGGCCGTTGGCCGTATAGGGCTTCGAGAATGACCTTTCTCCTGGCCGTCGCTGGCGGGCTCCTTCTGTTCGTGCTCATTCATCTCACGATCGGATGGTTCCTAGCCAGCGGTCTTCACAAGTCAGCACTTCGAATTGGCGGTCGCGAGATCGAGGAGCCCGGTATCTGGGTTCGGGCTTTCGATGGTCGCTCGGTGACCCTCGCTGCGATGGAACCAAGGCGAGACATCGGCCACCCTGGCCAGACCACAATGGTCTTCGAAGGCGGAACTGCGAGGCTCGGAGATGTCACGGCCGCAGAGAACCTGGAGATCACCCGAAAGGTCCTCGAAAGCGTTGGGCAACCGCCCGTCTGCACAGATGTCCTCGCCGAATGTGCGCCTGTCGAACTCAACCCTTACGTTTTCCTCAACGATCCCTCCGACGTCGGGCTCGACTTCGAAGAGGTCACCTACGACTCAGAGCTGGGAGACATGGGAGCGTGGGTAGTGCCCGGAAGCGAACCGTCGTCATGGGTGGTGATGGCACACGGGTGGACAGCACACCGCCAGGAGTTGCTGAGGATGCTCCCGACATTCAATCGCGCGGGCTTCAACGCCTTGATCATCGACTATCGGAACGATGTTGGAGCACCTCGAGATCCGAGTGGAATGTATCGATTCAGCCTGACCGAGTGGAGAGACTTGGAATCCGCCGTGGAGTTCGTCGAGAACCGGGGAGCTGAGAGAGTTGCCCTTGCGGGGTGTTCCACTGGAGCGGCACTTGTCATGGGCTTCATCGAGAACTCGAATAGGACAAGTTCCGTGACTGGACTGGTTCTCGACTCGCCAAACATCGTTCTGTCCGAAGCCATCCGCCACGGAACCAAACACGTGAGAGCAACGCCACTCATGATCGAGGTCGGTCTCTGGATCGCGGACCTGAGATGGGGCGTCGATTGGGAGACAACCAACTACGTCGAACGCTCAGACCAGTTTCTCGACCTTCCCACCCTCGTCTTTCACGGCACGTCGGACCATCGGGTGCCCATTGCCGTCAGTCGACGCCTCGAAGCCAAAGTCCCCAACCACGTCGACCTGGTTGAGTTTCCGGCTGCAGGTCATGTGATGAGTTGGAATGCGGACCAGGCGCGATACGAGAGTTATCTGGAGGCGTTCCTACGCCGAATCTGATCAGAACTGGACTGCAGCTGCGGACCAGTGGAAGCCAGCGCCGAAGGCCGTGAGAACCACGAGGTCACCCTCGTTGATCCGTTCGTCACGCACGGCTTCGAACATCGCATAAGGAACGGTTGCTGATCCCGTGTTCCCGAAGCGGTCGACGTTCACATACACCGCTTCTTCGGACAGGCCCATTTTCTTCCGTACCGCCTCGATGATTCTCTTGTTGGCTTGGTGGGGGATGACGAGTTTCACATCATTGAGGGAACGCCCGACCTTCGACAAGACATCGCCGGCTGCCTCGGACATTCTCCTGACGGCTTCGGTGAACACCTTCCGACCGTCCATGACAAGCCGGTTGTAGTCGCCGCTGAGCAGAGATTTTTCGTTGAAAGGGTTCCTGGTGCCTCCAGCTGCCAAGGTGAGAATCTCGGCGGCCGAACCATCGGTGCCGGATACAACACCGAGGACCTCAGCACGGCCTTCATCCGGTCCCATGACCACAGCCCCGGCACCGTCGCCAAACAACACAGCGGTGGCGCGGTCTTTCATTGAGATCATCCGACTGATCAGTTCGACCCCGACGACCAGGATTCGCTTCGGTTCGACGGCGATCCGGCTACCTGCCACATCGATTGCTTGGACGAACCCAGCACAGCCACTTCCGCCTAAGTCATAGGTTGGGACATGACGACATCCGAGTCGATCCTGAACCAGCGCCGCCGTGTCGGGAGTCATCATCTCAGGAGTGTCGGTCGCGACCACGATCTCGTCGATGTCGTCCGGTGTCAGGTCGGCGTCCTTGAGGGCCACAGCCGCAGCATCTGCGGCCAAGGTCATCGTCGATTCATCGTCGGCGGCAAAGCGCCGCTGTTTGATACCTGTCCGCTGCGTGATCCATTCGTCCGACGTGTCGACCCATTCGGCCCAGTCGTCGTTGGTGATCACACGCTCAGGTGCGTACCCGCCAAAACCAAGGAGATATGCCACGGGCCGGACTGTACCCACAGTCAGGGCCGCGGGACCTGCCGAACCTCGATTCGTTGCGCCGGGTCAAATGCCCTTTTAGCCAACTCAGTCACGTCCTCCGGGGTAATGAGATCAATAGTTGGGTACCGCTCGGCAAGCTGAACCACCGGCTGGTCCGGGTAGAGATGGGCCGTGATCAGCCCGACTGCCAGCAGTTCGTTGTCGATCAGCTCGTATTCGTCTCGGAGCTGCTCGAGAGCGGTGGCGAACTCTCCGTCGGTCGGGCCGTTGTTCTGAAGGTCTTCGATGTCGATCAAGATCTCCTCGGAGATGATGTCCAGGCCCTCCGGCGGTCCCGTCGAGATGACGGATGCCTCGATGAAGTCATCTGGATCTCGTTGCAGTTGGAGCGAAGACGAGATGGAGTAAGTCGACCCCAACTCCTCCCGAATCCGATCCCGCAATCGAGCGTTCAGAATCAACTCAGTAAGCCGGGCCGTCACGCGATCTTCGAAAACGGGAGACATCTCATTGGTGAAGAACATCCCGAGCTGACCTTGCTGCCCCACACCAGCTTCGACAGTGGTCAGCTGGATCTCCCTCGGCGGGAAGGGCTGATTGTCCACATAGCCAGGGCCCGGGCTCGATCCCGGGAGGGATCCGATGTAGGACGAAGCCAGTTCGATCATCTCGTCCGTCTCAAAGTCACCGACGAACGCAAACCCAAAGTCTGCGGCGTTGCCAAACAGGCGGGTGTACAGAGAAAGGGCCAGGTCGGGGTCAAGATCTGCGATATCGGCTGCAGTGGGAACGACGCGGTATCGGGGATCGGGCCCGTAGTAGGCGTCGTTCACGGCCTCCGCGAAGAGAATCTCTGGCAGCTCGTCCTTTGAGGTGATGAGGGTCTCGTATTCGGAGACCACCGAGTCGACTACCGCAGCTTCGATGCGCGGTGCAGTCATGTGGAGATTGATCAGCTGGAACATCGTCTCGGCGTCGTCGACAGCTGCTTCCACTTCCAGTCCCTGCCGCGTTTCGGTCACGAATGGTTCTACAAACGCCAACTCATCAGAGAGCACCCTTTGCAAGGCCGCGGTGTCGAAGTCCCTTAAGCCACTCCTTGATACCAACTCCACCATCAGTTCGGCCTCCGTTATGTCACCGACCGGGAATACCGACGTCCCACCGAACCCCTCCACCAGCCCATAGATGCCACCGATGGCTATGTCGCTTTCCCACAGATACACAGTGGCACCGTTTTCGTAGGTGACGGTTGTGAACTCGAATCTGGGGTCCCTTTCTTGGCTGACGACAGAAGAGCCTGGTGGACGGGCCATCAAGTCTTCCGGTTCATCGTCGGGCGTGGACCGTCTCTCGAGCGTCAGGTTGGGAACGGTCTGGTAGATCTCAGCAAGGGTCAGTTCGTCCGGTATCTCGACATCCGAATCGTCGGGTCCCACGGCGAATATGACTGGAACCCCGTCCAGGACCTGCACAAGAGCCTCAGTCAGATCGTCTCTCGTCAGTCGCGTCGCAATCCCACGTTCGAGTTCGAATCGCTGGTCGGGACTGAGCAAGTCACCGCCACCCAGATGATGAGATGTGATCTGATCCGCAATGTCGAGGTCTTGACGACTCTCACGCTGACTGTGGACCTGTTCGGAAACGGCCGTGTACCCACCCATCGCCCTCTCGAATTCGGCCGTGGTCACGCCAAACTGCCGCATCCTCTCGATTTCGATGAGAGTTGCCTCGATCCCTTCACGGGCTCGATTCGCCCTGACTTCCACATCGAGCCCCAGAAGCCTCACGGCTCGAGCCCAGGAGACATCCGCGGCGGTAGCGCGAACCAGGGGACTGTCATCGGTCAAAGAGTCCTCGTTGAGGCGATCGGCAAGAATCTGCAATGCGAGACCAAGCGCCGCGCGATTCTGATAGTCACCCGCCGTCAGCAACTCACGCGACGCTATGGGCCAAACCGCGGTCAGCGATGCAGCTGCGGCCTCCGCGTCCACCAGCGAGCCGTAGCGCGGCTCGAGAGGCGGGCTGTAAACGGGGTCCTCCCACAATCGTGAATCACCCTCTGCAACTAGGTCAGAGAAGGTTTCCCTGATTCGTTCCTCGAACTCATCGACATCGAAGTCCCCGACGGCGACGACGGCCATCCTTTCTGGCCGGTACCAGTCTTTGTAGAAACGACCCAAGGCGTCGGGCGTCGTCGTCGATATCGAATCCGGCGTTCCGATGGGCAACCGACCCTCATAGGCAGACCCCTCCAGAACCAGTGCCTGCAGTTCGTCGAACACACGCGCCGAGAATCCCTGGGCCCGGAGCCGCCACTCGTCGAGAACAATTCCCCTCTCCTCAACCACGTCGGTTTCGGTGAGGGTCGCCCGAGACGCCCACTCCCTAAGTACCGCCAGACCAAGATCGATCAGCTCGTCTTCGGTGGTCAGGCTGAGCTCGTAGACGGTCTCGTCGAAACTCGTGTAGGCGTTGATGTCAGGACCGAACCTCGGTCCGAACGCTTCCAGGACATCAGTGAGCTCGTTTCGGGGGAACCTTTCCGTCCCGTTGAACATCATGTGCTCGAGGAAGTGGGCCATGCCAGATTGGTCCGCGTCCTCCTGGACGGAGCCGGCGTCAACCAGAAGGCGGAGCTCTACGCGTTCGCCGGGCGAATCGTTTGATGCGACGTAGTAGGTGAGTCCGTTGTCGAGAACACCCCTCTTGATGTTGGGGTCGAGCGGAAGAGCGAGATTGAGCGCCGAGTCGAGGGTTGTGGATGTCGTGCCCGGCACCAATGACCCAACTGGTTCCAGAGTCGTGGTGGTATCCGCTGTCGACTCAGTGCAAGCGGCCGCTATGACCGCCAACACAACTACCAGTCCACTCCAACGCCTCATCGGCTGCACACGTTATGACCAGGTCCCGCCTAGAGGGTCTCGACCGACTTCTCGATGAGGTCTTGTACCCGGCCTAGCTGGTCCACAAGCTCGGTCGAGTCGACGCCTTCCTCAACAAGCACCGCGTCAAACAGCGCGATCGTCTCCGAAAACTGCTTTGCCAGCTCGAGAACCCACTTCCTGGCATCCGGAGTCAGGTCCAGCAGGTAAGAACGCCCGTCTGCCGGGTTTGGTCGCCGGTCGAGATGACCCCTCTCGTCGAACCGCTTCACGTATCCGGCGGCCGTCGTCAGCGGCATTCCGGTTCCCTCTGCCAGATCGGTGAGAGTCATCGGACCGTGGAGCAGGTAGCTATAGACGGCGTAGTCCGGGCCGGTCACTCCCGTGCCTTCCAGGGCAGCGTTGACCAGCTTCGACGACACCTGTGCAGTTCGAAAGATCTGGAAAAGGACTCCGATCCGAACTCGTTCCAATTGCGCTCCTCATTTACTACGAGGTCGTAGTATCTTGCCAGACATGCACAAAGCGATCCGACATAAGAAGACCTTCGCTCTTGGCCCCATCTTGGCCTTGTTGATCGCTGCGTGCGGAGGCGGTGATGCAGAGACCACAACGACCACAACCGCACCAACCACGACAAGTACAACCACTCCTGCCACAACGACATCCACACTCGCCACGACCACCACCACCTCAGCCCTCGATGCTCTTGGATACCCAGTGTCGGACGAGTGGGTTGTCGAGACAGTGTTTGCGGATTTGCCATCTGGAACCGGTGGACTGGCAATCGACGAAAACGGAGTCACCTATCAGGCCAACTTCGGATTTGCAGGCAACCCCGGAGACCACATCCTCGCCATCCAGCCGGACGGGGCATTCGAACGTTTCGCAGAGTCAGACGACATGCGCAACCTCACGATGACGACCTTCGGGGCAGATGGAAACATGTACCAGAGCGCCTACGGGAGCGGATTCCTCTTCCAGGTGGGTGAGGACGGCTCACTCGAAACGGTTCTGGAAGGGGTGCAGGGACCGACGGGTGTGGTGGTCCTGGAAGACGGGACGATCTTCTTAGAGGCCTACGACGCAGGGATCCTCCACAGGATGCTCCCTGGAGGCGAACTCGAAGACTGGGTTCGTCACGGTGATTTCAACGGGATCAACGGGATGACCATTGGCCCAGATGGGACTCTCTATGTCGTCAATTTCCAAGACGGTGGCCTTTTTGCCGTCGATCAGGAGGGCAACGTCACCGACCTTCACTTCTTCCCTAAGGCTGGTTCCCACGTTGCATATCTCGATGGCTCGCTGTTTGTGACCAGTCGAAGTGGCTACGTGGTGTGGCGATATGACCTGGAAACCGGGGACACCGAGATCATCGCAGGCAACGGCGAACCTGATGACATGGATGGACGCGGTGGGGAATCCTCCTTCGGCCGACCCAACGCCATAACCGTCGGACCCGACGGCGCGCTCTACATCAACCACGCCTTGGGTCGAGGGAACGGGCCGGTTTTCATCAAGAAGATCACCCGACAGCCCTAGCCAGCGACAACAATCTGCGTCGATGACGGAATTCGACGCAGCAGTTGTGGGAGCCGGACCCAATGGCCTGTCTGCCGCAATCGAGCTGTCCCGGTCTGGCCGAAAGGTCCTCCTGGTCGAACGCATGGATGACATCGGCGGAGGAACCCGCACCGAGGAGCTGACACTCCCCGGCTTCCGGCACGATGTTTGCTCTGCCATCCATCCGGCAGGGGTGGCTTCCCCTTTCTTCAACGACATCGGTCTGGTCGTCGACTGGATAGAGCCCCCTCTGGCCTTCACACATCCGCTCGATGGTGGACGAGTAGTCGCCATGCGCCGTTCAGTTGGAGAAACCGCTTCTCAGTTTGACGATGACGCCGACCGATACGACTCGCTGATGTCTCCCTTCGTCGAAGAGATCGACAAAGTGGTCGAGGACGTCCTGAGTCCGATGACCCTCCTTCCGAAGAACAAAGCGATGTTCGCCAGGTCGGCCGCGATCGGTGGCCTTCCTGCCTCAGTGCTTATATCTCGATTTGAGTCGGATGCGGCTCGCGCCCTTCTCGCCGGATTGGCAGCTCACTCGATCGCCCCTTTCAGCGCACCCGCAACGGCTGCCGTCGGCATCATGTTGGGTGCGATCGGTCATGCATATGGATGGCCCATGGCGAAAGGCGGCTCCCAAGCGATTGCGACCGCCCTCGGTGCGCTGCTCGAAGCCCAAGGTGGTTCGATTGAGACCGGGCGAGAGGTCAGCTCGGTGGAAGAACTTCCGGGCAGTCTGGCGGTCCTCGACGTGATGCCACCTGCCGCGCTTCGAATCGCAGGTGACGAGATCTCGGCCGCCGCCGCCCGAAGACTCTCCAGATGGGAGCCCGGTCCCGGCGTTTTCAAGGTCGACTGGGCACTGTCGGAACCGATTCCGTGGACTGACGAGCTGAGCGCTCAGACTGCAACGGTCCACGTCGGTGGAACCTACGAAGAGATATCTGCTGCGGAGAAGGCCGTTGCCCGGGGAGAACACCCTGAGGAGCCGTTTGTGCTCTTAGCTCAGCAATCGCTGTTCGACTCGACCAGGGCTCCGGACGGGCAAAACACAGCGTGGGGGTATTGCCATGTCCCCAACGGATCGACGGTCGACATGACCGAGGCCATCGAGTCCCAGGTAGAACGGTTCGCACCTGGGTTCAAGGACACAATCATCGACAAACACACGTTGACTGCTGATGACTACGAGGCCTACAACCCCAACTACGTCGGTGGCGATATCGGTGGTGGGAACTTCGGATTGAAGAAGGTTCTGCAGATGGGCTTGAAACGCCCATATGCGCTGGGAGACGGGATTTTCCTCGGATCGGCGGCCACACCTCCTGGTGCAGGAGTCCACGGCATGTGCGGCTATAACGCCGCCCGGGCGGCTCTCAACCCATGACGGAAGCGCTGCCCTTCTTCTCGGTGCTGGCTATCGGGCTCGTCCTCGGCTTCTTCGCACGTGTCCTGGTGCCCGGCGGAGAAGAGGTCACGTGGTCGGAGACGATCGTGGCGGGAATCGCCGGCGCGGGTCTCGTCGGCTTGGGCGCCAACCTCATCGAAGACCCGGGCGAACCGTTCCGGTTTGGAATATGGACGGTGCTGGCGGCGGTCGCTGGTTCAACGCTCGTCTTGGGCGGGTTGATCGTTTTCAAACGGCGAGCCAATCCCCAAGCAGCTGACTCGACTGCAGAGCTGATCGATCAGGGGGAATCGGACAAGGTCGAGTTCAAACAGACCGCGCGTCACAACTCACATACCGGCAAGAGGGACCCCAAGCTCGAGCTTGTGATCGCCAAGACAGTCGCCGGTTTCATGAACGCCGAAGGCGGGACTTTGCTGATCGGTGTGGCGGATGATGGGTCAGCGGTCGGGATCGCCGACGACCTCAGTCACATGAAGCAACCGGATCTGGACAGATATGAGCTGTGGCTGACCGACCTGCTCGAGACTTCGCTCGGAACGCCCGCTGTCACCGATGTCGCTGTGTCATTCGACGAGATCGAAGGAAACACGGTCGTCCGTGTCGATGTCGCGGCGGGCGCCAGGCCGGTCTTCGTCGACCCGCCCGGCGGTGGCAGGGATTCAGATTTCTATGTTCGGACCGGTAACTCCACCAGGAAGCTCCGGACCGACGAAGTGCTCGAATACGAGAAGACGCGCTGGAAGTGAGATAGCCACATCAGCCAACAATCGCCAGAGGCACAAGCAGCTGAACGCTGGTTCGTCCGCAGGGGCGTGCCCCACTTCATCATCGCCTACAGCGCCAGCGACGACGTCTTGACTCGTGCTGTGCCTGCGTTGACTTTGATATTCCTCTTCAGCGCAATCAGTGCGGGCGATGTTGACTGGCCCACGTGGGGAATCATCCTGGCCAGTATCAGTGGCCTGGTCCTGCTGCTCGGAGCATGGATGCTGCTCAATCGCCTACGCGATAGGCCACTCCTGGCGCCTCCAGATCGAATCGGTCGGATCGAGATCGGGGTGTTCCTCGGGGTGCCAACGCTGCTTCCCCTCCTGTTCGGTGGTGACCTCGCCGGATCGGCGCTGACTTTCGTCACTCTTCTGGTGATCCTCGGGCTGGTCTATGCAATAACGAGCTACGGACTCATCGCTCTGTCGGTCTGGGCCCTAAGGGAGATGTTTCGAACGATCGGGCAGACCGTTCGGCTATTCACGCGCGCCATGCCCCTCCTCCTCCTTGGATTCATGTTCCTGTTCATCAATGCCGAAGCCTGGCAATCGGCGGGGAGGGTCGATCGGTCGCTTCTGATCGCCGTGGCTGTGCTTTTCGGATTCTTGGCGGCGGTGTTTCTGGTGAGCCAGATCCCGCGCGAGATGCACGGACTCAACACCTTCGAGACCTGGCAGGAGGTTGCCGAGGAGGCCGACGACGCACCGATCGACACGACAGCACCAGCAGGCATCGAGGCTCCGGATCCACCGCCCCTGACCAAACGCGAAAAGGGCAACGTGTTCCTGGTCTTTCTCGTGAGCCAGACGCTCCGCCTGGCATTGGTCAGTTCGTTGGTCGGCGCCCTCTTCGTAGCCTTGGGTCTGCTGATCATTCGCCCTGAGACCATCACACTGTGGACTCAACAACCACCGGTAGTTGTGGTGCAGTACATGCTCTTCGGCTTTGAGCTGACTCTGACTGAAGAGTTGCTCCAAGTGTCAGGCTTCCTCGCTGCTTTCGCCGCGGTCTACTTCAGCGTCTACACCACAACCGACGCCACGCTGCGTGAAGAGTTTTTCGAAGACACGGTCTCTGAGGTGCGCCAAAACCTCGCCGTCCGGGTGTTCTATCGGGCGACAGGTCCCTAACCCTGGTCGCAAGCCAGCGGTTGACCCTGGCTGTCTACAAGGTCGGGCCAATCCGACTCGGGTTCAGCGATGTCCGACATGTCCCACAGACCAACGCCTCGGCCACCATCGGCTGGCTCAAGTGGGATCGGGACCGTGCTGCCGGCGTGTGACACGAACATCTCGCTTTCAAGCGTCGGTGTGACCACCAACAAGAAGGCCAGGTCTCCGTATGTCTGGATCATTGCCCAGTACTCCCGGCAGGCCTGGCCTGAACCCCCGTAGGAGCTCTCTTCGGGAAGGACCGCAAATGAGCCAAAGAAGGACTCGCAACATGAGGTCCCGCTTGCGTCGAGAACGACGGCGACCCTTCCACCGCCCCAGTCGAGACGGGCGATCTCGTTGAGATCGTCCTCCTCGAGTTTGGCGTCGACCAACGAATCGATATCGAGGGCGGTCTCTCCGAGTTCGAAGGGATCGACAGTGGCGTCGAACACAGGGCCTACCCCGTCGACAAAGGACTCCACAGGAGAGCCAAACTCGTGGGCCACGACGTCCCAAACATCGTCGGGAATCCGAGCGCTTGGTTCGTCCTCGGACACCGACTGTCGAGGACATCCGAGGTTTTGGGTGATGTACGGGCCGCCCTCGTACTCACTGGTGATCATCAAGCATCGCCCGGTTTCCTCAATTGAGATCCACACCAGGGTCGCTGAATCGTGGACGAAGAGCCGATCGATGACAGGGAGGTCGGGATGGGCAAAGAGAAGTGCCAATGGCAGTAGTCGCTCGCTCGAGTCCGTCGGATCGATATCCGCAACCAGCCGTTCCAGATCACTCTCCGCCTCGACAGCCTCCGTGTGAAGGTCAATCCGGAGGGGGACTGCGGGGATTGAGAAACGTTCACCGTCGACGTACCAATCCAAGGAGCAAGAGTCCGAGACGGCTGCTCCTCGGTGACCGCTCCATCGCTGGATACCGCCCGACGACTCTTGCTGTTCGGCGGCGTAGAGGTCGAATTCAATGATGCCGTCACCAGGCTCGGTGAGGGTCAATTCGAGCGAATAGCCATCAATCATGTCTCCACTTGGAAACCCCAAGAAGACAGGCACAGTTGCACTCTTCGCAGCGCCGTCGTCAGGAATCCAGCGCACTTCGAGAGCCAGCTCACCGGGGCTCCGCCATCTGCATTCATGGAGCCAGACAATTCCGGTGAAATCGGAGTGTTCACCAGACAGCTCTTCGGATTCAATCAACCGGTAGGCAATCCGAGCACGTTCTTCGGGCTCCTCAACGCTCGTGGTGGCGACCGAAGCCGATGTGGTCGACATCGACCCGTCACTGTCAGAAGTACAGCCAACTACCAGAAACAGTCCGGCAATCAGGACAACGCACACACGTCCAGCCATCTCACGACGAACGCTACAGACGAGTCAGCGCAACTTCCTCGGACGAGGCCTGCTCAAACCGAGGTGCATTGACCCTTGTTGAGCAACGGTCAATGCACTTCGGTGATCGTGATTTGCCTAGCCGTCCAACTGAGCGATGTACGCGGCAGTGACTTCCGCCCACAACTCCCGCGCCTCGGCGTCAATCAATGTGTACGTGCGACTCACGGGATACAGCGTCGTCATCTCGTCGGGGTACTCGAGAGAAAGCCAGGTACGAAGCGGGAAGAAGAACTCCTCGGCGAATGACGTGTCCAGGCTCACTCGAAACTCCACCACCTCGCCGTCGGCGAAACGAACCGTCGCTTCGGCAGGATAGGGACCCAGCCCTTGGGCACGGGTCCAACTCGGATCGTGACTGACGGTGCACCTGACCGGTGGATCGCCCTCTCCAGTGGAAACAATGGACTGCGAGCATTCGGTGACCTCGAACGGCCAGTCAACAGCCTGCCGATAGAGCATCTCGTCTTCGAGGGTTGTTCGGTCGACGTTGTGCCAGTCCTCATTGGAGACGTCGGCTTCATCAGGTATCGAATTGAGAACCGACAGGTCGTACGACCCCCAGGCCGCTACCAGTGACTCCGCCTCGGCGATGGGATCGCCTCCGGCGACATCATCTGAAGACGTGATGGCCATCAGGCCAATCACTACGACCACCACTGCGGCAATTGCACTTGCGATGGGAACTAGCCGACCCCAACTCTTCCTTGAGGGCTCTGGTCCTGCTTTGTCCTTCTGAATCGTTTCCACTTCGGTTCTCCTCTCATCGTCAGCGAGGAGAAAATCGACGGCGGGTGCTTCGAACACCGTATGATCCGGAACCGGATTGGCCGCTTTGACCATGCGCTCAACCACATCGTGATTCATGCTTCTCCTCCTTTCTTGGCGACTCGAGGCAATGAAGTTGGCTCCACGTCGGCATTTCCGAACGTTCGAGCCAAACGCTTGTAACAACGGTGGATTCTCTGGTCAACGGCAGGCTTGGTCATCCCCATCATCTCGGCGATCTTCTCGCGGGAGACCTCTTCCCACGTGTAGAGCATCAGAATCTCTTGGTCCTTCTTTCCAAGTTGAGCAATGGCGGCAAGGACACGGCGGTTCTGATCCGATTGGATGACATACGTGGAGGCGTCCGCCGTGTGGTCAACGCCAAGACTCTGCAAACGAGAGGCGAGCCGCGATCGCCTCAGGCTGGACCTCCGGCTGTTGGACAGGACCTTCGAAGCCACCCCGTAGAGATAGGGCAGGTTGTCTTCACCCCCAGGAAGATCGTCGAAGCGCCTCCAGGCCACGAGGAAGGTCTCAGCAAGAGCGTCGTGAGCGAGGTCGGGCCCGATGCGGCGGACACAGTACGCAAGGACACGGGTGCTGTATTTCTCGTAGAGCCGCTTGAAAGCTTCCTGATTGTTAGCCGGCTCCACCATTCACAATCTCATGTCCGGACTCGGTGCGATTCTGACAAGGAATTCAACTCCTCTGTCAACCCCGTTGCGATACCGGACATGAGAGGGTGAGTCGGGATCGAAGGATCCCGCCGACTCGGGCAATGTGCTGGGGCCGGCAACACGGCCTCAGCGATGAGCACGTCTGGCGTAGGTTCGATCCACAACCTACGAAAGGCACACCTTGGGATCTCTCCTCGTCCATATCACCCACGGCCCCGATTCCCCGACGCGGGCAGCGCTCGGCTTCTTGATCGCACAGAACGCAAAGGAGGCCGGTCACGAGGTGACGGTGTTCTGTGCCGGCGACGCCGCCTACCTCATGAAAGACGCTGTCGTTCAACACACGAAAGGAATCGGAACCGGAGCTTTGAGTGACACCCTTCCGGCTGTCGTCGAACTGGGTGTACCGATCTACGTATCAGGAGGCTCCTCAAAAACACGCGGGGTGTCGGAAGACGATCTCGCCGACAAAGGAGCGACTTTCGCCACACCCGCCCAATTGGTTGAGCTGACCTTCGCTGCAGACAGAGTGCTCTGCTACTGATCGAACCGGATGTGATTGTCGCTATCGGTCACAGACGTGGCAGACGAAGGTCAGGTTGTATGCAAAGCCTCAGTCGGTGAAAGACGGGAAGCACGGATCGCGGGATAAAGGCCCGCGATGCCTCCGATAAGGAGAGCAGCGACCAGCCCGCCGATAACCGCAATCGAAGGGACCAAGATCTCCCAACCTTCGATGCTGGCATACAGCGCAGTGGCGGCCACGCCGAGAATCACACCTCCGACGCCCCCGATCACCGCAAGCAATAGCGCTTCGCCAAGGAACTGACCCGCGATGTTTCGCCTCGTGGCTCCAAGAGCGCGACGAAGGCCTATCTCACCGCGACGCTCCAACACCGAGATCACCATCACATTGGCAATTCCGACCCCACCAACAAGGAGAGCAACCGCTCCAAGGCCGAGAAAGAGAGCGGTCAGGGTGTCGTCAGCCGCTTCCTGGGCTTCGAGAGCGTCGGTCGGTCTGGCGACCTCGACCTCTTCCGGGAACTCAGGGTTCGCGGTCGCAGCCAGGACTGTGCCTACCTGGTCGATCTGCCCGGGATCAACTCTGACCAGGACGCGGGTGGGCTCGTTGTCATGATCCAAATAAACATCGGCCGCCTCGAGCGAGATGAGGGCTGCACGATCGAGATCTGGAGCCAGCTCGAAGGTGTCCAGCACACCGATGACAGTGAACCACTGGTCGCCGAGCCAGACCTGCTGGGTGCCCAAGACCCCATCGATGCCGAGTCTCTCCGCAGCGACAGAGCCAAGAACAACCGTGGGGTAGGACCCGGTCGCAGAATCGATCCACTGCCCGTCAGCGACCGTGCCGGCCAGCGAGTCGAGAAGGCTGTAGTCGACGGCCTGGACTGTGATTCCAGCGGTCTGACCTTCGTCCACCAGGTCGTTCTTGTAGACGTTGGCTTGGACAGCGCTGATCGTGCTGGTTGATTCCACCGGTCCGATGCGGCTGATCATGGCCGATGCTTCGTCTGGGAGAGTCCCAGTCCCCGCTCCTATTCCTCCCCCTGCCTCAACAGTGAGCAGGTTGGTGCCGAGACGCTCCAGTTGAGCCAACAGCTCCGACTTGGACGATTCGGAAAGACCCAGCACACCGACCATGGCGGCGATACCGATCATTATTCCGAGAGCCGAGAGCACTGTGCGGAGGCGACGTGTTCGCATCCCGATCGTGGCGGTGCGAGCCATGTCGCTGACATGGAGCTCACTTCGTTCGAGTGTTGATGTCATCTAACGGCTCCTACCGAGGCTGAGTCGTGCTCGATGAGACCGTCTCGAAGCCCCACGACGCGAGGGAAGCTCTCCGCGATCTCCCGATTATGGGTGATCACAACGATCGTGGCTCCGGTCTCGTTGAGTTTCTCAATGAGCTCAACGATCGCATCGCTGTTCTTGGTGTCTAGGTTCCCGGTCGGCTCATCGGCGAGAATGATCGAGGGGCTGCCAACCATCGCACGAGCCGTAGCTACGCGCTGCCTCTCACCACCGGACAACTTCGTCGTCTGCTGGGTCAGACGGTGACCCATGCCGACGCGGAGCAACTCGATCTCGGCGAGCTCTCGTCGCTCCTGCAGTGTTCGTCCCGTGTAGAGCAAGCCATCGGCAACGTTGTCGAGAGCTGTCATCCCGTTGAGCAAGTGAAACTGCTGAAAGACGAAGCCAATGTGATGCGCTCTAAGCGAGGAGAGATCGCGATCGGAGAGCTCCGATACCGGGTAACCGGAGACGACGACTTCACCGGAAGTCGGCCTGTCGAGGGTTCCCATTAGATGGAGGAGAGTCGACTTGCCTGAACCGGAGGGTCCGACCACCGAGACCAGGTCGCCTCTTGCTACCGAGAAGCTGACGCCACGTAAAGCATGCACGGGCGGAGTCGTGGGGTACTCCTTGCAGACATCGACTACCTCGAGGACCGAATCACTCACGGCACGACCACCAGATCGCCGGGTTGCAGTGAACCGGAGGTCACTTCGACCAGGCCATCGGCGAAGAAGCCCACCTCGACCGGGATCAAACTGGTGAATCCGCTCTCGTCGACGAACTCGACCGCGTAGCCGCCCTCGAGAAGCGCGACCAGCGATGTGACGGGTATGGCCAGGACGTTTTCGACCGAGTCGGACCTGACGAAGACGTGCACTGGAGCCTCGTCGAGCTGAGCGGCGAGTGACGGGTCGTCCAAGTCGATCAGCACTTCGAAGGTGGCACCGCCCTCCTGGGTGCGGGTCGCTGTCTGTGCGACCGACACGACTGTTGCAGAAGCCTCCGTGAAGTCGGGCAACTCAACGACCACAGCGTCTCCCGCCGCAATCAAACCCTGATTGGCAGCAGGCAGATCGAGGCGAACCACCTTCTCGGATGTGCTGACTCCCAGAATCGACGACCCTGGATTCACGCCCGTTGCCTCGCTGGCGAGGACGTCTGTGACTCGCACAGCTCCGGGTTGGAACACGACTTCGCCGAGATGGATCACTCCATCGACCTCGATGCCGATCGCCGCCTGAAACTCGACGACAGCGTCATGAGTTTCGGCCGAGTAGATGCCATCGGCAACGAGGGCACCTCCAGCGTCGAACCCCAGAGCGAGGAGCGCCGACTCGAGCTGCGCCACGTCGAAGCCAGCGGCAGGCTCGCCTGTGGACACGGTCAAGATCGCTCCCGTGGCCTGGTCGCCCGGGCTGGCCAACACTTCGAGCACCTGGGACTGTCCCGACAAGAAGACGACCTCACCTAGGTCTACAAACCCGTCGACTTCGGCACCTACATCCTCCTGCCAACGCTCCACCATCAGCTCGGTGCTGTTCGTGAATTCGTCGTCAACACTGACCGTCCCGTCCGGGTCGTAGCCCAGTGCGACGAGCGCCTGTTCCAGTTGAAACACATCGGTCCCGGTGAGATTGGTCCCAGCGTCGTAGAGAGTGCGATATGCAGGCTCGTCCCCGTAGAGGACGATCACAGGCTCGCCGTCGACCGTGTACAGGACGTCCCCCTGGTTGAGCACTGCGCCTACTTCGGGAACCGAGGTCAGCGTTCCGCTGGTCCGACCACTGAGGCTCAGGGTGTCCTCACCAACTGCGATGTCGCGGTAGGCGGGCAGATCACCTTCCAGGAGAACGACTGGCTCGCCATCGATGAAAAACAAGACCTGACCTTGCTCGACTGTGGTACCGGCATCGGCAACGTCGGTGACCGTCCCCGCCTGCTGGGTCTGGATCGGCTCGTCTTCGACTGACCCCAGTGTGGCTTCGAAGGTCTCTTGCTCGACCAGATCGGCGACGACGACCTCGGCAGTGTTGGGCACCGCCGCGGTCGCCGCGTCACTCGCCGCGTCATCATCCGAAAGGACGATCAAGGCGGCTAGCACTCCGATCGCACCCAGCACGACTCCGACCAAAGCCCATCGGCGACGGTGCAACGAGAACCGACTTGGGTCACTCTCCACACCGTTCGGGTGCGAATCCATAGGCCCCGCCACGTCTGCACCGACAACAACGTCGTCCTTGTGTGTCAGTTGATCGGTCACTAGTTGCCCCCCTGGTTCCCGCCTCGGCCACCACCTTGACCAAATCCGAAGGCTCCGAGGACATCCGAGCATGCGTCGAGTGCCTCAGCTACCTCTGGATCGTCTCGATTGAGATCGCCAAGGATCGTTCTTCCACCAAACCCGCCTTCGGAGAAATCCGGGTCATCGACGTCGAGCCCTTGATCCCTGAGACAGGCGGTGAACTCGACGAGCTGATCTTGGAGCTCGGTTTGGTCGATGTCCGCAAACCCAAGCGAGACGCCTTCGAGCAGATGGGCACACTCCTGCTGTGCAGTTCCCAAAGCTTCCCTATCGATAGCGTCGAATCCCCCCGCCGGTCGTGGTGGCAGAACATTGCCGTCTGCGTCGACAGTTGGATCTTCGACGTCGATGCCCTGGTCACGAAGACACTGGGCAAACTCCAACATCGCCTCCTCAGCATCAACTTCTTCTGGCGTTGAGGTCTCGCCGTCACCTTCTCGGCCCAGACTGGCGACGTCGTCTGCGATCGTGGTTTCAGTGTCTTCAGCACTGGCGACTTCAGTCGCCGAAGACTCGCCGCAGCCAACCAGCACCATCGCTATGGCAGCAACGAGTGCAAAGACTCGCATGCTCATAAGGGAAACTCCTTGGGTTACTTCGCTCCCCACCATGTCGCAGGGAGTTGGGAGACCTCTGTGCCTCATCTGGGAGGTTCCTGTGAATTGCGATCGCGCGCCGCCGCAGACTTCGGATCGGCAGCCAGATTCAGGCTTCGGCAGGAATCGTGATGATGAACCTCGCTCCACGGCCAGGCTCGTTCCCGGCTTCGACCGTTCCGCCGTGACCCTTGACGATGGCCACCACGATCGAGAGACCTAGACCGGCGCCACCGCTGTCTCTCGCACGCGAGTCGTCTACTCGATTGAAGCGATCGAACAGTCGGTCGGAATCCGGAGGAAGGCCAGGGCCGTCATCGGTTACCTCCAGAACAACGTCTTGATGCCCGCGGGACAGTTTGACTTCTACCGGTGTCCCTTCCGGAGTGTGAACTCTCGCATTCGCCAGGAGATTGGCAACGACTTGTGTAAGTCGTTGCTCGTCTCCTTTAACCCTCAGTGAGTCAGGGCTCTTCAGTGCGATCGGCCGACCCGGGTCGATGACCCTGCCATCATTCACGGCATCACGAACCACCGCCGCGAGATTGACAGACCTCCGCTCCATGGCCTGTCCCCGATCGAGACGAGCCAGTAGCAAAAGGTCAGACACAAGACGTTCCATCCGTACCGTTTCTCTTCTGATACGCCCAATCGCGTTGTCCAGCTCGGTTCGGTCTTCCAGCGCGCCCTTTCTGTACAGCTCCGTGTAGCCCCTCACCGCCGCCAGCGGTGTCCTCAGCTCATGGGAGGCGTCGGCGACAAACTGCTTTAGCCTCTCGTTGGCCGTCTGCTCTTGAGTCAATGCGCTCTCGAGCTGCGAGAGCATGTCATTCAGGGCCCAGCCGAGCTGACCAAGCTCCGTCGATGGATCCGGATCGCCGACCCTTTGACTCAGGTCGCCGCCAGCGATTGCGGTCGCCGTGTCAACCATCTCAGCAACCGGCCGGAGCCCTCGCCTCACGGTCCACCATGTCAGCCCACCGCCGATCAATGCCACGCCGACTCCCGTCAGAACGACCGTTTGGACGATCAGCGCAACGGCGGCGTCAACCTCATCGAGAGGCACCGCCCACAATTCGATGCCGAGACCGTCGACCTCTCTCGCAAATGCCCGATACTCGAGGGTGCCGTCATCGGACGGGATCGTCTCAATGTCGCCTGAGCTGGCCAGGTCCGGGATCTCCCGGATGGATGGAAGGGGATCCGGTGCGTCAGTGAACCCCGACGGCTCGGCGAAGACGACGTTGCCCGCCGTATCAACAACAACGACCGCTGCCAACTGACGAGCCGGATTGTCCTCACGGGCGAAGGGCCCGGCAGCGAAGAACCGACCAAACGGCCCGCCCAAACGGTCACGGATGCCATCCAGAGTCTCGTCGACCTGACTTGTGAGCACGGTTCGGCTGGCATTCACCGCCATCACACCTACTGCGGCAATCACGATCAGAAGCAAGGATGTGAACGCGATGACCAGACGGGCGCGGAGATTCATTCCGGACCGTCGGGAGTCCGTAGGACATATCCGATACCTCGGATGGTCCGCAGGGACTCTGCAACGCCTGGCCCCAGCTTCCTGCGGAGATAGCTGATGTAAGTGTCAACGACCCCAGACCGACCGTCGAAGTCGTACTCCCAGACGTACTCGAGGATCTGTAGCTTCGAAACGACACGGCCCTGATTCAGCATCAGATAGCGCAGCAGCCTGAACTCTGTTGGCGACAGTTCGATTTCAACCCCGTCGACAAAGACCTGATGCGAGTCCTCGTCCAAAACGAGACTGCCCGTTACGACTCGGTGACCTGCTTCACCTCGACCGCCGGCGCGGCGCAGAACGGCCTCTATTCGCAGTGAGAGCTCCTCGAGGCTGAACGGTTTGGTCAGGTAATCGTCACCCCCGCCCATGAAGCCGGCCCTGATGTCGTCGGCCGCATCCCGAGCTGTCAAGAAGATCACGGGAGCATCGACTCCGTCGCGACGGATGCGACGGCAGACCTCGAACCCATCTATGTCAGGAAGGTTGACATCCAGAACAATGAGATCGGGGGTCGATGCTTTCACCGATCGCAAGGCGTCGTAGCCCCGCAACTCGGTATCGACGCCATAGCCGACAAAGCGAAGGGAGGAAGCGACCATGTCCGCCAGTGACTCTTCGTCGTCAACGACGAGAATCCGGACATCGGCAGTTTCGGGGTCGACAGCGTCGGTCGGCCTCAATGAGGTTCTTTCACTCTCCGAAGGTAAGAGAGCAACCTCAACGATTTCTGTGGGAATTCTGTGAACGAACTGTGAAGCTTGGGGACTGCTACCGACCGAAGAAAGACTGCCCTTTGGGCGTGTGCATCCGTACACCTATTAGCGCGCCTGGTTGCACACGCTTGTGAGTCGTTTGCGCGCTGGGGAGGACCCGAACCCCTTCTGATCTAGGTATCAGGTGGCTCGTCGCAAACACGCCCTCTGTTTCAGAAGAGGATCCCGCCCACAAAGGAGCAACATTCGTCGCCCGACCGAGTGGTGCTACTGACTACCGCCCGGCCGAGGAGAGTGGGATCACATTCAGTCCAGTGGGCTGCGCCAACAGATAGATCACAGCTCCGTCAGGCGCCAACTCCAGAGATCTCATGATCTCCACGTATTGCTCCCCCGCATCGAGTTCGACCTCGTCCAGCAGGACACCCTCCCGCGTGTACCGCTGAACCCTGCGTAGAACGCTGAATGCCGATCCGCTGGTGTCTACTTCGTCGATGACGATGGCCACGTTCGAACCGGCAACACCAATCAGGGTGGCGGAGCCAAGGTCCGTTGCCCTCTCGACAGTCCAACTGAGATCCCCGACAGTCACCAGAGAGGACCGGCCTTCAGCGGCTGCAACACTCACTTCCTCACCGTCGAACACGGGGATCGCGCCGGGTTCGACGATGCCGCCTCCGTCGATCCGGGCGAAGAAGGCGCCGAATTCGATTTCGAGCAACACCCCTACGTCGTCCCAAAGCAAGCCGGTGAGACCGTCTTCCAGGTGAAAACCGGCTGGGATGTCGACAGTCGACTCGACTTCACCGGCCGAGCTGAGGCGAACCAGCCGATACCGATTCCTGGACACGTCGATATCCAGAACAGCGAGATCTGAGCCATTCGAAACCACATCCACGATCGCCGCTACTTCGATGTCAGAGAGATCCACGATCCTGTCGAGTTCTCCGGAGTTGTCGTAGAAGAGGAGTCGAGGCTCGCCTCTATTGGCCGCCAAAGTATCTGCAACCACTAGACCCTCACTCCTCACTGCGAAAGAAGAAGGCCCGGATGGAGGATCGCCGTCAACGTCGAAAGTGACTCCGGACTCCCCCACCGGAATCGAGAATGAGGTCACCGATGGCATCGCAGCGACAACCGAAGTGGTCGTTGACGTAGCCGCGGTCGTCGAGGTGACCATCGTCGCCGACGTGGTCGAAGAAGTAGCGGCCGAAGGTGGTGTGGTGGTTGCCGCGTCATCCGCACATCCCGTGAGCAAGATGATCAGAGACACCGCCACCAGCACACCACTTCTGCTCGCAACTCGGTTCATCACCGAATTCTGGCTTCTTCCTTGGCAGGGCGTTGGAGATCCGTCACGGCATTGCCCTTGCTCAGCATGTCGCGTCGGTACACGGCGACGATCACGGCTGCGGCCAGCACATAGAACAAACTGTCCCAGGGTTGTGCATCCGGAAACATCGGGTTCATGGCCTGAAAGTGGACAATCCATGCGATGAGGATGCTCCCGCGCGACACGTTGAAGATCCACGTCATGATCACCGACAGGCCAAGCAAGCCGGCCACGTAGGGACCGAGAGCCCATGCACTCTGAGCCGTTCCCGAAAGGGCGAACGCCGGCAGATGCCAGCCGGCCCAAACGAGACCGACAAGCAACCCGGATACGAGAGGCACGAAACGCTTCTGAAGCAGAGGCAGCGCAACGCCCCGCCATCCGAGCTCCTCGACAGTGCCGGCCAGGAAGAACGAAGCGGCCAGCGCTCCGAAAACACTCCACCATGGTGAAAACACGGGACTGTCCCCAGCGGTCCCCGTCACCAAGGCGCCCGCGTAGACGATGAGTGGCATGCCGACCAAAACCACCATCCAAGCGATAGCTGGCATCCTGATCATCAGCAGCCTCTGAAAGAACCCTTTGAGACCGTCACGGCCCTCGCGTCTCCAGGTCACGTAGACCCCAGCGAAGGCGGGAGCCCAAACGGCGAGGATGAAGACCGGGTTTCCGAGTCCCGCCTCCCCAACCAGGTCTGGTGCCAGGACAAACAGGGAGATGATCCCCCATGAGATGACAAACGTCATCGCTATGAAGGTCCCCACCCCCGGCTTTCTTCGCTCGGTCTGCGCTCGAGCCTTTTCTGTGAGAGTCATTTGCTCACCTTTCACTAGATGGCTACGAACGTACGAACGGGCGCGGACGCTGTCTTCGGAGTGCGGGCGGGTCTCGTCCTCCCCCTGCGGGTGGAGCCCGTGATGATTCTCCGGGTGGGCGACTGCGGTCGGGTTTGGCCATACGTTTCGAAAGGTGAACAGATCAGAGCTTCCGCAAACTCGAGGGCCAATGCGGCGGGTATGTCTATGAGGGACTTCCAACGTCTTCGTAGGAGTCACGGGAGCATCCAATCTTGCACTGGTCCCATTCATCATGCTGGGTTGGCTGATCACCGAAGCTCTCCATCGGCGTACCAAACAGTCTTGAAACGAGCCAACAAGGAAGCCTCCCGGTCAGCTCACACGGAGCCAACCAGGAGGCCTCCCTCAGGTCCGACTAGACGACGTCTCTCCGGCTGACGGCCACAAGACCGGCTGCCGCTGGCACAAGTGCCCACAGCGACAGGGCAACAAAAGCCGGACCAACGCCGACGGTGGAGCCGACACCCGACAGAACGTTCGTCAAAGTGTTTGGAATCCACCGAGCAGTCTCGTTGACCATCTGCACGGCAAGTGGCGGCAAGATGAAGAGGAGAACTATCGCTCCAGTTACGGCTCCGCCTGTGTTCCTCACTAAGGCACCTATGCCAGAACCGAGAACTGCGCCAACACCTCCGGCAAAGGTCGACGCTGCGAGCACTTGAATCAGGCCCGAGGTGGTCACCATGAAGCCGAAGTCGGTGGCGACCAGACCCAAAGCAACTGCAGCCGCGCTGATCCCCGCGCCGACAAAGCCCAACACACAGCCTGCCAGGAAGGCTGCACCGAGCTGGGCAGCGACTGCCCGGGACCTCGCCGGAGTGGTCAGGAACGTGAGAATTACAGTTCCGTGCCCGTACTCCCGGGCAACGGCTATGGCGCCAAACAGTCCTGCGATGACCAGAGCGTTGCTAGCGAACGCCATCAGCGACTGCTGGTCCGCCGCAGTGGAGATGAACCCCTGGCTCCCATCCATGTCTGTGCCGAATGCGACTGCGACAGCTGTCGCGGCCCCGACTACGGCAAGCACGACCAGGAACGCCAAGGGCATCCTGGTGGTGGTCAGTTTTCGGATCTCAGCTTTGATAACTCGAAATTGCTTCATGATGTCTCCTCAGCGAAGCCTTGGGCTCTCCCGTCCGTGTCGTTTGTCCATGCAAAGAACTTGTCTTCAAGCGAGTCTCTGTGCCGCGATAGTTCATGCAGAGCGATACCGGCGTCGAAGGCGCGGTCACCGATTTCGGCAAGCGGCAATCCGCGGACCACAAGGGCACCCTTTTCGCCCTCCTCCACCGAAGCTCCAGCCGCCTCGAGAACAGGCGACAGGTCGCGAGCCGCCGCAGCACGGACCACCGAAGCTGTCTGGCGAAGTTCAGATAGTGAGCCTTGAGTGACGAGCCTTCCCCTATTTACGACCACGACGTCGTCTGCCAGGTGCTCCACTTCACCGAGTAGGTGACTGGAAACGAAGACGGTGTTGCCGCATGCTGCCCGTTCGCGAAGCAGGTTCCTCAAGAAACGGACGCCCTGCGGATCGAGCCCGTTTCCAGGCTCGTCGAGGACCAAAACGGGTGGATCTCGAAGCAGCGCGGTTGCCAGGCCAAGTCGTTGCTTCATACCAAGCGAATACGCCCCGGCGTGTCGGTCCGCAGAATCGGCGAGATCCACTAGTTCGAGGACCTCATCGACCCTTTCGGTGGACGTACCCGTTGCGTCAGCCACGATTCGAAGGTGATTCCTCCCACTGCGTCCCGGGTGGAAGGCGTCGCTCTCCACACTCGAGCCGACTGTCCCTGTGGGGTCATCCAGCTCCCGGTAATGGAGGTCTCCGATCATTGCTGCGCCCTCGGTAGCGGCGGCTAGCCCCAGAAGAATCTTCATTGATGTTGACTTCCCAGCCCCATTGGGGCCCAAGAAGCCCGTTACTCGTCCAGGTTCCACTCGAAAAGACAGACGATCTACCACGCGAGCGTTGCCGTAGCTCTTGGTGAGACGTTCGAACGTGAGTGGGAGCCTCACATCAGGTTGCTGGGCCAACTTCTACTCCTCTGTTGCCACCCTTCGACCGTATGGAAAGTCAGCGCAAGAATCTCTAGCCCTGGGGTGGTTCCCCGCGTCCACCCCAGGGAGGATTGTCAGTAGCCGACGTCCTGGTCGCCTGGCTCGATCAAACCGCTTTCGTAGGCAAAGACCACGGCTTGAGCACGATCCCGCAATCCCAGCTTCGTGAAGAGGCTGTTGATATGGGACTTCACGGTTGACGCACCGATATAGAGCTCCTCAGAGATCTCCGCGTTGTTGAGACCCTTCCCTATGGCGGTGAGCACCTCGGTTTCTCTCTCGGTCAGCCGTTCCAACCGTTTCGTCGCGTTGGTGTCTGAGGCGAGACCCCGCGTGAACCTGTCGATCAGCCTCCGAGTGATCGAGGGGGCGAGCAATGCACCACCGTCCGCGACCGTTCGAACGGCAGCAACCAGCTCCGCTCTGGGAATGTCTTTGAGAACGAAGGCACTAGCCCCGGCACGGAGGGCCTGATAGACGTACTCATCCGGATCGAAAGTGGTGAGAATCACGACCCTCACCTCCCAATCGGCATCGCTCAAAATCCGTCGAGTGGCCTCCAGGCCGTCCATCTCCGGCATCCGAATATCCATCAACACCACGTCAGGCCGCTCGTCGCGGACCACTTGCATGGCCTCGAGCCCGTTCGCTGCCCAGCCGACGACGTCGATGTCGTCGTTGTGGTCCAGGACCATCGCAAACCCGTCTCGGACCAGTTCCTGGTCATCAACCACGACCACTCTGATGGTCACGGCGACGCCACCTCTAGGGGGAGACGCGCTGAAACTCGGTATCCGCCGCCAAGCCGAGGTCCGGCCTCGAACGTCCCACCGAGCAACTCCGCACGCTCTCTCATGCCGACCAGTCCCTGTCCTGCACCCGGGACAGTCGTGTCTCCGTCTCCGTCGTCACTCACATCGATGGCCAACATCGGACCCTCGCAATACAGACACACATCAACCCGGGCTGACGGACCTGCGTGTTTCAGTGCGTTGGTCAGAGCTTCCTGGACGATCCGGTATGAAGCCAAGTCGACACTGGCCGGAAGCTGCTCTGGCACACCGTCGGATTCAAGGGTGACTTCGACTCCCGCCTCACGGATGCCGGCGACCAGACCTGCGATCTCGGCATGACCGTGAATCGGTGTGAGCGCGTCTTCATGATCATCGGAACGGAGGACTCCAAGAATCTGCCTCAACTCTTGGAGGGCACCACGTCCAGCCGCCTCGACAGCCTCCATCGCCTGGACAGCGCGGGCAGGATCGGAATCGATGACGGTTTGGGCAGCACCCGCCTGCACGGTGATCATGCTGACGCGATGCGCAACAACATCGTGCAACTCGCGTGCAATCCGATTGCGCTCTTTGGTTACCGCCCGCTGTGCTTCGGCCTCCTTCTCACGTTCGAGCAGACGGGTCCGTTCTTCGAGAAGCGCCAGATACTCCCGGCGGCCCTTGACCCGTCGACCGAGGTACCACATGCCCAGGACTACGACCACCGTCAACCCGAGGACCGACAGCGGTTCGGACTCGATCAGGTCGTCCGCAACTGACATGGCTACAGCGACACCGACCGCGACCACGCTGGCGCGATCATCCGCGATGTAACGCCCCACTCCATAGAGGGCCACGAGAATCGCCCCGGACGGTCCGCCGTCGAGGCTCATGGCGTCCCAGATAATCGCAGCGGTGAGCGTTGCGACCAGGACCGGAAGGGGCCGACTCTTTCGCCACAACAACGCTGCGCTGCTGGCCGCCAGCAAGATGTATGTGGCGGCGGGAATATCGGCCAGATGCGAGACCGAGAAGCTTCCCGTCTCGTTTGTTGCGCGGCTGACGATTCCGACTATCTCGAGAACGAAGACGCCAACAGCTAAGACGGAATCACCGATCCCGGGCCAAGAGCGATCAGTCCTGCTCAAAGGAGACGATGTCCTCGTCATCAAGCGACCCACCCACACGGAGTTCCTGACCCATTCACGGAGCTAAGAGTATTGGGACGTAGGGACGGGCACATCCACCGGTGGGTGGATCTGTCAGAGAGTGAAGAAGGCACCGAGCGTGTGCATCCGTACACCTATTGCGTGCTCGTTTGCACACGCTTGGAGGATCGTGGCGCGCTCGGGAGGACTCGAACCCCCAACCTTCTGATCCGTAGTCAGACGCTCTATCCAATTGAGCTACGAGCGCTGGGGAAACAGGATTATCGCACTAGGAGGTGGTCAACCTCAAGCCGTCTGGGTGCCTAGATGTCAGTGACAGCTGCGACAACGTCGCCTGCGCTGGAGACAACGCCACCTGCAACCTCTCGGGTCAGCGCAAAGCCGGTCACATCGCCCGCCCAGGCAAAGACCGAGGCTGATGGATCGTTTCCGAGAACTCCTGCGGAGATCACATCACCGGCGGGGTTGATCACCCAGAGTTGGTAAGTACGTGAGGCCTCGAGAGCGGGCAGATCGTCCGTTGGGAGCACAAACCCGACACCGTCCTCTCCTAGAACAACCTCAGCAACCGTCGTGCCCTCTACGTCGAAGGCCACCTGGGTCGCCCCTGCCTCAGCCGCCTCAGCTGCTGCGGCCACGATGTCGCGATCGCTACCCGAGGTCGCCGAACCGAGGAGAACTCCAGACACGACGAGGACAACGGCAGCTGCAACCGATCCAAGAACCTGGACTACTGACCACTCGCGTTTCCGGCGCGGAGCGAGCTCGACGACAACGCCTTCTTCCTCCTGATCTAGAGCGGACTCGATGCTGGACCAGAGGTGGGTGGGCGGATCCTGATCGGGGACGAGAGCAGCCAAAGCCTCCCTAGCGACCTGGATCTTCTCCGCATAGTCTTCGCGGCCCTGCACCAAGCGCTCGAACTCAGCAAGCTCCTCACCCTCGAGGGCGTCAAGAGCGTACAAATCGATGTATTCGTGGATGGTCTCGTGAGAAATCATGGTGCCACCTCCGCGAGCTCCGAAGAGAGCTTCTTCATCCCCGCTCGGATTCGGCTCTTGACCGTTCCTTCGGGCGCACCAAGCTTCTTGGCCACTTCGATGTAGCTGAGACCACCGAAGTAGGCGAGGGTGATCGCTTCACGTTCGGGTTCGGACAGAGTGTCAAGAGCATCGCGAACCGTTTCGCTCAGTGACCGGGTCCAGACCTCGTCTTCGACGTCGGGGGCCAGATCGCGCTCGGGGTTCTTCTCTTCCCGTCTACTTCTGGCTTCCTCTGACCGGACAGTGTCCACAGCCCGACGGTGTGCGAGGGTTACGAGGAAGGTTCGAAGGGACCCTTTCGCAGCGTTGAACTTTTGCGGCTTCCTCCAGAACGTCACAAAGACATCCTGGACCACGTCTTCGGCCAACACCTCGTCTCTCAGGACGCGCATGGCCATGGCTTTAACGGCGCCTCCGTAGGTCTCGAAGACCTGCTCGAGGGCACCGCGATCGCCTTCGGACACCAGTCGTGCCAACGAAGCATCGTCGTGATTGTTGCCAGGGGAATATGAAGTCACTGTTTGTTGTGACCATATTTGCCCTGATCGCGCCAAGGTCAAACTCGTAACCATCTGTTTCATGTATTCGACGCCGTGTATCGGCGCGGATGAAGGGCAATTCGACCAATCCGCTTGGAAAGACCGCTCCGAAGACCGGCGGGCGGACTTCACTACGCTGCCGCCAGATCCAAATTGACCACTGACAAACTCACAGACACAGAACTGGCCCTGACCAGTGCGGCGCTCGCCGGTGACACCGGACGGCTGTATCAAGTTGCGGGGAAGCTCATGGACGAAGGCGTAGCCTTCGATGAGCTCCTATTCGATCATCTACTCCCAGCCGAAAGGGCCATTGGGGCCAGATGGGAACAAGGCGACTATCTGATTGCCGAAGAGCATGCCGCCACTGCTGCCATTGAAACGGTCATCTCACTGCTCGCGGGGATGTTCGACTTGCCCGATGATGGCGTTCCGGTCGTGGTCACCACTGCGGAAGGCGACGACCACTCGCTGCCCGCCCGAGCATCCGCTGCACATCTCTTGTTCTTGGGCTACCGGACCACATTCCTGGGTTCAAGCGTCCCCGGAAGTGATCTGAAAGAGTTCCTGGCATCAGACCAGCCAGCCGTCCTCGTCTTGTCGTGCACGATGACCAGCCATCTCCTTGGAGCGCTGTCGGTGATCAACGCCGCACACGCGGCGGGCATACCGGTGGTCGCTGGTGGGAAGGGCTTCGGCACCGATGGGAGGTGGGCCGCTGTCCTTGGCGCAGACAAATGGGTCGCTCACCACTCTGAGGTACCGGGAGCCATCGACGAAGTACTGGGCCAGCAACAGACCGACCGAACACAAACCTCCCTGCCTTCAGCACTGCAGGACCTGGTCAATCGGCGTTCCCAGATCTTGGCCGAAGCCGAATCTCACCTATCTGAAGAAGTCGAGTCCGTTGACCGACGGCTTCGGGAAGAGATACGGGTGCTTCTCGGCGCCGTCGAGGCAGCGATCCTCGTCGACGGAAGTGAGGTCGCATCAGAAATGCTGATGTGGCAGCGACGCGCTCTGAGTGCACACGGATACGACGAATTTGCAGTGGCCCGTGCTCTGAAGAGATCTCTCCAAGATCACGACGCCTCCTCAGCGGCCGACTTGATCGACCTCAGCGCGTAGGTTCATCCGTACCCCAGCAGAGGTACGAATAGGCATCATGACCAACACCCAATCCTCAGTTCAGGGTGCTCGAAACTCCAGACTGCGTGTCTACAACGTCTGCATGGGTCTGCTTCATGCGATTCAAGGTTTCGCTGTGCTCTGGCTCGCCAATGACTTCACCCTGCCCGTTGTCGGCACTTTCTCGACGAACGCACCGGGACTCGCGCCGCCCGAGATAACCCCCCTATTCGATGTGAGCATCGCGTGGGGTGTGGCTCTCTTCCTGTTCTTGTCGGCAGCGGCACACTTCATCATCGTCGCCCCAGGCGTATACGGCTGGTACGAGAGAAACCTTGAGAACAACCGCAACTACGCACGTTGGATCGAGTACTCGATTTCGTCATCAGTGATGATCGTGCTCATCGCGATGTTGGTAGGGATCGTCGATATCGCGGCGCTGCTGGCGCTGGCTGGCGTCAACGCATCCATGATTCTCTTCGGGCTCCTCCAGGAGAAGTACGAGAAGCCAGGTGACAACGTCAGCTGGATCTCCTACTGGTTTGGATGCATTGCCGGGATCATTCCCTGGATTGCGATCACGATCTACCTGCTCGGCCCTGGGGTCGACAACCAGCCTCCGGGATTCGTCTACGGCATCTTCTTCTCACTGTTCGTCTTCTTCAACAGCTTCGCTTTGGTGATGGTCCTGCAATACAAGAAGATCGGACGCTGGGCGGACTATCGATTTGGTGAGAGCACCTACGTCCTGCTCAGTCTCTTGGCGAAGTCAGCCCTCGCCTGGCAGGTCTTCGGCGGAACACTCGCCGTCTGATTCATGCGAATACTCGTGACCGGGGCTTCGGGCTACATCGGGGGACGTCTCGTCCCCCGACTGCTCGATGTGGGCCACGACGTGAGATGCCTGACCCGAGACTCCAGAAAACTCGATGCCGACCCGTGGAGGGATCGTGTCGAGGTCGTCCAAGGTGACGTCCTTCAACCCGAATCACTGACCAATTCACTTCGGGACTGCGAGGTGGCCTTCTACCTGATCCACTCGATGGAGGAAGGCGCGGGAGACTTCTCTGAGAGAGATCGCATCGCGGCACGGAACTTCCGGGACGCCGCTGAGGCCGCCCGAGTTAGGCGGATCATCTATCTGGGCGGTTTGGGTGACAACGACGACATGAGTCGTCATCTCTCGAGCAGGCAGGAAGTGGGAGAGATTCTCGCCAGCGGAAGCACACCTGTCACCGAGTTTCGTGCAGCCGTGATCATCGGATCCGGATCGGTCTCCTTCGAGATGCTTCGTTACCTCACAGAGGTGCTCCCGGTGATGGTCACTCCTTCCTGGGTCCGCACTCAGTGCCAACCGATTGCCGTCAGTGATGTCCTCGCACTCCTGGTCGATGCGGTGAACGAAGAAGAGTCAGAGAGCTCCGTTCGAGAAATCGGGGGGCCGGACCGACTCACCTACGAGGAAATGATGCAGGTTTATGCCGAGGTCGCAGGCCTACCGAGACGACTGATCCTCCCGGTTCCCGTTCTGTCGCCCCGACTGTCGAGTCATTGGATCGGTTTGGTCACCCCACTGCCAACGGGAGTGGCCAAGCCCCTGGTGGAGAGTCTCAAAACGGAAGTCACAGTGGCCGACAACAGCTTCGCCGAGTCCCGGCTGGACAACCTCGTTCCGTATCGCGACGCAGTTGCCAGGGCCCTACGTCGGTCGTCTGACGCCGAGATTGCCACTCGATGGTCAGATAGCTCTCCGAGCCCCGCAAAGCCTCTCCCCCGGGACCCTGACTGGGCCGGCGGGACGGTCCTTCTCGATGAGCGGGTGGTCCGCTCCAGCGCAACGAAGGAGGACCTCTTCTGGGCCTTCACACGAATCGGCGGAGACTTCGGGTACTACACAATGAACTGGGCGTGGTCGATTCGCGGCCTCCTCGATTCGCTCGTCGGCGGAGTGGGACTCCGACGAGGTCGACGGCACCCCGAGGACATCCGAGTCGGCGAGTCACTGGACTTCTGGAGAGTGGTGGCAGTGGTGCCTGGGGAGTCGCTTCAGTTGGCCGCCGAGATGAAGCTGCCGGGTCAAGCCTGGCTCACGTTCCAAGCCGAAGGAACAGATGGGTCATCGCAGCTCAGCCAGCGTGCCGTCTTCGTACCCAGGGGATTGCTCGGGCGGCTCTACTGGTGGGCACTCGTTCCTTTCCACTTCGCAATCTTCCAGCGGATGGCCAACAAGATTGCTCGGGCTGCCGAGACGAGGCCCAAGTCGCCGGTCTCAGCCGCTTAGCGGGGTCACCTTCGAAGGCGGTGTCCTCTGGCCGAACTCAGATTCGAGGACCATGCGCAATCGTCGCTCTCCCTCGCCGCGGACAAACCACCACCAGCCGGCGACCAAAGACCCAGAGGTGATGGCGAGCAGGACGACGAGGTAAACCGTTGACCAAACCCCTCCCGCCTCGGTGAGAGCAGGCCAGCCGAGGGCAATTCCGAAGACGAAGGCAGCAGCGCCGAGCAAGGTGTAGAAACCTGTCATCCAACCAAACCAGCTGAAACCACTACCCCAACCCACTGTGACGATCTTCTTCTCATCCAAGGGGAACAGGTAGCAGTCCTCGAGTTTGGAGGCCACAAGCACTGACCGACGCATCGATTGGTTGATCTCGTCCTCGAGCGTCGCCGAGTAGTGACGGGCCATGATGAGATACGAGGCATCAAACGCCGTCTGGTTGGCTCCAATGAGGGCAACTATCGGGACGAGCAGGAAAGCTTCGGGCACCGACCAGAAGCCGACCACGAAGAGGAGAACGATGGCACCAGCTGTCGCCCGGGTATCCCCAAAGAACCTCTGGTGGTAGTACCGGGTCATCCCCCGCATTCGACCGAGTTGTGTCTGAGCGAGCGTTAGTTCGTTGATGCCAACCTCCTGGCACCTATTCGGAACGCAGACAACACGCGGATGAGAGCGCCAGCCTCAGACTGCCTGAGCGGACCCCCACCATCTCGCGGTTAGGAATGCGATCACGGCGCAAAGCAAGGGAACCAACGCAATCTGGACTCCGGTCACGGCGGGCACACCCTCTGCCCCTGCAACGGCAATCAGCCCTGGCACGGCAAACGGGAACCATCCCCCGGTTCCGAATAGGACCGCGAGTTGCGCAATCGCTACCAGGCCAATGAGAAGCCCGAGAGCCGGCAGGTATCCCCTGCCGATGCTGGCGACCAGGCCAGCCACCACGGCCAACAAGGCGGAAAGAAGACCGATGGCGAAGACCCTTCCGAGGCCTCCGACGATCGACGTCGAGGACACTTCGAGAGAGGTCATGAGGCCGAGCGCACCGATGACCAGAGTCATCACAACCACAGCAAGGAGGGAGCCCAACAGCAGAACGACGAGCTTGGCGAGGCTGATCGTCCTTCTCGATACCGCCAGGGCGAAAAGAGACGGGAATGTCCGATCAGCGAACTCGCGTCCGTAACACCAGGCGGCCGCCACCCCGAACGCCAAGAAGGCTGCGGCCGCGACGATCTGCCCCGATGAGCTGAATAGACCATCCCAACCCGTTCCCACTATCAGGCCGTCCGCCTTGACGGCGAGCGGGCCGAAACCACCACTGTCGGCAACCCAATAGAAGGCGTAGCTCATCAACGGGATCGCAAAGGCAACGAGGAATCCGATCGTGAGGGTCACCCGTGACCGTCGCAGCTTCAACCACTCCGATTTGATCGCAACCCTCATGACGTCACCAGCCCAGCGGCAGCGTCTGCCTCATACGCGATGTGAAAGAACCGTCGCTCTAGGTCGGCCTCTGACGGGTCGATCGTGCCGGCGACCGATCCTCGATGAATGACCGTGATGCGATCGGCGACCCTCGCTATTTCATCGAGATGGTGGCTCGAGACGAGAATGCCGGACCCTCGTTCGACCTCCTCTTTGAGCAGTTTCCGGACCATGAGAACGCCTGACGGGTCGAGGGCGTTGACAGGCTCATCCAGGACCAGGAAATCAGGATTGTGGACAACGGCTCCGGCGAGCCCGAGACGCTGCATGTTTCCCAGCGAAAGCTCTGCGGACCTTCGGTCTGCCCACTGCCCGACTCCGAGCCTCACGATCGCCCTATCCACCAGGTCTGCAACGTCTCCACTCGCGACGCCCTTCAGCGATGCTGCCATCGAAAGGTTCTCCCGCACCGTCAACTCTGGGTACACGAAAGGCGTCTCGATCAAATACCCGATCGACGACCAGTCGTCGGACTGGAGACCGTCGATGGGTTTCCCCGCGATCAGCACCTCGCCCACATCGGGTCGGAGCATCCCGAGGAGAACTCTCATCACAGTCGTCTTGCCGGCGCCGTTCAGTCCGACGATGGCGTGGATTTCGCCAGCTTTCAGCTCTAGATCGAGGTTCGAGAGAACTTGATGAACTCCAAACGAAAGGGAAAGGGAGCGCCCTTCGAGAGTGGTCATAGCCTCGCCTTCTCTACATCGGATCCGAAGACCTCTAGTGCCCGAAGTAGATCTTCGGCCATGCTCGATCGAGAAGGCGACCGTGCCCACTCCATCAACGCCGCTGTGGTTGCTCCAAGCACTGCGCCCGCAGCGACACGAGCCGTGACACTGTCGACTCCGGTACCGACAAGCGCCTCAACGATCACGTCTTCGGTCCTTTGGTTGTTCTCCCAGATTCGGGCCCTCAGCCCGGCGTTCTCGACTGCGATCTGAACTCTGGCCAAGACCTCTTCGTCCATCGATGAATCCATGTGACCGAGCACGAACACGAATGCGGAGCGAACACGCTTGAGTGCAGGCCACGACTCTGGTTGGGCAGCAACGGCTTCCCCGATGACAGGGTCATACGGATCGTCCAAGACGACTGACTCCTTGGTCGGGAAGTACCGGTAGAAGGTCATGTGCGAGACACCCGCATCTGCGGCCACCTGTTCGACGGTCACGTCGTCGAATCCCCGGTCGGCGAACAGGCGCAGGGCAGTCGCCTGAATATGGGCCTTGGTGCGCTCTGCCTTAGACATACTCCATAATGTTAGTAACTAACATTATGGAGTTCAAGTGCGCTCAGCTGACCGGAACGGACGAGGGTGCGTCGAACCGCGCTGCAAAACGGGCCCAAAGAGCCATCGTCATGTTGACCCCTGCATGGACCGCAAAAGGAGCCCAGATGGATCCCGTCTCGATCCGAAGCCAAACGAGGAATGCGCCGGCGGCGGTCATCGCTACGACAGTCACGACGCTGTTCAGAATCCCTTGATTGCGGGTCTTGTCGTTGGCGCGTGCTTGGTCGTATCCGGGAGCGATATGCCACACGCCAAACAGCCCTGCGCCAAGCCAGAGTGCAACCTCAGTCGGGTAGATAGCAAGTAGGGCTGCGTGAAGAAGGCCCCGGAAGAAGGCTTCCTCGACGAAGGCGGTGAAGAACGGGATGCGGAAGAAGATCTGGAGACCAGCCTCCGTCTTCGACATGGCAGCAAGTCGAGCGTCCGCGAGATTCTCGCGCCAGTCGGGCCGCGACATGAGGACGATGGCGACTATCGACATGAACGTGACAGTTGCAGCGCCCCAGACGAGAGCTTCGCCGAGTCCGGTCGATGAGAGCCCAATGGTCTCCAATCCGAAGATGAGCGCTGCCGCTAGGACGACCCCCGCACCAGCAAGACCCACCGTCGTTGGCGCCCATCTCGCCCGTACGTGGTGTGGCAAGACGAAGTAGACGGCCGTTTGGAACACAACCGCATAAACGGCCAATCCTGCGACTGTGGAAGCGAGTGTCATCGTCTTGATTTGGACGATTCGAACACCACCCCGGTTCCCCGTTTCCTATCCGGACCAGGGACGCGTTCCTGAAACCGCTTGATGTGCGTACTCACGGAGGCGCTTCGCCGTGTCATCGTCCAGTCCCAGTTTCTCATCGATCTCTTCCAATGGGACGCCGAGTACAGCTGATGCCAAAACCGCGGCGGCGAGGTACGAGCCTTCCTTCGTGGGATGGGAGCCGTCGGCCTGATAGAGAACAGCCTGTCCCGACTCCCGAGCCAGCCACCATGCGGCGCCAACAGGAGCGATCGCAGCATCCAGCGATTCGGCGAGTGCTTCATAGGTGCCCCCAACGGCAGTCTGCATCGACTCGTAATTGGCATGCCCAATTTCAGATGACCCCAGCTCATGGGCCCACGTCATGAACAGGATCACATCCCCTCCCGCCCGCCAGGTCGCATTGGCGAGCGTCTTGGCAGCAGGCCAGGTCTCGATGTTGGCCAGATCTCGGACCGCTGTCAGCTGGGACTGCTCTTGGAGGACGACGAAGTCCCAGTCGCCCGTACCGATGTTGTCGAGTGTCTGCTCTGAGTCTGCATGATCTCGAAGCCACCAGCCTCCGGGAGCCTCCATTCCGATTTCCACATCGAGGCCCGATGCCTCAGCAAGGTCTTCGAACATGTCTGGCATGTCGTTGTAGAAGGTGTAGCTGTTGCCAACGAAGAGGACCCTCGTCGCCGGTTCGGACGAGCATCCCCCGACTCCAATCAACAGGGCAATCACGACGGGCGCAATGAGGCGTCTCATCCCCCTAGATGTCGGCACATGCCCTCTCGAGCTGTATTCGGACCGCGCTACAGCTAGTCATCCGGATAGGAGAACAGATCGTCGATCGACGAATCGAGCGTTCTGGCGATCTTGAACGCAACCTCCAGCGAGGGCGAATACTTGCCCTGCTCGATCGCGTTCACAGTCTGACGGGTCACCCCGATCGCATCTGCCAGTTCGGCTTGCGTCATAGCCCCCCGCACTTCGCGGATTCGATTGGTGACCGAAGTCTGCTTAGCCATCAGAACCCGCGTCGGTAGGCAACGACCTTCACGACGCCACTGGTGAGCTCCGAGAGGACCAATCCGAGGAGAATCGCATTGGCAATCCAGAATTGCTCGATCTCGGCCATCGCCAGCCCAAGGCCAAGTAGGGCACCCGCAGCCAACACGTACCCGCCGACATACTCTCCAAACCTGTTGATGCTGCGGTCGCGCTCATCCGAGGTGTCGGAAGCATCGGGATCAGCAAACACCACAACCACGTTCAGAATCACGGACACCACGACCACGGCTACCACCGTGAACAGCATCGTCGACTGATAGTCGATATCCGCCACGTTCCCTCCAAGCTCTGTCGCTGTGGTGCCGAAGTACCACCCGTAGATGAGAAACACCGTTGCCAGTGAGATCCATGTGCTCTTCTCTTGAAAGCTCATCAAACTCTCCTTGATGTAAAAGATTCTTTACACTGGAATATACGCGTAGGCGTTCGGTGATGTCAAATATTCTTTACATCATTACGGTGAACCCATGACACTTGCTTCGATCTCGGATCGCTATTGGAAGACCTACAGCGAATACAACCCGACAGTGGCCACGGTCAGGGGTGTGCACGACTACGACGACCGACTGCGAAGATTCGACGACAACTGGCTCGGCGACATGGCTTCGCGATTCCGATCGATCGTCTCCGACGCGGAGGCGCTGCCCGAAGACGAAATGCCCACCCAAGATCGGATCACCAAGGCGCTACTCATTCAAGAAGCGGGTGTCTGGGCAACCGAGATCGAGAGTCGGTTCTTGATCGCCGCCATCGACCCCTACCTCGGACCACACACCTCCCTGCTCTCTAGTACGAGACAGAACACGGTCTCCGATGCCAGCCAGGCCGACGCCCTGCTCGGCAGATACAGCAAGGTGCCCGAGTATCTCGAGTCGGCGATGTCTCTCCACAAGGAGAACTCAGGAAAGGGAATGACTCCGGCGGCCGCGTCACTGGAGAGGGTCCTCGATCAATTGAGTCGCTATCTCGCCTCATCCTTGGACCAAGACCCGTTCCTGGTCTTGAGCTACTCAGATGCGTGGACTGAATCGGCCACCAAGATCGTGACTGAGTCGATCCGTCCCGCCTTCGAGAGATACCGAAACGGCCTCGTCGCTGACATCGCCCCAACTGCTCGACCCGACGACAAGTGCGGGCTCGTCTGGGTCCCCAACGGTGAGGAGATCTACTCCCAATTGATCCAGAAGTACACGCAGACCGACATTGCACCCACGACAATCCACGAGACGGGTCAGATGTGGGCGACTGAGATCAACGCTTCCGAATGGGTCGAGATCGGCGGTGAATTCCTTGATGCCTCGACTATGGAAGAGATTTTCGAACGACTGCATGGGGACCCCGATCTCCGCTTCTCGTCTGAGGAGCAGATGCTCGATCACGCTCGGACCGCTTTGGCGCGCGCCTGGGACGCCGTTGACGACTGGTTCGGCGCACGACCGGAAACACCTTGTGATGTTGTCCCTGTCCCCTCGGCAACGGCGCCCGCCATGCCACCCGCCTACTACATGCAACCCCCGATCGATGGGTCCCGGCCGGGAACCTACTTCCTGAACACTTACAAACCGGAAGAACGAGACCTGTTCGAATACGAATCGATTCACTTTCACGAGGGCATCCCGGGACATCACTTCGACAGATCGCTGGCCTCGGAACTCGAGGGCATCCCGACGTTCAGAAGGTATGCGCAGGTCTATGCCCACACCGAGGGGTGGGGGCTCTACTCCGAGCGCTTGGCTGACGAGATGGGCTTGTACTCGGGGCCGACCGACCGATTGGGGATGGTTTCTGCTGACGCGTGGCGCGCCGGCCGACTCGTCACGGACTCAGGAATCCACGCTCTTGGATGGTCGCGACAGCAGGCAGTCGACTTCTTGCGAACGTGGACCCCCATCAGCCAACTCACCGTCGCCCAGGAGGTGGATCGCTACATCGGTATGCCCGGGCAAGCAGTCTCCTACAAGATCGGCCAGCTGGAGATCTTGCGTCTAAGGGAAAAGGCTGAAGAAACCCTTGGTGATCGATTCGCCATCATGGGCTTCCACGACACGATGTTGACCAATGGCGCGATGCCACTTCCCTTGCTGGAAACTGCGGTCGACGATTGGGTTTTGTCTGTGGCCTGACGGACCTAGTTCTCGAAAGGAACGGGAGCCAGTTCGTACAACTCAATCGAATAGTTGCCGGCGCCTTCCGCGAGGTATGGGTGGCCCTCGGTGAGAGCGTGAGCGGCGTCCAGGTCGGAGGCCTCGACAATCGAGTACCCGGTCAACGATGCAGGCTCACCTGACGAGCCATCGTCGACAACCGAGCGACCCGCACCGAACGGCGAGCCGATGTCCACCAGCGCCGAGCCGACGTTGCCCATCCAAGAGTTCCACTTCTGGAGGACCGCCTGGCCCTCTTCGGGGGTCATCTCAGACAGGTCGGTCGCTTCACCTGAGTAGACCATCATGAACTTCACCACCGGTAGCTCCTTCCAACTACTTTAGTCATGACTATATTTGTTGGATCGTCGTATTTCAAGTCTGACTAAAATACAGCCCATGGACACCATCCAACTCATCGCCGAGCCCAGACGGAGAGAGATCCTGGCGATGATCTGGGAGGGCGAAAAGGCTTCAGGGGAGATCGCGGATGCTTTCGACGTCACCTTTGGTGCGGTTTCCCAGCACCTCGCCCTCCTCCGGGAAGCAGGGCTCGTCGATGTTCGAAAAGACGGAAATCGACGTTTCTATTCAGCCAACCGCGTTCGACTGGCACCGTACGAGACAATCCTCAAAGAGATGTGGTCGGACTCCCTCCGTGACCTCGCCGCACAAATCGAGGCGGATCTTGACTGAGATTGTCGTCGAGCAGCGCGTCGCCGCTCCGCCACAAGTCGTCTACCAATACCTGACCGAGTCACAGCTCTGGGCCAGATGGCAAGGAGCGGATGCGGACCTCGACCCCAGGCGTGGCGGGATCTTCGCCCTGAACATGCCCAACGGAATGCTGGCACGGGGCGAGTTCACTGAGTTGATTCCGGCGCGGCGAGTCGCATTCACCTGGGGATGGGTCGACCGGCCAGGGATTCCACCAGGGTCGACAACGGTCACCATCGATCTGGCACCCGAAGGCGACGGAACGCTCCTAACTCTGACCCATTCCGAGCTGCCCCCGGAGGAGACGGAACCCCACACGGTCGGCTGGATCGGCCACCTTGCGAACCTCGCCCTGACAGTGAGCGATCCCTCCTAGGCTCGCCCGATGGAGAAGGTCGCAAACGGCGTTCATGCCATTGGCGGGTACGTCAACGCCTTTCTCGTGGACGGTGACGAAGGAGTCGTCCTAATTGACACTGGGCTGCCCAAGAAGGAAGGGCTGATCGAGAACGGTCTCGCGGCGATTGGGCGAAGTCCGTCCGACATCGTGGCGATCTTGGTAACCCACTCTCATGTCGATCACATCGGAGGAGCGGCCGAGATCAAGGCAGCGTCGGGAGCCAGCCTGTATGCCTCGCATCGCGACACGAAAGCCATCGAGGGTGCTGCCCCGATACCCGCGCCCCCGATGATGAAGGGCCCGATGAAAGTCATGTTGAGGCTCATGCCGAAGCCGACCCCGGTCGCAGTCGACCACTCAATATCCGAAGTTGACGACTCGAGCCTTCCAGGCGACCTCACCGCCGTCGACACCCCTGGCCATACGCCCGGCCATACGAGCTTCCTTCTCGCCCGGGATGGCGGGATTCTCTTCGTTGGAGATGCCGCTGCCAACAAGCGCGGCACCGTTGTGCCGGGATTCCCCAACGCAGGTGGCGGACCACTGGTAGCTGAGTCCATCCGCCACATCGGGGAGTTCGAGTTCGATGTGGCAGTGTTCGGTCACTCAGACCCGATCACCCAGAACGCGTCAGCTGCTTTCCGAGCCTTCTCCGGCTAGTCGGCTCTCTATCCAGTCGACACAATGTTCGGCCACTGCCCTTGTGCGTAGGGAAGCCACCGCGTCGAACCCGTGCTGAGCCCAATGGACTTCAAGGAGCTCAGCATCGACCCCGACGTCATCGAGCGCAGTGACGAAGTGTCGCGATTCGTCCGGAAGAACGATGGAGTCGTAGGTCCCATGCGTCACCAAGAAGGGCGGGGCGTTTGGATGTACCTGATCAACAGGTGACCCGAGGTGGTAGAGATCGCGATTCTCATCCGGTGTCGCCTTGAGCACGAACCGGGCGATGAAAGGCCAGTCGTAGCGGGTGGAATTCCTCACGAGCAGGTCGTAGATCCCGTAGAAGACCATGGCCGCCGCAACCGACGTGTCAGCCGACTCAAAGCCAGGCTGCAGATCGCGATTGGAGGAAGTGAGCGCTGCCAGCGCGGCCAGATGGGCGCCGGACGACCCTCCAGATATCACTACGCGCTCTGGGTCGCATCCGTACGCGACGCCGGGTCCACGGGCCCAAGCAATCGCACGCTTCACACCCACAAGGTGCTCAGGAAACGTTGCGTCAGGCGAGAGCGGATATCTGATGTCGAGGATCAGCCATCCGCGACTGGCCAACCTGTAGAACAGGGATCGGGCCTGACGGCCAGGGCGCCCACGCATCCACGAGCCAGGATGGACATAGACGAGTGTCGGGGCGTCCGCGATCCCAGGCTTGCGGTAGGTGTCAAGCGTCAGGTTGTCGTGATACGGAATCTCGACCTGATGCTCCACTGCAGAAGGAATTGGCTCCCAGATCTTCCACATGCTCCAGACCGAAGGGCGAGAGCCCACTCTCCGGGCACTCACGATTCCTCGTCCGATGATGACGAGAAGTCCGAATTGCGCAGCGATGAACAGCCACAGGCCAAGCACCCCTATCCGACGGTCAAGGGACCCGAGTGCGACGAATCCCCAAGCGATCAAGATTCGCAGGACGAAATAGGCAGGTGCGAGTTCATTTATCAGCATCCCTGGAAGCCACAGCGGAGTGAGGCCTTTGCCCGGCCTGACCGGGCTGCGAAGGGCATTCACCGTCCAAAACGATGCGGCGAAGAACCAGGTGAAGAAGAGTGCTGAAATCAAGAGGTACGCCGACGCCGAAACATCCGATCCATCGGCTGCGTCGAACATAGTGTGAGCCACCTGAGATGCCTGACAACCCGCTAGCCAGAAGAGCAATAACCATCACCACTGTCCTGGTGATGTTTGTTGCACTTACTCTGCTCTCCCCTCTGGTTCTGGTGGTTGCGTTCGCTATCGACGTCGTCCGGAGAGTCTCTACCGGCAAGCCGTGGGTCACATTGAGATGCATCGGGTTTCTCTGGCTTTACCTTCTCGGCGAGCTCTGGGCGGTGGCAGCTCTCCTCCTCACATCGGTGGTACCTGGCAAAGCCAAGACAGAGGCAACGATCGCCCTGCAGAAGCGATGGGTCCGATGGAACGTCAAGTCGCTGACAACGCTCTTCGACCTCGAGATCTCGGTGGACGGGCAGGAAGAAGCCGCCGAAGGGCCGATGATTCTCTTGGTTCGACACGCCTCCTTGGTTGACACCCTCCTACCGGGCCTGCTGATTGCAAACGAGTTCGACATCCGACTCCGATACGTGCTCAAGAAGGAGCTTCTCGCAGACCCTGCACTCGACATTGCCGGCAACCGACTTCCGAACTACTTCATCGACCGATCAGCGAATACGGCCGTCGAGCTTGGTGGTATTCGAGCTCTCGGCAGGAACCTCGGGGAGCGGGATGGGGTGCTCATCTATCCAGAGGGAACTCGCTTTTCGGCGGCCAAGAGGAAGTTGCGAGTCAAGCGATCCAGGAGCGGCGATCCCGCGCTCGCGGAAATAGCCGCCGCGATGAGGATGGTCCTCCCACCAAAACCCAACGGGACTCTTGCGTTGCTTGACGAGTCCGAGGCGGACGTCGTCGTGCTTGCGCACCATGGGCTGGAGGGGCTGGCAACTGTCAAAGACATCTGGGCTGGAGGTCTTGTCGGTTCGGAGATCGAGGTGAAGATCTGGCGCATTGCCCGTGACGAGATCCCGGCCGACGAAGCGGATCGCAAGAAGTGGTTGTCAGCCACTTGGCTCGACGTCGACGAATGGGTCGTCGGAGCCAGTCGCAATGCGCTGACCACATGACATCGATCTTCTGGTTCAGACGAGATGTCCGACTGGACGATCACCCCGGGCTTGCGGCAGCGGCCAAGGAGGGGCCGATTCTCGGACTCTTCGTCGTCGACCCAACCCTCTTCGATCGAGTCTCCGTGAGGAGACGAGACGCATTGATTACCGGTCTCCGGCACCTGGATAGCCAGATGTCAGAACTGGGTGGGCGATTGCTCGTGGAGAGAGGCAAGCCGGAGGAACTGGTTCCTGAGATCGCCACCCGGCACGGGATTAGACGGATTCATGTGTCTGGAGACGTGACTCCATTCGCGAAGAAACGCGACGCCAATATCGAACGAAGAGTCGACCTCGTTCGGCACCAAGGGGTGTACGTCCACCCGCCCGGCTCGGTCCTGACGGACGACGGCGAGCCCTACAAGGTCTTCACCCCCTTCTACAAGAAGTGGGCGACACTTGATGCCACTCCGGCTGAGACCCAGGAGTCCCTTGAGTTCATAGATGTCCCGGCGCCAGATCTACCTGAGACCGATCAGTCGCATGGGCCCCAACGGGTCGAGGAGCTACTGGCTGAGTTCGTAGACAAAGTGGACAACTATCACGACGACCGCAACCAGATTGACCTCGACGTCACCTCACATCTGTCCGTTGCGCTGAAACATGGATGGATCGGCCCGAGGCGACTCATCAACTCGATCGGAACCGCAACCAAGGGTCGTCAATCGTTCGTACGCCAGGTTGCGTGGCGTGACTTCTACGGGCACGTGATGGACGAGAACCCGCACACCTTGACGACCGAGCTCGACGAGCGATTCGCCAATCTCCCTTGGCTGAACGATGGCGAGGTAATCGACGCTTGGAAGACGGGACGGACGGGATATCCGTTGGTCGACGCTGCGATGCGGTGCCTGGTCGAGACAGGATTCATCCACGGGCGCGCCCGTCTGGTCACAGCTTCGTTCCTGGTCAAACACCTGCTGATCGACTGGCGAGTCGGTGAGGCCTTCTTCAGGCACCACCTGATGGACGGAGATACCCCTCAAAATGTCGGCAACTGGCAGTGGGTGGCCGGGACCGGCACCGATGCCTCGCCATACTTTCGGATCTTCAATCCAATCATCCAGTCCCGGAAGTTCGACCCATCCGGTGAGTTCATCAGGAGGTGGGCACCGGAGCTGACGGAACTCGATTCCAAGGAGATCCACCAGCCGTGGGAGATTCCCCCGCTCGAGCTGGCGGAGAAGGGCGTGTACCTGGGCGACACCTATCCACTGCCGATCGTGGACCATCCCGAAGCGCGCGAGCGCGCCTTGGAGTTCTACTCAGCCGCTGCTGGTTCCCGATAGATCGCTGCGCCGTAGTGCGCACCTGCGCCAAAAGCTGCAAAGCAGACCAGCGTTCCGCCCGTGACCCGACCAGCCTGCCTCAGCTCGTGATAGAGGATGGGCAGTGTTCCGGCGGTCGTGTTGCCGTACGAGCCGATGTTGGACGGGACCTTCTCCGAGCCGACTCCGAACTGGCGCCGCACCCCCTCCAGAATCCGGTCGTTCGCCTGGTGGGCAACCACAACGTCGATGTCGTTCAGCTCAAGACCTGTCGAAGCGAGGACGGTCTGGGCGGCTTCAGGCATGAGACGCACGGCCTTGCGGAACAGACCACCGCCGTCCATTTGGGGAAGGTGAACGTCGGCCTCAACGCCTGCCGCTGTCACATACGGACGATCCTTGAATCCGACACCGGGAACCCAGATCAACTCGAACTCTTCCCCGTCGGTATGGAGGGAGGAACCTAGAAGACCTTCTCCCTCAGCACCCCCGGCGGTCAAGACCATCGCCCCGGCGCCGTCGCCGAACAGGACGCTCCAGGCTCGATGTTCGGTGTTTCGTGCGAAGTCTTCTTCGCTGATGTCCTCGGAACCGCCAAGTACTCGGTTCCATGAGGCCGCACTCCACGGGAGAAAGCCACCGTGGACTTCGGCGCCCACTACGACGGCTGTCTTGGCGCGGCCACTCGACAGAAGTGCATCGGCAAGGTCGAGTCCGTAGAGGAATCCGCTGCACTGTTGGCGGATGTCGTAGGCAGCAATGTGTCGCATGCCCGTCTTGGCCTGAACGAGCCCTGAGATGCCAGGGGCCACGTAGTCGGGCGTCATCGTGGCTGTGATCAGAGCGTCGACCTCACCGGCTTCGAGTCCTGCGTCCTCGAGCGCCGCGAGAACCGCCTCCGCTGCGAGATCTGACGATCCCGTACCTGGATCGACGAACCGTCGCTCCTTCACACCCGTGCGAGTAGTGATCCATTCGTCGGTCGTGTCCATGATTCTCGACAGATCGTGGTTGGACACGACGTTGTCAGGGATCGCTATTCCGGTACCGACGATTATCGAGCTCAATGGGCGGCCGATCGTAGATGTTCGGGGAAGTCAGATCCGGTGAGTTCGGAGAGGCGGTCCCACAGCTCGGCTCGATCTTTGGCCGACTCGCGGGTCCGATCAAAGATGTGCTCGGCAACGGGCTCCCGATCGAACCACAGGAGCCCGGATGTCTTGGCAGGCTCTTCCTCGGCCGCGAGCCAGACGATCGTGTCGGCACCCTCCTCCGGAGTCCTCAGCAGCGGCTGCATGAGCTTGTTGAAAGTCGGCAGTGAATTGGCAACACCTGAAGTCTTGGCCCACCCCGGGTGCATCGCATGGACCGTCACGCCAGTGCCGTGAAACCTCTCTGCCCACATGCCGGTCAGTATCACCTGTCCACGTTTGGCACGGGCATAAGCCGCGGAGCCCTTGTACTCACCACGCTCATTTTGCAGATCGTGGGGTCTGATCTTCTCTGAGTACATGCCACCCGACGTGATGTTGACCACCCGGGCAGGGCTGCTCTGAACCAAGCGATCAGCGAGCAGGTTGGTCAGAAGGAAGTGCCCGGCGAGATCGACGGCGAACGACCGTTCCAATCCTTCTGAGGTGACGGACCGCTCGGGCAAGAGCACACCAACGTTGTTGATGAGCACATCGATTCGCTCCTCGCCCGCCAGGAGTTCGTCGACAAGTCGACGGATCTCGGACATGAGACTCAAATCCGCCTTGTACGTGACGACTTCTCCTTCGGCCGAGGATTCGACGGCGGCAAGCTTCTTCTCAGATCGAGCAACAACCACTGTCCGCGCACCAAGAGCTGCGATCTTCTTCGCGGCGGCGAGGCCCAGTCCACCGGTAGCGCCGGTGATGACAACCGTCTGCCCTGTCAGATCGCTATCGATGGGTTCGAAATCGCGCGAATGCAACCGGTACCCGAGATTGGTGAAGCTCGGGATCGACAGAACGTTCACTTTGATAGTGAATCCACGAGCCCGTCGAGTGCCTTCGTCCCGATCGGCTTCAGCAGCGGCGACATCAACGGAACGACGAAACGGATCCAATTCTTGAACTGCAGGTCTGCGGTGTAGTCGACGAGGGTGCCGCCCGAAGACTCGCTGAACTTGATCTCGTCAATCGCATCCAGGGTGGCCCCCTTACCGTGGATCACCACACGCGAGTTCGGTTCGTATTCGGTTATCTCGTAAACCATCGGTATCTCACTGGAGCCAAATGTGACGAGCACGTCGTACGTGGTTCCAACGCCAGTTGGGCCCGAGCTGGTCTGCGAAGCTTCTTTGACCCCAGGATCCCACTCTGCGACGTTCGCGAAGTCGGCGGTGTAGGCGAACACTTCGCCGATCGGACGGTCTATCTGTCGGGTTTCGTGAAGTTTCATATTTCTTATTCGTTGCGCTCAGTTTGGGTGGATTGTCGGGACCAAAAGGTAGCGTTCGATGGGGTCGGCCGCCTCGGTCGATTTCGAGAATCCGACATCGCACCCAGCTCCGTATTCCACATATGACACGCGCAACTCCCATGGCACGCTTCGCCGAATCGGTGCGAGGCACTGTGGCGCAGTCGACCTTGTCCCTATTCGATCACGCTGAGTACCCGCTCAAGAACACGCTGGATTACAGCGGTGATCCGGGTCTACTCGGACCAGGATCCGTTTCGTGGATCGTCCTCGCCGATCCCGCCGCTTTCGTGGGCGGAATGCGAGGCTTGCTGATCCAGGCTGCCCACCCCGAAGTGGTTGCCGGCGTGGGAGACCACTCCCGATATCGCGCAGACCCGTTCGGCCGCTTGTCACGGACTTCTTCATATGTGACGGCAACCACCTACGGCGCGATGCCCGAGGTGGACCGCGCCGTTGAACAGGTGAAGAGGTTTCATCGAATCGTCAGCGGGGTTTCAGAGCGCGGTCGACCGTACGACGCCGGTGACCCGGACCTATCCGCCTGGGTTCACAACGCTCTCACCAATTCGTTCCTTGTCGCTCATCAGCGCTACGGGCAATACACGCTCTCGTCAAATGAGGCTGACCAATTCGTTCAAGAGCAGACCGCAATCGGTCAGTTGCTTGGGTCAGATCCGATGCCCACCACGGCGGCGGGTCTCGAGGACTGGGTGAGCAATCATCCTGACGCTGGCCCGACACGTGCGATGGCAGATGTGATCGACTTTCTGAAGCAGCCGCCTCTCACTCCGGGAATCAGAGCGGGCTATTCGGTGATTCGGGAGGCAGCGATCGCCACGATTCCCGACCGTCTACGCGACATTCTTGGCGTGGATACGCGACCTGGAGCTGAAATGCTTGGGAAAACCGCAACCGCCAGCCTCAGATGGGCTCTTGGATTCTCGCCAAGTTGGGCACTTGCCCTGCAGAGGATGGGCATCGACCGGCCCGCGGGTCTCTTCAAGCAAGACCCCGAAAGCCGAGTTGCTTCCTAAGAGGCGACGCCCGGGGTCTCAGACCCCTCGATCGGAACGGCGTAGACGACGACGTTGGAGTCGTAGCTGCCTTCCGACCTGCTGAACCCGCCTCCGCAGGTGATCAGCGTCAGCACCGACGGCCCCTCTTCACTGAAGATGGCGTCGACCGGCAACTCATCCTTGAGGTAAGTGGTACGGGCAACAACCTCGAAGGACAACTCCGAGCCGTCGTCGTAGGTAACGGTCACGACGGCCCCTGGCTCAAGCGTGTCGAGATCCCAGAAGAGACCTCGTCCGGGACCGCGGAGATCCACGTGCGCCGCAAGGACAGCGGAACCAGGCTCTCCGGGGGAGGATCCGTGTCTGTACCAGCCGACGTCGGTGATGTTGTTGGGGACGTCCATCTGCCCGTTGCGATCGACGCCGTAGGCGCCAACAGGGGCGTCGATTTGGAGCGCTTCGATGCGGAGCCCGACCGGGGCCGGCCCCTCGGCGTCAGCAAGGGCGTCAAGCGCAGACAAGTCGTTGGGCTGCCAAGCAGGGGTATCAGGGGGTTCCTCGGGTAGTGCCGGGAGTGAGGTGGTTGTCGAAGTCGACGATGTCGTCGACGTTGTGAGCGCCTCGACGATTGGCGCATCGTCGCCGGCGTCATCCGGCAACGTGGAGAACCCCCACAGAGCGGCAATTGCCAGTGCTAGACCGACGATTCCGAGAGCTGCGGAGGTTCTGTTCATGGGAGGAGGGAGAGAGGGATCATGGACGAATCCCTCTCTCCGATCAACCGTCTATCGACGGTTTCTGGCAACCGCTGCCGAGCCACCGAGAGCAATGACAGCGAGAGCAGCCAAAGCAATCCACAGGATCGGCGACGTGGTCGCAAGACCAGCTGTACCGGTGGGCACGCCCTCAGGTGAGGTGTGCAGACCATCGATCAGAGCTGTCGTGACCTGGAAGTTGCCGTCGGCAACCGAACCGATCGCGTAGGCGATGGTGTTAGTGCCCTCAGCAAGAGGCACGTCTGCATCGAATGCGACGGTGGCAGCATCACCGGCAGCCGTGATCTTGATGTTGTAGGTGTCGGCCGGAACATCGGCATCGCCACCAGCACCGTTGGTCACGCCTTCGAAGACAGGACCGTCGTTGGCAAGAATGTCGACGGCACCGAAGTCAGCGAGGTGACGAGCGGTGACACGAGCGTTGCCAGCGTCAGTGGCGGAGTTGTTCTCAACGAACACGCCGAGGGTCGGGGCGCCGCCCTCTTGCAGGTATGCAGCGATGGTGGCCACTGCGCCTGCCGGAAGATCGGTTGAGCCTTCGAGAGCCGGAGCATCGACGTCGGGGTCTGCATCAGCAGCGAAGAGCTGGAGGTCGTAGCTTCCCTCAGGAAGCGCCAGCGGACCTGCGACATCACCGTAAGCGAAGTCCTCGAGCGTCAGATCGCCATTGACGTAAACGTCAACAAGCAGATCGGGCACACCGTGGACAACGATGACTTCGCCTTCGTTCGACTGAGCCATGGCACCCATGGCCGGAACGATTGCGAGAACTGCGGCCAGGAAGGCCAGTCTCATCTTTTTCATTAGGGTTCTCCTTCTGTCGGCTGCCTTCTTGCAACCGTTCTTTCAACTGCTTTTCGGAGCAGCCGGTGAAGGCGGATGACGGAAAATGAAAAACGACCCGCGTCTGCGGGTCGTTTTTCGGCGGAGAGGGAGGGATTTGAACCCTCGAAGAGGCTTAAAACCCCTTACTCGCTTAGCAGGCGAGCGCCTTCGACCACTCGGCCACCTCTCCAAGATTTGGTTGTGTTCGTTGACGGTAACTCCCCTGCCGCGGCATCACACCTTGAGCCTGCACATCAAGGCGCACCTTGGGTTCCAATCGCTGAAGCCAGGGTCGTAGAGCCGAGTCGAACATCGGCTTCCGATGGGCGACCGGCAGCTATGTCTCCTGGCCGAGGCTGACCCGCCGCAGAAACGAGATGAGCGCTGGAGCGATCTGCGCGGCGTGGTGGATCCATGGAGCATGCCCTCCGTTGACAATGTGGAGCTCTGCATCGGTCACTAGCGCGGACATCTGCTGACCCACGTCAACGCCACCCATCGGGTCGTTCCTAGCGAACACCAGAAGAGTGGGCGTTTCGATGCGAGAGAGCTCGTGCGCGTTGAGGGCCAGATCCGGACGATTACCACGAAGACGAACGAGCCGGTTAAGCATTGCAGGGAAGGTCTCTTCAAAGTGGTCGAGACGCTCCGTGGCGAGGATTAGTTGGGCGATCTCCCGAGGCAGTGGGTGCTCGTTGACCATCTTGGCGAGATACTCGACCTGGCGGTCCGACGGTGGTTGAACCTTCATCAACAGTCGGCCTACCAAACGGAGGCCAAGGAGCCTCATGGGGAGGGGGGCAGAAGTGTCGAGCACTATCGCTGGACAACCGATGTGAGCAAGGGCCTCGACCCGGTTGGGCTGGTCGATCGTCAGCCAGCTGGCCCACAGGGACCCGAGTGAGTTGGCGACAATCGTCGGTCGGTCCAACTCGAGGCCGTCGAACACTTCTCTGAGGAACTGAACAGCGCTGCCACGCAGATCGTCCGAGAAGTGGCGTGTGCTGTCGGACAACCCGTATCCGGGAAGATCAACCGCATAGGTCTTCACGTCGGACATGTGCGCTATCAACGGAGCGAACATGGCGGCGGGAACACCGATTCCGTTGAGCATGACGACCGGAGGGCCGTCCCCGGCGACAAGCACATGGGCTCGACCATCGACAATGGGAGTCCTCACCCAGCGTTCTTCTGCATCCACCCCGTAGCGCTCAAGCACTGCCGCCTGAGCCTTCGAGAACTCCTTGGTCGTCATCGCAATCCTCCCGCGCCGACTTGGTTTACACTCTGTCAACTCCACCGTACCGAGGGTTTACACGATGTCAAGCACATATGGAGATCCGGCTACACGCCACCGGATCCTCGAGGCCGCCTGGGGGTTGGTCACCGAGAAGGGCGGCCAGTTCAATCTCTCCGAGGTGGCGACCAGTGCGTCGGTCTCGCGCCAAGCCGTCTACCTGCACTTTGGTGATCGCGCCGGATTGTTGATTGCCCTCGTCCAGCACATGGACGACACCCTCGACCTCGGCCAAGCTCTCACGCGGGTGCACGCTGAGCCTGACGGAGCTTCGCTGCTCGAGGCGAGCATGCGACTCAACGCCACCTTCTGGGCGAAGGTGTTTCCGGTTGCTCAGGTCCTGGAAGCGGCCCAGCATGACGATTCTGATCTCGGCGCGGCGTGGCGAGACCGCATGCGGTACAGATACCAGGCATTTCGGGCGATGATCGAGAGCCTCGCCACCCGCGGCGAGCTCGACGAGGAATGGAGCGTCGAAGATGCCACGGCGACCCTCTACGCGGTCGCCCATTTCGACACATGGCGCGAGCTCGTGATCGAGCTGCAGTGGAGCGACGACCGCTACGTGGATTCGATGACCCGCGTCCTCCGCCGGGCACTCCTGTCGAGTTGACCCGATCAAGCCCTACCCAGAGTGCTCAGGCCAATGGCCGATGTTCGCCCTCCACGATGCGAACCCTGGGTTCCAGACCCCGCATAGCGAAGTCTGGAGCCCTGAGAATGGACAAAGCCGGCGGAGGGGGTGGGATTCGAACCCACGAGGCCCAACGGACCCAACGGTTTTCAAGACCGTCTCCTTAGACCACTCGGACACCCCTCCAAGTGACAGACCATTCTCGTTCATCTCAACCATCTGCGACAATCTCGACGTGACCACCGTGAAAACACTCGACGACCAGGTCGTTGAACTCAGCTCGATTCTCGATGGGAAGAAGACCGTCGCCTGCTTCCTGAGGCACTTTGGCTGACAGTTCTGCCGCGAGCAGTCTGCTCGCCTCAACAACCGACTCGAAGAGATAGAGGCTGCGGGCGCTCAATTGGTTGCGATTGGCAACGGCCACGCACACTGGGCACAAGCGTTCATCGAAGACGAGGGCATTAAGTTCCCCGTCTACGTAGATCCGAGCCGTCAGGTCTACAAGGAGTTCGGGATGCAGCGAGGCCGTCGCAAGGTCCTCAACTCAAAGAGCAAGGAGCACAGCGACCGGGCTCAATCAGCCGGGTTCAAGCAGTCCGCAGTGAAGGGTGACCCCTGGCAAAACGGTGGAGTCATCGTCTTCGACGAGAACGGTGACGTCCTCTACTCCCACGTCGATTCAGTTGCGGGAGACCACGCCGATCTCGACGAGGTCATCGCCGCGCTTGATTGATCAGGACGGGTCGCTACAGCTGATCTCCGTACTGCCGTCGGCCGTGAAGCCCTCCCAGAGGGAGTAGGCCGACTGGCCGTAAGCGAATTCCGGAATGTCTTCCTCAGTCGAGAACTGGCTGGTCAGGCCTTTGATCGTCCCGTCGTCGGCGTTCCATTCCAAGCTGCCGAACAGCGTTCCTGAAAGGTCGCCGGGAATGTTGGTCAGGTAGAGCCAGACACCACCGCTGCAAGCCTGGATCGAGGCTGTTTCGGTTGGGAATCCTTCGCATGCTCCCTCTTCACTGGGCGTGTTGGAAACGTGCAAGAACTGATCCGTTTGAATCGAGTTGCCAGGACAGAGACCCTGGCCTTCAGCTCCGGCGATCCCGGGTCCGGCATATAGCCCGACGTACCTACTGGAGTCTGTGTCCCGGTACCAGTAAAGGAAGACGTCACCCGCCGTGATGTTCTCGTCGGAGTAGGGAGTCAAGGTCACGCCTGTCGTCGGATCGGGAATCATCTCTGCTTCCGATGGTGGCTGTGAAGTGGTAGTCGTGGTGGCAGGGGCAACCGTCGTTGTGGTGGCTGCGGGCGCCGCGGTTGTTGTGGTCTCTTCGGCTGCTGACTCCGTGGTCGTAGTGGTGTCTTCGGTAGACGCACCACCGCATGCAGCGATCGTCAAAGCCATGGCCGAAATGAGAACAAGTCGTCTACGCATGGAAAAAGCCTATCGAAGGTCAGGACGGAGGGGGTGGGATTCGAACCTGCACACCGTCGCGCTGAGCGGAGTTGTTCCAACAGGGACACTCAGACCATGAGACTCGTCGCTCACTTCCTTGGAGCACACCTTTCGGCATTCGCGGCGATCTGTCAGACGGCGCCCTCGCCTACCCGTCGGTCGTGAACCAGTCGCGAAGGCGCTCGGCTACGAGTTGCGGCATTTCATCCACGATGTAGATCCCAGCTCCGGGGACGATTTCCATCCTGCTGCCGTTGATGAGTGATTGCGCACGTTCGAACCCGCCTCTGATGCTGTCAAGCTCGCCTCCCATGATGAAAGTCGGGGCAACAATTCGTTCGAAAACGTCGTCGACGTCCATCTCCAGAACCGCGCTGTAGACATGTTCAGGCTCGACTGCTGTGAACGCGAGAACAAGTTCTCGGTGAGCCACAGCGACTCCTGCCCCTCCGGCGAGGGCGAGATGCCTCTCCCAGGCGCTGCTGAGATGGCTTCCGTCGGACTTTGGTGGGTAGGCCCGAATCGAGGATTGAACACGCTTCCGCATGGCGTCATCGAAATGGGGAGGACCACTCAGCACCAGGCTCTTCACCAACGATGGGTGGTCGGCAGCGATCTGGGCGGCGAGAGAAGCTCCCGTATGGTGCCCGTACAGCCAACACGAGGTAACACCCAGCTCGTCGAGGGCACCAACAAGCGAATCGGCGAGTGCCGACACGGATACTGGCACGGTGAAGGGGTCGGAGCCGCCGAACCCTGGAGTGTCCAGGGCAATGATTCGGTAATTCTTCGCCAGAAGCTGCATTAACTCCACGTAGCCAACCGACGACGACGCCGATTGATGGAGGAGGACGATCGGCCTGTCACCACTACCGACCTCGCGATAGTGGATCTGCAAATCCCCGGAGTCGACGTAGTTACGCCGTACGTTCGGAGCCTCGGTGGTCAACTCTGGTCCCCAAGGATTTCACTCGACTGTCTCTCAGCATCGCCATTAGTGGCGACTCCCCCACCCAGGTAGGCCGATTTCAGAGCCTCGCTATCCCGGAATTCTGACGCAGGGCCGTATGCCGCCACCCTTCCCGACTCCAGCACCGCAACGGTGTCGGCCACGCCCAACGCCGCCTCCACAACTTGTTCGATGAGAAGCACTGCTACTCCGCGGTCGCGAATCCGTGCAATAGCTTCGTAAAGCATGCCGACGAGTAGTGGCGCCAGACCCAAAGAGGGCTCATCCATGACCAGTAAACGGGGTTCGGTCATCAACGAGCGGCCAACCGCCAGCATCTGCTGTTCACCCCCCGAGAGACGCCCGGCCTGTTGCCCACCAAGGTGCTTTAGCTTCGGAAACAGTTCATATACGAATGGAAGCGAAGTCGGATCCTCCCTGCCTCTCGCAGCAAACCGGGCGACTTCCAGATTCTCCTCAACTGTCATGTCTGCAAAAACACGACGTCCCTGGGGAACCTGGGCAACTCCGATGCGGGCCCGGGCTTCCGGCGTGGCACGCGAAATCGAAGAGCCGTCGAGCATCACGTCACCGCTCCAGGCGGGAATGGCTCCAGTGATGGTCCGAGCCAAAGTGGTCTTTCCCGCACCGTTGGGACCTAGAACGCAACACAAACTTCCCGCCTCTACCGAAAGTGAAAGATCCCAAAGGACCTGGACGCCGACATAGCCAGAATTCACCTCTCTGATCTCCAGCAGCGAGCTCATGCCTCGCCTCGCCCCAGGTAGGTGTCGATCACCTTTTCATCGCTACGAATCACTTCAGGCGGTCCCTCAGCGATAACGCGGCCGGTGTCCATGACTGTCACCGTTACCGAAGCACGCATCACAAGTTCCATGTCATGATCGACGAGAACGACCGCCATCCCCTGTTCTGCAAGGCCTCGCAACACTCCAACCAGACGAGTCTTCTCCGATGAGGTCAAACCCGCACCGGGCTCGTCGAGAAGCATGACGTCAGGATCGGTCATCACCGCACGTCCCACTTCGACGATGCGGCGGGCGCCAAAAGGAAGCTCGTCGGCGCTTTCGTCAAGGAGTGGGACGAAGTCGAGCAGGTCGGCAACCTTATGGGCTCGGTCCGTGGCAGCTTGTCGCCCCTGCTTCAGAAGCGGAACCGTGAGATTCTGCAACACTGTCATCCCTCCCCAAAGCTGCGCTTGCTGAAAGGTGCGGGTCATCCCTGAGTGCATTATCGCCGCCGCATTTCGGCCCACCAGTTCAGACCCGCGAAGGCGAACCGAACCTGACGCCGGTTTTTGGAGACCGGTGATGGCATTGAGCGCCGTGGTCTTCCCGGCGCCGTTGGGGCCGATCAATCCGTGGACGGTGCCGACTAAGACTCCAAAAGATAACCCGTCGACGGCGTGTACTCCGCCGAATGTGACCCGGAGATCTTCCACTTGGAGCAGCGGCGTCGCACTGGCACCACTTTCAGTTCTCACTGGCCGCTCCATCTATCTCTTGGCTGGCGGCAAACGTAGTGAGACGCTGCTCAGCCCGCTTCCGTCTGTGCTCCACGAAACCCCGCAGGCCTGACGGTGCGACGACCAACAACAGAACCAAAGCGATACCGAATAGCGCGTCGGTCAGCCCCGAGGACCGGCTCAGTGCTACCGGAACCAGTGAGATGAACGCAGCACCGAGGATGGCCCCCGCCCAGGAGCCCGATCCACCAAGGATGACGGCCAGAATGACAAAAATGCTGTAGAACAGGTCGTAGTCGAACGGCGATACGAAAGTGACGATGTAGGTCAGAAGAGACCCGCCAAGTCCGGCAATGGCTGAACTAACGACAAATGCGCTGACCTTGTTCGACTTCACCGAGACTCCACTCGATTCCGCGGCAATGGGTGCGTCGCGTACCGCAGTCCATCGCTGGCCGATCGGCGACCGGGTGAGGACAACAACGGCGGCCAAGACCAGTGCGAGAATGACGGCAGTCATGTAATAGATCGACCGATCGCCGGTGAGCACGATGTCGCCAAACAGCACCGGACTCCCGATGTTGATACCGGCAGCACCACCGGTGAACTCCCTGAACTGAAGTGCAACTTCTTGCACGACATAGATCAAAGCCAGCGTTGCAATTGCGAAGTAGATGCCAGAAAGCCGCAGGGTGACCAACCCCAGCCCTGCACCAACGATGGCGGCGGCCGCTGCTGAGGCAAGGAGCGCAATCCAAAACGGTGTACCTGGAAACTGAGCGAGGATCAAAGCGGTGGTGTAGGCGCCCACAGTCACCAAGGCTCCGTGCCCAAGGGAGATTTCGCCGCTGTAACCCATGAGAAGACTGAGCGAGACCACAACGACAGCAGTTGCCAACATGACCGAGTAGCTGAGCAGGCTGAACGGATGTGGGAGGAACGGGATGGCCACGATGAGCAGCGCAATGGCGGCGGTGCTCAAGACCGAACGGGGGAGCTTCCAGGTGCCAGGGCGCGGAAGACGTGGATGATCCTCGCCACCAACTGTCTCGGGGACCGTGATTGCTGCCTTGCCCAGCAAGCCGTTCGGCCGGAAGATGAGTATGGCCAAGATCAGGGCAAACACGAAGGTGTTTTTGTAGCTCGGACTGGCAAAACCGGACATGAGGCTCGAGAAGATCCCCACTGCCAAACCGCCTACCACCGCCCCGGAGGCGGTTCCGAAGCCACCGACCACCAGCGCGGCAATGCTGTAAAGGAGGACGATATTCATAATCGAATGGTCGACCTGGATGAAGGAACCCACGAGAACGCCGGAACCGGCTCCCAGGGCGGATGCAAAGAACCAGGCGGCCAGGCTGGTGACGACCAGCGAGATGCCATGACCACGCGCCGTCTCCTCATCTGAGGCAAGCGCACGCATAGCGAGGCCAAGCCTTGTTTTCTCGATCAGCAGGAATGTGGCGCCTATTGCGGTGAACGCCAGGACGGCAACGAACAGTCCGTGCCCACTGAAGAAGATCCCTCCAACTTCAAAACTGCCCGCAAAGGGCCGGTCCAGCACTTGTCCGACGTCGCCGAACACCCGGCGCGCAACCCAGCCCAAGAACAGGAACACTCCAAGAGTGGCGACAGACTTTGTCAGAGGAGAAGAACGCACCAGGACAAAGGTGACTAGAGCGCCGATCGCCAACCCGAGCAGTCCGCCAACGAGCATGGCCACCACCAAAGCCACCCCGTAGGGCAGACCTGATCCTTCCATCAGATTCCATGCCAGATACCCAGCGATTGTGGCAACCGCACCCTGGGAGAAGTTGAGCACGTTTGTGGTCCGGAAGACGATCACCACGCCGAGACCGACAACGGCGTAGACGGCACCAATGATGATGCCGTCCACGACCAGCTGGATTGTTAGCGACAAGAAATCAGCCTATCGTCGACAACTCAGCGACTCTCTATTCCGTATAGCGGGCGTAGGTGACCCAGTCGGTGGCGTCCACCCAACCGCCGTCTTCGAAGAGACGAACCTTCCCTTGAGTGGCCCCGACACGGTCGGCTGTGTAGTTGATACCACGGGAACCGGCGATCGCCTCGTCGGTCCATGAGTCAAGCGTTGCCTTCAGCGCCGGCCAGGTCAGCTCACTGCCATCGGCTGTTGTCTGATCGACAGCGTCGAGGAACAGGCTCGCTGCGATCCACCCCGACTGTCCCAGGTTGACGTCACCTTCGGGGTAGGCGGCGTTGAACAGGTCAACATACTCTTGGACTTCGCTGTCAGATTCGGTGACAGGCGTCCACCAGACGTTGGTGATTGCCCGACCCTCAAGGTCGTAAGGAAGCGCTGTCAGCGAGTTGAGGAAGAAGCCACCGCGGTAGCCATCGTGCAGAACCAGGAGCCCTTCATATCCACTCTCAAGAGCAGCTTCGATGACCTGAGTCGACCCGGAGAACGACCACACCAGCAGAGCGTCGGCGTCTGACTCAGCGACCCTACGCCCGAGAGGTGCGAAGTTTGTCTCACCAGCGTCGTAGCCAATCTCTTCGACGATCTCCAGTCCAAGGTCGGGGGCTGCCGCACTAGCGCCGTCCGGTCCGGCCTCGCCGAGGACATCGTTGCTATGCAGGACAGCCAGCGTCTCAATCCCCTGCTCTTCAACCGCGTACTCGAGCATTAGACGTATGGTGTCGCCGTAGAAAGGAACGAACCCATAAGCATTGTCAGGTGCGCCTTCCTCCTCAGAGAAGAGTATGCGTGAATCGGCAAACGGGAACAGTGTTGGGACGTCGTTCTCTCGCAGATAATCCTCGACGGCTGTCATTCCGCCGGACCCGTAGGGATGCACGAGTGCAAAGACCTCATCGTTCTCCCAGAGCTCCCGGGCGGCGTTCACAGTCTGTGCTGGGTCGGACTGGTCGTCGATCGAAGTGAAGTCAAACGTATATCCGTTCACGCCACCTTCATCGTTGGCCTGATCGAAGCGCAGTCTGGCCGCGTTGGCAATGTTGGCGACAACTGCAAGCGGACCGCTCTCAGCGATCCAAGCTCCGACGGAAACCACGTTGTCATCCGATATCCCACGAACTGGTTCGCCGGGTTGGGTCGGAGCATCAGTGGCGCCTGTCTCGCCCGATGCCGTTGTCGTCGTGTCGTCTGAATCGGTGTCGCCCGAGCCACAGGCTGCGAGTACGAGCGAAGCAGCGATAACCAGGCTCACGAGCCGGGTGATTGCATGCTTTTGCATCAGTTTTGTTCCTTTGGTAACGGGATGGGCGAAGCCCAGCCCGCGGGACGCTAGTGCTTCTTTTGACAAGCGTCAACCAACGCTTCACACTTAGTGGTATGCGAGTCAGCATCGGCTTCGATGGTTCCACCAGCCCCCTGGATTCGCTTTCTATTGGCCTTCTAGCTGAAGAGGCTGGAATCGACTCGATTTGGAACGCCGAGCATCTCGGATTGCATGATGGAGTCGTCCCGTCTGCACTCCATCTATCCCAAACCCAAAGCATCGAGGTTGGCATTGCTGGCTTCAATGCAGACAGCCGAAACCCCGGTTTGCTGGCAATGGAGGTGAGCGGACTATGCAAGGTAGCCCCGGGCCGCGTTGCACTCCAGGTTGGTTCAGGTTCGGCAGAACTGGCTCAAACTATCGGTGTTAATCGAACCGTCGGCACACTTGAGGTCGTAGAACGCTTTCTGTCGACTCTTCGCTCCCTCCTTTCGGGTGAACAAGTCACAGAGACCACCGATGCCTACCAACTCGACGGCTTTCAACTTCGTCCCCGAGTGCGGGCGCCAATGCCGGTGATTCAGCTGATGGCAATGGGGCCCCGCATGCTCGAGCTTGCTTCCCGGTGCGCCGACGGAGTGTCGCTGAGCGCGGGAATCCCAACTTCACTGGTCGTTTCCTCAGTTGAGCTCGTCAACGGCCACCTCTCCACCCTTGGACGTGACCGAAATGCCTTCAGAGTCTCCGCGTTCTGCACAGTCGGCTATGACCCGCTCGACGAAGAAGCAGCATATCTCCGTGCCGCCCGCAACCTTGCCTACATGCCCGTGGGCTATCTCCAGAAACTCGCTCCGGAGTTCGCTCTTCCCGACCAGGAAACGCTGACTGCGACTCTGCTTGGAGACGGACCAGAGGCAGCAGGCGGCCTTTTCGATGAGCAGACCATCCGGGCGATGGCAATGGTGGTCACCAACGAAACCCTCGAATCCGGACTAGCCGCATATGAAATGCTCGGCATTGACGAGCTGACTCTGATGCTGATGGGCTCCCCCCAACGGAGTCGCCAACTGGTTCGCGAGTTGGGCAAGGCAAAGCAATCGTTTCAACTGCAACAACCACAACGAAAGGAGCAGTTTTATGGCTGATAATCCCGGCGCGATGACCGATGAGGAGCAGGTTCTGCAGCTCCACCTGGATTGGGTAACCGCCAATCGAACCGGTGACACCGCCTGGTGCCGAGCCAACATGCGCAGTTCAGAAGACATCCACCTGTTCAACACCAACGGAAGCGAATATATCGGCGTCGAACACTGGTGCAACCTATGGGACATCTACCGAGACCGGATTAAGGGTGATCGTGTCAAGAAGGAGCCGCCGATCTTCGAGAGTGTGGACCCGGTCGTTGAAGTCTCGGGCGATGTGGCATGGGTTACATCGTGGTTCCGAGCGCAGGCCGATGTTCAAGGCAAGCCACTGCCCGAACTGACTCGAGCAACCGAGATCTGGAAGCGCTCCGGTGATAGTTGGAAGATGGTCCACGGGCATTGGTCCTTTGGTGGGCCCGGAGCTCCGGCTGACGGCCACGGGCCGGCCCTGAAGTACCAGGAGTGGACTCCACTGCACTAGGCGTTCCCGACCCATCTCGCGATGGTCAGAGGAGCGGCAACAGCTCGCTAATGATCCGGTCGGTTTGAGCTGCCAGCTCGCCCACCGGATCAAGAATGATCAGGTCGGCCCCGGCACTGCGCAAGGCATGAATCTCTTCTGCGCATTGCCCGGGGCTCCCGCTCACGCCGGCGCGTGACGCAAGCTCGGGGTCCCCCCAACTTTCACGGAACCACGTCTCCATCGCCCGGGTAGCCGATTCGTCATCACCGAGATAGAGGTAGACGCGTTTGGCTACGGCCAGATCGTCTTGGCTTCGACCTGCCCTCGCGATCGAATCCTCCAGGTAGCGGTGTTGACCGGCGAAATCGGCCATGCCAGCCGATCCAGAGGCGATCCAGCCTTCGCCGACTCGGGCTATTCGATCGAGAGCCGGTGCGGCACTCCCACCGATCCAGAACGGCGGGCCTCCAGGTGCGACTGGAAGTACTTCCAACCGTATCCCCTCCGCTGGCCATCGCGGCCGTTCCGCCATGACCCTCTCGCCACGAAGCAAGCCACGCAGCACAGCGATATCCGACTCGTATTCAGTGGCCGGATTGTAGGAGTCGTCGGCCAGAAGATCTCTTGCCGGGCCCTTCGCTCCCGATCCGATCCCGACAACGAGCCGTCCTGAACTGAGCTGATCCAGAGAAGCGAGTCGCTGCGCCAATCGGTACAGGTGTTGGTGAGGAAGCAGCAACACCGCAGTTCCAACGGCGATCGATTCGGTGTGTGCCGCCACCCAAGCCAGAAGCACCAGGGGGTCAAGTGTGTCGTGGGGTGCAAGCAGGTTTTCGGGCACCCATATCCCGGCCATACCTGCCATTTCTGCTGATTTGACCACAGCAGCGAGAGACGTTGTGTCGACTGCGCCCGTGGTGCCTACTGCGGCGGTCAACCCCAGGCCGACTCCTGAGTGACGAGGGTCCCAAGCGATCGCGTGGGGGTCACCCACCCGGTAACAGCTGGCGGTTGAGAAGTCTGGTGCGGAGTGATTCGTCAAGGGCCGCGTCGAGTCCGGTCAGGGCAAGGGCAATTGAGGCGTCAACCACAGCTTGGTCTGCATCTTCGCTCGCAGCTGCTCGAGCAAAGCCCGGCTGATGAGGAACTGCCGGCAGGGAACCGATTCCGATCATAGGATGGATCGACGGCACCACGTGTGACACGTTGCCCATATCCGTGGAGCCCGCAGCACGCTGCGCCCGGGGGGTGAGTTCCGATACTCGACGCTCTCGGGAGTCGATATGACGGACGTACAGCGAGGTGAGATCGGTGTCTGCGCGCAGTTCGGCGTATATCGGAGCAACACTCTCGATCTCGACCTCGGCGCCGGATGCCAAAGCTCCCGCCTCGAAACAACGCCGAACCCTCTTCTCGAGAATGGCGAGCGACTCCACAGTGGCCGAGCGCACCTGATAGCGCATCGAAGCGAATGCCGGCACCACCTGGGGCATGGTGCCTCCTTCGGTGATGATTCCATGAATCCTGTCGGTGGGGGCCAGGTGCTGGCGGAGCGCTCCAATCGCAGCCTGGGCCACGGTGGTGGCGTCGAGTGCGTTGACTCCGTGCTCCGGGAACGCCGAGGCGTGTGCAGCCACCCCGCGATACCGGATGTCGAACAGTGCCGTTGCCAGAGTCGGCATCGCAGCCAGATCCTTGGGCCCGGGATGGACCATAAGTGCCGCATGGGCGTCGGCAAATGCTCCGGCGTCCAACATGATCACTTTTCCACCACCGCCCTCCTCGGCGGGTGTTCCCGCAACTTTCACCTGAACATCTGCTTGGTCGGAAACGGCGGCCAAGCCGACTGCAGCACCGACGGCGGCTGCGGCGATGATGTTGTGACCACATGCGTGGCCGATGTCGGGCAGCGCGTCGTACTCGGCCATGTAACAGATGGTGAGTTCGCCTTCACCCCGACTGGCCATAAAGGCGGTCTCTAGACCTGCTACCCCTGTCTCGACCGCAAACCCACGGTCAGAGAGGGTCTGTTGGAGCAGGGCGGCTGATTCGTACTCCTCGAATGAGACCTCCGGATTGGAATGGATCTGATGGCTCAGGCTGACCAGATCGCCTGCGAAGTCTTCGATCGCCTGCCGAACCGCGCCGTGTAGATCAGACATCGCCAAGACTCCTGAGCAAATCGAGGGTGTCATCGTCTTTGGGCAAGAGTCCCGCGTCTGGAAGGCGGGAGAGGAATTCGGCCCACCCGGCGTGGGACCCGATGGCGCGATTCGCCAGGACGGCGGCTTCCTCGAACCGGTGAGACCGCATGAGCAACACCGACGCCCATGCAGATGGTTCGAAGTTAGCGCCAAAAACAGTCTGTGCCTCTTCCAACTCGGCGACGGCGGAATCGACATCTCCGGTCGCTGCTTTGGAGAACGCGCCGCCCATGACTATCGCCGCCCTTCTCAGTGAGTCGAGTCGCCGAAGCTCGGCTATCGGGTCGGGATGGTCGTCGACTCGGATGTCTGCAGGGCCCAGGCCGTCTGCCGATCCTGAGTCGGCAACCACTCGTAGCACGGCCGACTGGCTGCCCCTGAGGTCACCCCCTGCCGCTTCGGCGGCCGCAAGCGACGTCAGCATCCGACTGGCCATGTCCCCGGTTGCCTGTGAGTAGGCAGC
>JANQRA010000023.1 GCA_028284765.1 Acidimicrobiia bacterium
GATGGGTTGGGTGTCGGTGAGTGGTGTTGGTGTTCCGTTGTCGGTGACTGTGATGTCGAACGTGTAGACGCCGGGACCCTGCAGTTCGGTCGGTGTCCATGAGAAGACACCACCCGGCGTGATGGCTGCACCGGCAGGCTCGCCAACAAGTGAGAACGTATGGCTGTCGCTTGGGTCGGCGTCCGTCACGGTCGCGGTGAATCCAAGGTTGTCCATCTCGTCGACCGAGAATGGGCTCCCCAGAGGGTTGATGGTTGGAGGGTTGTTGCCAACCACCACAGTCTCGGCGCCTGAGAACTCCGAGGTGTGGGCGAAGGCAGTGCACGACGTATTGGCACAGCGGGTGACAGTGGCAGTGAGTACAGACCCAACGGGTATGGAGCCTGTGTGCGTGTAGGTGGCCGGTCCGCCTCCGGGATGGTTGACGACCACAGAGGACTCATAGATCTGTCCCTCTCCGAACCCGGAAGGATCGGTGCCACCTGGATTCGAGAAGAACTCGACTCTGTGCCAACCGGCCGTGACGTCGAGTTGGAAATCTATGAAAGCGGTGGGGCCAGCAGTCTCGGCGCTGACCAGCGTCGGGTGGTTGATCAGCTGGTTGGGGCCGACGTCGGGGTCGCCGAAGTCGTTGGTGTTTTGGCCATCAGGTGCGATGTCTATTCCCAGGCCACCGTTGCCGAAGATCGAGTTGCCGAGGACAGCTGCGTCCACTGACCCGTGAGTTCTGAAAGACACACCGTCTGCGGCGTTGAAGGCGATGACGTTCGCGTCTCCGGCGCTGGTGCCTCCAATAATGGATCCACCGGTACCGGAGCCGGTGTCGATTCCTGACTGTCCGTTGGGCACGGGCGAGGCGCCGCTGTTGTCCGTACCAATTCGGTTGCCACGGACCACGGCCCCAGTGCGTTCGAGGAGAATGCCATTGCCGGCGTTGCCGGATATAACGTTGTCGGTCATCAAGACATCGTCTGCGTCGACCCTGATGCCGTCATCACCGTTGGGCACCGCGCCGCTCCCGGCAGAGTTGGTTCCGATCCGGTTGGCGTCGACCCAAACCCCAGTGGCTCCAAAGTTGAGGTCGACCCCGTCGTCATCGTTCCCGGAGATCACGTTGTTTCTTATCGTGACTCCGGAGACCACCGAGTCGACCACGATTCCGTTTCCTTCGTTGGAGACCGCTGAACCTCCGTCAGAGCTCGTGCCGATGAGCGAGCTGAAGACAGTTGTGTTCGAAGCCAGGTGGATGCGGACGCCGTCGTCTTCGTTCCCCGAGATGACGTTCCCCGGCCCGATTTCGTTGTTGTTGCCCCCGAATTGGACTGCAACTCCGTCGTCCTCGTTGGGGATCGCCGCCGTGCCTGAAGCGTTGGTGCCGATGAGATTGCCGACGACCTGGTTCCCGTTGGCATCGTCGATCGACACACCGTCGTCTTCGTTGCCCGAGATCAAGTTGCCCTCGATTCGGTTGTTGTTGCCTCGAATGAGGACTCCGTCGTCGTTCCCTTCTTCTGAAGTTCCGGTGACGTTGACACCGATCCAGTTGCCAACGATCAGGTTGTTGTTGCCAAGAACCTCGATGCCCTCGTCGTCGAACTCCTGGATGTTGAGACCCCGGATCACGGAGTTGTTTGCGTCGATTCTCAGTCCGTCGCTGCCGTCGGCCTCGTCTCCATTGATGACAATGACCGGTCGCCCCGTATACCCAGGTTGGGTCGAGCCGTCGATCGTCACGGCGCTGGTGATCGTCGGCAGACGAGGATCGGGTTCGATCAGGAACCGCAGAGGCGAGGCGGAATGGCCTGAGTCTGACGTGGGTATGTCGAAGTGGATCTCATCGACCAGCGGCGACGCGTTTGCCTCTTGGATGGCAGCGCGGAGCGTGCAGCGAGCAACGAGGTCTACGAGCGGTCCTCCCGTATCGCAAACACCGTCGCCAGGGTTGTTGTCGGACGCGTTTCCGGTGTGGTTGACCACTACGGTCGGCATGGCGTGTGCTGTGCTGATAGCCAGAGTGGCTACCGAGCCAACCGCCAGCGTGAAGGCGAGCGCCAATCGGCCAAAGCGGGCGATGGCATCCGACATCGAACTATCCCTCTACCGAGGCCGCGTGGTCGCTCGGATCGAAGTGCGGGACTACGACACTGGTTGGGTCCGTCAAAGGAAGCCGAACAGTGAAGACCGTCTTCTCGTCCTGGCGAGAGTAGGTGACGCTGCCACCCATGCCCTGAGCCAGGGCGTGGACAATCGCCAGACCCAATCCGACGCTGTCGCTGACTCCGCTCCGACCCTGGTGGACGAACCGCTCGAAGATCTTCTCGCTCATGTCGGCAGGAACACCCGCACCGTCGTCACGAACTTCGCAACGATAAGTGCGCCCTTCGACACGACCCACGACCTCGATGTGAGGCCCTCCGTACTTCTGAGCGTTGGATAGGAGGTTTCGGAGCACCTGCCGAGTCCTGAGGCCGTCGGCTCGAACTAGAGCGGGCTCGCAGTCCCAAGTGACCTCGAGACCATTCCGGCCCAGCGGCTCGACAACTTCCTTCACGACGTCCTCAATTGCGATGTCCTCGTAGTCGAACTGGAGAGCGCCGGCATCGAGACGGGCCGTCGTCAGGAGGTCTTCCACCATCCGGGAAAGGTCATCCGATTCGGAGATGATCAGTCCGAGTAGCTCCGTCGCACTCTCCGAGCGGGCAATCGCTGGATCTTCAGTGAGAATCTGGGCCAAACCTGTGATGCCGGTCAGGGGAGTGCGGAGCTCGTGTGAGGCGTTGGCAATGAACTCCTCGCGGGCTCGCCCGAGCTTGCGTTCGGATTCGAGTCGACCTTCGAGTTCCGCCTGGCGGTGCTGACGGAGGAGCAGCTCGCGATAGATGAAGATCACCGCAGCAGGAACGAGGAAGGCCACGAGGAAACGAGCGATCGTCCCCACCCGGCCGAGAAAGACGTCGGACTCGGCAACAGACTCGGCGAGAGCGTTGCGGACCGATTCGAGGCCGCCGAGGAGTTCTTGGAATTGCTCGTCTTGTTCCCCGGCAGCGGCAACGGCAGCTCGTGGCTGCTGGGTCTCGACGAGGGTCAGGATCTCGGTGCTCGTTGCGGCGAACTCCCGAGCGTCCTGCACACTTGCCGTGGCATCTATCGACTCTGCAACTTCGAGCCGATCGACACCGACACGGAGGTCATCGAGGGCAATCTCGGCTTCTGTCAGAGAGAGTTCGATCGCATCCTCCGAGTTCGTTCCAAATGTCTCGTCCATCGAGAGCAGGTGAACCGCAAGTCCGGTTTGGGCTCGAGCGACGGTCGCCGACCGCAAACTCTCATTGGCGCTGTGAAGGTCGGTTGCTCGTGATGTGATCTGTTGAGAACCTTGTGCAATGGAGAAGACCAGGCCCAGGATGACGAGCAATCCAAGCCCTGAGACCAGAGTTATGGCCAGGGCTCGGTCGAATCTTCGACGGCTCGAAGACGCGTCAGGGGATGTCGTTGGCCGACGTCGCATGGCTTAGATATCGGACCATTCCTAGATTGGCGGTATAGGCCGAAAACCCCATGCCAGGGACTAGTCATCCATTGCCGCCGTGCGTGAGCAATGCCCACCTATCGTGACCAAACCCCAAGTCAATACATGACCAAATCACTCAGCCACACACGCGCGGATCGCGCCATCGACGGGTTCCTCGAGATCAACCGTCTGTCCCAGCAGGCTGGGGTAGTCCGACAGCTGATCGAAGACGACGAATTTCACGGCGACACGATCACCCTTGACGGAAACACCGTCTCGAACTTTGGCCTCTGTTCGTATCTCGGTCTAGGAGACGACCCGCGATTGGTAGAGGCAGCAAAGGACGCAATCGACCGATACGGCAACAGTTACTCGTCCTCCCTGGCGTATACGGGGCTCGGCCTGTACGGAGATTTGAGGGCCCGAATGCAGGAGGTGCTTGGCGCACCGGTTGTGATCACGGCCTCAACCACGCTGGCCCATCACGCCTCGTTGCCGGTGCTGGTGAGGCGGGGCGATCTTGTGGTCGTCGACGCCCAAGCCCATGCTTCGATTCTGTCGGTTCTGCCTGCTCTCTCGGGCAACGGCGCTGAGGTCGCGCAGGTTCAACACAACGACCTGGACGCAGTTGCCGATCACGCTTCGTCCACCAAGGGGCGAGTGTGGTACCTGTTCGATGGCCTCTATTCGATGCACGGAGACACTGCACCGGCCGAGGGGGTTTACGCCTTGCTTGACGCGTCACCCAACCTCTGGGCGTATTGCGACGATGCCCACGGCCTCGGTTGGGCGGGCGAGAAGGGAAAGGGTCAGTTCTTGCATCGAACGGGCTGGCACGAGCGTCTCATCATGTCTTTCGGTCTCGCCAAGTCTTGGGGCTCGATGGGCGGTGTGATAGCCGCCGAGGACGAGAAGTTGATCGAAACGGTCGAGGCGACCGGGGGTCCCATGGTCTTCGGTGGGCCGTTACCGCCCGGCGTGCTCGCAGCGAACATCGCATCGGCCGATATCCACCTCTCGGATGAGCTTCCCTCGTTACAGGACGAGCTGATGGAGCGCATCAGATTCGTGAACATCACTGCCCAGAAGTACGGAGTCCGACTAGCCAATCGTGAAGAGACGCCCCTCTGGTACGTCGAGATCGGCGCCTCGATGAAAGTGCTCAGCACTGTCAAGACCCTGCTCAATAGGGGCCACTACGTCAACGGAGCAGTTTTTCCCGTGGTGCCGCGAGGCAAAGGCGGAATCCGATTCACCGTCACTCGCTACAACTCTCTAGAACAGATCGAGGACCTTCTGTCCTCAATCGGGGAAGTCCTCGCCGAATACCAGGGTCACGATGACATCGTCGATCTCACTGCCCTCGAAGATGCCGCCGAGACGGCTGACGACTCCTAAATACAGGCGGCGATTCGACCGATAAGGGTGCGTGGGAAGCGCACCATTTGTGGGAGGTGGCCGTTGGCTCCTTACCGCACCGATTGTCGCCGTGCTCCTTGGCGGGGCGGTTGTCACCTGGCAGTTCGAAGAATTCGCACCCCAGGTGGGTTTCCTGACGCTCATCATCGGGTTGTCAGCGACCTCAGTGCTCTTCTTCACGCGATCGCGCACACTCAGGCCGGGCGAGCGTCGTGCATGGCGGCTGGTCGGGCTGGGCGTGAGTCTCTTCATGGCCGGGGTCGTCGTCATCGGGATCCTGAGTGCGAGCGGTGTCGAACTGAGAGCCTTTGGCGTGTTCGACATCTTCTTCATCGCTGCATATGTGTCGATCATTGCCGCGCTCTATCGACTGGCGCGTCTCGACAGCGGAGGTCAGGAATGGGCTCTCACTGCGATGGATGCCTCAGTAGGTGCGATAGCTCTCGCCGCTCTCGTGTGGAACGCGTTCTTCAGCCAATTGGTCGAGATCTTCGATGCAGTTCCTTGGTGGGAAGGGATGATCGCGGTCATCTATCCAATCACGGACATCGCTGTCGTAATCGCAGTGATGACACTCGTGATGCGAAGGTCGAACTACCACCTCGACATCCGTCTCGTGTTTCTCGCTGCTGGAGCCGCCATCCAGGTTCTTGCCGACTTCGTGTTCATGTCCAGATCGATTGGAGAGGACTTCGCTCCCGGTGAGCCGGCCTGGGCGCTGAACCTCACTGCGGCCGCCCTGCTATTGGTCACTGCCACCATCGTGGATCGAACCCCTCGAAAGAGAGAGTTTCCGGAGGCTCCAACGCCACTTTGGGCACTGGCTTGGCCGTACGCCCTGGCGGCTGTCCTTCTCGCAGTGCACTTCCAGAGCTACCGCCGTATCGCAACCTCCGCCGAGGAAGTCGTGCTCCTCGACGCCGTGATCCTCATCGGAGTCGTGATCTTCATGCGTCAGGTCTATGTCATCTATCGGGATCGCAACCGAGTCGATGCAAAACGCGCCGAACTGGTCGCATCGGTTTCACACGAGCTTCGGACACCGCTGACAGCCATGGTCGGGTTCCTCACACTCCTCGACCAGCACGGAGAGGAGTTCCCTCCTGAAGCTCAGGCAGAGATGATCGCTGAGGCGGCAGACCAGGCCAGACACATGTCGAGGCTTGTCTCTGACTTGCTGATGCTGGCAAAGGGAGACCCTGGGCAACTGGCGCTCGAGAAGCAGAACGTGCGGGCGGTCGGACTGGTCGTTTCCGTGCTGCGCGATCTCGATCCATCCGACACCAAGATCGAAGAAGACCTGGCTGCTGACGTGACAGTCAATGTTGATCCAGACCGAATCAAACAAGCTCTCTCCAACCTGATGAGCAACGCTGTCCGGTACGGCGGTGACCGCGTGTTGATGGTCGCCAAGGTCAATGGCACTGATCTGGTATTCGAGGTCCATGACAACGGCCAGGGCGTGCCGACACGATATGAGACCGCGATTTGGGAGCATTTCGAACGCGGCGATCATCGACTTGACGCCACGACACCGGGACTGGGCATTGGCCTTACGATCGTCAAGGCAGTCGCTGGCTCGCATGGGGGGAGTGCGGACTATCGGGTCTCCGAACGGCTCGGAGGCGCAGCGTTCTCAATTGTCATCCCTGACTGTGTCGTCGTGGCCAGACCGGTGGAAGACGAAGTCGCCGTGGGTAGCTAGCGAAGCAAGAAACCCTCTCCAAGGGTGTCGCTGGGGTCGATCCAGAATTCGCTTCGTCCGACGATATGGGCCGATCCCGTGATTTCAGGAATGATTGCTGGACGGTCACCGATCTTGGTCAAGGCGTCGATCTTTCCGGAGAATGTGCTTCCGACGATGCTCTCAATGACGACGGTTTCTCCTACAGCTAGCCCTTCGCGTTCACGAAGCAGCGCAAGGCGAGCACTAACACCTGTACCTGTTGGCGACCTATCGATCTCACCGTCGGCGAACACGCAGACCTGCCTGCTGTGATTCTCTTTAGATTCAGCCGGCCCTGTGAAGATGACGCCGTATAGAAAGCTCAGATCTTCTGATTCGGGATGATTGGTCAGTTCCAATCGAGAAACCGCACTTTTGATGGCACGGCCAGCGGTGATGAGAGCAGCCGGATTGTCGAGGTCGATCCCCACCGTGCCAGCATCCACATACGCGTAGAACGCACCTCCGTACGCGACGTCGAAGACCACTTTTCCCGCAACACCAACATCGACGGTGACGTCGAGAGCCGTGACGAAAGAAGCAACGTTGGTGAATGAAGTGGACGTGACTAGGCCTTCTTCTCGTGACGAGCAGGTGTGGATCTGACCGGCGGGGGTGTCGATGTCAAGCCTTGCCGTGTCTGAGTCGCACTCCACGAGACCCAGATCGAGGACCACCTTCGCCAGCGCGATTATCCCGTGGCCGCACATCGTCGAGAAGCCCGAGTTGTGCATGAACAGGACAGAGAAGTCGCTGTCCGATCGTTCCGGAGGGCCAACCAGTCCTCCGTACATGTCGGCATGGCCCCGCGGTTCCCACATCAGAATTCGACGCAGCCAATCCAACTCCGTCATGGCGAACCGCCGCCGGTCCAGGACCGCGGCACCCGGGATCGAAGGGGCGCCGGCGATGACAGTGCGGAAGGGCTCGCCACCTGTGTGCGCATCGATAACTGTGATCCGTGCCCAGTCGTCGGGCGGATTCCACGTCTGAGCGGGGCGCAGGTCCATCGACTGGAGCTTACGATGCCTCCGCGTGATCACTGTTGAGAAGCTCATAGAGGACCTCGCCCGGCGAACCCAACCCGGGAACACCCCAGACTGGGATCCAGTAGGCCTTCAGCTAGGTGACAGAGAAGCCTCCGTTTCGACCATCGCTGTCTGCCACGAGGTGACTGAGGAGGTCGTTGCCGAGATCGAGGCATCACCTGTGGATCTCCTGATCACCTATCACCCTCTGCTCTTCATCCCAACGAACCGTGTTCTCCGCGAGCGCTCGCCTGGTGGTCGTGCGTTCCGACTGATGGCCCAAAATGTGAACCTGCTGGTAACGCATACCGATTTTGACGCCGCTGAGGGTGGTACAGCTGATGGTCTTGCCGAGCTGTTCGACCTTCGGGAACCTGAACCGTTTGGTGGAGACCAGGAATCAGGACTCCCGAACATCGGGCGAGTCGGAGCCTTTGTCGGAACTCTTGGGACAGTCGAAGCCGTCATAGCGGACACCTTTGGCCCGATGGGCACGCGCGTTTCGGGAGATCGTGCCAAGAGGGTTGAGAGACTTGCCGTCGTGCCGGGCTCGGGGTCCAGCTTGATTCGGGAGGCCGCAACTCTTGCGGATGCTCTCGTTACGGGCGACGTTTCTCATCACAACTGCGTGGAGGCACTCGATTTGAGGCTTGCCATCGTTGATCCCGGCCACATCATCACGGAGCGCCCTGGCATGGTGAACCTGGTGGAGATGGTGAGAGAAGTGAGTGATCAAGAAGTCGTCGATCTCACCGGGTTCAGCCCGAGAACTTGGTCATGAAAGAGGGCTACTCTCACTGCCTCTGATGCAGCTGACGAGCCTCGCCGACCTACTCGATCTACAGGAGCTCGACCTCGCCATCGATCGATTGCTGGATCAGCGTCAGTCGTTGCCCGAGCTCGATGTCTACAAAGCAGCCCATGAGCAGCTCAAGAGCCTGCAGGCGGATCGAGAGGCGAAAGCCGTGACGTTGAAGGATCTGGAGCTACAACTCGACAAGGCGGAGGGAGAACTCGAGATTCTCGAGATAAAGGTCGACGAGCACGAAACGCGATTGTTCGCTGGGGGCATGAGCTCAAGGGAAACCGAACACATGCGCTTGGAAGTCCAGAGTCTCAAGGCTCAGCAATCTGCAATGGAAGAGCGGGTCCTCGGCCTACTCGATGCAGTCGACCCCGCACGTGAGGCCGTCACTTCGGTTGATGCTGAAATCGAGAAAGTGGAGGCGGCAAAAGCCGAGCTCGAACAGTCGATCAAAGCCCAATGGAAGACCATTGATGCCGAGTTGGGACGGAAGGAGGAGCGGAAGAAGTCCGCTCTCGAACCGATAGATACCGATCTCTTGGAGTTGTACGAGAAGATGAGGGGCATCAAGGAGGGGGTCGCTGTTGCCTCCTTCGACAACGGTGTCTGCGGGGGCTGCCACATGACCCTTTCGCCGGCCGAACAGGAAGAGGCCTTCGCCGATGAACTACCGCGATGTGTTCACTGTCGGCGAATACTCGTTGTCTGAGAGATGCTGTTCTGGCATCTAGGCGGCACGCTTTGGCTGTTCAGATGGATATTCAGAGACCCCAAGGTCGATATCCGCTTTCTGCTGTTCGGTGCCATCCTTCCTGACTTGATAGACCTCCCGGTCGGCACACTTCTACTGGCCGATCGCTTCTCTACTGGAGAACTGTGGTTTCACTCTCTGATCCTGCCGTCGCTGTTCATGACACTTGTCGTCATATTCACCCGTCGAGGGAGACGTCGTCGCGCCTGGATGGCGTTGGGGATCGGTTGGCTGTTGCACCTGCTTCTGGATGGAATGTGGACCAGTCAAGAGGTATTCGCCTGGCCGTTCTTCGGCTGGGAGATCCCACAAGGAGAGGCTCCGTTCTGGCCACTTGCTTGGGAGCGAGCGCTCTCCGACCCATGGCGGTGGATCAAGGAGGCAGTGGCTTTGGGCTATCTCGCCTGGTTGTGGGTCGCACTCGGAATGGGTCAACGAGCCCGTCGGGAGTCAACGATGAAGACGGGCAGGCTGCCTGACTATGTCGAGGCGAGCTAGCTGGATCACCGCGCTGGCGGCTTTGGCGGCCCTGACCGCATGCTCGCCGTCTGAAGATCCGGCCGCGACGACAGTCGCCGAGTCGAGGGGCGCCGAGTCGGCGCTCGAAGCGGTTGAGTCGGTTGTTGCAGCGGTGTCTGAGGGCAGCTTCGAGGAAGCCGGACTTATCGCGGTCGAAGGGCAGGCCGCACTTGCAGCTCTCGCCGAGGGAGCCAGTTTCAGCGATGTCGCCGTGGCACTTCGTGAATCAGACCCTGAGGTCGCAGCCAACTTCTGGTCCGGCTTCGCCCAAGGTGCCGGGTCGTATCTCGCAGGGACCGTTTCCTATTTCGAAGGCGAGACCACGGCGGTTGATGGGGTTGCCTTCGAATCGATTCGGGTGCTCCCGGCCGATGGTTCAGAACGGACCCTATGGGTTCGGAACTCGGCTGGATACAAGGTCGATTTGTTCGCGTCCTTTGGTGTCGGCCTTGCCGACAAGATGATTGGGCCCGTAGAGCGGCTTCTTTCTGCTCAGACCGATGACTCGAGATACATCTTGGGTCGGCTTCAGTCGGTTGTGTCTTCTTTGTCGCTCGCTGCAGACAGTCCCGGGGTCAGCACAGAGACGAGGCAACAAATCCTCGCCTTGGTCGAGCTGATCACCAGGGTCAGCTAGCCATTGCGAAGCAGCGGTAGGACTTCCTTGCCGAGTCGCTCGATCAGCGCAGGCTGATCCAACGCTGCCATCTGGAAAGTCACGACGTCAGCGCCGATGTCCTCGACGAGAGGCCGGTATGCGTCTGCGATCTCTTCGACGCTGTTCACCAGCGTGTAGCGCCCCAGGACTTCTTCCCTCGGAAGCTCGTCGGCACGCTCCCGCAATGTCTGCGGGTCGACTGCCTCGAGCCTGCCGGGTGCCCGCAACCCCCTCCAGGAGTAGAGGGCGTCCCAGGCCTCGTCCTCGTTGGCCGCAAAGAGGGACCATCTGGTGGCGAGGATCATCGGGTCGGGCTTGCCAGCTTCGGAGGCGGCCGCCCGCAATGGGTCGATGACACGTTCGATGGTTTCGGACGGGTCTTTGACTGAGGTCACAACTCCCTGTGCCTTCTGACCAGCCAGTGTTGCCGACTTGGGTCCGCCTGCAGCCATCAGGATCGGAACTGGTCCCAGCGGCGGCGAGTAGAGCTTGGCGCGGTCGGTCTCGTAGTAGTCACCCTCGTACGTCAACTTCTCCCCGTCGAGGAGACGTCGCATGATCTCGAGTGATTCGGACATACGGGCGTTGCGTTCCGCGTACTTGGGGAACTCGTAGCCGAGCGGCCCCTCGTTGATGTTCTCTCCGGTTCCCACCCCCAGCATGAACCTGCCACCCGAAAGACGGTCCAAGGTGGCGGCCGCTTGAGCGACTACGGCCGGGTGGTACCGGAAAAGAGGCGTGGTCACACCTGTGGCGAACTCGATCTTGCTGGTCGCGGCGGCCATGGCGCCGATCGTCGAGAACGCGAACCCTGAGGCTGAAGCATCGTCGACCCAAGGGTGGAAGTGCTCCGACACGACAACTGCGTCAAACCCGCTCTCTTCGGCGAGGACGGCATGTCGAACGAGCTCTTCAGGTTGCCACTGCTCGTGGCCGCAGAAATATGCAAACTTGGTCATCAGTGTGATCTTGCCACGTCGCGGGGGTTCTCCGGTCCGGCTATTGGTAGCTCACGAAGACCGGTGTGGGCTGCTTCGACATGGTCGATTCAGGGGTTGGTGGCCCAGGTTCGTCTTCGTCGAAGAAGTTCTTCCAGCCCCAAGCCCAATGAGCGTCTTCGGCGCCTTCCTGAAGGACGCTCCAGGTGTTGTCTTTCTGTGGCTCCGTGCCGTCACCATCCATCTGGATAACCATCTGGATCTCAGGCCTCTCGATGATGTCGCCTCGATTCTGAATCATGGAAGTGCGGAACTGATGGACGATCATCATCTTCTGTGGCAATCCGTTGTCACGGACGAGGTCTGCCACCCAGTTCACAGTCTCATTGACCTCGGAGGCCTGTACTGATCCGACTTGTTCCAGGTGAACCTGGTCGGGGAGGAGACGCCATTCGGGGTCGAGAGCGAGTCCGACGTATGGAAGACGCAGTAGGTCTTCGTAGATCTTCGCTTGTGTCAGAAAGTCGGTTCGTCCGGACTGCAGGTCGAGGATCACGTACATGTCGTTGTCGCCTGCGTACTCGATCCATTCGGTGAACGTTTCCGGCGGCCATTCGTAGCTGTAGTTGCCGTCGTCACCGGCCCCGGCAGACGCTACGGAAGCGATGATCTCGAACGTTGGGATCACTTGAGCGCCGTCGCCCGAATAAGCGTCGACGAACTCCTGCATCAAGGCCCTGGTCTCGGCCGGGCTTTGCTCGCCGAGAATCCCCAGGTCGTCGGTGCCGGGAAAGCCATAGAAGGCGACGTAGCGTCGAAGTCCTTCTTTCGGGAGGACATAGAAGCCTCCGCCCGGGACCTGCTGACCGTTCGTGAGTACGGCTCGCTCCCACTCCGAGGAGTTGCTTTGTTCGCCAATGGGCCGCATGGAGCTAGGAGACTGACCGTTGAGGGCTTCTGCAACCTCTGGGTAGCCCAGCAGATCTTCGCCATCCACGGCGATCACCGATGCCCCAGAGGAGGCAGCGGTTGCGGACCCCAGGAGAATCGTCTCCGGGTTGGATGCATCGATTAGCCAGATGGAGCCGCCCGTCGGAGGTTGGGCGAGACCGACGACCACTTCGCTGGTGACAATGGAAGGTTCGGGTGGTGTGGAACCGGGCGGTGTGAGTTGTGGGCGAACGACACGGTCGCCAGCACTAATCGCTTCGGCAGTTTCGATAATAGTTGCCGAGTTCACCTCAGATCCGAGTGCGATTTCAGTCTCGACGCCGAGGGCTTCCTTGGCGGCATCAACCGCACTGGTGATGTCGTGGGTAACGGTCTCGGCTCCTCCAGGAGCGTCCACGGTGATCGATCCCACCACGTGGACGCGCGACGCCTTGAGCCGTCCCAACTCCGCCGCCAGCCGAGGTTCCGGGAAGAACAGCGGGCCCTGCAGGGCAGCTGCGAGCTGGGATGCCACTGCGATTTGGTTGAGGTCTCCTTCGCCCACAACTACGACGTCGTTCGCACAGGTAAACGTCTCAGCTGCCAGAAAGAGGGCATCGCTCGAAAGAGCACCGGTGTCTAGCGGCGTGTTGTCGGCGGTTGTCCGAATGCACTCCGCGGAGGGCGGGTTGGTGGCGGAGGTGCCTGCTGTGCCTTCAGGATCGTCGCCCAGGATCGATGAGCAAGCCGTGACCAGGACGGCGACGAATCCAGCGACTAGGAGGGTGGAACGCTTCAAAAGCGACCTGAATCGTACCTAGTGCCCCCGTGTATAGAGGGTTTTCCACAGGAGACCGACCACCAGCAGCCCCGCTCCGGTGAGCCAGATACCTAGGGGCACGAAGAAGCTCAGGAACACACAGCTGGCCAGACCGAGCCATGAGACGACCCGTCGACGGTCGACTGCGAGGGCTGCAAGGTTGGTGATTCCGTAGTAGAGGAGAACGGTCATCGCGGAGAAGCTCCAGGTCGTGGCAAATCCTTGGAATTGAGTGACTGCTGCAATCGCCACTCCGGCCAAGACCGTGGCAAAGAGCGGCTGATGATTCGAGTCGAGGTGGGCGAGCGGCTTTGGCATGTCACGACGCCTTCCCATGGCAAGCCATACCCGGGACAGGCCCAAGACCAGGTTCACAAGGACTCCCACCATCGCCGTGATCGCGCCTATTCGAATGACGAGGCTCGGACTGAAGCCGATTTGAAGGCCAACCCCCCAGAACTCGCCACCTCTGGATCGACCGCCCAGTTCGACGAGCAGGTAGAGAACGGTGGCGACGAAAAGGGTCACGACGACGGCTCGGGGGATGATGCGGGCCGGATCTCTCACCTCTTCACCCAATGTGGCGATGCGTCCGTATCCGGTGAAAGCCACGAAGAGAAAAGCGATGGCACCGATCGGGTTGGGTGGATCGCCAACCGCAACGAATCCCTGTGCCCCGTCTGAACTGATGGCAAACCAAACGATTGCGGCAACGGTGATCGCTACCAGAAGAGCGTTGACGGCCGTTGTCCGTCGCAAACCGAGCGCTACCAGGCCCGTGACCGCCAGCGTCGCCACGACCGGGAACCAACGGTCATCGATTCCCAAATACAAAGCGATTCCCAGCGCGGCCGTGGCGGCCGAAGCTGTCTTTGCCAGCAGGAATAGCCATCCAGCGCTAAATCCGAGCCAAGGGTTCAGTGTCCGATGTCCGTATTCGTATGTTCCGCCTGCGACCGGGAATCGACCTGCGAGGAAGGCGGAGGACAGACCGTTGAAGACGGCCACCAGCCCGGCGAGAGGAATCGCATAGATCACGAAGTCACCCCACCTGCCGGACGCAACCCCGATCGCCACGAAGGCACCGGTGCCCAGAATCGAGCCGAGCCCGGTGACGATCGCACCAAACAGGCCGAGTTCTCTCTTCAGTGACCCTTCGCTCACTTCAGAAGAGTGTCTCCGGCTCAATCCGATCCCGCAGATCAGGGGTGTTGTTGCGGACGCTGTTCACCTTCCTGGACACCACATGCTCCATCAGGCTCTCAGGGTCCTCCGGGGTGATCAAGCCCCTAGCCACCTCGGAGTCTGTCAGTTCTCTGTCCAGCCATGCATCCCAAGAAGACCGGGCCAGCGAGATGGGCATCCGATCGTGAATCTCAGCAATCAGACCGTCGGCAGCTGCGGTGAGTATCGAACATGTGCGCTGCCACTCCTGGGAGTCGTCGTCGAAGCGACTTGCCCAGATGCCGGCGAAAACCATGGGATGTCCGTCTGCTTTATATACCCAGTGGGGAGTCCTTCCCTCTTCTGGTGGCTCCCATTCGTAGAAGCCGTCCGCCGGGATCAGACAGCGTCGTTTGGCGAACGAGTCTCTGAAAGCTGCGGTTGTGTCAACCGTTTCGCTGCGCGCATTGATATGGATCGACTTGGTGTTTTTGGCCCAATGGGGGACCAGGCCCCACTTCATCGACCCAAGTTGTCTCACTCCGTCACGTTCAGCGATCACGTACACGGGATCGGTTGGTGCCACATTCCAACTCTTCTCCAGCTGATCCGTGACGACCTCATCGACGCCGAAGTACTCCGCGTAGAAGTCGAGGTCACCGGTAATCGAGAATCTGCCACACACAAGAACCCGCCTACTTGTTGATCATGTGGTCGGCGAGAGGAGAGAGCCTCGAGTCGAGGAATGAAGCCAACGGATCGCCAATCTCCTCCCGGGCGATTGCCTCTCGCATGCAGCGCATCCATTCAGCTGCCTCCTCGGCGCCAATCGGAAAGGGCATGTGACGCCTCCGAAGCTGGGGATGGCCCCACTTCATTTCGTACAGCGGAGGCCCGCCGAGCCACCCCGACAGATACATGTAGAACTTCCGTCGAGTGTTCACTGTGTTCTTGGGCAACATCGCCTGCAGGGTCGGTGAGGATTCTTCGACCACGTCGTAGAAAGAGTTGGCCAACGCGTTAACGGCATGGTCGCCACCCAGCTGGATGTAGGGAGAGGCCTCATCACCCCATGGGTGGGTAGCAGTGGGCTGGCCGTCGATAGTCATCTGGTGGTTGGGTGCGAGCCCGTCTGTAAGCCGGATTCTGTGCTCTGTCGGGTGCGACAGGCGACGATCATCCATCTGGGCGCTCCGTTGCCGGAGCGCTCATGCGGCCTACCCGAGGCAGTCGGGCGGGCAACCCTGCCTCTGCTTGGCCTTGCTCCGGGTGGGGTTTTCCTAGCCGGCCCCGTTGCCGGGGACGCTGGTGGTCTCTTACACCACCGTTTCACCCTTGCCGTGCGGGCCGAAGCCCACGTTGGCGGTCTGTTCTCTGCGGCACTTTCCGTCGGGTCACCCCGCCTGGAAGTTATCCAGCACCCTGCCCTTTGGAGTCCGGACTTTCCTCGATGACAAGTGGGACCAGTCACCGCGATCGTCCGACGGGCTCGCATGGCACATGATAACGATGACCGAGTCGGCAGCATCAAGCGGCACCTCTCAGAGTCCTGCCCCCGAGCCATCCGCCGAGACCGGAAATGGCCGCAGACAGCAATGCCAGCCAGAGGATGGTCAGAGCCCCGGCATTGCTTCCTCCAAATCGGGCGATGGCCATGATCACAAAGGCGAGAAGCAGCCCCGTGACCATTCCGTGAAAGCGGTGGGAGTGGACGGCTCGTCGCCCGCCAATCCATCCGCCTGCGAAGAGCCCGAGAACGACGCCGACCACCAGACCCACGTCGGCGCCCGATTCGAGCCCAACGATCGACAGGACGCCGCTCAGGCTCAGTGCGATGACGGTGGCGACGAGTCCGCCGGTGGCCACGCCCAGCAGAAGCGCGCCAACGTTCAAGGCGGCAAGCATGCAGCTGATGATGGCATAAATCCGGAAGACCCGAAGACGCTCGAAATAGCCTGATCACGAAACCTTTGTCGGTTGATCCAGGTCGTAGACCCGGAGATAGAAAAGAGGAGACCAAGTTGGTAATCAACAAGTATCTGGCAGAGCTCCTGGGAACCCTGATCCTGGTTGGACTGGGTTCGATGGGAATCCTCGCAGTCGGAGGAGCCACGGGTGCAGCTGAGATCATGGCGATCGGGTTCGGGTTCGGGTTGGCACTGCTCGCTGGCATATGGGCGGTGGCCCATGTCAGTGGCGCCCACTTCAACCCTGCGGTGACGCTGGCGATGCTGCTCGACGGGCGGATCTCGCTGAGTGACGCGATTGGCTATTGGATCGCTCAGTTCGCAGGAGCAACGGTTGGTTCGCTCATCGTGCTTGCGGCTGCTGGGGAGCGTTCCGCAGTGGCGGCAACCGCTACTGGCTACACGGACTTCGGAACCGGCCTCACCGTCGAGATCCTGCTCACAGCCGTGTTCGTTTGGGTGATCATGGCTGTAACGCGGACCGGTCACAATCATGCTCCGGCGGCCATTGCTTTGGTCTTGGTTGGGATCCACATCGTCGGTATCCCGTTCTCAGGAGCCTCGGTCAACCCCGCACGCTCCTTTGGCCCGGCCGTTGTGGGCGATCCGTTCAACGATCAGTTGTGGCTCTACCTGTATGCACCTTTGATTGGTGCGGTAGTGGCTTACGCCCTCTACAAGCTGTTCCCAGCAGACGAATAGGAACCGCGGAACCGATCCGGAAAGGGGCCCTTCGGGGCCCCTTTCTACATGAAGAGGGGGTCTTCTCCGAGGTCTTCTAAGCCCAGCACCCAACCAGCTGGCAGATTCCAATGACGAGCGCCATTGACCATTGCTTCCAAGTACTCAGGGCTCGGCCGGAGCTCACCGTTCGCCGGTTCGGAGGTAACAAAGGTGAGGCAATCGTGTTTGTTGCCTTCCCGGTCCACGGCCTTGAGGTCAAAGCCCGGGACCCGGCCTTCTGCCGCCTCCGCTTCGGCTACGGCTGAGATCTCCTCATCGGGGAGTTCGAAGACACCGCCCCAGACGGTGTTGCCGGCCGCCTTGGTGAGAGTTGGCACCGCACCCTCATCGTGGTCGACGAAATCGAGTCTCGTCTCCGGATAGTGGGCGATGAACGCAAACTTCGACCCCGGGGCGATCTTCGAGATCCTCTCGGGGTCTAGTAACGATCCGTATGCGAAGTACAGCGTCGTCTTGGGCACGGGTCAGGGAATAGTACATGTCGCTCACCCAATGCATGGCAACCGTCGCTTTACATCGCTTATACAGAGATCGGTCTACGGTTCCGGCTGTGCGTCGAGTTTTGCTAGCCGTGATGGTGCTGTCGTTGCTCGTTGCCGCGTGCAGCCCGGCAACGGATTCAGCAGGTGAATCCACCGCTCCGACTTCTGACCAGGGGAGCACCTCTTCGGCGGGCGGGTCATCGGGAGAGGATGGCTCGACAACAACCGGCCAATCCGGTGACACGACCACGACGTCAGACAGGCCGCTTGCGCCTGACTTCAGACTTGAACTTGGCAATGGTCAGGGGACATACGTTCTCTCCGAAGAGTCGAAACCTGTGTTCATGATCTTCTGGGCCGAGTGGTGACCATCTTGTAGGCGGGAGTTGCCCGTCGTCGACGGCCTTGCGGCCGAGTACGCCGATCGAGTCGACTTCGTGGCGCCCGCTTGGAAGTCGAGTTTCGAGGACACAGCCAGCCGGGCCAATGAGCTCTTGGACTCCGGGCTCGTCTACTGGGGCCTGGACGAAGACGAAGCGATTTTCGAGGCTTACGGAGTTCCTTACCAACCAGTCACCGTCTTGATCGCCGCCGACGACACGGTTGTCCAATCCTGGGCGGGGCTCAGAGATGAGTCTGAGATGCGTGCAGCACTTGACGAATTGATAGCCCTTTCTGGCTGAATTCCGACTTAGTCTGTGCGGAGCCCATGACCGGCCTCCCAAGACACAAGACCCGCCAGCACCCCTGGTTCCACATTTTGCGAACCAAGGAGATGGAACTGCTCGATCCGACCGTGCGCGCCAATCCGAGGAGGGTGCGGGAGTTGCTCCACGACGATGTGCTCGAGTTTGGGAGCACGGGGAGGGTCTACAACAAGCGCATGCTTCTCGACATGCTCAGTGGGGAGCAGCCGAGCTCGGTTGTGATTCGAGAGTTCGCCGTCCGCCAACTCGCGGCGGATACCGCCCTGGTCACTTACAGGACCGTCGGTGAAGGTGGTCAGGAGGCCCGCCGGAGCTCGATCTGGATTCGCACCGACGGCGTGTGGCAACTCAACTTCCACCAAGGGACCCGCATCTCGCGGTACGGCTTCTAGACCGCTGACCCCTCTTATTCTCACGACGCCTTGAGACAGTTCGAGCTGATCCTCTTTTTCGCTTGCATCTTTGCTTTGGGTTGGCCGGTGGTCTTCGGGACTCGCCCGAGACGGGGACTGGTTGCAGGACTACTGGTGATAGCCGTTGGCCTCCAGTTCCAATTCGAAGGGTTCCGCTGGCAGATGGTCCCTCTCTATCTGACAGCCATCGGCCTCGCCATAGGCGACGTCTTCTTCCTGGAACGACGGGTGGAATGGAGCAATCGAATTACCAGGGGTCTCCTTGGGATGCTTGGTTTGGTTGCTGCTGTCGCTCTTCCGCTGATTCTCCCGGTGCCCGAACTGCCTGTCCCGTCGGGCCCCGAGGCCGTTGGTACGACATCGGTCCAGATCATTGATCGTTCACGAGATGAGCTCTATGGGCCGCGTCCCGGCGGGCCGCGAGAATTGATGGCGCAGGTCTGGTATCCGGCGGAGTTGTTGGATGAGTCCACAGTCACCCAGTGGAGTGAGGATTGGGACGTAGTGGCCCCAGCCATGGCGCGAGATCTCGGATTTCCATCCTGGTTTCTGAACCACACTCGCTACACCGATTCACACAGCAGCCGCCCAGCCACGCTGGCCGACGGCTCGTACCCAGTGATCATCTACAGCCACGGATGGACCGGTTTCCGCACGGTGGCGGTCAATCAGATGGAGTTGCTCGCCTCCAACGGTTTTATCGTGATCGCCCCTGATCACACCTACGGGTCTGTAGCGGTGCGCTTCGATGACGGAGACGTCGTCCTAAACGATCCGAACGCCCTTCCCGACGAGGAGACCGTGGATGCGGAAGCCTATGCCGAAGCGTCGACCGCTCTAGTCGACACGTATGCGGCTGACATCGTTTCCATCCTCGACGAGTTGGAGTCAGGTGAGGCTGGTGCGTTCAGCGAAATCGTGGCGGGTGTTGACCTCAACCTCATAGGGGTCTTCGGCCACTCCACCGGGGGTGGCGCGGCCATAAAGGTCTGCCTTACAGATGACAGATGTGATGCGGTTCTGGGTATGGACCCGTGGGTCGAACCTCTGGTCGAGCGAGATCTGAGGAACAACATGACGCGACCGGCCCTGTACATGCGGTCCGACGGGTGGCGTGACACGCCCAACGATGCCTTGCTGAGGGGCATCGCTGCTCGGGCCGAGGAGATCACCTATTGGCTATCGATTGAAGGCGCCGCTCACAACGACTTCACCGTGGCGCCTTTTTTCTCCCCTGTAGGCGGGCAGTTCGGCCTGGTGGGTTCCATCCCGGCCGGACGCGTCGTCCCGATAGTCGACAATTACCTACTCGGCTTCTTCGATGTCTTCCTTCTGGGCACTGGTCCTGCTGCCCTCGACTCGGTGACATTCGACGAGGTGGGAGTGGTGGTGATTGAACCAACCGGCTGATCAGCCGTCGGGAGACTGCTGCGTGCTCCCCGTGACTTTCTGGCCCGGATCTTCGCCTCGCTTGATGGCGTCGATCGTTGCCCCGAGCGTCAAAGCATCCGTTTCGCCAATGATCTTGCCGACCACTGTGCCGGTCTCGTCGATGAAGTAGGTCTCCGGTATGCCAAACACCCCGTAAGCGATTGCTGTGCGACTTCCCGGATCGGCCAGATAGAGAGTCGATTCGGCTCGTCCAGCTGTGACCAGATAGTCGAGGGAGGCCGGCGGGCTTTCTTGGTACGCAACCTGTATGAAAGTGACCCCCTGGTCTTCAAATGCGTTTGCCGTCGACACCAGATCGTCATGTTCGGCCCGACACTCGGGACACCATGAGGCGAAGAAGTTCAGAACTACCACATCACCTTGGAGGGAGTCAAGGGCGACCGGTTCGCCACCCTCGAGCGGTGAGAGGTTGAACTGCGGCGCCGGCTCCCCGAGTAAGGGCGAGTCAACCAGGCCGGGGTTGGTGCCGAATCGTGACGCCAGGACGACCGCAAAAATGACCCCGATCGCAGCGATGCCGAGGCCTGTCCAGCGGAGGGCTTTGGAGTTCATGTGCAGGCAGCTCCAGCGTTGAGGGCGTCCAGGTCGGACTCGACAACAGACCTGGTGTCGGACTCGAGCGTCGGATCCTCCAGGACTCGACCAAACAGGCTCGCCGCTTCATCGAGGTCGGTCGCCGAGCACCACAAGACCTGGCCTTTGAGGAACAAAGCGGTCGCCGAAGTGTCGTCAATGGCCAACGCCTCGTCGAAGAGTCCGACAGCAGCGTCGACCTCGCGGTTCCCTTCCCATGCCATCCACCCAAGCCGGACCAAAGCGGTCACCGCCTGAGGATCTGAAGCATCTGGTGACTGTGCCACCTCCAGATAGTGGGGGAAAGCGGAACTGAAATCGCCGACTTCGAAATATCTCTCGGCCAGGGCGAGTCGCATTCCTGAGACTTCCGGGTGATCTGCGTTGGCGGCGATCACGGCCTCCATAGTCTCGTTCGATACCTCCTCGAGGTTGTCAGTGTCGATGGCCGCCGCGCCGGTGTTTGGTCCGTCTCTGTCCTGAACGAAGAACCCTGCTACGACGACGATGGCGGCGAGTGAACCGGCGAGGAACAGGATCGGGGCCAGCTTCCTCGGTTTTTCTTCCTTGACTTCAGGCTGTGTGGCTTCGGTCGGGTTTCGGCGCCACCAGAGAATCACTCCTACGCCGACGACCAAGACCACGGCCGGAGCTAGCCAGAGCAGGAGGGTCGATCCGCTTGCCGGTGGGTCCAGGAGGACCGCGCCGCTGTAGGAGGCGAGCAGTTCGTCGACGATCTCCTGATCCGATGCGCCTTCATCGACCCTCTGGGAAACGAGGGCCATCATGTCCCTCGCCATCTGGGCCGGTGAGTCGCCGATCGACTCTCCTTGACAGACTGGGCACTTGATCGCTTGGCCCAACTGCTCGACACGGTCAGTGTCGGACTCGAAAGTGGACATCAAAAACACCAACGCGACGGCCATCACGGCAATCGCGACGGCAAACAGGCGGTTGGTGTTAGACATCTGCGGTTTGACGATCAGATCGGCCAGTCCGTTCCCGATGCCTTGCGCGGTAGGCGAGGAAGCCTCCCGTTGCCGATGTCAGCCCTCCCAACCACAGCACCCAAATCAGGGGAGAGGTGTCGAAGTTGAGATTCGTCGAGCCTTCCGAAGGTAGCCCGAGCATGGTGGCGTATAGATCGCCCCGGAGCCCGTGAAGGACATCTGGAGTGCTTATACCGGTATCGCTGTCACCGAAGAAGTTCGCGGCCGGTTCCAGGGTTCCCAGGAACTGACCGTCTTCGTGGATTGAGAGCCTGACGCCCTGAGTGCGTTTTGAGTCCGTTGCCCTGAAGAAGGGGGACTCGTAGGTGATCTCGAAGCCTTCGAACTCGATGGTTTCGCCCTGCTCGATCGTGGTTTCGAGGTGTGCGCCGAGGTTGGCAGCGAAGGCGATGCCGATGGCGATGAGGACGATGCCTGAATGACTGAGTTGGCCGGCCCAAAACCCACCATCACCGCTGAACACTCGTCGGGCCGCGGCGAAGTAACTCTCGCCGGTCTTGGCTGTTCGACGCTGAATCTGGTGGCTGGCCAGCCCCGATATCGATCCAAGGACGAACACTCCAAGGGTGATCGAAAGAACAACCCAACCATTTCTTGTGACCACCAAGGCGGTGATCAGACCGGCTGCCAATGCAACGACGATCGGGACTCGGGTTCGCTCCAGAATCTGCGCCCATGTGGCCGACCGCCAGGGAGTTACCGGACCGAAGCCCATCACCAGCAGAAGCAGAAACGAGAGTGGTACGGCGAGCCGGTTGAAGAAAGGCTCTCCGACGCCGACCTGGGTGCCGGTAAACGCTTCGACCAGTAGGGGATAGGTGGTGCCAATCAAGACAACGAAGGCAAACACCGAAAGCAGCAGATTGTTGATGAGGAAGGCTCCCTCGCGCGACAGCATGGAGTCCACACGGGGCGAAGTGGAGACTATGTCGGCTCGGAACGAGAACAACGTGAACGAGCCGACCACCACCAAGACCAAGAATCCGAGCAAGGCCGGACCGATGGACGACTGTGTGAAGGAATGAACCGAATTGATAGTCCCGGACCGGGTCAAGAAGGTGCCGAGAATTGTCAGTGCAAACGTTGAGATCACCAGGATGAAGTTCCATGCCTGGAGCATTCCCCGACGTTGTTGGATTATGGCCGAGTGCAAGAAAGCAGTGGCAACGAGCCACGGCATGAGAGACGCATTCTCGACCGGGTCCCAGGCCCAGTAGCCGCCCCAGGACAGAACCTCGTATGCCCACCAGCCTCCGAGGAGGATTCCGACCGTCAGGAAGGACCAGGCGATGAGAGTCGAGCGATGGCTTCGCCGCAACCATTCGGGGCCAGGGACCCCGAGGGCCAATGCGCCAATGGCGTACGCAAACGGGACGGTCAACCCGACGTAGCCGAGATAGAGCATTGGGGGATGTATGGCCATCATGAAATGGTTCTGAAGCAACGGGTTGGGTCCGGGGCCATCTGCCGGTGCCACGACGCTGGAGAATGGCCAAGGGCTCGATTCGACACATCCCACCTCGGCGGCCTGGACACAGACCTCGAAGGGATTGGCCACCGTGACCATGAGCCCGAAGAAGAAGACACCAACGGCGCCGATGACTGCCAGGGCAGCCGCACCAAGCTCATCGGGCGACTTGCGATACCGCACGACCATGAACCAGGCGAAGACCGCAAGCACCAGACCCCATAGGACGATGGACCCTTCGAGTGCGGCCCAAGCTGTCGCAACGTCGAACGGGAAAGGCGTCGCGGCAGCGTGATGGTTGGCGGTGTAGACGATCGAGAAGTTGTCAGTCAGAAGCGCAAGTTGCAGGGCGGCCATCGCCACGATCGATCCGACAACGAACAGCCTTCCAGCCCCTTCGAGATTGCGGCGTTCGCCTGACCGTGCGGTTTGGATTCCGCGAATGGTCAACAATCCGGCTCCGAGTAGGGCGAGGGCCATTCCCGCTGACCCGAGGAATCCGATCATCACGATTCCGCGTAGTTCCCCTCGTCAGGGACGTCGTAGTTCTCGTCGTGGCGGATGAGGGCTTCCTCAGCGGTGAAGACGTCCCCATTCCAATACCCATCGAGAAGGACCGGCACGTCCTCGTTGAACAGAGGCGGGGGAGTGTTCAAGAGGATGACATCGATTGACTGTGAACCATCGGTGACTCTGAATTCGAGGTCGTTGTCGACTTCGGACAATGAGCCCACAACAACCTGCCCGGCCAAGCGGAATCTCTCTCCGTCAGGGAAGTCCGACTTCTGAGCCACGGCTTCGTTGGGGTATAGGTAATAGGTGAGGTTGTCGTTGAGGCTGGCGACGGTGATTCCCACCACCAGCGCGATTACCCCGACGATGCCGAAAAGGACGAACTGTCTCTGGCCCATGGCTACCCCCCGGCGCGTCGCCTGCGGATATGGAGGTATCCCGCGTACCCGAGGATCGCGCCATACGACATCAGGAAAGTTCCCACGACGACGACTGTCTCAGACATCTTCGACCTCGTCCAGGCGAGGAGGAAGAACTGCTTCTCCCGCGACCACGGGCTCTTTAGATGAGTGCTCCTCTGCGACCGCGACGTCGATCCGAGCCAGCATGAGTGCGATGTAGAGGACTGTGAATGCGAGAACGTTGACCAACATGGCAACGAGCATCTCGTCCGGCATCGTCGACCCGTCAGGCCTCAATGATTGTGTTTGGTGGAGTGTCCGAAACAGGTTCACCGAGAAGTAGACGAGCGGGATCTGTACGACTGCGACGGCCCCAAGAACGGCGCTGCGGCGGGCCCGCACGACGGGATCATCTATGGCGTGGCGGAGGGCGATGTAGCCCAAGTACACGAAGAACATGACTGCGGTGCTCATCAGTCGCGGGTCTTGCCAGTCCCACGGTGTGCCCCAGACAGCTTGACCCCACACCATTCCGGTGAACAAGCCGATGGCCGTGAACACGACGCCAACCTCAGCTGAAGCGGCAGCCAGTCGGTCCCATCGGGTCTTTTTTGTCACCAGCCAGAGAATCGATCCGAAAGCGGTCACACCGAATGCCAGGAATGCAAGCCACAGCGAGGGGACGTGGATGTTTATCAACCGGCTGTATTCACCCTGAAGGGCGTCCGGTGGAGCGGTCAGGGCGAACCAGAGGCCGATGGCCACAGCTACGCCAGCCAGGCTCATCCAGACTCTTACCTTCGTCATGCGTTTGCTTCCTCGAGTGGTTTGGCCAGTGCGACTCCGGTCACGGCGAGAGCGAGGTCACAGGCGATCAAAAGCAGTATCCATGGGAGGATACTTGTCTCCCGGCCTACTGCTTCTACGGCCTGTGAGGCCCCCAGCAGGATCGGCAGGGCAAGGGGAGCAATCACCAGAGAGGCGAGTGAAGTCCTGCTCCCGAGGCCCGCAGCGATCTCCCCTGCGATGGTTCCCAATTCAGACAGGCCAAGGCCGGCTAGCAGTGTGGCAACCACAAGCACGGGCCATACCCCGGAGCTTGGCTCTGGTGTGAACAACACGACGGTGGCAAGGCCAAGGGCGACCAGGAATCCAATCATCAGGACTGTGGCGGAGATGCTGCGACCGACGAATCGAGCTGCCGGGTCGACACCGATAAGACGGAACATGTCTCTTCTTTCCTGGCTGTCGTTGACGAGTTGCCTCAGGGCTACTTGAAGGCCAAAGAGAAGCCCGAATGCCCAGTACAGACCGAAGGCGACCTCCGATATCAAGGACAGGCGAAGGTCGAGAGCCATTGGAATGATCATCAGCGCCACCACGGCGAACGGCACCACGAGTCTGAATGTCTCGCCGGCACGGCCTTCCGTCACTAGATCGACGCGAGCGATTTCGATTGCGTCGGACCAGAATCTCATGGCGTTGGAGCCAATCGTCCGGCGGTCAGGATGAGTGTCCTCGAGCAGGTCTTCGCTAGGTGGCTCTTGTCGTGGGAGACCATGATCACGGCTCCCGACCGCTCGGCAGTGAGTCTCACCAACTCGGCCAGAAGCTGGTGCGCGTCGTCATCCAGCCCGGAGTAAGCCTCATCGAGCAAGAGCAGCCGCGGCCGGTCCAGCAGCTGCTGTGCGATCTCAACGCGTCTCAGCATCCCGAATGAGGACGCCCCGGCACGCCGGTGAGATGCTCCTTCAAGCCCAACCACTTGAAGTGCTTTGTCTGCTCGTTCGGAGGAGAAGCCTTGCAGTCGGGCGATGTGGTGGAGGTTCTCTGAAAGCGTCAGATGAGGAAGCAGATACGGCCGATGCCCGATCAATCCGATACGCCGGCGAGCCTGGGAATGGTCCATCCCGCCGAACAGCGCTAGCTCGCCCTCAGAGTTCGAGGTCAGGCTGGCAAGCGCCCGTAACAGAGTTGTCTTGCCACTGCCGTTGGGCCCGGATATTCCGACGACCTCGCTGGTGTCGACTGTGAGATCGATTCCGTCGAGAATCCGAAAACCTGCACGCTCGACGACCAGGTCCTTTGTCTCGACAATCCGCTCCACCACGTGAGTCTCCCCTGGAGAGGGGATGCACTCAAGTTGGCGTTGCTGACTGGCGGTGTCGTAGCAGTCCAAGGGCAATGAGACCGATGCCCGCCAACAGTCCAGCGAGATACCACCCGACCGGACCGCCGTCGAGACTCGGTCGCATCGGTTCCGTGGCCAATCGTGCGAGGGAGGCCACGGTGAGTGCAGCGCCAGAGCGAAGCCAGGGCCTCCACCCGAGCCGGGATACGAGAATGGCTCCTACGACGAGAAGTAATGCTGCGTAGATCTCGACTGGATGGCGGGTGATGTCGCTTCCGGGCTGGGCGACCGCCCAAGGCAAGTCCGATGCAGTGCCGAGACAAGCGCCACGCCATAGGCATCCCGCCTGCCAGCCGGCAAGACCCAGCAAAATCGACGGACTCAGTGCGTCAAGATTGGACAGCTGACGGCGATTGGTCCACCCAAGAAAGAGAATGAAACTCAGAGCTGCGATCGGCGTGGCAACACCCCCACGCACGATGAGCAGTTCCCCCGGGTTGGTCAGAGGATTGATTCCCTGGTCGACCATGGCGGCGAGTCGACCAACAGCCAAGCCCGTCACCGACGCTCCGATCAGCTGATCGAATGCACGCTCCGGGAGGCGATCCGGCCAGATACGAAGGCCTAGCCACGCCGCAGCAGCGCCGGTGAGCGCAGCGAAGAGGAGTGTGAACTCCATTCAGGAGTCGAGCTGGAGCAGTTCGTCGATATTCAGAGCGAGAGTTCGTTCGTCCACAATCCCATTGTGCGTCGACACCAGCTCACCATGTGGACCAAAGAAGAAAGTGATTGGTGTGCCAAGTCCGCCGAGTGAGTTCGGAACCGACCGATTGCGGTCGAAAAAGTGGTCGAAATCGAGGCCGAACTCGGCAAGGAATTCCTTGGCACCAGCCTGCGTGTCTTGCACATCCACGCCAATGAACTCGATTTCATCGCCATATTGCTCGAAGGCTGTGTTGAGGAGGGGTGCCTCGGAGCGGCACGGCAGACACCACGATGCCCAGACGTTGACAACCGCGGGTCGATCGATGGTCTCGAGGTGGGCTGCGAAAGAGACGGCGTCAGTCTCCGGCAGGTCTGGAATAGCTGCCGCTTCAGGGTTGTCACTGATGCCGTTCCCGCAGGCGGCAACTACAAATGCGATCAGCACGAGCTTGCGGATCATGTCGAATGGAACCGCCTCCGCAGGTTGGTTATGCCGCGAGACGGCGGGAGATGGTCAGCTTCTGGACATTTGCGTATGGGTATGCAAGCGAACCGCTGGCATGGGTCAGTTTCAGTGGCTGTTTTTCGATGAAGTTCCAGATGAGGGTGGCTTCTTCGGCAACCTGGACGTTTGGGGGCACTGGAGTACTTGCCACAGGATCAGGCGTGTTGATGGGGAGCTCGCCGGGCTGGAAGGTTCCGACGAAGAGTCCGTTGTCGATGGAGATCGCCCACCCGTCGAGGTGTTCGAAGACGAGGTTTCCTGCCGATGCCAGCGCCTCCCACTGCCACTTCTTCCTCAAGGCGTTGACCAGAGCATCATGACGGTCCCGCACCCAACCTGCTTCTTCGTACCGCTGATCTATCGACAGCCGATTCATCCGCTCGACCAGGTTGTCCAGGAGGTGGGTTGGGGCACCGTCTATGGCTGCGAGAAGTGTCTCGACTGCACTGCTGTATTCAGAGAGGCTCAGGTCGCCATCGCAGGGGCACATGGCCACTCCCAATTGAGACTGGGCGCACTTCGCCGATCGTGAGCCAGGGCGGTTGTTGCAGCGACGAATGGGCACGGCGTCCCAGATCGCATGGACTACGAGGTCGGCCGCTCTCTTCGAACGGAAAGGACCCAGATAGGCGAGGCCGTCTTCTTTCAGAGTTCGCACTACAGAGAGGCGGGGGTACTTCTCCTTCGTGACCTTCACGAAGTGGGATGTCTTCGGCGGCTTCGACCTTCGGTTGTATCGAGGGCGGTGGGCGTGGATCAAACGCACCTCGGCAATCTCTGCTTCGAGCAAGGACTCGCAAACCTGATGTTCGACCCGGTCGAGCTCCTTCATCATGTTGGCGATCGTCCTCCGTTTGTCTCCGTAGAAGTACTGGCGTACTCGGGCCCGTAGGTTCGACGCCTTGCCGATGTAGATGGGAGTGTCGTTGCGGTCGCGGAAGACGTAGACGCCAGGCTTCCGTGGAAGTTCGTCGGTCAGCTTGATCTTGCTGTAGTGCGAGCTTCCCTTGGCCGTCGGGAGTTGCAGCAAGTCGTCGAGGTTGGTCACGCCTAGCGACCCGGCCCGCTCCAGCAGTGCATGGAAGACGTGGGCGGTGGCTCTTGCGTCCTCCAAAGCCCGGTGGTTTGGCTTTGTCGGAGACCTGAAGTGCGCGGCGAGAGTGCCAAGCCGCAGGTTCCTCACCTCCTGGCGAATCAGGCGTCGCGCGAGCGAGGCAGTGTCTGCAGATTTGTTGGGGAGCTTTCCGTATCCGAGCCTGATGGCTGCGGCGTTCAGGAATGAGAGGTCGAACCTCACGTTGTGGCCAACGATCACCGAGTCGCCGATGAACTCCAGGAAAGAGGGGAGTGCGGTCTCGATTTCAGGGGCATCAACGACCATCGCATGGGTGATCCCGGTGAGGAGGACGATCGAAGGTGGTATCGGTGCCCCAGGGTCCACAAGGGTCTGGAAGGTCCCAATGAGTTCGCCTGCTCGATACTTGACGGCACCGATCTCGGTGATCTCACAGTCCGCCGGGGAACCGCCGGTGGTCTCCAAGTCCAGAACACAGAAGGTGACATCAATCAGAGGTGTCGACAGGTCGTCGAAGCTCGGCTGAAAGTGTGAGATGCCTTGGCGCAAGGCTTCTCGAGGCTAGGTCGAACGTATGTTCGAGTCAATGACCCAAGGGTTCGAGCCTGCATGACGCTCCGCACAGCGCGATTCTGTGCAGACTCGACGAATCGACGGACCTCGAATCTCCTCGAGCCTGCATTCCGTCCCGCAAGACGCGACGCTGTGCAGGCTCGACGAATCAGGGGCGAGTTTGCATGGAACGCGTTCATTCTGGGGAACGACTTCTTTGTCTAACCCCCTCAAAAAGGGCTATTCCTGCCGCCACCGAAGCGTTCAGGGAGTCAGTCGCGCCGTCTGCCTGGGGAATGGTCACGGTTTGGGTTGCCAACTCGAAGGCCCGGTCAGAAAGCCCCACATCCTCCGCACCCACCGCGATTGCCGTGGGGCCCGTCATGTCGACATCCCAGATAGCGGCCGTCGCCTCGGGTGATGTTGCGATCAATTGGGTTCTTGTCAACCAGGACCCGATTTCGTCCCATGACCCCGCTGCCATCGGCACCGAGAAGATGGCCCCGGTCGACGCCCGGAGCGCATTCGGGTTGAAAACATCGACAGGTTCACCCACTGCAACGACACCGCTAGCCCCGGCCGCAGCAGCCGTTCTCAGCATCGCACCGACATTGCCTGGCTTCTCGATGTCTTCGGTGACCAGCACGAGGCTCCGGTCTGCGATGTTGTCGAGACCGAGCGACCACTGCTCGAAGACTGCGATCACACCCTCCGACTTGGACCTGTACGAAGCCTTGTCGAGGACCTCAGGAGCAACGGTTGTTGTTTCGTGACCTTCCACCGGCGTCGACGCATAGACCTCAAGCGGATGTAGGCCGGACTCGACAGCCCGTTTGAACAGGCGACTGCCTTCTACCACGAAGACTCCTTCGGAGTTCCGGTGCCTACGGTCCCGCAGGCGAACCAAGCGCTTGATCCGCTCGTTCTGCTGAGAGGTGATTTGATAGCTCATCCGCCCCAACGGTCCTGGAAGACAGCGTCGGCTGCTGTCTTCTTGTGGCGGTCGAGCGACCCCGACCTCCGGTCCGGAGCCGGGTGACCCAACGTGACGATGCCTATCGGATGGAAATCCTCGGGAATGCCAAGAAGCGCTGAGAGGTCCGGGACGGAGTGAACCCCCAGGAATCCGGCAGCAAGCCCCTCATCCACGGCGGCCATCAGCACCGCCATCATCGATGCACCCGCATCGACCCACCAGTAGGGGACGGGCCATTCGACCGTCTCTCCATCTGGACCGAGTTTGTCCGGCTCGCTGTATCGATCGCGATAGATCTTCTCGCTCACCGACACGATGATGTGAGCGGGAGCGCGCGAGATCCAGGGGTCGAAGCCGGCCTCGACATAACTGGGCTCATCCGCCAGCTCGGCAATCCGGCTTCGAACTGCTGCATCGGTCACCACGACAACACCGATGGCCTGACTGTTCCCCGCAGATGGTGCTCGCAGTGCGGCTTCAGCCACCCGGGCGACAGAGTCGGCGGCCACGGGTTCTTCTGTGTAGTTCCGCACCATTCGGCGTCGGGCCAATACCTCTTTGAATTCCATGGTTCATGATTCTGTCACTCGTGAGTGTCAGGGTGTAGCCAAAACACTTGATGTGAAAGTCGACAGAGGGTCTAGTGTGAATCACGAGGTGGAACACAAAGCGAAGGTTCGGCCCATGCCATGAGCTCGGTCGAGTCGATGAACGTCACGTGGACACGTGGCAAGGGGTGTAGCGAGTTGGCTCGTGTCCTCGGTGGGGACGACGCCACTCGGATCCAGGGCGACCTGGCCGAAGCGTGCATTGCCGAGCGGACCGACCTGCTCATTTCGAAGAAGTTCCCTTCATCGTTCGACCTAGTGAACGTCGTGGTTCCGGTCGGGTTCGAACCTGACCAGGTGACCAAGGTCGTTGCTGCGGTCGCCGGTGGACCTCACAGCGAGTTGTCTGCGGCCACTGCTTCCCGGATAGCCACCGCGCTGGGCGTCGAGGCAGAGATGGTCTCAGCCGCGAGCAATGAGGAGGAGAGCGAAGCTGCCGGGGAAGTCTTGGAGAGGTTGGGTCTATCCCATCCGTCGATGAGCAGACGGGTGGTTGTCGTCGGCGGCATGGAAGAGCTTGTCGACGATCTCGACGAAGGAACTCTCTTAGTGCTGGGTGCAGGTGGTGGGAGCTGGTTGAGTCGGTCTCGAACCGGACCGGGCGCCAAGTTGCGTCGAACAGCTCAGGCAGGCGCCATCATCGCGCGAAGCGCACCCGACCGTGTGTTCAGGTTCATGGACGATCCGGTCTACGTCGCTCCACTCCGCCAAGCCGATGACACGCTCAGGTTCCATCCTGAGGCGACGCTTGCTGTAGCGGACGAAGGTCGTCTCATTGGTCTGGTCCGTCGGGCGGGACTCAAGTCGGCTGGCAGCGATCCCGTAGCGTCGGTTATGGAGGACGCATTGTCTGCAAAGGTCGACGAAACCCTCGAGGAGGCCTCGGTCTTGCGCCCTGAGTTTGGGGTTGACCCGATACCGGTGACCGATCACGAAGAGCACCTTGTTGGAGCTCTATCGTTGAACCAGGGTTGATCTGAGACCAGAATCAACTGGTCTATGAACTCGAGAGGCGTTTTTCGTTCCATCATCTGGGGGCTGGTAGCTCTCTTCATCGTGGCCCACCTTGCGGGTGGGTGGCACTTCTCCAATCGGGTGATTGACGAAGGCTTCACGCCGGCACCAAACCCAATCGTCGCCACTGACGTCGATGTTCCGTTCGAAGAGGTCTCTTACACCTCGACGTTGGGTGCCTTCGACGCGTGGTACATGCCAGCGTCTTCGACGACCTGGGTGATCCACGTCCATGGATTGAACGCAACGCCAGCCGAGCCAGCATCGTTGTTCGCTGACATCCAGACGGCCGGCTACCCCCAGCTCTCAGTCACGTATCGCAACGACGAGAATCAACCAGAGGACCCCTCAGGAATCTTCCAGTATGGGGTAACCGAATGGGAAGAGATGTTCGCTGCTGTCGAGTACGCCCAGGCCAACGGTGCCACGCAGATCGTCTTCGCCGGCTACAGCACCGGTGCCTCGCACGTCCTGAGCTATGTCTTCCGTCACAACTTCGACGAAATCGTGGGTGTGATCATGGACTCGGGGAACATCGATTTCGGGACCACACTCGACTATCAAGCCTCGTTGGAGGATCTCCCGGTGATCGGACTACAGGTGCCCATAACCATGGCCTGGGTTGCCAAGTTCTTCACGTCTCTCCGAGTCGACGTCAACTGGAAGTCCATTGACTACGTAGACAAGGCCGAGAGGAGCCTGCGTGTCCCCGTTCTCGCCTTCCACGGCGAGGAGGATATGACGGTGCCGATCGAGACCAGCATCGAGCTGGCTGAGGAGAACCCTGACCTCGTGACACTCATTCAGGTACCCGATGCCGGTCACGTCGATTCGTTCAACGTTGCCTATGACACCTACATCGCCGAGGTATTGGCCTTCTTGGAAAGTGTCAGCTGAGATCATTTAGGGTCATCGGGTCACCCACTGGGAGCTTCCGAACTTGACCTCTGACCCGATGATCAAACTTGTCGACGTCACGAAGACCTTCCCCGGGTCGTCGACACCTGCGGTCCGCACCCTCAGCCTCGACATCGGTGAGGGTGAGTTTGTCACCCTCGTTGGTCCATCGGGCTGTGGCAAGACGACCACCTTGAAGATGATCAACAGGATCATCGAGCCAACCTCCGGTTCGATCACGGTGGGCGGCGTGGACGCGATGAACATCGAACCGCACGAGCTGCGTCGGTCCGTCGGATACGTGATTCAACAGATTGGCTTGTTCCCGCATCGCACGATCGCCCAGAACATCGCCACGGTTCCGAACCTCCTCGAATGGGACCAGAAGAAGACCGACGAACGGGTGCGCGAGTTGGTCCAGATGGTCGGTCTCGAAGAAGAGATGCTCTCCCGATACCCGAGCGAGCTCTCGGGCGGCCAGCAGCAGCGTGTCGGAGTCGCCCGTGCGCTTGCAGCAGACCCACCGGTCATGTTGATGGACGAGCCTTTCGGGGCGGTGGATCCGATTGTGCGAGGTCGGCTCCAAGACGAGTTTCTCGCGCTCCATCAACGTCTGGGTAAGACGGTGGTCTTCGTCACCCACGACATCGATGAGGCCCTGCATTTGGGCACCCGAGTCGCGATTCTCAATGTCGGCGGAATCCTCGAGCAGTACGACACACCAGAGAACATCCTCTCCGCCCCTGCCAACGATTTCGTCGAAGATTTCCTAGGTGGAGAGAGGGGACTCAAACGGCTGGCGCTGCGTCCGATCGACTCCACGCAGACGACTAGGGGACCAGTGGTGGACGTCTCTGGGTCTGTTGATGAGGCTCGAGCCATCATGAACCAGCACGGAGTGGATTGGATAGGTCTTCTCGACGGCGAAAGGATGCTCGGCTGGGTCGGAGCCTCTGAGCTGCGGGAACCGCTGTCCGAAAACTCAACGAGACCATTTGCTGTTGCCCTCTCGCCGAGATCATCTCTTCGTGACGCCCTTGATTCGGTGGTCACCAGCCATTCCAGGGTTGCGGTGGTGCTCGAGGGTCAGCGGTACCTAGGGATGCTCGACCTCGAGGCGATAGCGGAGGGGATCACAGAGTGATCGATTGGGCTTGGATCGACCGGAACTCAGGACAGATCCTCGACCGGACGCTCGAACACCTCTACCTGACTCTCGTTTCAGTCGGCCTCGGGATCATCATCTCGCTCGGGCTCACCCTCATTGTCCTTAGGTGGCGCCGGGCATACGCACCCATAACCATCACGGCGGGGATCCTCTATACGATCCCTTCACTGGCCCTGTTCGCCTTCCTGATCCCAATCGTTGGCGTCAACGCAACCAACGCGATCATTGCTCTGACGTCGTACACCCTTCTCATCCTCGTCAGGAACTTCGTCGCAGGAATCGATGGCGTTCCGTCTGCCACTCTTGAGGCAGCCGACGGAATGGGGTACACCGCACGCAGCCGTTTCTGGAAGATGGAGGTGCCGCTGGCCATGCCGGTGATCATCGCTGGCGTCCGGATAGCCACTGTCACCACCGTCGGTCTGGTGACCGTGTCGGTCGTTCTCGGCTTGGGCGGATACGGCTTCTTCATCCTGCGCGGGTTCCAGTCGAGGCAAATCACCCAGACCCTCGTCGGACTGTTGCTGTCAGTGATTCTCGCCACGCTTCTCGATCTGCTCTTCATTCTCGCTCAGAAGCTGCTGACCCCGTGGCATCGGAGGGCTAGCTGATGTTCTGGGAGCAGTTGACGGACTATCTGGGTGATCCAGATACCTGGTCAGGACCCAACTCGATACCAGCGCTGATGTGGGAACACGTTTGGGTGAGCGTCGCAGCCACCGTCGTCGCTGCCGTGTTGATCTTTCCTCTTGCCCTCTGGCTGGGACATACAGGCCGCGGGGCGACTGCGGCTGGCGCCGTCGTGAACATCGGAAGAGCTGTTCCTTCGTTCGGCATCCTCGTCTTGACGGTGATGATCCTCTTGGAGCTTGGAGCCAGTGTCTTGAGTGTCTGGCCTGTCCTAATAGCGCTGATTGCCTTGGCTGCCCCGCCGATCTTCACCAACACGGTCGCCGGTATGCAGGGCGTCACCCCTTCAACAGTCGAGGCTGGCAGGGGAATGGGGCTCACCGAGGCTCAGCTGGTTCGTGGGGTTGAAATGCCACTGGCTTCGCCTGTCATCTTGGAGGGCTTGCGAATTGCGCTCGTCCAGGTGATCGCCACGGCGACCCTGGGCGCTCTCGTCGCGTGGGGCGGCCTGGGACGGATAATCGTCGACGGCTTCTCTCAGCAGAATCAGGGCAAAGTCGTGGTTGGTGCCGTCCTCGTGGCTTTGCTTGCTGTCATCGCAGAGATCGGGCTGTCGGCGGCGCAAAAGGCGGCGACTCCCCAGGGGCTCAAGGTTTCTCACAATTAGGGAATCTCCCACCTACTCCTATGGTTGGGGTTTGTGGTCGGGCGTCCTGTCCGGCTTTTGTCTATAGATCAAGGAGAAACCCATGCGGAGACGCTTCCGCAGCCGCACTGTTGGGGCGGTCCTGGCCATGGCGCTTGTCGCGACGGCCTGTGGATCGGGTGACAGTACGGATGGAGATCCGATCGCCGTCTCGTCGTTCAACTTCAACGAGTCGACGATCGTCGCCGAAATCTATGCCCAGGCTCTAGAGCGGGCTGGATACACGGTTGAAAGAAAACTGAACCTCGGCAACCGCGAGGTCCTCAAGCCGGCTCTCGAGACCGGCGAGGTCGACCTCGTCCCCGAGTATGTAGGAACGATCAACTCATTCCTGGGTGGTACGCCCACGGCGGACTCTCAGTCGACCTGGGAAGAGGCCAAGGAGCTGTTTGAAGAGCTGGGTGTGACCCTGCTCGACTACAGCCCCGCTCAGGACAAGAACGCCTATGTCGTCACCGCTGAGACTGCGGAGGCGAACGGCCTTGTGCAGATCTCTGATCTGTCCGATGTCGCAGGCGACTTCAAGTTCGGAGGGCCACCCGAGTGTCCCGAGCGTGAGTTCTGCCTGCAGGGTCTGGTCGACGTCTATGGCCTGAACTTCGGTGAGTTCGTGCCGCTGGACGCCGCCGGGCCGATCACCATCGCAGCTCTCGAGGCTGGCGATGTTGATGTTGCGCTGCTGTTCAGCAGCCAGGGCGTCATCGCCGAGAAGGGCTGGGTCCTGCTCGAAGATGACATGGGTCTACAGCCAGCAGAGAACCTGGTGCCCGCAATTCGTCAAGACGTAATCGACGAGTACGGGTCTGCCCTGTCCGACCTTCTGAGTGAGGTCTCGGGCAAGCTGAATCAGGAAGACCTGACGGAAATGAACAAGAGAGCTGACATCGACGGCGAGGACCCGGCGGTCATCGCTGGAGATTGGCTCGATGACAACGGCTACGAGGACAACTCGGACTCGTAAAGCCGGCTTACCCAGCGTTGCAATCGGGACGAATACCGCTCAATCCGAGTGGTCTTCGTCCCGGTTTGCGTTTGGGTCGATCGTCAACTCGACCTCTCTCACTCTACGACCATCCATCCGGCGCACCCCCATGGTGAAGCCAGAGCCGACCACTGTGTCGCCCCTCCGTGGGACTCTGCCGAGCTCCGACATCAGGTAGCCACCCACGGTCTCGAACTCGCCCTGCTCCACCTTGGCCCCGACTTCGACCAGACGGTCCGCTCTCGTCTGGCCAGCGACCAGATAGCGATTGCGCCCTGCCGGCCTGATTTCCATGACCTCCCGGATGTCATGTTCATCTCGGATCTCACCCACGATCTCTTCGGCGATGTCCTCGAGTGTCACCAGCCCGGAGACGGTTCCGTGCTCATCCACAGCGATCGCCATGTGGACCCCTTCCGATCTCATCATCTCCATGACCGGGGATATCGGAGTTGTCTCCGGAACCACAGGCACCTTTCGCACCAGGTTGTTGGCGAGAGGGCGGTCGAGGTTCTGCTCAGTGACTGTTATCAAGTCCTTGGCGTGGACGAACCCGCGAACGTCGTCCAGGTTTTCCCCGAACACCGGGATCCGGGAGTGTCCCGTTGAAACGACCGTGTGCTCAAAATCCATCGGCGTGCTTTCGACGGGCATGGCCACGAGGTCTGGCCTCGGGATCATGACCTCAGAAACAACCGTTGACTGGAATCCGAGCGCCGAAGTGAGCAATCTCGAGGAGCTTGGGTCAATGATGTTGCCGGCCCCCACCGATTTCACCAGTGATGCGATGTCCTCCGCTGAGTGTGTCGCTTCAACGCTGTGCTTCGTGCGCACTCCGAAGAGCCGCAGCAGACCGCTGGCGACCGCCGATAGCGAGACGATTATCGGTCGGAACAGAAGTGAGTATCCGCGAAATGGGGCTGCGAGGAACAGTGCAGCCTTTTCGGGCGCTGTGATCGTGGCGTTCTTGGGAGCCATCTCTCCAAAGACGTTGTGAACGAAAGAGACAATCAGAAGGGCTGTCGCCAATGAGAGAGGTGTGACTGCGCCCGATGGCAGGCCAAGGTTCTCGAAGAGAGTGTGGAAAGCCACCTCGAGGCTCCCCTCGATCACGAACCCCAGACTCAGGGACATCGCCGCCACTCCCAACTGTGCTCCGGCGAAAGTGACCGGCAACTCGTCCATCGAAGCGAGGGCCCATTTGGCCAGGCGGCTTCCCTGCGCTGCCATGTCCTCTAGAGGGGGGCGTTTGGCAGCAGTGAAGGCAAACTCGACCGCGACAAAGAACCCGTTTGCAATGACCAAAAGGATCGCCACTATCAGGGCCGTGAAGCTCACATCGAACCCGGTGGCGCAGTTAGGTTCACTGAATCGACTCGGACGCCGTCGATCGTCTTCACCTCGAGAACCCAGCCCTCGATCTCAACGACATCTCCGACTTCAGGGAGTCGCCCCAGCTCCGCAGTGATCAAGCCCCCGAGGGTTTCGTAACGGCCTTCGGGCCAGGCGAAGCCGATCATCGACTCCACCTCATGCCGATGCAGAAGCCCCGACAGATCGTCGGTCGTGGCCACAGCGACCGGCGGGTCGACATCGTGCTCGTCGCGGATCTCGCCGACCAGCTCCTCGAGGAGGTCCTCCGACGTGACGATGCCTGCTGTTCCGCCGTATTCATCTGTGACGACGGCCATACCCGACCCTTTGGTCCGCAGCTCGAACAGAACAGAATCCAGTGGTTGCGTGTCGGGGATCACGAGTGCAGGGCGCATGTGGTCGACGACCATCTCGTGCTTGCGCTCCGAAGGTGGCACCCGGAGGCTGTCCTTGACATGGGCAACCCCCAAAATGGTGTCGAGGTCGCCCTCATAGACGGGAAATCTCGAGTGTCCCGACGAAGCCGCTGCCCGCTGAAGGTCTCTCACCGACGCCGTCGATTCGAGTCCGACCACTTGGACTCTGGGGATCATGACGTCGGAAGTCATGTTCTCTGTGAATGCGATGGACCTGGTTAGGAGGCTCAACTCCTCGGTCGTGAGGGTCCCTCCTTCGCCCGAAGCCCGGATGATGAGTTCGAGCTCTTCCATAGAACGGACTCCGGCCAGTTCTTCTCGAGGTTCCATGCCGAGCAGACGAACTGTGGCGTTGGCCGCTGAGTTCAGGAATCGGATGATGGGCGAGAGGAAGCCATTTACGGCCAGCATGGGTATGCCAACCCGGAGTGAGGTCGGGTAGGGGTAAGTGATCGCCAGGTTCTTCGGAACTAGTTCGCCGAGGACCAGTTGGAGTGATGTGCCGATCGCGAGCGCAATTGCGACCGAAAGCGCATCGCGCGCCCCTTCGGGGACCGAGAGCCAGTTCAGGACTGGTTCGATGAGAGGGTTCAGTGATCGCTCGGCCACGAGACCCAGCACCAGGGACGAGATTGTTATCCCCAGCTGGGCCCCCGAAAGGTGGAATGACAGCCGGGACAACCCGTTTTGGATCCTGATGGCCGCACGATCGCCTTCTTCGGCTCTGCGAGCGACGCGACTGCGCTCGACTGTGACTAGAGCAAACTCTCCAGCCACGAAAAAGGCGTTGACGATCAGGAGAAACGCGATAACTGCCAGACCGGCGAGGGTGCTAATGGCCTGACACTCTGGGTTTCACAGTCGCCGGAGGATAACCACACACAATCTGTCGTACCCGGCTCCTACGTTGGAGGCAGGAGGTCAAAGTGCTGATCGATTGCGAACAATGTGCGATGCGGGACACAAGTGCTTGCGACGATTGTGTCGTCACCTGTCTCTTGGGCGACGGGCCCGTTGAGGTGAGTGACACCCAGATGGATGCCATCGAGGTGCTGGCCGAGAATGGGCTCGTGCCCAAGCTTCGGCTAGTGCCGACAGAACGTCGAGTGTCCTGATGAGCCGGGGGTACGCTCGCCTCCGATGATCACCGTCTATGCGATTGCCCTCGGCCTCGGCTGCTTGGGATTGATAGCCCTCATCTTCTCCGCGGCGTTCTCGGCCAGCAACGACAAGACCGACCTAGGCGATCGGCTGGGCCTCGCCGGCAGGACCATCCTCGGAGGGGTTTTGGGATTCGGAATGGGTGGCATGGCGGCCGAATTCTCACCCCTAGATTTCAGCTGGGCTGTTTCGCTCGTGATTGCTGTCGCGGGTCTGTTGATCGGAGTTGCTTGGACTCGATACGCCGTGCGTAAGGCGGCAACCTGATGCTCTTTGTCTCCGATGTGCATGACAGTCCCGGAGCCCTACGAAAGCTTGTGGGAATTGGCGAGGAGGTGGCGATCCTCGGCGACCTGGTGAACCTCAATGACTATCGAACGGGTCGTGGCGCCGTTGCTGACGTCCTTGGATCGGAGTTCGCTGAAGCGACCGCCGACGCTCGAGCAAAAGGGGACTACGAGCACATGCGTCAGCTCTGGGGCGAGTACGCAGAGCGCCACGGCACTGACTTGCGCCGCGATATCGGGAAGGCGATAACCGACCAGTATCGGGCCGTTGGTGAATCGCTCAGCGGAGGACGAGGCCTCGTCATCCACGGCAATGTGGATCGCCCTGATGAGCTTCGCTCGGTGCTGCCAGAGGGTTGGGCGTATGTCCATGGAGAACGCGTTCAGCGTGATGGCGTGACTCTGGGGTTCATCGGTGGTGGTGTTGTCACGCCGCTGAGAGCAGCGGGCGAGATCAGTGATGAAGAGATGGTTGCCATGCTCGGCGAGTTGGGCCCGGTGGATGTTCTCTGCACCCATGTTCCGGCCGCCGTACCGTCCATGCGACGAGACGTGATCACCGGCCAAATCGAGCGCGGATCCGAGCCGATACTCCAATACCTCCGAGACGTCCAACCCCGATTGCATATCTCGGGAGACGTTCATCAACCCCAGGCGACCAGTTGGAGGGTCGGAAGGACTCGGTGCTTCAACGTCAGCTATTTCCGTGCCACCGGGCGGTACCTGCGACTCGACGGCGACGTCGTCATGGTTGGTGGTGTGGGCTAGATTTGGCCCATGGCAGAAGGAACCTTCTCAACTCTCGAGATCGACGCCACCCCCGAAGACCTCTATGCGGTGGTGTCAGACGTTGCTACTTACCCGGAATGGGCCAGTGGTGTGAAAGAAGTCGAGGTCCTATCTACAGACTCAGAAGGCAGGGTGGACCGCGCGCGTTTTGTCCTCGAAGGGTTTGTGAAGGAAATCGAATACACCCTCCAGTACACGCATGACGCTCCGGACTCGATCAGCTGGGAGGCTGAGGACAGCCCCGATGTGAAAATGCTCGAAGGCTCTTACAAGTTCGGACCAGCAGAGAACGGAGCGACCGAGGTCGTATACACCCTTGCTGTGGACCCGAACTTCACGATCCCGGGATTCATCAAACGCCAGGCGGAGAAGCAGATCGTCACCACGGCTCTACGGGGTTTGAGAAAGAGGGTCGCCGCCCAGGGCTGAGTCATGCGAATCGTTCTCGTCACCGGCAAAGGGGGAGTCGGTAAGACCACTGTCGCCGCGAGCACTGCGATAGCGGCTGCCGATTCCGGTCTTCGCACACTGGTGACATCTACCGATCCGGCACATTCGCTGAGTGACGCCCTGACAGTCGATCTCGGCACCCAGCCCACTGACGTCGTCGATCGGCTTCACGGCCAACAAATCGACACCCAGGAACAGCTGGACAACTACTGGGGCTCCATCCGAGACCAGCTGATGAACGTGCTCGATTGGGGAGGCGTCGCCGGTATCGAAGCTGAGGAGTTTCTCGTTTTCCCGGGTATGGACGAGCTCTTCGCGTTGATGGAGGTGAACAAACACGCCCGCTCGGGCGAATACGACCTGATTGTCGTCGACTGTGCGCCGACGGCGGAGACGCTCCGTCTTCTCTCTCTTCCTGAGGTCCTCTCGTGGTATTTCGAGAAGGTGCTCCCGACCGAGCGCCGGATCATGAAAGCGGCTCGTCCGATCCTCAATCGGTTGACAGATCTCCCTCTGCCCGAGGACGAGGTCTTCAACGCTGCCCAGTCGGTTTTTGAGTCTGTCGAGGGCGTGAAGGAGCTGATGTCCCAGCCCGAGATCACATCCGCCCGTTTGGTGGTCAACCCGGAGAAGATGGTCATCGACGAAGCGCGGAGGACTTACAGCTATCTCGGTCTGTTTGGCTACGGCGTGGACGGCGTCGTTGTCAACCGGGTGCTTCCAGATCTGGTCGCCGATCCATACTTTGAACGCTGGCGCTCCATCCAGAAGGGTCACCTCGACACTGTTGACGATGCCTTCGCCGAAGTTCCGAGGCTTCGCTTGCGACTGTTTGATGACGAAATGGTTGGGGTAGACCGGCTTCGACTGATGGCGTCAGAGCTCTACGCAGATCGAGACCCCGTTGCCGATTTCAAAGCTAAAAGCCCATTCCGGGTAGTGGAACGAGGGGAGCAGGTGGCGATGGAGCTCGACGTGCCTTTCTTTGAACGTTCGGAGCTCGACGTGTATCGCATAGGAACCGAGCTGTATGTCACCCTCGGCTCGTATCGCCGGTCTTTTGTGCTCCCTGATGCCTTGCAGAGGCGGGAGGTCACTGGCGCCAAGCTCGACCATGGCACTTTGACTGTCGTCTTCGGCGAAACAGGGCAGAAATGAACTCCACCTCAACCAGAGATGCGCTCGTCAGAGCGGGGAGGCGGGTTGGCTTCCACTTGATTCAGGCGACGATCGAAGGGCTGAAGGCCGTTGAAGCTGTCATCGAAGAGATTGGCGGAATTGGCGATCACGGCGACAATGGCGACGAAGACAGCACCGCCAGAGGTGTGCAGAGGATCGATATCGAATGACCAGCAAGAACGATAACCAGAGCGTCCGACCTGATGAGGTGCTTCCGCCTGATGGTTCCAGCCTGCAGGCACGACAGCTGATCACTGATGCCGTGTTGATGATGCCGAACATCATCAAGCTTGTGGTCCGACTCCTACAGGATCCCAGGGTTCCGAGGCGGGCAAAGATCACTCTGGGTCTGGCCGCTGCATACGTGGCCAGCCCAATCGATTTCATTCCGGAAGTCATTCCCGTTGTCGGCTGGGCAGACGATGTGATCATCGTCATGTTCGCTATCGACGCCCTCATCGAGAGGGCGGGGGAAGAGGTCGTCGAGGAGCATTGGGACGGCCCCGGCGACCTACTGTCGCTGGTGCGCGATGTCGTTGCGCTCTCGCGCAACATTGTCCCGAAGCGTCTCGGTCAGATCATCGATCGCCTCAGCGGCTAGAGCCGGTCCGAAGCCTGGCCCTATCATCTGAATATGCCCTTTAGTGACGGCCTCGCCGACTTCAGATCTGACACCGTCACCCGGCCGACGCCTGCGATGTACCAAGCAATGGCAGAAGCCGAGCTCGGCGATGATGTCTATCACGACGATCCGACCGTTCTTGCCCTCGAGAGAGAATCTGCCGAGGCGGTTGGCAAAGAGGATGCCGTCTTTGTCCCGACCGGCACGATGGGAAATCAGCTCTCTATCCAGTTGCACACAAACCCCGGGGAAGAGGTCATCTCCAATGCTGCGAGCCATCTCAGGTCAATCGAGCGGGGAGCGGCTTCAGCGTTCGCCGGTGTGGCCTTTCGCTCGGTGGAACGCCCAGGGGGCCAAATCGAGCCCGAGGATGTGGACAACGCCATGGGAATGGCGGGTTTCTTCCCGCGCATCAGCTTGTTGACATGGGAGAACACCCACAACCTGTCAGGCGGGAGGGTCGTTTCGTTTGACCTGATGAAACGCACATCGGGGGTTGCCCGGGAACATGGCCTGAAGATCCATCTTGACGGGGCTCGTCTGTGGAATGCGGTCGCGGCTACCGGCATCGACGGTCCGGATTGGGGGGAACTGGCCGACACGATTCAGTTTTGTTTCTCCAAGGGTCTGGGAGCTCCGATCGGTTCCGTGGTTTGTGGCGACAGCGAGACGATCGCAGAGCTTCGCTATCTCCGCGGACGTGCCGGTGGTGCCATGCGTCAAGCGGGCGTCGTCGCAGCAGCCGCTCGAGTTGGACTAGCTGAGCGTGAACGGCTGGCTGAGGATCATCTGCTGGGGGACAAGCTCGCCGTCGGACTCGCCGAGCGATTCATCGGTTCAGTCGATCCTGGGGCGGTGGAGACCAATATCGTGAACGTCGACTTCGATGCTCTCGGGATGGCGTGGACCGAGGTATCGGGGCGCCTGGATGGCGCCGGTATCAAGGCCAATGGACCGATCGGTCCGGTATGGCGTCTGGTGACTCATCGGAATGTCGACGACTCTGATGTCGCCCGACTCTTAGATATTCTGGCGTAACGACTGCCGCGGGCACGGAGTCGAAATCTGCAGATGAGTGTTGCTGTCTTGTTCCCAGGCCAGGGGAGCCAATTCGTGGGGATGGGGTCCGAGCTGTTCGAACGTCGTCCTGACCTACTCGGTAGCTCAGCCGACGAAATCCTTGGGTGGTCGCTGCGCGAGGTCTGCCTCGAAGGGCCAGAGGAGAAACTGACACGAACCGAGTTTGCCCAGCCTGCGCTCTTTGCTCTGGCCTACGCCTGCTACGTCGAGGCTGAGGAGGCTGGACTTGCGCCTGACGCGGCAGCGGGGCACTCCCTCGGGGAGTACACCGCGCTCACCGCTGCGGGGGCATTGACGTTCGAGGACGCATTGCGGGTGGTAGTTGCACGTGGTCTCGCCATGGCGCAGGCAGCAGATCTCGAGCCGAGCGGGATGGCAGCCTTGATCGGGGCGGATGAAGCCAAAGCCCAGGAGGTCGCAAAGGCCAACAACGCCAGTGGAGGACGTCTCCAAGTGGCGAACCTCAACGCCCCGGGCCAGATCGTCGTTGCCGGGTCCAAAGCAGACATCGAATGGCTGGAAGAGAACGCCCGGGACCACGGGATCCGAAGAGCGATCCCCCTGAAAGTCGCCGGAGCTTTCCATTCCTCATTCATGCAATCGGCGTCTGATGCGGTTGGTGCCGCACTCGCAGAAGTGAGCTTTGGCGAGACGAGCTTCCCGGTATGGGCAAACACCACGGCTGCCCCCCACGTTTCTGGAGAGATTGCCTCGGAACTCGCCGATCAAGTTGTCTCTCCGGTCCGGTTCGAGGCAAGCCTCAGAGACATGGCCGCACGAGGTATCGATCGCTACATACACATAGGGCCTGGGGACGTGACCGCAGGAATGGCGCGCCGTATCGTCGATGGAGACGCAGTGTCGGCGATTTCATCCATCGAAGATGTCGGTCCTGTACTGGATTCGGTCGGTACGATCGCCTGATCAGGAGACTCAATGATCAACGCTGAAATCACGGGCTGGGGCAAGTGCATGCCACCCAACGTCCTGTCCAACCACGATTTAGAGCAAATCGTGGACACGACTGATGAGTGGATCACGACTCGAACTGGAATCAAGGAACGGCGAATCAGCCATGTCGACACTTCGGAAATGGCGTATGTGGCGGGAATGCGGGCCCTGTCAGCTGCCGGGAAAACGCCCGAAGACATCGATCTGCTGATTGTCGCCACGTGCTCTGGCGACTCGATTATCCCGTCAACAGCATCGATCGTTCAGAAGAAGCTGGGTGCTTCGGGTGCGGCTGCCATGGACCTCAACTCCGCCTGTTCAGGGTTTGTGTACTCCATGGTTGTCGCCTCCAACATGATCAAAGGCGGGGCCAACAAGACTGCCCTCCTCATAGGTGCCGAAAAGCTCCACTACGTGACTGACTACACGGATCGTGCCACCTGCATCCTGTTTGGCGACGGTGCGGGGGCGGTGGTGATGGAGGCAACGGAAGAGCCCCACGGAGTGATGGCGACCGATTTGGGCAACGACGGGACGATCTACGACCTGCTTCAAGTACCGAAGGATGGGACGATGGGTGAGCCCGGTCAGCGTGACCCACAGATGCAGGCCATCTCCATGCAAGGTCAAGGCGTCTTCAAGCAGGCCGTCACCGGAATGGCCGAGTCGGCCACGATCTCAATGGGGAAGGCGGGAGTGGGCCTCGAGGATGTCGACCTGCTGATCCCTCATCAGGCGAATGTGCGGATTATCGATGCGACGGCTCGTCGTCTGGGTCTCGACGACTCGAAAGTCTTCGTCAACATCCACTCTTATGGCAACACGTCTGGAGCCACGATTCCTGTTGCCCTCACCGAGGCTCTGGAACAGGGTCGAATCCAACCTGGGAGCACGGTGGTCTTTGCGGCCTTCGGTGCGGGTATGAGCTGGGGCTCAATGGTGTACAAGTGGGGATCCAGGGTTGATCCGCTGGCCACTCCTGAAATCGACCTACCGCCAACCGACCAGACGACAATGGACATTCTCTCGGCGAACTTTGACTTCTTCGGCATGCCGGAGAAGTTGGCGTGACCGACGCTACGCCAAAGGTCGCTCTCGTTACTGGCGGGTCTAGAGGACTTGGCAGAGCCATCGCCATCGGCTTGGCTGCCGACGGCTACCACGTCGCCGTCAACTACGCACGTAATGAGTCTGCCGCGCAGGAGGTCGTCTCTGCGATCGAGGAAGTCGGTTCGAGGGCCATCGCCGTTCAGGCGGACGTTGGTGATGAAGAGGCAGTCGCTTCGATGTTCGAGGCCGTCCGCTCGGAGCTGGGGCAACCGACCGTTCTTGTCAACAACGCTGGCATCACGAAGGATGAGCTCATGTTGCGGATGTCGTCAGATGGCTTTGATGAAGTCATCAAGACCAACTTGAGGTCGGCCTTTCTCTGCACGAAGGCTGCGATGAGAGGAATGCTCAGGGCTCGGTTTGGTCGGATCATCTCGATTGCTTCCGTTGCCGGTGTCGTCGGTAACCCTGGTCAAGCCAACTACGCGGCGTCCAAGGCAGGCATGATTGGGCTCGCTAAGTCGGTAGCCAAGGAGGTGGGGTCGAGGGGGATCACCTCGAATGTCGTGGCGCCTGGATTCATCGAGACCGACATGACGGACGAACTCGGTGAAGATGTCAAAGCGTCGATTCTTGACTCAGTCAGTCTTGGTCGCTTTGGGCAGGCCGAGGAAGTGGCCGGACTGGTCCGCTTTCTCGCATCAGATGAAGCTTCATATATAACCGGCCAGGTGATCGCCGTTGACGGTGGCCTGGCCTTGTAAGTTGCCCCCAACACAATAAGGAGAACCCATGGACAGAAATGAAGTATCGGAGCGAATGAACGGCGTTCTCGTCTCTGAACTAGGTCTTGATGCGTCCAAGATCAAAGACGACGCCCATTTCGAGGAGGATCTGGATGTCGACAGCCTCGGTGTAGTGGAGCTGCTCATGGCTCTCGAAGACGAGTTCGACGTGAAGATCCCCGACGAAGAGGCAGAGTCAATCGTGACAGTGGGCCAGGCCATCGATCTGGTGCACGGAAAACTCAGCTGAACTAGAACCCGATCCTCGACCGCATGCGGACCCGTGGTCGGGTTCTTCTACGTCCGCTCTTGCCACTCGGCCAGGCTGCGGAAGACCAATACGAGGAGGAGTCCGACTCCGATAGTTGCGGCGATGAAGGACACCGCTGCAATCAGGACTGACCAGCCATAACAAGGCTGTGAAAGGCCAGTGATATCGGGCTGTCTGCAACTCACGTCGGTCACCACCCAGCCGAGTGCTCCGGCCAGCAGACCCATGAGCAGCGACGGTATGGCGATCCACGGATTGGGGAACCGTCTCACACCGGATTCCCTTGGTCGTCTATCCCCGCAGCGTCGAGGATCTCGGTGGGTGCCAGCTCTGGCGGTATCGGGAACGAAGTGCCGGATTCGACCGGAGGGTGGAACGAGGCTTTCACAGCTGGGTTCCAGGCGAGCGCGGCCACACCAAATCCGATCAATGCTGTCACGGTGCCCGCTATCCATCCCATGAATGGCGAGGTCCCAACGGCCAGGACTGGCCATACGGCGCGGACTCCTGCGAGACCACCCCACACGACCCTGGAATACAGAAATGCAAAGACGAGTGCGGACCCTCCGATCAGGATGGATGCCCAGGCTGGAGAGTCACTGGACACGAAGCCGACGACGGCAGGTGTGAATAGAAGTGCGATAGCCGGTGCGATTGCCCGGGGCGGCGGCCCTGACGCCGACGGCAACGTTCGTATCGAACCAATCAGCCAGGGCGATAGCAGCGAAGCAACCGCCACAGCCGTCGCTCCGAGGCCAGCCCACCACAACAGGTCGATGGGGCGGGCGGCAGCCACTATCAGTGTTAGGCCCACCGAGCCGAGTGCGAGGCGATGACTCCAGCGGCCATGGCTGACAATCATGCCAACGGTCCCGACCGTAGAGGTTGCGAGGATTCCGGTCCCTATGAGTAGTGCTCCCGCTCCGGTCCACGGATCGCTGTCCACCACGAGGGCGATGGCCCAGGTGATTGTGCAGAGAACTGCGGTGCCTGCGAGGAGCGAGAGTTTCACGCCGCGAGTTTCGCAGCGTCGAACGTCAAGCCGAAGTTGGCCCGTCTCCCGGTGACCCCGCTGTGACGACCCGCAAGTCTGACCGTTCGCCAAAACGTGGCGTGTCTGTCGGTCCCCAGACGGTTTCTTCGATCCAAGTGGCACCGGGGCGGAGCGTCACCACCGCACCAGTGGCGGGCGGTTCATCGTGCAGCGAAGAGAGACTGGCGCCGGTCAGGAGCAACCGACCGGCTTGAACGACGTCGCGGTGAGTCACGATCACGACATCGCCGTGGGGGTGCGAGGCATCCAACTCTCTGGCAACCCCTGCGACTCGGTCTGCGACGTCTCGAAGCTGTTCCGGGCTGAAGGAGAGCGACGTCGGGTCGTCCAGATACGACTCCAGTTCTCCGGGGAATCTCTCGGAGATCGTGTTCCAGGGGTGCCCTTTCCACCTGTCGGTGAGGGACCAGGGTCCAAGGTCAGCATGCACTCGGACGGGGACGGTTGATCGATTGGCGATTTCTTCGGCAGTTCGTAGAGCGCGCTGGACCGGAGAAGACCAGATCGCCACCACTGGGCGTGGGCCCAGGTAGCGGCCCACTCGGCGGGCCTGCTCCAGCCCGTTCGGTGACAGGTCGAAGCCGGCCAGAGAACCACAAACGAGATCGTCGGGGTTGTCGACTTCAGCGTGTCTAACGAGGTGAACAAGTGCCGCCATTGACTTCAGTTTGGCGGCTCAGATCTCAAACTCATGTCTTTCCAGCAGCTGTATCTTCGGAGACATGAACTGGTCCGAGCCGATTCTGCACATCGACATGGACAGCTTCTTTGTCGAAGTCGAGCGTCTCGAGGACCCACGGCTCAAAGGTCGGCCTGTGGCAGTTGGAGGCGTTGGTCCGAGGGGTGTCGTCGCGAGCGCTTCTTACGAGGCTCGGGAGTTCGGGGTCAGATCGGCGCAACCCACATCTGTCGCGAAGAGATTGTGTCCAAGTCTCGTTGTCGTGCCGTCCAGTCACGGGAAGTACGGAGATGTCTCCGCAGACGTGTTTCGGATCTTCAGGGACTTCACGCCGAAGGTCGAAGGTCTCAGTCTCGATGAGGCGTTCCTAGATGTGGGTGGGCTTCGCCGCCACTTCGACACACCGGAGGAGGTCGGCTACGCGATCAGAGCAAAGATCCGTTCGGAGCTCGGGCTGCCCGCATCGGTCGGAATCGCCGGGGTGAAGTTCGTGGCGAAACTCGCCAGCGAGGACGCCAAACCGGATGGGCTCCTCTGGATAGCTGCCGAACAGCAAGTCGACTACCTGCGGACCTTGGACGTGGGCCGGATGTGGGGTGTAGGGCCGGCGACACTGGCCGCGCTGCATCGTCTTGGCGTAGCCACCATCGGGGATCTGGCTGACCTGGACCGAACGGCCTTGGTTGGTGCCGTCGGTAGCGCCACGGGCTCGCACCTACATGAACTCGCCCACGGTCGTGATCCAAGGGCCGTGGAGCCTGATTCAAAGGCGAAGTCCATCTCCGTCGAGGAAACCTTTGAGTCCGATCTTGAGGGGGTCGAGGTCGTCACCGCAGCTTTGCTGGGACACAGTCACCGGCTTTCTGGACGCCTCCGCCGAGCGGGCCTCCGCGGTCGCACTGTCACCCTGAAGGTCCGCTTCTCTGACTTCCGGACCGTGAGCCGCTCCACGACACTGCAGGGGAGCACAGACGGCTCGAAGATGCTCTACGAAACGGCAACAGATCTACTCGAAGCAGTCGAGTTGACGGAACCTGTGCGGCTTCTTGGGCTTGGTGTCACATCTCTGGAGAGTGCGGCACAACCATCGCAACTCGACTTTGACACGAACTCCGAATGGGAGAAGGTCGAAGACGCAATCGCGGACGTGCGTGAGAGGTTTGGGGCCTCATCCTTGCGCCCCGCAAGGCTGGCGCGGAGGCCCGGCGATTCAGACTCAGGGCAAGAACCTTGAGTGGTGTCTGCCAAGCCGGTGTATTGTTTGGGCAAGGCGAAGCCAACGAAGAGTGAGTCGATGCCGCTGGACGACAAAGAGCAACGGATCCTCGAGGAGATAGAGCGTCAGTTCTACGAGGAAGACCCGCAACTCGCCCGCGCCGTTCAGAAGATCGAGAGACCATCTCGCATCGGCCCGAAGCTCTCGCTTCTCGGTGTCGTCCTCGGGCTGGTGATCGTGATTGCTTACGTCAGCAATCTCTGGGTCGCAGTTGGAGGGTTCGCCGTGCTGGTGGCCTCAGCTACCTCTTTGGTCAATTCTCTACGCCTCAAGGGATGGGGCACAGAAGCCAAAGAGAACCAAGAATCGCCTTCTGAATAAGCGTTGATTTTCGCGATCTGCGGCGTCCGTTATGACCCGCTATTGTTCCCGCCCCATCGGTCATGGATTGGGCCCAAGATCGATTGGAGGAGGAGCGCAGACCCCGCCCCGGGTCTGTCCGATTGAAGTTTTTGGAAGGACACCTTGGAGCAAGCATTCACCGCCGAGCAAGCTTGCCGGCTCAGCAACTGCACACATCATCAGCTGAGGTATTGGGACAAAGTGGGCCTCGTCAGCCCGTCAGTACAGCCCACGGGAGGTAGACCCGGGGTTCGCCGTCTGTACTCGTTCCGTGACCTCGTGGCGCTACGGGTTGTCAGAAGCCTTCTCGACAACGGAATGTCCCTTCAGCGAGTTCGCCGGGCTTGGGACTACCTCAGACGGGAAGGTGACATGGAAGCTCACCTATCCGATGTGAGGCTCGTGACTGATGGTCAGAGCATCTTCACCGTGAGCAGCGATGAGGGTGAGATCATGGACGCCATTCGCGAGGGCCAGCTTGCCTTCTTCGTCGAGATCAGCGAGATAACGCGAGAGGTCGAAGAGGACGTCACCCGATTCGAGCTAGATCGTGATCAGTTCCTGACGATGTTGCGGCGTGTTGAAGACGATGTGACAGAGGAGCGCAGGGCCTCTGGCTCTTAACCCTTGAACAGGGATCGCCAGTTGAATCTGGCGAACAAACGTTGGGAGGCGTCGTACTCCCTGTCGATCCACCACTCCACACCGGTCAGATCCGCTTCCTTCGCTCCAACACTTCGCTCTCCATAGATGGCCTCGGAGTAGCTCCGAGCGAGGGGTACCAGGGCGCGGTCTTTGGCCCGTGCGATCTCCATCGGTGTCATCGTCTCCGGTATCTCCTCGCCGAGGTCTGTCAGCCGGTCCACGATCTCGTCCCATGCAGCCGTGATGTCTCCTTCTTTGATCCTTGCCAATCTGTTTCGACGGCGGATTGCTTTGAACACCGGCGATGCGAAGACGAGGAGGGGAACGAGGATCGCACCTATCAACCACCAGTTGGTGGGCGGCGAGAAGTCGGTTGTTGCGCCGGGTTCATCGAGGATCAGCTCCCCGCCGAAGTTGGAGCGGGGTGTGTCGGTGGGCGCTTCGATCGGATCTGCCTCGAATTCCGGAACTCGTTGGATGGCGTCGAATCCAGCGGTGATACTCGGTGCCAGAAACTCGCCACGGGGCGTGGGGTCGAACGGGAACCAACCATATGGCTCGAGAAAAACCTCGACCCACGCATGGGCATTGGTGTCCCTGACGATCACTTCGGTGAACCCATCCTCGGTCACTCTCGTGTCGCCAGGGGTGAATCCCCAGATGACCCTGCTGGGGACATCCAACGCTCTGAGCATCACCGCCATCGACGCGGCGAATTGCTCGCAGTAGCCGGTCCGATAGTTCTCTGATTCAGGATCCGTTAGCCAATCCTGCAGTACCAAGGAGCCATGACCGGTTGATACGTCGGTGCTGTAGGTGAAGTCACCTGTCTCCCGGAACCACGACTGCAGGATCCAGGCCCGTTCAAAATCGGTAGCGGCACCGTTGGTTATCTGCCTGGCAAGTTGCCTGATTCGGGCCTGATCGTCATCGGGAAGGTCCGTGTATCGATCAATGTCGGTAGGTGCCAGGGCCTCGCCGTTGACGGTGTCTGGGTTGTGAGGGAACTCTCCAGCATCGAAGGCGGCCTGGAACATTGGTGACAGTTCTCCGTCGACTGAAGCCAAGGCTCCGAGGTCGGCTGTCCTGTCACCGAGCCATGTCGTTACTTGGTACTGATCACCGCTCTGGAGACCGTTCAGGTAAGCGATCTCGGCAGAGGGCAGGATGTGGAAGTCTTCAGGTTCGAGCACGTCTGGATCGTCTGCCGAAGGGAGGGCAACCGGGACGCCCAGTGTGGGTGCGATTGCCGACGAGAGCTTCCGCACGGTCACGCGCTGCGTGACCTGGTAGGTGGTTCCCTGGTACACGTCGTCTTCGCTGGCCAGTGCTTCGTCCTCCCGGTAACGCTGCGAACCTGCGCTGGAGCTCCATTCGTCGCCGTTGAACACGTCCAGCGTCTGCATCCGCCAGTAGAGACCCGAGTCAGGCAGGTCACCGTCTACAGAAGCAGCGAAGACCGGGGTGTTGTCGCGATTGATGACCATCTGCTGTAAGCCGACGAGGCCATCGAAGTTGATGCCGCCTCCCGGCCCATCTCCGAATCCCGAGCCGCCCGACCGCCATGGAAGGTTTCCGTACTCAGACACGAAATCCTTGGCTGTGGTAGCCAATGCAATTGCAGACACCGAGAGAATCGCGGTGATGGCCACGGCAAGCCCGACAGTTCGCCGGGGGAGTGGTCTCCCGCCATCGTCACGCGCTCGGCCAGATTCGCCCCGGGACTCCAACGCCAGCGAGATCAATCCCAGGGAAAGGACCAAGGCGCCACCGACTAGCCAGTACGTAGGCACTTCGCGACGGTCCCAGACCGCAAACTGGAGGTACATGACGAGACTCGGCAACCACATGGCCGCATATGGGCCTCGTGTCGAGCCCCATGAGTAGAGCCCTCCAATCGACCACATCACCAGAGAAAGGACGGAGATGACGCCGGGCCGTGGCAGAACCGGAGGCACGCCCGACCTGATCGTTCGGAACGCCTCGTCCATCTCCGCCGAGATTGCGTCGAGGGTCTCAGGACCGGGAAGGAAGACGTAGTTCAGAGTGTCGGCCGCGATGATTCGGAGGGCGAGTAGGACTCCACCCAAAGCGAAAACAGTTAACCGCAGGGGAGTGCTCGAGGTCACCTGGCTCAAGAGCCACCAGCCAACCGCCCCCAGGAATGTCGCTGCGGCCAGGATCATCTGCCACTGCGGTTGCAGGGGGCCGGTCTCGAGCAGCCTTCCGAGCCGTCCGAGCATTAGCACAAAGGCAAGGGCTCCCGCTACTTGACCAATTCGGCGTCCCACGCCCCTCCTATCTCGCTAGCCCACTCAGTGGCCCAGTCCTCGCCTGGCGCAACCGTGACGGTGACAACACCGAGGCGGTGAAGGCCCGACAGGGTCTGTGGCGTTGTGGTCGAGGTGCCCATGAGAACGGTTGTCGGGTAGTCCCTAGCCAGAAGCTGGTGGAGACCGACCAACGTCCGGTCTGCGGAGCCGGTGACCAAGACAAGGGCTCCACCTCCACCCTTCTGTCGGATCTTGCTACCCACGGCATTGAGGTTGATTGACGGATCAGGTTGGACCAATGCCAGCTTTTCCATCGCAGCCGCATAGCTGCTTGCATCGATGGTCTCCGGCGAGCCAGCCCACAGATCGGTGTCGAATCCTGCTCCGACGAGGTGCGTGATGACGGTTGCTGCGCCCGAGACCGCCGTCTCGAAAGCTTGGGTCGATTCATACACGTCGGAGCGCACATCCAGGAGAACTAACGCACGGGACTGCCAAGGTGTCTCCAATTGTCGGATCATTAGCTGATCAGTTTTTGCCGACGTCGGCCAATGGACCCTCCGGAGATCATCGCCTCGTTGGTACTCCCGCAGCGTGTAGAAGTCCTCACCACCACGCTGGGCATGTTCTGGTCTCGCGGCCGCGAGCGTCGGATCCTGTCCACGGACGACGGGAAACCCCTGAAGGACTTCCACCCTCGGATAGACGATCAAGTTGTCGACCGGGCCTTCCGGTGCGGCCAGCTCAGCGATCCGAAGTGGGTCGGAGGAGCTGCCTCTTGCCGGCCCAACCGTGTACACCCCTCGAGGCCGGCACATGACCCGATACGAAGCGGTGACACTGGACTCGCCGTCCACCTCGGCGATCTCGAATCGCGCCGCGCCAAGCGAAACAACCTCGTCCACAAGCGAGATGTTGCTGATCTTGCGGTGGCTGGTGTTGCTAACGCTGAGCGTTACCTGCACGGTGTCGCCGTCGTGTACTGCGGCCGAACCAAGACGACGAGAGATTCGTGCCCGCGGTGGGTGGAGACGGATGTAAATGAGCGCGACCAGAAGTGCGCCCAGCATGAACACCGCTGCCAGAAGAAGCTCTCTATCCCCAAGGACGTACCAAAGGGCGATCAGCCCAAGTCCGGCGCCGGCCAAAGTCCAGCCCCGGGTGGTTGGCATTAGGTGGCGATCCTCGACGTTGCGCCGGGAACCCGTGTTCTGTCGAGAACGTCATCGATCACCGAAGCGACAGACTCGCCTCGCATGTGAGCCTCAGGGCGAAGGGCCAAACGGTGTCCGAGCACCGGCGCCGCCAGTTCCTTGATGTCGTCAGGCATGACGAAGTCCCGTCGCAAGGAGGCAGCCCGTGCCCGAGCGATTCGCTGGAGGAAGAGACTGGAGCGAGGCGAGGCTCCGAGCTGGACGTCGGGATGATGTCGAGTGGCTTCCATGAGGTCGACGATGTAGTCCTTGACCGAGGACGCAACTGCTACCTCCCTCGCAGTGAGGACCATCTCTATCACTTGTTCGAGAGACACCACAGGTTCCAGGTCGAGAAACGTTGACCGAACGCCGTGCGTATTGAGAATCTCGAGCTCCTTCTCGCGACTGGGATACCCGATGACAACCCGCATCATGAACCGGTCGAGCTGAGCCTCGGGCAGGGGATAGGTGCCCTCGTGCTCGAGCGGGTTTTGGGTGGCGATGACCATGAAAGGTGGCTCGAGGGCGCGGGTCGTGCCGTCGGAGGTGACTTGCCGCTCCTCCATGGCTTCGAGCAGAGCGGACTGTGTCTTGGGGCTCGCTCTGTTGATTTCGTCTCCGACAATGATGTTGGCGAAGATTGGACCCGGCTGGAACTCGAATTCCCCTTCGGTCCGATCCCAGATCGAGACCCCGGTCACATCCGACGGGAGCAGGTCCGGGGTGAACTGGATCCGGTTGAAACGTCCCTCGATCGAACGGGCGAGCGACTTGGCCAGTTGAGTCTTGCCGACTCCCGGCACATCTTCGATCAAGACGTGACCCTCGGACACCAAGGCCAGCACAACCAGTTCGATGACCGACCTCTTGCCCTGAATGACGGTCTCGACGTTCGAAGCGATTGCATCGAACCGCTCCCCGAACACTTCCATGGATTTGGACGACGATGACGATGAATCAGCCAAGTGCAGTTTCTCCCTCTATTGGGTGCGAATCCTAACGAGGGCGTGATTTTGGGTGGCCTAGAATGGGGTCGTCGAGGTTCATGGGAGGCGTTTTGAATCTGGAGCGGGGTGCGATTGCGGAACTAGTTCGCCGTCCGAGCCTGTGGATAGAGGCGGTCAGGGCATATTGGGCTTCTCGGTCGCTCACGTCCACGGCCTATCTCCGATGGAGACATGCGACCGCATACGGTGACGAGGTAACCACCATGAGCGCGCACGATCTGGTTAACTATCTCTCGTGGCGTAGGGAGATGCGCAAACTGCGGAATGGGAGTGGGTGAGGTGACATCCAGTTTGGCGAGTCGGCTCGGGGACATACCCGGAGTCGCCTCTGTCGAAATCGACCTTGACGGCTTTGGTCGGGGCATCGATGTCCGTCTCGAACCAGACGCCAACGAAGAGGAAGTGATGAGTCAGCTTCGTGCTCTTCTTGCCGCCTACGGAGTGAAAGGCGAGCGGCAGCCATCGCTGCAACTGGACACCCCCGCACCAAGGCCGGAAGTCGGCGTCAACGTCCGTATCACTCCGATCCGTGGTGGTGCGCGAGTCGAAGTCGAAAGCCGGAAGGTGAAGTCGTTTCGTGTCGTCGCCGCCAATCCGGCCGCAATCGCCCAGGGCCTCGCTGATGCTTGGTGCCAGGTAGTCGGTCGGATTCCCGTCGAAGTGGTCGAAGTGTCCGTGACGCCCGGCGGGGTGCTCAGTATCACCTGTGTCGATGGTGAGACTGAGACGATAGGAACCGCCGACGTCGGCCAAGGATGGGAGCGAGCTCTCAGGGATGCAATTGCCGAAGCCCTCTTCTCAAGAAACGGGCACAGAGGCGACCTGGCGAGCTGAAGCCTGCCTTATAGGCAAGCAAGAGTCGAAGAATCGGTACCATCATGTACGGCGGATATGAGTCGTGCCTTGGTACTCAATGCGAGCTATGAGCCTCTCTCGGTCGTCAGCGAGCGGAGAGCGGTGGTGCTCGTCCTGAATGAGAAAGCTTCCGTCCTCGTTGCGCGAGACGAGACTTGGGCGTCGGAACGTACGTCGTTGCCGTTGCCGTCTGTCGTTCGCCTCACCAGGTACGTGAAGGTCCCGTATCGCAGGGCGGTCCCGGTGACACGGCGGGCTGTATTCGGGCGAGACGGTCACTCATGTCAATACTGCGGCGGGCCGGCCGAGTCGATTGATCACGTCCAGCCACGTTCTAGGGGAGGCGGGCACACCTGGGAGAACGTCGTCGCGTGCTGTCGGCCTTGCAATGTTCGCAAGGGAGACCGAACACCCGCTGAGAGCGGATTCACTCTCCGGACCCAACCGGGGCCTCCACGTCGGTTCGGGTGGATCTACGCCTCAACCGGCTTCGACGTCGACCCCAGCTGGCACCCCTACCTCCTGGCCCAACCCGCCTAACGACCCCTCAATCCACGGTGTGGCCCGGAGGCCACCAGTTCCCTCGTTTCTGTGTCAGTTAAGGGACCTATAGGGGGGAGAAACTGACACAGAAGTCATCGTTTGACGCCGAGGTGTCAGCTCGTGCCCATGTGGTGGGAAGAAAGGTTGACAAGTGGGGGGAAGTGGGCCATAGTGGCGACTACGCCCCAGGCAAGGGGGTGCGGACGGTGAGGACGATGAACGGAGAAGAGCAGAAGTGTTCCTTGGCGAGTACTTCCACAGCCTCGATGGAAAAGGGCGGCTGGTCATGCCCTCCGGCTTCCGCCGTCGTCTCGAAGACGGTTGTGTCATCACCAAGGGACGTGACGGTCAGCTTCTCATCTTCGCTTCCGAGGACTTCGAGCAGAAGGCCACCGAAATGATCGAGCAGCAGCCAGAGGACAAGGAAGGGCGTCGTTTTGCTCGCACGGTTTTCGCCGGTGCCGACCTCCAGACCCCTGACAAGTCAGGTCGCGTGATCGTCAAGCCCGATCTGCGTGACTACGCCGACCTCGAGCCCGGCAACGAGATAGCCGTCCTCGGTGTCTTCGACCACATCGAGCTCTGGGAGAAAGGTCGCCACATCGAAGAGAAGGCGTCAGGCGATGAGAGCTACCTAGAAGGAGAGGACTGATCGAAAGCACATGGTTTGGGCTCATTGCGAGCCTCCCGGAACCAATTGGAAGGCCCCTGACTCCGCCCGCCTCTCATTGGTACCAGCGCCCGGGGGGCTCGCAATGAACCAGGACCGGCAGAACGAGACGGCCGAGTACCACCGGCCGGCCCTGGTCGAAGAAGTCGCCGAGATGTTGGCGCCGGTGCTGCCGGGAGTGGTTGTTGATGCCACTTTTGGTGGCGGTGGCCACACCCGGCGCTTGCTGAGTGAATTTGGAGAAGACGTGACGGTGATTGCGATAGATCGGGACCCGGAGGCGCTGGCGAACGCAGCAGACCTCCCGATCACGGCCGTCCAAGGCAACTTCTCAGAAATCAAAGAGTTGGTTAGCGAAGCGACCCCTGCGCCGATCAGAGGCGTGCTCTTCGATTTCGGTGTCTCCTCTCACCAACTCGATGACGCCGATCGGGGCTTTTCCTACAGATTCGATGGCCCGCTCGACATGCGCATGGGGCCCGATGCTGAACAGACCGCCGGCGACATCGTCAATACGTGGGACGCCCGTGAACTCTCACGGATCATCCGGGTCTTCGGCGAAGAACCACTCTCCCGTCGGATTGCCAACGCCATCGTTGATGCGCGTCCGCTCACCAGCACAGCTCACTTGTCCACCGTCATCGCACAGTCAATGCCAGCGGCCCGACGTCGGGCGGGTCATCCCGCCCGACGCACATTCCAGGCCATTCGCATTGCGGTGAACGCTGAGCTCGATGCAGTTCGAGAAGGCCTGGAGGCAGCTCAGGACCTGGTCGATCCCGGTGGTCGCGTCGTTGCGATCTCGTATCACTCGCTCGAAGACCGGATCGTCAAGCAGAGCTTTGCCGTCAGGGCTACAGGCTGCACATGTCCGCCTGACCTACCCGTATGTGGCTGTGGCAACACGGCTGAGATGAGGGTTCTGACCCGCAAGCCGATCAAGGCCAGCGAAGCCGAGGTGCAATCCAACAATCGAGCGAGATCGGCAGTCCTCAGAGCAGCGGAGAAGGTGGCGTCGTGACTATCAGCCCACAGCCGCGGCCAGCGCTCGAAGAACGACTCCGTGTCCTCGAGGGCAAAAAGGCGCGAAAGCGACGCCCGTCGATGGCACCGTGGATGATCATGGTGGTCATCGCCGTCGTGGCGTTCCTCGGTTTGGGCTTTGCTAGCACCAGCCTTGACCGCTCAGCATTCGACCTGGCCGAACTGAACAAAGCGATCGACAACGAGCTCGCTTTGAACCAACAGCTGCGGTTGGAAGTAGCCCGACTCGAAAACCCGGCTCGCATTGCCCCTCTTGCGGACGAGTTGGGTCTTGTCCTTCCTATTGAGACGAATCAACTGCTCGTCGACCTCGACGCAGTGGAACCGGTGGTGGCCGACGCTGCCGATGACGGAGCCAATCAATGAACCCTGGACGCGCTGGTACCGGGTTGATCTGCGGGGCGCCGCCCCTCCGGTTGACCACCCGGAGAGTCGGACCCCATGGCCTCGATTAAGAAGCGTCCTAGCTCCTCCACAGTTCGTCTGGGGTTGATCGTTTTCATCGTCGTGGCGGCGTGGATCGGTATGGGCTACCGACTCTTCGATATTCAGGTGGTCAAGGCTGAAGAACTGGCTGAGCAGGGCCTGAACCAACGCCTCGAGACTCGAGAGATGGCGCCGCAGCGAGGGAAGATCTACGACCGAAACGGTGACCTGCTGGCGCTCACGGTTGAGTCTCAGAGCCTCTTCGCCGATCCGAGTCAGGTCAGCGAACCGCTTTGGGTCGCTCAACAAATTGGCACTCTGCTTGGTGTGGACTCTGACTCTCTTTTTGAGCGTCTAACCAGTGACAAGAGATTCGTCTGGATCAAACGTCAGGTCGACGGCGTCCTCGCCGAACAGGTTCTCGATCTCGAGATGGATGGGGTCTATTCACTACCCGAGCCGAAACGCGTCTACCCAGCCGGACCCGTGGCGGCACATGTCACCGGCTTCGTGAACATCGACGGTGACGGCCAGGAGGGGATGGAGCTTGTCTACGACACTCAGCTGCGCGGTGTTCCCGGCACCGCCGTCTACGAGCGTTCGCCCAACGGCATCGTCATTCTCCAAGGCGACAACAACATCGTCCCCGCCGATCCAGGGATGGATCTCAACACGACCATCGACCTGCCGCTCCAGTATCAGGCCCAGCAGTCCTGTGTCGATGCCGTCGACAGAACGGGAGCAGATTCTTGTTGGGCTGTCGTTCTCTCTGTCGAAACGGGTGAGATTCTCGCGATGGTCGGAGCTCCCGTCTTCGATCCTCAGACCAGGCAAACCGTTGACCCACGCTGCGACGACGCTGAGGACCCTGCGACCTGTAGGGCTTTCTCGAACTTCGTAGTGCGCGGCATCTTCGAGCCCGGGTCCACTCAGAAGATGATCACCGTGGCTGCAGCCCTCGAAGAAGGCAAAGTCCAGGTTGGAACGACGATCCCTGAAGTAGCGGACGAGCTGGAACTGTTGGAGGATGCCTGTCGTTCCGGCGATGATGACGTACACGGCTGCTACCGGGACTTCCACGAGCACGAAACCCAGGACATGACTGTGGCTGAGATCTTCACCCGGTCCTCCAATATCGGAACCATCAGGGTGGCTGAGACGCTCGACCAAGATGTCCTCGTCGACTACATCGAAGCGTTTGGCCTCGGGTCGAGAACTGGCGTCGACTACACAGTCGAGGCCGAGGGCCTGTTGCGATTCGATGCGGGCTGTCAAACGTGTTGGGCGTCTGCAGCCATCGGCTACTCCGTGGCTGCTTCCCCGCTCCAAATGGCGGCGGCCTACGCCGCAATCGGCAACGACGGGGTATGGACCACTCCACACATCATGTCCACCATGGTGGACCCCAACGGGAACACCGAGGTCGCTGGGATCGAGACGAAACAGGTGGTCTCGATCGGAACCTCGATCCTGGTGCGGGAGCTGCTTGCTTCGGTAGTGGAGGAAGGCACCGGAACCAATGCTGCGGTGGACGGATATCGGGTAGGCGGCAAGACGGGAACAGCCAACAAGCTCGGCCCGGACGGCCGGTACACCGAGGAAACGCGAGCCTCCTTCGTAGGCATGGCACCAATCGACGACCCGCAGGTAGTCGTCGCGGTCGTGATCGATTCGCCGGACTTCGACTATCGGACAGGCGGCCTGTCAGCGGCGCCGGTGTTCTCAGAGATCATGGAACAGGCGCTTCATCGATTCGGGGTGAGCCCGGATGTCAACCGGTAGTTCGATGGCCGACCTCGCCGCATTGGTCGATGGTGTTCTCACGAGAGAAGCGTCGGTGCGCATCGTAGACGTGACACACCGATCTGACCAAGCAGCCGTCGGGACGCTGTTCGTCGCGATCGAGGGTGCGAACGCGGACGGACACGATTTCATATCCGACGCCGTTGGACGTGGCGCATCCGCAGTTGTTGTGAATCGTCCCGTTGCCGTGGACTTGCCAACAATGGTCGTCGACAACACCAGGGCGGCTTTGGGGCCCCTTTCCGCGGCAGTTCATGGCGATCCGTCCCAGGACCTAGAAGTGGTGGGGGTCACGGGGACAAACGGTAAGACGACGGTCACCCATTTCATCCATTCGATGTCCACTCACATGGGTCACCATGCAGGTTTGATCGGGACGATCAACACCAAGATCGACGAGGAGACGATCAGCACCGATTTCACTACCCCAGAAGCGCCAGATCTGCAACGTCTGTTGGCACTGATGCGGGACCGAGACGTCAGTGTCGTCGCGGCTGAGGTCTCGTCACACGCTCTCGAATTCGGACGTGTCGACGGCACCAGATTCAAGGTGGCGGCTTTCACCAACCTCAGCCAGGACCATCTCGATTTCCACGGCTCAATGGAGGATTACGCAGCGGCGAAGATGAAGCTGTTCACCGATCACGACGTGGATATCGCTGTCGTGAACATCGACGACCCTGTTGGCTTGGACATCGCAGGTCGGTTCTCGGGCAACCTGGTCACGGTAGGGCTTCTGGGCGATATCAACTTTTCTGATATCGAGGTGGTGCCCGGCGGCACTCGATTCCGATTCTCGAGCCCATGGGGATCCGAGTCGTTGGTAGCTCCTGTGGTTGGTGACTTCAACGTTGCGAATCTCACGCTTGCCGCGGCATGTTGCCTGGCGCAAGGCCGAGAGTTCGCTGATGTGGTCAGGGCGATGGAGAACGTGTCCCAGGTCCCGGGCCGCTACGAGGTGATTTCGGGAGACGACCCGATCCAAGTCGTGGTCGACTATGCCCATACTCCGGAAGGTGTTGCGAGAGCTGTGGAAACTGCTCGCGCCGTATCCGCAGGTCGAGTCGTTGCGCTCGTGGGCGCCGGGGGCGACAGGGATCGTGACAAGCGTCCGTTGATGGGACAGGCGCTGTCCTCCGCAGACGTGGCGATCGTCACGTCAGACAATCCCAGGACAGAGGATCCAGGAAGCATCGTTGCCGCAGTTGCGACCGGGGTTTCAAACACCAAGTTGATTGTCGAGGTCGATCGGCGCGAGGCAATCGATCGAGCGCTTCGCGAGGCGTCGGATGGGGACATCGTCCTGATCCTCGGTAGGGGACACGAACCTTTTCAGCACCTGTCCGATGGGAGAATCGATTTTGACGACCGGGTTGTGACCGGAGAGCGGCTCAGAGCTCTCCGCGACGACTCAGCGAATAGGCCAGGAGCCGAAACGGCATGATTGCCCTACTGGTTGCCGCGGCGCTGGGACTCGCGATCTCGATTTTTGGCACCCCTTACGCCATACGTGTTTTGCGACGAAGGGAGATCGGCCAGTTCATCCAGGAGGACATCCAGGGCCAGCACGGCCACAAGCAGGGAACCCCCACGATGGGTGGAGTCGTGTTCGTCACCGCCGCCGTCATCGGGTGGTTTCTCGCCCATGTCAGGCTGTGGACGCCAGACACCGGTATCACTTTCAGCTTCCGGGAGTTCCAGCCCGGAGGTTGGCTGGCGGTCCTGGCTCTCGTCGGCATGGCAACGGTGGGGCTTCTCGACGACTGGGTCAAGTACTCGAACAAGAGAAGTCTTGGTCTCTCCAAGGCGGCCAAGTTCGGTGGTCAACTCGGCATTGCTGCGATATTCGCCTTTTTTGCGACGAATGCGGGGCTCAACACTGAGATCTCGTTTGTGCGTCCGCTGGGGATAGATCTCGGCGTGTTCTTCGTGGTTTGGGTGCTCCTGATGCTCACAGGGGCCGCCAATGGTGTGAATCTGTCGGATGGGATGGACGGCCTCGCCGCCGGCGCTTCGGCCTTGGTGGTCGGTGCCTACACGATCATCTCCTTTTGGAAGTGGCGTAACGGGGAGGAGTTTCTCGACAACCCGATCTATGAGGCGCTGTCTCCTCTCGAGCTGGCCATCATCTCAGCCGCCATGTTGGGCGCATTGCTGGGGTTCCTGTGGTGGAACGCACCTCCGGCGAAAATCTTCATGGGAGACGTGGGATCGCAGGGCATCGGCGGGCTCCTCGCTGCTCTTGCCCTCCTAACAAACACCCACCTCTTGCTTGCGCTCGTCGGTGCGATCTTTGTGGCTGAGACCGTGTCGGTGATTCTCCAAGTCGGCAGTTTCAGGCTGACGGGGAAACGGATCTTCAGAATCGCACCGATTCACTTTCACTTTGACCTTGGAGGGTGGCCGGAGACCACAGTGGTCATACGGTTCTGGATTCTCACCGGGATAGGTGTCGCGCTGGGCCTCGGCCTCTTCTACGCAGACTTCCTGAGAATCGGTGGTCTGCTGTGAACCGAGTCTTGGTCCTGGGAGCAGGGGTGTCAGGCCGCGCTGCGGTCCGCCTGGCCAAGAAGCTCGGTCTGTCGGTCACGATGTACGAGCAAACTGCCAACGCTCCTTTCGACCTGGGTGTTGGTGTCGCAACAGGACCTTGGGACCGCGAGCTTCTGAACGGCATCGACCTCGTGGTGTCGAGCCCAGGATTCTCCGAGCGCTCGCTGCCCGTGGTCGAAGTCCTGGAGAGCGGGCTGCCTTTGTGGTCCGAGATCGAATTCGCATCGAGGAACATCAGCGTTCCATTCGCCGCGGTAACCGGAACCAACGGCAAGACCAGCGTCACGGAGGCAGCGTCATCGATGTTGCTGGCCTCCGGGATGGACGCGCCCGCTACCGGCAACATTGGCGCTCCGCTCTCCGACTTCGCAGACGAAGAACACGACTGTCTGGTGGTTGAGGTGTCCAGCTTTCAGCTCCGCTTCACCGAGACCTTTCACCCCGTCGCAGCCGGCATCACCAACGTGGCGGTCGACCATCTCGACTGGCACGGATCAGTCCACGCCTATCGGAGCGCCAAGGGCCGAATCTTCGCCAACCAGACCGCTACCGATCTCTTGGTGTATGACGCTGACGATGCCCATGCAACCGAGCTCGCTACCTCGGCATCAGCCAGGCTGCACCCGATTTCTGGGAAGAGCCTCCCGTCTGGGGGGTCCGGCGTTGAAGGAGGCAGCCTCTTCATCGGCGAGATCGAGATATCTCTGGAAGATCTGGCGTCAGATGATCCGACGCACATCGCCAACTTGGCGATGGCGGGTTCTCTTGCTCTCAGTCTCGGCGCATCTGCGGACGGCGTCGTCACGGGGGCCACGTCGTATCGCCCAGGAGATCACCGTCGGGAGATAATCGCCCAAAACCGAGGCGTGACCTGGATCGATGATTCGAAGGCGACCAACCCTCACGCAGCGTTGGCTTCCATTCGTGCCCTCGACCGGGTCGTACTCATTGCAGGAGGTCTAGCCAAATCAACCGATGTGTCGGTCCTCGCCTCTGAGCCAAACGTCGTGAGACTCATCGGGATCGGGGAATCTGGACCGCAGCTGGTGGAGGCCGCAAAGGACCGGGGGCACTTGGCCGGGACTCTCGATTCCGCCGTTTCTTTCGCCGCTGAGATAGCTGCGGAAGGCGACACGGTGCTTCTCGCCCCGGGGTGTGCCAGCTTCGATCAATTCGACTCCTACGAAGATCGAGGGCGGAGATTCCAGGAACTCGTGCACGACTTGATTGGAATGGGCTCGTGACCGCGAATATCACGTCGCTCTCCAAGGTGCGAAATGCCGCACGCGAGAAGATCGCCAGGCAGCAGGTAAACGACCGCACGACAACGATTCTTCTGGTTCTGGTGGTGGTCTTGGTGGTCGTCGGGCTCGGAGTGACGATGTCGGCCTCCTCGGCGGTTGCGATCCGAGACACCGGCAGCGATCAATATCACTTCGTCAAGAGGCAGCTGATCGGTGTGGGTCTTGGCACCCTTGCGCTTCTTGTCGCCTCCCGGGTCCCCTACAAGTGGTATCGGAAGCTCGCTTTGCCGGCGTTCCTGCTGACGGTCGGCCTTCTCGTGGCAGTTGAGTTTGTGGGAATCACCGAAGGTGGCGCAACGCGCTGGCTGAGCGTGCCTGGCCTGACCTCTTTCCAGCCCTCAGAGTTGGCCAAGGTAACGGTCGTGTTCGTCCTTGCGTTTCTCTTGGAGCGCAAACACAAGCTGCTCACCAGGTTTGGGCACTTCGTCGTGCCGGTTGCCGCGACCCTGGGAGTCGTGGGCCTGCTCATAATCAGGCAGCCAGATCTAGGGACTTTGATCATCATCGCTGCCGCAGCAATGGCGGTGATCCTGGCCTCCGACACGCCGATGAAGTTCGTGTTGCTGCTTGGTCTCATCGCCGTCCTCGCCGCGACAGTGCTCGCATTCGACGGCAACTACCGGGAAACGCGTATCGATGCGTTCTTGAACCCCTACGCAGACCCATCCGGGGACGGATACCAGGTCATTCAGGGCTACTACGCCCTCGGAAATGGCGGTGTGTTCGGGGTCGGGCTCGGAGCCTCGCGTGCACGTTGGTTCTATCTGCCCAACGCCCATACAGACTTCATCTTCGCGATCATCGGTGAGGAAACCGGTCTCATCGGTGGCCTAACGGTCATCAGCCTCTTCATAGCGCTGGCTATTGCAGGCTTTGTGGTGGCAGCCCGAGCCCCCGACCGGTTTGGTCGGATGGTGGCCGCAGGGATCACGGTCTGGCTCTCTTTTCAGGCACTGGTGAACATTGGTGGTGTGCTTGGGGTCATCCCGATAACGGGTATCGCACTTCCCTTCGTGTCTTTCGGCTCCACCGCCCTCGCCGTGTCGATGGGAGCGGTCGGCATCTTGGTCAACATCGCCCAAAGCGGCGTTGACCGAGAGCGATGACCTACCTGATCGCCGCAGCGGGAACCGGAGGTCACGTCTTTCCGGGGCTTGCGGTTGGGGAAGGACTGATGGAGCTTGGGGTGCCACAGAGCGAAATCAGCTTCGTTGGAGGCGACCGTCTAGAAGCAGTCGTCTACCCGGAGAGCGGCTTCCGGTTCATACAGACCGAACTGGCTGGCCTTCGTCGTTCGCTCTCAGCGAGCAATCTCCGGATTCCCGGTGTGGTGCGTCGCGCTCGTCGGCAGATCATCACCGAGATCGAGAAGCTCGAAGTCAAGACGGTGCTGGGAATGGGAGGGTATGTCACCATCCCGGCAGCTTTGGCCGCGCGGGCGAAACGTCTGCCCCTGTTTCTAGCTGAGCAAAACGCCGGCGCCGGCCTTGCAAATCGGTTCTCTTCCAGATGGGCAGAAGAGCGATTCACCTCATTCCCAGACACGGTCGGGCTCGACAGCGGTGTGTGGGTCGGCAACCCCGTTCGGCGTGAGTTTTGGGAGTTTGACCGTCGCTCACTGCGCCCGGCTGCTCTCGAGAAGTTCGAGTTGTCTGCCGAGATCCCGACGATCGGTGTCTACGGCGGTTCGTTGGGATCGTTGGCTATCAACGAAGCAGTAGCCCAGATGTTGGAGTCGTGGTCCGGCCCCCCGATCCAAGTGATCCACCTCACCGGAGATGCTCACTATGACAGCCTGGCAACCAGGGAGAGTCCTGAAGATGTGACCTGGAGGAGGGTTGGTTTCATCGAGCATATGGAACAGTTCTTCGCAGCTTCTGAGCTTGTGGTCGCACGTGGCGGTGGCGGCCTAGCCGAGATCACCGCGACCGGCACGCCGTCGATACTCGTTCCAGGAGAGTTTGGGTCCTCCGGCCACCAGACGGACAACGCACGATTCCTGGAGTCTGTTGGTGCTGCCAGAGTCGTCCCGGAATCACAGCTCAGCCAGTTGCCGTCTGAGGTCGGCAGGCTTCTGTTCGACGATGTAGTCCTCGCCGAGATGAGGGCTGCGACAGCGGATGTGGCGCGTCCAGAGGCTGCATTGACGATTGCAAGAGCGATGATGGCTGCGACATGACTATCCCCGAAGGCAGGATCCATGTCGTTGGAGCAGGAGGCTCAGGAATGAGTGCACTGGTGAAAGTGCTCCACGCCAGAGGTCACGACATGAGCGCTTCCGACCTCCGAGGCGGGCCCGCTCTCGACGCATTGGCCGATCTCGGAATCCCAACAACCACCGGCCACACTCCGCAGGTAGTCCACGGAGCAGGTCTCGTTGTCGCATCCTCAGCTGTGCCCGAGTACGACGAAGAGCTGGCTGCAGCCGTTAAAGAGCGTATTCCGGTGTGGCGGCGGCCTCAGCTACTGGCCGCCCTGTCTGTCGGTGAGCCGACCATTGGTGCTACAGGCACTCATGGAAAAACCACGACCACTGCGATGTTGATAACGGCCCTGCGCCATCTCGGAGAAGACCCGTCCTTTGTCGTTGGGGGAGAGCTTTCGGCCCTTGGCACCAACGGTCACTCGGGAAACGACGATCTCCTCGTAATCGAGGCCGACGAGGCGTTCAGGACATTCGAGAGCATCCACCTCAACGGCTTGGTGATAACCAATGTCGAACCAGAGCATCTGTCTCACTTCGGCTCTGAATCGGACCTCTTGGCGAGTTTTGTGGAGGTGGCATCTGGTGTCGATGGTCCGGTAGTTGCCTGCTGCGACGACCCGGGCTCAGCAGAGGTTGCGCGGTTGACGGGTTCGGTCACCTATGGAGCGACCGATTCAGCGCAGTGGCGCCTCGGGAAAGTGGAATCCAATGCATCTGGGGTCGAGTTCACCCTTACTCATCGAGACGAGACGATTGCCGTCTCGGTGCCCCAGCCGGGTGTGCATGTTGCCCTCAATGCCGCGGGTGCTCTGTCACTACTTGGTGAACTTGGCCGAGACGTGAAGCGTGCCGCCGAGGGTCTGGCGCGATATCGAGGAGTCGGGAGACGGTGGGATCTCCGGGGCACGATTGACGGTGTAACCCTCATTGATGACTACGCACATCACCCGACCGAGGTCGCTGCCCAGCTGAAGACTGCAGCTGGAGTGTCCACCGGCAGAGTGTGGGCTGTCTTCCAACCACATTTGTATTCGAGGACCGAGTACTTCAGTGAACAGTTCGGCGAGGCGTTGGCCCTTGCAGACGTTGCCGTGGTTACCGACGTGTTCGCAGCCCGCGAGGAGCCTGTTCCGGGCGTTACTGGCGAACTCGTAGCCGATGCGGTCTCCCGGGCTGGGGGAGAGGTCCACTACGTCCCGCATCGATTCGACCTAGCCCGCTTTCTCGCCCCACGCCTGGAGCCTGGTGATCTTGTGCTGAGTATGGGCGCCGGCGACATCACTCTCCTGCACGGTGAGCTCGCTCCTCTTCTCTCCGATGGCGATGCTTGAACAAGCCCTAGCGGCGGGGATCGTCAGCGAAGAGGTCCCGCTTGGCCCAATGACGACCTACAAAGCCGGGGGCAACGCACGTTGGTTTGCGGAGCTGGGACACGGCACGCAACTTCAAGAGTTGGTGGGTTCCGGATTGCCGGCGGACCTCGAGGTCTTGGTGATCGGGCGAGGTTCCAACATGGTGGTGTCTGACTCAGGCTTCCCAGGTCTTGCAATCAAGCTCACGGGCGAGTTTGCAGACGTCTCGGTGGGTGAAGGCCACGTGAGGGCAGGCTCGGCAGCGCCACTTCCCAGGTTGGCCAGGCAGGTAGTCGAGGCCTGTCAGACTGGGCTCGAGTTCTTCGTCGGAGTGCCTGGTTCGGTTGGGGGAGCCATCAGGCAAAACGCAGGCTGCTTTGGTGTCGAGACCGCTGACGTGCTGATCGAGGCCACAGTGATCGATCTCAGAACCGGGCACGTGTCGACTCGCGCAGCTGAAGACCTCGGCCTCGGTTATCGACAGTCGAACGTGGGCGCTGCAGATCTGGTGGTGGACGCTGTATTCCAGCTGGAGCGAGGGGATGTGGAGGATGCTCGATCCCGGATGAAAGAGATCACGCGATGGAGGAAAGAGCATCAACCGGGCGGGACACTCAATGCCGGCAGCGTGTTCAAGAACCCTGAGGGAGCGGCGGCGGGTGAGATCATCGATCGTCTCGGACTCAAGGGCATGAGCGTTGGGGGTGTCAGCGTGTCGACGAAGCACGCCAACTTCTTCGTCGCCACTCAGGATGCCACGGCAACCCAGGTCGCCGAGCTGGTTGCGGCAGTGAAAGCCGCCGTTCTGGAGGCAACCGGGACCAAGCTGGAGACCGAGATTCAGTTCGTGGGGTTCGACGATGAGCATTGATCCAAGACTCATGGAGCGGCGGCGGGATGTCGCCGAAGATCGAGCGAACAGGAACATCCGCCGACTGGTGCGTTTCCTGGCGGTTGTCTTGGTGGTGGCCGGGGGCGTTTGGCTCATCCACTCCCCGTGGCTCAGTGTGAGTCAGGTCGGTGTTGAAGGTGCCCGCCAGAGTGATGCAAATGCAACCCTCGCCGAGCTAGGAGTGGTGGCGGGGGTTCCCATGTACCGGATCGACTCGGAAGCGGTTGCGGAAGTCTTGAGCGAAGATCCGTGGATCGATGAGGTCGTCGTCTCGAAGGATTGGCCGAACCACGTAGCAGTCCAGATCGATGAGAGAGTCCCGGTTGCATGGGCTCTCACCTCAGACGGATGGTCCCGAAGGTCGCTAGACGGTGTGGCTGTGCCTTCTCAATCGGAACCGAACGACCGGCTCGCCCACATTGAAATGCCCGAACTCTTATCGGGAGGTGCGGTCGATTCGCCGCTCATGCTTGGTGCCCTGGAGTTCGTTGAAGCGCTTGAGCCTGACCTTCAGTCCGGATCAATAGTCACCGTGTTCGAGTCAGAGCTGTGGGCAACAGTGGGTGGATTTCAGGTTCGGCTGGGTAGGCCCGTCGAAATGGCCGAAAAGGCACGGAGCCTTGGTGCCCTCATCGGTGAGGATCCCGCCCCGGGATCGGTCTTGATTCTGATTGCTCCCACCCATCCGTCGGTTCAGGCCCCGACGGCTGAGGATCCCCCTGAGGGGACAAGCGACGACTGAACCTGGAGGTCTAGACCTCTAGTAGAACCTGAGACTTTTGGGGTTTACATTGCCCATGGGTAACGGTAAACCTCTGCTTGAACGTTTAACTCTGAATGGCTTTCCGGAGGTTTCGATGAGCAATGGCAGTGGCGGGTATCTCGCCGTCATCAAGGTTGTAGGTATCGGTGGTGGCGGTGTCAATGCCGTCAATCGCATGGTTGAAGGAGGAGTACGCGGAGTCGAGTTCATAGCTTTGAACACCGACGCCCAGGCACTCCTGATGAGTGACGCCGACGTCAAACTCGATATTGGACGCGAGGTGACCCGCGGCCTCGGAGCCGGCGCCAATCCCGAAATCGGCCGTGCCGCGGCTGAGGAGCATCGATCGGAACTCGAGGATGTGCTCAAGGGCTCGGACATGGTTTTCATAACTGCGGGGGAAGGTGGTGGAACCGGAACTGGTGGTGCCCCAATCGTCGCTGAGGTCGCCCGATCGGTTGGAGCATTGACGGTTGGCGTCGTGACCCGCCCGTTCGGCTTCGAAGGTCGACGCCGAGCGGTCCATGCCGAGCAGGGCATCGATTCGCTCAAGGACGCAGTCGACACCCTGATCGTGATCCCCAACGATCGTCTTCTCGATGTGGGTGATCCAGATGCTCCGATGGCAGACACCTTCCGTCTGGCGGACGAAGTGCTCATGAGCGGCGTCACCGGAATCACCGATCTGATCACCACGCCCGGCTTGATCAACGTCGACTTCGCCGACGTGCGAACCATCATGTCTGACGCCGGTTCGGCAGTGATGGGCATTGGTCGCGCTACCGGAGAGAACAGAGCAAATCAGGCCGCGGAGCGCGCGATCGCCTCGCCGATGCTCGAAGCTTCGATGGACGGGGCCAAAGGTGTGCTGCTGAGTGTGTCAGGTCCGTCATCCATGACCCTTCACGAGGCAACCGAGGCTGCGCGTGTGGTATCCGATCACGCCGACACCGAGGCGGACATCATCTTTGGAGCGATCATCGATGACGATCTCGGTGAGGAGATGAAGGTGACCGTCATCGCTGCCGGATTCGAAGGACGCAGAAAGCCCAACCGTCCGCCCGTGCGTTCGGTGGATGAGCCTGCGACCTATCGATCCAGCGGCGACGACGATCTCGACATTCCGAGCTTCGTCCAGGGATGATCGTCGGCCCCGGTGACCACGGGGTGGCGTTCACTGGCAAAGCCGACGGAAACCAGAGGTCGGGCCGCGCCCGGACTTCGGTCGCCCAACAACTCGGGATCTCGCCTGAGTGGGCAACTGTGAGACAAGTCCACGGTTCAACAGTCGTCCGAGTTTCCGCACCTGGAGTTGCCGGTGAAGGCGATGCCATCTGGACTACCGAATCCAACCTTCCAGTCGCGGTGTTGACCGCCGACTGCTTCGGCGTGGTTGTTGGCTCGAGCGACGCCGTCGGTGTGGCGCATGCGGGCTGGCGAGGAACAGATTCATCAGTCGTGGTTGAACTACGCAATCAGATGACCGAAGCTGGCCACCCGCCAGCCTGGGCCGCGATTGGCCCTGGGATTCAGGCGTGCTGCTTCGAGGTTGGCCCTGAGGTCGCGGCCGTTTTCCCGGAGAGCCGGGCCCGCACCAGTTGGGGCACTGAGTCGGTGAATCTGCAGGGAGAGTTGGAGTCTCAGCTGTCCGGATTGCAGGTGTGGGCTAGCAGTCGGTGCACTATGTCGGATCCCGGCTGGTTCAGCTACCGGGCAACAGGAACCGACGAACGGCTTGCCTCGATTGCGTGGCTCTCATGAGCTACCAGGCGGTTCGAGAGCGAGTGGCGTCAGCTTTGGAGAAGGCTGGCCGGGCCGACGACTCGGTGACGCTTGTAGCAGTGTCCAAGACCAAGACGGTGGAGGAGATCATGACCGTCTATGAAGAGGGCCACCGCGATTTCGGGGAGAATCGCGCTCAGGAACTGGCGGAGAAGGCTCCTCGACTTCCATCTGACATCAATTGGCACTTCGTGGGACATCTTCAGTCCAACAAGGCTCGTCTTGTCCGAGGGTCGGTCTCACTGCTGCATTCGATGGATCGGTCGTCGCTTGCAAAGGCATGGCTCAAGGGACAGGGGATGCCCCCGCAGGTCTTGATGCAGGTGAACATCGACTCTGAACCGCAGAAGTCCGGTGTGATGCCACGAGAAGCTGTCGGGACACTGGCTTCGCTGAGGAGTCTGGGGCTTGATGTCGTGGGCCTGATGGCAATCCCTTCCATACCTGAGACACCAGAAGACAACCGTGAGGCATTCGCCGCACTGCGCCAGCTTCGGGACAAACTGGCCGCAGACCATCCCGGTCTGACTGAGCTTTCGATGGGAATGACCGATGACTTCGAGGTAGCAATCGCCGAAGGTGCTTCGTTCATACGCGTCGGAAGGGCTATCTTTGGCGAGCGCAAGTAACCCGGAGATTCAATGTCCTCCCTCTTTTCCAAAGCACTGGTGTACCTAGGTCTGGTTGACGAAGACCAGCTCGAGGCCGAAGCGGCCGAGATTGCCTACCAGGGTGCTCCCCAAGGTGACACCGTGTCGACCACCCGAACCGTCGAACCGATCTCAGAAGGTCGACGTGTTGAGCCGCCCCCAACTTCCCGGGCCGCGACGAGACCGCAGGAGCGTCAGGCTGAGCCGTCACGGCGAGTCGACCCACCGGCAATGAGCCCTGTGGTTCGTCCGGTTGAGGTCCACTCAGACATCCTCGTTGTCGAAGAGTTCTCCGACGCCCGCATGCTCGCCGACCGGGTACGCGATCGAGTGCCAGTGGTCCTGGACATGAGACAGGCTGATCCGGACTTGGTCCGACGTGTGGTCGACTTCTCGTCTGGTCTCATCTATGCCTTGGACGGCTCAATGCGACGCGTGGGAGAGGGGCTTGTTCTCGTGTTGCCGCCTCGTGTGACGCTCAGTCGTGATGAAAAGCGAAGGCTGACGACTCTGGGTGCGTACGAGCTGAACGATCTCGAGTAGTCGTGCGCGACATTCTGCTCCTCGCGCTTGACCTCTATTTCTACGCGGTCTTTCTCTGGGTGATCCTGAGCTGGATCCGGGTCTCATCCACCCATCCGCTCGGCAGGGTGCAGACGTTCCTCGATCGAATCATTTATCCCGTGATACTTCCTCTGAGAAGGGTGATACCTCCGATTCGGCTCGGCGGCGGTGCTCTTGATTTGTCTCCAATCGTTCTGCTGATAGGTATTCAGCTCTTGAGGTCGGTAGTAGCTGGCGCCCTCTGATCCTTGTAGGCAACGCCCCTCCTTGTATCCTGCGCGGCGCGACCAACGAGGTGATGAACATTGCTGACACCAGCAGACGTAGAACAGAAGACTTTCTCGACGGCTCTCAGGGGCTACGACCTTGATGAGGTGGACGACTTCCTCGATGAAGTCGTTGCCACCATCCGTGCGCTCACCGAGCAAGTAGAAGAAGCTGGTTCGACTCCTGCCCAGGCAGTAGAGCCTGCCCCCGAAGCTGAGCCAGAGCCGGTCGCCGAGCCGGAGCCAGTTCTTGAGTCGGAGCCAGAGCCAGAAGCGCCTGCCCCCGCTCCCGAAGTCATCGACGAGACCGCAATCGGTAGAGCGTTGGTCGCGGCACAGACCGCTGCCGACAAGATGCTCGAAGATGCCAAGACTGAAGCTGCCGAAATCGTCGACAGCGCGAAGAGCGAAGCCGACACGTGGATTGCTGAAAAGGAAGCCAAAGAAGCAGAAGCGAAGTCTGAGATCTCAGCTCTCAAGTCGCGTGTGGCGTCGGTCCGCAGCGAACTGTCGGTTCTTGCTGGGGAAGTCTCCGACAAGCTGGACGACATGGATGAGGTCTTGGAGGATCCGCTCAGCGGCGACGATGAGGGCGATGACACTTCAGCTGAAGATGGTGCGCACGTCGCAACTGAATCCTCGGAGGACAACGGACTTGTCGACGACGATTCTGACGTCGATGATGCAATCAAAGACGAGTTGGACGAGATCCTCTCTGAAGTCGCCAACGATCTTCAGTTGGAAGAAGAGGACGACTCAGCTTGACGGCCTAATTGGCGACTTCCATCGCCGGCTGGTCGACGCCTCCAATCGACACGGAGGTCGCCAGAACCTCATTGGCAACCCAATCTCCATGTTCGGTCATCACCTCGCGCACGGACTCGGGTAGAGCCAACGAGATCCGATCGGTCACCTCAAAGCCAGACTGCTTGCGCTGCTCGTTGAGATTTCGGATCAGCTCGAGGGCTTGGCCCTCGAGGATCAACTCGTCGGTCAACGCCGGATCGATGGCCACGCTCACCTGACCGTCGTGGGCCACCACCCAGCCTTCGAGCACCACTTTCTCTGAACGGAGCACCTCTTCCGGAGCGAGGATCTGGCCCGCAACCTCGACTGATCCGTCTTCCATCTCTACGTAGTCGCCTCGACCCAGCGCAGCCGCTACGTCCTTGATCGTCGGGCCAAGACGGGGACCGGCGACGGGGAAGTTGGGCTTGATCGTCACGTCGACCGGAGTTTCCGTCGTGAAGGAGACTTCTTTGACCCTCAGTTCCTCTCGGATCTCATCGACATGTCGGGACGCGAGGTCCGCTCCTCTGACTACTACACGTCCCAAAGGCTGTCGGAGCTTCACGCTCGCATCCATACGTGCTCTGCGGCCGGCCTCCACAACACCACGCACGGCTGCGACTTCTGCCACTAGCTGTGGGTCGGCGTCTCCCGGTCGTTGTGGCCAGCCAGCGAGGTGGACCGATTCGACTGCACCGGTGCAGGGTTCCGCCACGAGAGTTCTCCAGAGGTGCTCAGTGAGGAACGGCATCACTGGAGACATCACTCTGATAGCTGTGACCACGGCGACCCACAACGTCCGGAACGCTGCTTCGTCGTAGTCATAGAAGCGGCGCCTATTGCGTCGGATGTACCAATTCGAGAGATCATCCAGATACGCCTCGAACTCGACGACCAACTCATCGGTGCGATAGCGATCTAACGACTGTCCAGCGCGTTCGACGAGGTCGCCGGCCCGAGCCAGGATCCAACGGTCGGTGGTGGTCAGCCCCTCCAGATCGCCGAGCCCTTCCAGGTCTGCGTAGGTCGGTTCAAAGCCTTCGATGTTGCCGTAGTCGACGAGGAACCTGGCTGAGTTCCAGAGGGTCAATAGACGGCGTCTCACCTCGTTTGCGCCGGCATACCCAAACTTGAGGTCGCGGTCCGGAGGGTGCGCGCAGTACATCCACCGCATGACGTCCGCGCCCATTTGCTCGAACGCATCCTCGGCGATGATCAGATTGCCCCAAGACCCGTGCATCTCGCGGCCGTCTTCGGCAAGCATCTTCTCGTAGCCAAGAACCTTCCCGAACGGTGCCTTACCGACGAGCGCAACCGACATGAACAGCTGGCTATAAAACCAAAGCCTCACCTGCTCCCGCATCTCTGAGACCCAGTGGGCAGGGAACCATTTTTCCCAATACGCATGGTCGGGGAGGTCGGCCTTGGTCAGCCCGGCTGCCGCCCCCGTGGCATTGCCCATCTCGACAGCGACTTCGTTCTCCCATCCCAGGGTGGAAAAGGGAACGATCCCGGCGTCGAGCCAGACGTCTCCGACCTCCGGGATCCGCCGTACTGTCTCATTGCCACAGGCGTCGCATTCGATGGTCACGTTGTCAATCCAGGGGCGTCTCAACTCTTCGAGCTGATCCAGTCCGGCTGTGGCTTTCACTTCCAGTTCTGCTCTAGAGCCGATGACGGTGGTCTCACCGCACTCACAGATGTAGATCGGGAGCGGCAAGCCGTAGTAGCGGCGCCTGGAGATGTTCCAGTCGCCCATGTTGTTCAGCCAGTCGTCCATGAGTTTGCCCATGTATGCGGGCGTCCACTCCACGGTTGCGTTGGCATCTTTGAGAGGCTGACGGATCTCTGACACGTCGATGTACCAGTCGTCGGCGACTCTGAAAATCAAAGGTGTGTCACAACGCCAGCAGTGGGGATACGCGTGGACGTAGTCGGACGACTCCACGAGAAGCCCCCGTTTGTCCAGGTCGTCAAGAATCGGGTCGGTTGCGTCGCCTGTCGACGTGCCGGCGAGCCATCCGTAGGTGTCGTAGTAGCGGCCAGCGCCGTCCACAGGTACCAGGACTGGCAGGTCGTGCAACTGACCGAGCTCGAAGTCTTCTGAACCGCTGCCTGGAGCGATATGAACGATGCCGGTACCTGTCTCCATCGATACTTCGTCCCACGGGATCACACGCCGTTCGATCCCGCTGGTTGCCTCGAAATCTCCGTAGGGCCCCTCATAGGTCCATCCGAGCATGTCGGAGCCCTTGAGAGTCTCAGCGAAGGTCTCGTCCGGGAATCGTTCGACAGCTACCCACTCGCCGTTGCCCCGGCGTCCGTATTCGCTTTCCGGATTGACCGCGGCGGCAACGTTTGCGGGAAGTGTCCATGGTGTCGTGGTCCAAATCACCAAGTGCTCACCTTCGCGATTCACTAGAGGAAAACGCACCGAGATACTCGGATCCGTCTTCTCCTGGTACACGCCTGATTGACCTGTGATCTCGTGTTGGCTGATGGAAGTGCCACAACGGGGACACCACTCAGTCGAACGATGACCGAGATACAGCCACCCTCGGTCGTCCAGGGTCTTGAGGAACTTCCAGATGTACTCGATGTTGTTGTCTGAGAATGTGAGGTAGTCGCGTTCCCAGTCCATCCACATGCCCAGTCGGCGTGACCCTCTCCTCAGTTCCTCGACCGACCAAGCAACCTTCTCGCGACACTTGTGAGCGAACTTGTCGAGGCCGTATTCCTCGATCTCCTTTTTGGAGTTCAGTCCTAGTTCCTTTTCGACTCCGACCTCGATCCACAGCCCCTGACAGTCGAAGCCGTTCTGGTAGCGGAGATGGTGACCGGTTGCCGCCTTGTAGCGCTGAAAGGTGTCCTTCAGAGTGCGACCCCACGCCGTATGGACACCGAGGGTCTTGTTGGCCGTGACCGGACCGTCGAAGAAGCTGAATGCTGGCCCTTCCGAGTTCTGCGAACGCAGCTTCTCAAACGTGTTCACCTCGTCCCACCATTCGAGAACCTCGAGTTCCAGAGCATCGTGGTTGGGCTGGGATGAAAGTGCTGGAAACTTCCTGTTCCCGTTGTCGTTACTCATCGAATCGGGCAGGGTAACTGTGCTTGGTGGGTGATCACAGCCGGGAATGTTCTGCGCTTCGCTGACGTTTCAGACCCAACACGTCACCGGGAAAGTTGCCGGTGAAGCTATCTGATTGGGGTATCCGTTGGTAGGGTTCCCCGCCTTTCAAGAGGTCTGTTTATGGCACGACAACTTGCAAAAACCACCCTCGACCGGTTCAAGAAACGACTTGAAGCCGAAAAGACGCGCCTCGAAGAGCAGATCGAGGACTATCAGCGCGATCTAGAAGAGGCGCGTTTGACCGAAAGCTCGTCGGACCGCAGTCCGGACCCGGGCAACGCTGAAGCGAGCTCGATGAAACTCGAGTACGCAAAAGAGCTCTCGATTGAGCAAAACACCCTCGATCTCTTGAGCAAGGTCAACCATGCACTGGAGCGGGTCAAGCAGAAGACCTACGGCATCTGTGAGTCGTGTGGGAAGGCGATCCCAGTCGAGCGCCTTGATGTGCTCCCGTACTCGACGCTGTGTGTCGAGTGCGCAGCGCGAAACTCTTGAAGCGCAAACCCCTCGTCGGTTTCGGCATCGCGGCCGTGGTGGTCGCTTTCGACCTCTGGACCAAGAAGTTCGCATCTGAGAACTTCGCTGGCAACCCGGTCCAGGTGATAGGGGACTTCTTCGGTTTCACCTATGTCGAAAACACTGGAGGTGCCTTCAGTCTCTTTCCCAACGGTGGGGAGATAATTGGAGTCGCAGCAATCGTTGTCACCGGGATCGTCATCGGCGCCATGTTCCGTCCCCGGGCGCAGCTGGAGATGGTTGCCCTCGGTCTCGTGCTCGGCGGCGCAATTGGAAACCTTGTCGACCGTTTTGCACGAGGAGAGCGGTTGCTCGACGGGCCGGTCATCGACTGGATCATTCTTTGGGAGATTCCGACGTTCAACATCGCCGATTCGGCGGTCACGATCGCCGTGATCTTGCTGCTCTTTCACACATGGCGCACGAGATAACACAGGAGATTCCGGAGGAACTCGACGGCGCAAGAGTCGACAAGGTTCTCGCTTCGCTATTCAAAATCAGCAGAGCCCAGGCTGAAGCCCTGTTCGAGAGAGGCGTGACGCTCGACGGGACCCAAGCACGCCGATCCGATCGGGTGGTTGCTGGTCAGGTGATTGTGAGTGGGGAGCCGGCGCAGGCACTCGAACTGATGGCGGAGGACGTCCCGTTCGGCGTCCGATTCGAAGACCAGTGGGTGATTGTCGTAGACAAGCCGGCGGGCATCGTTGTCCACCCGGGGGCCAGGGTCGCCAGTGGAACCCTTGTATCGGGGCTGATCCATCGATATCCCGAGTTGGTCGGCGTGGGGCAGCCGGGCCGTTGGGGATTGGTGCATCGCCTCGACAAGGGAACGTCTGGCCTGATTCTCGTCGGCCGTGACGGAGGGTCTTATGAGTCGCTGGTCGAGCAACTCAGAAAACGGGAGATATCAAGGGTCTACACAACGCTCATCGAGGGTCAACTGGGTGCTCCGACGGGCACTGTCGATGCTCCCATAGGTCGCGATCCGGTGCGGCCGACACGTCGGGCTGTCGTCCATGGAGGCAAATCTGCGAGAACCCATTTCGAGGTGGTGGAGTACTACGAGTCAGCCGACGCTTCTTTGGTCCAGGTGAAACTCGAGACCGGTAGGACCCATCAGATCAGAGTTCATATGTCGACCATCGGCCACCCTGTGGTGGGGGATCGCAGCTATGGGGCCACCCGGCGGGATCTGTCGCCGGGCAGAGTGTTCCTTCACGCTTCGCAGCTCGGTTTCACCCACCCTTCAACTGGCGAGGCTGTCGAGGTGACTTCAGAGGTCTCCGACGATCTGCAATCGGTTCTGAATCGAATTACCTCCAAGAGTGAATAGCGTTCTCGACAAGTGACCCACGAACCAGCTACCACGGCTCCGGTCTGTTACCGGCACCCCGACCGGGAGACATATCTGCGTTGCAGCAGGTGTAACCGGCCTATCTGTGTGTCCTGCTCGACCGATGCGAGCGTGGGCCAACGTTGCCCCGAGTGTCTCCGCGAGGAAGGGGTTCAGAAGGTCATCCCCACCGGCCCGAGGCAATCGCGGTCCACCCCGATGACCACCACGTTGATCGCCATCGCGGTTCTCTTCTATCTGGCCGGATCTTTGGGTGGGCTGCGACTTCAACTTCTCGAGAACTTTGCGCAGATCAACTTTCTCGTGGCTGAAGGGGAGTGGTGGCGGATCTTCACACCGATACTCCTTCATGCCGAAGGGCTAATGCACATCCTCTTCAACATGTGGGCTCTGTGGGTTCTGGGACCACAGATCGAGCGTGGCGTAGGGAAGTGGCCTTTCCTCGGCCTTTACCTGGCCTCAGCTGGCATGGGTGGCGCTTTCTACTACTTCCTAGGGCCGCCGAACGCAATCGCGGTTGGTGCGTCCGGAGCGATCTTCGGACTGTTCGGTGTCTGGCTCAACTGGGCTGTCCACAGACGAAACACTGCAATGGGTCGGATGCTGTTGCGCCAAATCGGCTTTCTCTTGCTCCTCAACGCCGCTCTGCCATTCATCCTTGGGGGCATCGCCTGGGAGGCGCACTTGGGAGGGCTCATTGGTGGGTTCGTCATCGGAGAGATGTGGTCACGAATCAGCGGTAGCCGGGCCCAGGCTCAACGAATCGCTGTCACGGTGGCGGTGGCACTGTTGGCCGTGGCGTCTGTCCTGTTGATACCAGCAGGCTTCTAGTCGACGATTTTCGCGACGTAGTCCAGTCGGGCGGCGGCTGCTACATTCTCCGAACTACACACTTGTAACTCGTCCTTCATCGTGTCATTCGCCCACCTCCATCTGCACACCGAGTACTCGCTTCTCGATGGCGCGGCGAAGATCAAGGACGTAGTTGGGGCCGCCGCAGCGATGGGCCAACCGGCGATTGGCATCACGGACCACGGAAATCTCTACGGAGTTGTCGACTTCGTGAAGGCTGCGCGGCAGCACGGCATTAAGCCGGTTATCGGCACCGAGGCGTACCTGACCGATGGGTCGCGGTTCGATCGCCCAACAGGCGATCGCAACAAGCGGTACCACATGTTGCTCTTCGCTGAGAACGACGTTGGGTATCGCAACCTGTTGCAACTGTCATCGAGGTCCTTCCTCGAGGGCTACTACTACAAGCCACGGATGGACTTCGAGTTGCTCGAGGCACATTCGGAGGGGGTCATCGCCACTTCGGGCTGCCTTGGTGGCTTGGTCCCACAGCTACTGGGCGTCGACGCAATGTCCGAAGAGGGAAACAAGGGCATCGAGAGGGATTTCGATGCAGCGCTCGCCGCCGCAGCGCGTTTTCAGGACATATACGGGCGGGACAACTTCTTCATCGAGGTTCAGGACCACGGGATTCCTGCTCAGCGTCGGATCATGTCCGATCTGTTGGAGATCTCTCGCCGAATCGGCGCCCCGCTTCTGGCCACCAACGATGCTCACTACACGAGACAAGAAGAACACGATGCACATGATGCACTCCTGTGCATCCAGACTGGCTCTCTTCGAAATGAGCCTGGACGGTTGAGATTCGAAGGCTCTGAGCACTACCTGAAGTCCGCAGAGCAGATGTACTCGCTGTTCCCCGAAGCGGACTTCCCAGCGGCGTGTTCAAACACGCTCTGGATTGCTGAGAGAGCCACGGTTGAGTTCGAGTTCGGCAACATCCTGCTTCCCCATTTCCCGGTTCCGGAGGGCGAGACCGAAGTCACCTATCTCAGGCGTCTCGTCGAGGAAGGCACCCACGAGCGGTACGGGTCCTCACCCGGTGCCGATGTATGGGAGCGTGTCGAGCATGAGTTGAAGATCATCGAGGAGATGGGATTCCCCGCCTACTTCCTGATCGTCTGGGACCTGATCAGACACGCTAGGGAAACCAAGATTCGGGTAGGCCCGGGTCGCGGCTCGGCTGCTGGTTCGATTGTCTCCTATGTGCTCAGGATCACCGATATCGACCCTCTCGAATACGGATTGATCTTCGAGAGGTTCCTAAACCCGGGGCGCAAGTCGATGCCAGACATCGACATGGACTTCGACGACCGATATCGGGGGGAGATGATCAGGTATGCCTCTGAGAAGTACGGCGATGACCGCGTGGCTCAGATCATCACTTTCTCCACCATCAAGGGGAAACAGGCGATTCGAGATTCAGCGCGAGTCATGGGCCATCCCTATTCGCTGGGAGATCGGGTCGCTAAGGCGATGCCGCCTTCGATTCTCGGCAAGGACCCAACCCTCGACCAGGTGCTCAATCCTCCTCTCAAGGGCGCTCCGTCGGAGGTGCGCGATTGGTTTTCGAACGCCCAAGGGCTGCGCGAGATGTACAACAACGACCCCTCCGTCAAAGAGGTGGTCGACGTTGCGCGTGGGCTGGAAGGGCTCCGACGCCAGGACTCGATTCATGCCGCCGCGGTGGTTATCGCACCCGAGCCAGTAACCAACATCATCCCCGTACAGCGCAAAGGTGAAGAGGCAGAGACCGTCACCCAGTTCGAGATGCACGGCGTTGAAGATCTCGGTCTGCTCAAGATGGACTTCCTGGGACTGTCGACGCTGTCCATCATCGACCGGTGCCTCGAGTTGATCGAGAGGACCACAGGCCAGGTAGTGGATATCGACAACGTGCCGCTCGACGACGCCAAGACCTTCGAATTACTCCGAGTCGGCGACACGATTGGGGTCTTCCAGATGGAGGGATCGGCGATGCGATCGCTGATCCGCTCTCTGAAGCCGGACTCGTTCAACGATGTCATCGCATTGGTAGCCCTTTTCCGGCCGGGGCCGATGGGCGCAAACATGCACAATCTCTACGCGGATCGCAAGAACGGTCGGGCCGAGGTCGAGCACATCCATCCTGATCTCACCGATCATCTGGCTGACACCTACCAAATCATGGTTTACCAGGAGCAGGTACTGATGGTGGCTCGCGAGATGGCCGGCTATTCGATGGTCGAAGCCGACGACCTGCGCAAAGCGATGGGCAAGAAGATCAAGTCGGTCATGGTCGCCGAGGAAGAGCGATTTGTTGCCGGTTGCATGAGCCAGGGCCACACCGAAGCGGTGGGGCGTGACATCTTCGCCCTCATCGCCCACTTCGCTGGTTACGGCTTTGCACGCTCTCACGCTGCTGCTTACGGCCTGATCGCATATCAAACGGCCTACCTCAAGGCCAACTATCCAGCTGAGTTCATGGCTTCGATGTTGACGGCGACCAAGTCGAACAAGGACAAGACAGCGGTCTACCTCAACGAATGTCGGAAGATGGGGATCGAGGTGCTGGTCCCAGATGTGAACGAATCGGAGTCGGATTTCACAGTTCACGAGGGACGGATCCGTTTTGGGCTGTCCGCAGTCAGGAACGTGGGCGTTGGAGTGGTCGAGAAGATCGTGGAGGCTCGAGCGGACGGATCTATCGAGTCCTTCGTGGACTTTGTCAACCGAGTCGACATCTCGGCCCTCAACAAGAGGACAGTTGAGTCTCTGTCTAAAGCAGGCGCCTTTGATGCCATGGGTCACACCAGAAAAGGCCTGACTCTGATGCACGAGGTGATCCTCGATTCGACGCTGGAACGTCGGAGAAACGAGGAGATGGGTCAGTACTCCCTCTTCGCAGAGGGCGGATCCGACGGGTCGGAGCAGGACTTCACCATCCCGGAGGATGAGTGGGCCCAGAAGACAAAGCTGGCATTCGAAAAGGAGATGCTCGGTCTCTATGTATCTGACCACCCCCTACTTTCAGTCGGAGCATCTCTAGCTGCCGCCACGTCCTCGACCATTCCCGAGCTCGACGCCTTGAGTGACCGAACCCCCGTCACCGTTGGTGGGATTGTGGGTGCGATAACCCGACGGTGGACGAAGAACGGCGATCCGATGCTGTTCTTCGAACTAGAAGATCTTGAAGGATCGGTCGAGGTGATCATGTTCCCCAAGACGGTTCACGAGTTTGGTCCAGTGGTGACCGAAGACGCTGTCGTTGTCGTCTCGGGCCACCTGGATCATCGAGGAGATGAAGTCAAGGTTGTTTCTCGCGAGATCAAGGAATTGGTGATTCGAGACGACTCCCTCGTGAGGTTGGGAGTGGCTGCCAATCGTCTGACACCAGAGGTCGTCTCCAGCCTGAAGTCCATACTTCGCAACCATCCGGGAACTGCCCCGGTGTTTCTCCATTTGTCTGACAACGGGAACACCAAAGTCCTCCAGCTCGGGGACGACCATCGTGTGGATCCCAGGTCAGCCTTGTTCGCTGAACTGAAGGAACTGCTCGGCCCTCGGGCCATTCTCTAGTTCGAGCGCTCCATCCCGATCTGAGCCAGAGTGCTGGTACGGCCGTGGCGTCGTCCTAGGACGTATGAAAACCCAGCGGCCGTGGCTGCAATCGCGACGACACCACTTGTTGCCATAACTCGTTTGGTCTTCCGAGCGAAGATCACAATCGGCCAACCTCGCTCGTGAGCCAGCTCCTCCAGCTCAGAGTCCGGGTTGACCGCGACCGGGTGGCCGACAGTCTCGAGCATCGGGATGTCAGACACGGAGTCCGAATACGCATATGAACGGTCCAGGTCGTATCCACGCTCAGCCGCCAGTTTCTGGATCGCTCGAGTCTTGCCTTCTCCATAAACGAACTCGCCATCCAGCTCGCCCGTGTAGAGACCGTTGGCGATTGCCCCCTCCGTTCCGATGGCCCCGGTCATGCCGAGAGACGCCCCGATTGGCTCAACAATGCGCGAAGGGCTGGCAGAGATGATCCAAGTGTCTCGGTCTGCTTCGGAGTGCATTGCAAGAAGCTTTCTCGCTTCGGGTCGTACACGAGCCACGAGCTTGGGCAGGGCGGCCTGCCCGATGGCATCCAGATCAGCCACGGAGGCACCCTTGATGTACGAGAGCATCTCCGTTTGGGCTTCTGTTGATGCCCCTTCGTCCTTGTCGCCGGAGAACAGGAAGCTCAGTGCTGAAACGGTCCAGCGCGCCACGTCGGCGTTCTGTGCCAGACCCTGGCGCCAGGCTTCGACACCCAGGGCGAACGAAGACGAGCCACTGATGAGTGTGCGGTCGAGGTCGAAGAAGGCTGCAGCGTTTGCCATGTGACGAGCCTAAGCGACACCTGAGGGGAACAGGTCGTCCCAAGGGATACCTACTGCGTTGTCGAGAAGAGCAGCAAGACCTTCGATGTCGACCGGCGCTTCAGGGCTCCACGGGACGGTGGCGACCGTCGCTCCATACCGGGAAGAGAACTCATCTCGAGCGTCCGACTGTCTGAGAGTCTCAGAGGACCACGACTGGATGAGGCGACCGGTGGCTGCGGACATTTGCGGGTCCGGCGCCAAGTCAGCCCACCTGGTCGGAAGCGCCCGGTTGAACACCACAGCCGTTGGAACGGATGCGAGTTCGGGCAGCTGTCGATAGAAGCGAACTGCTTCGGCGAGGGGAGCGGGGTCGGCCGTCGTGACTACCAGAATCGAGGCTTCCGATAGCACCCGCTCTATCTCTCGACCGCGGCTCGCTACGCCGTCATAGGTTGTTCGAAGGTCGAGCAGGAATTCCGAGACCCTTTGTAAGAGGTCGTTGCCGAGGATGGTGTCAGCCACCCTGAGCATCGGTTTCGCTGCTCTGTCGTAGAAGAAGCGCCGTCCTGGAAGCGGCCCTCCTGTCAGCAGCCTCAGTAGGCGGCCACCAACCAGGTCGGCCATCTGCGAGGGGGCTGTGAAGAAGTCGATCCCACCGGCACTAGGAGGAGTGTCGACCACCACCAAGTCCCATGCCTTCGCCTGGACGAATGTCGCTGCCTGGTCGGCTGCCGCATAGGACTGAGATGCGGGGAAGTGCTCCGAGGCCGCCTTGAAGAACTCGTTGTCCGCGAGCCGGATCGCTACGTCGGGGTCGGCGTGGCGAATCGCAACCGCTCGCCACGATTTAGCCGAGTCGAGCATTGCCGCCCAGAGATTTGGCTCGCGTTCGTGCGGTTGAGGTTCGTCGCCGAGATCGGTGATTCCGAGGGCATCGGCGAGACGACGGGCAGGGTCCACCGTCACTACGAGTGTGCGCAGGCCCAGTCGGGCAGCGTTGATAGCGATGGCGGCTGAAACGGTTGTCTTGCCAACTCCGCCGGAACCGGTAACCAGAATCGCTCGGGTCATTTCAAGTCCTCGAGGAGATCACTGAGATGAGCGGCGACTTCAGTCGGTGTGAACAGGCCGAACAGTTTCGGCAGCTCCAGGTCGGGTCGCAGTTCGGTGAGCCAGTGTTCTTGAGAAGCGTGAAGTGACCGGTGAAGTGTTGCCATCTCGTCGACCTCGGGGTGTTGGGAAACGTCTTCGCTGAACTCGTCGAGAATCCGGTTGGCCAGAACAAGCGGCGGCTCCACGAAACCTGTCTCGTTCACCCAATCCAAAGTCTCTCGGGTCTCCGAGACCGGAAGCTCCTCAGCCAGAGACACCAGAAGCAGTTGTGTCATCTGCGGGTCGGCAAGGACGTCCGCCATCCAGTCGGCCTGGCCTCGGATTCGGCCTGTCGTCACCAACTCGGAAATGGACGTCGGAGCTCTCAGATAGGACGCAATCTGGCCCGTTGGTGGAGCGTCTACCACCACCACGTCCCACTTGTCCTCCCGGACCTCCCAGAGGATCTTTCCAATGGTCACGATCTCGCGAACGGCGGGGGCCGCTGTTGCCAGAGCGTCGAAGGCTCGGGCCACGGCACCGAATCGTCCCATTCCCGGGAGTCTGAGTTGCAGGGACAGATACTCCAGCAGAGCCTCCGACCGAACCATGTGCATCGCGTACAGGCCCGGTCTGACTTCTTTTGGCTTGAAAGCGAGATCCGGAATTCCGAAGTGGGCTGACAAACCTCGGCCGCTTTCCATTTCAATGGCCAAGACTCTCAACCCGTGGCGCTGAGCCATGAGGGCGTAACCGGCAGCGACGGCGGACTTGCCGACTCCGCCCTTGCCTGAGACCAGGACGAGTCGTCTATCGAGCATTGACGTTCAATCGCCGCCTTGCAGCGGGATCTTGAGGATCAGATGGGTTTCGTCCAGTTCCCAAGACGCGTTCGCGACGAGAGCGAAATCGGTGTAGTCGGTCTGTGCCTGCTCGACGAATTTCTGGCGTTCGGCTCCTGCGACAGGTGGCAGTGGTCTGTCCCTTACCGCAGTAGCTCGTTCCTCGTATCGCTTGAGCATTGCATCAACATCGAATTGGGCCATGACTCGACACTAACGCCGCCTGGGGAACGCGAAAGTTGGCGGCTCGGATGTCAGGCAGTCTCTCCTCTTGACGGTACGATCGCCCGGTGCAGCAGTATCACCAGCTTCTCGAGCGAGTACTGGCTGAAGGGGTGGAGAAGGAAGACCGGACGGGCACGGGGACGCTGTCGGTTTTTGGCCATCAGTCTCGCTACGACCTCACAGCCGGATTCCCAGTCGTCACCACGAAGAAGATCCATCTCAAATCAGTTGTCGCAGAGCTCTTCTGGTTTCTCAGAGGCTCGACGAACGTCCGTTGGCTACAAGAGCGGGGTGTGTCGATTTGGGACGAATGGGCAGACGAGCAAGGAGATCTAGGCCCCATCTACGGGTATCAGTGGCGCTCCTGGCCGACGCCCAGCGGCGACCATGTCGATCAGATCGAGCGGGTTGTGGACTCGATCAAGCAACGCCCCGACTCTCGACGTCACATCGTGAGTGCTTGGAACGTGGCCGACGTCGACGACATGGCACTTCCACCTTGTCACACGCTCTTTCAGTTCTATGTCGCAGACGGGAAACTGAGCTGTCAGCTCTACCAACGCTCCGCTGATGTCTTCTTGGGCGTTCCGTTCAATATCGCCTCCTACGCACTGCTCACCCACATGGTCGCCCAGGTCTGCGACCTAGAGGTCGGTGACTTCGTCCACACCTTGGGTGATACCCACCTTTACTTGAACCATCTGGAACAAGCGCGTCTCCAATTGGAGAGGGAACCAAGGGCACTTCCGACACTCCGGCTCAATCCGAACATCACTGAGCTCGACCAATTCGATCTGGAGGATGTTGAAGTGCTCGGATACGACCCACACCCTGGGATTCGAGCACCAATCGCGGTCTGAGCTCTTGAGCTCGATCATCATTGCCGCCGTCGGGCGGAATCGAGTCATCGGCGTTGACGGGCGGCTTCCTTGGCGAATCCCCGACGACATGGCGAGATTCCGAAGCCTCACGACTGGCCATGCCCTGCTGATGGGGCGAGCTACGTATGAGTCAATCGGGAGGCCACTCCCTGATCGAACAACAATCGTCCTGACGAGACAGCGAGGCTGGGCGGCCGACGGGGTGATCACAGCCCACTCGTTGGACGACGGACTGGCATTGGCCCAGGACGCCGGAGTCGATTGTTTCATCGCCGGTGGAGCTGAGGTCTACAGCGAGGCGTTGAGCGTCGCCGACCGGATGGAACTGACTGAAGTGCACTCCGAACCCCACGGCGACACCTTCTTCCCAGAGGTTGATTGGGGCCGCTGGGACGAAGTGGCTCGTGATCAGAGAGACGGCTTCGACTTCGTCTCTTATGCGAGGAGACAAGGCAGGTCTGGTGGAATCCGGCAGATTGTGCTTCGCACCTGGCAACATTTGTGTCGATGAAGGTCTTCTTGGTGCGAATGGGAGCATTCCTGTTAATCGCGGCTGCGATAGCGATTGCAACCGTCCCCATTCTGGTTCTCATTGACCTGCTCGGCGGCGGTACGGGGTGGGGGCTGTGCCCTGACGGGTTGGAGGCATGTGACCGGCCATACTCGGCGGGTGCCGAGCTCATAATCGTGCTTTCGGTCGGCATGTTTCTCGCTGTCGCGGGAATACGCGCCCTCATGCGAGTTGCGCGTCGTCTGAGTGACGACAGCTATCAGGTGAGCCAATAGACCCTGAGTAGTGGCTTTGGCGGATCGTCGATACTCTGCGACGAATGCCAGGTCAACGAGCCGACGGATCAACTCCGAGCTCGGCCGATCGGGGCAAGGCCCGCGCCTTCTTCAATCGGCTGCTCAAGCGGTATCCGTCGATAGGGACAGCTCTCGACTTCGAGGACGCCTGGCAGCTTCTCGTCGTCACCGTTCTCTCGGCTCAGACGACTGACGAGAACGTCAACAAAGTGGCCCCCAATCTCTTTGCGGCCTATCCGACTCCCGCCGATCTTGCGGAGGCAAACCCGGAAGTCGTAGAGCAAATCGTGTTCTCCACGGGCTTCTACCGGCAGAAGACGAAGTCGATAATCAAGCTGGCGGCCGACCTCGAGGACAAGTTCGATGGGTCCGTGCCGCGAGACCTAGACGACCTGGTGACTCTCGCCGGCGTGGGGCGAAAGACGGCTTCTGTGGTCCTCGCTGAGGTCTGGGACGACCCTGCCATTGCGGTCGACACCCATGTCAAGCGTGTCGCCGGTCGGATTGGACTCACCAGCGAAACCGACCCCGTGAAAATCGAGAAGGACCTGAAGGCCCTCTATCCGATGAGCACCTGGTCCGGAGTCTCCATGAGGTTCATCCAGTTCGGCCGAGACACGTGTGATGCGCGCCGACCTGACTGCGGGAACTGTGAGATGTTCAAGATCTGCGAATGGCCCGACCGCATAGAGATCGCAGGTAAGGCCAGGTGAGAAGTCGGCTTCAGCCGACGGACAAGCAAATCCTGGCGCTCGCTGTTCCAGCTCTGGGAACCCTGGCAATCGACCCGCTTCTGTCTCTGGCCGACACTGCCTTCGTCGCGAGGGTCGGAACCATCGAGCTGGCTGCATTGGGTGTCAGCGCCACCATCCTCAACTTTGCATTCTTCGCATTCAACTTCCTGTCGATGGTTGTGACGCCGCTCGTAGCCAAGGCGCTGGCTTCGGGACGAAGGGACGAGGCACAACGTTGGGTCGGCGACGCGTTGCTGTTGGCGGTGGGCTTGGGTGTGGTCGTCACACTGATTCTGGAGATCTTCGCCCCGGTCTTTGTCGACTTGATGGGAGCGACCTCTGAGGCTGACGCGGCGGTCAGTTATCTACGGATCAGGGTCTTGGCGACCACAGCCGTCCTGATCGTGACGGTGGGTCACGGTGCATTCCGAGGGCACAAGGACACGAAGACGCCACTGAAGGTCGCCCTCGGCGTCAACCTGATCAATCTCGTTCTGGACCCGCTGCTCATCTTCGGTCTTGGATGGGGACTCGAAGGGGCTGCGATCGCCACCGTCGTGGCTCAGCTCGTCGGAGCGGTCTGGTTCCTCCGGCTCCTCGTCAGCAAAGACATGGCCGCCAGGCCGACAGGGTTCCTCAGCGCGCTTCCGAGTCTCCTAGCCCTCGGGCGGAACGGGTTGCTCCTATCAGTGAGGACCGGCTTGCTCCTCGTCGCCTTCACCGTGGCGGCGTCCACTGCAACCCGTCTCGGACCTGTTGAGATCGCAGCACATCAAATCGTGACCCAGGTCTTTCTCCTGACCGCTCTCATGGCCGACTCATTGGCAATTGCGGCCCAGGCCCTGGTGGGAGAAGCGACAGCGTCCGATTCGGCGGAGACCATCCATCAGTTGAACCGTCGACTCATCGGATGGGGGGTCCTGATCGGGATTGCTTTCGGGCTTCTCGTGTTGGGAGGTCGATATGGCTTGGCATTCCTCGCCAGTGAACCTGCCGTTGGCGATGCAGCGATCGAGGCTGCTGGCGTAGTCGCAGCATTGGAACCGATCGCTGCTGTCCTATTTGTCGCCGATGGCATCTTCCTGGGCCTGTTGGCCCTGGGAACGATGGCGGTCTCGACGGGTCTAGCTGCCCTGGTCGGGGTCTGGCTCATGGTCGCCACCCCGTTTGGTGACTCCCTGCCAGGCATTTGGTGGGCCCTGGGCATCTTCTTCGTCGTGAGGGGTCTCGTGTTCCTGGTCCGCTATCGAGCGTCGGTTGAAACGGCTGTGAGATCTTGACCTTTCGTCTCCGGAAGCAGGGCCGTGAGAACGATCGCCAAGACGACACCGATGCTCAGTAGGTAGATGGTGTTGGAAAGCCCGATGGTGTCGATCGTCCAGATTCCGGAGATCAGACCAAGCGCTGAGCCCGCCATGCCGGCGTTGGCCGAAGCGGTGTTGGCCGACGACCGGAGTTGAGTCGGGAACAGCTCGGCTCGGTGACTACCGCCAGAGGGAACAAACGCAAACGTCCCAAAGGCCGACACCATGGCGGCAATGACCACCAGCAATGGGCTGGTCGAGCTGTAGAGCACCAGGCCTCCAACTAGTGCCAGCGTCAGGCTGAGCAGCGAGGTGGAGCGTCGGCCCCAAGAGTCCGCGAGATGGCCACCGACGAAGAATCCCACCGCTCCCAAGGTCCCGCCCCCAAGCAGAGCAAGCACCGTTTGCCCGGTTGTGAAGCCGACGTCGTTGATGAGGCGTTCGGTCGAAAAGGCAGCTCCGACAGCTCCGTAGGCAGCGGCGAAGAAAGTTGCTGAGACGACGGTCCAGAACCGCGACTTCCATTGACCGGTCACGAGGTCGGTCCAATGGCCTCCTTCTGGCTGTTCCAGATAGACCTCGGTCTCGGGAACGTTTCTGATCAGGAAAGGAAGGAGCAAGAAGCCGGCCCCGGTGAGCAGGTACGGGATTCTCCAAGAGTCTCCACCACCTTCGGCCAGGGGAAGAGTCATGAGGGCGAGCCCGCTTCCGAATGAGACAGCGGCTCCGTAGAAGGAGATGGCGTAGGCCCGGATGCTTTGCGAGACGGTTTCGGCGAGCACGACGACGGCAAGGGCCGAGACCGCAGCGGTACCGGTTCGGAGGATCGAGTGGGCAAGGCCAAATTGCCAGGCTTCGAAGACCAATCCCGAAACGGTTCCTGCGGCGACGATGAGAGAAACGGCGATCAAGAGAGGGCGGCGGCGGCCTCTGTGATCTCCAATCCAACCCAAAGGCAAAGCTGCAAAGGCCGCTAGGCGTGCGATGCCCAGAAGGAAGCTCATTTCTCCGTCGGAGAGGCCAAGGCCGTCTCGGGTGAAGGGAAGTGTTGCGCTGGCCTGTGACTGAGCGAAGCCCTGGATCAAGCCTGCGACCCAGATCGTGAACACGATGCGACGGTCGAGTCGGGTGAACTCGCCAACGGGTAGCAGAGGGTCTAAAACCCGACGAAGCCGTTGCTTCATTTAGAGAGCGTAAACAGTGGTAGTGGGAAGATCTGGGGCAAGCTAGCGGTTAGGAACTGACTGTCAGATGTTTGAAAACGTAGGTGACGCAGCATTCATAGTGCAGATGGTCATCGCCTTCGGGGCGGGTGTCATCTCCTTCGTCTCGCCATGCGTTCTGCCGCTCCTCCCTGGCTACCTCTCGATGATGTCGGGCTATTCGGCAGCTCAGTTGGAACAAGGAGAGGTGTCGAACCGTCGGATGCTCCGGGTGATCGGGCTCTTCATTCTCGGGTTCACTCTGGTGTTCGCAGCAATAGGCGCTGCGGCCACATCGCTAGGCGAGTTTCTTCGGACGAACTTGAACACGTTCACCCGTTTCGCCGGGGTCATCATCATCGTCTTTGGGCTCCTGATGGTGGCGATGGCGGTATCCAACCGTGGCTTCCTCGCCACCATGAACACCGAGAAGCGTGTCCATGTCCGACCCTCCCGGCTCGGCAAGTGGGCGCCTCCGGTCATGGGTGCGGCCTTTGCTTTCGGTTGGACGCCATGCATCGGTCCCGTCCTGACGGTGATTCTCACGACTGCTGCAGTGCAGGACACGGTCGGTCAGGGTGTGCTTCTCCTCGTCTCGTACTCGCTGGGTCTCGGAGTGCCCTTCCTGCTTGCGGGTCTGGGGCTGTTCAGATTCTTCGGCAAGCTCAAGCCCTACCTGCGTCCCATCAACATTGCTTCCGGTCTCTTCCTCGCCATGTTCGGTGTGATCATGGTGAGCGGCCAGCTCGGAGTGGTGAGCAGCTGGTTCGTGGAGCTCTTCGACGCCGTACCATTCCTTCGTGACCTCGCAGAAGTCTGAGCTAGCACCCAGAGCCCCGGACCTGGTCTGGTTCTCCGGCCCTGACGCCGTTCGCTTCTTGAACGACCTACTGAGTCAGGAGTTGACCGACCTCGAGCCAGGTGTGGCGAGACGTTCATTCCTGCTGGGTCCGCAGGGCAAGCTCGAGTTCATGCTCAAGGTGTTCTCGGACGGAGAAGGGATCGGACTGCTGGTTGACCCTGGTAGGGCTCAGGAGTTGGCAGATGCCCTTGGTCGTTATCGAATCCGGGTGGATGTCGAAATCGAAGTGGATCAAAGGGAACGTCACGTCGTAGTGGGTGATTGGGATGGGCTGGATATCTCCTGGCCAACCCGGCAACGATTCCTCGTGTTCGGCGATCGTCCAGACCTCCCGACACTGGACGACGTGGAGTACGACCGTCTTCGGGTCGAAGCTGGGGTACCTCGATGGGGCGTCGATGTCGACTCTGACACAATTCCACACGAGTCGTCCCTCGTCCCTGCAAGCGTGGATTTCACGAAAGGTTGTTTCCTCGGGCAGGAGTTGGTTGCTCGAATCGACAGTCGTGGTGGCAACGTTCCCCGTCGACTCCGGCACGTGGCATTGGACGGCTTCACACCCGCCGGTTCTGTAGTTAGTAAGGACGGTGACGACGTTGGTGTTGTCACTTCCGTCGCGGGTTCGCTGGGATTGGGCCTGGTCCACCGGAAAGTCGGAGTTGGCGATTCTGTCGAGGTCGGCAGTGTGTCGGGAGTTGTTAAGAGCCTCCCGATAGAAATGACCGAATAGTTCACCGGTTCTTTACAAATGCAAGGTCAGACTGTGGGAGTGACTTCAGCGACGAAATCGGTGCTGCTCGTCGAGGACGACGACGCAATCGCCGACATGCTTCGAACCTTCTTTGAGAGAGACGGCTTTCGATTCCTGCATGCCCTCACCGGGGAGGAAGCGATTGAACGACTACGCATCCGCCCGGTCAGTGCGGTGCTCCTCGACCTCAATCTTCCGGGAATCGATGGGATCGAAACATGTCGCCGGATTCGTGAGTTCGCGCAGATTCCGGTGATCATGCTCACGGCACGCGACACCGAGGTTGACAAGATCCTCGGTCTCGAAATGGGTGCGGACGATTACGTCACCAAGCCCTTCTCTCCCCGGGAGCTCCAAGCGAGGGTCAAGGCCGTCTTGCGACGATCGGAGGAACCTCCGGCGAAGCCGAGGATCCTCGAGATCTCCGGATTCGAGATCGACGGGGGAAAGAGGACAGTCACGACCCCCGATGGCGAAACGATCTCGCCGACGGCAAAGGAGTTCGACCTCTTGTGGTTTCTCTGCGAGAACGCTGGCTTGGCCCTGAGTCGATCTCAGATATTGGAAACGGTCTGGGGCTACGAGTACTTCGGGGAGACGCGAACCGTTGACGTGCATATACGTCAGCTGCGGAAGAAGATCGAGGGGATACCCATCGAGACGGTCTGGGGTGTCGGGTATCGGCTGGGCGGCTGATGCGTAGACGGTTCTTCTGGACGATTCTGGGGGTTGCGGTGGTCACGGGTCTGCTGGTTCTCATCGGTTCGCTCGTATCCACCCGACGGGAAGCTGTTCGGGCGACCTATCGAGAGTTGGCGAGGTCCGCAAGCGAAGCGGTGTTGATCGTCGACGAGGCCATCGGGAATCCCGATGCCAGCCCGCGGCAGGTCGCTGAGGTGCTGAGACTGCTCGAGGACCAACAGGTCGGCCAACTGTTTGCTCGGATCAGACGATCCGCTGGTGGCTCCGAGATTGGTGTTGCCGCTCTGACCTCCGATGGGGAGGTCGTGTCGAGTTCGCCGCTCTTTGCCCGAGTGGATCCAGATATCGCTGATCTACAAGTCGGGAAGACCGATGAGACGCGTTCCGACACAGGTGAACTGGTCGTGGTTTCCGCAACCGACGAGCGAATCGGCAACACGGAGGCGAGGCTTCTGGTGGCGGTGGCGCGTGAGGCGCCAGTCGTACGAATAGGTGACCAGATGGGTGCCATCCTTTTGCTGATAGGCGGGATCGGGATCGTTGCTGCGCTGGCAGCCCGAACCTTGTCCGGCCAGTTGTCAAAAGAACTACAACCTTTGGCAAACGCTTCGAGGAGCCTGGCAGCCGGGGACTTGACCGTTCGCGTTCCAGACAGCGCTGATCCTGATCTGGGCTCGGTTTCAGAAGCCTTCAACGAAATGGCCGGGGAGTTGGAGTCGGCCAGTGAGAGGGAACGCGAGTTCATTCTCGGTGTAGGTCATGACTTGCGAACTCCGTTGACCACCATTGCCGGCTACGCAGAAGCTCTAGAGGCCGGCGACATTGCAGAGGAAGACCTGCAGCGGATCGGTGGAGTCATCGATGTGCAGTCGCGACAGTTGGCTCGGCTGGTCGAGGATCTCTCCACACTCGCCCGTCTCGAACAGCCGGAGTTCGAACTGAGGGTCGAATCGGTTGATGTCGGGGCCCACATCGCAGAAGTCGTTGCGGGATTCGAGCGAAGGGCAGGAGAGCTCGGCGTGATCGTTGTTACCAACGCGGCTGAGGGTTTGGTTGTTGAAACGGATGCGGATCGGTTGGGTCAGATAGCTAGCAACCTTGTCGAGAACGCCCTGAGGCACACTCCAGAGACGGGGACCATCACCGTCGAAGTAACACGGATAGATGCGGGTTTCACCCTGCGCGTTTCAGACACGGGGGCGGGTATCTCCGCCGAGGACCTCCCTCGTGTATTCGATAGGCACTTCGTCGGTCGCCAGCGCTCTGTCCGCAAGGAAGGGACCGGGTTGGGACTGTCGATCGTCAAGGGAATCGTCGAGCAGATGAACGGTGAGGTCGGCGCGGAGTCGAACCTTGGAGAGGGGACGTCGATCCTGGTGACGCTCCCCGCGTTGTAGCAGACGAGGAGCAGATCTGATTTACAGTCAGATCATCAATCGGATTGGGGAAGACGTGGACAAAAGCGACCTGTTGAAGACTCAGGCGTTCATCAATGGCGAATGGGTCGACGCTGACAGTGGTGCGACGTACGAGGTCGTTGATCCCGCGACCGGCGAGACGGTGGCGACCGTGGCCGACTTGGGAGCGGCCGAGACCAACCGTGCAATCGAGGCGGCCAGGGTGGCCCAGGAATCCTGGAGGGCCAAGACTGCCAAAGAGCGCGGAAAGATCATGCGCAATTGGCACGATCTCATCCTCGAGGCAACCGAACCGCTCGCCGAGATCATGACCCTCGAGATGGGCAAGCCGATAGGGGAGTCCCGAGGTGAGATTGCCTACGCAGCGGCCTTCATCGATTGGTTTGCCGAGGAGGGGAAGCGCGCCTACGGCGAGGTGATTCCAACCTTTGACGCTTCGAAGCGACTCCTGGTCCTCAAACAGCCCGTGGGAGTAGTTGCAGCCATCACCCCGTGGAACTTCCCGCAAGCCATGATCGCTCGGAAAGTCGCACCAGCGCTGGCCGCCGGATGTGCGTTTGTGGTCAAGCCTGCGCGGGAGACTCCTCTCAGTGCGCTGGCAGCGGCGGAGCTTTCCGCACAGGCCGGCTTACCGCCTGGGCTTTTCAACGTGATCCCGACGACTTCGGCCCAGGAAGTTGGACTGGAGATGACCACTAACCCGACGGTACGGAAGATCTCCTTCACGGGATCGACGGCAGTGGGCAAGAAGCTCCTGGAACAGTCGGCCTCCACCGTGAAGAACGTGTCGATGGAGCTTGGCGGCAACGCACCGTTCATTGTTTTCGATGACGCCGATATCGACGCAGCGGTGCAAGGGACGATCGACTCGAAGATGCGCAACGGTGGCCAGACCTGTGTGTGCGCAAATCGGATCTACGTCCAGGACGGTGTTTACGACGAATACGCAAAGAAGCTCGCCAATGCTGTTGCCGAGCTGAAAGTTGGTCCGGGAATGGACGAGGACACCCAGATTGGGCCGTTGGTCAGCGACGCGGCGATTCAGAAGGTGGACGAGTTGGTCACCGAGGCGATGCAGCAAGGTGCCAACGCCTTGACCGGAGGCAAGAGGCACGCATTGGGGCGGACCTACTACGAAGTCACGGTGATGACTGATGTGACACCGGACATGAGGATCTCCAGCGAGGAGATCTTTGGGCCTGTTGCACCGCTCTATCGCTTCTCGACTGAAGAAGAGGCCATCGCGATGGCCAACGACACCCAGTACGGGCTGGCCGCCTACTTCTACTCGAACGATTCCGCTCGGGTATGGCGGGTCAGCGAAGGTCTCGAGTACGGGTTGGTGGCCGCCAACACCGGACTCATGTCGAGTGAGGTCGCTCCGTTTGGAGGCTTCAAGGAGTCGGGTATTGGCCGGGAAGGCTCACACGACGGGCTCGAGGAGTTCTTGGAGACCAAGTACGTGGCTGTAGGCGGGATCAACTAGCAAACTCCTGGTGCGGGAGGTGGGAGTCGAACCCACACGTCCTCTCGGACAATGGTGTTTGAGACCATCGCGTATACCGTTTCGCCACTCCCGCGGGACGAGCGAGTTTAGAGGTCAGGCTTTGGGACCGACAAAGCTATCCAGGTCGCGTTCCTCAGGTTTTCAGTCCCATATATGGAACTGTGTGCAGGATGTTTGCTGAAGTGAGATCTTCTTGTGCGAACAGTCGGCTGAGCGTCCCATATGTGAGACCCTGAACCTGAGGAAAGAACATGAAACGGCAGCACCGACGCCTCTTCCGGCTCAACGACAAGATCGAGATCCTCGAGAAGGAGATCGCCCAGGCTGAGGCCGAGCTCGAATACCACCGCTCCATCAACGAGGACGCCCAAAGAGACGCCCTGGTCGGCAACTACATCGATCGTGAGGAAGCAGGCGCTACAGCCGCCGACGTCAGACGGTTCGAGAAGACGATCAGGTCACTCAAGGCCAAGAGGGAAGACCTCATCGTCAAGCGGGGTGGCCTCCTGCAGAAGATGGAATGAGCGACTTCGTCTTCCACGTCCACGAGCCTGAACCGCCGTTGCACCGATGGGTTGAGTCCATCTGGTACGCGAAAGGAACAGTTCCCTACAAGCGAGAGAAGATCGCTCCGACTGGCTCAACCGTCTTCCTGTTCATCCTGGGTGATCCAATAATCGAGACCGCGGACAACGGCGAAGGTGAGACGATTCGGTCCGACTTCGGCATTCTCGTGGGCCCTCACGATCGACCGGTCATCAACGAGCCAACCGGCGAAACTCATGCGGTCGGCGTGGTGCTCACCCCCGTCGGGGTACGGCCAACCCTCGGGATGGTCCCTTCCAATCTGAGGGGCCGAGTGCTGCATCTCAACGAGGCTTGGCCCGAAGCAGCCGGCATCAGGCAGCTCCTCTTGGGAGAGGGAGACCCGTCGGCAATGGTGTCGACACTCGAAAGGCAATTGACGTCCACGGTGGGCGCCGCCGAGTCAGGAGTGTCCCGCATCGAATCGGCTCTCCAGCTCATCGAAGCGGATCCTGTGTTGCCGATCGCCGATGTCGCCGCGAGCGTCGATGTCTCACACTCCCACCTGGTTAGAGAGTTCACATACTTCGTGGGGATCACACCTAGAGCTATGGCCAGACTTCTCCGTTTGCGTCGTCTACTTGAGGGTCTGGATGTTCGCGATGCGACCGATTGGGCCGATCTGTCGGTCAGTCTCGGTTGGTACGACCAAGCGCACCTCATTCGAGACTTCAAGCGACATACCGGGGTGACACCAACCGAGTACGTGACTGCCCAGCGAGCGACATTTGGCCAAGTGGCGCCGGAAGATGCGGCTGGATTCGTGCCGCAGTCCTGATCGACATCAAATCTGTCCAATACAGATTGCAGAGCCCTCCGCATATTGGTGGCGAGACCAAGGACGAAGGAGACGTCATGACTGAGCTCACAGGACAGGCAGCCACCCAACTGGCCAACATCGAGGCAAGTTCGGGCCGAACCCGTGCTGAGTTCACAGCGGAGATTGCCGCCGCGGGCCTCGAGAAGCATGGGGAGATCGTGTCTTATCTCAAACAGAACCATGGCCTCACCCACGGCAACGCAAATCTCGTTGCAAAGCTGGTCCGTGACGACATGGCCGGCGGTCCAGCATCGGACGAGGAGCTCCTTCAAGCTCAATACTCAGGTCCGAAGGCTGCTCTGGTCCCCATCTACGACGAGGTGTCGGCGATCGCGTTGGGATTGGGTGACGATGTCGATCAGGTGATTCAGAAGACTGGTGTGAGCTTTCGACGAGCGAAGCAGTTCCTTCTCGTCCAGGCCCCTTCCGCAAAGAGAGTTCAGTTGGGACTCAACCTTCCGCACACGCCCAAAGACGAGCGTGTGAAAGAGACCAGCGGTATGTGCAGTCATCGGGTCGATATCACGTCACCTGAGGATGTCGATGACAGCGTTGCCTCCTGGATCGCCGCGGCCTACGAGGCAGCCGACGGGTAGGGGAGATCAAGGTCTCCGGCGGTAGTACCGTCGCAGACGTGCCAACCCTCGCCCTCATCGACGGCAATTCGATTGCATATCGCGCCTTCTATGCCCTTCCCGAAGACCTAGCGACAAAGTCAGGCCAGGTCACCAACGCTGTGTTCGGGTTCACCCGGATGTTGATCCGACTACTGAAAGACCATCACCCCGAAGCTATCGCTGTCGCTTGGGACGTATCTCGTCAGACCTTCCGGACAGAGTCATATCCCGAGTACAAGGCCAACCGTTCCAAGGCCCCTGACCACTTTCGAAGCCAGCTGCCCCTGATGGACGAAGTCCTGGAGGCCCTGAACATCACCCAACTCCGCATGGAGGGGTACGAGGCCGACGACATCATTGCCACGGTGACCAAGACGGCTGTGTCTGAAGGCTGGGAGGTCCTCATCGTCACGGGTGACCGTGACTCGTTCCAGCTGGTCGGAGGACCGGTGAAGGTCATGTACACGAGGCGCGGCATCTCCGACACGGTGATCGCAGATGAGGGCTACATACAAGAGAAGTACGGCATCCCACCGTCCAAGTACGTCGAGTACGCGGCTCTGCGTGGTGACAGCTCCGACAACCTGCCGGGAGTTCCGGGGGTTGGGGAGAAGACCGCAGCCAGGTTGATCGGTGACTACGGATCGATCGACGGGGTGTTCGAAGCCGTCGGAGACCAGACGCCAAAGCTCAGAGAGAACCTCTCGGCTTCGATGGAACAGGTGATGCTGAATCGACAACTGATGGCTTTGGTTGACGATCTGGATGTCGGACATCAAGTCGCGGAGTTCGAGACCAGGGAGTGGGATAGGTCCACTGTCAAGGACCTGTTCGACAGCCTCGAATTCCATACGATGTGGTCGGATCTCGAGGAAGCCTTGCCGTCCACCGGCGGTGCTACGGAAGTCCTCGAAGTTGAAACGGAGCTGCTCACCTCGCCAGACGCCGTGTCGCAACTCGCTGACGCCGACAGCATCGTGGTGGATCTGGTCACCAGCGGGGGCCAGCCTTACGGACTGGCGGTCTCCCTAAATGAAGGTTTGGCGGTTGTTGTCCCCTTCGAGCACGCCGCCCCCATTCTCGATGCGATGTCTTCAGGCAGGACTTCAGTCGCCGGCCACGACTTGAAGGCATTCGTTCGGGTTCTTCTCGACCTCGACCACGACCTGACTGAGCTCGAGATGGATACCGCGCTCGCTGCATATCTCATGAACCCAGCGCAACGCAGCTATGAACTCGAGGAGATCGCCGAGCGAGTCCTCGGTCTCGAATTGGTGTCTCCCGATACGGAGGACACGACAGGAATGCTCCCCTTCGACGAGGGGCCAGACATTGAACTCGCCGGCCGGAGGGTCGAAGCAGTACGCAGGCTCGTGGAGAAACTTCGTGAAGAGCTCGAGCAAAGGGACGAGCTCGACCTCTTCTCAACCTATGAGTTGCCGCTGGTTCCAGTCCTCGCCAGAATGGAACACGCCGGCATCGGTGTCGATCGGCCGTACCTCGAGAGCATGGGTGCGGACCTGAGGGCTCAGCTAGCAAGGCTCGAAACAACCCTGCACGACCTGGCAGGTGCCCCTTTCAATGTGAACTCGACGGACCAACTCCGGGTGATCCTCTTTGAACAGCTCGAGCTGCCTGTCATCAAGAAGACCTCCACTGGGAAGCCGTCGACAGATGCTTCGGTCCTGAAGAAGCTTAACCATCCTCTGGTCACTGCTCTCCTGGAATATCGGGAGCTGGAAAAGCTCCGATCCACCTACGTCGACGGATACCTCCCCCTGGTTCACGGTGACGGTCGGATCAGAACCCGCTTCAACCAGATGGCAGCGACGACCGGACGACTCTCGTCCGACAGCCCAAACCTCCAGAACATTCCAGTCCGATCCGAGACCGGGATGACTATCCGCAAGGCGTTCATCGCCGGCAAGGAAAACGAGTTTCTGGTAGCCGACTACTCACAGATCGAGCTGCGGGTTCTCGCCCACATGAGCGGCGATCCGTTCCTGATCGATGCCTTCAGAGACGACCTCGACATTCATACGGCCACGGCGGCACGCGTCTGGGGGGTCGAGACTGACGACGTTTCGTCGGAACAGAGACGTACCGCCAAGATGATCAACTTCGGGCTGTTGTATGGGATGGAGGCGTTCGGGCTCGCCGACCGTCTTGGCATCGGTCGAGATGAGGCGAAAGAGCACATCGATGCCTACTTCTCCCAGTTCAACCATGTACAGGAGTTCATGAAGTCGGTAGTCACCCTCGCCCGAAACCAGGGCTACACGACGACTCTGTTTGGACGACGTCGCTACCTGCCGGAACTGAAGTCAGACAACTTCCGGATACGACAGATGGGGGAGCGGATGGCGCTGAACGCGCCTGTGCAGGGCACGGCGGCCGACATCATCAAGAAGGCGATGATCGAACTGGATCAAGCACTGCGTGATGAGGGCATGGCCACAACTCTGCTCCTTCAGATCCACGACGAGTTGATTCTCGAAGTCCCTGAAGACGAGAAGGTGGTCGCTGAGAAGCTCGTCGTCGAGATCATGGAGGGTGTGACCGGCCTCGATGTCCCGCTCAGGGTCGATTCAGCATGGGGCAAAGACCTGGCAGCCGTAAAGGGCTAGGGACGCGGCGGTAGCCGTCGACCGACCGGCGTCTGTTTGGCCGAGGGTTCAGCATCGACCGTCCCTGGGCTGAGCTCGAGTCCCCTGGTACGACCAATTGCAGGGGCTAGGAGGCATGCGGCCAAAGTCGGTCGACCATCGAAACAGCTTGGCTATTCGCGGGGATTCTGCGTACACTTCAACCATCTGCCGGCGCTCCGCTGGCATTGACTTTCCCAAGAGGTATCCATTTACACATGTCCAACGAGCTAGAAACCGCGCCCGTAGCCACTCCCGGCGAGGAGGAGAAGGCCGCAGCGCCCGAGACCGAGGCTGTCGAAGAAGTGACCGCCCCGGCGACCGAAACCGCAGCTGAAACCAGCGCGGATCCCAAGGCCGAAGAGGCCGCAACCACTGAAGAAGCTGCCGACGAGGAGAAGGCCGAAGAGGCCAAGCCGAAGTTCGTCGAGCGTGAGGCGTTGGTTGCTCCCGACCTGAGCGATCTCCCCGACGACATCGGTGATGACTTCGAGAGAGCAATCGAGGCGACTGTCCTCGAGTTCAAAGAAGGCGACATCGTTGAGGGCTCGATCGTCAGCGTCGATTCCGAGGGCGCCCTCGTAGACATTGGATACAAGTCAGAAGGTTTCATCCCGACTCGGGAACTCTCGATTCGGAACAACATCGACCCGGAAAAGACTGTCGCCATTGGCGATCGTGTCGAATCGGTCGTTCTCGACAAAGAAGATGACGAGGGTCGCCTCATCCTCTCTAAGAAGCGGGCAATGTACGAGCGTGCCTGGGGTCAGATCCAAAAGGTGGCAGACGCCGACGGAACTGTCGAAGGGACCGTCATCGAAGTAGTCAAGGGTGGCCTCATCGTCGATATCGGTCTCCGAGGCTTTCTCCCCGCATCGCTCGTTGATCTCAGGAGAGTCCGAGATCTCGATCCCTTCATCGGCGACACCATCACCGCCAAGGTGATCGAACTCGATCGTCAGCGGAACAACGTGGTCCTTTCCCGACGGGCACACCTCGAAGAAGCCCTCGCTGAGGAGCGGACCGAGTTCCTCGACAACCTCCACGAAGGTGAAGTTCGCGACGGAACCATCTCCTCAGTCGTCAATTTCGGAGCTTTTGTCGACCTTGGTGGCATGGACGGACTGGTCCATGTATCGGAGCTTTCCTGGCAGCACGTCAACCATCCCAGCGAGCTGGTGAAGGTCGGCGATGAGGTCAAAGTGAAGGTCCTCGAGGTTGACCGTGACCGTGAGCGGATTTCTCTTTCGATTCGACAGACATCCGAAGATCCATGGGATGTATTCGCAGGAGACCACGAGATCGGAGACGTCGTGGACGGAACCGTCACCAAAACCGTGCCTTTCGGTGCCTTTGTCTCAGTGGCAGATGGAGTTGAAGGTCTGGTCCACGTCTCAGAGATCGCCGTCCATCGTGTCGAGTCTCCTGAGCTGGAGCTTTCGATCGGCCAGACTGTCAAGGTCAAGATCACCGAGAAGGACGACGAGCGTCGTCGAGTCTCGCTGTCGATCAAACAGGCCCTGCCCGACTACAAGGAGCGCATGGCCGAGGTCGAAGACAAGAAGGGGAGAGGCCCCCGCAAGCCACGTGAATTCGAACGTGAGTTTGGGGCGGAGGCCGAAGAACGACCGCCGATGCCAGTCGATGCCAGCCTCGAGGCCATCCTGAAGGAATTGAAGGAACGAGGAATCGGTAGGCGATAACGCCAATCCCGGCTAGCTTGTGAAAGCCCTTGAGACTGATCAGTCTCAAGGGCTTTTGTTTGATCCTTGTTCATGGGTCGGTGTGCCCATAGATTTATGGCCGAAAAACTTAAGACTGTTAGCTGCAGGTCCGACAATCACTGTGTTATCGAACCTGCAAAGAACGGCGGGCTGAGGCTCGCCGGTACTATGCCCTCCCGCTTCCTCGTGGCAATTGCGATGAGAAGCAGAGGGGACAACCGAAGGGGACTCAATGGGTAGGAGAGCCATCGTTCTTCTTGTGGCCTTGATATTGGCCGGGCTTGCCGCATGGGCGGTCTGGAACTTCATGCAAGGGGTCCAAGAAGATGCCGAGGACGCACAGGCCGTCACAAACGTGTTCCGGGCTGGTCCTGGCGGTATCGCCGAAGGTCAAGAAGGAAGCATTCTCGTCACCGATTTCAACAACGGTGGCTCGCTTGTCGAAGAGAGCACAGACGAGTTCGAGGACACACCGCCGGACGCCATTCAGTCGGCCGAAGAGCTTCGATCGATCCTCACCGGAAAGGTGGCAGCCGGACCGATCTCGGAAGGAAGCATCCTCACCAGGGCTCAGTGGACTGAAGTCTCGGTTGATGTCATTCCGCTTTCGGAGCAGATCGCTTCCGGTAACCAGGCCATCACGATCAACACTTCGAACGTTCAGGGTGTTAACGGATTCGTCGAAGCCGGCGACCGGGTCAACATGATCATCACACTCGACATCGAGTTCGACCTCATCCCGCTGGACGGTGCACCGATCCTTCCGCCAGATGACGGCGGCACGGACACAGGCACGACCGATGAAGACGAGGCGGAGACGGTGACGGTCACCTATACCCGCTACGTCCTGCAGGGACTCAACGTTCTGGCCACCGGCCGTGACGTCCGTCCTGACGAGGAGGAAGATCAGACTGGTCAGGTCGAAGCCGACACCCCGACAACGGGTGAAGACGGCGAAGCGACAGCTGAAGAAGAAGACACAGGTAACTCGACGACGTTCACTCTCGAGGTCACACCAGACCAGGCCGAGCGCATCGTGTACGCGTTCGAGAACGGCTCAATCTGGCTTACCCTTGTCCCCGAGGACTTCGTTGAAGTCGAGACCGACGGTGTCACCATTGACAATCTGTTCGGTGGCGACCTGCTCGACGCGGTCTTCCCAGATCTAGATCAGTAGACCGGAGAGGTAAGAGGCAGACCCATGTCAATGGCCGAAAACAATCTCCTGGTGGTTGACCGGGATGACGACTTTGTCGCCAGCGCCAAGACGCTGTTCGACGGTTCGCTCCCGGTTGCCCGCACCTTGGAGGAGGCCAGCCAGACCGTCACATCGGGTGACGTTCGGATGGTGTTGATTGGCCCGTCGTACAACGACGACGCGGCCATGGACCAAATCAGATCACTACACAATCAGGACCCGTCCCTTGTCCTGATGATGGTGGCTGACGTGGTCACAGCCGACATCCTGCGCAAAGGTATGCGTGCCGGTGTTTCTGATGTCATCGAGGCTCCTCTGGACGAGGCAAAGATCGAGGCGGCCATTGAGCAATTTGCTCATGACGTCCTGAAGCGCCAGGTCACAGACACTTCCTCGGAGGCGCCAGAGGCGTCTGGTGAGAAGGGCCGGATCATCACGGTGACTTCGGCCAAAGGTGGCAGTGGCAAGACAGTCCTCGCCACCAACCTCGCTTTGGTGCTCAATAGATTCCCCGATAGCAAGGTCGTGCTCGTTGATGCCGACCTGCAATTCGGCGATGTCTGTCTGGTGCTCCAGCTCGAGCCTCGTTTCACGATGGTCAATGCCGCACACGAGCTCCACCAGCTCGATGGTGAACTTCTCGATTCGCTGCTGACAGAGCATCCCAGTGGGTTGAAAGTCCTGGCTGCGCCGCTAGAGCCGGCGTTCGCCGATGACATCACAACAGCTGGCTTGATGCAGATGCTCGATGTGCTTCGGGACAACTTCGACTACATCGTCGTCGATACGGCAGCGATGCTCGACGAGTTGATCCTGTCGCTGATCGAGAAGTCAGACGACATTCTCATGTTGGTCGACATGGACCTCCCGTCCGTGAAGAACGCCAAGCTCGCTCTTGAGACTCTGCGTTTGCTCAAGTTCTCCACCGCCAACGTGAAGCTGGTCATGAACCGTTCCAATTCCAAAGCGAAGCTGGACAACAAGGAGATCGAAGGAGCGCTGAAGATGGATATCTCCGCATCAGTGCCGTCGGACGCCGTTGTTGCAGCTTCAGTTAATGAGGGTCGGCCTGTGGTCGAGACCGATCCGAAATCGAGAGTTTCTAAAGGCTTCGAATCAGTTGCCGAACTCATTGCGGGCAAGGTGCCCGAAGCAGAAGGTCGTAAGAGCGTCTTCGGGCGTAAGTAGGGAGAAGGGGGCCGAACAATGCCATCACTATCTGAGAGAGTCGCAGCAGCCCGGCAGACAGAGTCGACCGAGCAGGTTTCCAACCGCTCCGATGCTCTGGGCGAGCTTCGAGGCCGGCTCCACTTCAAGGTTGTAGAGGAACTCGGACCCACCCTGTATGACAGGGGAATGTCCGACGCGGAGCTTCGACTCCGGGTACTCGAGATGCTGGAGTGGGCAGTCGACCAGGAGCAAGGTCTACCCCTCACCTCCGCCGACCGTCGTGCGCTTCTAAACGAGATCGCCTCTGACGTCCTCGGCTACGGACCGATCGATCCGCTTCTTCACGACCCAGAGATCACTGAAGTCATGGCCAACGGCCCGTATGACGTCTACTACGAGAAGTCGGGTCGAATCCAGAAGTCAGACGTCAAGTTCGTGGACGAAGTCCATCTCCGTCGCATCATCGACAAGATCGTCGGTCAGATCGGCCGTCGTGTCGACGAAGCGACCCCCATGGTGGATGCTCGTCTTCCGGACGGATCTCGTGTCAACGCGATCATCGCTCCGCTGGCGATCGGTGGGCCCTACCTGACGATTCGTAAGTTCGCCGTCGATCCATACCAGGAAGCTGACCTGATCAGCTTCGGCACCCTCACCCAGCGAGTAGCTGACTTCCTCAGGGCGTGTGTGCGAGGTCGACTGAACATCCTCATCTCTGGAGGTACCGGTTCCGGTAAGACCACCACCTTGAACGTGGTGTCCGCCTACATCCCCGGTGACGAGCGCATCATCACGGTTGAGGACGCTGCTGAGTTGCAACTCCACCAGGAGCACGTGCTGACTCTGGAGTCCCGCCCTGCCAACATCGAGGGTCAGGGACAGGTGATGATTCGAGACCTGGTCAAAAACACCCTGCGTATGCGGCCCGACCGTATCGTCGTAGGTGAGGTTCGTGACGCCGCAGCACTGGACATGTTGCAGGCCATGAACACCGGTCACGATGGCTCGCTGACAACAGTTCACTCCAACACACCTCGTGACACCTTGTCTCGTATCGAGACCATGGTGCTGATGGCCGGGTTCGACCTGCCGGTTCGAGCTATCCGAGAGCAGATTTCATCTGCCGTTGACTTGATCGTGCACGTGTCACGTCTCAAGGACGGCACGAGGCGCATCACTCACGTAACTGAGGTGGAGGGCATGGAGGGTGAAGTCATCACTCTGCAGGACCTCTTCCTGTTCGACTATGGCATGGGCGTTGACGAAGACGGTCGATACAAAGGCCGCCTGAAGGCAACCGGGATCCGCCCCAGCTTCTCGGAGGACCTGGAGAACCAGGGCATTCGACTGCCGGCCGACCTGTTCGACCCGGAGCCGTTCGCCCGGAGATCCAATTGAGAAAACTCCTGGCCCTCATTGCGGCCCTGATGCTCGTGGCTGCGCCTGCCCTGGCGCAGACCGGCACCCAGGAGATCGAGATCGTCGATATCGACGGCTCTCGCTATCCCGAGGGTGGCCAGACCACGATGGTCGTGGAGTTCAGGAACTTCGCGGAGGCGCCCGACCCTGCGGCCGTCGACATCACCGCTGGCGGTGAGTCGGTCTCCAATCTGGTAGTTGAGCCGATCGGCGACTCTGCTGTTCCGGTCGGAGTCGTACTCGCGCTGGACGCATCAGGGTCGATGGCGGGTGCCCCTCTGGATGCGGCCAAGACCGCAGCGTCGGACTTCATTCAGCAGGCCCGTCCGGAAGACCGAATTGCGATCATCTCGTTCGCTGACGAGGTGCAGGTTCTCGCCGGGTTCACCAACAACAAGGATTCTCTGACCTCCACGATCGAAGGGATCGAAGCCGGGGGAGAGACATCTTTCAACGACGCAGTCATCAGGGGCGTCGAACTGTTCGATGCGGTCACAGCCCAGGACCTTCTGGCCAACCTGATCGTCTTGACCGATGGAGACGACACAGCTTCGGTTGCCACTTTGGAACAAGCAGTTTCGACGGTCTCGGCCAGTGGTGTCAGAACCTTCGGTGTCGCCCTCGAGTCGCCAGACTTCAACCCTGACCCCGTCGAGCAGATCGCCACGGCCGGCGCAGGGCTCTTCTTGTCGACACCAGACCCAGAACAGCTTTCCAGCCTGTATGGCGAGATCAGCCGTGAAATCTCGAACACGCTCGTCGCGAGGTTCGTGTCACCCATCTCGACGCCTGGCGATGTTGAGTTCCAAGTTGCGTACGAGGGCCTATCCGCCACTCAAACCTTTGCAGTCTCTGGCTTTGCGACGACGACCACGACTGGCCCGACCACGACGACAACGCTCGCCCCAATCACGACGATTGTCAGCGAGTCGAGTCTTCCGCTCCCCGCGAACACTCTGTTGCTCATGGGTGCAGGCGGCATCGGTCTCACGCTGTTCTTGTTCCTCATCATCCTTTTCGGACGTGAGGATGAAGACGATCCCGGTCGCTTTGCCAAGCGTCTCCAGCAATACGGCCGCCGCAGCCAGCGCCCCGACGAAGAGAAGGGCTCGATTCTGGAGCGCATACCGCTCCTGAACCGATTCACTCAGGCTGCGGAGGAAGAGGTCAGGCGTCGTGGCATGCTCTCGGGCGTCAACTCGGCTCTCGAGCAGGCCAACATCCCAATGAGCCCTGGCGAGGCCATTCTGGGAATGATCGGTCTCTCTGCCGTCGGTGGAATCCTGGTTGCGATTTTCAACGGTGTGTTGGTGGGGCTAATCGCCTTCGGCATCTTCTTGTTCATCGTGATTTTCCTCATTCGCTACGCGGGCTCGCGTGAAAAGAAGAAGTTCGAGGCTCAGCTGCCGGACACGTTGACCTTGATGTCGACGTCACTGCGGGCTGGCTACTCGCTTCTCCAGGCGACCGAGGCCGTCTCGTCCGAGGCTCCGAACCCGACAGCTCGCGAGTTCGGAAGAGCAATCGCTGAGGCACGATTGGGCCGCACAGTCACCGGTTCTCTCGAAGGTGTGGTCGAACGTACCCAGTCGAAGGACTTCGAATGGGCAGTGATGGCCATCGAGATCCAGCGTGAGGTCGGCGGTAACTTGGCTGAGGTTCTTCAGACAGTCGCTGACACCATGCGAGCTCGAAACCGTCTCAAGGGTGAGATCAAGGCCCTCACCGCTGAGGGTCGGATCTCAGCGATCGTCCTGGGAGCCCTCCCATTCGCCGTTGGTGCGTTCCTCTGGGCCACCAACCCGGACTACCTCGAGCCGCTCCTGACGACAACCTTTGGTCGCATCGCTATCGCAATTGGTCTGCTCCTGATGGGGGCCGGCATCTACTGGTTGAAGAAAGTCGTGGACATCGAGATATGAGCGGTTTTGATCCAATCCTTCTAGCCGTAGTGGCGGTGTTCGCCCTCGTGCTGTTCATCGTCGTGTGGACTGGCATGGGTGTAACCAGGGCACGTGAGGACATGGCCAATCGGCTCGAGCTGTATGGCCGGGACAACGTGGCGGGAGCCCGTGAAGACGAGCTTGCGAAACCGTTGGCACAACGGACTGTTGGTCCGGTAGTCATTGGCATCGGGAACTTCCTGAAGAGATTCACACCGGTGGGTTATCTGGAGAAGAAGCAGCGCAAGCTGATGCTTGCTGGATACCCCGGCAATCTCGATGCTCCGGCGTTTGTTGTCATCAAGCTGCTGACGACCGCCCTTGGTTTGCTCGCAGCTTTCTTCATCGTGGACTTCGCTGGATCGAACTTCCAGAGGATCGTACTGTTTGCCATGCCGATCGTGCTCGGTTTCTTCGGACCTGACGCTTGGTTGGAGAGGAAAGTCGATGAGCGCCGGCAGGCCATGCTCAGAGCCCTTCCAGACATCCTCGACCTTCTGGTTATCTCGGTGGAAGCCGGGTTGGGTTTCGACTCTGCGCTTTCGAGGGTTGTCGCAACGGTCCCTGGCCCTCTTTCTGAGGAATTCTTCAGAATGCTTCAGGAGACCCGAGTCGGTGTCAGCCGTAGGGACGCAATGCGCCACTTGATGGATCGGACCGACCTCGACGAGCTGCGATCGTTCTTGCTTGCCATGATTCAGGCAGAGGCGTTCGGTGTGACGATCGCCCGGGTTCTGCGTGTACAGGCCGACGAGATGCGTGTTCGCAGGCGTCAAAGGGCGCAGGAGAAGGCCTTTGCGGCACCGGTGAAGCTCGTCTTCCCCCTGGTCTTCTGCATCTTCCCGTCGCTGTTCATCGTACTGCTGGGCCCGGCCGCGATCTCGATCTCCGAGAACTTCATCAACCGATGACCATTGCGGCGGCGGCAACGCCGTCCGGCAAACGAATCTCCTTCGGGCATTTGTTGCTTGCCCTGCCGTGGATCGCCATTGTCATTGATGCGTGGGCGCCTATACGGGACAACTCGTTCCTGTGGCACATACGGGCCGGGACCATGCAGAGCGATGCCGGAGCGGTGCTTACCAACGACCCGTTCAGTTTCACCATGGGTGGCGAGCCATGGCTGACTCAAAGTTGGTTGGCAGAGTTGGTCTACGCAGCGGGTGAGACTGCGTTCGGAGGGCTGGGCTTCGTTCCGCCGATGATGCTCCTTCTGACGACGATCACCTTCGTATCTCTGGGCTTAGTGGCGTACCTGCGTAGCGACAGCATCACCTCGACAGGAATTGTCCTCCTGTTGGCGACGATCACGCTCATCTCGTTCCTCGTTCCCAGGCCGGTGATCTTCTCTTTTGCGTTGTTCGGGTTGGTCTTAGTCGCTTGGGAAGTGCCGAAGTTGCGCTGGACTCTCCCGTTCCTCTTCTGGGTATGGGCATCGGCACATGGGAGCTTTGCCATAGGCTTGGCGTATGTCGGACTGACCCTCCTGGCCGAGAAGGAGTGGAAATGGCTGCCTACGGTCGTTTTCGCCGGTCTGACAACGTTGCTGACGGCTCACGGGCTTGGTGTGGCACAGATGCTCCTCGACTTCGCCGGCGCACGAGAAACGCTGTCTCTGCTCAGCGAATGGCAACGTCCCGGCCTCACCGATCCTGTGTTCCTGCCATTTGTGGCTGCCGTAGCGATCATTGGGTTGGGTCTGATTCGCCGGAACGTCCCCGTGTCTCACCTCTTGGTCATCGTGCCGTTTGTCATGCTGGGAATGACTTCTTTACGAGCTGTGCCACCTGCCTTCCTTGGTCTTGTGCCGTCGCTGGCCTTGGCACTCAAGGGTCTTAAGGTCTGGACCGCTCCTCGTCTTTCGACAGGACCAGCAGCAATCGCTCTGACTGCCATCGTGGTCATGCCGTTCTTGGTGAGAGGTGACGGGCAGTTGGCGGACGACCGTTTCCCGATCGAGGCTCGGCTGGAGCTAGCCCATGTGAACACCTTTCACGACGACCGATCAGGCGGCTTCCTGATCTACACCGAAGGGCCGGAGTTTCAGGTGTTCATAGACGATCGCGCTGAGCTCTACGGCGACCGTATGGCCGAGTTTGTGGCCGTAAGGGACGGAGAGGCCGATTGGGAGCCGCTCTTCGAGCGGGACGGAATCGAGCAGGTTCTGATGCCCACCGGATCAGAATTGTTGGCCTCGGTTGAATCTGAAGGCTGGAACACGGTCTACGAGGACGACTCCTTCACGATCCTGCGCCCGTAGGAACTAACTCTGCGGGATTCTCACCCAACAGAAAAAGACCCGCCGAGGCGGGCCTTTTCCACTTAGATCGGTAATTGGCTACTAGTCGAGGCTAGAGCCGATCTCGCTGAAGGTCTCGGAGACTGCGTCACCAGCAAGCGACACTGCAACGAGTGCCACGATGGCGATCAGCACCACGAGGAGGGCGTACTCCACCATGGAAGCACCCTTCTCTTCCTTCAGCCAGAGCGTTACCTTGGTCCACAGAGCAAGCATTAAACCCCTCCTTGGGTCAGATATATCTGGCTTTCAATGGGCAAATTAGCCCACCTGGTCCCGAAAACCATGGGTCTTCCGGACCATCGATCACGGACCTGCATTCGACAGATCCGAACCGATTTCGGAGTATGTCTCCGAAAGCGCGTTCCCAGCGAGTTCAACGGCAACAAACGCCACGATTGCGATCAGAACAACCAGTAGGGCGTACTCAACCATTGAGGCGCCTTTTTCGGTTGTCATCCACATTCTTATGCGTGTCACCACAGTCCTCCTGTAAGTACACGGTCAAGTTATCGGCACTTTTGCTCATGACTGATGGGTCAAATGACCCAATCTCACTGAGGTCTTGCAATGCCTATTCGGATGGCCTCGATGGCTGCCTGAGTGCGGTCGCTCACGGCCAGCTTCTGGAAGATTGAGGCCAGGTGGTTCTTGACGGTTTTCTGTGAGATGTAGAGACGGTCGGCAAGCTCGTCCGTCGCAGAAACACCGATAGCGAGGAGTTGAAGAATCTCCCGCTCCCTCGCTGTCAGGGATGCCGCTCCTGGGTCAAGCTGAGCTTCACGGTAGGTCTCCAGGAGCTCATCTCGCTGCTCATCGTCGAGGTCGAGGAGGTTCTGGTCATCGGCGACTGCCCTGACTGCGGCAGCGAGGGTGGTCAATGGAACACCCTTGGAGAAGAACCCCTTGGCACCGGCAGCGGCGGCACGCGCACGTTGCTCGTCTGAGACGTGCATCGACACCACAATCGCCTTCGCTTGTCGACCGATGGCACCTATGGCGTCTATGCCGTCTCCTTCGGGCATCTCGATGTCGACGATCGCCACTTCTGCCGGCTGGTTGTCGAGGGCCTCTTTCAGGGCCGGACCTGAGTCGACAACACCCACGACTCGAGCGTCGGGCAGGCTATTCAATGCCTGACTGAGACCGTCGGCAAACAGTTGGTGATCATCAGCAATCATCACTCGAATCATTTCGTCCCCCATTCAACAGTTATGGCAGTTCCGACCCCTGGTTTTGAGTCGAATTTGATTGCGGCCCCGATCTTCGAGGCCCTTTCCTTCATTCCGGTCAAGCCGTAGTGGCCTTCGGGCTCATAAGTCGGATCGAATCCGATCCCGTCGTCAACGACTGAGATGGATCCTCGAGCCCGGTCGACCTGGCCTGATATCACGACCTTGGTCGCTTGAGAGTGGTTGTGCGCATTTCGGGCAGCCTCGGTGATGATTGATGTCAGATCCCCAATCTGCGCCGGTCGTGGCGGACGACGTTCCTCGAGGTCGACGATCACCGGAGGATCGCCATCCAGGGGCGATATTGACTGATGGATTCGGGCGGTGAGCGTGGGACCCGGCTCGTTTCGAAGGTCAGCTACAGATGCTCGAACATCTTCCACGAGCTTGGTCACATTCGACCGCAAGACCTGGATATCCGCAGCCAGTTCGGGATGATTCGCCTGTTGCATTGCGGTCATATCCAAGGCCAGCCCTAAGGACGCCAAGGCCGGGCCAATCTCGTCGTGCATTTCTCGAGCGAGTCGTATGCGTTCCTCTGATACCGCGGACCCGACAATGTCAGTCAGAAGACGCAGATTGGCGAAGGCCACACCAACTGGTCTGATGATCGACTCGACCGCCGACTTCTGGTCATCATCCAACTCATCTTTGGCCATCAGTTCGAGCTGGCCGACTTCATCCTCAGAGGTCGACAGCGGAAAAGTGTATTTGTGTGCGTTTTCGTCCGGGATTCCTCGAGCTGCAAGCACGACCGGGCCGTTGTCGCCGTCGATCGAGAGCTTTCCGGATGACCCAGGGAACTGCTCGAGGATTGCATCCAGCGTGTCCGCACCTACCTCAGTTGCGTTCAGCCGACCGGTGGACACGTCCTCCGCCAGCTTGAGCAGCGCGTTGTGGGTTTCTTCCAACCTCTCCAACTGAACCGTGGCTGTTTGCTTCTCGTCCGCCAGCGTGCGTGCCTGGGCGTGGATGTCGTCGAGTAGCCGGCGAATAACGCCAACGAGCAGCACGAAGATGAGATACAGCGCCATTGCGGGAGCGGCATCGATGATGGGCAGGTCCCGTGCGACCGTAACCAGAACCAGCAGCGCCCCTGACAAAGCACCGGTGGTGAGCCCGGAGCGAAAACCCCCGTAGATGGTGGCGAAAATGGGCGGACCCATTGACAGCAGCAGGTATGGGCTGGACGCTCCGCCGGTCATAGTCAGAGCGATGAGGATGACTATCGCCCCACCGAGCGAGAAGGCTTCGGCGCCAAAGCGGACCCGAAACAGAGATTCGGGGAGCAGCGTCGTGCCGATCACATAGACACTTGCGATACCCATGGCCACGAGAGAGCTGCTCGAGCCGTCCGACGCGATCAGCGTTGAGACGATCCCAACGGTCAGGGCCACCCATTGACCGGCGACAACTGTGCGATGGACCCGGCTCTCCCATGGAGCGGGCGTGGATTGCATGGTCAAAGGCTACCTTTGGGTCTCATGGGTCACGGGAACCGGTGGATGTTGAGTGGTGGGCTGGCTTCGGGGAAGTCTCATGTCAGGAAGCTTCTCGCCGAACACGGCATCTGGACGCTGGACGCTGATTCTGTGGGACATCAGCTGCTGGAGCCTGGGGGAGAAGCGGTGGAGTCGATCACTGACCGATGGCCGGCAGCCGTTTCGGCCGGCACCATCGACAGGGGAGTATTGGCTTCGATCGTCTTCAAGGATCCGAGTGAGCTTCGAGAACTCGAGGCGATAACCCATCCACTGATTTTCGGCACAATTCAGCAAACAGTGGAGGAGATTCGAGGACCGGCCGTGGTTGAGCTTCCCTTGCTCAAATCACTGGGAGACGAATGGTCGAGAATCGTTGTTGATGTCGAGCCGGCCAACCAACTCCGATGGGCCATCGATCGAGGGATGGATGAGGACGATGCGCAGGCTCGACTTCAGAGTCAGCCCGCACGGTCCGAGTGGCTGGCTGCCGCCGACGTTGTGGTTCCGAACCACGGCAGCAGGGAGGATCTTGAGCTAACGGTGATGGCCCTTCTAGACGATCTATAGATCATGTCCGCAACGATCTCTAGAGGCTTCTTGAGGCTGCGAGGTGCCCTCCTGGCGCTTCTAGCCGTCGCAGCTACTCCTCTGCACCTCTACGCAGCAAACCCGGTTGGCATACCGAGGCCGGAGCGCCTACTTGGACTGACTATCGCCGTCTGGCTTTGTGCCATCGCCGTTTTGTTTTTTCTTCAACGTGCGGGCGTTCGACAGGTGGTCGCTGAGAACTCGGTGTTTGTGGGGACCGCCCTTCTTATGGTCGGCGGGGCCGTTTTCGGACGGTTCGGCCCTGCACTCATGCTTCTCGCGACGCTGTGTTCGATTGCTGTGTCGGTCCTGGTCTTCCGTGCCTTCGCTGACCATTGGGTGGTCATGGGGTTGATTACTGCAGTTGCAGTTGGGCTGATGGTCGGCCCCCTGTTCACGTATCTGGAATCGAGGTCGTCGCAGGCAGGCCCGAGCGCTGTGCAACCGCCCGGCCCGCTGGAGATAGAAATGACCAAGAAGCCTGATATCTACGTCGTCGTCTTCGATGGGTACCCAGGGTCGCTCGCACTTGCTCAGGACGAGATTGGAGATGGAGAGGTTGACCTACACGCGGAACTCAATTCCCGTGGGTTCCAGGTCCCAACGAGTTGGACCTCCTACTGGACCACGACCCTTGCTATCCCAAGCCTTCTAGAAATGGGATATCCGGTCACTTCAGGAGACCCCACGTCCCTCGAAAGCATCGACCGTTTACAGAAGAGCATCGGCGGAGACAACGAGACTCGAAGAGTGTTGGAGGAGAACGGGTATCGGACTCACATGGTCGAAGCAGGGTGGAGCGGTGGCTCCTGCGGGAGTGGATTCGACCAATGTGAGCCGTCCCCGATGCTCGACGACGTCATGTTTCTCACGACATATCGAACCGCAGCCCGTCCCATCCTGGGCCTATCTGCAGGACCGTTCGCTGTAGGAACGCTCGCGGCATTTGATTGGTTGATCGAAAATGGGCCGTCCCTATCGACGAACGCGAGCCCCGATTTCGTTTTCACTCATGTGGTGGCACCCCATGCTCCGTACGTTTTACAGGGAGACTGCTCACGGACTGGCGACGAGCGAACGGTTACGGCCGGTTTCGTCGACGAGGAATCTACGGTCAGCTCCGGAGAGGGGCTGGAGGCGCAGATGGACTGTGTCGAGAGTCTGATGGTGGATTTCGTCGATCGCTTGCAGGAAGACGACGTCGTCGTCCTGGTTTCCGATCACGGCTCGGCCAGTCGTGGCCAACTCGACGAATCAAATGCCCCTTGGACACAGGAGGCAATTGTCGAGAGGATGAACAACCTCGTTGCAGCACGTCTCCCCGACTCGTGCAGAGTCGCTGACCCTGTGATGCTCCCAAACGTCATGCGTCACGTGTTCTCTTGCTTCTCGAGTCAAGAACTCGCGCCATTGCCAGAGCGCATGTGGGTCAATCCTATGGTTGAGATTGAGAGCGATGTTCTCGCATCCCTTCTCGGCATGGCTCCCTGACACCACTTTCTGTCCCAGAGCACTTGTACCCTTGTGCTGTGCCTCGCTTCGAAGTCCTTTCTGAGTTCCAACCTGCCGGTGACCAGCCGAAAGCCATCCAAACCCTGGCCGAGGGGATCAACCGTGGGGATCGTTTCCAGACCCTTCTCGGGATAACGGGTTCTGGTAAATCGGCAACTATCGCCTGGACGATCGAGCAGGTGCAGAAGCCGACCCTCGTGTTGGCGCCGAACAAAGCGTTGGCAGCCCAATTGGCCAACGAGTTCCGACAGTTCTTCCCGAGCAATCGGGTCGAGTACTTCGTCTCGTACTACGACTACTACCAGCCAGAGGCCTATATCCCTCAGTCCGACACGTTCATCGAGAAGGACGCCACGGTAAACGATGAGATCGATCGGCTCCGGCATGCAGCGACGGCCGGTCTGCTGGTCAGGGACGACGTGATCATCGTGGCTTCGGTGTCTGCGATCTATGGCCTCGGCTCGCCTGAGCAGTATGAGGGTCAGCTTCTGAGGCTTGTTCAAGGCGTTGAATACCCGATGCAAGAGGCCATCAAACGTCTGGTTGAGATTCAATACGAACGCAACGAGGTCAATCTGATCCGCGGCAAGTTCCGGGTGCGGGGCGACACGCTGGAGGTCTTCCCTTCATACGACGAAACGATCGTCAGAGTCCAGTTCTGGGGTGACGAGGTGGAGAGGATTGTCAGGCTCAACCCGGTGACGGGAGAGGTCGTGGAAGAGCTGACTGAGCTCTTTGTGTTTCCGGCCACCCACTACGTAACTGAAAGGGAGCGTCTCCTTAAGGCGATCGCGGGCATCGAGCAAGAGCTCGGAGAAGAACTGGGGAAACTGGAAAGGGGTGGAAAGCTGCTCGAAGCCCAAAGGCTTCGAATGCGGACCCACTACGACCTCGAGATGATGCGAGAGGTTGGTTTCTGCAACGGGATCGAGAACTACTCGCGGCATCTCGACGGGCGTGACCCCGGCCAAGCCCCCTACACCCTGCTCGACTACTTCCCTGATGACTACTTGACGATCATCGATGAGTCACATGTGACGGTTCCCCAGATCGGGGGGCAATACGAGGGAGACCGATCACGCAAGGATGTACTGGTTGAGCACGGGTTTCGATTGCCCTCCGCGAAAGACAATCGTCCGCTTCGCTTCGACGAGTGGCTTGACCGCGCCAACCAAGTGGTTTTCCTGTCAGCCACGCCGTCAGACTTCGAGATCGGACACTCGACCCAGGTGGTCGAACAGATCATCAGGCCTACTGGCTTGGTGGACCCGGAAGTGATGATCCGACCCACCAAAGGTCAGATCGACGATCTCCTGGACGAGATCAAAGAGCGTGCGGTACTGGACCAGCGTGTCTTGGTCACGACTCTGACCAAGAAGATGGCGGAGGACCTGACTGACTATCTGTTGGAGATGGGAGTTCGAGCCCGATACATGCACTCAGAGATCGACACGTTGGAACGAGTCCAGATCATGCGAGAGCTACGTCTGGGAGAGTTTGACGTGCTGGTTGGCATCAACCTCCTCCGTGAGGGGCTAGATCTTCCCGAGGTTTCACTGGTGGCGATTCTCGACGCCGACAAGGAAGGATTCCTTCGCTCTGAGACCTCGTTGATCCAGATCATCGGCCGTGCGGCACGAAACGTCGACGGGCAAGTCGTGATGTATGCCGACAACATCACGGATTCGATGAAGAAGGCGATTCACGAGACCAATCGACGACGTCAGGTTCAGCAGGATTGGAACGAGGAGCACGGGATTGACCCACAGACCGTTCGGAAGCGGGTTTCGGATATCCTCGAACTGGTTCAGAGCGATGCACCTTCGGCGGATCGGCGGCGACGAGAGGTGGAAAGGCGGGCACCGATCGACCTTGAAGGTGAAGACCTGGCGCGTCTTGTGTTGAGTCTCGAAGAAGAGATGCACGAGGCAGCCAAGGATCTGCGCTTCGAATACGCAGCGCGACTTCGTGACGAGGTCAACGAGTTGAAACGTGAGCTACGTGAGGTGGCTGAGGCGGGCTAGATAGCCCAAGCTAGGATCTGGACTGGGGATTCAGATCGGTCTTGGAGGCGGTTTGGCGATTCGAGTGGGCTTCGTTTTGGTTGTCGCGGCGGTCTATGTGCCGCTCCGAGTGCTCATCTCCAATCACGACAAGTTTCCGCACTTGGAGCGGTTTGCGGCGATAGTTGCTGTGTATCTAGTCCTGGCTGTTGTCTTCTTCGTTGTTGCTCGCCGGTTGGGAGCAGCTCATTTGCCGGCGCTCTTCGGTTCCGCCGTCTGGATCGTGTTGCTCTCGTCCGGGCGTAACCTGGCTGTTCAGCTCCCATGGAGCCTCGCCCTAGTGCTGACACTGATTGTGGCCGCCATGATCACTTTCATCGTGGGGAGGCTTCCCGACGGGTTTCAGCGGATCGCACCGATGGGGTTCGCGTTGTTTCTCCTTGCCGGTTTGGTACTTCCGGCGCTCGATATCCTCGAAGACATTTCCGAAGCCGATGTTGAAACGGCAGTTGCCACACCCCGCTCCAGCTTGCCGGAGTCAGCAGCCAGCACACCAGACGTGTTCCTGATCGTGCTCGATGGGATGGTGGGTGACGCGGCTCTGCGCACGGCTTATGGCGTCGAAGGCGGTGCGCCTCAACACAACACTCCCACCGCGAGTGGCTGGTCGAGCTACCCCGTCAGTTTGGGATCGATGTCAAGCGTCCTCAATATGGATCACACGCTTGAAGCTGGTTCGATACTTGACGGCCCCACACGCTCACAACTAGCGGAGATCATCAGTGGGGACAATCGGGCTACCACTTGGTTCAAAGAGGCTGGATACGAGACGACACTGGTCGAGTCAGGGTGGTCGCGGTCCTACTGCGGTTCGGCGATCGACACGTGTGTTGACTCCGCTTTTCTCGATGAGGGGATCTTCGAGGTTGTTCGTCAATCAGTGTTGGGCACTTTGCTGGAAAAGACCCTTGGGAGCGCCCTCACGATAGGAGCGCAACACTCGATGGAATGGCTACTCGAAAACACCCCACGGATCACCTCTGATGAGACTCCCGATTTCGTCTTCGCGACAGTCCTAGTCCCACACCCTCCACTCTTTCTGGACAGCGAGTGTGAGTTTCGGTATGACCCGATTCTCGGCGGGAACGGAATGTACATCGGTGGGTTGGCTGCTGGCGAACGAGAGGCGGCATATCTGGAGCAGTTCGAATGCGCCCAGCTCTTTGAGGCTACGTTCCTCCAGGTGGTGGAGCCGGACGACGTAGTTTTGATAATTTCGGACCACGGTTCTGACAAGGCCGGCCAGCTCACCAAGCAGGCCGAAGAATGGACTCTCGAAGACCGCGTAGAGCGGTTGAACGTGCGAGCCACGACTCAGCTGCCCGATGGATGTGAGGAAGTCGATCCACTCATGCTGGTCGATGTACTTCGAAGGACACTCTTCTGCTTGGCCGGGATCCCCAACAGCCAACCGTTGGAGCATCGGATATTCATCTCAAGTCTGGTCGACGAGCCGAAGGTCCTTCTCATCGATGAGATGACTGGTGGAGAGCTTGTCGAGTTGCTCGACGTCGGGCGTTAGAACGACCTCTCGAGCTCTTCGTCCGAGGGCTCACTGGCACTTGGGTTCACGTGGGATTCCGTCCCCGACTCCCCGCGCAGTCGCGCCATCATTATGTTGAAACCTCGTCGAACGTATTGCCAGCCAAGTCCCACCACGGCCAACGCACCGAGGAGAACTTGCATGATGGCGGAGCCCGTGACCGGGTCGAGGTACGCAATAATCGTCATGCTCTGAATCTAACCTTCGCTATTCCTTCCGGTCTCTAAGTCGGCAGACTCATCCGGATCCTTGAGAGGTATGACGGGCCCCTCGTACGTCGCGGCGTGGTACGAGCCCGGGAGCAGGCTTAGCTGGTTTGGTTGGATACACGAGAGCGCTATGCGCAGCAGATTGACCAGGTCCAAGTCTTCCGGTACCTCGGAGTCGCAGGAGGCAGGCAGGCGCAATGCGGTCATCGTCGCAAGACGCTCCCAGAGTTGGGTCTCGGTCCAACTTGACACGTCTGCGCCGAGCGTTCCTTCTGAGTCGGGTCCGTGGTCGGCCGTGATAATCACGATCTCTTCACCGGACAACTGTGTCAGGAAGTCTTCGATGACGGCGTTAGCGCAACGTAATTGTTCGATGTATGCGTCCTTTCTGAGCTCGAGGTGCTCTTCGGAGGTGACTTCCCACGTCATAGTGGGGCCACCGAACCCTTCGCGCACATCGACATCGCAATCTGCGTCGAGATAGAAGGGCGGATGAGGGAGCTCGAGGTGGAGGAACGCAAAGACGGGAGCCGAGCCCCACTCGCTTCTGATTGAGCGCCAGCTACGAAGCTGATCGATGCGTTTCAGGTTCAGGTTGGTCTCCGGCTCCCCCGTGCGCGGATAAAGGAATGGACCCAGTGGAGTGTCGGCGAGCAATCTGAAGACCGTTGCCTTTATGGGCGGACCGGGCAAGCAAATGTCGACCTCGTCTGTGCAGCGATTGATCCAGGTTTGCGTGTCACCGTGTACGTAGGTGTATCCGGAGCTCTTCAGGTATCGAACGGTGTTGTTGTCGCCGCCCATCATTTCTGCGAGCCGATCAAGATCTGCGGCTCCCAACGAAGTTCCGTCCTTGATTGGGTAGGCGAGGTCAAGGACTGAAGGGACGGAAGAGTGGGTGCCCGTGTAGTTAGCGCGAGCGTGTGAGGGAACAGTGAATCCCTGCGCCTCAAGGCCGCTGATGAACGCAGAATTGTCGTAGCCGTATAGATCCAGAAGCACGTCGCCGCGGGCGTACGAATCGACGACGACGAACACAACATCCGGTTTGGCAGTCGCCGTACCAAGCTCGGGTTGCTCCGTTGCTGCAACCACCGGATCTGGCGTAGACGCGATTGATACCGCCAGCAAAACCAACATAGTTCCGGACAACGTGACGCTTGCCACGAACGCTCCCTTGCGTAGCAGGAGTGATGAGGAGAATCGTCTGGCCGCTGCGATGACAGCGGCTGCCACCAGAAGCGTGAGAACGGGTACACCTAACAGCTCGCCAGTGCTGCCAAAAGCGCCCCAATGCCAGAAGAAGAGCAGTGCAGCAGATGTCATCTCCAGGCTCGCCCACGATCCGACGGCCCGTCGCAACAGGGCGTGGGCAACCAGCGACAGAGCGAACACGAGGGCTCCGGTCAGAAGGGCCTCGGATTCCGAAGCTAGGGACCGTTGAGATCCGGTGAGAACGGAAAGGGGTATATGGAACGAGAGCGCTCCAAGCTGAAGGGCCACCCACCAAGCCGGAGGGCCGGTGTCGTCGGGTCGGCCCGAAGACAGGTCAGCCGTCGTTTGATCGGGTTTCATCAGTTTTGGTGATTGTCGCATTGAGCCTCAACTTCTCGCCTGATATACCGAGAAGAGTTGAAATCCCCATCGGCATGCCGCCTTGGCAGCCCTAACAACTGCGAAGCTTGGAGGCAACATGAATCCTTCGAATCACTACAAAGAAACATCGGCAACGGTCTATGTCGCCATGAGTGCAGATATTGTCCACCCTGGGCACATCAACATTCTCGAACACGCCCGCCAGTTGGGTCAGGTAACGATTGGGTTACTGACAGACGAAGCCATCGCTAGCTACAAGCGCGCCCCCCTGATGTCATACGCCGAACGTGAGGCAGTAGTGGCAGTCCTTAAGGGCGTCACGAACGTCGTGCCGCAATCGACACTGGACTACCGGCCCAATCTCGAGCGACTCAAGCCTGACTATGTCGTCCACGGCGACGACTGGAAAGAAGGTGTTCAGGCGAAAACGAGGCAGCAGGTGATTGACGTTCTCGAGACTTGGGGTGGGGAGCTTGTAGAAGTTCCTTACACCGAAGGAATCTCATCGACACGCGTCCATCAGGCTATAGCTGCCAACGGGACTACCCCCGCCCTTCGTCGTCGCTACCTGAAGCGATTGCTAGACGTGAAGTCGCCAGTCAGAGTCATTGAAGCCCACAGTGGGCTGTCGGGTCTCATAGTTGAACACGCTTCTGTCTCGTTGGATGCAGGAGCAACGGCGAGCTTCGATGGAATGTGGTTGTCGAGCCTCACTGACTCGACGGTGAAGGGACGGCCGGACACCGAATACGTCGATCTCACGTCTCGCATGTCCACGATCGGAGATGTCATGGAGGTCACGACTAAGCCGATCATCTACGACGGGGACACTGGTGGCTTGCCGGAGCACTTCGCGCTGAAGGTCAAGAGCCTTGAGCGCTTGGGGGTTTCCGCAGTGGTGATAGAGGACAAGATCGGTCCGAAACGGAACTCTCTGTTTGGAACAGAGGTCCATCAGATTCAGGATGACCCGGACTCGTTTGCTGAGAAGATCCGAATTGCCAAAGACGCGCAGGCGACCGACGACTTCATGGTTATCGCCCGGATTGAGTCACTAATTCTCGACCAGGGACCCGAGGACGCAATCAAACGCGGCAACACCTATATAGATGCTGGGGTCGATGGCCTAATGATCCACTCTCGCGACCAAGACACGACGGTCCTTAAGAGTGTGATGTCGGAGTTCAAAGGTCGCACGCCGCTAGTCAGCGTGCCTTCAGCCTTTCCGCAAGAGACCGAGGAAGACCTGGCTGAAGCTGGAGCGAACATCGTTATCTATGCGAACCATCTACTCCGGGCGTCTTATCCGGCGATGGTGTCGGTTGCGGAGTCGATTCTGCGACATGGCCGTGCGCTCGAGGCGGAAGAACTCCTTCTCCCGATTTCGGAGGCCCTGAAGCTGATACCAGGAAACCAATGATCGACCCGGCCCGGTTTGTCGAGGTCATTCAGGAGGAGGGGATTGAACTCTTCGCTGGGGTTCCCGATTCCCTCCTGAAGGCACTGAACACAGAACTCGACTTCGGGTCCGCAACCAATGTTGTCGCTGCCAACGAGGGAGCTGCTGTCGCTCTCGCAGCGGGCCATTACATCGCTTCGGGGAAACCAGCGGCGGTCTACATGCAGAACTCGGGACTTGGCAATGCTGTGAACCCTTTGGCCTCCTTGACGAGTCCGGAGGTGTACGGGATACCAATGCTGTTGCTGATCGGGTGGCGTGGCGAGCCCGAAGTGCCAGACGCAGAACAACACCGACTCCAAGGGAAGATCACGCAGAACACGCTGGAGGACCTTGGCATCCCAAACTGGATGCTCAGGTCAGATTCGTCGGGGTGGGAGCAATTGGTTGGCGATGCCATCGAGGTGAGCGTCGAGCGATCAAGACCCGTTGCGTTCCTCATCTCGAAAGGCACCTTCGACACGCAACCGTCACGTCCCGACCAAGATCCGGTTGGCTTGACTCGTCGTGCTGCGATTTCCGCCATCGTCGCAGGCATGCCGGATCGCACCCTGTACGTATCGACAACGGGGTACACGTCCCGAGATCTTCACTCGATCCGTCGTGAACGCCGCGAGGCCGGCCGGCGCGACTTTCTTATGGTCGGCTCGATGGGGCACGCTATCTCAATCGCACTCGGTGTCGCTCTCGAACGGCCGGACACTCCTGTCGTGTGTCTCGACGGAGATGGAGCGATGGCCATGCACATGGGGGCGTTGACGATGGTCGGTCAGGCAGTCCCCGCGAATCTCACACACGTCCTGCTCGACAATGGTGTTCATGAATCTGTAGGCGGGCAGCCGACTTCCCTCAACGGATTCGATTCTGCGGCCATTGCTGCTGCTTGTGGCTACCGGTCGGTTCATTCGGTGAAAGATGAGGGGTCACTTGCGGCTCTGCTTATGCAGGTTCCCAACGTCCAAGGGCCAACATTCATATCGATCAAGACTCGAGTGACTTCAACTGAGGGTGGCGACCGACCGTCCGACTTCTCAGGCCGTTTGGCCGCCTTGCGAAGCGACCTTGGCTCCTGAACTAATCCTCGGTCGCGGAAGCATCGATGGAATTCTGGAACTGGTACCTGATGCGACAGAAAGCATCCTGATAGTGCGCGGTTCCACTTCCTTCGAAGCGTCAGGTGCACGGGGCCGCCTTCGGCTTTCACTCGGAGGATTCGGACTAACCGAATACGTCCATTCCGCGCAACTGCCTAGCGCAGAGGAAGCCTTGGTGGCTGCCGGCGAGTTAGCCGCTCCCGACTTGATCGTTGCCGTTGGTGGGGGAGGTGTGATCGACACCGCAAAGCTCATTGCGGCAGCGTTGAGCAACGACCTGGACATCCGATCGCTTCTGGACGCGAGATTCTCGAACGCGATTCCAATCATTGCCGCTCCAACCACCGCGGGATCGGGGGCTGAAAGAACTCCTTTCGCCGTTGCCTATCAAGACGGGACGAAGTACTCGGTTGAAGACCCGTCACTACTTCCAGTCGGAGCAATTGTGGATCCGAGTCTCATGGAGTCGGTGCCCTCCAACATCGCCGCCGCCGCGCTGTTCGACGCTCTTGCTCATGCGCTTGAGTCGATGTGGGCTGTGCGTTCCACCCCGAAGTCGCGGCTGTTGGCGAAGGACGCCTGCGAACAGATTCTGTCAGGGTTCTCGCAGGGGGGCTCATCCACGGCAAGCCGCGACCGCCTCGCATTTGGAGCGACCCTCGCCGGCGCGGCGATCGCTGTCGCGCGAACGACCGCTGCACACGCATTGTCTTACCATTTGACGAGCGAGTATCAGGTCCCTCACGGCGCAGCAGTAGCGTTGACTTTGGGTGCAATTCTCCGCTTGAACGCTGACTGCGACGATTCCAACTGCGTAGACCCACGCGGGTCTGCACACGTCCGTTCGGCAATCCGCGAGGCGTGCGACCTGCTGGGCGTCGACACACCGTTGGAGGCTCAGCGAGCGCTGCGTGCATTACAGGTTGACCTCGGATTGCCGCAGCGACTTTCTGAAGTCGGTTTGGTCGCTGCTTCTCAGCGACAACGATTCGCGGCGGCAGTGAACCAGCAACGTTTGGCCAACAATCCTCGACGTCTCGATGCAGTTGATATCCGTGACCTAGTTGAGGAGTTGGCCTGATGGGCTTGCGGGATGCCTTGAGAGAGTCTTCGGAGATTGGAGCGATCCTGGCAACGCCGCCGGGTCAGCGGCCAGTGTTGTTCTACGCGGAAGACTCTCATACCTATATCCAATTCGAGGGGCTAGTCCGCGAGTTGGTTCAGCGTCGCATACCTGTGACCTATGTGACCTCGCAACCAGACGATCCCATCTTCGGCCGGTCGGACGAGTTGCTGACCGTGAGATTCTTGTCCCGCCAGCTGGCGAATCTCATGAAACGCATCGAAGGGTCTCTAATAGTGATGACGATGCCGGACTTAGGGCGATTTCACGTACCCAAACCCGAAAACGCTCGTGTGCTCTACCTTTTTCACTCGTTGAACAGCCTCCACACCTCGTATAGGGATGGCGCCTTCGATCACTATGACCACTTCGCTTGTACGGGTCCACATCACATCAAGGAGTTGGAGCGCCTTGCCGAGATCAGACAGAAGCCAGTCGCACAGTTCCACGAAGTGGGCTACTACAAGCTCGATCGGATCGAACGCCATCATTCCACCTTTTCCCCCCCGGGTTCAGCGAGGCCACGAGTTCTTCTTGCACCATCGTGGAGTCCGGGAAATCTTCTAGAAGCTCATGGCCGGCAGATTGTCCACGGTCTGCTCGCTGCGAAGATGAGTGTGATTGTTCGACCCCATCCCCAGTTCTTTCACTCCCTGTACCCGACCGGCCGTGAGGTCGTTGATCAACTGGTCCAAGAGTTCCAATCGAGTCCCGATGTCGAGTTCGAGCTGACAATCGACTCCGAGGACTCGTTTCACACAGCGGATCTAATGGTGAGTGACTGGTCGGGGGCCGCGTACGAATATGCACTAGGCACCAGACGCCCTGTCATGTTTGTCGATACCCCCCAGAAGCTGTTCAATCCAGAATGGGCCGAGGTGGGACTTCCCGCATTCGAGGAGGCCAAGCGGCACGAAGTCGGAATCATCCTTTCCTCGGCCGAGATCGAGGCGGTCGGCGACAGATCTCGGCAGCTGATCGAAGGGCGTGAATCGTGGTCTGAGAAGTTGAGTGACCTGCGCAAGCAGTTGGTGTTCAATCCGGGAAGCTCGAGCGCAGTTCTCGGCGATTTGGTTGAGTCACTAATTCAACGACGGGTCTGAGTTCAAGTTTTGAGGATCTCGTTGCCGATAGTGACGGAATGGATACCCTTTTTGCGTACTTGGATGCAGGCTCAGGAGCGCTGCTCGTACAGCTGTTGGTGGGCGGCCTCGCTGGTATCGCTTCCTTCGCGCGATTCAGGTGGCGCAAACTGTTCCGTCAGGAGAATCCCGAGGCTGGCGGCTTGGCGACTGAAGGCGGAGAGTCAGAATCGAGCCGCTGAGGCGCTGATCCTCGAACGGTCAGTAGGGACACGCGTGACCTGGCGGATTCGGTCAGCCTCGGTCCTATAGAGAAGTGAGTTCGACGAAACGACAGACTGCGCGGCCCACCAAGGGTGAGTTGGTGCTTCTTGCGGTTCCAGCTCTATGGGCACCAGCTCGTCTCGTGTCCGACAACTTCGTCGGCATCCCACACTTCGAGCGTCTGTTCGCTCTGGCAGGCATTCTGTTTCTGATTGGCATCTCGTGCCGATGGCTTCTCATGAAAGCCGGAGTGGCTGCACGCACTTGCACATATACCGCCTTCTTCCTCCTGGTAGGACTGGTCGCGGCCGGCCCTTTCGTCAGGCAGTTCGGATCGGTGATTGGCATTGGGGTTGTTGTTCTGGCGGTTGGCGTGATTGCGGCACTCTCGCATTTGCGCCCTGAGTCCACTGTCGCGGACGCCATTGTCGTAGCAACAGCAGTTGCTCTGATTTCGGGTCCAATTGTGGCTTCATTGGAGACGGCCTCCGCGTATGGCGAGTCGACAGTCGACATGTCAGTTTCGACCAACCTCGAACTCTCGAGCAAACCCGATATCTGGCTGGTCGTTTTTGATGGTTACTCGGGCCGAATTTCCATGGAGAAGGACTTAGGCGTGCCATGGGAGGAACAACTCTTGGCATCGCTACAGGAGGCGGGCTTCGTTGTCCCCAACTCGGTATGGGCGTCGTACCCGAATACGAAACTCAGTGTCCCCAGCCTGCTCAACATGGACTACCCCGCGAGTCAGTGGGTCGACAATGGGGCCACAACCCAAGACCTCTACGACGTGATAGCCGGGGAGTCTGTCGTTGTGCAAACACTGCTCGCGAACGGCTATGAGACCCATATGGTGGAGTCGGGTTGGAGCGGCAGTTCTTGTGGTGACGGTTTCCAGGTTTGTGTTGCCTCACCGATCTATGACGCAGGTATGAACTACATCGCATTCAATTCGATCCTCGGAGACACCGGGCTCGTGCGGCCCGGATTCGCATTTGCTCATGGGGCTCAAAGCATGATGGATTGGATGGTCGGCAACGCTGAGAGGATCAGCCATGACGGGCGGCCCTCGTTTGTGTTCGCTCACCTTGTCACTCCGCATCCCCCATTCTTCCTTGACGAAGGATGCGAGACGGTGGTGGACGAGCAAAGAGATGGCTTCTTCTTTCCCCATCCGGGTGTCTCAGATGAGGATCGCAACGCGTTCTTTCGCGATCAGCTCGAATGCGTGGACAACTTCGTTTCCGAATTCTGGCCGCTGCTGGCTGAGGATGATGTTCTCATCTTGACTTCGGATCACGGTATGGGGCGGTATGGGCAGATGGGGGCAGATCCCTCGGAGTGGACATATGAAGACGTTCGGGAACGCCTCAACGTGCTTCTAGCACTTCGAGGAACCGACCAGTGTTTCGACGAGAGTCCGATATTCCTTCCGCAGGTAATGGCGAGACTGTTCGGATGTCTGTCTGGTGACACGCCTGACCTTGTTACACCTAGGATTTTCCTCGGGCCCGACACTGAAGTTGGTACACGAACGCTCGAACGGCTACTTCGAGAGTGAGGCTCGCCAAGTCTCGACACCGATTGGGGGTGAAGGTGCGGGGAGGGAATGCCCGGACATCCAGATTCCCTTCAATATCGTTGGCGCTTGCCGATAAGTAGGAACTCATGAAGCTCTCAGTCCTAATGCCCGTCTACAACGAGTCGCGCACGCTGCGCACGATCGTTGAAAAGGTCCTCGCAGCACCGGTCGACATCGAAATCGAGTTGGTCTGTGTAGACGACTGCTCCAAAGACGATTCCCTCGAAATCCTCCGCGAACTTGCTGAGCAGGACGACCGGATCAAGGTCTTCGCCCAACCGGTGAACATGGGGAAGGGCAAGGCAATCCGAACTGCGATCGACAAGATGACTGGCGACATCGCCATCATCCAAGACGCCGACCTGGAGTACGACCCTGATGAGTACCCGTTGGTTCTGGCTCCCCTCCTCGAAGGTCGTGCCGACGCGGTCTACGGATCACGGTTTGCTTCGAGCGAGCAGCGACGAGTTCTGTTCTTCTGGCACTCGCTGGGTAACAAGCTTCTGACGCTGCTCTCCAACATGGCCAACGATCTGAATCTCACTGACATGGAGACTTGCTACAAGGCTGTCCGAGCCGACGTCCTGAAGCGGCTTCGACTGACGAGTGACCGGTTCGGCCTTGAGCCTGAAATCACCGCACGTTTAGCTTCGTGGGGTGCCCGGATATATGAGGTTCCGATCAGCTATCACGGGCGCACCTACGCCGAAGGAAAGAACATCGGTTGGCGTGACGGTGTGGAGGCCATTTGGTTGATCTTCAAGTTCAGGTTCTTGGACAACAGGGCCACGGACGAAGACTCGGTGGTCACGAGACAGGCATTGGGCAAAGCCTCGAGATTCCGGAAGTGGTCGCTTTCGGCCTTCGACGGATATATCGGAGATCGCGTTCTGGAGCTCAACGCCGGGCCGGGCCACACCACCAGCCACCTGCTGGGAGCCGAACAACTGATAGTTACCGACAATGACCCGGTGCACGTCGAAACGTTGCGCAGGCGGTTCGGCCACATGGAGAACGTTGAGATCCGCCTGGCTGAAGACGGTGACGGCGCCGAAGTCGACACGGCGATCGTCTTTGACGGGCTCCAGCGGGTAGGCGAGCCCAAGGAACTGCTCACACAAGTGGCATCGTCTGTTCGTTCAGGCGGTCATATCCTGATTCAAGTACCGGCTGGCCCTGAGCTTTTTGGTACGACTGACGAGGCTGCCGGCCATGTTCGCCGCTTCGATAGCCAAGAGCTGCGTGAGGTCATTCAGGGAGCTGGCCTCGAACCCGTTCAGGTGAACGGCTTCAACAAGCTAGGAGCCATCGGATGGCGTTTGCATCACGCATTCGGAGCGGGCCGGATTACTGCGTCAGAAGCAAGGGCCTTTGATTTGATGGTTCCCATTGCAAGGCGTTTAGAGCCTCTGCTCCCCGGTGACAGCTTGAGTCTCTTGGCTGTCGCCAGAGTCCCGTAGGAGAGCCATGCGAAAGGCGGGCCCGCTTGCCGTTGCCCTGGTGGGCGCTCTCATCATGGGAGGGATAGCCGTCAGGGTTCTATCCGAAGTTGATTGGGATCCCACGATCTTCGTCGCTTTTGGGGAAGAGGCCGCTCCGACTACCGAATACGCAATGGAGCGACTCGGGGAAGACATCTTCCTCCGGCCATCTCAGGGCCACGATGGCAAGTTCTTCTTCGTCCAGTCCAATGACCCCTGGATTCTCGATCCAGATGAGAACGCTCTCGTCCTCGATCGACCCCTCTACCGCAGTCAACGAATGCTGTATCCGGTCCTTGCTGGAGGTGCGGGTTTGTTCGGGCCAGAGGCGATCACGTGGGCGATGTTGATCGTGAACATCCTTGCGATGGGTGCCGGGACTTGGGTTGTGGCTCGGATCGCTATGGAGATGGGCGGTTCGCCATGGTGGGGCCTGGCCTTCGCCCTCAACCTTGGCTTCATAAGCGAGGTCAACATTGGGGGAGCAGGAGTCGTGGCTGCGGCGGCTGCCTATGGTGCAGTCTTGGCTGCGATGAGAGGTCGAAAAACGGCGGCTGTCGTCTTGCTAGCTATTGCCGTCTTGTCGCGGGAAGCGATGCTCCTGGCCGCGGCGGGGACTGCGCTCTGGCTTTGGTTCAATCAAGAAAGACGGTTTGCTGTTTGGACGGCGGTCGTACCTGTGGGGGTAGTGGCCTCTTGGGCTGCGTATCTCCGGTTGCGTATCGCTGAAGGCAATGTCGTCTCCCAGGTTCAAGAGATCGGTATTCCGTTCCAGGGTTTCATCGAAGCCTTCTCCTCTTGGGTCGAAGAGCCGATCAACCTCGCCGCCGGGGTGGCGATCATGATGCTGTTCGTTCTGTATGTGCGGAGGGTTGTGATTTCGCGACACCTAGTTGGAGTGGCCTTCGTCGGCTTCGTCCTCCTCGGAGTGCTCTTCACAGAACAGGTCTGGGGTTCCTACTTCGATATCACGAGAGCCGTGGCGCCGATCATCACCAGCTTCGTGCTCATGGTGTTCATAGCTTCAAAAACATCAGAACGAACAGGTGTTCGGGTCTAATCTGGGATTACACTCACGTAACTCAAGGTTGACCAGGCGGAGCATTGTCCACCGAATCCATACTCATCAGGGGTGCCCGCGAGCACAATCTCAAGAACCTCACGGTTGAACTGCCCCGAGAACAACTGATCGTCTTCACCGGGCTTTCTGGATCAGGAAAGTCTTCTCTCGCGTTCGACACAATCTACGCTGAAGGCCAACGTCGCTATGTCGAGTCGCTGTCGGCCTACGCCCGACAGTTCTTGGGACAGATGGACAAGCCGGACGTCGATTTCATCGACGGTTTGAGCCCAGCCATATCCATCGACCAGAAGACGGCATCACGCAACCCGCGATCCACCGTTGGGACCGTTACCGAGGTGCATGACTATCTGCGTCTGCTCTATGCGCGAATCGGCATCGCTCACTGCCCGAACGACGGAACGGTCGTTGAGCGACAGACTCCGCAGCAGATCGTCGACCGCATCCTCGAGTTGGAGGAAGGGTCTCGGTTCCAAGTGCTTGCTCCGGTAGTCCGCGGACGCAAAGGCGAATACGAGACGTTGCTATCGGACCTCGCCAAGCAGGGTTTCGCGCGGGCACGAATCGATGGCGAGATCCGAGAGCTCACCGATGAGATCCGTCTCGACCGCTACTACCAGCACACCATCGAGGTCGTCGTCGATCGATTGGTCCGCAAAGACGGAATGGAGCAGCGTCTCACACAGTCGTTGGAGACTGCACTGTCCTTGGCCGAGGGTGTCGCCGACATCGAGGTCACGGAGGGACCGACTCTCACCTTCTCTCAGCATCTCGCTTGCGGGGAGTGTGGTCTGTCCTTCGAGGATCTTCAGCCGAGGAACTTCTCGTTCAACAGTCCTTACGGCGCCTGCCCTGAGTGTTCCGGCATCGGCACCCGCTATCAGGTAGACCCGGAGTTGGTGATCGGAGACCCAGATCTGTCCCTCAACGATGGTGCTATCCCGATGTGGTCGTCCAATCGGATGCGCTATTACCACCGTCTGCTGACCAGTCTCTCCTCAGTCTTTGACTTCTCGATGGACACTCCATGGCAGAAACTGCCCAAGAGGATTCAGAAGAAGATTCTCTACGGGACTGGCGACGAGCAGATCACCGTCGAGTACGTCAACCGGTTTGGCAGGAAGCGGAAGTGGGATGCGACCTTTGAAGGGGCCATCCCGTTCCTGAATCGTCGGCACGAATCAGCAGAATCCGATGGAGCCAGGGAGTACTACCAGGAGTTCATGGCGATCGTTCCGTGCGATGCCTGTGGCGGCGGCCGCTTGAACCCGGTATCTCTCGCCGTGACCATCGACGACCGCAACATCGCCGAAGTCTCGGACCTGAGCTTGTCCAACTCGTTCGAATTCTTCGATTCGCTTGAGCTATCAGAGCGTGACGCCGCCATCGCTGAGCGAGTGCTCAAAGAGGTCAGGGCCAGGATCAAGTTCCTGCTCGATGTAGGCCTGGACTACCTCACACTCTCGCGCTCCGCGGCCACCCTTGCCGGAGGTGAGGCACAGCGGATACGTCTGGCTACCCAGATCGGGTCAGGCCTGGTGGGGGTTCTCTACATCTTGGATGAGCCCTCGATCGGGCTTCATCAGCGTGACAACCAGAGGTTGATCGAGACACTCCTGAGGTTACGTGACCTTGGCAACACGTTGATCGTCGTCGAGCACGACGAGGAGACCATTCGGATTGCTGATCACATCGTCGACATCGGGCCCGGTGCTGGTGAACACGGTGGTGCGATCGTGGCTCAGGGTGACCTCAAGACCATCACCTCGAGCAAAGACTCAGTCACCGGCGACTACATGGCAGGTCGTCGTCAGATCGAGGTGCCATTGCTCCGCAGGCAGGGCAATGGAGACGTGATCTCAGTTCTCGGAGCGTCCGAGAACAACCTGCAAGGTTTGGATGTCGAGTTCCCGCTTGGCGTTTTCACAGCTGTCACCGGAGTGAGTGGATCGGGCAAGTCGACTCTCGTGGAGGAGATTCTCTGGAAGTCACTTGCTGCCAAGGTCAACCGGGCGCGAGTGGTGCCCGGTCGTCACAAGAAGGTGAAAGGTGTCGACGCCATAGACAAGGTCATCGATATTGATCAATCGCCCATCGGACGGACACCACGCTCGAATCCGGCCACCTACACCAAGCTTTTCGATCGGATCCGGACGCTCTTCTCCCAAACCCCAGAGTCCAGAGCCAGGGGCTACAAACCCGGCCGCTTCTCTTTCAACGTCTCAGGCGGGCGATGTGAAGCCTGCAAAGGGGACGGGACGATCAAGATCGAGATGCACTTCTTGCCTGATGTCTACGTGCCGTGTGAGATCTGTGGTGGCAAGCGGTACAACCGTGAGACTCTCGAGATTCTCTGGAAGGGCCACAACATCAGTGACGTTCTTGAGATGTCAGTCGAGGAGGCGCTGACCTTCTTCGAGAACCAGCCCAAGATTGTGCGGATCCTGCAGACCCTTTATGACGTCGGTCTCGGTTATGTCCGACTTGGCCAACCTGCAACCACTCTGTCCGGCGGCGAGGCGCAGAGAATCAAGCTCGCATCCGAGCTGGGGAAGCGCTCGACCGGGCGGACTTTCTACATCCTCGACGAGCCGACGACCGGGCTCCACTTCGAAGACATCCGCAAGCTGCTGCAGGTTCTCCAACGGCTGGTTGACAGTGGGAACACTGTCGTGGTCATCGAGCACAACCTCGACGTCGTGAAGTCGGTCGATCACATCATCGACCTGGGTCCGGAGGGTGGGACCGGCGGCGGGCGCATCGTTGCCCAGGGTACGCCGGAGGAAGTGGCCCAGGTAGGGGAGAGCTACACCGGAAAGTTCCTGAGGGAAATGGTGGGGTCGTAGGGGCGATCTGCCGAAACTTGTAGTCGTGGCCCGCCAGCGACGACTCGAAATCGCAATCCTGATCGCCATCGTCGCGCTCGTCGCTTTGTGGGCTCGTCACTCCTACATCCCCACATTCCACGATCGACATGTCGAGGTTTCGGAGCAGAAGTACAACTTCGATGTCGGCAATCCGGGCCCTTGGTTCTCTGCCTGGTCGCTAGGCGACGGGCAGGCGTATGTACTCATCGCACTAGATCCGACCGGCGGGAAGCTCGACGAAGAGATCGATGAGGCCGGTTATAGGTTTGCCAGGGCCTCGTATGGCTGGGCGACGGCAGCTGCGTCCCTGGGCCGGAACACCGCGATCCCGTATGCGTTGGCCGCTGTCGGGTTGGCGTCCCTCATCGGGTTGGTCGTTGTTACAACTCGTTTGGCCGAGCGGCTGGGACGCAAGGCATGGTTGGTAGTTGTGAATCCGGCGATCTATATCGGCTTCGCCGGGGATACACCGGAACCGCTGGCGGTTCTACTTCTCGCACTCTCCATGTCTGGAGCTGGCTTGTGGGCCAGTGCAGTGCTGGGGGTCACTCGGCCTACGTACCTCATCGCACTCTGGGGTCAGTGGCGACGCTTTGTCGTGGGCGCAGCGGCTGCCACCCTGCTCGCCGTTTACAGCGCTCTGGCGTTTGGTCTCGGCGCCATGAGTCCGGCCGGAGGACGACTGGGACTGCCGTTGGCTTCCTACATCGAGCATTCTTCGAGCTGGGGATGGCTTCTTGCCCTGGTCGCCTTAGCGACGCTGGTAGTCGGTTGGCGCAGAAGGGATTGGGCTTGGGTCCTTGCTGCTGCGTTTGTCCTGTGTTTCGGCGACGACGTCCTCAGGGATCCGGTCAACGCTTGGCGGGCTGCTGGGTTTTTGCCGGTGTTGTGGGCGTTCGGACGGGGTTATCGAGTTCCTGCCAGAAATCGCTCCGATGCAGAGGCTTCCGCCGTCGGCTGAGCCCCGGCGATCGCTACGAGAACGATGATCGGCGCGAATGCTCTGGCGGCATTATTTCCAAAGTCCCATACCCAGTTGGAGGAGATGACGGCCAGAAGCGTCCATGCGGCGATGGGAAGACGCAGCCATGTTCTCTTCAGAGAGAAGTAGGCACCGAACGCAGCCGACAGGAGCGCAAACGCAAGAAACACCCACTCCCGCCCGTCCAAGGTCGCCCAGTTGGAGCTTGCGGTCACGATTCCGGCGAACGGCCAGTCCAGATTGCCGCGAGAGGCGAACCCGTCACCAAGAGTCAACTCCAGGTAGAGCATCCAGCCCCCCAATGCCGCGAGCGGCACAATCGCTCTCGAAATGCGGCGAGGACGCTCGAGACTCAACGGCAAGGGCGTGGCGAGCGAAACGTCTTTGGCTAGTCCCGACAAGGCGAAGAGGCTGTCCGACTTGATGCCGGGGGAGATCCACCACAATCCCGCAACCATCAAGGCGACTGACGTCGCGTCTGAGGTAAGCAGTTGAACTGACAGCCACATGCCAGGGTTCAGCAGCACCACCAAGGGGAGTAGAGCTGTAGGTCGGGGCTTTCCGGCCACCCAGGCACCGAGGAGACCTGTAGCACCGGCAAATGCGAGCAGGTTCATTGCGATCATCGAGTAGAGAAGTGCCCAACCGTCGAGTACACCGCCAAACGAAGCGACAAGGGGGAAGAGAATTCGCCGATACCGGTAGGAGGCGTGGTCGAGCAGAGGGCCGACCTCGTCTCCGCTGAGGTCGAGAGCGATGGCGTAGAAGATCTGTCCGTCGTGACCGGGCCCCTCAACTATCGGGATGGAACCGAGCTGGTTCTCGATCAAGGGCCGGAGATTGCTGGTCTCGCCCACCTGAAGAAGCCCCGCGATCCCACCGGTGGCCAAGGACTGGATCCACACCAGAAACAGGCCGGCGCCGAACCCGACTGCGGCCCATCTCCAGAATGCACGTCTATCCATCAACACGGCAGTCTCACACGCTTCGCATCACTCAACTGGAATCGGAATCTGCCGATGTACTCTGAAACCGCTTTGGAGGAACAATTGTTTGATATGCGTCGCTCGGCTCTGGGTGGATTTCAGGAGCTCGAGGGCAAGCACGCCGTCGTCATGGGCGGGGCCGGTTTCCTTGGTTCACACGTCTGCACCTGGCTCGTCTACTCGGGTGCCCGAGTCACTTGTCTCGACAACCTGATTACTGGCAACGCCGCCAACGTCGCTCACCTGATGGGGGACAAGAAGTTCAGGCTCATCGACTACGACGTCACCGACTACATGCACATCGCCGGAGAAGTCGACTACGTGCTCAACTTCGCGTCGCCAGCGTCACCGGTCGACTACCTCAAGTGGCCAATTCACACCCTCAAAGTCGGTGCTTTTGGCACCCACAAGGGTCTTGGGTTGGCCCTCGACAAAGGCGCCACTTTCTTCCTCGCATCGACCTCGGAGGTCTATGGAGATCCTCAGGTCAATCCTCAGCCCGAGAGCTATTGGGGCAACGTCAATCCAATCGGCCCTAGGGGTGTATACGACGAGGCCAAGAGGTTCGCCGAGGCGATGACACTTGCCTACCACCGCGAGCACGGGCTCGACACCAGGATCGTCCGCATCTTCAACACATACGGCCCGCGTATGCGTCCCAATGACGGTCGGGCAGTGCCGGCATTCTTCAAAGCTGCTCTCGAGAACAAGCCTCTGCCGGTATTCGGTGACGGCGGTCAGACACGTTCGCTTTGTTACGTGGACGACGAAGTCGAGGGGATTCTGCGGCTTCTTCTCTCCGATGAGAACGAACCGGTGAACATCGGCAACCCTGAAGAGGTCACGATGCTGGAGTTGGCAGAAGCCATCCAGGACGTGGTTGGTAATCACCCTGGCATTGAGTTCCACCCGTTGCCGACAGATGATCCAACCGTCAGACGACCCGATACGACCAAGGCCGAGGAGATCCTGGGTTGGAAAGCGCAGATCTCGTTGCGCCAGGGATTGGAACGCACCCTCCCGTGGTTCAAAGAGGTCCTCGGCTACTGACATAATCCTGCCGTGGACTGGTTGCGGCTTTCAGAATGGTGGGTCGATGAGGTCAACTCGGACCCCGCCTACGAAGAAGTCGTAACGCCATTGCTTCTGGCGGTTCTGGATCCAAGCCCTGAGAACTCGTACATCGATCTTGGCTGTGGAGAAGGGCGGGTCATGCGCGAATTGGCGGCCCTCGGTGTTCGTTCACATGGTGTTGACCTATCCGAGCATCTCATTTCCAGGACTGACGGCGGTGTCGTGGGGGACATCGAGGAACTTCCTATCCGGTCCGGCGCCTTCGACGGCGCATTCTCAGTCCTGACTGTTGAGCATCTGGAAGACGTCCGGCCCTTCTTCCAGGAGGCTGCAAGGATCGTCGTTCCCAAAGGAGTCCTCGCCGTGGTGCTCAATCATCCAGCTTGGACAGCACCCGGCAGCACCCCCATAGAGGACTCCGACGGAGAGGTGCTTTGGCGACCAGGGGAGTACTTCTCATCGGGATCTTCTGACGTGCGTGCAGGCGATGGCACCGTTACCTTTCACCATCGTCCGGTGTCTGCCCTTGTGAACGCGGCGGTCGACGCTGGTTGGTGGCTCGAGAAAATGGTGGAACAGCCACATCACGAACTCCCGGACCAAACCGGGATCCCTCGGCTGATGGCCTGTCGGTGGTTCCTAGCGTGAGTCGGTGGCCGGAAGTCCAAATGCTTCGCACCCACAGGGTTACTACCTACCGTGGACTCCGACATGGATGAGATGAGTACCTACGACGTAACTGTCGTCTTGCCTGTCTACAACGAAGTCGACCACTTGGAACAAGAAGTCAAGAGGATTCGCAAGGCGCTCGAGGACGCGGAGATGAGCTTTGAGATCATCGTCGTGGACGACGGTTCGACCGATGGATCTGGCGAGCTCGCAGAGAGGCTGCAAGGTGTCAGGACGATGCGGTTCTTGACCAATCGCGGGTCTGGCTCGGCTCGGAAGTATGGGAGCCTCGCTGCACGAGGTGAAGTGGTGGTTTGGACGGACGTCGACATGACCTATCCCAACGATCAGATTCCGAACCTCGTCAAGGAACTCGCTGGCTATGACCAGGTCGTTGGTGCCAGGACCACCGAGGAAGGAACGGTCAAGTTCCTTCGGAGACCGGCCAAGTGGTTGATCCGAAAGCTCGCCGCTTATCTATCCGGGACGAACATCCCAGACCTCAACTCCGGATTCAGAGCCTTCCGAAAGGATGTTGGCGATCAGTTTCTCTACCTGTTGCCACGCGGATTCTCATGCGTGACCACCATCACCATGGCATTTCTTAGTAACGGCTACTCGATCAAGTACATACCAATCGAGTACGCCCAGCGCGCGGGTAAGTCGAAGTTCCACTGGTGGAAGGACACCCGCAGATACCTGCTCCAAGTCGTTCGTATGATCCTCATGCATGAGCCCCTGCGCTTCTTCGGGCCACTCTCTCTGGCAATCGGAGCTGCCGGGGTCGGCAAGCTGATTTTCGACCTAATTGACAAGAACTTCAGGGTTGCCACCAACACGATCGTCATACTGGGCGTGGCATTCGCCTTCGCTGGTGTTGGTTTGATCGCCGATCTGCTCGTACAGACGAGCAAGAGACGCCATGACGTCATTCCCGCGACAGCTCCTCGGGACTGAATCGACTCTCTGCTGATGTCCAGTCCGACCGTCGCTGTCCTTGGCGCAGCGTTATCTGCGAACAAAGGGGCCGCTTCAATGTTGTTGGCTCTTGTGGACCAGATAGACGACTACATCCCCGAGGCGCAGGTTGTGAGCCTCAGCACGTATCCGACGCAGGACAGGGTCGAGGCCAAAGGTGAGAGTCTCGAGATCGTCTCTTACAAGCCACCGACCATGGCGATTCTCGTTCTCCCGCTCGCGTTGTTGGTCTGGGTGGCACGGGTGCTCGGCTTCACGGGGCGCGTCTTTGCCCGGACCAAAAGCCTCCGTGTGCTGATGGATGCCGACGTTGTGGCCGACCTAGCTGGCATCAGTTTCTCCGACGGTCGAGGGCTACCGACCCTCACGTACAACACCTTGATGACCGGGATTCCGCTCCTCGTCGGCACTCCAGTAGTCAAGTGCTCCCAAGCACTCGGGTCCTTCGACAGTTTCGACACCCGATTTGCCGCAAGACTTGTTCTTCCCAAAGTGGTCTCAATTGTCGCCAGGGGACCAGGGACAGCAGAGCATCTGAAAGGACTTGGGCTGTCCAACTTCACAGAGGGTTCCGATCTGGCCTTCTCGATGAAGGAAGGGGCCGGCTCACATTCCGCGGCGGAGTCCCTTTTGCGGAACAGCGGAGTCGGCAGCCCTTATTTCGTGGTCAGTCCAAGCAGTGTGGTCAAAGCACTATGTGAGTCACGAGGCATTGACTACGCCCAGACGGTCGCGGAAGTCACCAACGCACTCATGGAGCAACTCGATATGCCGGCGGTTGTGGTGGCGCACTCCGCACGACCTGGCCAGCCCGAAACGCGTATGAATGATCTGCCAGTCTGCCAGGAAGTGTTCGATCGGCTTGATGGCGGGGCGGTCTATCTGGATGACAGCCTCGACCCGCGTGTTCTTCGGGCCGTGGTTGACATGTCTGAGATGCTCATGACGTCGAGGTTCCACGCGATGATCTCTGGCCTTGCGACTGAGACGCCGACGGTGGTAGTCGGTTGGAGCCACAAGTACAGAGAGGTCATGGCTGAGTTCGGTCAGGAGCGGTTCGTTGTCTCCTTCGAGGGTTTCGAAGTCGAGCAGCTCATCGACCTCGGCCTCGAGGCGGCAAGGAACAAGCAACAGATCGTGGCGCAGATCAGTGCGCAGCTTCCGAGTGTCAAGGAAGCGAGTGCAGTGTCGTTCGAAGAGCTTGCGAAGGCCATCGATGTCTGAATCAATACATACGAGCTTGAAGTCCGTTCGAGAGTCGGATCTCTGCATCGGATGTGGAGCCTGCGTTCATGCCGATCCGACGCTCCAGCTGACTTTGGATCCCACGAAGCAGATGTGGGAGCCGAGTCACGACGGAAACGAGTTGGCGGCGAGCGTCTGCCCGGCGATTAGCGTTGACTTCGAAGGACTCCAGAAGCGGCTGTTCCCAGGATCGGAGATCGGCCCATTTGGTGTCGTTGACAGTGTGATGCTGGCCCAGTCGGTCGACTACGAGCGAAACCGGGCCGCGTCGTCTGGTGGGTTGATCAAGGAGCTGTTGGTCTCTCTTCTCGAATCCCCAGATGTAGACGGAGCAATCGCTCTGAAAGAGGTTCATGGGCTTGATTACAAGCCAACGTTGATCACGAGGGCGAGCGAGGTGGACGACCTACCTGGGTCGATTTATCACAACCTTCCCAAGGACGACGTGATCAGGTTGCTCAAGGAACTGGAAGGAAAGTACGTCCTCGTCGGCATCCCATGCGAGTTCGAAGGGATATATCAGTACATCTTTCAGGCAGAGCCCGGACTCGCCGAGCGGATCCACTCGACAATCGGGCTTCTGTGTGGCTGGCAATACTCGTATCACGCGATCAGAGCGATCTGTCAGTACAAAGGTGCCGATTTTGACGAGATCGAGGAGATCTCGTACCGCGGTGGTGGCCCCGTTGGCAAGCTTCGGATGAAGACTCCTGCGGGTGAGTCGAGCGCGAGCAGGCGCATCGACTTTGGCTACCAAGCGGCGTTCGACCGGACTTTCAACACACCGAGATGTCATCTCTGCATCAACCACTCCAATTTCCTAGCCGACATCGTGGTCGGGGACGCCTGGCTCCCGAGCACGGTCGGCACGAAGACCGGGATCTCGCTCGTCATCAACAGAACCGAATCGATGACCCGACTCATGCGCGAGCTCGTCAACACACAGCGGATTGTGGTGTCGGACGTTACGACCGAGGAGATCAAAGAGTCGCAGAAGCCCAGAATCGCATTTGGAAACTTCGCCTATGCCTACGCCGAGTACCGCGAGAGGAATGGCCTGCATACCCCCGACATGGTCGGCCCCAATAGGGAGTCAGCCCAGCTTGTGGACGAGGCGGAGGTCGACAGGTTCTATGGCGAACTCGTCCGTAAGCTCGAACTGCAAAGGCAACGGCGCTATCGCTTCCTGTACTGGAGGAAGGCGACCAAAGAGCTTCCGAAGTTGTTCGGCCGCTATTGGGAGTGGTTCACAGTTCGAATACTGAGGGTCAAGAGCCTCAAGGGGGAGCGCGAGGAACTCAGCCGGGATCAGATTTCGATCTTCCGCTAGCCGCAAAGACGGTGGAGATCCCCGCACCTCCGAGGTCGACCGCTATGAACGCCACCCGCGCCAGGAGGGCCACGGTGGCCGCCACGGCTGGGTCAGTGGTTCCTGCCAAGGCTACGAAAACGGCTTCTCGAACCCCCAGGCCGCCGGGGAGCCCGACGATGACGAAACCGAGGAACCACGAGAAGCACGTTGCTACCAGAACCCGGTCAAACGGCATGCCACTGTCGACAGACTGGGCAACGAGATAGGTCGCGGTCGAAATCCCAAGCCAGGTCGGGACGTGGGCGAACACGAATCTGACGCCTAGTCCCCACGACAAACTTGGAATCTCGACTTCTCGTCCAGTGACCCTTCTCGCTAGCCGCAACACAAGTGTTGCGAGGGAGGGGTGGACAAGGAGTAGTGCGATTGGAGCTGCAATCGAGAGGAGCACCGCCCACCAAGGAACAGCTTCTCCTTGGACGAGGGCCAAGGCCGTTCCCAGACCTCCGACGAGGAGCGCCGCGAGGTAGGTGGTCGCCAATGACAGCAGCGTTCCTCCGTACGCCGGTGTGCGCTCCACCCCTCCTCGATATGCCATCTCTGCCCGCCCAACTATTGGCCAGATACCACCCGGGACGTACTTGCCGAGCTGCCCGACGAAATACTGATTGAGCCGGCTGCGCGGTACACCTGGATCTGCACCGAGCTTGGCCATGATCTGGCGCCAGACCAGTCCAATAAGGGTCATGGCCACGAGTCCAACCAAGACCGCAAGTACGAAGAGCATCCAGTCAGCTCGTCTGAGCGAGTCTGTTGTTTGCTCCCAATCACGCGCAACCGTGACGACCACAAAGACAAGGCCTGCAAGCCCAATGGCTAGACCAACCATGCCTGCGAATCGCCGATTATTCACTCAGCGCCTGGGATCGGTGGGGCCACGCCACAGTTGTACCCGCTACCTGCTCACTTGTTCAGCCTTTGGCGGCTTGTCGGTGGCTCCTCCTACGCTGAAGGTTGATGTTCGAACGACCGAAACCAGCTGAGATTCCCGCCAAACCAGGCGCATATCTCTTTCGTGACCGCCACGGTCGGGTCATCTATGTCGGTAAGGCGAAGTCATTGCGGAGCAGGGTCTCGTCCTACTTCGGAACCGGCCTGCACCGTCGTACCCAAACCATGGTCGACACAGCCCGTTCGGTCGAGTGGATCATCACGGAGTCCGAGGTCGCAGCCCTCATGTTGGAGTACTCGCTCATCAAGGAGCACCGACCACGGTTCAACGTCAAGCTCGTCGATGACAAGTCATACCCGTTTTTGGCCATCACCCGGTCACACGAGTGGCCCCGGGCCATGGTCATGCGGGGTAAGAAACGCAAGGGCAACGAATACTTCGGGCCTTTCGCTCACACATACGCAATCCGGAAAACGCTCGATCAGCTTCTTCGGACCTTCCCCGTTCGTACCTGTTCCAATGCCATGCTGGAACGGCAGAAGGCCCAGGGTCGCCCTTGTCTTCTCTTTCACATTGAGAAGTGCTCCGGACCGTGCATCGGAGAAGTCGAGCCGGCCGACTACGAGAAGATGGTCGACGGTTTGGCCGCCTTCCTTTCCGGTGACACCGAGGGCGTCATCGCTGATCTCGATGAGTCGATGTGGCTTGCGTCGGAGCGTCAAGAATTCGAGCTAGCTGCCCGCTATCGAGACCGGATCGAAGATGTGCGGAAGGCAACGCTTCGACAGGAAGTCGTCACAGAGAAGCCTGAGAACTTCGACCTCATCGCCCATCACGGTGACGAACTGGAGACTGCGTTCACTGTCTTGAACGTGCGGCGAGGACGCGTAGTGGGGGAGCGGAGCACGATCGTCGACCGGGTAGAAGAACTGACAGACGAAGAGCTGATGGGTCGGATCGTTAGAGAGCTCTACGGAGATTCCGAGCCGCCACGACAGGTTCTGGTTTCTATCGAACCCGCCGAAGCCGAACTCCTGACCGAGTGGCTCTCGGACCTCGGTGAGCGGAACGTGAGTCTCCGAGTCCCGCAGAGGGGAGCCAAGCGTCGACTGATGAAGACTGCTTCGACAAACGCTGCCGACACCTTCGGTCGTCATCGGCTCAGTCGACAGAAGGACCACAACGCTCGGGCCAAGGCGTTGAAGTCGCTCCAAGACGAACTCGGCCTCGTCGACGCACCACTGCGGATCGAGGCCTACGACATCTCAACACTCCAAGGGACCAACACCGTCGCCTCGATGGTCGTCCTGGAGGATGGGCTCCCGAAACGCAATGAGTACCGCCGCTTCAAGATGAAGACCGTTCAGGGTCAGGACGACTTCGCATCGATGGAAGAGACCATCCGACGCAGATTCACTGCCTACCTGGTAGAGCAGCGAAAGCCCGCATCCGAACAAGGCAAGTTTTCATATCCGCCGAGTCTCGTGGTCATCGACGGCGGTGCGGGCCAACTGGGACGTGCGGTGAAAGTGCTCGACGACCTCGATCTCGATATCCCTGTGATCGGGCTGGCCAAGAAGATGGAGGAGGTCTATCTCCCGGGACGCCCCGAGCCGATCCAGATCGCCCGAGACGCAGAGGCCCTCTACCTGTTGCAGCAGGTGCGGGACGAGGCACACCGGTTCGCTGTCACCTACCACCGTCAGCTCCGGTCGAAGTCAATGGTCGACTCTGTGCTCGATAGCGTCGCGGGTGTGGGGCCGAAGCGAAAGAAGGCGCTTCTACGTCACTTCGGATCATTGAAGAAGATGAGAAACGCTTCCGAAAGCGAACTATCGGAGGTTGTGCCAGAGCAGGTTGCATCTGACCTGTACGCTGCGCTCCACACCTGACCAAGGCGCTCTTTTGGATCTCTTCGCAAACGACGCACCTCATGTATTGGTAGTCACCGGTATGTCCGGTGCCGGTCGATCTTCGGCGGCCAATGTGCTCGAGGACATCGGCTACACCGTCATTGACAACTTGCCTCCGCAACTCCTGGCGTTGGCCGTTAAGTCCCACGACATTCCTGAAGAAGACGAGCACCTAGCCGTCGTGATCGACAGTCGTGGGGGGCTCCCAATCGACGGCCTTCACAACGCTATGAACGAACTCGAGCGAGAAGGGGTCGACACTCGAATCGTGTTTCTCACCGCGGAGGACGATGTGATCGTGCGGCGCTACAAGGAGAATCGTCGACCCCACCCCCTGGGACTCGACACCATCACTGAAGCAATAGAAGCTGAACGTGACATGCTTGCTGAACTCCGGTCGATGGCAGATGTTGTGATCGACACGTCTTCTCTGAACGTCCACGAACTCAGAGAGCGATTGACGTCCTTGTTCCAGGAAGACGAGAACAGAAGGCCGATGCGTGTTTCGATCAGGTCGTTCGGCTTCAAACACGGCGCACCTCGTGACACAGACCTGGTGTTCGACGTGCGTTTTCTGCCGAATCCTCATTGGGTTCCTGAACTAAGGGACCAGCGAGGGACCGACTCGGATGTCAGTGAATATGTGTTGTCGTCAGACGGTGCCGCCGAGTTCGTTGATCGAATCGACGAGCTCCTGGACTTCCTGATCCCCCGCTATCAGGTGGAGGGCAAGTCGTATCTCTCGATTGGCGTCGGTTGTACCGGAGGACATCACAGGTCGGTGGCGATCGCCGAGGAACTGGCGCGAAGGGTCGCCGATGAGGAAGTCAACGCCGTAGTCAGACATCGGGACATCGACCGTTGAAGCCACAGACCGACACAGCCCTCGAACCCCTCCTTCTCGACCCCAACGGACCCTCAGTGGTGGCAGTTGGCGGGGGCCACGGTCAGGCCGCAGCCCTGGAGGCAATCCAAAGCTACGCCGGTCGGATCGGTTGTCTGGTCACGGTTGCGGACGATGGTGGATCGAGCGGGCGCTTGACGTCCCTTGGAATTCCACCGCCAGGCGACGTCCGACGGTGTCTCCTCGCCCTGACGCCAGAACCCACCCTTTGGTCGGAGCTGTTCGCTCATCGCTTCGAAGGAGCCGACGTCGATGACCACTCCCTCGGCAACCTGATCCTCGCTGGACTCACCGACCTCTTTGGCGACTTCTCATCTGCCGTCAGCACCGCTGGGAGGATGCTTGGTGCGCTGGGTGAAGTCATCCCCGTTTCGAACGAACCGGTCACGCTTTCAGCAGTTGTAGATGGACAGCGGATTACTGGCCAGGTTGCCGTTGCTCTCTCCAGGGGCCATATCTCGGAACTCAGTTTGGAGCCCGAGGACGTGCTGGCGACGAGGCAAGCGCTCGCGGCGGTGTCTCAAGCCGATCAGATCGTGTTCGGACCTGGGAGCCTCTACACGTCGGTTATGGCAGCCTTGAAGGTGCAGATGCTGGCTCCCGCGGTGATGGATGCCAGGGCACAACGAGTGCTAGTGCTCAATCTGATTAGTCAGGATGGGGAGACGCTGGGTATGCAGGGTGGCGACCATTTGGACGCACTCGCCGAACATGTCGGCATCACCGGGCCCGGGGTTGTAATCGTCAATGACGGACCGGTTGACGTTCCGGATGGGCACGAACAGGTAGGGATCACCAAGGATGACGCTGCAAGACACGGCTGGGACGTTGTCTCGGCCGATCTCGTAGACAGGTGGGCGGAGTGGCCAGCGCACGATCCGATCAAGTTGGGATCTGTTTTGGAAGAGGTCCTCGATGCCTGACTATTTGACTTTGGCCGACGTCGATCTCGCCGGTAAATCCGTTCTGGTTCGTTCAGACCTCAACGTCCCGCTCAACGATGGCCAGGTAGCTGACGACTTTCGGGTCAGGGCGGCATTGCCCACACTGGAGACGTTGGTCGCGGCGGGAGCCGACGTGACTGTCTGCTCACATCTGGGCAGGCCAAAAGGCGTTCCCGATTCGAAGCTCTCGCTGAGGAGTGTTGCAACTCGGATGAACGAGCTCACCCGATACGAGGTGGGATTCGACGACGGCGGTGCCATCACGGTGCTCGAGAACACGCGGTTCGCCGCCGGCGAGACCGGGAACGATCCGCTGACGGCCGACTCCCTGGCAGAAGGCCACGACCTTTTTGTCCAAGATGCCTTTGGCAGTGTTCATCGCGCACATGCCTCAACGGTTGGGGTTGCGGAGCGTTTGAGGAGCGTGGCCGGTCCTCTCCTCGATGAGGAGCTGAGGGCCTTTCGGAGGCTGACGGTCGATCCTGCAAGGCCCTACGCAGTGGTTCTCGGCGGGGCCAAGGTGTCAGACAAACTGGGGGTGCTTCGCGAGCTGCTGGGGAAAGTGGACCGGGTACTCATTGGAGGCGGCATGTGCTTCACGTTCCTCGCCGCCAAAGGCATGAGTGTTGGCACCTCCCTAGTGGAAGAAGACCTGATCGACATGGTCAAGAGGCTGATGGACGGGCCCGATGGTCGGAAGATCATCCTTCCTGTGGATGTCGCAGTTGGCGAATCCTTCTCGCCCGACGCCGAGAGACGGGTCGTCGACGTCTACGCGATTCCCGACGATGCGATGGGACTCGACATCGGGCCGGCAACATGTTCCGGGTTTCGGAACCTCATCGCCTCTGCCATGAGCGTTTTCTGGAACGGGCCGATGGGTGTCTTCGAATGGGAATCGTTTCGGTATGGGACCGACTTCGTGGCGCGGGCGGTGGCGGCAAGCGACGGATTCACCATGGCCGGGGGAGGGGACACCGTGGCTGCCCTCAGGCTGGTCGGCTTGGATGACACCGTGAGCCATCTCTCGACGGGCGGCGGCGCCGGACTGGAGCTGTTGGAGGGCAAGGAATTGCCCGGCGTGGCGGTTCTGGAAAAATGGGTTGAATGAGTGACAGAAGACCGCTGATCGTCGGCAATTGGAAGATGAATGGAAACCATCTCGAGGCGATCCAGATGGTTCAGAAGCTGTCGTACCGGCTGGAGGAAACGGACTACGAGAGCGTCGAGATCGTCGTCGCCCCTCCGTTCACCTCGCTGCGCTCGATTCAGATCGTTCTCGAACAGGACAGGATCCCAATGAAACTCGGCGCCCAGAACGTCTATTGGGCGGAGAAGGGGGCCTACACCGGAGAAGTCTCAGCCACGATGTTGGCGAAGATGAACGTCACCCACGTCATCGTCGGCCACTCAGAGCGGCGAGCGATCTTTGGGGAAACGGACTCAGATGTGAACAAGAAGGCGAAAGCCGCGCTCAGCGCCGACATGACGCCAATCGTGTGTGTCGGCGAGACGCTCGAGCAGCGTGAGGCGGGCGAAGCTGAAGCCGTAGTCACCAACCAGCTCAACGGTTCGATCAAGGGGCTGGAGGGAGCGTTTGTGGTTGCTTATGAGCCGGTCTGGGCAATTGGAACGGGCCGGAATGCGCTGCCGGAAGACGCCGCTTTGATGGCGCGGGTCATTCGCGAAGGTCTGCGAGAACGAGTTGGTTCGGATCGTGCGGAGCTCACGTCCATCCTCTACGGAGGATCGGTCAACCCCGTCAATATCAAAGATCTGATGGCCAAATCAGACATCGATGGAGCTCTGGTCGGCGGCGCATCCCTCGATCCGGATAAGTTTGCATCCATCATTCGGTACCGCATATGACCCACACGCTGATTCTTCTCCGACATGGCCAGTCCGAATGGAACCTCGCCAACCTGTTCACGGGATGGACTGACATCGGTCTGACCGAGCAGGGCCAACACGAAGCTCGGGAAGCAGGACGGTTGCTGGCGGAGGAGGGTCTGGCGCCTGACGTGCTCTACACCTCGGTCTTGGATCGGGCAATTGCTACCGCCGATCTCGCCTTCGAGGCGGCCGGATGGGATGAGATCCCGACCCACCGCAGCTGGAGGCTCAACGAGCGTCACTACGGGGCCCTTCAGGGGCTGAACAAGAAGGAAACCGCTGAGAAGTATGGATCCGACCAGGTCCTGGCGTGGCGGCGTTCCTATGACACACCGCCGCCGGCCCTGGATGTCGACGATTCGCGACATCCATCGCACGACCGAAGGTACGACAGGGTGGATCCTGAGGATCTCCCAGCAACCGAGTGCCTGGCTGATGTTGTGGATCGACTACTTCCGTACTGGGACAAAGTGATTGCACCCGACATTCGATCAGGCAAGACCGTGATGATCGCGGCGCATGGAAACTCGCTTCGTGCTCTGGTGAAACACCTCGACGGAGTCTCGGAGGAGGAGATCGTGAGCCTCAACATCCCGACAGGGATCCCGCTGGTCTACGAGTTGGATGAGAGTCTGCAGCCGATTTCCAGCCGCTACTTGGGCGATGAGGAAGCCGCTCAGGCAGCCGCCGATGCGGTCGGAAACCAGGCGGGATAGGCCAACCGACAGCATCCTGGTAACATGGACCGCCCGCCGACCGGTGGGGTTTTCAACGTCTCGAAACGAATACTCATGGGATTTCTGACTGCACTCTTCATCATTGTTCACATCATCCTCTGCATCGGCCTCACTGTGTTGGTGCTCCTTCACTCGGGTAAAGGTGGAGGTCTCTCTGATGTGTTCGGTGGAGGCATGTCGACCTCGAACCTGACAGGTTCGACGGTTGTAGAGCGAAACCTGGACCGGCTGACGGTGATCGTTGGCATCCTGTTTGCGATCAGCACGTTCACTCTGACCTTCGTCTTGAGCTAACGCGACAGATAAGATCGCACCCCTAGTCACACCTGTCGGAGTGGCGGAATTGGAAGACGCGCCAGACTAAGGATCTGGTGGGGTTTATAGCCCCGTGGAGGTTCGAGTCCTCTCTCCGACACCCCTAACCCTTGGAGTCGTGGAGACTCCGGGGGCTTTGTGCTTTCTGCAGGTGCCCACTCGTCAATTCGGAAACGTTGGCGCACAGCTCGGCTGATGTCGCCGGGTAGGTTTCAAGACCATATTGAGGCCTGGCACCGTGCGATTGCTACTTGCAGGACTAATTGTGGTCTCTGGCTGCGCCTCAACTGCAGATGCTTGTGAGCCGACTGTTATCGACTCATCGGGTGACGTGCAGGCCACCTCCGACGAAATCGAAGTCTGGGCACTCTTCTTCGCCACATACGACGGCCTTGCTCCCGGAGAGCCCGTCTTCGTTCCAAGGAGTCAGGAGATGAAGATTGTTTGGCGTTCCACGGGGGTGGGTGACGTGTCGTTCCAAGCGACCGGTCCAGACGGTTCCACGATTTCTCCTATTTGGGGCCCCGATGGTCCGCGAGAGTCCAATTGGGACTCACACCCCGGAGAGGAGTGGGGTACAGGATGGTTGTTCCCTGAAACTGGGTGCTGGTCGATGGAACTCCGTCGCGGTGACGACATAGCGGTTCTCGATGTTGATGTCAGGGCCTGACCTACTGGGTTCGAACCCCACTTCGGGGAGACGATGAACACTGCACTCCGGGGAACTCAAAGCGCCGCCGAAGGCGTCAGACAGTAATGCGGCATCTCGCACGTCGGCTGTCGACACTCACGCTCTGCGGTGGATTGCTGCTCGCAGCCTGCTCGGAAGACCCTGCAATCTCGGATGTGAATGCAACCACGACCCAACCTGTTGGGTCTGGGCAAGGAGAGTGGACAGCGCCCTCGGGCTACGCGTACACCCTCGAATCGCGATGTGGGGAGAGTTGGCTGATTGGGGCCTTTGAAGTCGAGGTCACCGATCATGCTGTGACCGAAGCCGTTGCCCTCGACCAGAGTGCAGAGTCCTTGCTGGCCAGCACAGGGCTTCAGTACATCCCAACCATTCAGGAACTGCTCGATGACTACTCGGCTGCCGTAGGTGAGGCCGACAGGGCGGAGATTGAGTACGACTCTCTCGACGGGTTCCCAACAAGAATCTTCATTGACTGGGATGCGGAGGCCATTGATGACGAAGCTTGCTACACGATCTCCGCCTACACACCGCTGGTCGAGTCGACCGACGGTCGACCCAACACAACCACGACCACCGAGCCTCTGACGGGAGAGATTCCCTTCGACGAGATTCAATGCTCGTTTGCAACTGCATCGTGGAGCATCCAGCCCCCAAGACCTGGCCCGGTAGACTCCGATGTGGTTGAGGCTCTCGAAGTGCTGGCAGCCGACCCCGAACACGCTTTTCTTCTTGACCTCCCTGACCCATCTAACCCTGAATTTCAATTTGAGTTCGGACTCTGGTCCAAGACTGACACTGAGCTTCTTGTCCTTGGGGTTGCCACCGACAACTACAACCACACAATGCTTCAGTTGGTTCCCAGCGAAGATGGATGGGCCCTCGCTCGCGTGTCGTTCTGCGTCTGGCGTTCGAAGGCAAATGACTTGGCTCCCGCCTCGATGTCTTTGGCCGAAGTGCCAAGCAAGTCTTCGACAAGCGTCCGCCTGTTCGTGAGTGGTGTGCCATGTGAAAACAACCAGCCGCCGAGCGAACGAGAAGTCGTTACGTCCGTGGTCGAGAACTCCGAGGCGGTCATCGTCTTTGTGGGCTTCGGACCCACGTCGGGACCAAATACGTGTCTATCCAATCCTGCCCTCGCCGTTGTGGTGGATCTCCCGTCGCCGCTTGGCGACAGGCCACTGTTGGACGGCCGCACGGTCCCACCGCACCTCATATTGGGGCCGGGTGGTGTCGACTCTACCGAGTCCCAGCAAGCAGATCCTGAATGGCCAGAGACCACCGCAATCGGAGTCTTCGATTCCGGAGAGCTCGACGTCCAACTGGACGGCATCTTCCTCGACGAGCCGTGGATTGCTGTCGGCCCCGGCATCTTGACCCTTGCGAACGAATCAACTTGGACCATCAACGAGAGCATCTTCACCAACAGCACGTGCCTCGAGTGGATTGCCCCAGATTCCGGATACACCAACGAGACCTCTGGGTGCCTTGTCCTCCTGAATGCTGACGGTGATCAAGTCCGTGAGCTCCTACTGATTCCGAGGGCTGACCACGAGGAGTTCGGTGGGGGTGAATTCCTGCTCCTCCAGCCGGTCGTGGATTTCAACGAGACTCACGCCTTGATCGAAACCGACTTTGGGTTCTTCAAGGTCCCGATTGATGACGGTGTCGACACTGCCAGGTTGAGGGGCCCTTGTTTGGGCGGTGGTCCCAAGTGGTTGGCCATCAGTGAACAAGGTGTGCTGTTCGATTTCACATGCCCGGTGGGTGCCTGACTCACGGCCAAGAACCCGCCCAGGCCGTTGCACTCCTATATGTCGAGGGTGGCTCCGACGAATTCGACGCTGAAGGCCTCGCACCAAATGAGCACGGTGTACGCACCGGGGTCCAATTGCGTGCCAGCAGGTAGGTCGTAGTTCTGGTCGCCGATGTTGCCCTTGAGGGCGCCGAGGTGGATCGATCCGTCCGGCAGCGACGTTTGATCAGCCCCAGGTACGAGGTAGACCTCGAGGTCCGGTCCGTTCTCGATATCGAAGTTCTCGAATCGCAGCAGAAGTGATCCGTCTGGGTTCTCGAAGATGGCGGCATCGCCAGTTCCGGAGTGTCCGGCAAGACCTACGAATTGACCAGCCCCAAGCAGCACGGGTCCAGATGGCTCGGGGGGTGTCTCCGGCTCTTCATCATCCGGCACGGCTGAGTCATCCTGAGCAGCTGGCGGCTCGTCATCGGCCGGCTCTGTTGGGGGAGTGGAATCTGCAGTTGGCTCGTCGTCGGAGCTCGACCCGACCACTTCATCATTCGACTCTTCGAGTTGTTCAGAGATAGAGGTGGAGAATCCTTCGTCGACCACGTCGTCGATGAAGTAGGGAGAGATAAGCCACCAATTGACGATCACGAACGGCACCAGCAGCACCACCATCCGCACTGCGACCGGCACCCGATACCAAAGCATCAGGGCAAAAGCACCGGCGGCTATCGCTGTGCCACCGAATGTGAACAGGATGGTCAAGGCGTTTTCGAAGGGAGCTTCAAGGATGTCGGGCTCGATCAGGATCAACGCCAACATGACTACGGCGATCAACACCCCGGCGATGATCTCAGCTCGGGAGATACGGTTTATCAGCTCCCGGAGGAGGGGTCTGCGTCCGGGGTCGTCGTTGCGACCCGTTGAAGACTGGGTGGATGTTTGGCTCACGAGTGGTTGAAACCGCCTGTCTCTTTCATCTAGTCCCGATTCTGGGAGGAACGACATAAACGGAGCATTAGGTCGAATACTCGCCTAGGAAAACGCCTGGTAACTCCCAACGAGAATCTCGCTGTACCTGATCTCGGGAAACGCTCCGGTGAGGTGACCGGTGGCCTCCTCGAGGATGAGGCCGTCAACACCCAAGCTGAGCACCTTCGCATCGCCGAGGCTTATGGCGGCGTGGTAGTAGTCAGCGGTGTTGTTGTAGTCACCCCACTTGAGGCTCCCCGTTATCACCGATCCTCGAGGTGCGTCCGATTCGAGAGTGCGCCCATCGTCCATGAGCTCCTCGCCCACGTTGGGACCAACCCCAGATTGGGTTCCCGAGAGGTAGGCACAGAAGTGCACGAACTCGGTGCTGCTCATAGTCCTCGTCTCCACGGGAACAACTGTCCGCGAAGGAGTCGGGTCAGGCGACCAGCTGAACCACGGCTCATCAAAGACCCGGAGATGCCAGTTATTGAAGTGGTAGAGATCCAGGGCAACAGCCGCGAGATCGCGTGAGCCACGGTTGGCTTCGATGACCTTCACAAGACGCCATGCACGCTCGTCCTCGGGGTCTTCGGGACTCTCAGATTCGAGAAGAGAGCTCCTCACGGCAGGGGCCACCGCCTTTTCTGCGTCTGAGTTGTCGAGACACTCTCGGTAGGCCTCGTACGCCATATCGGCCGCGCTCTGCGCATCAAACAGGGCCACCTTTGCCTCCTCCGACCTTTCACGTCGCTCCTCCTCTGCGGATAGAGAAGTCGAAAGCAGATGCTGCAGTTTCTGCTTGTTCTCGATTTGGCGATCGGTCTCCGCTGACAGCTCCTCTCGATACTCGGGACCGTCAACTTGTCTCCACGCTTCTCTGATCTGCCCGGGCCCAACTTCACCACGACGGAAGTCATCCCAAAGTCGACCCAAACCGACACGGAGAGCGTGCAGATCGCCTGGCGACACATTCGAATCTTGGTCGTCCTCGCTGGAGCTGGTCTCATCGTCTTCGCACGCTGTAGGCCACTTCCAACAAAGATCCTCGAGTTGCTTCTCTAGGTCCGCACTCAGCTGGCTGGTCAATTCGACGTCGTGGATGCTCGACCCGAATTGCGACTCGGCCACCTCGAGATCGCGAAGAGACGATTCCCACAGGTCCCGTTCTGTCGAACACGGGTCCGATCGCGATGCCAGCAGGAATCTGGCTCCGACCGCAGCTGCCGCCAGGCCCGACAATCCGAGAAGAACTGCGAGCAGGGGAGGGCCGGAGCCCTCAGAAACGAGGTCGTCGGTTGCCTCAGTGGTGTCGGAAGCAGTCGAGGTTGTCGTTGTAGGCGCACTTGTTGTCGTGGTCGGGGGAGCCATGTTGCCGACGTCGAGCAAGCCTGACTCCGGGACCTCCCACAATTCGCCCGGCATCCCGGTTCCGAAGGCTATGAGGGATTCCGACTCCTCTGTTGCGCCGAACCCGCCGTCATGGATGTGTGCGGCGAAGCCGAACAACAAGTCCGACTGGTCAGCCCCGGCGATATTCGCGCTATCGACGCCGAGAACGATCGTGTCTGCGGCTATCAGCCCGAAGCCACTGAAGGGGGCCGCAGCGAGCGTTCCGTCGGCCTGCACTTCGTTGAGGCCAAGGTTCCAGGGATTCGGGCCGTAAGTCATGAACGGCATCGACGATGAGTTCGCCCAAGTGTCGTAGGGAAAGGCTTCCGTTGGCGTCCAAGTCAGTCCGCCCGGTACGGCGATCGGAAAGGACCAGTTCTGGAACAGAAGTAAAGGTTCTTCTATCGGCACCACCCCGTCTACCTGCGCCCACATCAACAGGTACTCGACCTCGCTCTCCGGACCACCCGAAGCTACGAACAAGGCATCGTCGATGACTGAGGGTTCGTCGGGAAACTGTGGTGTGTCCTCATCTGACATCCATACCGCACGGGCAAAACCGATTCGGGTTGGGACTCCCCACGGCTCGGACTCAGGATCAATAGTCGGAGGATCGAGTGACGAAGCGAAGTTGAAAAGCGTCGGCTCTTCCAAGTCGAGGGTGTTCGCGAACACCAACTCCATATCGAACGAGTCGAAGTTGAGGCGCTCGAACGCAGCAATGAGACTCGCATCGGTTGGGTCCAGCTCTTGAGCAGCTGCTCCAGGAGCGCTCAACAACAACACCGCTAGGAGCAGCGCTGCCGCCTTAGATGTCGGCCTGATCCTTCTCATCCGTTGACTCCACAGCCACGTCGCCAGGATCGTGATTCTTCTTGAAGTCGGGACCGTACGTATCTGTCCAGATGACTGTTGTGAATAGCCAGAGGGCACACGCGATCAGAACCAAAGGGAAGAGTCTCGCCACCCACGGGTAAGTCTCCTCGGAGTCTCCAAGCCATCCTCCGATCAGGGCTCCAAGCGGCAGCGTGGCCCACCCAATAGCCCTCGCCGCGGTGATCACGCGACCCAACATGGCCTCGCCTGCGTAGATCTGGCGGATGGTCGCGAGCGGAATGTTGATCAGCGATATACCGAACATGAACAGGAAGAGCAGCGCCATAGCCACCAATCCGTACGTGGTGAACATGACAGCCAGCAGAGCGACCCCTGCGCCAGCCAGACCGATTGTCATGGCTCTTCCGAGACCGAATCGGCGAGTGAGGGCCGGTGCGTAGAGAGCACCGATCAGTCCTCCGGCCCCCATGGAGAAGAACAGAATCCCGATTTCCGTTTCATCTTGGGCGGCGAGAACGACTGTCGCGAGGATGACGATGGTTGCTTCGAGAAACCCGACCACGAAGTTGGGAACAGCTGACGAGATCGTCGAGATACGGAGTCTTGGCTCGCTCCAAAGATGGCTGATCCCTGCTCGAAACTCCGTGAAGAACGGAGCGCGCTCGTGATCGGGGTCTCTGTGATGGGAAACCCGCCCGACGTACTTGAGCATCCAGGCTGAGACCAAGAAGGTCAGGCCGTTGACGAAGAGGCCGACAGCCGGCCCGGCAAAGGCGGTAGCCAGGAGGCCACCGAGAAGGGGACCGAGGGCGAAATTGGCTTGGATCGAAACCGTGACGAACGAGTTGGCATCCGCCAGTCGATCCTTCGGTACCAGCGCGGGGATGATCGCATAGAGCGCGCCGTCGAAGAACGTGGTCATCGATCCGATGAGGAACGCCATCACGAAGACGGTGCCGACGCCGTAGCTGCCAACTTGAGCGGCCAGGTAGAAGAAGGCGGTCGCTCGAAGAAGGTCGGTTGCGATCATCACCGGGCGAAGATGAACCCGGTCGAGGAGGACTCCGCCGACCAGGCCGACTAGAAGCGTTGGTGCCGTCTCGGCCGCGTAGGCGATGGCGAATTCGAAGGTGCTGAGGTCCTCGTCAGCAGCCTCCTGGATGAACAGGATCAGCAGGGGAATCGTGATGACGGCCACGGAGGTGCCGAGTTGGGAGATCGTCTGGCCCACCCACAGAGCGAGATACCTCGGGCCCAATGACCGCAAACTGGCTACGAAATGCACCTTTCGGCACGTTACCCCTGGGTGGCGGACTGTCCAGCGCTTGTTAGATTCTTTGCCACATGACCGATCCACGTGAGATCCCGCAACTGACGAGCGAACTCGTCGAGATGTCGCGGGAGTATCTGCGACAAGAGACGATTGAACCAGCGAAGGCCCTCGGCAAAGAGGCCGGGATGGGCGTCGGTGGTGCTCTTGTCATGGCGATCGGAGCGATCTGCCTGACCTGGGGCTTTTATTATGGGCTCATTTGGGCGTTGCCCGAAGGGGAGTGGTGGGTCGTGTTATCGAGGCTCCTCACAGCGCTCGCAGCCGCTGGTGCAGCTGGAATCGTCGGATGGAGGATCTCCGTTGACAGTCAGTAGAGAAGACATTGAGGCCAAGGCTTTGGAGCTGTCGGGAGCTCTGGACACCACAAGAGAACAGGCCAAGAACACTGCCGTCGTGGGAGTTGTGGCCATTGCAGGCCTTGTCGCGTTGTCTTTCATCGTCGGCCGACGCCGCGGCAAGCGGTCGAAGACCGTGGTCGAGGTCTACCGCACCTAGTTGCTAAAGCTCCGGATCTGGCTCTCGGATTTCGAGCCGGGTCGGAGTTCCCGGTTTGGCGTTTCTCACCGTCACGTGGGTGCCCGGAGCCAATACTTGGCTGTAGATCAGTTCTTTGCGCGGTCGGGTCCTGCGCATGTATGTGAAGCCGAGGAGTGCCAGGCCAAGGACCAGATCGGTCCGGTCGCCCGTTCGCAACCCGGTTAGCGTCCTTCGATAGCCCGCCGTGAAAGCCGTGGGACCCCCTAAAAGTTCCTCTGTCATGTCAGTGATGCGAGACATTGTGTCTACCGTTGCCTTTCAATCCTCAACCATTAAAACACCATGCAGAACAAGAAGTTTGTCCGAGTTGTCATCTGGGTCGTCGTCATCGGGATGGTCTTGAGCCTGGCTGCGTTCGGGATCTCAGTCTTCGCGTGAAGTTCGCCGAGGGCGACCCGGCGCTTCTGATCGACAGCAAAGGCCGGCATTTCTTACTCAGGCTCGATCCCGGGCGCACCTTCCAGTTTCACCAAGGGAGCGTTCCTCACGCGGACCTGATTGGTGCTGAGGATGGCACCTGGGTCTCATCGTCCAACGGGGCATCACTGTTGCTCTTGAGCCCCCGATTGCCTGACTTCGTCCTCAAGATGAAACGTGGGGCCCAGGTGGTCTATCCCAAGGATGTGGGTCCAATCCTGGTCTATGGCGATGTTGCACCCGGTCATACGGTCCTAGAAGCCGGCACCGGGTCAGGGGCTTTGACGTTGGGTTTGGTTCGAGCAGTTGGGCCTTACGGCAAGGTGGTCACCGTTGACAAGCGTGAAGACCACTCTGCGCACGCTGCGAAGACCCTCGATCGCTTCTTTGGTGGGATGCCGGAGACCGTGGAGATGGTGGTCGGAGACGTCACTGACTTCGTCGAGTCCGTGAAGCCGGACCGGCTGGTGCTCGATCTGCCGGAGCCTTGGCACGCAATCGCAGTGGCAGCCGATCACATGCCCGGGGGTGGGGTGGTAGCTGCTTACCTGCCAACTGTCCCTCAGGTTCAGAAAACCGTGTCGGAGGCCGAAGAGACGGGAGGGTATTCGGAGGTCGAGGTGAAGGAATTTCTGCACAGAGAATGGAACGTCAGCGGTCGTTCAGTGCGGCCGGAACACCAGATGGTCGGGCACACGGGGTTCCTTGTCTTCATGAGAAAAACGGCACCAAAACCCAACGCAGCTAACCCGAAGAAGTAGCCAGAGGCGTTCGTATACTGACTTGAGGCGACCGAAAGCCAGGAGGTAGCCGTGGAAGAAGGACGATCACAAGAGGATGCGGCGCAACTTCGTAAAGTTGTGACCGCACTTGAAGAGGAAGTCTCGTTCCTGCGACGCCGTTTGCGTGAGGCCCCGGAACGAACCGAAGAACTCGAAAAGGAGCTGTCGCGTGTCCGCGATCGGCTCGACCGCGCCGCTTCCCAGAACGACAAGCTGGCCAACCTCCTCGAAGAGGCCAGGGAACAGCTGGGTGTGCTCAGAGAAGAGGTCGAGAAGCTCACTCAGCCACCAAACAACTTCGGAACTGTGCTCAATGTTTCAGACGACGGCACGGTTGACGTCCTGACCGGAAACCGAAAGCTAAGGGTGGCTGCCCAACCCAGCGTGGAGGTCAAGAAGCTCCAAGTCGGCCAGGAAGTCCTCCTAAATGAGGCCTTCAACATCATCGACGTGCGGTATTTCGAGGCGGCGGGCGACATCCTGCGAGTCCGCGAGGTAATGGCGGACGGTCGCGTCGTTGTAATCGCTCACGCTGACGAAGAGCGGGTGCTGAAGCGGTCGGAAGCGATGGCTGACACATACCTGCGGGCTGGGGACTACGTGCGGATCGACCCCAAAACAAGCCTGATTCTCGAGAAGCTCGAGCGCCCCGAAGTAGAAGAACTCGTCCTCGAAGAGGTGCCCGACATTACGTATCTCGACGTGGGCGGCTTGGCCGAGCAGATCGAAATGATTCGGGACACGGTCGAGCTTCCTTACATGCACCGTGATCTCTTCAAGGAGTACGAGCTGGAGCCGCCCAAGGGCATCCTTTTGTACGGCCCCCCAGGGTGTGGGAAGACGCTCATCGCGAAAGCCGTCGCCAACTCACTCGCCAAGAAGGTCTCGGAGCGAACCGGAGATCCCGACGTTCGATCCTTCTTCTTGAACATCAAGGGACCTGAGCTGCTCAACAAATGGGTCGGAGAGACCGAGCGCCAGATACGTCTCATCTTCCAGCGCGCCAAAGAGAAGTCGGATCAAGGTGTCCCGGTAATTGTCTTCTTCGACGAGATGGACTCCCTCTTCCGCACCAGAGGCACCGGCATCAGCTCCGACGTCGAATCGACAATCGTTCCTCAGTTGCTTTCTGAGTTGGATGGTGTCGAGTCGCTGAAGAACGTCGTGGTCATCGGCGCATCAAACCGCGAAGACCTGATCGACCCCGCCATTCTCCGACCGGGGCGTCTCGACGTGAAGATCAAGATCAACCGACCCGATCCAGAGTCGGCGCGAGAGATCTTCAGGATCTACATGACCGATGAGACTCCCATCGAAGAAAGCGAGATTGGAGACGGAGAGGTCGGCGAGGCCATTGAACGGATGATCGCCCAAACCGTGGAGGACATGTACTCCGAGGGTCCGGAGAACGAGTTCCTCGAAGTCACCTATGCGAACGGCGATCGTGAGACCCTGTACTTCAAGGACTTCGCCAGCGGGGCCATGATTGAGAACATCGTGCGTCGAGCGAAGAAGGACGCCATCAAACGTCAGATCGCAGGCGGCCCGATTGGTGTCCGGACATCTGATCTCAAGGCGGCGATCAAGCAGGAATTCACCGAGCATGAAGATCTCCCGAATACGACCAATCCCGACGACTGGGCAAAGATCTCCGGTAAGAAGGGCGAGCGGATCGTTTATGTGCGGACGCTCGTTGGTGGGGACGAGGAGAGTCGCCTCATCGAGAAGGTCTCGGGCGGCCAGTACCTCTGATGGCCCTCCACAAAGTACTCGGCACCGAAACCGAGTACGGGATAGTTGTGCGAGGCGATCCTGGCTTCAATCCTGCCGTCGCATCGTCCCTGGTGGTCAACAGCTATCCGGGTGAGAGAGTCAAGGTCCAATGGTCGTATGAAGAGGAGTCTCCCGGCCGCGACGCACGCGGATTCGGGCATGACACATACGGCCTGATCGATCCGGAAGGAGCGGTCGTCAACTCGGTGTTGTCGAACGGGGCTCGTTTGTACGTCGACCATGCCCATCCCGAATACTCGGGACCCGAGAGCTTCGATCCCAAAGAAGCCGCGTTGTACGACAAGGCGGGTGAGGTGGTCATGCACCTCGCGTCGGTGGCGGCCTCCGAAGCCTCCGGTCGCGAGCTCTCGCTCTACAAAAACAACTCGGATGGCAAGGGCAACTCCTATGGCTCGCACGAGAACTACCTGCTGAGCCGCGAAACGCCCTTCGGAGACGTGATCAGATACGCAATGACCTTCATGGTCACCCGTCAGATCTTCACAGGAGCCGGAAAGGTCGGTAAGGAAAACGACCGCGAAGACGTTGACTTCCAGATCACACAACGTGCTGACTTCTTTGAAGAAGAGGTCGGTCTCGAAACCACGCTCAAGCGGCCGATCATCAACACCCGCGACGAACCCCATGGCGATCCAGCCACCTACCGCCGTCTTCACGTGATCATCGGGGACGCCAATCTCAGCGAATACCAGAACTTCTTGAAGCTCGGTTCAACGGCCCTGATGCTGGCCGCTGTCGAGGATGGAGCCCTTCCTGACTCACTCGATCTTTTCGACCCGGTCGAGGCGTGCTGGCAGGTGAGCCACGACCTCAGTCTGAGTCGACCTCTCGAGCTCGACGGAGGAGGGTCGGCAACAGCTCTCGAGCTTCAGCATCGCTATCTGGAATGGCTAACCAAGTACGTAGAGAAAGAACTCGATGACCCTGTCTGGACCGAGGTGATCGAAGAGTGGGAGCGAACCCTCAACCTGCTCGAAACGAACCCGGACAAACTGGCAGATACGCTGGACTGGGCTGCCAAAAAGAGGATGCTCGAGGGTTTCCGAGACCGAGACGGACTTGAGTGGACCAACTCGAAGTTGAGAGCGCTAGACCTTCAATATCACGATGTGAATCCGCAACGGGGCCTCTACCAACGGCTTGCCAACAGAGGCTCGATGCGCCGTCTCTTCACTGACGACGAGATCGAGCAAGCTACAACCGCACCGCCCAAGAGGACGCGGGCCTATTTCAGAGGAAGATGTGTCAGTGATTTCTCCGATTCGCTGGTGGCTGCAAACTGGGATTCACTGGTCTTCGACGTTGGCGAGTCTCACCTCAAACGGGTTCCTATGATGGAACCACTTCGTGGAGTCGAGTCTCTAGTAGGAGAGGTCCTAGACGAAGCTGAAGACGCCGCAGACCTGCTGCGACGTCTGGAAGGATGAAAGATGTCTGATCGCGAACGCAGCCAAGGCGAAAGCCGGCGCAAAGAAACCGAAGAAGAGCAATCGACTGAAGCGGTCGAAACCGAAGCCGACACCGAGGCTTTGGACGACCTGCTCGACGAGATCGATGAGGTTCTCGAAGAAAACGCTGAAGAGTTCGTCAAGAACTACGTCCAGAAGGGTGGCGAGTGACCGACCGTCCGTTCGGGCCACTCCCTCTAGATATTCCAGCTCCCGGGTCGAGTTTCTCCGACCTTCTGGAGAGTGTTGGAGCGGCCCCAAAGCTGACATTGCCCGAAGGTGCAGTCTCCGCACCTGAGGGAACGACTGTCCTTGCCCTCAAGTATGACGGTGGAGTTGTCATGGCCGGCGACCGGCGGGCGACTGAGGGCCATTTGGTCGCTCATCGGCGTATCCGCAAGGTTTTCCCCGCTGATCGCCAGTCAGCGGTGGCCATCGCCGGCACTGCTGGCCTGGCTATCGACATGGTGCGACTGTTCCAGGTCGAGTTGGAGCACTACGAGAAAATCGAAGGTCTGGCCCTTTCTCTGGAGGGCAAGGCTTCGTTCCTCGCCCGCCTCGTGAGAGGCCAACTCCCTTTGGCCATGCAGGGCCTTGTCGTCGTGCCACTGTTCGCCGGATACGACACCCGCGACGAGTCCGGCAAGGTCTACACGTTCGACGTTGTCGGCGGCAGATACGAAGAAACCGATTTCGGCAGCACTGGTTCGGGTTCCCGGTTGGCCAAGGCCTACCTGCGCACGGTTTACGAGGAGGCCTTGGACGGCAGCACCGCCGTCGAGATAGCCGTCAACGCCCTGGTATCCGCCTCTAGAGAAGACACAGCCACTGGAGGCCCCGATCTGCGACGAGGGATTCTTCCGAACATCGTCCGCATCGATTCGTCCGGGCTCGAAGAGATGAGCGACGACGTGTTGTTCCCGCTCGCGGAAGCCGCAGTGGAGAGTGTGAGATGAGCATCCCGTTCTACGTCGCCCCCGAACAGCTCGTTCGCGACAAGGCCGAGTTTGCTCGCAAGGGCATCGCGCGTGGTCGATCGATTGTCGCCATCGACTACGCAGATGGCGTTCTTCTCATGGCCGAGAACCCATCCAGCGCACTCCGCAAGATCTCCGAGGTCTATGACAGGATCGCGTTCGCTGGTGTAGGGAAATACAACGAGTTCGAGACGCTGCGCAAGGCAGGCATCCGCCAGGCGGACCTCATGGGATATCTCTATTCACGCGAGGATGTGACTGCGATGGGGCTGGCCACGGCCTTTGCGCAGACACTGGGCATGATCTTCACCCGAGACCCCAAACCATTTGAAGTTGAAGTGCTTCTTGCCGAACTCTCCGAAGACGGGACCGAGCACCGGCTGTTTCGAGTGACCTACGACGGCACGCTTTACGACGAGCGGCGATTTGCCGCGATCGGCGGAAAGTCGGAACAGCTTGCCGAAGCGCTGGGCGAGTTGTGGTCGGAGAACATGACATTCGATGAGGGGTTTGCTGCCGGGACCGAGGCTTTCGCCCGAGCCGAAGGACGCGAGTCTGAGGGATGGGAGCTAGCCGTTCTCGACGCCTCCAACGGACGACGCACGTTCAAGCGAGTTGATCCGACCGACGCTGACGAATAGTTGTCACCACTGAACCTGGCGGGGGTTTAGCCTGGCCAGGTGGATCGAAGAATCTTCGGACTCGAAAACGAATACGGCGTTACCTGCACGTTGCGCGGCCAGCGCCGACTGAGTCCTGACGAAGTTGCGAGATATCTCTTCCGTAGGGTCGTCTCTTGGGGGAGAAGTTCGAATGTCTTCCTCGAGAATGGAGCTCGTCTCTATCTAGACGTCGGCTCTCATCCTGAGTACGCGACACCTGAATGCGACGACATCGCCGAAGTCGTCGCTCACGACAAAGCGGGTGAGAGAATCCTCGAGGGCCTCGTCGTCGGAGCTGAGGAGAGACTCGAGGAAGAGGGGATCAGGGGCAAGATCTACGTCTTCAAGAACAACACCGACAGCGCAGGCAACTCCTATGGGTGCCATGAGAACTACCTGGTCAGTAGACATAAAGACTTCCATCGCACCGTTGACGTTCTAATCCCGTTCCTCGTGACCAGGCAGATCTTCGTTGGAGCCGGAAAGCTCAGTCAGACGCCGAGAGGAACCGGATACTCGGTGGCTCAGCGAGCTGACCACATCTGGGAAGGTGTCTCGTCGGCCACGACCCGGTCTAGGCCGATCATCAACACGAGAGATGAGCCTCACGCCGACGCCGAGCGATATCGCCGACTGCATGTGATTGCAGGAGACTCGAACATGAGTGAGTACGCAACCTTCGTCAAGGTGGGGACGATGGTCGCGCTTCTCCAGATGATCGAACGCGATGTTGTGTTCCGGGACCTCACCCTCGAGAACCCCATCAGAGCAATTCGTGAGGTCAGCCACGACATCACATGCTCTCGAAAGCTTCGGCTCGCAAATGGCAGGGAGTTGAGCGCTCTCGACATTCAATGGGAGTACCTGGACCGGGCGATGAGGTTTGCCAGGAGCCCCGGATTTCCGCCGCAGGTTCAAGCCGCTGTCGATCGTTGGGAGCACCTCCTAACCGGCTTGGAGAAGGATCCAATGACACTCGACCGCGAGGTGGACTGGGTGATGAAATACAAGCTGCTGGAGCGGTACTCGGCCAAGAGGGACATACCCATGTCCGACCCGAAGATGTCGATGATGGATCTCGCCTATCACGATGTCGATCGCACCCGAGGGCTGTATTACATGATGGAGGCGGCGGGCCTCACCGATCGCCTGGTGACCGATGAGCAGATTGCTGATGCCGTTGTTCGGCCGCCGCAAACTACGCGAGCCCGTCTTCGGGGCGCATTCATCAAGGCAGCCAAGGCCCGGAAGAGGGACTTCACAGTGGACTGGGTTCACCTCAAGCTCAACGATCAGGCCCAACGCACGGTGATGTGCAAAGATCCGTTCAAGTCCGAAGACGAGCGAGTAGACAAATTGATCGCAAGTTTGTAGCGGCCGACTTTGGCCGATTGCCTCCGGGGCTTAGAGCGTCATCCGGGGAGGCGATACACCCTCATGCTGATCGAGGGTGCTCGGATCCCCGGCCAAACAGACGCCGGTCGGCCGCAGCTACCGCCGCGACTCAAGGCGCGGCTATAACGTCTCTTACTCATGCAGAATGTTGTCGAGAGAGTCCTCAATCTTCTGATCTATCTCCTCGAGTCTCCACATCCGGTCACGGCAGAGGACGTCCGCCAAACTGTTGCCGGCTATGACGACCAGAACGACGAGGCGTTTCACCGCATGTTCGAGCGGGACAAAGACGTCCTCAGACGTCTCGGCGTGCCCATCAAGATGGAGGCTCTCGATGGGTGGGAGATCGATTTCGGGTACACGGTTGACCCCGAGGAATACGCCATACCCGACCCCGGTCTCAAGCACGAAGAGAGAGTTGCCTTATCGGTTGCAGCGCACATGGTTCGTCTCGGCGGGGAAGCGGCCGGGGTTGACGCAATCATCAAGCTCGGCGGCATAGAACGGCGGGCAGGGATCGAACCGCTTGGGGCCGATCTCGGTGAAGAGGCGGAGTCGCTGGGAGCTCTATTCGGAGCGGTGACCGAGCGACGAAAAGTCACATTCGACTACCGCGGGCACAAGCGACCGGTGAGCCCATACGGTCTGGCTCACCGACGTGGTCACTGGTACATGGTCGGCGGGACTCCGGATGGTGAACGAATGTATCGAGTGGACCGGATCGAGAATCTGGAAGTCGGTGCAGAAGCAGGTGCGTTCAAAAAACCGCGAGGTTTTGACATGAAGTCGACTTTCAATGCCCAGCCCTGGGAAGCCGGCCCAGACCAAGAGCTGAGCGTCACGGTGCGTTTCGCCAGCGATGTGGCCTGGTGGGCGGCCCGGAGCCTAGGTATCGATGAGCCTGATGGTGTCCTGGAAACAGAGGTGCAGGTGGTCAACCGCGATGCTTTCGTCGGTTGGGTCCTTTCGTTTGGAGAAGGTGCCGAGGTCGTTGCCCCCAAGGAAATGCGGCAGATGATGGAGTCTCGAGTCAGAGACGTTGTCGGGACTCTCAAATGACCAGTTCGCGAACCGTCACGCGCTTGGCCAGGATCCTGGCGCTCATCCCATACGTTCTCGATCGTGACAGTGTCGACATCGAAGAGATCAAGTCTCGTTTCAACTACACCGAAGCCCAGCTGTCCAAGGACCTGAACACAATCTTCGTGTGCGGCCTTCCTGGTTACGGCCCTGGCGACCTGATGGAGGCTTATGTCGATGAAGACGAAGTTGTCATCGACGCCGCCGACTACTTCAGCAAAGCGCCCCGACTGACACCGCCCGAGGCTCTAGGGCTTCTCGCTTCTGGATTGACGGTCTTGGGGACGGGCGAAGGCTCGCCGGCGCTCGAATCAGCAGTCAGGAAGTTGACCAAAGTGACTATGCCGGAGGCGGATACCTCTCTCGTCGTCGATGTGATGGACCGCTCTGAGTATGTCGGCATTCTCCGTGAGGCCGCATCTGCGAGCCGCCAGGTGAAGATCGTCTATCGATCAGTGGGTAAAGAAGAGGAGACGACGCGGATCATTGAACCTTGGTCGGTCTTCACCACTCTCGGACGCTGGTATGTGCACGCCCGGTGTCAGTTGGTGGACGACGCTCGAACGTTTCGGGTGGATCGGATCCGCGAACTGGAGGTACTCGACGAGACTTACGAACCACCGGCCAAGTTGCCAGAGCCCGGTGTTGGCTATTCGCCCGCCGAGGGCGATATCAGTTGTGTGATCGACCTCACTCCTAGAGCACGGTGGGTGCTCGAGTACTACCCAGTGGACGTGATCGCTGAGACCAAGAACAAGACCCGCATCGAGTTCCACGCTCCTGACGCCGAGGTGCCGGCCCGTCTGCTCTTCAGACTGGGTGGAGACGCAAAGCTCGTCCAAGGCGAAGAGGTCCTGAGCAGGACCAAGGAGCTCGGCGCCACTCTCTTGAAGCGTTACTCCTGACTTCAGGCCAATAGGGTCGAAAGACCTACGGTTCACGCCTTCAGTTCCCTCCAGGTCATGCCGATTCCCTGTCTACCGAATGCGGAGACCGGAGAGAGAAATGACCACCATCAAGACAACGTGCGCTCGGTGCGGCGATATTCACCTAACGCCAGGCGACGTGGCTTTGGAGCTGCGGCCCGGCGGTAGGGAAGGTGACTACTGCTTCACATGCCCGACCTGCACGTCTCAGCAGCGGAGACCTGCCAACTCACGAGTCGTCAGTGTCCTGCTCGCTACTGGTGTTCATTTTGAGGTGGTTAACCCCAATCCGATCACCGAATCGGAAATCGAAGCTTTCATGGCCGCCCTCGAGACGGAGCCGGATCCGCTCCGACTGCTGGCCGGCTGATGCAGCCTCGCCACTAGGCGAGCCCGTATCAGAAAGTGAAGGGTTGGGCGCCCTCGGGGGACGGTGCTCTGCGAGAGAAGGTGACGATCGGGCGGTCGTCACCTTCTCTGATATTCAAGGGGCGTGATTTAGAGTCCGGAAATGCTCCAGCCCGGAGAGATCCTGATCATTCTCCTGCTTGCGCTCGTCCTGCTCGGTCCGAGGCGTTTGCCTGAGATTGCGCGCAAGCTCGGCCAGTGGACCGCCGAACTTCGGGATGCGGCGCGTGAGATCACAAAAGGCCTCGAAAACGAGGTCTCAGAACTGCGCGACGCTGGCAACGAGATTCGTGGTGTCGGCCAGGAGCTCCGGAAACCGCTGTCCGATGTGAACAAGGGTCTGGACTGGAAGGGTCCGAAGCCGGTGTCTGGACCGACGCCGGAAGACGCCATGCGCGATCTGGAGGCCATCGAATCCAACCTCGAGAGCCACGAGGAGGAGGAGTGACCGACTCCCCACAGACGATCCTCTCCCACCTCGAGGAGCTCAGGTGGCGTCTGGTCAAGATGGCGATCGCCGTTGCCGTCGGTGCAGCTATCGCGTTCTTCTTCACGGATCAGCTGCGTTCGATCCTCGAGGAACCGTTCCTTACGGCAAGTCCTGACAACAACTTCCAAGCTCTCCGAGTGGGGGAGGAGTGGGGCGTCCTCATGCGGCTGATCCTCTTCGGAGGTGTGATCCTCGCTGCGCCAGTGATCCTGTATCAGATCTGGGCGTTCATCAATCCCGCCCTCACCGGCAATGAACGGAAGTGGGCCATTCCGATCGTGTCGGCATTGGTCACCCTGTTCTTAGGAGGCGTGGTTTTTGGATACTGGGTCCTGCCAAGAGGCTTGGAGTTCTTGCTCAACATCTTTCCCGAGGTCGAGAACGACCTGCAGTTGGGCTTCTACTACTCATTCGTTCTCAGGTTTCTTCTCGGGTTTGGGCTTGCGTTCTTATATCCCGTCTTCCTGTTCACGGCGGCAGCAGCTGGAATTGTCAGTTCTGAACAACTCGCGAGCGGGCGTCGCTGGGCCATCATCCTCGTGGTGATCGGCGCAGCGATCATCACTCCCACTGGAGACGCCGTCACTCTCATGCTCCTCTCGGTCCCGCTCTATCTCATGTACGAGATCACGTATTGGCTCGTCCGACTGGTCTTGAAGAAATGAGGCTTGACCGGTTTTGGGCTTCACTCGACTTCACTCCAGACGGGTTCCAGGTAGAGGCCGCTGAGGCCATTGCCGACGACATGTCGGTTGTGGTGACGGCACCTACCGGAGCGGGGAAAACCCTCGTCGCTGAAGCTGCTGTCCACCTCGCTCGTGAACGGGATCAGCGCATCTTCTATACCACCCCAATCAAGGCACTCTCGAACCAGAAGTTCGCCGACCTGACCAGGGCGCACGGGGATGATCAGGTCGGGCTGTTGACCGGTGACAACGTCATCAATCCAGAGGCTCCGATAATCGTCGCGACTCTCGAAGTGCTTCGAAACATGATCTACGCAGACGTCGATCGGCTCGATGACGTGGGAATAGTTGTCCTAGACGAGGCCCACTATTTGCAAGACCGTTCGCGAGGCGCTGCTTGGGAGGAAGTGATCATTCATTGCCCGTCCCATGTTCGGTTTGTGTGTCTGTCCGCAACGATCTCGAACAACGCACAGTTCGCTGATTGGATCTCCGATCGTCGTGGGCCAACGAGGCTGGTCACCAGTGAGGAGCGTCCGGTTCCTCTGGAGCCCATGTACATGATCAAAGACCGGTCCGGGGCACACAAGGTCCACCTTCTTGATCTCTTCACGATGCGGGAAGGCCGCCGGAGAACGAATCCCCGACTCGAGCACATGCTTGGTATGGAGCGGGGTCGGCGCAAGAGATTCCGCACACCGAATCGATATGACGTGGTGGAGACCCTTGCCGGTGAGAAGATGCTCCCGGCCATCTACTTCATCTTTTCGAGGGCCGGATGCGACACCGCAGCACAGCGGCTTGGGGAAAGTGGTCTGCGACTGACGAACACTGAGGAACGGGAAGCGATCCGCCAAAAGGTGGAGGAGCGCACCGAGCACCTGAGCGACACTGACCTGTCGGTTCTCGGCTATGGGCAGTGGATCACAACTCTCGAGAGCGGTGTCGCCGCTCACCATGCCGGTCTGGTTCCCGCCTTCAAGGAGATCGTCGAAGAGTTGTTCGAGGCTGGACTGGTGAAAGTGGTATTTGCGACCGAGACGCTGGCCCTCGGCATCAACATGCCAGCGAGGTCGGTAGTCATCGAGAACCTGTCCAAGTTCAACGGCGAATCGCATGAAGTGCTGAAGCCGGGCGACTTCACCCAGCTGACAGGAAGAGCGGGCCGTCGCGGTATCGACACGCTCGGATACGGGGTGGTTCTCCACTCCCCGTACGTCAGGCTCCGACAAGTCGCCGAGATCGCATCGATTGGAGCCCACGAGCTTCGGTCGAGTTTCCGCCCGACCTACAACATGACGGCGAACATGGTCGCCAACTACGAAGAGAGCAGAGCTCTAGCCCTACTCGAAGCGAGCTTCGCAGCGTTCCAGCGAGGCGATCGCGACATGGCCCGAGCTGAGAGGATCAAGGCACTCGAGCATCAACTAGCGAAGGAGGAAACCCTCGCCGAATGCGAACTGGGGAGCGTCGAGGACTACCTAACAACGATCGAAGCCTCCCCACCGAGTCACCGCCGCGATGGTGTTGCGTCGATGCTCGGGCCTGGGGTCGTCGTGGACGTGAATGGCGGATCGAGAGATGGCCGCTACGTCGTGCTGAAGAGACTGTCGTCGAAGAACGGGGGGGCCCGATATCTCGTATTGGCCACGTCGGGCCGGGTGTCGACAATCGGAGTGAGACAAATCCCCGATGCGAGTCAAAAGGTGGCGTTCATCGAGCTTCCGAAACCGTTTCGTCCCCGAGACCGTCGATTCGTCAACGACACCGTCAAACAACTTCGCAAGGTCCCGCCAAGGAGACGTCACATGTCGCCCGTGGCTACTGGCGTCGAACATCCCGTGGCGGAGTGCTCCGACGCCAGCGAACACCTGGCCGCGTTGCGAAGGGCTCGCCGTATTCGCGTGAATCTGGAGCAGCAGCGAAGTCTTCGCCGGACCAGTGGATACGGATTGGTAGAGGAGTTCAACTCGATCAGGGGCATCCTCGAAGAACTCGACTACCTGACGGGTTGGGAATTGCAGCCCCGTGGGGACCAGCTGAGACGCATATACAACGAATCCGAATTGCTCGTAGCGGAATGCCTCGAGCGAGGGGTGTTCTACGGGCTTGAGCCCTCGGACTTGGCTGCTCTCGTCTCAGTATTCGTCTACGACCCGAGATCGGACACCCACTCACCGGCGGCTTGGCATTCAGATGAACTAGATCTGAGGTGGCAGCGCATCGAGTCGGTATGGGGTGAGATAACCCGTCTCGAGTCTGCAGCCAAGCTATCACCCACCCGCAGGCCTGATCCGGGCTTTGGCCCTGTCGCTCGGGAATGGGCCGCAGGTACAGAGTTTGATGACCTGGAAGAGTTGTCGATGGCGCCCGGAGACTTCGTTCGGGTAAGTAGACAGTTGGCTGATCTCCTGGGGCAGCTCGCAGCGGCATCTCCCGAGCTGCGAGAGGATGCGATTGAGGCGCTCAAAGCAGTAGATCGGGGCGTAGTCGCCGCGCAGGGGGTGGGGTAGTGCCCAAATGGCGAGTACTTGTGAATCCGGCTGCCGGTTCGCGACCCATCAAGCTGCGGGGGCTTCGAGACAGTCTCTCGGCGGCGGACGTGGACTGTTTTGTCGAGGTTGGTGAATCGATCGAAGAAATGGAAGCTCTGATCATCGGTCATGCAGATGGTTTGGCGGACGGCATGGCCCTGGTTGGCGGTGATGGCACCTTCAATCTCGCTGTCAACACCCTTCTCACCAAGACCGAGCTGGACCAACCGCTCCTCGGCATCATCCCTGCCGGTACTGGATCCGACTTGATCAGAACGTTCGGCCTGCCGCAGGACCCCATAGCAAGCGTCAGACACCTGGTCAGCGGAAACGAGTACACCATCGACATCGCCTACGTGGAAGGTCAGTGGGGCAAGCGATACTTCGCCAACGTTGCCCAGATCGGCGCTGGTGCAGCTGCCGCTGAGAGCGCACCTAGTTTCCCTCGCAGTTTGGGGAAGGCGAGGTACCCCTTGGCCTTCGCTGGGCGTCTGCCCCGGTTTCCGAAGGCCAACGTTGTGATCGAGACCGAGAAGCGACGTTACGAGAGCGAGGCCCTGGCGGTGATCATGGCAAATGCCCAGTTCTTTGCCGGTGGCTGGAATGTGGCACCGCGGGCCACTCTCATCGACGGTGTTCTCGACATTCAGGTGATCAATGCTGCCAAGGCGCAGGCCCCGGTATTGGTTCCCAAGATCATCCGTGGGACTCATCTCAAGGACCGATCAGTGAGGAGGTTCCAGGCAGCTCGCTTCTCTGTCGAAGCATCCGAGCCCTGGCCATTGGAAGCGGATGGGGACTTCGTTGGGAATGCACCTCTGTCTGGCGAGGTTGTCCCCGCAGCAGTACGCCTCGCGATATAACGAAACTGAGTTATGCTCCCGCCGCGCACCTCCCTCTGATTCGAGAAGATGGCCAAGAAGAACGCAACAACCGAACCCGAAGAGTTAGTCGAAGACGACGACGTCGAAATCGAGGATGAAGATCTCGAAGAAGTCGATGACGCCCTCGACGATTTCGAGCCCGAAGAAGACGATGACTACGAAGACGATTCAGGCGACGACGATGACGAATCGTCTGGCTCAAGCTCTGGCGACCACGACGATGAGACCGCCGAGGCGCTCGAAGAGCTGGAGAACCAGGAACTCCAACTCCTAGAGGAAGAGGCCAATGAGGCCATGCTTGTCGACGAAGTCGAAGAACTCCGAGCGATGAGACGCGAGGAGCTGACGATGAACGTCGACGCACAGAGCCAAAAAGACGACGAGTTTGTTTGTCAGAACTGCTTCATGGTCAAGCGCATCAGTCAGGTGGCCAACAAACGCAAGATGATCTGCTTCGACTGTGTCGACTGACAGAGTCGTCGTAGCTCTTCCGACTTTCAACGAGATCGAAAACCTCGAAGACATCGTCAACGCCATCCTGGCGCACAATTACGAGGTCCTGATAATCGATGACAACTCTCCCGATGGGACCGGGAAACTGGCCGATCAGCTGGCGGAGGCGCACTCCCGGGTTTCAGTCCTCCATCGCAAGACGAAAGAAGGCCTCGGACCTGCCTACGCAGCCGGTTTCGACATGCTGTTAGCCGAAGGCGCCGACGTGATCATCGAGATGGACGCCGACTTCTCTCACGACCCGGCGGATCTACCACGGTTGGTCGAAGCAGTGTCCAACGGAGCAGACCTGGCAATCGGCTCGAGATACGTTCCGGGTGGTTCAACCCCCGATTGGCCGGCTATCCGACGATTCATCTCAAAAGGCGGAAACGTATACGCACGGACCTTGTTGGGGATCCCCACCAAAGACGCAACAGCCGGATTCCGGGCGTTTGCGGCCCCTGCCCTCAGAAGCCTCCCGTATGCAGATGCACAGGCATCAGGGTATGGGTTTCAAGTCGAGATGGCCTGGAGGGCCAACCAACAGGGTTTGGAGATCGCTGAAGTTCCCATCGTCTTTCGAGATCGAACTCGTGGCCAGTCGAAGATGGGAGTGAGAATCGTGGTGGAGGCAATGGCGCTCGTGACCGGCTGGGGTATAAAACGGCTCTTTGGGCGAAGTGAGCAATGAGAATCGAAGCGCGAGCGGCAACCGAGGCCGACATCGACACTCTCCTCGGGCTCTATAGGGCGCTGGAGGAGGAAATGATCGCGCTGCACCCGATGTGGCCGTTAGCCGATGGTCTAGACGAACCCATCAACGATTCACTCGCCCGTGCGCTCAAAGACTCGGATACTCACGTCCTCATCGGCGAGATCGAAGATGTGCCCTTCGGGTTTCTGCTCGCACGGTTCGAGGGGATGCTGGCCCAAACCAACAACGAACGGATCTGTGCCATTCGGCTGATCTACGTGGACCACGAAGCACGGGAAGTCAGCGTCGGCGAGGTAATGCGAAACAAGGTGATGGAGATCGCCACTTCAGCCGGCATCACCAAATTCGACGCCCATGTCCTTCCCGGTCATCGCCTAGCCAAAAACTTCTTCGAGGCCGGTGGGTTCTCGGCTCGCTCAATCATTATGCACCACGACGCAGAACGTGAGTGAAGGCCCCCTGGTCGGCGTTGGAGTGGTGGTCAGGGATGGCAACCGGATTCTGCTGATCAAGAGGGCCAAAGACCCAGGTAAGGGACTATGGGCGGTTCCAGGGGGCAAGGTGCGACTGGGCGAACCGATGAGGGCTGCCGCGAGTAGGGAGGTCCTGGAGGAAACTGGCCTCAGGGTGGAGGTTGGCGAGGTGATCTGGACAGGCGAGATCATCCAAGGAGAGTTTCATTTGGTTCTGCTCGACTTTGAAGGCATCGCTGTAGGTGGGACTCTGACCGCTGGCGACGACGCAGCGGAGGCTCGTTGGGTCGAACTGGACGAGCTGGGGGACTATCAGCTAACGCCCACGATGTACGACCTGGTCTCTACCCTGACCGCATGAGTGAGGTCATCGAGCTGCTGCAGCAGCTAATCAGGAATGAGTGCGTCAACTACGGAACCATCGAAAGCGGACACGAATACCGGTCCGTGGAAACACTTCAGTCCTTCTTTGGCGTTCAAGGAGAGGTTTTCGAGCCCGCACCCGGTCGACAGTCTTTGATCTATCGCATCGAGGGCAGCGACCCAGACGCGCCGAGCCTCGCTCTGGTGCCGCACACCGATGTGGTGCCGGTTGACCCTGCCGGCTGGACACAAGATCCCTTCGGGGCGGAGATCGTCGACGGCTTCGTGTTTGGTCGAGGGGCAATCGACATGCTGAACGTTACGTCAGCGCTTGCCTATGCGGCTCGGCCGTACATCAGAGGTGAGCGCCGACCTCGCGGTGACCTGGTATTTGCAGCCGTGGCCGACGAAGAAGCGGGTGGCGTATACGGCGCCATGCCCCTGGTCGAGGATCGATGGGACCTGGTCAACGCCGACTATCTTCTCACAGAAGTTGCGTACCCCCCTGTGTCCTACGCCAAGGAGAGATCGGTTCCGGTCGCCGTCGGCGAGAAGGGGGTTTTCTGGTCGATTCTCCGCAGCAAAGGAACCCCCGGGCATGGTTCAACCCCCTTCGGTTCGGACAACGCCCTGCGGAAAATGGTGGAGGCGGTGCATGGGATATTCAGCGAGCACATGCCGGTTGCCATCATCGACGAGTGGGAGAGCTTCGTTGCAACGCTCGACCTCGATGACGATTTGAAGTCAGCCCTCGTAGATCCTGACCAAGTTGATGGTGCCATTGAGAGAATCGCCGCCAACGATCCGCTCTTTGCGAAGTACGTGCATGCCGTCACTCACCTGACAATCTCTCCGAACATGATGAATGCGGGGATGAAGGCCAACGTCATTGCCGATGACGCGAAAACGAACGTAGACATCCGGGCCTTGCCCGGAATGGACCGCTCCTTTGTGGACAGTCATCTCTACAAGGCGATGGGAAACGCTCGAGACGAGGTCGACATCGAACCGGCCCAGGACCTGGAGGCCACGGTCAGCGGTACCCACAACCCGCTCTGGGAGGCCATCGCAGATGGTGTGGAGCACGTTGAGGGACATCGGAATCTTCTGCCGATACTGATGACGGTTGGGACCGACGGCCGCTTCTGGCGCACGAAAGGAACCGTTGCCTACGGGGTGGGTCTCTACGACGACCGGCTCGACTTCTCAACGATGCTTGGTCTGTTCCATGGTCACGACGAACGGGTATCCGTTGAGTCGGTCGAGCGCACTACGCGGCTATACGAGCAGGTCTTTGAGAGTTTCCTCGGTTGACCCACATCATCTGCGATCTTGACGGTGTCTTGTGGCGTGGGAGGACCGCGATTCCGGGTGCAGCATCAGCTCTGGCTAGAGCAGCCAGTCAGCGCGCCGATCTGACTTTCGCCACCAATAACTCGACGAAGAGCCCAGAGGATGTCGTCCGCAAGATAGAGCATGTGCTCGGGTTCGCCGCAGCTGTCGAGTCGGTGGTCACTTCATCCATGGCGGCAGCGTCCATGCTGACCAGGGACGACGGTCCTGTGTTCGTGGTTGGCGAGGAAGGGGTCTTCGGTGCGCTCGATAAAGCGGGTCTCGAATCGACAGAACATGCTCACGAGGCAAAGGCAGTCATCGTGGGGCTCGATCGAGATTTCCGCTACGACAAGCTCTCACAGGCTTCGTCAGCCGTGCGAAACGGGGCGCGCTTCGTCGCTACGAACCTCGACCCCACCTATCCCTCCGAGCGAGGCCTCGAGCCCGGTTCGGGATCCGTGGTAAAGGCCGTCATCGAGGCTTCTGGCCAGAACCCCGAAGTTGCTGGCAAACCAAGTAGAGCGATGGCCAATCTCATCGCTTCACGTCGACCGGGGCCCGCGTGGGTCATCGGTGACCGCCTCGACACCGATATCGCATTGGCTGCCAACAGTGGCCAATGGCGCTCGGTTTTGGTGTTGACGGGAGTGACCGACGAACACGCGCCGGGAGTTGGCGAAGCCGACCATGTAGTGGCAGACATCTCAGAAGCGATAGATCTGGTGCTTGCTGACGTCGTCCAGTCATAATTGGGTCATGGACCTAACTTCATCCCAGGTCGAGGAAATCGAGGGACTCATCGCTCAACTCGAATCCGTCGATCCTGCAGACCTCCCCGAGCCAGCTGCAGCTCTTGTTGAGATGCTCAACCAGATCCTCGAAGAGGACAGCGAAGGTTGAAGTTCGCGATCGTCACCGGCGGATCCCGTGGTGACGCACATGAGTTCGCGGCCAAACTCGGTTCGGTCATTGAGAACCTCTCCGCCACAGTGGTTGATGATGGTCCCGCCGATCTAGTTCTCGCCGTCGGGGGCGATGGGACGATGTTGGGTGCCGTGCAGCTAGCGGTGGAGTGGAATGTTCCTGTGTTGGGGTTCAACCTCGGGACGTTGGGGTTCCTAACCGAAGCGGACCCAGACCTTCCTGAGGAAACGATTGCCCGACTCATCGCTCACGATTTCGAAATCGACCCCAGAATGACACTCGAGGCTTCATCGGGATCAGGGACTGCGGTTGGCATCAACGACGTTGTCGTCGAGAAGGTGGACAGCACTCGACTCATATCGCTGGCACTTCAGATCAATGGGGAGGCGTTCACCAACTACGCGGCGGATGGCCTGATCGTTGCGACTCCGACCGGTTCCACGGGCTACGCCTTCTCCGCCGGTGGTCCGATCGTTGATACGTCGCTCGACGCATTGATCCTCGCCCCTGTGGCTACTCACTCACTGTTTGACAGACCCCTGGTGCTCGCTCCCGAAGATGTGATCGAGATCAAGGTCATCCGCGACCGGCCCGTACGGGTGTACGTCGACAAGACCGACCTCGGTCAGCTCAGTGAGGGCGAGTCGGTGACGGTTATGCGTGGCAAACGTGAGGCGAAATTCGTCACGTTCGGCGGTTCTTCTTACGTGGGGCGGGTACGAGACAAGTTTGGACTGGATCACTGATGCTGGCCCACCTGGCAGTGCACAACCTCGGGATCATCGCCGCGGCGGAAGTCGATCCAGCTCCAGGTCTGACCGTCATCACAGGCGAAACCGGAGCAGGTAAGACTCTCCTCCTAGGGAGTGTTCGCCAACTCCTGGGAGAACCAGCCGATAGCGGGCTCGTCGGCCACCACGGCGACGAAGCGACGATCGATGGCCTCTTTGCGACCGGTGAGGAGGAGATGGGGATCACCCGGGTGATACCTCGCGAAGGCCGGAGCCGGACGCGTATCGATGGCGCTGTTGTCTCAGCCGACACCGTCCGTAGAACGACCAGTTCGATGGTCGAGGTCGTCGGTCAACATGATCAGCTCTCGCTCCGTCGTTCTGAGTATTTGCGACGCACAATCGATTCCTTGATGGGCCAGTCCGGCTCCGATCCTCTCGCCGTCTATGGGGCGGCCTGGGCGGCGCATGAGGAGCTTGTGGGCCAAGCACAGATGCTTGGAGGCGACACCACCGCATTGGCCCGTGAGCTTGACCTGGCCAAACACCAGGCGGAGGAGATTCGGGTGGCTGGGCTGACGACCGATCTCGACGAGCGCATCGAAGGAGAAGTGAGCCGTCTGCGAAATATCGAAGAGATCCGCGAGAACCTCGCCGCATCGTCCGATCTCGCGGAGAGAGTTGTGGAGCTCACGGGTGAGATCGTTGCTCGAATGCGGAAGATCTCGGTATTTGACTCCTCACTCGACGAGACCTCCGCCGTTGCTGAGTCATTCGCTTCTCTGTCACAGGAGATGGCGAGCGCGCTGCGCCGTTCCCTCGAATCCCAGGAGGGCGATCCTGCGACCCTGAACGAACTCGAGGCCCAACTCACGTCACTTGGAGATCTGAAGCGAAAATACGGAAAGACACTCGAGGAAGTTATGTCGTTTGGAGACAACATCACCGACCGGGCCCTAGAGCTGGAGAGACTGATATCAGACGCGGCAACTCTCGAATCGCGTTTGGAGACTTCCAAGGCGGCCATGCTGGCCGCGGCGAGGGACCTCACTGAAGCTCGCTCCCGAATTGCAGATTCCATCACAGAAAAGATGCTTGTCCACCTGACGGACCTGGGAATGGGGACAGCTCGTACTTCCTTCCGATTCGAGCCCATCGGCCCTCGATCGACTGGGGCGGATCGAATGGAGCTCCTCTTCAGCTCCGGGGAGCACAGCGAGCCCAGACCAGTGTCTGATGTTGCATCTGGAGGGGAACTCTCGAGACTCGTGCTCGCATTCAGGCTTGCCTCATCGGAGGCGGCTAAAGCATCCCTTGTGTTCGACGAGGTCGACGCCGGTATTGGGGGGCAAACGGCTCTGGCGATGGGCCATAAGCTTGCTGCACTCGCAAAGACCAATCAGGTCCTGTGCGTGACGCACCTGGCGCAAGTCGCGGCCATGGCTGACACTCACTACGAGGTTGTGCGGGACGAAGGCGGGACGGCCGAAGTCCGTCTGGTTCCCAGAAACGAACGCGAATCGGTCCTCGCGACGATGATGTCGGGCGAGGGGACCGGGGCTGCGAAGAAGGCTGCAAAGGAGCTGCTTGCCAACCGACCCAAATGATGGTCATGTCCGGGCCGGGTGTTAGTGTGGCGTCCCGTCATGGACGGACCACTTTTCTCACCAGATCCAGCCGCTGAGGAAAGCACCCGACCCTCTCCACCCCCCATGGCCAAGTACGTCTTCGTTACAGGTGGCGTGGTCTCGAGCCTGGGAAAAGGCATAGCTGCCGCCTCGCTGGGACGGCTCCTCAAAGCCCGTGGCCTGAAGGTGATCAACCAGAAACTCGACCCGTACATCAACGTTGACCCGGGGACGATGAACCCCTTTCAACACGGCGAGGTGTTCGTAACCGATGATGGCGGCGAGACAGATCTCGACCTCGGACACTACGAACGATTTACCGGCGAGAACCTTCGCCGAACGTCAAACGTCACCTCCGGCTCGGTCTATCTGAGCGTTATCCAGAAGGAACGTCGTGGGGACTATCTCGGCGACACCGTCCAGGTGATTCCCCATATCACCAATGAGATCAAGGACCGCGTGAGACGTGTTGGGCAAGAAGGGGCCGACGTCGTCATAACCGAGGTGGGTGGCACCGTTGGAGACATCGAGAGTCTCCCGTTTCTCGAGACCATCAGACAGTTTGGCAACGAGATCGGTCGCGAGAATGCACTCTTCGTCCACGTGACCCTCGTTCCGTTCATAGCCACATCTGACGAGCTGAAGACCAAACCGACCCAACACTCGGTCGCCGAGTTGCGTTCCAAAGGCATCCATCCGGATGTGATCATCGTGAGGTCCGACCGTGATATCGACGAGGAGATTCGCAAGAAGATCAGCCTCTTCTGCGACGTCTCGCCAGAGGCCGTCATCGCAGCTCCGGATGCCAGCGACATCTACCAGGTACCGCTTGATCTCAACGAGGGAGGCCTCGACGACGTTGTCTGTGATCGACTGAACATCATCACCGGCCCACCCAATCTCGACGCATGGTCGGCGATGGTCGATAAGGCGGCTTCCGCCACCGACGAAGTCACGATTGGCATCGTCGGCAAGTATGTGGATCTCCCGGACGCGTACCTCTCTGTTGTCGAGTCACTCAGACATGGCGCTGCCGCACACGGACTCAACCTCGATCTCAAGTGGATACCGTCTGACGAACTGACGGGCCTTCTCGCTGACTCCTACTTCGAGGATCTTGACGGGATCGTCGTCCCTGGCGGGTTCGGCTACCGGGGTGTGGAGGGCAAGATCCAAGCGATCAGATATGCGCGCGAGCAGCGGGTGCCCTTCCTTGGTCTCTGCCTGGGGCTGCAGTGTGCGGTTATTGAGTTCGCTCGGGGTGCGCTTGGTTTGGCTGATGCCAACTCGACCGAGTTCGATCCGTCGACACCACATCCGGTCATCGACCTCATGTCCAGCCAAGAAGACGTCGAAGACAAGGGTGGAACGATGCGTCTTGGCCTCTACGCAGCAAAGCTTGCCGAGGGATCGAAGGTTCGATCCATGTACGGCGAAGAGCTGGTTTACGAGCGTCACCGGCATCGCTGGGAAGTGAACAACCGCTATCGATCAGATCTAGAGGGGTCGGGCATGCGACTGTCCGGACTGAGTCCTGATGACAATCTCGTTGAATACATCGAGTTGGTGGACCATCCTTACTTCGTGGCAACTCAGGCACATCCGGAGTTCCGATCGAGGCCCGACGATCCGCATCCGCTGTTTGTAGGACTTGTCGAGGCCGCGTCGCGCCTGCGATCGGGCCGGGACGTGACCGATGCGGCCGAAGAGAGCGTGTCGTCTTGATCGTTGGGGTCCCCAAGGAGACCAAGACGGAGGAGTATCGCGTCGCGATGACCCCAATCGGAGTCCGGGAGCTCACCGATCGGGGTCACTCTGTATTGGTGCAAGCCGGAGCCGGTGCCGGTTCCAGCATTCCGGACGAGGACTTCGAACGACAGGGTGCAACCCTGGTCGAGGACGCAGCCTCCGTGTTTGAGAAGGCCGAGATGATCGTAAAGGTCAAAGAGCCGCAACCGCATGAAGTGGACCTCTTTCGAGACGGTCAGGTTCTCTTCACCTATCTACACCTGGCCGCCTATCCCAACATGGCCCAAGATCTGGCCGAACGCGGGATTGTCGCTATTGCATACGAAACGGTGCAGATGAAAGATCGCTCACTTCCGCTTCTCGCTCCGATGAGTGAGATCGCTGGCCGTATGGCGACCCAAGCCGGCGCTCGTTTTCTGGAGAAGTCCCAGGGTGGCCTCGGTGTGCTCTTGGGGGGTGTCGCCGGAGTCAGTCCAGCCAAAGTCGTCGTGATCGGCGGAGGGATGGCAGGCTCCAACGCTGCCGTGATCGCCATGGGGATGCAAGGGGATGTGGTGGTACTCGACAACGACCTCAACAAACTTCGAGCCCTCGACTCTCTCTACCACGGCCGAGTGGTCACCCTCCACTCCAACAAGCTGACCCTGGAAGAACAGGTTCTCACCGCCGACCTGGTTATCGGCACCGTCCTAGTCCCGGGCGCATCAGCCCCCAAGCTGGTGACGGAAGACATGGTGCGATCAATGAAACCAGGCAGCGTCCTTGTCGACGTGGCGATCGACCAAGGCGGCTGCTTCGAAACTTCTCATGAGACCACCCACTCCGATCCTGTGTACACGAAACACGACGTGATCCACTACGCCGTGGGCAACATCCCCGGAGCAGTGCCACACACGTCCACATATGCCCTCACCAACGCGACACTCAGGTACGCAGTGATGATGGCTACGGAAGGTGTCCGAGAAGCAGTCGGCGCACATCCCGAGCTGGAAGGTGGGATCAACCTCATCGGGGACAAGGTCTGCCATCCCGCAGTCGCTGAGAGCCTCGGGACTGCCCATCACCCGGTCCGGGAGGCACTGGCGGCGCTTTGAGCGCTGGCATGACCTCAATCGAGCATTGTCTCGAAGAATACCTGATATCGCTCAGGGTCGAACGAGGTCTGGCTTCCAACACGATCGCCGCGTATACGCGTGACCTCCATCAGTACATCGCGTACCTGAAGAACAGGGAGCCCACCGAGGAGATCGTCGCCGGCTTCGTGTCAGGGCTTCGCCGTCAGGGCCTGGCCAATGCAACCGTGGGTCGGAAGATTGCCTCGATAAGGGGATTCCACCGCTTCTTGGCATTCGAGGGGCTCAGGGATACCGACCCAACCGCAACCCTCGCCACTCCGAAACGACGGGATTCGATCCCAAAGGCGCTGACAATCGAGGAGACAATGGAGATGCTCGAAGCGCCTGACCTGAGCTCCAGGGCGGGTCGCCGCGATAGCGCGATACTCGAGACGCTCTACGCGACCGGGTGCCGCGTCACGGAGTTGAGAGGAATTGATCTGACTCACGTAGACCTCGATGACCTCTCCATCCGGGTGACCGGCAAGGGCAACAGGCAGCGAATCGTGCCAATAGGCCGACCTGGGGTCGACGCGATACGACGTTGGCTGCCTGACAGACTCGAAATCGTGAACAGAACCCAACGTGGTGACCCGTTATTCGTAAGCCTTCGTGGCACCCGACTGTCGAGACAAGCAGTCTTTGACATAGTGAAGAAGAGCGCCTCGAGGGCGGGCATACCGGTTGAGCGAGTATCTCCTCACGTGCTTAGGCACTCGGCCGCGACCCACATGGTGGAGGCTGGGGCGGACCTCAGGACGGTTCAGGAAATCCTCGGTCACGCTACGATTAGCACCACCCAGGTCTATACCCGGGTGAGTCCCTCGCACATCATGGAGATCTACGTCGAGGCCCATCCGAGGAGCAGGTGATGACACTCGATATCGAAGACGCGAAGAAGGTTCTGACGAAGGAACGGGCGCATCTCGTTCATCAGTTGGACGAGCTGGGCGCTGCGGAGAGTGGCGATCTCCGCTCTGACCTCGACTTTGGCGAGAGTTTTGCTGATGCGGCCGCAGTCACTGCGGAGCGCACTGAGATCTTGGGATTGGTCGACTCGATCAAGGGGCAACTCGACGACGTCGACCAGGCCTTGGCAGCTATCGAAGCGGGTTCCTACGGACGCTGCGAGAGCTGTGGCAACGATATCGGCGCGGAGAGGATGAAGTTCCGACCGGCGTCGGTTCTCTGCATCGATTGCAAGTCGAAATCGACCAACTGAGTTGCCCGGTTCGCCGATCCACCTCGTCCAGCGTTTCTTCGACGTTCTAGGGTCTAAACCGTTGACGGCCGACGAACGGCTGTCGATTGACAAGCTGCTCGGGGCGGAGATGGCCATCGCATTCTTTGAACAGGGCAATGCTGACCAGCGGCACGGCTACGTGGCTGCTGAACATGTCCGTCGTCACGCCCCTGACCGCCAAGACTTGCAGCAGGCTGCGGCCCTCCACGACGTAGGCAAGCGGCATGCCCGGCTCGGCATAATCGGACGTTCAGTAGCGAGCGTGCTCATCCTTATGGGGATGCCGTTGTCTGACCGAATGGCGATATACCGAGATCACGGCCCTCGAGCAGCTGCCGAGCTCGAAAGGTTGGGCGCACCCCAGCTGGTGATCGATTTCGCGAGACATCATCACGGGGAGCGGCCCTCGAGCATCAGTCGCGATGATTGGTCTCTGCTGCAGCTGGCTGACCAGCCGGCAAAGGCTCAGAAGTCTTCGGACTCGCAGATATCCTCGCAAGAGCGATGAGTTTTCATGTCAGAACAACGGTGTTTGAAGGCCCTCTGGACCTTCTGCTCCAATTGATCACCAAACATCAGATGGACATCACCGCCGTCGCGCTTACTGAGGTTGTCGCGGAGTACCTCTCATTTGTCGATGAGATGGCCGAAATGGATCTGGAGGTCACGTCGGAGTTCCTGCTCATCGCCGCCACTCTTGTGCAACTCAAGAGTCAGTCCCTGCTTCCCAGCGGACGTGATCTGGACCTCGACGATGAGCTTGCCCTTATTGAAGAGCGCGACCGTCTGTTGTCACGTCTCCTGGCATCGGTCACATTCAAAGACGTCGCTGCAGTCCTGCGGCGGAGGTTGCAAGAGGGCAACCGATACGTCCCGAGGAACGTTGGGATTGATCAGGTCATCCAACAGCCTCCTCCACGGGTCGATCTACCGATGGGCGCGATCGAACTTGCTGCGCTTGCCGAGAAGGTGTTTGCCAGGAGCGCAGCTGAGCCCGATCTCGATCACCTCGATCTCGATCTTCCAAGCGTTGAATACGCCATCCAGGATCTACAGGAACGAATCGAGTCGCTAGCTGTTTCGTCTTTTGATTCTCTCACCGACCATTGCAATCGACCTGTCGAGGTTGCCGCATACTTCTTGGCTCTGTTGGAGTTGGCTCGTTGGGGCTTGGTCGAAGTCAACCAAGCGGACTGGGAAGCGCCGATCGAAGTACAGCATCTCGGTGGAGAGACTCTCGACCTCACATCCGAGTGGGCGCAGTGAACGATTCGGCGGCGCTCGAGGCGATCTTCTTCGTCGCGGAACACCCAATTCCGACCTCGGAGTTGGCTGAGGTACTCGAGTTGCCGCTAGACGTCACAGAAACGCTCATAAGCGAGTTTGCGGAGGGACTCAGCGACCGGCAAGCCGGCGTCGTGCTGCGGGAAACTGCAGGGGGGTGGAGGATGTTCAGCCACCCCGATGCCTATCCCTACCTCGAGAGGTTTTCGTCGTCGGCCACCGCCCGAAGACTCTCCCCGGCAGCCATGGAGACTCTCGCCGTGGTTGCTTATCGCCAACCGGTGTCCAGGTCACAGATCGCAGAGATACGAGGCGTCGATTCAGATTCATCCGTGCGCACGCTGGAGCGAATGGGATTTGTTGAGGAAAAGGAACGACTAAATCTGCCCGGAAATCCGGCGATCTATCAAACCACCAGCCTCTTCTTGGAGAAGATGGGCTTGATGAGCCTCGACGAGTTGCCGCCACTTGCCGATCATGTGCCCCCAGCGGGAATTGTCGAGACGCTCGAAGAGACGCTCCGCCCCGGGATCGAGTGAGCATTGGCGGAGCGAGTCCGCATCCAGAAGGCGATTTCTCATGCCGGCCTCATGTCTCGGCGAGCGGCCGAGGAGGCAATGAAGGCGGGGAGGGTGAAGCTCAACGGAGAGGCCGTCGTGCTGGGCGACCGTGTCGACTTGGAAGATGACGTTCTCACTGTCGATGGGGTACCGCTGGCCATCAAACCCGACCTGGAGACTCATCTCGTCTACAAGCCCACCGGAGTGATCAGCACGGCTGACGACCCCCAAGGTCGGCCAACGGTCGTCGAGCTCGTTGTAAGCGACACGCGGCTGTATCCGGTCGGGCGGCTCGACGCAGACTCCGAAGGCCTCATCCTGGTCTCGAACGACGGCGAGTTGACTTATCGTGTCACGCATCCCAGCTTCGAAGTCACCAAGACCTACGTTGTGGAGGTATCGGGTTCCCCGACCCCTCAAGCTATCAAGAAGCTGGTGGACGGAGTCCTGCTCGACGACGGTCCGGCCACTGCGGTCTCCGCTCGCATTTTGGACTCACACGACGGTCGTGGTCTGGTCGAAATCGTCATGGGAGAGGGTCGGAATCGTGAGGTTCGGAGAATGTTGCACGGCCTCGGTTTGCCAGTGACATCCCTAGTCAGGGTCGCCATTGGAGGCCTGCGTGACGCCAATCTCAAGCCAGGAGGTTCGAGACTCCTCAACGCAGCCGATATTCGAAAGATCTTTGGAAAATGACCGTCCGAGCCCTTTCTGCCTCTGTCGGCCCTATTGACTCTTCGGTCACGCTGCCGGCTTCCAAGTCTCAGCTCCTCCGATGTCTTGCCGCCGCCGCGATGGCTCCGGGGCGAAGCCATCTCTACAACCCAACGGCCTTCGAGGACGCCGAGGCCATGATCCGCGTCGTCGACTCGATGGGAGCGACTGTCAGCAGAGGCTCGGAGTTGTGGGCAATCGATGGCGTGGACGGTCGACTAACTCTCAGCGAGGGAGTTGTGGACTGCGGGGAATCGGGGCTTAGTGCAAGGATCGCTCTGGCAATGGCAGCTTCGGGTGAAGGCACGACCACTATCACCGGTCGTGGTCGGCTCCCTGACCGTCCGATGGCTGGCCTTATTGATGCTCTCAGGCAACAGGGAGTCGAGATACATGGTGACCGTCTACCGATCGAAATCCACAGCACTGGGCCGCTATGGGGCGGAAACGTCTCAGTTGACGCTTCTGTCACCACCCAGTTCGCGACGGCATTGCTGATGGTCGGCCCGCTGATGCATGAGCCCCTTCAGCTCGATGTAGTTGGGCTCCTGAGTTCCGCTGGCTATCTGAGTATCACGATCGAGACGCTCCGCGCGTTTGGTGCCGAAGTTGATGAGACAACGACTGGGGTTCGCATGGCCAATGCAGGCTTTGAGTCGGCTGACATCGTCCTGAGACGAGACGCCTCAGCAGCGGTGTATCCGGCGGTGGCCGCGGCGATGACTCGCGGGAAGATTCGAATCGATGGCCTGCGCTCTGCTGACACTCACCCCGACATGGCGGTTGTTCGCCTTCTCCAGAGCATGGGAGCTCGAGTCAGCGACGAGGTTGGGCATCTCCTCCTGGACGCCACCGACTTAGAGCTCTCAGGCTTCGAAGTCGATATGTCGTCATCACCCGACGGTGCGGTCGCGATGGCGGTTCTAGCCCTTGTGGCAGAGGGTCCATCGCGACTCGCGGGGCTTGGCTCACTGCGACACAAGGAATCGGACCGCCTATCTGCAGTGGAGAGTGAGGCCAAGAAGCTGGGAGCGAACGTTGAAATCGAGGGCGACAGTTTGGTGGTGGTGCCTTCAGTCCTGAATGACACCACTGTGGACTCCCACGGCGATCACAGGATCGCGATGTCATTCGCGCTGCTTGCCTTCGCTGGTGTCGGCTTGTCGATTTCAGATCCAGAGGTAGTCAACAAGACATGGCCCGCTTACTGGGACTTCATCGACAATCTTGACAAGAAGTAGGCACTCGCCGGGGTGGCGCGCTAACTTGCTCTGCCGGGAGGGCCTTGCTTCCGACTTCGCCCCCATTTGTCCGAAATCCCCCCACCTCGGACAACCCCTCCGGAAGGAGGGCTCTCCCGATTTCTCATCTACTCTCTGTTCGGTTTGACCGACTTCATCGTGACCATCGACGGGCCAGGTGGCACCGGAAAGAGCACCGTCAGCAGAAAACTCGCTGAGCGGCTTGGTCTTCCGCACCTCGACACCGGGGCGTTCTACCGGGGCGCGACTCTCGCTGTGTTGAGGGAAGGAAGCGCACTCGACGATCCGACAGCAATCGAAGAAGCCGTTGCGGAAGTCGAACTCGTTCGTGAGAACGGCCGCATGCACTTGAACGGAGACGATGTCGAGCAAGAGATTCGAGGCGATGCAGTCACCGGAGCCGTTTCGGCTGTGTCCGCCGTGCCCAGTGTCAGGCAGAAACTCGTTCAGTTGCAACGCGACTGGGTGGCCAGCAGGGGAGGGCACGGGGTGGTCGAGGGTCGAGATATTGGCTCCGTCGTCTTTCCGGAGGCGAACGTGAAGATCTTCTTGGATGCACGGCCAGAGGTGCGCGCCTCGCGGAGGGCGGCACAGTCGCAGGAGTCCACGGAAGATGTGCTGGCGGACCTGCGTCGCCGTGACCACCTCGACTCGACAAGGGCCGCCTCGCCAATGTCGATTCCCGAGGACGCAGTAGTCGTAGACACCTCTGACATGACCATCGAGCAGGTCGTCGACAAGCTGGTTTCCATCGTTCGCTCGATGTCCTGAGTCTCGGACGCACACCTACCATGTCGGATATGAGCGTTGATCGTGTGCTTCTTGCCGCCCCACGTGGGTTCTGCGCTGGAGTAGAGATGGCCATCAAGGCTCTCACCTGGATGACACGCATCTTCGATGGACCCGTGTATTGCTACCACGAGATAGTTCACAACGAGTGGGTCGTCCGTGCTTTCGAACGGGTTGGGGTGGTATTCGTCAACGACATCTCCGAGGTCCCCGAGGGCGCACCTGTCATGCTGTCTGCACACGGGTCAGCGCCTGAGGTGGTCGCCGCGGCTGGCGACCGCGCAGCCGTGGTTATCGACGCGGTATGTCCACTCGTGACCAAGGTCCACCATGAAGTGAAGACGATGGCCCGCAAGGGCTTCGACATCATCTACATAGGCCACGAAGGCCACGACGAGGCGGTAGGAACCATTGCCGAAGCCCCCGAGGCGATCACGCTCGTTGAACCCGAGGATGGTTTGGCCAATTTCGACCCCGAGAACGAGGACAAGGTCGCACTCGTCGCCCAAACAACACTTGGCCTCTACGAGTGGCAGGAGGTGATGGCTGAAGCCTCTGAGCGCTATCCGGAGTTGAAGACCGCACGCAAGTCTGACCTTTGCTACGCAACCACCAACCGCCAGGAGGCTGTCAACCAGTTGTCGGACCAATGCGACCTGATTCTCGTCGTGGGTTCCCACAACTCTTCTAACACTCAAGCCCTCGTCCGTGTCTCTCACGAGAACGGTGTGGCAGCTCACCGAATCGACTCGGCAGCCGACATAGATCAGGCTTGGCTCGAGGGAGTCTCGACAGTGGGTGTAACTGCCGGTGCGTCGGCGCCTGACCACCTGGTTCAAGAAGTAATCGATCGACTCAACCCAGCCCAGGGATTTGAGCTTTGGAGATCCACAGAGGAAGAGGAGTATTTCCCACTTCCGCCACAACTCCGAGCCTTTGTCACAACCTTGCAGCTGATGGTGGAGGCAGGGGTCACGACTTCGACCCCGGGACAAGCATCCTGGCTCGAACGCGATCGCGAGTGGACCGCCACCGAAGCCCTCGAGATGATTAGCTCCTAGATGAGCAGCCTGCCGGTTGTTGCGGTCGTAGGTCGTCCCAACGTCGGTAAATCGACGTTGGTCAACCGAATCATTGGCTCGAGGTCCGCTGTTGTTGAAGAGATGGCCGGGGTGACCAGGGACCGCCGGCAGTTTGACGCCGATTGGGCCGGCCGGGACTTCATCCTTGTGGATACAGGTGGTTGGGAGTTGAAACCAGACGGCGATCTGAACCGATCGATTCGCGAACAGGCAGAAGGGGCCGTCTCAGGCGCAGATGCTGTGATCCTGGTCGTCGACGGCACGACCGGGCTCACTGATGATGACTCTGGAGTGATCTCGATTCTGCGCTCCGCTGAAGTACCGATCGTGCTTGCCGTCAACAAGATGGATGACGACGGGATCGAGCGAGAAGCAGATCAATTCTGGAAGCTAGGGCTCGGAGAGCCCAACCCAATCAGTGCCTATCACGGCAGGGGAGTGGGTGATCTTCTGGACACGTTGGTAGCTGTTCTGCCCGCTAAGTCAGAAGAGCATTTGGAGTCGGACCTTCCCCGCATCGCAATCGTGGGACGCCCTAACTCCGGCAAGTCGACGCTGCTCAATCGTCTTGCCGGTGAGGCGCGGGTCATTGTGTCCGATAGACCGGGCACCACGAGGGACCCGATCGACGTCGATGTCGAGATCGATGGCGAGAAGTACCGGCTTGTCGACACCGCTGGCATCCGTCGGAAACCGCAGATCAAGGAAGATGCTGACTTCTACGCAGTCATCAGGGCCCGTGAGGCCTTGGACCGGGCCGACGTTGCGATCTTGATGGTCGACGGCACTGAGGGTGTCACTCATCAAGACCAACGAATAGCTGCAGAGATCGACGAAACCGGGGCATCGCTGATTGTCGTCTTGAACAAGTGGGACGCCATCGACGAGGAGCAAAGGGAGTTGACAGAGCGTTCGCTTCCTGACCGCTTCTCCTTCATCGGATGGGCCCCAGTTCTGCGCATGTCGGCTCTCACCGGGGCCAGAGTCGGGCGCCTCGGAGCGGCCCTCGAGTTGGTTCTGGAGAATCGTTACTCCCGCATCCCAACTGGTGGCCTGAACCGTGACATCCGGGCTTGGACCGCCTCGCATCCACCACCCGTGCGAAAAGGACGGCGACCAAGGATCCACTACGTTGTTCAGGCAGGCGTGGCCCCGCCAACGTTCGTGGTATTCGTCTCAGGTGGAGAACTCGGTGAGGACTACCTCAGGTTCTTGGAGAATCGACTGCGCGGTGAGTACGACTTCATGGGCAACCCGATTCACTTCGTGACCAGGAATCGGCGCCGTGACTGACCAGCGTGACCAGGAGGACCTCAAGACGCCCTTCACCTTCAAGCTGATGGTCGTGGCCGTGGCGGTCTATCTCGGATGGCGTCTGGTTGAAGCAATCGTATGGATATTCAGGCAAGTCTTCTGAAACGCCGGTGGTCGGTGTCGGTGGCACTTGCCATCGTGGCCGCTGTACTTCTCACGGCGACGGTTGTGAGTCGGTGGACACACGACGTCCTCTTTGACACCGACTCCTGGACAGAAACAGCAGGAGTTGTTGGCACCCAGCCGGAGGTGATCGAATCGCTAGCTGACTTGACGTCCACAGCAATCGAAGATGCCCTCGACGCTGAGAACCGACTATCTGAGCTGCTCCCGGATCGGCTAGAACCGCTATCCGGACTCCTCGCGACCCAGATCAATGCGTTCATCGAGGCGGAGACCCTCCAGTTCTTCGAGTCTGATTTGTACAAAGACATCTGGCTCAGGCTCAACCGCATAGGCCACAGTGCGGCTGTGGCCATCATTCGAGATGAAGTCCCAATCGTCTCGACGGCAGATGGGGCGGTGACGGTCGACCTCACACCTATCGTCGAGCCGATACTCGATCGAGTGTTCAGCAACCTGGTGGCTCTCGGCGAGAGCATCCCCGAAGGTCTCTTGGACCGTGTAGACATCGATGAGGCCGTGGCCGGGGTCATTGCTGCCTATGAGGCCGACGGTCTCCCGGAGTCAATCACCACCGTCGAGGTCTACACAAGCGATCGACTGGCAGCCATCCAGTCTGGTGCGGCAGTCCTGGATCGGCTCGTTTGGGTTCTTCCAGTGCTGACGCTTTTGGTTCTTGGAGGAGCTGTCTATCTCGCACCCAACCGTGCTCGGATGACGGGCCTTCTGCTGGCCCTGGCCGCGCTGTCACTGTTGGCCGCGTTCGTTGCGATCAACTTGATCGTGGGCCAAGTCGTATCCGGTGTGGAGAGCGCATCGACGTCTCGAGTGGTTTCCGCAGTGTTCGACGGCATCACCGGGGGTCTTGAAGCCCTGCTGGTGATCCTGGTCGTACTCGGCGGTCTGGGAGCTCTTGGCATGGCAGGGTGGGCTCTGTACCAAAGGCTTCGCTCCGACCCGCAGCAGTAACTTATGCTCATGCAACGTTTGGAGATTCCGTTTGTCGCGAGATCGGGTTCAGGGGTTATTGAAGTGACTGTTGATCGGACGGATGATCCCACCCGGTACGGACAGGTCAGCACAGCAACAGGGTTTCCGATCTGCACAGCCACAGTTGCCTTTGATTTGAAGGGATACAATGGGCTCCTTGGATGGGTTCAGACGGTGGGCACGAAGTCGTCGCCGGACGCGGATCGGATCTTCGAGGTCGACCCGCTGCAAGTCTTCGAGGGCCTGGAGCTTCCTTTCGGTTTCTACGGTCTGAACCCAGTGATGTTCGATGCTCCTTATCGCAGCGATCGCACCAAGTACCTCGATTGGTTGGCCCAAGCCTTCTTGTGCGTTGCGCCGACTCATCCGATGGAGAAGGAAGTCGGAGCGGTCGCTGGGTTCAGCTGGGGCTTCAGAATGAGCAACGGGGATGTTTCCATTGGCCCCGTTGAACGGCTCCACGCAACGGACTGGTCCAAGCACCTCGAGACCTTCTCCCAGCGGTATCCGAGTTGGAGATTCAGCACCGGGGACTATTGGTGACCGAAGCTCTCGACGGGCGCTTCAGGCCCACGAACAAAAAACAACCCGCAAAAGCCGTCGTCGTTTAGCGACGTGAGACCATTCGGGTCAAGGGAGCATTGCGCTCCGACCCATAGTCGCGTGCATCGGCCGTAGCGGAGATTGAAGCGATCCTGCAGGACCACCCGGATCACCTATTGCCGGGAACTGAGTTAGTAGTTCACTGCGTTCGCTGGGATTTGACTCGTTCCAACAGCGTCGCCAATACGTCATCAATGATGCGATCAGCCATGCGTTGGAAGCGGCGCTCTCCGTGAACGTCCCAAGACTCCAGCATGTCGGCTGTAAGGCCCTCCAACTCGGATCCACCATCCTCAGCCAAGACGACATCGAACGGTTGGTCTTCATCATCAGCTACGTAACACGCAATGCCTCGACTGACCCCTGCCTGGAACGGCTGTGCTGCAGATGCATTGACCTGCAATCGCGCAGAGTTCCCTTGGATCCGCTGTCGATACCCTTCCGGCGGCCCACCATCCACGTTTGACTTTGTCAAGCCAACCGATATTCCTACTGGCAGCTCCTGATCCCGGTCTAGAACTCGTTGCTGAAAGGTGGCGAACACCCGGCCGAAGGCCTGAGCGGCTATGTCGTCCATTTCACGATGAGTGCGGCCTTTGTGAACCTCCAGCGCCTCTCGAAGTTTTTCGGCAAGTTGCGCAGGGTCATGCTCGCCGGTACCCAGCAGAGTGCTTCTTACATCGAGGATCCCCTCTCTCGACACCTTTTCAAAGAACGTGACGGTCTCCTGCAAGCTTCCAGCATCGGCCGCTTCCAAGGCGTCGAGATAGTCGCTTCTCTCGTCGGCATAAATCATCAGCGGGACTGAGAAGGCGCGCAGCAGAAACACCGAGCCGACAAGTCGTGCCACTCGGCCATTGCCGTCTGGGAACGGATGGATAGCGGCAATTCCGTAGTGCGCAAGGGCGGCCTGGATCACCGGATGGAGGCTCGCAAACTCGGAGGAACGGAGTTGTTGTACCAGCCGATTCATCTCATCAGGGAGTCTGTCAACCGGGCTATAAGGATGGAGAGTGCCGTCCCTCATTCGCACATAATTGAAAGAATCCTTGTACTTCCCGCCTTCGAGGGCTCGCTGCTGAGGCCCCTGGTTCGTCTTCACGTCGTAAGTTGGCTGCGGCTTGGTGACGATTTCATGGAGTTCTCGAATCCACTTTTCGCTGACGGGATGCTCTTCATCGACAACGCCCTGCGCCAATTCGTAAGCCTTCAGCTGGGCCTCGAAGAGCCGGATCGTTAAGTCGCCGTCGCCGCCGTCCTGCTTTTTGACCTCCTCCTCCCAACCGGAGTTGGCAATTGCTACCGTTTGCGTGAGGCCTCTATCGGTCACGTAGAGATCCTCGATCGCGCCTGTGTCGAATGCCGCCGAACGAAGGGCCATCAAGCGAGCTGCGGCTAAGTCCTCATCGTTCGCGGCTTCAGCGGCCGCACGGAGGTCATTGAGGTATTGGTCGAACCCTGGACGGACACGAAGGCCCAGCCATTGACTCAAATCGGGAATGCCCTGGTACTTGGCTTCGAGCTTGAGAAGATCGTCAGGGCTGAGGATCTCTGGTGTTTCTGCCACCCCGGCAGGCTACCCAGCAATCGACGGCACGTGACTACCAGTTCCTTCGGCCACGAGCGCGCAACCGCGCGCCCTGAATCCTTCCCAATAGTGCACGATCGGCATCGTCGCCTTCGAGCAAGAGACACTCCGCTTCGAGCCGGATCAGGTCACTCACCGCTAGATCGAGATCCCGGCCCTCGGCCAATTGACGTTCGACCGCAAAGAGCTGCCTCCAGATCTCGTCGCTCGTCATTGACCGCATCCTTGACGAGGGCTGTGACAGTTCCTGCTACATGGTGACGAGCGCCTATCGAGTCACCAGGGGAGAGGCTCGCACACTCTCAGCGCCGACTGTCGAATTGACGTGCGTCGTGTGCGGCAAGATGTTCAGCTCGACTCGACCGGACTCTCGATACCCCAGTCGTGCCTGCCAGCACAAGGCGTACCGGGAGCGGCATAAGACGGGTCGGCGATAGGTCGTCCGAGTGACATACCTATCGTGGCGAGTGTCGCATCCGTGATCGGCCAATTCAGTTCACGTATATCTTCCTTCGAGGGAGGTACCCGTTGTCGAGGAGGAAGGCGAAGCGGTCTGGCACCAATCCCATTTGCTCAAGGGTTGAGCTGCCCAGAAGTTCATCCAGGACGTCTAGCTCTGCAGAAACCGCGTGCGCTATATGGTGCCATCCGGCTTGCTCAAACCTTCGGTTCTCCTTGAACACGTATTTCGTGTCCCCGACGGTGATCTGCCTGTTTTTCCGACCGTGAAACCCTCCGTTGTGGAGCGTGTTCCGCATTAGAAGAGGCAAGTACACCCAAGTGGCTTTCCGCCATGGTGCTGAGATGCGTGCAAACTGCAGCAACTCCCTGGTGTTGCGTTCTAGGCCGCCTACCGGAAGACTGAGGGCACGGAGCAAGTCCTCCATCATCCTCTCGACCTGGAACTGGACTTGAAGCAGCAGTCCCATCCGCGCGAAGACTTCATAGCTCTCTTGAGCGAACGTCATATCCGTCTGAGGAGCAAGTCCCGCGACCTGTGGAAAGCCAAGAGGGATCAGCTGGTCAGGGTCGCCTGCGCTCCGACCAAGAAAGTGCCCAGACCGCGCGTGATGCAAGATGTTCATGTGCACTTGGCTCAACCCGACTGCCGCTTCGATACCGTTAGCCATTCGATGTCTCGTCTCCCATGGCGTCCCGTGCCGTTCGTTCTCTCGACGCTTCAGTTCCTTTGCACGGACATTGAGGGGTTCAAGTAGCGATAGGATGCCAAGCGCTGTTGTTGGGCGAATTGGGAGATTGGGCATGGTCAACTGCGACACGATCACGCGAGACTACGGGACAGACTCCGGGACCCTGTCGACACCTTGCATCGCCCCGCTCAGTTCGTCCCTATGACGGTTGCAGGGGTCTCCACTACTCAATGGACATGGAGCCTTCTGCAGACGCGCGACCCAGACCGGGCCGCGTAGTTGATACCTAGAACCAACCCATTTGTTGAACCATGTCGCTGGCTTCTTTCAGTGCCATTACGTTCCTTGGCATCACCCAACTGACGAAATTGATTGTGCGACCGACCTTTCTAAGGAATGGCCACCGCTCGGTTTTCCCTGGTTCTGCGGCCGCAGCATGCTCTTCAATCAGCTGGGCGCAAGCGAGGACAAGCTTCTCCTCGGCTGGCGTGAGATCATCGTGTGCCGCAGCCACCACTAGTAGGCCGAGGAGCGTCTCGGTGTTCCCTAGGTCTTCGCTGGTCAGGAAGACCTCGATTGGCGGTTGGTTATCGGTTTCGTCGGTCTCAATATCCACATCGTCCAACAGGCTCAGGTGGCTCGTGAACTCCTTTTGGATTTGGTCGAGAAGGCGTCCAGCTTCGGCTTGCGAACTTAGGCTGAAGCGTCTTCGTGCGCTGGCTTCTAGCTGACCTATGTGCATTCCAGTCATCCAGGTGCACTCGATCGAACAAGCGCGCTCATCGCTCCACCGATCTTCCAGGACACTCCAGCGTGCCTCGAAGCCGTTTTCGGCCCTCGGGCGGTTTCGTAGAAAGTCGCCCGGTTCATCATCGCCGATCAGTGCGATCTCAAGATCCACATCGTTGATGTGTTCATGGCCCGGGTCAGGGCGAAGGCCGGGTACATAGCCTGCCGCATCGGCGACTGCGGCCAGGCGTTCACGAAGTTCGTTTGTCTCCCAAAAACCGAAACCCTCACCGACTGTGACTGTGTAGAGCCGTTCCATTCGCCTAAGAAGCTACTTTCTCCCCCCTGACGGAGCGGAATCGGCCGGTATCGCCTGGAACCAAGAGCCACCTACTCAAGGAGAAAACCCCCACCTACGCAGGGGTTTTTCGGGAGTCGCGTGGTCGGGCCGGTGGGACTTGAACCCACGACCTCCAGTCCCCCAGACTGGCGCGCTACCAAGCTGCGCCACGGCCCGTTCAGGATAGATGGTAGACGGATGCCGACAGGACAACGCATCGTCAAGTGGCCTCTGAATCCTGCCGATTCAAGTGCGGGAGGTTTCAATGGCCGATCGGACAATCCGCACAATCGGAGCCACAACGATTCTTGTTGGCGTGGTCATTGCCGGCCTGATTCAGGTGTCGTCAGCCCGAGAAGAACCGACCCCCGAAATCGTCGTCGCCGAGGATTCGACCACGTCGACCTCCTCTCCTGTGATCTCGGAACCCGAAGAAGAGACGGTCGAACCGTCGCCGTTTGTGTATCGGATAGGTGTCCTCGCCGGCATCAGCACCGACAACTTCTGGACCTTCTACGGGGAAGAGCCATCGGTCTGGAACTCCTACATTCTCGGACCTACGAAGCCGGCATTGATGTCAGCAGACCCGGAGACCGGGGGAGTGATCGAGGAACTCGCGGCAGCGGTTGACACCCCGCGTTGGGACCAAAGTGGATGGAGAGTCCGGGTGAGCCTTAGAGACGATTTCGCGTGGAGCGACGGCACGCCCGTGACTGCGCACGACATCGTTTTCACCTTCGACACCGTCCGCTCACTCGAGCTAGGCGGTGCATGGGCCAACGCTTATCCGAGCGAGGTCGAGTCACTTCACGCTGACGGCGACTACGAACTTCGGATCGAGTTCAAGAACCGCCCGACTCTCTCGATCTGGCCACACTCGGTCGGTACTGCACCGATCATGGCCTCACATGCTTGGGCTTCGAAGGTGGCTGGTGCAGACGCAGATCAGCTGTATGCCGAAAGTGGTGAGGGAGACGTTGGTGGCGGTCGACTGACCCTCATCACGACAGAAGCGGAGCAAATCGTCTCGGTGAGAAATGAAGGGTATCCAGGCAAGACCCTCGTCGACCGAGTCGTATATCGGATCTACCCAAGTGAGAATGAGCTCATCGAGGCCCTAGAGGAAGGTGAGGTCGACACTGCCCTCACGCCCGATGGGCTGTCCTCGGAAGTTGCCGAGCGCGCTGGTGCGTCTTCGTCGCTGACGGTTGTCTCGAACGGTGGTCACGGGGTCCGCTACCTGGCGTTCAACCTCGACCGTGCCCCCATGTCGGCGGGAGAATTTCGAACGGCGGTGGCCCTGATCGTGGACAGGGAAACGCTTGCTGAGAGCTCAGTCGTGGGCGGCGAATCAACCCGGACATTCGTACCGTCTGCCAATCGCAGCTGGTTTGATGCCGAGCAGGCGGAGACCGTCGAAGGTTTCCATGTGGGGTCACCCAAGGAGAGACTCGACAATGCGATCGATCAGTTGGCGTCCATCGGCTACACCTGGGACCTCAAGCCCACTGTCGACTCCGACGGCAATCTGGTCACCGGAGAAGGACTGCTGATCGATGGTCTCGCACCCGCACCTTTGACCATTCTCACACCGGGTGACTCAGTCGATCCCGCACGCCCCACTTATGTGGCTGGGATCGCTGAAGCAGTCTCCTCACTTGGGTTCGACGTGAGGCCCGTGGAGACCGACCTAGACACAGTCGTCGACCTGGTTTTCACGCCGACCGAAGACGATCTCCTTCAATACGACATGTATGTCCTCGGGTGGACGCTCGGAAGCCCTGCCTTTCCTTCGTACTACCGACCACTGTTTGCAACCGACGGCGAGCTCAACAACACCGGGTACTCATCGAAACAATTCGATCGGTTGCTGTCGAAGTACGAGAACGCCGCGACAGTGGAGGAAGCGCGCTCTGCCCTCTGGGAGATGGAGAAGCGCCTTGCTCAGGATCTGCCATATCTTGTCCTCTATCACAACCAAATCTCCGAGGCATACAGGAACGACAAGGTCTCCTTCGACCTGACGGATTCGCTTGGAGGACTTCAGGCAAGGCTGGGTGGCCTGGCTGACGTGAAGCCGGTCGATTGACGTCTACTCTCGGCTGATGCCAGCAGGCACCGAGAACTCGAGGGTCGTCAACGTACCGAACACCATCTCAGCGATAAGGCTGCTTGCAGTACCGGTCTTCTGGTGGCTTCTGCTCGGTGAAGACAACGTCGCCGCCGCAACCATCCTCTTCATCATCATCTCTTGGACCGATTGGGTCGATGGTTATCTGGCGAGGCGCCTTAACCAGGTCACGGAGCTCGGAAGACTGCTTGACCCGATCGCTGATCGATTAATGATCGCGTCAGCCGTGGTTGCTGGTCTCATCGCAGGCATCATCCCCGTGATCATTGGTGCGGTTCTGATCGGAAGGGAGTTGTACATGGCTGGCGTCGCCATCTGGCTGGCAGCCAAGGGAGCGGGAACTCTCGAGGTCCGGTACCTCGGAAAGGCTGCCACGTTCGCCGTATATGGCGCCATACAAGCCTTTTACATCGCTGCCGTGCCCTTCCTGGAAGTCATATTCACGCCGTTGGCTTGGGTTTCATCAATCGCTGGATTGGTGCTGTATTGGTGGGTCGCCATCCAATACACGGGTGATGCCCGAACGGCCTTGGTCGGGGTAGAGTCGCCAGGCGACCCCGAGGAGAGTTGATGCAAACACCCGAAGAACTTCGGTACACCGACGAACACGAGTGGATCAAGAAGATGGGCGACAACAGAGTTCGGATCGGAATCACCGACTACGCCCAGGATCAACTCGGTGACGTCGTATACGTGGAGCTTCCTGAACAGGGGAAAGGAGTCTCCAAGGACGATTTGGTCGCCGAAATCGAGAGCACCAAGTCGGTCGGCGAGGTCTACGCACCTTTCGATGGGACAGTCGTCGAGGCGAATACGGCAGTCGCCGAAGCGCCAGAGCTCGTCAACTCAAGTCCCTATGACGAGGGTTGGTTGATGGAAATCGAGCTCACCGGCGACTTCTCGGAAGACGGATTGCTTGACGCCGCGGCGTACAAGGATCTGACCGAGTAGGCACTACAACCGCCTTGGCTCACCTATCATCCGGGGCCATGAGCGACCAACGCGAGCCTCATGAGGAGTCGCAACCTGAGGTTGAGGTAGAGACCGACCCAACGGTCTTCTACGTCCCAATCGCCGATCGCGCAGAACACCCACTATCGGCTGACGAAGCTTCACATATCGAAGGACTCTCCGGGTATGCCATCGTCGTGGAGCGGGGCCCCCGCACGGGGATGACCTATCTCCTGCGAGAAGGGAACACCACAGTCGGACGGCATCCCGAGAGCGACATCTTTCTCAATGACGTGACTGTGTCGAGACACCATTGCCGCTTCGTGACAGGGGGCGATGATCTGTCCGTTGAAGACAGCGGATCCACGAATGGCACCTACGTCAATGACGAGAGGGTGGACTCAACCCAGTTGGCCGCTGGCGACGAGGTGCTGGTGGGTCGATTCCGTTTCGTCGTTGCTCACGGCGATGCCTGAGAACGGGTCCCTCAGCATTGGCGAAGTAATCAATCTCTTACGGGACGACTTTCCCGACGTCTCAGTCTCCAAGATCCGCTTCCTCGAATCGCAAGGCCTCATTGAGCCCGACCGCACCGGAAGCGGCTATCGAAAGTTCGACAGCACCGACGTGTCTCGGCTCAAGTTCATCCTTCAGCAACAGCGGGATCACTTTCTTCCTCTGAAGGTGATCAAGTCGAAACTCACGCTTTGGGAACGGGGCGAGAACGCCCCCTCCAACGAGGTCGAAACAACGCTCAATGACACCGGCGAGCCCATCGATCGATCTGATCTTCTCAAGAGATCCAAGCTCACAGAATCTCAATTAGACCAGCTGATCGACATAGGCTTGATAGCGCCAATCCGCGATTCAGTCGTCTTCCCTCCCGAGTCGGGTGTGGTGGCCATGGAGGCCAAACGTCTCTTAGATCTCGGTTTGGAGCCAAGGCATCTCAGAACCATCCGGCTTTCGGCAGACCGTGAGGCGGATTTGCTCGCACAGCTGGCGACACCTCTTCTGAAGGCCTCGAATAGCGAGGCCCGGGGCAGGGCAAAAGACCTGCTCGAGACGAGCTCAGATTCGGTCAGGGCGATGCACCGGGCTCTATTGGCGCTGGAACTCAAGAAACACCTCAAATAGATGCGCAAAATCTCGATGCTTGCCGCTGCGGCGGTCCTTGTAGCCACACTTGCCCCGCCCGCTGCGGCGGCCGGATTTGTGTTTCCGATTCGAACCGAAGACGGCTTCCCTCAAAGTGAACCGCCACGCGTGTCAGCCTCCTCCTGGATCGTCTACGACGAGCTGACAGACACAGTTCTCGCTTCCTGGAACGCGGACATTCAGCGCTTTCCCGCATCCATAACCAAGATCATGACTGCCCTGGTCGCTGTGGAGAACGGGAACATGGACGATCTAGTCACGGTCTCTGAAGAAGCAGCGGGGACCGGCGGCCAGGAGATCGGCCTCGTGGCAGGAGAGCGGGTCACGCTGGGAGCCCTGGTGAAGGCGGCTCTCATTCGGTCTGGCAATGACGCTGCGACGGCGATAGCGGAGCACATCGGAGGATCGGTCGAAGGCTTCGCCGCAATGATGAACTCAAAGGCCGCCGATCTCGGTATGGAGAACACGAACTTCATCACTCCTCACGGACTCGATACCAACGGGCACTACTCGACAGCGCGTGACATGCTGCTCGTCGGCGTCGCCGCAATGCAGCATTCTGAGATCGTTGACATCACTCGCTCGCGAGCAATGGTCTTCCCGGACACACCGAGCGGCACCGCACGCGTTGCAACCAACACCAACAGAATCCTCAACACCTATGAGGGTGTCATCGGCGTCAAGACCGGCGAGACACCGAGAGCCGGCTTGACCTACGTCAGCGCTGTAGAGCGTCACGGGCGAACGGTGTACGTGGTGGTGTTCAACTCGATCGGTCGGAGGGCCCACTTCTCTGATGCAATCCAGCTCTTCGATTGGGCCTTCGGCAGCCTGGGCGTACACGCCACGTTCGCCGGCGGCATCCCGTATGACCCGATAGCCGACCGCGTAACACCCAGCCCCCTGTTTGACGCGGTGGCTTTGGCCACCGACGCCGATGGAGAGCCCGAGGAGGCTCCCGAAGTGGCTACTGGAGTGATCTCCGTGGAGCCAACTGAGCCCACGACGAGCGTTCTGCGGGAACCCAACCGTTCCCCGTCAGGTTTGCTGTCCACTCTGGGCTACTGGATCGGCCTCATGACCGGTGATTCTGGTGGCTGACCTGGAGACAGTCGCCACGCTCGTCCTTGAGGAAGCTGATATCCAAAGCAGGATTGCCGAGATGGGAGACGCATTGACTCGAGACTTCTATCAACGTGACCCGGTTTTTGTTGTGATGCTGTCAGGCTCGGTGCCGTTTGCTGCCGATCTCCTCAGATGTGTGAAAACGACCTGTGAGATCGATTTCATGGGTCTGAACCGCTTCGGGGAGAGCGGTCGTGTGGGAGTGACCCTCGATACATCCACACCGCTCTTTGACCGGCATGTCGTCATCGTCGAGGACATCGTGGACACGGGACTGACGTTGAAGGTCCTGAGAACGATGATGCTCGATAGGGGAGCGCAATCGGTCTCCACCGTTGCACTGCTCGACAAGCACCGACGTCGGATGGCCGACGTTCCGATCGAATACAGGGGCTTCGAGGTGGGAGATGAGTTTCTCGTCGGCTACGGCCTGGATTGGAAGGGGAAGTTCCGCAATCTCCGATCGCTGTGGGCGGTCCTGGACCTCGACCTTCTCGAACAGCAGGCGGGAGTCATGGGGCGCGCTGTCGCAGGCTGAGAGGATCGGCCTCGCAGTGATAGTCTCGACACATGTCGAACGAAGGCGCAGCTGTACCTCTTGAGGTCGTTGGTGTGCGAGTCGAGTTGCCTTCCAACCAGCCGATAGTGCTGTTGAAAGAGGAAACCGGCAACCGCTACTTACCAATCTGGATCGGTGCTAGCGAAGCCACAGCCATCGCCACGGCGCTTGAAAACGTTGAGCCACCCAGACCGCTCACCCACGATCTGATGCGGTCGGTCATCGACGCAGTAGGTGCCCTAGCCGTCCGCGTCGTCATCACCGAAATGCGTGACTCAGTCTTCTTTGCCGACCTGACTCTCGACAAGGCAGGCGAGCAAGCCACTGTCTCTGCTCGCCCCTCGGATGCAATAGCCCTCGCAGTCCGGACAGGTACTCCCATATTCGCCTCAGCCGAGATTCTCGACCAGGCCGGAGTCGAGTTTGAAGAGGAGAGCGACGAAGACGAGGTCGCCAAGTTCCGGGAGTTCCTCGAAGAAGTCACCGTAGAGGACTTCCTCGGAGGTGAGCACCCGGATCACCCCTGATGACGCGCGGTCGCCAAATCGTTACGGGACTGGTGTTGCTCGCCCTTGCCGTCGGGGTAGGCACAGCTGGCTACATGATCATCGAGGATGTAAACGCCTTCGACGCGTTCTATCAGGTTGTCATCACTGTAAGCACTGTCGGTTTCGCCGAAGAGTTCCCCCTCAGCACAGAAGGGAAGGTTTGGACGGTCGTGGTGATCTTCCTGGGGCTGGGCTTGGCTCTATACACGGCGGTCGCCTCAATCGAGTACCTGATTGAACTACGTCAGAACAGGAGAGAGACACGAATGCAGCATGCGGTAGATCGGTTGACCGGACACATCATCTTGTGTGGCTACGGGCGGATAGGGCGCGGGACATTGCGGGTTCTCCTTTCCGAGCCCAACACACCGATCGTTGTCATAGATACCAAGAACTCCAGAGTCGAAGCCGCGATCCAGGCTGGAGCGCAGGCGATAGCTGGAGACGCAACGCACAACGACGTGCTGCTCCACGCTGGGATCGAGCACGCCAGCACCGTTATCGCCTGCGTCGAAGACGATTCGGACAATCTGGTCATCGCTCTCTCGGCCAAGGCAATCCGACCCGACGTCAAGGTGATCTGTCGGGCGACGGAGATCGAGTCCGAGCGGAAGCTGCGGTTGGCAGGAGCCGACGCAGTTGTGGCGCCTCAAGCAGTGGGCGCAGAACGTCTGGCGATGATGGCGCTCCGACCCGAATTGGCCCAGGTGTTTGACGTAATGGTGAATGGTCGGCCTGTTGAGTTCCGGGTAGAAGAGCTGGATATCGCCCCTGATTGTGCGGTGGTGGGCAAGAGCATCAAGGAGTCCGGAATCCGACCATCCAGCGGCGCCCTGATTCTTGCCGTCGAGAGCGGTGCTGACGATGTGATAGTGAACCCCGGACCGGACCAGATTCTGAAACCGGGAGAACGGCTTGTTGTGGTTGGCACCCAGCAACAGGTCGACAAAGCGGCAGACATGCTCAAACCGGCCGCCTCCTGAGTTTTCCACAGGAATCGTTGACATCGCCCTAGCGGCGGAAGTAGCTTGCCGGTCGGCGGAGTTACACTTATGTAACCCGGAGGAGTTATGACCGAAACGCGGGAAATGGGCGGCTATCGCGCCCCACATGTTTGCAAGCTGGTTGGTATCACGTACCGCCAGCTCGATTATTGGGCAAGAACCGATCTGATCGTGCCGGCATTGCAGCAAGCACAAGGATCGGGATCTCAACGCCTCTATTCCTTCACCGACGTCGTCCAACTCAAAGTCATCAAGAACCTCCTCGATGCGGGCATGAGCCTCAAGAAGATCCGCTCGGCGGTAGAGATACTTCGCAACGAGATGAACACCGATCAGCCACTCGCCGACGTGACTCTTCTCAGCGACGGCCAGACCATCTATGCCGCCCACTCCGACCAGGAAGTGGTCGATGTGCTCAGAAAAGGTCAAGGTGTGTTCAGCATTGCCATCGGACCGGTTCAAGACCAGGTTGAGGGCGCCATCCACCAGCTGTTTCCTGAAGAAGCCTCAGATCACGATGAGGACCATCTAGCCGGGGCCGTCGAAGTGGGAGCCCCCTGACCACAGCAAGACCTAACGCTCACGAGGTCGAATTCGCTCACAATTCTGAGCGTCAATTCGCGCTTCTATTGGACTTCTACGGAGTTCCTTGGGACTACGAACCCACCAGTTTTCCAATTGGATTCGATGATGGGGAGCCGACCCAGTTCTTCACCCCTGACTTCTACCTTCCCGAAGATGACCTGTTCATCGAGATCACGACGATGAACCAAAAACTCGTCACCAAGAAGAACAAGAAGGTCAAGCAGCTGAAGAAGTACCACCCGGATATCAACTGCAAGATCTTCTATCAGCGTGACTATCTGAATCTCGTGCAGAAGTACGGGCTCGAGGAGCCGGACCAGTTTGAGGAGTGGACTCCTCCGACTCGCATGCCCGGACGACCGGAAGTCACCCGCCTCGAAGACCGCGGTGAGCGCCTAACCGGATGAATCGCTCGCCACTCCATGGTTTCAACGACTCCTTCGGAGCCAGGTTCACGGGTTTCGGCGGCTGGGAAATGCCCGTTCAATACACCTCCGTGCTGGAAGAACATCGAGCTGTTCGTGACAGCGTGGGAGTCTTCGACGTGTCACACCTCGGACGTTTCGAGTTGACCGGACCTGGGAGTCGGAAAGCCCTCCGACAGCTGCTCTGCAACGACATCGACCGGATCGAGCCCGGGAAGTGCCAATACACGATGATGTTGAATCCGCAGGGTGGCGTTATCGACGACATCATTGTTTGGTGGCTTGCGGAGGATCTCTTCTGGATCATGCCCAACGCCGCGAATCAAGATCGCGTCATGAAGGCCTTCAATGCACAGCCAAACACCTGCGCGACCGACATCCAGATGGATACCGCTTTCCTCGCTCTCCAGGGCCCGAATGCACGTCGGCTCTACGAGGATGTCGTAGCCAAACCGCCTGGTCGATTCGCCAATGCCAAACAAGACTTCGAGGGGTCCACTCTGACCGTTGCAGGCACCGGCTATACCGGCGAGGCTGGAGTCGAAATCTGCGTTGCCCCGACCCACGCTCAGGTTCTCCTCGAGCGTCTCGTAGAAGCCGGAGCCAGACCGGCCGGACTGGGCGCTAGAGACACTCTCCGTCTGGAGGCAGGGTTCCCTCTTTGGGGTCAAGATCTGGACGAGACGACAACACCAATCGAGGCGGGACTCAGATTTGCTGTCTCCATGGATCACGACTTCGTCGGCAAGCCTTCGTTGGAGGCGCAGATTGAAGACGGAGTCGAAAGGCGTCTGTCCGGGTTCATACTCTCCGAGCGTGGTGTTCCCAGGACCGGCCACGAACTGCGGACCACCACTGGTGCCTCCGGCGCCGTCACGTCAGGCAACCACAGTCCGATGTTGGGAACCGGTGTGGGTTTGGCCTACATCTCTCCACCTGTGGAACCAGGCACCGAAATCGAAGTGATCATCCGCGACCGACCGGTCGCGGGCCTGACTGCCAAGCCGCCCCTCCACCTCGCCTAACCTGCGCGCATGGCAAGTCGCGCTTTTCCCGTCGAGCATCCAGAAGTCGGTGTCGAGCTGGTCCGGGTGTGGGAGCCCGGTGTGGATCCCAAGGCAACAGTTGTCCTGGTACATGGGATTGCAGAACACTCCGGCCGATACGAGCGCACCGGTGAGCTGTTGGCGGAGGCGGGTTTCTTAGTCCGTGGGTTCGACTTGATCGGAGCGGGGGCATCCGGCGGTGCTCGTTGGGACATCGAGCATTGGCATCAGTATCACGACCAGGTCGGACAGCATGTGGCGTGGGCTCGGGAGCAGGGTCGCCCAGTTGTCTTGTTGGGCCACTCTCTTGGCGGGAACATCGCCCTGGGGTACGCCTTGAGCGATCGTCCAGCTCCGGATCTACTGGTTCTCTCAGCCCCGGCGTTGGCAGGTGGCGCCGGATGGCAGAGGACGTTGGCCCCGATTGCGGCCAGGCTGGCACCCACCGTGAGTCTGGCCAACCCGGTCAAGGGAGAGCATCTATCCAGAGATCCGCAGGTCGCCGAGGACTATTTTGCCGACCCGTTGGTCAACACCAAGTCGTCGTTCAGGCTGGGCGCACACATCTTCGACGAGATGGACCGTCTCAACGAGAAGTGCTCACAGCTGGCCGTCACCACCCTGGTTATTCACGGTGGGGACGACGTTCTCGTGCCGACGGCTTCTTCCGAGGTTCTAGAGCAATGCCCGAGCGTCGAACGCCGGGTATACGAGGGTCTTCGTCACGAAGCTCTAAACGAGCCGGAAGGACCACAGATCGTTCGAGACATCGTCGATTGGGTCGAGAGCAAACTCAGTTCCAGCTGAGAAGCACCTTGCCCGATTCCTGAGACTTGATCGCTGCAAACGCTGCGTCGAATTCTTCGGCTTCGAATCGGTGGGTAATGACCGGCGAGATGTCCAACCCTGACTGAATCAAGACATTCATCTTGTACCAGGTGTCGTACATCTGGCGCCCGTAGATCCCCTTGATATTCAACATGTTGAAGATGACTGTCGACCAGTCAATTGAATAAGGCTCACTGGGGAGTCCTAGGAGAGCGACATTGGCTCCGTGAATAGTGTTGGCAAGGATGTCTGCAAGTGCCGAAGGTGCTCCTGACATCTCGAGTGCCACATCGAACCCTTCCACTATCCCTAGCTCTTTCTGGACAACTTCGAGACTCTCGTCGAGCACATTCACCGGTCGAGAACGCCCCATTTCCGCGGCGAGACCGAGCCGAAACGTGTTCACGTCGGTTATCACTGTGTTCCTCGCACCGGCGTGATCGACAACGGCAGCCGCCATCAGCCCAATTGGGCCGGCCCCTGTGATCAAGACATCTTCTCCGAGAACAGGGAAAGACAGTGCTGTGTGCACCGCATTGCCAAATGGGTCGAATAAGGCGGCAACCTCCGGATCAATGCCCTCAACATGGCGCCAAACATTGGTCTTCGGGACCACCACGTAGTCAGCGAAAGCCCCAGGGATGTTCACACCCAGACCCTTCGGCTGCTTGCACAAATGGCGCCGCCCAGCGAGGCAGTTGCGACATTGACCGCAGACAACGTGTCCCTCGGCACTGACCATCTCACCCACGAAGAATCCTGAGACGTTGGAACCCAGCGACTCAATTGTTCCCGAGAACTCGTGCCCTACGGTCATCGGAGCCGGGATTGTGGTGCGAGCCCACTCATCCCACTCGTAGATGTGGAGGTCGGTGCCACAGATGCCTGTCGTCAGAACTCTGATCAAGACCTCGTCGGGACCCGGCTCGGGCACGGGGACATCCTCAAGAGCGAGACCTACGGTGTCAGGATGTTTGACGAGGGCTTTCATGTTCGCTCCATTCTGCCCGCACAGAGGCTTCTCGTGGCAGATTCCGGCAAAGCACGGCAGAGATCGCCACTGGTTGTGCAACGATTGACTCACCTTGCAGACATTCGAAGGACATCTTCTGATCGCCACCCCGGCCCTAGACGACCCAAATTTCTGGCGCACGGTCGTTCTCGTCATTCAGAATGACGAGTCGGGATGTGTGGGTCTCGTCCTGAATCGGACGTCGAGCGAACGGGTGGCAGACCATCTTCCCGAATGGGAGGGTTTGGTGAGCGACCCCAAAGTAGTGAACTACGGCGGTCCAGTGGACCCGGCGGTTGCTATTGGTCTGGGGAAAGGGCAAGTAGGGGAGTCGACCGGCGTGGGTGGCTTGAGCGTCGTCGACTTGTCGGGGGAGCCGTCGCAGCACTCTGCCCCAATCCGGATCTATTCCGGATACTCGGGTTGGGAGGCGAACCAACTCGAGGAAGAGGTCACATCGGGAGCTTGGTACGTGGCACCGGCGGCCGCCGAAGATCCGTTCTGGCCGGCTGAGACAATGTGGAAAGACGTGCTTCGCCGCCAAGCCGGAAAGCTCTCCATTGTCTCCACGTACACCGACGAAGCCCAATGGAACTGAGAGACACCCGAACTCCCATCGCTAGATCTACCCTCTGCAGATGACGACCACGGTCCCCAAGTTGCGGCCGAGTCTCAAGCGAGGCTCGCCAGGACTCAGCCTGGAGAGAGACCTTTGGGCAGATGAGTCAACTGTCGTAGTAGGCATCGACGAAGTGGGTCGTGGTGCATGGGCAGGCCCGCTCACGGTGGCCGCTGCGGTCGTCCCCAGAGATCGCCGGATATACAAGATCCGGGACTCCAAGATGCTTCACGAGGAAGAGCGCGAAGCCATGTTCGAACGCGTGGCCGATTGGGTCGATTACTGGGGTGTTGGTCACGCTTCCAATGAGGAGTGCGATGAGCTCGGCATGTCCGAAGCGCAACGTCTGGCAGCCAGGCGGGCACTAGACGGCCTCGGGGTGACGGGCGACCACTACCTGGTGGATGGGAACTGGGATTTCGTGGGTGGAGCTCGGACGATCGTGAAGGGTGACGCCAAGTCACTGTCGATCGCCGCCGCGTCGATCCTCGCCAAAGTCACAAGAGATCGCATCATGCGGGGTTGGGACCCACACTTTCCGGGCTACAACTTCGCAGCCAACAAGGGATACCCATGCCCCATCCAGAAGGCCCACCTGCAACACATGGGGCCGAGTTCACTGCATCGGCGATCCTGGGTATTCATGGACCACCTCGTCTGGAACGGGGTCGAGAGAGTTCACAGGCAGCTGCAAGACGAGCTCCCATTCCCAGACTGAGCGACAGACCCGATATCGTGTAAAGAGTCGGCTCGCTGGCTGGAGAATCACATCAAATCTGCCGATAACAAGAAGGTGACGTTGCTCATCGGGGGTATCGAAGAGCTGTTTGAACGGCTCCCGATAGCCCTATATCGATCTGCACCCGACGGGTCTCTCCTCGCCGGTAACCCGGCGCTTGCGACGCTGCTCGGCTACGACTCACTGGCGCAGATGATGGAGGATCTGAACACTGTCGAAGGCGTCTATCTCGACCCAAGCCGACGAGAGCTTTGGCTGAACACGATTTCTGAGTCCGGGGAAGTGCACGACTTCGACGTTGAGCTGCGGAGGCGCGATGGGTCTACCTTCTGGGTTCAAGACACGGCCCGAGCCGTATTCGACGAAGACGGGACACTCGAATACTGCGAGGGAGCCCTCATCGACGTGACCGAAAAGGTTCGAGCAAAGAAGGCCCGGGACGAGTTCGTTGCCACCGTCTCACACGAACTGCGCAATCCGATGGCCGTTCTCCTCGGACTGGCCCAAGAGTTGGCCGCCGACTACGAAGGATTCACCAACGATGAGCGTCGAGACATATCCCGTGTCATGGCGAGACAAGCTGAAGACGGAGCCTGGATTATCGAAGACCTCCTCGTCGCATACCGAGAAGACATGTCCAGGATCGCCGTGGCCGCAGAACCCTTCGACGTCACCGAAGAGATCGGCCGCGCTGTCGAAGGGATGGACATGGACATCCCAGTGGAGGTAGAAGCCGATCACACCACCGTGCTGGCCGATCCGCGACGTACGCGACAGATTCTCCGGAACCTCCTCAGCAACGCAGTCCGCTACGGAGGGGACGACATCCGGATCAAAGTCAGACCAGGCAAATCTGCTGTCGAAGTCCTGGTCTGCGACGACGGAGAGCCGTTGGACCCGGAGGAGTCGCAGCGGATCTTCGAGTCATATGAACGGGGGAGTGGCCTGCTCGATTCGAGATCGGTCGGCCTTGGCCTGAGTGTCGCCCGAAAGCTGGCCGGGTTGATGAACGGATATCTGGTCTACGAGCACGACGGTCAGTACTCGAAGTTCATCATCACACTTCCGGCTACCACCTAACCTCGCCCGAATGCGCGTCCTCGTCACCGGCGGAGCCGGATTCATCGGCTCACACACAGTTGTCGCCCTGATGGAAGCCGGCCATGAGCCGGTAGTGCTCGACAACCTGTCCAACTCGCGAGCATCGGTCATTCGCAGGGTTGGCGAGATAACCGGCAGCGCTCCTGAATTCCACGAAATGGACATTCGGGATCAGGAGGCGCTCACCGAACTGGCCAGTCAGGGCTTCGACGCATGTGTCCACTTCGCGGCCTTGAAAGCCGTGGGGGAGTCGGTTGAACAGCCGATCAGGTACTACGAGAACAACGTCGCGGGGACGATCTCGCTGCTCTCCGTGTTGCTGGAGACCGGGATCGAGAACTTCGTCTTCAGCTCATCAGCCACCGTGTACGGCATTCCACAATCACTTCCCATGACCGAAGACATGCCCATTGGGGAGGCCACCAATCCATACGGCCAGTCAAAGATCATGATGGAACAGGTGTTGGCAGACGTTCAGATCGCGAATCCAACATGGAGTGTTTCTCTTCTCCGATACTTCAACCCAGTAGGAGCTCACCACTCGAGTCTCATCGGGGAGGACCCGAGAGGCATCCCGAACAACCTGATGCCGTATGTCGCTCAGGTAGCTGAAGGTCGGCTGCCCAAACTCAGAGTCTTCGGCGGCGACTACCCAACACCGGACGGAACTGGCATCCGAGACTTCATACACGTCGTCGACCTTGCTGCCGGCCACGTCGCCGCCCTCGAAGGTCTCGCTGGGAAGCCAGGCGTCCACATACACAATCTGGGCACAGGCAGGGGCCACAGTGTCCTCGAATTGGTCAGCGCCTATGAAGGGGCATCCGGACAGCCAATTCCCTACGAGATCGTCGAGAGACGCGCTGGAGACGTTGCAGAAAGCTGGGCTGATGTCTCTAAGGCACGATCCGAGCTCGGCTGGGCGACAGAACGCGACTTGATCGATATGTGCCGTGACTCCTGGGGCTGGCAGTCCCGGGCAAAGTAGCCTCGACTCGATGTCAGACCTGAGGGAGAGTGCTCGCAGATGGGTTGCCGGCGATCCGGACCCGGTGACTAGAGCAGAGCTCGAGACCATTCTCGAAGGAGGCGACGATGGTGAACTTGTCGCTGCCATGGGCACTTCTTTGGTGTTTGGGACCGCTGGTCTTAGGGGAGAAGTTGGCCCGGGCACGGCCAGAATGAACCGAGCGGTCGTAATCCGCACGACATGGGCCCTAGCAACCTTCGTTTCCGACGACGTCACTGGTCCGGTAGTCGTCGGGTTCGATGCCCGACCCTCGAGCAAGCAATTCGCTGCAGACTCGATCGGAGTCTTCCTCGCACTTGGATTGGATGTGGCCTACTTCGACGAGCCAACACCGACTCCACTAGTGGCTTATGCGGCCAAGAAGCTTGGCGCCTCAGCGGCGGTTGTGGTTACGGCGTCGCACAACCCTCCACAAGACAACGGCTACAAGGTCTATGGGCCCGACGCTGCTCAGATCGTCAGCCCGGTCGACACTCAAATCCAGACGCTCATTGGTCAGGCTCCTCCGGCGTCTGAAATTGAACGCACCCACTTCTCGTTGGAGGACAGTGCTACTGGAGCCGAGAGAGTCGGTAAGGAGATCCTGGATAGCTACGTCGCGGACATCCTCAGTCTCCGCCCTCGCGAGGACGGCTCGGACCTGAAGATCGTCTACACCCCGATCCACGGCGTCGGTTGGACAGTCTTCGAATCAGCCATGGAGGCGGCAGGACACCACGACCTTCATCCGGTACCCGATCAGGTGAAACCGGATGGGACGTTCCCCACGGTTTCCTTCCCCAACCCTGAAGAACCGGGCGCACTCGACCTGGCACAGGAACTCGGAGCGGCCGAAGGCGCCGACTTGATTCTTGCGAACGATCCTGACGCCGATCGACTGGCGGTGGTGGTGCCGCACGGAGGCGAGTGGATCAGCCTCACCGGCAACGAAGTCGGAGCATTGCTCGCTGACTACATGCTCAGTCGTCACCCCGGTGATACGACTCCCATAGTTGCCAGCTCCATCGTGTCCAGTCCGATGATGGAATCCATTGCCGGCTCCTATGGAGCCAAGTACGAGCGGACGCTCACTGGCTTCAAGTGGATCATGCGTGCAGGGCTGGCGATGACCGAGGCCGGTGATGGTGAGTTCGTCTTCGGGTACGAAGAAGCCCTTGGGTACACGGTTGGCGACATCGTTCGGGATAAAGACGGAATCTCAGCAAGCGTCATCTTCGCCGATCTGGCAGCAGACCTCGCCGACGTAGGAGAATCGATAATCGATGGGCTTGCCAACCTGTGGGACCGTCACGGTCTGTGGAGTAGCGCCCAAACATCGATCGTCAATGACACCCCTGAAGGTCCCGAGGTTCTGAAAGCTGCGGTGGAACGAGTCGGTGAGTCTCCACCTTCGAGTGTTGGCGGTTATGAGGTGACGTCGATGGTCGACTATCGAGTCGGCGCCGATCGCAGACCCGTGTGGCTCGGGTCGCAGGACCTCATCGAGTTGGTTCTGGGCGACAGCGGAAGGCTGCTGGTGAGGCCGAGCGGCACCGAACCAAAGTTGAAGATCTATTCAGACCTGAAGTCAGCCTTGGGCGACACCGACGTGATCACGGCCCGCATGGACCTGCAGCGGCGCGCTAAGGCCCTGAGCGACGAGCTCGCCGCGGCGCTCGATCTGTAAGCGACCTTCAGCTATCGACGGCCCGCGTAGGAACCCTCGGTCACGGTGCTGTCCCGTGGAGTCACATCGAGAGTCAGGACGACATCAGTCCGCAAGGCTTGGGCCAACTCATTTGCGAGATCGGCGGGCTCAGCTGGCAAATCACCACTTCCGATTAAGAACACCTCAACCTCTTCTCCGGCGATCCGCAACCTGACGATCTCATATGGAGACTCCGGGCCGAGCCACCTTTCGACGGTCTCAGTTGCGCTGGAGCGCGCCGTCGTCTGATGGATGATCCCTTCGCCGATGATCCCGAGCGGGATAGCAACGAGAAGCAGCGAGATCCCCACCAAAGCGAGTGACCGCCTCGACTGGTCGCCGCCCTGTTCGATTCTCGTCCATGGGCTGTATCCCGAGACGACGTACGTGATCCCGGCTGCGACCACAATGCCGACGAGGTTGGTGGCGAAGAGCAGGAACGCGCCGAGGGCGAGTACGACCTCCCCTTGCTCCAACGAATAGCCAACGACGGCCAGAGGCGGTGCCAAAGCTACCGCGATGGCTACGCCTGGCAAGGAGTTCCCGACCTTCGGATGCGTCACTGCGTAGCCACCCGCCGCACCTGCGGCCAGAGCGATCAGAAGATCCAGCAATGTGGGAGAGGTGCGGCTCGCTACCTGGGAGTTGTTGGCGATCGAAACGAACTCCGGCGACATCAACGACATGAGCCAGGAGCCGCCAATCCCGATGGCGACTCCTATCCCGACCCTTCGTCCGGACAGAAGAGCACGACGACCCCAGCCCATCAAGATCGACGCACTCAGCGCCATTATGGGGGTCATCAACGGTGCGATCAGCATCGCGCCGATGACCACCGCTGTGGAGTCGGACTTGATCCCGAAAGTGGCGATTGCTGTTGCAAACGACATCAGCGCGGCGAACTGCACTCCACCTTCGTGGTTGTCGATGCCATCGAATATTGATTCGGACACCATCTGTCGAAGTTGTGCGGGCATTGACTTCTGTCGAATAACAGTCACCACATCGTCAGGGACTGCGTTGGCTTCGTCCTCACCTATCGCGTTGACGATGACGATGACGCCGCTCACAATCCATGTGACCGCCACCAGAAGGACGACCCAGAGCAAAAGGCTGTCCGGTATCACAAGCAGCGCTGCAGCCAGAAGTATCAGAAGGACGCCTCTGGATACTGGCCAGAATGGATCCTCACCTACGGCACGCGACCGATACGCGAACACCAAATTCAATCCGCCCCGCCATGCAAGGACGCCCGCAAGTGCAAGCTCCACCGCTCGATTGGCAAGCTCTCCTCCCAAGAGGAGCACGACCCCAAACACGACGAACGCAAGGCCGTTGAGGATGCCTCGAACAGCCCGAGTTCGCAGCGCACCGAATATCTCGACGGCCCCAACCGCAACCGCCACCAACGCCAGGAGCTCGAACAAGAGACTCCCGACAAGGTCCGGATACGCCAAAACCGCAATCGCTGCGATGATTGCGATCGTGGCGCGCTGAACGACAGGCGATCGGAGTAACTGCGCAATGGGCATGAATTCGACGTTAGATGCTTCGCCCTTGCCCAAGGCGACACCTTCGAGGGCGTTGTTGGGCGTGGTCTGTCTGGTCTTGGCGGCTTGCTCGGCAGCTACGTCGACGTCCACCTCGGTGGTGGCGACCCTTCCAAGTACCTCTGCGCCTGCAACAGAGAGTTCGACGAGTTCCCCTACGGGAACTACCCCAACCGAGCCCGCCGTCGCCTGGATCGCCCCTAACGGAGTCCCTCTCGCGGTCATCAGGCACGATGACGGATCAATCGAGGCTCTCTCACCATGCGGGGATCCCGTCACACTCGACGCCGGTGAGGGGGTCAGCAAGGTAGATGTGGTGCTCGACCCCGGTCATGGTGGCCCAATAGACACGGGTGCCGTGGGGTCGAATGGCCTGCCTGAAAAGGAGGTCAATCTCAAGGTCGCCTTGGCGACTGCCTCGCTCCTCGAGGAGGAAGGGATCTCCACAGTCCTCACCCGGACTGCGGACTATCCAATCCCAATCCCCACGCGCGCCGAGTATGCAGATCTCATGGGTGCACGGGCCCTGATCTCGATCCACCACAATGCGCCGGCTGCCCCTGCCTCCGACGTCCCAGGCATCGAGGTCTTCGTTCAGCAAGCCCAAAGTGAGTCGGCAAGACTTGGAGGGCTCCTGTACGACAGAACAATGGCGAGGCTCGGTGAGCTCGACGTCGACTGGGACAGAGCACCGGACGCCGGGGTGATGACTGTCATCAATTCAGACGGTGAAGATGCGTATGGCATGGTCAGACGACCGGCGACGACGAGCGTCCTCTTGGAGCTCGGGTACATCGCCAATCCTGCTGAGGCAGCGATTTACCTCAGCCCCAGGTACATCGAGGCAGCATCCAGGGGTGTGGCTGAAGCTGTGGTTGCGTTTCTGAACACAGACGGCCAGGGCGCAGCCCTTGTTGAGGGGCGCAATTTCGACCCGCAAAGTGGCGTTGGGAAAGACCAATGCATCGACGTCACCTTGGATGAGGTCATCTATCCGAACGTGGTCAAGGCCACGGTGTCCGGCTCAGAAGCTGGATACGACTTCAGCGTCACGGTCAGCTCGCCTTACGACACACCGGACCGATACGCAGATGCGTGGCGTGTCGTCGGCGAGGATGGAACTGTGTACGGGGTCCGTGAATTGGTTCATGACCACGCCAACGAGCAGCCTTTCACGAGGTCACTAACCGGAGTTGTCATCCCCGAGTCAGTTGACAGCGTGATCATCGAGGCGCGCGACCAAACCTACGGGTGGGGCGGCGGAACTGTCGTCCTGGACCTGCCGTAATCTGGGCTCAGGTGCCGCGCTGCCACGACTCGTATAGCCGCCCATAGATACCTCCCTCGGCAACGAGTTCCGCATGAGGGCCGTCCTGCACAAGCCGCCCGTCGTCAAACACCAGAACGCGGTCCGCTGCCTCAGCAGTCGACAGACGATGGGCGATCGTCACGACTGTGCGACCGCTCGTCAACTGGTTCAGTGCTCCGCTGATCCGCACCTCAGTCGCCGGATCCACCGCTGAGGTTGCCTCATCCAGAACCAACAGATCCGGCTCAGCGATCGCGGCGCGAACCAGCGTCACCAGCTGCCGCTCTCCCACGGACAGCGAGCTCCCTCGCTCACCGACACTGGTGTCCAGTCCTTGACCGAGCTCCGACAGCCAGTCTGAGAGACCGAGAGTGCGGAAGGTAGAGAGAATCTCTTCGCGTGATGCACCAGGTCTACCCATCCGAACGTTGTCAGCAATCGTTCCCCTGAAAAGGATCCCCTCCTGAGGGACCATTACAACTCGATCTCGCAGAGAATCGAATCGCACTGTTCGAAGATCGATGCCCGACACCTTCACCGAGCCGCTCGATGGGTCCATCAACCGTGTAAGCAACTTGGCGAACGTGGTCTTTCCGGAGCCGGTTTCACCGACAATGGCAACTTTCTGCTGTGGTGGGATCGCCACATCAACGTCTCTCAACGCCGGTGAAGCGTCAGCTTCGCTTGCCGTCTCTCCGGGGCGGGGATACCTGAACTCGACATCGGCGAAGACGGCTCCGAGCGGTTCATGTGGGAGATCAACACCATCCTCGCCTGGATCAACCACGTCAGGTGCGATATCGAGAATGTCCAGAACGCGACTCCAGCCAGCGACCGCAGTCTGCGCTTCGTTGACCGCCTCTCCCATGAATTGGACCGGTTGGACAAAGAGCTGGACCAAGAAGAAGAAGGCGATTACCTCTCCGGTGGTAGCACTCCCGTTCGCCGCGAGAAGGGTGCCAACCACCACGATCGCTGCAACGATCACCGACGAGCTGACTTCGCTCATGCCGGAGAACACGGACGAGATCCGCCCGGCATGGGCTCCGGCACTGCGATGCGCCTCGATCGACTCCTCGAGGCGCGCCCTGGTCCTGTCCTCAATTCCGTAGGCGCGGATGACGGGGGCACCCACGACTGTCTCAGCGATAAGGGCGAGCATCTGGCCGACTCGTTCACGGACGGTGAGGTAGGCCACCCTCAATCGGGTTTGAAAGAACTTGATCATCCCGACCACGGCAGGAGACAGGGCGATGACCACCAGGCCGAGTGGAACGGACATTGTGAGCATCACGACGACCGCCAGCATGGCCTGTAGGCCGTTGACCAAGAGCATCAGGCCAGCCCACTGCATGAATCGGCTGACCTGATCGACATCAGACGTGACTCTGGCCACGAGTACACCTCGTTGTTCGGATGCCTGATGGAGCATTGAGAGGTTGTGAATGTGTCTGAATGCCCGGATGCGAAGACCGGATAGCGCCGTCTCGGACACCTTGGCGAGACGCAGATGCATCCAACCTGTGGCCAGGCCGGTGATCAGTATGGCCCCAAGAGCAAGACTGGCCATCGTTACCACGACCGTCATATCGACGCCTCCATCGAGGACCCCATTGTCGATGATCTGTTGGATAGCGATTGGGACGACCACCCTGCCTGCGGTTGCTGCGATCGCGATCAGGAGGGTGCCGACCAATCCCTTTCTCAACTCGGGGGATAGAGCCAGTCCTCGACGGATGGTTTGTAGAGCGCCCTGCGGACTCTGCACCCTTTCTTCGGCTCTAACCGTCATGCCGACTCCTTCTCGTAGGCGTCAATCAGGTTCCGATACTCCGGCAGGGTTCGGTAGAGGTCTTCATGCTGTCCTCGGTCGATCACTCGGCCGTCGTCGACAAAGATCACCTCGTCAGCCAGGACGATCGAACTGCGCCTATACGCAACAATCACAACGGTCGTGTCGAGGCCCCGAAGGCCCTCGAGGATCTGACCTTCGACCGCAGGGTCCACCGCCGACGTCGCATCGTCGAGAACCAACAATCTCGGATGCCTGACCAGTGCGCGCGCAATTGCGATCCTCTGACGCTGGCCACCCGACAGACTTGCACCTCTCTCGCCAACGAGGGTTGAGTAGCTGTTCTCCAACCCCTGGATGAAACCATCTGCCATCGCCAGACGTGCCGCCGAGTAGACCTGGTCTTCTGGGAACTCCTGATCGAGGGTGATGTTGTTGTAAATGGTGTCGTTGAAGAGGAAGGTCTCCTGGAACACGATGGATACCGAGTCGGCTAGTGACTCTCGATCGATATCCAGCAGCATGTGGCCGTCGAAACTGATCCTTCCAGTGTCCGGGTCAAATAGACGCACCAAGAGATGGGCGATCGTCGATTTGCCGGCTCCGGTTGGGCCGACGATGGCGACAGTCTTGCCAGGAGGCACTTCGAGAGTCACCGATTCGACACCACGACCAAGCTCGCCGGTGCCGTTGGATGCTCTCTGATCCGAAGGCGGGAGCAGGTCCTCCACGTCGGAGTCTTCATATCTGTAAGCGATGTCCGAGACCCTGGCTCCGGCGCCACCCGCCTGGTCGGGAGTCGACTGTCCGTAGGCGAAGCTCTCGTCAGCATCGAGAACCGATTCCACCCGGCTCAGCCCAACGATCGATCGTGGTAGCTCACCAAGGAGCCATCCGAAGACACGCATGGGAAGCGCAACCAATCTGAACAGGTAGGCAAAGGACACCAGTGTCCCCGCGGTGATGATTCCCTGGTCGACTCTCCATGCACCGACCACCAACACTGCGAGGATGCCGAGGTTTGGCAGAGAGTCCATGACCGGATCGAAAACCGCTCTGAGCCCGCCGACCTCAACCATTCGATCACGCAACTCATCGGAGCGACTCCCGAAACGGCCAACCTCGTCGTCTTCTCGGCCAAGAGTCTTCACGACGAGAGCCGCATCGAAGGATTCGTGCGCGATATCAGCTACCTCGGCTCGCAACGACTGTGCCTTCGCCGCAACCGCCCTCATCCGACGTTGATAGGTGTAGTTCACGACGAGGATGGCCGGTCCCACCATGAATCCGATCAAGGCGAGGAACGGATCGGTGACGATGAGAATGACGGCCGTGGCTATGAGCATCAGGATGACGCCAAAGGCCATTGGCAGGGGAGATGCAATGAACGAAGCCGCTTCGACATCCTCGTTCGCGTTGGCCAGGAGCTGACCCGTCGGATGCCTGCGGTGCCATTCGGTCGGGAGATCGAGATACTTGCTTGTTACTTCGATTCGGTCCCGGTACTGCAGACGATATTGGGAGTAGTAGGCACCGGTGCGGCGCATGGCTATGCCGAATCCCCTTAGAAGCCCCACGCCGATGACTGCGCCCGCAGCGGCGGCCAAAGAGGCCGTCGTGACGTCGCCTCGATCCGCGGCCGGTAGGAGGATGTCGTCGGTGATCCATCCGATCACAAATGACGACAAGACCGTCATGGCCGCATAGATGGTGGTGCCCACGCCGCCCAGGGTGAATTCCCTCGGCGCTCTACGCAGCTGCCTTCCAATCAGATGACGCGCGTTGCCCGCGACTGGGATCTGGTTGGGTTCTGGATGTCTCGCAGCCATCTACTCGAAGCGTAAGGGGATCGGAATGTCTAAACCTGGTTTAGGTCCTTACAACCGTAGAACCTCAAGTGCAGTTGATGTCAACGCTGTATCTCGATGATGCAAAAGACCCACAAGCAAGCGTCAGGACGCGCCGATAGATAGTTACGGTATTCGGCCAACGGATACTTGTTCCTGGCTGCGAGGGCTGACATCGGTTCGCTCAAGCCAGTGATACGCGACGGAGTAGAAGTTCTTGGCTGGCGACGGAATACAACCCAGCTGGGCAAGGCGCAGCCTTGCCCTCTTTCAGGTAGTGGCCTATGTGGCTGCGCTACTACCAATTGCCGTCTTCACCGCACCCCAGGCACGCGCCGATCACATTGACATCTGTTGGTTTGTTGACGATGACGACAACGAACTCACCTTCTACGACATCGGTGATGGCACGGAGACCATTGTCGGCCCCCTCGGGGTCGGAGGCGTTGAGGCCATTGCAATGAACGACACCACCGGAGTTCTATACGCAGCGAATGGCGGAACCTTCGGATCCATCAATCTGAGCACGGGGACGTTCACTGGAATCGGAACAATGGGCGTTGGCGGTGGCAGCGCGGGGAACGTCACTTTCAACGACGTCGATGGCATGACCTACGACCCCACCACTGGATTCATCTGGGCCACTGAGGTGCGCGGCGGGGGAGACGCCCTATTCCGCATCAACCCCGCTACTGGAGCCCACGTGCCGAACGTATTCGGGCCAGGTGTCGACTACATCCTGATTGCCGGCTTCACATCAGTCGACGACATCGCCGTCGACCCGACCACCGGGATCATGTATGGAACTGACACGGCCGGTCCGGGAAGTTCGATCTTCACGATCAACACATCCACTGGTGCGACTGCCTTGGTTGGCACGACTGGCACAGGAGCTACGAGCGACTTTGAGGGTCTCGCGTTCGATATCAACGGACAGCTCTACGGGAGTAACGGCACACGGCCTCGGCTCGTGGCTGTCGACAAGGCCACCGCCGCGCCAACCATCGTCGCCACGGTGGGGGCAGCGTCCGATGACTATGAGTCCGTCGAGTGCCTTCCGGCCGGACCAGGTGACGCCGACTTGAGTTTGACCAAAACGAGCAGCGATTCTTCACCTCTAGCTGGCACGAACTTCACGTACACAGTCACGGTGTCCAATGCTGGCCCTCACGACGCGACCAATGTCGAAGTGACTGATGTCCTTCCAGGCGGAGTTCAATATGTCAGTGACGACACCGGGAACTACAGCGGCGGCGTCTGGGATGTCGGTACCATCCCTTCCGGCGGTTCTGCGACTCTGAACATCGTCGTGACCGCCATCGGTTCGGGTTCGGTCACCAACGGGGCGGAAGTCACACAGGTCACCCAAAACGACCCCGACTCGACCCCGGGGAACGATGTGCTCGCCGAGGACGACCAAGACGAGGTCACAGTCTTCATCGAGGATCCGTCAATCTCGCTGACCAAGTCTTCGGCCTCGACAGGCACTGCCGTTGGTGACACCATCAACTACTCGTTCGAGGTTCTGAATGACGGGAATCAGCCACTCTCGAACATGAGTGTTTCCGATCCTCTGCCTGGATTGTCGACGATCACCTGTCCCGTGACATCTCTCGCGCCAGGTGCCAACACGACTTGTACCGCGAGCTACACGATCACCCAGGCCGACGTGGACAACGGATCGGTCGACAACACCGCAACCGTCAACTCGGAAGACCCAACGGGCACAAATCCTTCGGACACCGATTCTGACTCAGTCCCGCTGCCACGGAGTCCAGGAATCGACCTCGACAAGACTGCTGCTCCTAATGGGACTGATGTCGGTGACACGGTCAACTATGAGTTTGAGGTCACCAATACCGGCAATGTGACTCTGTCGAACATCTCGGTGACCGACCCGCTGCCCGGCCTCGGAACGATCAGTTGTCCGGCAACCAGCCTTGCGCCTGGTGCGTTCACTCTGTGCACCGCCTCATACACGATCACCCAGGCCGACGTGGACAACGGTTCCGTGGACAACACGGCAACGGTCAACTCCACAGACCCAACCGGCACCAACCCTTCGGACACCGACGACGCAACAGTCGTCTTGCCCCGAAGCCCAGGAATCGATCTGGAGAAGTCAGCGATACCTGCAGGGACCAGCGTGGGGGACACGATCGACTATGAGTTTGAGGTCACCAATACCGGCAATGTGACTCTGTCGAACATCACGGTCACCGACCCGCTGCCCGGCCTCGGAGTAATCAGTTGTCCGGCAACCAGCCTTGCGCCTGGTGCGTTCACTCTGTGCACCGCCTCGTACACGATCACCCAGGCCGACGTGGACAACGGATCGGTCGACAACACCGCCACCGTCAACTCCACAGACCCAACCGGCACCAACCCATCAGACAGTGACAACGCGACAGTCGTCTTGCCGCGGACGCCAGGCATCGCCCTCGAGAAGACGGGAAGCGCTAGCGGCACCAGCGTGGGGGACACGATCGACTACGAGTTCGAAGTCACCAATACCGGAGACGTCACCCTCACCAACATCACGGTCACCGACCCGCTGCCCGGCCTCGGAACGATTAGCTGTCCAGCGACCACGCTGGCACCCACGGTCTCTGTCACGTGCACTGCGTCCTACACGATCACCCAAACCGACGTAGACACGGGATCAGTAGACAACACCGCCACCGTCAACTCAGAAGACCCAACCGGAACCAACCCATCAGACACAGACACCGAGTCGGTATTGATTCCGCAGTTCGCTCTCATCGATCTTGTCAAGACCGGGGCCGCAAACGGGACTGATGTCGGGGACACTATCGACTACGAATTTGAGGTGACCAACAACGGGAATGTGACACTCACCAACGTTTCGGTGACAGATCTCCTGCCAGGTCTCAGCGCGATCAGCTGTCCGGCAACAACATTGGCTCCGACAGCCTCGTTCACGTGCACGGCTTCGTACACGATCACCCAAGCGGACCTGGACAACGGATCCGTGGACAACACGGCCAACGCTTCTGGCACTCCTCCGGCCGGCCCACCTGCGACGGATCAGGACACTGAGTCGATCACTCTGCCCCGAACTCCCGGAATTGACCTGGATAAGACAGCGACACCGGCCGGCACTGATGTCGGTGACACGATCGACTATGAGTTCGAGGTCACCAACACCGGAAACGTGACGTTGTCGAACATCACAGTCACTGACCCACTACCCGGCCTGAGCGCGATCTCGTGCCCCGCAACCACCCTCGCTCCTGGCGCCTTCTTCACCTGCACCGCGAGCTACACCATCACCCAGGCAGACGTCGACAACGGATCAGTCGACAACACCGCCACCGTCAACTCCACAGACCCAACCGGCACGAGTCCCTCGGATACAGATAGCGAGTCGGTCAACTTGCCTCGCAACCCGGCCATCGATCTCGACAAGACGGCGACTCCCAACGGGACTGCCGTCGGTGACACAGTCGACTATGAGTTTGAGGTCACCAACACCGGCAACGTGACCTTGTCGAACATCACAGTCACTGACCCACTTCCTGGCCTCAGCTCGATCAGCTGCCCGGCGACAACGCTGGCACCTGGCGACTTCTTCACCTGCACCGCCAACTACACGATCACCCAGGCCGACGTCGACAACGGATCAGTCGACAACACCGCCACCGTCAACTCCACAGATCCCACGGGTGCCAATCCGTCAGACAGTGACGACGAAACAGTCGTCTTGCCCCGGACGCCGGGAATCGATCTGGACAAGACGGCGACTCCCAACG
>JANQRA010000014.1 GCA_028284765.1 Acidimicrobiia bacterium
ACGTTCGACATCACAGTCACCGACAACGGAACACCAACACCACTCACCGACACCCAACCCATCACCATCACAGTCAACGAAGTAAACGTGGCACCAGTGGCCAACAACGACTTCGCGACTGTCGACGAAGACAACTCGGTCGTTGTTGACGTGCTCCAAAACGACACCGACGTAGATTTCAACCCACTCTCAATTGCTGCTGTGACTCAGCCGGCGCACGGCAACGTGGGTGTTTCGGGCAAGACCGTCACCTACCAACCGCCTGCCAACTTCCACGGGACAGTTGAGTTCACCTACACCGTCACCGACGGGCTCGTTGGGGACACCGCCAGTGTCACGATCCAGGTCTTGTCGGTAAACGACGTCCCGGTCGTGAATGACGACGAGTTCACTTTGGCGACGTACCAGGAGATCTACCTCGACGTCCTCGACAACGATTTCGATGCAGACGGCGATCCGCTGAGCATTTCTCTTGCGTCGCTGCCGGAGTACGGAACAATCTCCGTTGACGACGGCAAGCTCCTGTATCGCCCGGAGAACGGCTGGATCGGCTCAGTGCAATTCACGTATGTGGCCAGAGATGGGAACGGAGCCGCTTCACCAGGTGCCGTGAAGATCACAGTTGGAGCTGACGTTCTCGAGGGTGCCCGCAGCCTGTCTGAAGAGGTTGGGGTCAACATCGTGACATTCGATCCACCAGCGCCGACTTTCGAGCCAGAAGGCCTGGGTCTGCTGAATCTCGACGGCATCACCCTTCTCGCCGACTCCTTCTTCCAGACAGTTGAAGCGCTCCGTGTGCCGCTGGGATTCCTTGGCATGACACTCTTGGTCGTCGTCGGCTTCGGGACCGCCGCTGACGTACCGGCTCTGATCTTCGGTGGCCGACGCAAACACTGGGCAGTGGTCCGTCTCGGCCGGCAGCAGCGTCTCCCCGCCTATTCCGAGCCTGGCGGCAAGCGTGTTGTCTACAACTACGACCCGACAGCAACTGGCATAGTCAGCACCGGCCGCATCAAGACCATCGGAAACACGGAATGGCTTCCTGTTGACACCCCGAATGGCGACGCCTGGATCTATCGCAAGTACCTCACCGAGCACGTCGACCTGAGAGCGTTCTCCTCCGACAAGCGTCCGGTGCGTCTCGTGAAGACTCTCGCCGCCCGACTGCGCCGTAGCGAGCCGTTCCGCCCCCTCCTCAGTCCTGAAGGTCTGATCGTGGCGCTGACCGGTTCACCCAGCCAGATCGCTCCCGAAGAGCTCTCAGAAGTCATGAGCGGATCGAGGCTGCGGTCGATCCATGGCTTGGATGAGTTCGCAGTGGCCGTCTCGGAGCCTTTCCTGGAGGCCTTCGAAGCAACCCCTGAAGTGACAGCCGATACCCCACACTCTCGGGCAGCCTTGATCCCAACTGAGTGCCGTAACTTCCCATATCTCGCACTCGGCACCCAAGACCCATCGGTCCAGCCATGGCTGGTCTTCTTCGAGTACCGGAACGGCAAAGCCTGGATCGCCGGCGTCGGCATCGACGAATAACTGCGAACCCCGGGTTCATATCGCCATATACGGCGGAGATTGGATCAAGTTGAAAGGCCTGCGATCGGACGGTCACCGAGCAACGGCTTGAATCAGGAGTCGAATAGCCTTGCCCGGTGAACACCTGGCTGGCCCGATTCCTCGTCTTCTTCTCTTCTGCAGCGGTTCTCGTGCTGGAGATCCTGGCCGCCAGGTTGTTGGCTCCGTACCTCGGAGTCAGCTTGGAAGTGTTCACGGGAATCATCGGTGTGATCCTCGCCGGTATCTCTCTCGGAGCCTGGCTGGGTGGACGCGCTGCAGACCGCACCGATCCATCAACGCTTGTCGGACCCCTATTTGTCACTGGCGGGTTGTTGGCACTGGTCTCACCTCTCCTCGCCGACTGGATCGGGCCGTCACTGACAACATCAGCCTTCTCGATCGTGATAGCCGCAGCGTTTGCATTCGTTCTTCCGGCAGCTGTGCTGTCAGCAATCCCTCCGGTGGTGGTCAAGATCCAACTTGCATCACTCGAGGAGACCGGGAGGGTTGTCGGTTCGTACTCAGCGATCGGGACCGCCGGGGCCATCTTCGGCACATTCATCACGGGGTTTGTCCTGATCGCAGCCTTCCCAACGCGACCGACCATTTCCGTACTCGGTATCTCGTTGGCTGTGGTTGGGGCGACCCTTTGGGCATCTCGCACACGATGGGCGCTTCTCCCAATCGGTGCGGCGGCGATTCTTGCCGGATGGATGATGACCGCGCCAACACCGTGTGAGTACGAAACCACCTACCACTGTGCCGTCGTGGAGGTTGACGAAGATCGCCCGACCGGACGCACGCTGTGGCTCGACCGGTTGCCTAACAGCTACGTCGACCTTGAAGACCCAACCTATCTCGAATTCCGATACATCCGTCTGTTCACCGACATCCTTGAAACCGAGGCGCGTCCCGGACCACTAGAAGTGGTGTCCATCGGCGGCGGGGGCTTCACGATGCCCGGCTATATCGAAGCCACTCGACCTGGCAGCACCAACACCGTTTTGGAGATCGACAACGAGCTGGTCGAGATTGGGACTCGCGATTTGGCCCTCAGCGACGAGGTGGACGTGATCGTGGACGACGCCAGAATCTCTCTTCTGGACGTTGACTCTGCCGACGTCGTATTGGGTGACGCCTACAGCGGAGCATCCGTCCCATGGCATCTGACAACTCTTGAATACAAAGAACAGATCCGCGACGTGTTAGGCGCCGAGGGCATCTACATCATGAATGTCATCGATAGCCCCAGACAGGCTTTCTTGAAGGCTCAGGCGGCCACCCTCAGCGAGGTGTTCGATCATGTTGCTCTGTTCGCCCCGCCGAACTACCTGGCTGGCGAGGCTGGAGGAAACTTCGTTCTGGCTGCGTCGCAGTCGGAGGTCGATGTTGCTGCGATCGAGGCCGCCATTCGGAGCCGGGGTGGGCGGGAGGTCGGGTTGACCGGCACCGACCTCGATGAGCTCATCGGCGGGGCTTCCGTTCTGACCGACGACTACGCACCGGTCGACCAGCTTCTCAGACGCCCCTAAAAGAGGTGTTCGCCGGGGAGTTCGCTCCCCTGCCTGACCCAGACCTCGAGCTCAGCTTCGAAATCATCACCCTCGAAGATGTGGAAGTACCGCACGTCGGGGTGCTTCGAATCCACTGGCGGCACGGGATCGAGAGAGGACCCGTTGAGAAGGGTGACCTTGATGTATTTGTTGAAGCAGTGAAAGCTGAGAAACCAGCCCTTGTCCTCGATCCCATAGAAGGGTGAATTCCAGCGAACAGCTTTCTTTACGTCGGAGACGGTTCGGTTGATGAGGTCATCGATCCGTCGTCCGATGTCCTGTTTCCACTCGGGCATGGCCGCTATGTAGTCCTGGACCGGACGATCGCCGTCTCCCTTCGGAATCTGCGGATTGCCGCCTGAGAGGAGCTTGGGTTCACTCATGTCGACGTGAAGTTAGAGGGCTGGGCCCTCGCTTGCTGAAGCCAGTCGCTAAGCATGCGGGCGGCTCCGACGACGCAGAGGACACAGCCAGCCGCAACTACCCAGAGGCCCATCCCCGGCCCGTCGATCCCAACAAAAAACAGTTCTCCGGCCACAACCGCTGGGATAGCAGCCAGGAAAACCACGACCACGGGCGGTGCGAGGTTGGACGACTCGACGAAGGACATCGCTATCAATGACAGCCCAGCAATCGGCACCGAGAACGCCTGGAGCTCCCACCCCGATACTGATAGCAACTCGTGTGAGAACCACGGGAGGAATGTCCCAACAACGACAAGCAGGCCTCCAATTCGGAGAAGCCAGGACGTGGCGGGAACTCGATCGCTCATCGCAAACACGCTACGCGTCGCACCATTCTCCTACGGGAGGACAACCTGTTCGGCCCAGATCTCACCTGACGCCTCATAGGCGATCATCTCGACCCTGCCGAAGCGTTCATCACGCTCATCACGGAATCCGACGGTACCGCTCACAGGTGCCTGCCATCCCAATGACTGTCCATCCTCTGAGAGAACCACGGCAACCACGTTCTTTGGAAGGCTGTGCCATTCGGCGACCATCTCGTACGTGTCCGACTCGATGAACTGGACGGTCGGACCGATGAACTCCGAATCGTCACCATGGAACAACCCCGGGCCCGTGTCATACGTTCCGTAGCTGCTCTCAAATCGGCCAACGGAGCCGAAGTCGGCAAGGATCTGGCCCAAGAGGTCTCCAATCCCGTCGAATCCCTCTTGCCAGATGTAGTACGGGTCCCCTCCGACATCGTGGCCTAGGTAAACAGCTCGCAATACCTTTGATTCCGAGAGGCCGGCCCCTGGCTCGGACCTCATTCGAAAACTCACGTCTGGACCGAAACTCTCATCGACGAAGTCAGGCTTGACGGTTGGAGTGCCGAGGTATATCTGCGGCCCATGTGACACAGGATCCGCACTAGCGATCGGCACCTCTCTGTTCGCTATCCGAATCGTCGACCATTCTCCGTGATCCACAATCCGCGTCGACAACGAGAAGAAGGCCAGAACTGCGAAAACGAGTACCACGGCGACCAAGACGCCGCCGACAGCTACGACTGGCCGCCTAACACTCCGGCTCACTATTCCGCGAATCATCCTACACACCTCTGGACATTCCCTGCGTGGCCGTCAGCATGGAGCAATGCCGTCATCAGGACATGGCCGCATCGCTGCGGCTGCCCTCGCTGTGGCGATGGTCGCCGTTGCCTGCACCACTGGCTCTTCTGCAACCAGCGATCCGACGCCCCCTACCCAAGCCAACGCTGAGCAGAACCCGATTGACGGGAACGTCGTGACCGTCACGACCGAAGACGTGGCCGAGGAGTCTTGCCCTGGACGCGATGTCTACCACCGATACTGGTCTCAGATTTGGCAAGGGCAGACAGCCGACTGGAACCAGCTACTGGCGGAACTGAACCGCGCGCTAGGCGGCAACGGTGGGCAGTTTTCGGCTTCTGAGGAGAGGTATATCGACCTCCGGGACGAGAACACCCTCGGAGCTGAAGAGCTTCGGGATGAGGCCGACGCATATGGCGACCCGGATCCCTGGCTCGAACTCGCCGATGCCTACGACCAACTAGCCGTGGCAGCGGACCTCGCCGCCGAGGCTGCAGCGGAGCGGTACAACGGGGCGGCTGATGATGCCCTCTTCGCGTTCTTTGAAGCACAGCGAATCAGAGATTCGGCCAGTTTGGGGTGCTAGCTCGACGTGTCACCGAGCATGAAGCAGGGCCACCTCAGGCAACTCCGCCGGTGATCCATAGCCGTTCTCCAATAACCAGCGGATCACGACTAGGCAACGCCACGACCACCACGACGCAATCACGCTTCGATCGACATCGCTGCCGTACCCGGAGACCACCGCGTCCAGACGTTCCGGGTGACCGAGGGTGAGGGTTGCGAGATCGTAGAGCGGATCGCCACGACCCGCCTCAGACCAATCGATTATCCCAGCAACATGCGCTCCTTCAACGAAGACATGCTCAATGTGTAGATCGCCATGAATGAATGCGGGTTCGTATGGCCGAATGGCCAGCTCGGCTATTGAGAGATGACGCGAAATGACCTCGCGCGGCAACACGTTGGTCTCGACAAGCCACCCAGCCTCAGCCTCGAGACGTGCTCCTGGTTCGACGATGCTCTTGCTCAGTTGTGATGGAGCTTCCGAGTCGTGAAGTCTTCGAATTGTCGCACCCGTGGCCTCCCATGCCGCCGACGAGGATGTCGCCTGTTCTCCGAGTTTGCCTAGTGGCTGCCCATCCACGGCTCCAAGCGCCAAAACGTTGCCTCGGAGCCAAAGCACTTCTGGTGTCTTCACCGGGACCGTTTTGATCATCTGAGATTCGAACTCGATCCTCCGTGGGTCGCTGTCGACCTTTAAGAAAGTGTCGCCAATCCGAAGAGTGACGCGTTCGTTGTTGACGAGTACTACTTCGACGTTCATGGCTCAATCACTCCTCAAGGGCATGGTTCGGATCAACTCCGAAACGACCCGAGCCGAGTTCGCAGCTACCTGGGGAACAAACCGCTCAAAGTGCTCGACTGACTCGCCACTAGCAAGGTCCGACATCGACCTAACGACCAGGTGATCTGCCCCAAGGCGATCTGCGACCTGACCGAGCGCAGCTCCCTCCATTTCGATCGCGTGACCCCCAAGATCTCGATGCAACTCTGCCCGCACCTTCTCGTCCTGAAGAAACTGGTCACCAGTCAGGATGGTGCCGAAGGCGACTCTCGGTACCCGGCCGTCAACGGGGGTGAGATCGATAGAATCAGCGACCGCTCTTGCGGCCGAGATCAGCCCAACCGAAGGTGCGTACCCGAACTCGTCGGTTGGGTTGTAGAAGGGCAAATGACCGGCTTGGTAACGCTCGAGCCCGCCACTTGCGAGCGTTCCCCAGTCATGTTGGATAGTGCGCTCCCCCACAACGATGTCACCGATCAGAAGATCAGGATCTAGAGATCCCGCCACACCGGTGAACAGGAACGTCTCTGGTCGGTACCGCTCCCAAAGGATTGCTGCCAAGGCTCCCGTGTTGACCTTGCCCACGCCAGCACGCGCAAGAACCACTTCCTGACCGTGCAGCCTTCCGACCCACAAGCCCCACGCCGCGACGTCATCTCGGATTGCGCCGTCGACTCCCTGAACCAGCGTTTGAATCTCGGCGTTCAGGGCGGCGATGACTGCGAGCGGCACGAGGGAACGGTATCAGTGGGACATCGCGTTCACAGGAGGAGTGGGGCAGCTCCGGATGGAATCTCTCTCGCCTCGGTCGGTGACCTCAGTCCGGACTTAGTACCGCATTCCACAATGACTCAGTTGAGAACTCGGGTCCGAGCCGCTCTGCCCAGGCTCGCATCAACGACTTGCTTGGCCGCCCTGGGCCGAGGAGAAGAAATACGCTCGAAGCCGCACCCAATCCAAACGCGAAGATGCCACCACCCATGAAAAACACCAGGTAGCCCCAGAGCATTGGTGCAGTTCCGATCGCAGCGATCAATCCCGAGGCTTGGATAAGGCCGCCAGGAATGTCGCCTTCCCGGACATACACGTGCGGCCGACTCCTTATCCACATGACAAAGGCGAAGCATGAGAGAACCACCAGCACGAAGACAGCGAGAGCCCAACCGCTCGTCGACTCCGAGTTACCGTTCTCGAGGAAGAGAAGTGTCCCGAACAGGAGCGGCATACCAATCAAGCTCGGAAGTATCCGCGCACGCGCAGCATTGATTGCCGGACGCACGTCGGAGTCGTTGTTGCCCAGACGGATGCTTCTGAACGCTGCGCCCCACCCAGGATCTGAATACATAGGCGTCATTCTGCATCGCGAGATGCTCACCCTGACAGGCTTTCGACCCGGAAACCGCAATCCCCTCGGGTGGGCTAGATCGATTGAAACCGACAGAAGCGTGTGTCGACATTCCATCAGCGGGCCTAGCATTCCACTGTGAAATCACTGCCCAGAACGTTGTCGCGGCTTCGGAGACGACTCAGTAAGCCCAAGTCACAGGTTCCCCACGATGGAACGCGTTCCGTCAGAGACGGGACGCCGAGTTCGAATCTCGATCACGAATCAAACAAGAGGACCGGGTTCGGCATATAGATTCCGGCTGACGTAGTGACAACCCTGCCGGAACGGGTTGTGGGCGTTGACGGACTCGAACCGCCGACCCCTGCACTGCAAGAGGGAACCAACAGCCCGAGAGGCCCGTCGTGACAGGCTCTTTCGCCGGCTTCCGACTCTCGCGCCTCAACGGCCGGCCTTCAACCCAGCAGCTGCCCGAGAGCTGTTGTCCCTGTAGACACCCACATTCGCCATGCCTTGGGCGGCATCACCAAGCGGGTTCGCGTCTGTGATAGTTACCAGGGCGCCGTCCTCTGAGACAAGGAATCCGCTCCCGTATGGGTTGGTCGTTGATCCGTAGTCGAATGAGTGGAGGATCAGGGTCGGATCGCCCCCGACGACCCTGTAAGTGGCACACGCCTTTAGGTAGAGTCCTTCGTCGTTGCCTGCCGCATCTAGGTTGAACCAGCAGTCTTCACGGAGCTGAGCGACGGACCAGAACCATGTCTCTCCATCCCAGACGTGTACTCGACCATCGCTGGCGATGACTCCAAGTAAGCCCAACCCGGCCGCGAAGACTCGAACTGATTCAGACGTAGGACCTTCGGACGATTCGAGCCACAAACCTGAGTCTTCGTCGAATGTGTAAACCCATACTGCAGCCAACGAGCCAGACACCGTTATGTCACGGACTGGAGGACCTCCTACTAAGACCAGGTCACCGGATACCTCGATCAAGGAGGCATCCAGAAACTGGCGCTGTGGCGCTTCAATACTCCGCCAGCTATCTGATTCGGGGTCGTACGCGGCGAGCTGACTCGACCCCAGCGGAGGTGGTTCCGCATAGCGAGCGTCAGCCTCCGACAGCCAAACGAACATCTCTCCACCGATCCACACCGAAGACGGGTATGCCCCGCTCAAGAGGGGTGCTTGCCTGATCTCCCGCCACTGTTGCGTATCCGGGTTGAACGCGGCGCCATCGACATACGAACCGTCGAAGGAGTGGCCCCCAAAGACTACGAATTCCGTACCTGTCCAAACGCTCTGAGATTGAAACCGGCCATCGATCGGTGCATTTGGCAAAGCGAACCATTCGGCAGTGTCAAGATTGGTGAGCACACCGTCTGGCTTTAATTCTCCGGAGCCATAGGGGGCTCCTCCCCAGACAAACAGCCAGTTGTCTCCGAGCGCGTATGACGACCCCTCCCTCATTCCGAAGGGGATCTCGTAGAAGGTCCATCCGTCATTGACCTCAGTAGCCACAGTCGTCGTTGTGGTCGAGGTGCTTGGTGCTGTTCCAGGTGGGGCTGGAGTGTTTGTTGATTCAGTAGGGACAGTCGGCTCGAGGGTGGTCTCGGCAACACACCCTCCGAGCGCCACAACCACGACGAAGGCAGCGGTGCGGACTGACCTCAGTATCGAATCCATGCCATCAGACACGTTATGCAGTCGCGCGTCTAACGACGAGCAACGGGAGTGAAGAGTCCGACATAACCCTGCATAGGTCTCAGACCCTCGAAAGAGGCCGACGGGACGGGCCTTTCTGGCCTCTCGCCCCGTCAGGACGGGTTGTGGGCGTTGACGGACTCGAACCGCCGACCCCTGCCTTGTAAGGGCAGTGCTCTAGCCAACTGAGCTAAACGCCCGGGACAGCGGGGATTCTATGGGGAAGTCGACCTGGATCCCACATCCGCTGCAATCAGATCGGCAATTCGCTCCGCTTCGAATCCGATCTCGCGGAGCCGACCTGTAGGTGGTTCGAAGAACCCGCAGAAGTAGAGACCTTCGACGCCGGTAGCCGCTCCAGAAACCTTCGGTCTCCCTGACTCGTCTAGGACATCTCCAGCACCATTCAGCAGGTCAGCGACACCAGGCTCGTAGCCAGTTCCGAAGATAACCGCCTCGTAGTGGTCCGATGATCCGTCGACGAACGAAACACCGTCAATGGTGAGGCTCTCGATCCCCGGGCGAGCCTTGATTGCTTCCTTCTTGAGAGCTGCGACCGTTCCCACATCGAGCAACGGGATCTTTCCCTGCTCGGCGATCTGCTGTAGCGGCCCCCACTCCGCCTTAGGGACTCCGAGTTTCGAGATGTCCCCGACTAGCACTGCCAGCAGAGGCTTCGACACAAGATCAGCGACCTTGGGCGGAAGGACCGACAGCCAGCGGGAGACTGTCAGGATCGGGATCCCCGCAATGTCACGCGGCACCACCACCGACGGGCTCCGAACACTGATGTCGGTGTCGACTCCATGCTCGGACAAATCGAGGGCAATCTCACCAGCTGAGTTGCCGAAACCGACGACCAGGACCCGCTGACCCAAGAATGGCTTGGCGTTCAGATACTGCGCGCTGTGCAGCACATCGCCAGCGAAGGATTCCCGGCCGGGCACCTCAGGGATCCACGGTTTGTTGCTCATCCCCGTCGCCAAGACGAGGTGTTCGCCACCAAACTCACCATTGGAAGTTGCGACCGACCAACCGCCGTCGACTCGGTCCACCGCCAGGACCTCCACCCCAGTCCGGATATCCACACCCTCCTCTTGGGAGTAGTCCCCCAGGTAGGCCGCCACCTGATCTCTCGACGGATATCGCCCGTAGGTCTTTGACATAGGGCGATTCGGCAGAGCTGAGGCCGTCCTATTCGTGTGGAGATGCAGGCGCTCGTAGTGGTTGTGCCAGGCCCACCCAGGCTTCTCGCCCCTCTCCAAGACGACGGAATCCACTCCACGTCTCTTCAAACAAGCGGATACGGCGAGGCCCGCCGGACCGCCTCCAACCACAACAGTGTTGGTCCCTTCCATGGCTTTCGAGCCTAGAACCCGAAATTGGGTCTATCAGCCTATGGAGATGCCTGTGGACAAATGTCGATGGAGTTGTTGACAAATACCTGAGAGTGGGTCGACCTGTACCTACGCTGCCAACGGCGGTGAGACTATGAGCAAACGGGCAATCGAACGAGAAATCAGCGACGAGGCAATACGCCAATACCTCGACGGAATCGGCACGTATGACCTGCTGACCGCAGAGGACGAAGTCCGTCTTGCCAAGGCCATCGAAACTGGCAAAAAGGCCGAGATCGCACTCGAAAACGAGAAGGACCCGACCAAACGACGCAAGCTGCGTCAGATGGTCCGGGCCGGCGAAGACGCCCGCCAAACCTTCATCCGGGCCAACCTCAGACTCGTTGTCTCGATCGCCAAACGGTACAACCGAGCCCGACTCCCCTTCCTCGACCTCGTTCAGGAAGGCAACCTCGGCCTCATCAGGGCCGTCGAGAAGTTCGAGTATCGCAAAGGCTTCAAATTCTCGACATACGCCACCTGGTGGATCCGTCAGGCAATCACCAGGGCGATCGCCGACAAGTCACGAACGATCCGAGTTCCGGTCCACATGATGGACACCATCAATCAGATGCAGACGGCTGAGGCGAATCTCACCAAGAAGTACGGACGCAAGCCAACTGATGATGAGCTCGCCCACGAGTCAGGTCTGACTGTCCAGAAGATCACTGAAGCCCGCAAGGTTGCTCCCGAACCGGTCTCCATCTTCGAGCCCGTGGGTGAGGACAACACGACTCTTGGAGACTTCATCGAAGACGTTGATGCAGCCGCACCGTTCGAGCTGATTGCCTCCAAGCTGAACATCGAACAGCTCCGACACGTTCTGGACCGTCTCAATGAACGTGAGCGCACCATCATCGAGATGCGTTACGGCCTGGGTCAGCGTGAACCCGCCACCCTCGACGAAGTCGGACGCCACTTCAACGTGACCAGAGAGAGAATTCGACAGATCGAGGCCAAAGCATTGGCCAAGATGCGTCACCCCTCCACGCCGGACGGTCTGAGAGAGCTGGCCGTCGGCTAACGATTCCTCCCAATTGAAGGATGACGCGCAATGGCCCCGGGCGACCGGGGTCATTGCATTGTCAGCGGTTAGGCCGAGGCGACCAGCTCAACCAGTTCCTGTCGGTCCGCTTCTAGCGGAAGACTTGCGTCCGAATGACGGGGCCGGCCACGTCCCCTTCGTCGGTGGAAGGGCTGGCCGTCCCAGAAGATGACGCCACCCCAAACGCCCCACTCGAGGTTTTCCTCTAGTGCGACGCCCAGGCAAAGCACCCTGATCTCACATCCAGCACAGATCTCCTGTGCCTTCGCCAATTCCGCAGGGCGGTCGGAGAAGAAGAGCTCGTGGCTTCCCTCCGACCTACATCGGCCGTCTCGTTGTATGTCTTTCAAACTTGCTTTCACTGTCGTAAACCTTCTCTTCGATGGGCTCTTGGCGGGCAAACAAAAAGCCGCCGGGGTCTCCGGCGGCCTGCTCACGAGTGAGAATGTGGTGTCATCACATGACGAAAGGCCGCCGTATGGTCGAATTCACTGCGTCGTCGCCGCCCGGGGCGGAGCTGCAGAATTCTCCCGCAGGAGTTCTGTGCGCTGTCCTAAGACGCTCGATCATCGACATACCTTTCTAACGACGTGGCCATCATGGCCGGTTCGTATCAGCGACGTCAAGGGAATTACTGCGACTTGTCGCGGTTGGCCTGATTCAATGACCACAGACATGGCTCAAACGGCGCCACATCCCATCGAAACCATCCTCTCTGTCTCTCTGAAACGTCTCCTGTTCCTCGCAATCCCCTGGTCGGCAATCAACCTGATCTTTGGTCCCGGAGACGACCCGTACCTCTACGTGAACCTCCAGCTCACGCTGCTCCAAATAGCGACTTTCAGCTTGGTGATCAGCCTTGCACCGCTGACAGATCGACCCTGGTTTCGGACCACCAGGCGCTCTTGGTTGGCAAGTGCCGTCTCCCTGGTTGCGGTGGCGGTCGGGTTCTCGGCGCTTCTGACCCTGGCAACCTCGGCAGCCGCTCGATATGACGTGTCGCTCCAGTTCCTCCAGCTGTTGTCGTCATTGGACATTGCCTGGGTTGTCGCCGCCCTCTATCTCGGCTCTCGTGTCCTTTGGTCCAACCGAGTTGCTCTAATCCTCGGCACATTGATGCTCGTTGCATGTGTTGCATCTATCGCCATCTATCTGAACGTTGTCGGTTTCACGCCCGACGGTGGCTGGCTGGTGGACGGTGAGCAGATGCTCCGGATCGTTATTCCATCAGACGTGATGGCGGCCATCATCTCGACAACGGTTCTCCTCCTGGGAGGCCGCAAGGCTCAAGCGATGTTGCAGGCAAGGCCCCAGTCGTAGTCCTGATAGACGACTTTCTGGGCCGTCTTGGCCTCTGTGGCCAACCAAGGACTCAACGCAGCCAGAACCGACTTCTTGGAAGAAGGGATGAACGTCGGCATCCGGGCCGGCGACACGAAGTCTCTGCCATACCAGTAGAAGATGCGGCTGAGGCTCAGAGTGCTCTCCTGAAGGACCGCACCACCGCCCAGGAGGAACTTCTCCATCTGATCGTCGAGTTCAGCTGCAATGTTGTCTCCCGTGTATGGCACAGACCGGAGAGTGGGACACGAGAGAGAGCCACAGACCAATGCTCCGTGGATTCGGGGGTCACCGAATCGGCGCAGCTTGGCGTGCTCGATCGCGTCCAATGACAGAGACTCGCCGTCCACCTCGACGATGGGACGCCCGAACGCGCCGGGCACCCTGAGAACCGACCCCAACCCCTGATCGAAAGCATCCACGGCCAACGCCATCGCGCCTGCGTTGTAGAGGTTCGTCCAATAGGCCAAAGCGTGAGCTCGGCTCAGCGAGTCCGGACTGACCTTGCTAGCCGACCGAACGAAATCATCGAGTTCATTCTTCGCCTCAGCAAGCGCCGGGATGCCCCCTGTCGATAATGCATCCAGTGGTGTCTTCAACGAGGACGCGTCGAACGAGCCTGTCCCACCCGACGCAGGCGGGCGGGTGGAACGCAGGACACGGAGAATCCCGAAAACGACCTTGATGGGATTGGGTTGATCCACGAACCAGTTAACCCATCGCGGACATTCAGACTTCCCAGCTTCCGCGGAAGCCGTAAGGTTGGCCGGTGCTCACATTCATCTTCAAAGTCCTCCGAGCAGGGTTTCTCCTCGCACTTGCGGCAGCCGTAGGTGCGAAGTTCCTCCTCGAGTCTCATGCGGAACCAGACACCGAAGACATAGATCTCGTGTCGATCTTCGACGGAAAACACCTGGTGTCGACGGCTGCGCCGTTCCACGGAGGCAACATCCTCTCGATGTTCGGCGGAACGCTCCTCGACCTCACGGGGGCAAAGCCCGCTCCGACAGGTGTCTTCATCGACCTCGCAGTCGTCATGGGTGGAGTATCGATCGTCGTGCCCGAAGGCTGGCGGGTCTACAACAAGAGCAACTTCATGGCCGGTGGCTTCAGCGATGTCACCCGTACCGATTCTTCCGATGAAGCGCCTTCCGTGACGCTGACCGGATTCGTGCTGATGGGCGGTGTCCAGGTTTCGAACGAGTCCCCGATCAAGGAGAGTGCGAGTGTCGACTCGGATTGAAGCCAAGCGACTGATCCCAGGTCGCGGCGAACCCATCGACAACGGGGTCGTGGTATTCGACGACGGGGTCATTTCCTACGCTGGCACCTCGACGGAAGCACCCGAGACTCCCGACGCGAATGTCCTGCACACCGAAACGGTGATGCCAGGGATGTGGGAGTGCCACGGGCACTTCATTGGGGTGTACACCGCGAACATCGACGAGCTGTGGAATACGCGTCCACAAGTGACCACCGCCCGTGCGGTAGGCGACGCTCATGCTGCCCTCCAGGCTGGCTTCACGACCGTCAGAGAAGTCGGTGGGGTGGGTGTCTTCCTCGCAACTGCGATTGCCGAAGGTCAGATCGTCGGGCCCAATATCTACGGTGCCGGAGCGACGCTTTCGATGACTGCGGGCCACGGCGATGTACATTCGATGCCGATCGACATGGCTCGGAAGTCTTTCGAACGCCATTGGGGTGAAGACGGCATCGTCGACGGCCCACACGAAGCTCGTGCCGGCGTCCGGCGGATGCTCCGAACCGGTGCCCGAGTTATCAAGATCCATGCGTCAGGCGGAGTCTTGAGCCAGCTCGACGACCCGCACCTTCCACAGTTCTCGAAAGAAGAGCTGGAGGCGATCGTCGACGAAGCGGGGCGCATGGAGAGAGTCGTCGCAGCTCACACCCACGGGAAACGCGGAATGATGGCGGCAGTCGAGGCAGGTGTCAGGACCCTCGAGCACGGCACCTACATCGACGAGGAGGTCGCCGACGCCATGGTTGAGAAGAGTGTCGTACTGGTCCCAACCCGGTGGATCGTGGACTTCCTCGACAAGGGAGCCGAGGAGCGAGGGATGCCCGAATATGCGAAGGAAAAGGCCAAAGCTGCTGTGGCGAGTCATGCCGACGGAATCGCTCTCGCCATCGAAAAAGGCGTGAAGATCGCCGCCGGAACCGACATCTTTGCAAGTCGCCTCTGGGGCAGGAACGGAGAAGAGCTTTCGCTCTTGGTCGACTGTGGGATGACGCCCCTTCAGGCCATCGAGTCAGCGACGGCCAACGGGCCTTCCACGCTCGGGCCACAAGCGCCGAACTCAGGACAGCTCGTGGAAGGTATGGATGCGGACGTGATCTGCGTGTCGGGAGACCCGCTATCTGACATCACGATCCTCGGCGACCCCGACAACGTGACCCACGTGTTCAAGAACGGGACGAAGTACAAGGGCTAGACGATCCTCCGTTTGCTCGCCCACCGGGCAAGCTCATGTCGGTTGGAGAGCTGAAGCTTGCGCAGCACGCTCGACACGTGCGTCTCGACCGTCTTGATGGAGATGTTCAGCTTCCGGGCCACCTGCTTATAGGCGAAGCCACGGGCGATGAGACGCAAGACGTCCTTCTCTCGGGAAGTGAGCTGATCGAGCTCGGGGTCGTCGTCTGATGGAATCGCACCGGCAAAGGCATCGAGCACAAACCCTGCCAACCTCGGCGAGAAAACGGCGTCTCCGGCGTTGATCCTCTTGATTGCCTCCTCGAGTTCGGAGGGCTCGATGGTCTTCGTGACGTACCCCCTCGCCCCGGCGCGGATCATTGCTATGACATCTTCCGCCTGATCTGAAACAGACAGGGCGAGGAACTTCACGTCCGGGGTCGTCTCGGTCACGCCTTCGACCACGGCGATTCCACCGCCGTCCGGCATGTGTACATCGACGAGCACCACATCAGGGACCAACCCTCGAATCTCCTCGATCGCAGTGTCGACGTCGTAGGCAGACCCAACCACCTGGAAGGTGTCATCCAGCTCCGCCTTCACCCCAGAGAGGAAGAGGCGATGGTCATCGACGAGATAGACCCGGACGCTCATAACTCGACCCTCATCACCACTTCTGTGCCCTCCCCTGGCTCGCTCATGACCTCGGCATATCCGCCAGCCCGCTCAAGCCGTGACATGATCGAATCGGAGATGCCTTTCCTGTCGGCACCCACCTGTGCAAGTTCGAAACCCTTTCCCTGGTCGGTGACGAAAACAGTCAGCTGGTCTTCCTCCACCTCGACGTAGAGCGATATCCGCTCGGCCCCTGAGTGTTTCGCCGCGTTGACCAATGCTTCTGAGCTGGCAGCTATCAGAGGCTTCGTGTTGTCCGTGATCGGGTGATCGCCGACAACCACCACGTCGATTGGAACCTGGAAGTCACTCTCCACCTTGGCCGCAGTCTGTTTCAACGCCGTAGACACGAGGTCCACACCGTCCAGCGGGACGTTTCCATATAGCCAGTCCCGGAGCTCAGATTCTTGGTGCCTCGCAAGCATTGCCATCCGACCCGGGTCATCACTTCTTTGAATCAGAGCCAAGGTTTGAAGTACCGAATCGTGGAGGTGAGCGGCAACCTCGGCCCGTTCTTCCTGTCGAACACGCTCGCTCCGTTCCTCCCCAAGGTCGTGAATCAGCCTCCGAACCCACGGACCGAAAGCTACGACCAGACCGAGCCCCGTCAGCGATACAGCAAGGAAGACGAGGCCGAACTCGAACACTCCGCCGACGGAGGTGGTGAAGATCGCCAGACCCCCAATGAGGAGGCCCATTCCGAGGATTATGCGGATCCGGCTCGGCCGGTCGACTGACGGGTCCATCAGAGCCGCCAATGGTCCCGCCTTGGACGTGTCGGTGAGGAAAGCCGTTCCGAAGGCGAGGGTTCCGGCCGTCAGGACGACCGCTGGGTTCGGCCACCAACCCATAAAGGCGAGCATCACCATCGCCCCGGCAAACACCAATCCGAGACCCACCGCTTGAGTCGGGTCGATTTCGGCCGGTTCAGTGTCCTCGACCCTGTCCAGGGTTACGAGCCAGAGAGCCAGATAGATCAGCCCTCCCAACCCCCAAATCGTGCCAAGTGTGATGAAGGCAGCTCGGACATAGACCGCCGGGATACCGAGGGAATCGGCAAGGCCGCCACAGACCCCGGCGACTACGCGTTCGGAGCGCCGTCGCGCGAGACGAAATGTCGGAGTGGTGGCCATTGGTATGAATCTTGCCGTCTGTTGGTCGATTCCTCAATCGGGGATTCCCCCGAAACGCTCAGGGTCGTATCAGGGGCGTCCCCAATATCATTCTGAGCCGATCTCTGGCCCAATAGGGAACATGGATGACACAACTACACAGACTGAGGAGCAGGTGACAGCTCCTCCGACGCCTGCCGAAGACTTCGTTCGGCCGGTCGCCGACCGAATGGTGGCCGGGGTCGCCCAAGGTGTCGCTCAGCGTTTTGGCGCACCTACCTGGGTGATCCGGCTGGCGTTCATCGTCAGCGCATTCGTTGGGGGACTAGGAATCGTCGCCTATCTGGCGATATGGGGACTCGTTCGATCCGAAGATGAGGCCGACTCGCCGCTTGAGCGGTTCTTTGCCTCTGACCACTCCGCCAACAGCTGGATTGGCGTCGCAATCATCACCGTTGGTGCGCTGATCCTTCTTGGAAATGTCACCTTCCTCAGTGGTGAGTTTCTCTGGTCTATCGGCCTGATCGTCATCGGAATCCTCCTCTACACGGGCTACATCAACGGTCCGAGCGGAAGTGATGCCGGTGATGACGGTGACGACAACGTCGACAAGGAGGGAGTTCAACCAGTGAGCACAACCACTGACACACTTGTCGCTGAGACCAAGCCTTCCGGGGACTCCCCCTCCGGTGGCGCACCGACAGTGGCCCCAACTCCAGCTCCACCGCCTCCCCGGCCGGTGAAGCCAAGAGAGACTTCGATTCTCGGTCGCCTGACAATCGGTCTCGCGCTGGTGGGCATGGGGGTTCTCGCAATCCTCGACCAGATCGATGCGATACCGATAGATGCGGATCCTCGTCACTACCTGGCATTGACAGTGACAATCATTGGGGTTGGCTTGATCGTCGGGGCCATTCTTGGCCGAGCGCGGTGGCTGATCATCGTCGCAGCTTTCCTGGTACCGATGCTTCTCTTCTCCCCCGCCTTTGAGTACGACTGGAGTGAGGACACCTTTGACACCGTCTTCCGACCAACGTCCTTCAACGGCCTGCAGCAGACGTACCAACAGGACGTCGGGAACATGGTGATCGACCTCACCGATCTTCCATGGAACGGTCAGATGATTGAGATCGAAGCCAGCGTCGACCTTGGCAACCTCGAGGTCCGCGTCCCAGAAAACGTCTCGATTGTCGGAAGGGCTTCTGTTGATGTGGGTCGAGCGGCAGGACCGCTCGGCGAATCGTTTGGATTCGGTGACCCGTCGGTGGCACTCGACTGGCCGGGCGACGCCGGAAGCGTCGATCTGGACCTGACTGTCGACGTCGGCAACGTCGAGGTGCGACTGAGACCTGCCACAACGGGGGTGACGCCATGAAGCGCCACAAGTTCGACACACTCTCGTTTGTGTCGGGAGTGTTCATCACGGTTGTAGGGTTGATCTTCCTGCTCCCTGCCGAGGCATCAGATCTCGTCGACTTCTTCGGAGGCTTTGACGACCTGACGAGTTGGTTCTGGCCGCTCGCATTCCTCGCAGTCGGTGCTCTGGTCCTAGTACCGCTTCTATTTAGGAAGACGGGTCAAGAGGATTCGGATGCCGACGAGTCCACCAAAGACGCGACAAGCACTCTGTAGATCGACCTCAACGCAACAAACAACACAAGGAACCCAAAAACCAGACTCAAAGTCCGCTCATTGGTTCCAAGGGCGATAAGTGAGCCCACGATCGATCCCACGACGCCCCCTCCACCTGCCACCGCAGCCTCGAGGGGGCGTACGTTTTGGTTGCGGAAGTTGACGATGGTCCCGGCTATCGCCGTGAAGATGATCGCCACCAGCGATGTGCCCTGGGCCTCGTGCTGCTCGAGGCCCAGCAGAAAGACCGAAGACGGGACGATCACGACGCCTCCTCCGATACCTGCCAATCCTGCGAAGAATCCCGCCACCAGTCCTATCCCCAAAGCGATGGCCGTTTGTGCCGGTGTGGCCAGATCAGCAGTACCGGGCAATGGACTACCGCCGAGTATCAACCTGAGGGCGGCGATGAGCAGGACAATCGCAAACACGATCGTCAGCGACCTCGAACTGATGCGGTTCATCACCGTGGCGCCGATGACCGACCCAACCACTCCGCCGATGCCGATGGTCACACCCAGCCCGACATCGATCTCGCCGGATGCCCCAAACGAGATTGCACCGGCGACCGCGATGAAGATGATGGCGGCGAGAGAGGTCCCATGGGCGCGATGCTGCGGCATCCCCACGGCGACAAGCAAGGGCACGAGGATGATCCCTCCGCCGACACCGAGTCCACCGCCAAGAGTCCCTGCGGCCAGGCCAATGAGCGCCAGCTTCCACGGCTGGATCGAGAACTGGCTGTTCACGGCTGCGAGGTTAGAGCCTCGTTGACCCCGAGCCTCGGTAGCCTTGGCCCGTGCGCTTCTTCGCCGTCTTCGCTCTGATCGCTCTCGCCGAGATGATGACCTTCTTCTGGGTCGAGTCCCGGATTGGCCTCGGTTGGGCCCTTGGCCTCGCCTTGACCACCGCAATCATCGGAAGTGTGCTCGTCAAGCGTGCCGGACTATCGGTGCTCCGTGCCATCCGTTCAAAGGCCGAACAAGGAAAGCTGCCTGGACGCGAGCTCACTCACGGTGCGGCAATCCTGGTATCGGGTGCGTTCCTGATCTCACCGGGATTCATCACCGACACACTCGGATTCCTCTTGCTGTTGCCTGTGATCAGAGACTTGATTCACCGGTTCATCGTGAAGCGGTTCGGTGATCGGATCACTGTTGTCTCGTCATTTGGCGGCACTACCCGAATCGATCGCACTGACGAAATCATCGACGTCGAAGGCTGGGACTCGGACTGACATCCACACTGGAGTGCATTGACCGTTACTGAACACTGGTCATTGCACGTCGGTCGAGTTTGCGACGTGGGCCCTGCAGGATTTGAACCTGCAACCAACGGCCCCATGAAGAGCGCTGTGAGTCCGCTGCAGAGCAGCAGCATGGCTGGAGTTTCCGGAGGAAACTCCGTTAGCGAGGAGCGAAGCGACGAAGCGGCGTGGGCCCTGCAGGATTTGAACCTGCAACCAACGGATTATGAGTCCGCTGCTCTGACCAGATTGAGCTAAGGGCCCGGGCAGGAAAGCGTAACCAGCAGACCAACCCTGAAAGAAATGTTGGATTCGGCACACTTTCGTCAACACGATCGTTGGCCAATTGATAGGTTTGGGATTCCACCTGCCATCAGAGAGGAGTCCCCATGGAAGTGTCTATGACCGTGAATGGACGGGAGGTCTCGGCGGATGTCGAACCGAGGACCCTTTTGGTCCACTTTCTGAGGGAAGAACTACGTCTGACCGGCACTCACGTCGGGTGTGAGACGGGATACTGCGGCGCCTGCACTGTCCATGTCGATGGGCAAGCAATCAAATCGTGCACGATGCTCGCCGTCCAGGCCAACGGCAGCGAGGTCAAGACGATCGAAGGCCTTGCCAGCAATGGCGACCTCCATCCCGTCCAGGAAGGCTTCTGGGAGCGTCACGGCTTGCAGTGTGGGTTCTGCACACCGGGCATGATCATGTCAGCCACTGCATTGCTCGACGAGAATTCCAACCCCTCGGAGGACGAGATCAGGCACGGCATCGAGGGCAATCTCTGTCGATGCACCGGATATCACAACATCGTCAGAGCGGTTGAGTACGCCGGCGCCAAGATGCGTGGCGAAGATCCACCGCCGCCCGACTGGGAGGGAGCCGAATAATGGCTACTTCCAGCGCTTTGGGAGGCTCTGTCCGAAGACGTGAGGACCCTGCTCTCATCCAGGGCAAAGGCCTCTACACCGACGACTACATCCCCCACGGAACCGCATACGTTGCCTTTGCCAGAAGCCCCTATGCGTCAGCAACCATCAACTCCATCGACACGTCTGCTGCAGAGTCGGCCGATGGCGTCGTGGCTGTGTTCACGGCGGACGATGTCAGTCACCTCGGCGATCTGATAGCCCAAGTCGTTGTCGCCCGCGGCCGTCCACTCATGGCCGGGACGAAAGTGAAGCATGTTGGTGAGGCAGTGGCCATGGTGGTGGCTGAGTCAGCTCGGCAGGCCAGAGACGCGGTCGATCTGATCGATATCGACTACGACCCGCACAAGGCCGTCATCGACATGAGAGAGGCAGTCAAAGACGAGGTGCTCGTCCATGACGACCTCGAGTCGAACACGGTCGTCGCCTGGGAGGCAGGCCCATTTGGCGACGAAGAGGCGATAGCGGCCACCAAGCAGACCATCGCTGACGCCAAAGACCGGGACGACACGGTGACGGTTTCGATCGAAGCCGTCAACCAACGCCTCATCCCCGTGGCGATCGAACCACGTTCGGTTGTTGCCGAGTGGGACGACGGGTACCAACGCTTTAGGGTTCACACCAGCTCGCAGGTGCCGCACGCCCTCATGGGCGCCATCAAGACCACTTTCGGTCTCAACGCCAACCAGGTTCATGTAACCGCTCCTGAAGTTGGCGGTGGGTTTGGTGTGAAACTCAACGTCTACAACGACGAGATCCTGACGTGCTTCGCAGCGCAGAAGCTCGACAGGCCGATCAAGTGGACGGAGAGTCGGCGTGAGGCTCCCGGAAGCTCGATACAGGGTCGCGGCTGGGTTGGCACGGCCACTGTGGTGGGCACCAACGATGGCGAGATTCTGGGCTACGAGCTGGACGTCTTGTCAGACATGGGTGCCTACGAGCAGAACTTCACTGCTGCCATCCCCTTCCTCGGCTTGTTCGTCGGATCGGGTCAGTACAAGTTCCCCACCCATTGGAAAGCCACCTGTGTCTTCACCAACACGATGACGACCGATGCCTACCGGGGTGCAGGCCGACCGGAGGCCGCCTACTACCTGGAGCGCGTCATCGACGCCTACGCCAGAGAGATTGGTGTCGACCCGGTCGAAGTTCGCAAGAAGAACTTCATCGATAAGTTCGACGAGGCTGTGGTCTCACCGATCGGTTTTGCCATCGATACCGGGGACTACTCGACCAACATCGACAAGCTGGTCGAAGTCTCCGACTACGAGGCACTCAAAGCCGAGCGAGACAAGGCACGAGAAGAGGGTCGATACGTAGGGATAGGTGTCTCCGCCTACTGCGAGGTTTGCGGATTCGCTCCCACTGCACTGTCCGAGCTCGGATTCTCATGGGCCACCTACGGGCTACCGGCCGGCTTCTACGGAACCGGATTGGTTCGCGTGAATCCCGACACATCGGTGACTGTCATCACCGGAACCGGGCCCAGTGGTCAGGGACACCAGACTTCCTGGGCACAGCTGGTTTCGGACCGGCTCGGGATACCAATCGAGAAGATCCGGGTGATCCACGGCGACACTGAAGAATCCCCGATGGGCATCGGCACGTTCGGGAGCCGGTCACTCGCCGTAGATGGAGCAGCAACATTCGACGCGGCAGAGCGTGTCGCACGGAAGGCCAAGAACATCGCGGCACATCTGTTGGAAGCCTCGGCGGAGGACATCGAACTCGACGCCGACGGCGGGCACGTTGTTGGTTCGCCCGACAGCACTGTTCCCTGGGACGACATCGCAGCCGCCGCCTATCTCCCCCACCGTCTCGGTGAAAGCGAGATTGAAGGCGGACTCGAATCCCACGTCGTTTTCGACCCACCCAACGCCACCTGGCCGTTTGGGTCGCATCTGGCGATGGTCGAGGTGGATGCTGAGACGGGGAACGTCGAGATCCTCCGTTACATCACGGTGGATGACTGCGGAAACGTGGTCAACCCGATGATCGTCGCTGGTCAGGTTCACGGGGGAATCACCCAAGGAATCGGGCAGGCGATGTTCGAAGAGGCGGTATACGACTCAGACGGCAACATGCTGACAGGGTCGCTGCTGGACTACCCGATCCCGACGGCCGGTGACCTGCCGAACTTCGAGCTGAGTAGCACGGTCACTCCGACCAACATCAACTCGCTCGGCGCCAAGGGCATCGGCGAGGCTGGAACGATCGGGTCTGCTCAGACCATCGTCAACGCTGTGGTCGATGCACTCGCACCTCTCGGTGTGAAACACGTCGATATGCCACTGAGACCGAAACGGGTCTGGGCCGCCATCCAGGAAGCAAGGGGTTAATCATGTATCCACGTTCATTCGACTACGTAGCTCCGAACACCCTGGCGGAGGCGTTCAACGCCCTCGGCGACAATTGCAAGGTGATGGCTGGAGGCATGAGCCTCATCCCTCTGATGAAGATGCGGCTGTTCACTCCGGGCGTGGTTGTCGACATAGGCAATCTCCCTGATATGGACCAGATCACGGACGAAGGTGACCACATCAAGGTTGGCGCCCTCGTACGTCACGGAACCACTGCTAGCGACGGGCTCATCGCGGCCAACGCTCAAGCATTGGCCACCGCTGCAGCACTCACCGGCGACGTTCAGGTCCGCAACCGTGGGACGACGTGCGGGGCGCTGGCTCACGCTGACATCGCTGCAGACCAGCCTGCAGGCGCCCTTGCGGCGGATGCAGTCATGGTCGTGGAGTCGGCAGGTGGGTCACGAGAGGTAGCGGCCTCCGACTTCTTCGTCGACTCATTGACGTCTGCATGCGGGCCCCAGGAGATTCTGACTCACATCAAGATCCCGAAGGCTGGTGAAGATGAAGGGTCCGCTTACGACAAGCTGGGCAGACGAGGCGGGCACAGCGACTACGCAGTCGCTGGAGCGGCAGCTTGGGTCAAGAAATCCAACGGATCGATTGAAGCTGCGCGGGTGGCCCTGACTGGCGTCGGCACCAAGCCGCAGCTCGCGGAGAGTGTGGCGGAGGCTCTTGTCGGCACCGACGGCTCTGACGCCGCGATCGAAGCAGCAGCCCAACATGCCGTTGACGGTGTCGTCGTCCTCGAAGACCTCTACGGATCCGAGGAGTACAAGACACACCTGGCCAAGGTCTACGTCGGGCGCGCCATCAAGCAGGCGATCGCCAACGTCTGATCATCGAGCGTGGGCAACTGAACACCGTATGCGTGCTCAGTTGCACACGCTCAGGACCTACAGCAGCGGTTCGCGTTCTCCAGCGATGGCTGATCGGACGGCAGCACGGCCGTAGATCGAGCCCATCACGTTGCCGTGCCCGCAATAGCCGCCGACAACCCACACATTGGGGCGAATCTCCTCGTATATGGGCGCCCGGTCTGGCGTATAGGCAGCATGTCCCGCCCAACGATGAGTCACCTGGGCGGTGATACCCATTCCTCTGACAAACTCATCAAGCGCCTCCTGCAGCGGCTTGGTCGGTCCGTACGACACCGACCACGACTCCTCCATGAAACGGTCCCTCATACCTCCGATAGCCAGCGAGCCCCAGTCCAGCTGTTGCCAATACAGATAGCCCCACGACGTGTAGACGGGTCGATCGAATCGGTGAACGAAGGGCTCCGTCGCCAGCATTTCCAAGCGCGCTGTTCGCACCCGCCCTTCCAGTTCTGGAAACAACAACTCGAGCCGACCATCGATCGCCACGATGACCTGCTCAGCGTTGATGACCCCCTGTTCCGTCTCGACCCGGTTGGATTCGACTGAGAGCGCACGACTGTGCTCGTGTAGAGCGGCGCCATCGTCGATGAGTCGGAGCGCAAGGTCCTGACAGCGTTGCATCGGGTTGCAGACACCGTCCAACGGGAACAGCGCCCCCTCCCCCTCTGGGCCGGAATACCGCTCCACTGGAAAGTCATCAGCCACGAGAGCCTCGATCTCGGTTGCGACGTGTTTGAGCTCCTCCGGCGAGGCAGCGATCCGCAGACTTCCCGTGCGACGGGACGCCGGTTGTGCCATCAGGATGTCCAGCTCATCAAGGGTCATCTGATACATGTCACGTGCTGCGTCTCCCCATCGGGCGATCGCGTCGTGATAGGACTCGGCCATCCCGGCCAGGAGGAAGCCGCCGTTGCGGCCTGCCGCCTCCCCCGCCACAGGCCCGGCGTCGACGCCGATCACCGACTTGCCCAGATTCAGTGCCTCATCCACTGCCGCTAGCCCTGATCCACCGAGGCCCACCACGCACACATCAGCGGTTTGGCTAGCGGTGACTGTGCGAAGAGCTCTCCAAGGCCGGTCAGCCCACACCGGACGATCGGTCATGGACGCCTGAACGACGCTGGTGTTCTGGAGATCAAGACGTCACACGGTGCGCGACCTACCAGCCCTTCTGCAACTGTCCCCAGCAGCACCATACGGGTGGCACTGGCGCCTCGATTCGCGACTACGACCAGATCCGCGTTTCGGCGACGGACGACCTCTTCGATCGTCTCAGCTGGAGGGCCGTCGGTCACCATCGTCCTGACCACTCCGTTCCAACTCATTGCGAACTCATTCATCCGGTCCGCAGCGGCCTCGAGTCGAGTTCCACGGCCTGCGTCGACCTCTTCTCGGAACAAGCCCGAGTCGACGAGGACCGGGTCGAAACGCGCAGGAAGGGAGTACAGCACGGTCAGATCGGCTCCATCACACAGAGTCATCGCAGTCTCAACGGCTGCTCGGGACGGCTCGGAGAAATCGACGGCAACCACCACCCGGCGGTAAGGGACTCGTGGCTGACGCCGGACGACCAAGACGTCCCCAGAGGCCATTCGTGCCACCCGCCTGGCCACCGGACCTGCGGTGAATGCGTCAACGGTCGACGAGCCCAGAACGGTCAACCCTGCTTTCTTGGCGCGAGTCACGAGCTCCCAGCTCGGAGAACCTTTGACTACCGACAAATCGACTCTGACGTCGGTGCGTCCCCGAATCCACTCGGCGATCTTCTCCGCCTCTGATGTTTGGTGATCCCGCATGAGACGAGCGAGACCTGGTTCAATCATCGCTTCGCCCACCGGCTCCACGACATGAACAAGCTCAAGATCGGAGTTTGAGGCTTCAGCCATAAGGCGAGCACGGTCGGCGACTCTCCGACCCATCGACGTGAGGTCGATTCCCGCTACGAGCGGATTTCCCAAGGTGCTCCCAGGTGCACGCGGCGAGCTTAACCTGCGGCGAAGACGGCCGGACCCGGAGCGCCGATAGCTTTGGGCAGCATCTCGAGATATCGGTCTCGCCCGACAACCAACGCACCGAGCGACTCGAGGTGATCGGTCTGCCATTGCACGTCCAACATGACCCCACCCTGATTCATGATCACCACGAGATGGACAAGGGCGACCTTCGAGGCATCCCTTGCGAGGTGGAACATCGACTCTCCAGCGAAAAGACCCCCAACGGATACGCCATAGAGACCCCCCACAAGCGCCCCATCCTGATCCCATACCTCAATTGAGTGAGCCCATCCGAGGCGATGGAGCTCAACGTACGCATCCACGATCTCCTCCGTTATCCAACCGTTGGGGCGTTCGACGTCGGAGCACCACTGAACCACCGACTCGAAGTCTTCGTCAACGGTCACCGAGTACCTCCTCGTCGACTTGCGAAGTGAACGAGAGATCCTCAGTCCGTCGAGAGGCAGGATCGCCCTCTCCTCAGGCGACCACCAAGCCAGGTGACCGTCCGGCAGGTGCATCGGGAACATTCCCTGTCGATAGGCCGAGAGAATGAGGCCGGGCGACAGATCCCCTCCGACCGCAACGACATCCCCGTCCGCCGCCCTCGGATCAGGCAACGCGTAGCGGGACGGGATCGGCTCTATCGGCACACTCCGATTCTGTCAGACAGGCATGACGCGGCGTCGGCTCATAGTGTGCTCTCCATGCGTGCATTGATTTGCGATGACTACAGCGGGATAGACGGCTTGAGGGTTGGCGAGCTGCCTGATCCGGAGCCCGCCAAAGGACAGATACTCATCAAGGTGGAAGCAGTGACGGTCAACTTCGCCGATGTGCTGATGGTCAAAGGCGAGTACCAGTTCCGCCCGGATCCACCCTTCGCCCCCGGGTACGAGGCTGCAGGGACCGTGGTCGTGTCCAATCAGACCGAGGGCATATCCCCTGGTGACCGGGTGGCAGGGTTCGCCTTCCACGGTGGGATGGCGGAGAAGATGGTGATCAATGGTTCCAACGCGGTGAGAATCCCCGACAACGTCGACACCGACGCCGCTGCAACTATCCCTGCCGGATACGGAACCTCGTACCACGCTCTGGTTGATCGTGCTCAGCTGCAACCCGGCGAGACCCTGCTGGTCCTCGGTGCGTCGGGTGGCGTCGGAATGGCAGCGGTTCAGATTGGCGCCGCCATCGGGGCCAACGTCATCGCAGCCGTCTCCTCGCAGGAGAAAGCCGAAGCCGCCATGGGTGCGGGTGCCGATCACGTGATCAGGTACGACGAAGTCTCACTGCGGGACGCAATCAAGGAGCACACCGGAACTGGGGTCGACGTGGTCTATGACCCTGTCGGTGGACCTGCAACGGAGCAAGCGCTCCGCTCGACGAATTGGAACGGGCGACTGCTGGTCATTGGCTTTGCGGCAGGCGACATCCCTTCAATTCCACTCAACATCCCACTCCTGAAAGGCAACTCGGTCATGGGAGTTTTCTGGGGACGGTTCACCAACGAAGAGCCCACCAAACACCAAGAGAACACTGCGACCCTGGTTCGTTGGGCCGGCGAGGGGAAGATCGCCCCACGAATCCAGAAGAAGTTCACCCTCGACGAGGGCGCCGCCGCTCTTGCTTGGGTTGAACAGCGCAAGGCGGTCGGTCGGATAGTCATCAATCCGTGACGGACTTCCTCGTCGTTGGAGGCGGAATAGCGGGAGTATCAGCAGCCGCCCACCTCTCTCCCCTTGGCTCGGTGACGCTCCTAGAGATGGAGGGCAGCCTGGCGTATCACACCTCCGGCAGGTCAGCGGCGATGCTCGTGGAGAACTACGGGTCAGCAGGTTCCAGACCACTGGTCAGAGCTTCCCGCCATTTCCTCCAGAATCCGCCTGAATACGCGGTTGATGCCGACCTGCTTGCACCCCGTCCCGTGATGTGGGTGGCAGACCCCGGTGGATTCGATCAACTCACCGCAATTGCAGAGAAAGGGCAGAGCAACGGTGCGGGGTCGGTGTTGCTCAATCCGGATGCTGCCCTCGATCGCATGCCGTTGATGGATCCTGACTGGCTGGCAGGAGCACTACTCGAACCGTCGGGTGCCGACATAGACGTTGCCTCTCTCCATCAGGCGTTCGTCCGAATTGCTCGCCACCACGGGGCCGAGATCATCACGGGCTTCGGAGTGACGACCATCGAGAGAAACGGAAGCCGGTGGACAGTCATAGCCGATGATTCCCGTTTCGACGCCGACGTGGTTGTCAATGCCGCCGGCGCTTGGGGCGACGCCATCGCCTCGATGGCGGGGATCGATCCCATCGGGCTCCAGCCGTTCAGGCGAACCGCATTCATGGTCCCGGGCGACTCCCAGTACGCAGACCTCCCAATGATCGTTGAGGTCGGGGAGAATTGGTACCTGAAGCCCGACGGGGTGCAGATCCTCTGCTCGCTCGCCGAGGAGACTCCCCAGCCTCCGCAGGATGCGAAACCCCAGATGGAGGATGTGGCGCTTGCCATCGATCGCATCAACCAGGCCACCACGTTGGACATCAGATCGGTCAACTCCCAGTGGGCAGGGCTACGCACGTTCGCACCCGATCGTGATTTGGTGATCGGCGAAGACCCGACTGCACCTGGCTTCTTCTGGCTGGTCGGCCAAGGTGGTATCGGCATCCAGACGTCACCCGCGTACGGTGGTTTGCTGGCCGCTCTCGCAACCGACAGCGCCCTCCCCGAAGAACTCGAGAATGCGGGAGTTGAGCCGGATCGGACCAGCCCTGCCCGTTTCCGTTGACACTGAATTGTCTCGGATAGGGTGGCGAGGGTGAAGACTCTCAAGGCCGGCGGTGGCTTCCCGGCGATCTTCTACGTGCTTCGTCAGGCGCGCCGAGCCGGTGGGATCGGTGCCATGTACCGGGCGCTGCGCACCCCCAACGCCTGCAAGACATGTGCCCTCGGCATGGGTGGGCAGATGGGTGGCATGGTCAACGAGTCCGGCCACTTCCCCGAGGTCTGCAAGAAGTCCGTCCAGGCCATGGCGGCCGACATGCAGGGAGCAGTTCCCGATGCGTTCTTCGCTGAGACTGACTTCTCGGATTTGGCGCGAATGACGCCGAAGGACTTGGAGGCGTCGGGTCGTCTCACCAAGCCGATGTACGCAGGACCTCTGGACACGAAGTATCGCCCCATCGAATGGGATGAAGCAATTGAGAAGATCTCCGCCAAGCTGGCTGAGACAGACCCAGACGGGGCGTTCTTCTACGTGTCAGGACGCTCGTCCAACGAAGCCGGCTTCCTCATCCAACTCCTTTCCCGCGTGTACGGGACCAACAACGTCAACAACTGTTCCTACTACTGCCACCAGGCATCGGGAGTGGGACTGAGCAGCGTGACGGGTTCCGGCACGGCAACGATTGTCCTCGAGGACCTGGAATCGCTGGGCAAGGGAGATGTCTTCTTCCTGATTGGGGCCAACCCCGCATCAAACCATCCACGATTGATGACAACGCTTGCCGGACTGAAGCGGCGGGGCGGTCGGGTAATCGTCGTGAACCCGCTGAAGGAGACCGGGCTGGTGAGGTTCAAAGTGCCTTCCAAGGTCAGATCCCTCCTGTTTGGAACTGAAATCGCCGACATGTACCTACAGCCGAACATCGGCGGAGACGTCGCCTTGCTGTCCGGCATCGCCAAAAGTGTGATTGCTGCAGATGGAGCCGATCTGGCCTTCGTCGAGAACTACGCCGCAGGGTGGGCAGAGTTCAAGTCATCGGTTGAAGCAATGTCCTGGGACGACATCGTGGCTTCGTCCGGCGTTGACCGGGCTTCTATCGAGAAAGCGGCGCACATGTATCTAGACGCGCCCAACGCTGTCTTCGCATGGGCGATGGGGATCACCCACCACGCGAACGGTGTCGAGAACGTCCAGTCAATCGCCAATCTGGCCATGACACGCGGCATGCTCGGACGGCCCGGAGCGGGACTCCTGCCGATACGTGGCCACAGCAATGTGCAAGGCATCGGGTCGGTCGGCGTCACGCCTGGACTCAAGGATGCGGTCCTCAAAGCCCTCGATGAGACGCTCGGTGTCCAAGTTCCGAGCTCCGAAGGATTGGACACCATGGCGTGCATGGAGGGAGCCGCCAGCGGATCACTCAAGGTCGGGATCAATCTCGGAGGAAACCTCTTCGGGTCCAACCCGGACGCGGACTTTGCCGCCAGGGCCCTACAGAACCTCGAGATGACGGTCTATCTGTCGACAACTCTCAACACCGGCCACGCAGTCGGAAGAGGCAAAGAGACGATGATCCTCCCGGTGTTGGCTCGGGACGAAGAAAGCCAGGCGACAACTCAGGAGTCGATGTTCAACTATGTCCGACTCTCAGACGGAGGCAAAGCTCGCCATGCGGGGCCGAGGTCAGAAGTGGATGTCATTTGCGACATTGCGTCGAAGGTCGACACCGAGGGGATTGTCGATTGGAAGTCCATGCGTCAGCACGGAGTCGTCCGCAAAACGATTGCCCGAGTGATTCCGGGCTACGGAGCTATCGAAGAGATCGACAGGTCGAAAGAAGAGTTCCAGATCGAAGGCCGGACATTCCACAGTCCAAAGTTCCCGACCGACGATGGCAAAGCTCGATTCCATGTGCTCGACCTGCCGGCCCCTCAGTCCGACGGAAGCCTCAAACTCATGACCATCAGGTCAGAGGGCCAGTTCAACACGGTTGTATATGAAGACGAGGACCCGTATCGAGGACAAGAACGTCGGGACGTGATCCTGATGAATCCGCAAGACATCGCTCGTCTCGGGCTCCATGTCGATCAGCGGGTGCAAGTCGAGGGTAAAGCCGGATCAATGACCGACATCCTCGTCCGGGAAACAGACATTCCTGCCGGTAACGCGGTGATGTACTACCCCGAGTCGAATGTCCTTCTGCCTCGAACCATCGATCCGGCTTCGAAGACGCCGGCTTTCAAAGGCGCCTTGATCGAAGTGTCGGCCTAGACCTCTTCACCCCGCCGGTCTAGGTACTCAGCGAGCGGTGTCGGCATCGCAGCTGTGCGTGTGCCCCAGTCGTATACGACAGCTGTCTTGGCAAACCGGTCATGCCACGCCTGCCTTCTCGGATTGAACACAACGCCCAGTAAGCCGATCCCGAGCACGGCAAAACTGAGCGGATAAGTCAGCACCCGAATCAGAGCCGTCTTGCCTCTCAAGGTGAGGTCTCCGGAGATGGCGGTGACTCTGAGACCCAGGACCATCTTCCCAATGGTCTTGCCGAACACCGCGTAACTCACCCACTGATAGAGGAAGGCCCAGATGACGAATCCACTCAGGTAGAAGATGCCTTGCTCTCGTGTCATCCCGTCGTCGACGAAGAAGGACAACGTAAACACAACTGCGGCCACGATGGCGGTGAATCCGGCAGTGACGACGAACGAGTCGAGCAGGAACGCAAACATTCGGCTGAAGGGTCCGGCGAAGGCACCGGTCTTGCCACGCTCATCGCCTTCGGAGTGCTCGTCAACCCACTCGAGGAGGTCTGAGGGTCCATCCGGGTAGTCGTCCACGGACCTCCCGATCAGCCGGTTGAGAATCCGCACTCCTATCTCGTCCAACCCGACGATTGGTCGTCGGAAGAGATCGAGTGCCGAGCCGGTCAGATGGCTGGTGCTCTCGGCGACGATCTCAGGGATGCCGGCCCTGTCGACCAACTCCTGCACATCGACCCGGTCGAGGAGGGCATCGACATCAACCCGATCCATAAGGCGATCGACGTCAACCCGGTCAAGCAGTTCGTTGACATCGACGCGATCCAGTAGGGCGTTGACGTCGACCCGTTCCAACAAGGCGTCGACGTCAACGTGGTCGAGGACGAGGTTGGGGTCGACGTAGTCCAGGACGCGGTCACTGGCACCGGAGGCCATCCGGCTCAAGAATCCCTTTTCGTCCCTGTCCTGCGGCTGGGCCATCAACGGAAAGCTAGCCCGCAACTACTCACGTTGACGACCTGGTCCTAGGCGGGTACCACTCCAGGTCCGTCCCCATCCATGTCGATTGAGTCGCTGGTGGCGGCGCCGTCGTCAGGCTCGGGCTCGGGCTCGGGCGGCGGTGCAGGTTCGGGTGGTGGCTTCTCCTCCACCGGCGTATCCAGGTGTTCGGGTGGAGTGACGAAGGCGTGGGGGTCCGTCGGCGTCCCGACTCGGATTCCCTCGATCGGGTCGTACCAGATTCCGACCTTGTTGCCATCGATCGGAGTGTTGGGCGGTGCAACCACATCCCACAAGGTGACGAGTCGGGTCACTTGTCCCGGGCCGGTCGGATCCACCTCCCGCTCCTTGCTCAGTAGGTAGTCATAGGCCATATCGAATTCGAGGAGCTGCCAGCCGTCATAAGTCTTGGGTAGCCCGATCGCCTCCGCCCGATTTAGTAGGGAGCCAAACTCGCTGACGGGCGCTTCTGGAGGCAGACCTCTGTATTTGAGCTCGGAGAAGAGGACAGCAGTCTCCAGGGGGATCGGGCCATCCTTGAGGTTGGCCATCTCTCCCCCCGTTCTGTCTTCACCCACTGTGGGGAAGGTCTCGGTCTTGCCTCGACCCCGGTTCCCCCAGACGTAAAACGTCACTCCCCCGATGACCAATACGAGGACCACGAACCCACCCACGATCAAGACGATCGGAGCGCCCTCGCTCGCTTCTTCCTGGATTGGAGTCACAGTGGCACCGTCGTCTTCACCCCCATCGTCCGTCGGTGGGGCTTGTTCACCCGACGGCGTCCCGTCTGAAACCGCGCCACCGGCTCCCAGCGCGGCGACGAACTCTGCGAAGTCGGCCGTGATGCCAGCCGCAGTCTCAGCGCCGAGATCAGCCGGGATGGGGTCCTGTGTGCCCAGAGCCTCTCCATCGACCTTGATGAATCCCACTGAGTTGGGGTCCACCCCGTCGCCCCAGGAGACCACATGCCGAAAGTCGTACGTCGGGTCCGGAATGAGGGTGGTCACTGCGAATACACCATCCGTGAGCGGAGTCACAGCGGTGACATATGCGCTCTGGAACAGGTCGAGACCGGGTTCCTGCCGAGCGAAACCTGTAACTGCCCGTTCTACGCCACCACCCCAAACGTAGGTATTGGTGCGCTCTGAACCGACGAACGGATCGTTTTCAAGGTCTTCCGGGGAAACTGCCCCATCCAGACCCGGCTTGCTGAGACCCACACCAGCCTCGAGATACGGATACGTCTCCCGCCAGTCCTCACCCGCATCAACGATCACCTGGTAGCCAACAAACGCCTGATCGGTCCCGTAGTACGAGAAGTCAATCGGGGTGTAATAGAAGTAGTCAGGAAAGTCCTCTCCGATGGTGGCTGCTTGCAGCTGCTGCAAGTCGATCCCACTGAAATAGGCAGCACTCACCCACATCTGCGTCGGCCCCGGCATTGGTGTCTCCCCGCTACCGAAAGGAGACTCGGCAAGTTGATCCAGGTCCTGTCCGTCACCGACGCCCAGAGCATCACTTACGAGTATGGCGACGACATCGTCGACTGAACTGATCTTCCCAGCGGTGACGACGATGGGTCCGTCCTCTTGAGCATCCACCGCCAGGGGAACTAGAACCAAGCTGCCAAGCACTGCAAGACTTCCCAGCCAAGCCGCCCAACGCGATCGCAATCTCACGCTACTAACCAGTCACCGCGCCGCCGGCTGCGGATCCAACCAGCTGTGCGTACTTGGCCAGTGCGCCTGTCGGGTAGCGAGGCTCGATTGGTGTCCAAGCCCGTCGACGTTGCTCCAACTCAGCTTCGTCGACCTCGAAATCGAGTCGTCGCTCTGCCACATTCACCGAGATCGTATCGCCGTCTTCGACCAGTCCAATCGGACCCCCAATTTCGGATTCTGGAGCAACATGACCGATACAAAGGCCGGTCGTGCCACCCGAAAAGCGCCCGTCGGTGATGAGCAAGACATCCTTGCCCAGGCCAGCCCCCTTGATGGCTGCAGTGATCTGCAGCATCTCCCGCATTCCGGGACCACCCTTGGGCCCTTCGGTTCGGATCACTACGACATCACCCTTGTTGATCTCATGGTTGAACAGGGCTGCGAGGGCATCCTGCTCACCGTCGAAGACTCGAGCAGGCCCGTGCCACGTGTCGAGGTCAACGCCGGCGACTTTCACCACCGCGCCGTCCGGAGCCAGGTTCCCTCTGAGGATTGCTATGCCGCCTTCTGCGGCAATCGGAGATGACGGCTTGTAGATCACGTCTTGATCCTCGGGGAAACCGATCTCGGTCAGGTTCTCCGCCATCGTCCGCCCAGTGATCGTGAGCGCGTCGCCGTGGATCAATCCCTCGTCCAAGAGTGCCTTCAAGACAACGGGCACGCCACCAATGCGATCGAGATCGACCATGTGGTATCTCCCGAAGGGCTTCATGTCGCCGATGTGTGGGGTTCGCCTGCTGATAGCGTCGAAGTCATCGAGGGTCAGGGCCACGCCGGCTTCATGGGCGATTGCAAGCAGGTGGAGAACAGCGTTGGTAGACCCACCCAACGCCATGACCGTCGTGACAGCATTCTCGAAAGCTGCTCGGGTCATGATGTCGTGAGAGGTGATCCCTGACTGGACCAACCCCATCACGGCTTCACCTGTTTTGGCTGCGTATTCGGCCAGCCGAGGATCGATCGCTGGAACGGAGGCGGAACCAGGCAACGACATACCGATGGCCTCTCCGACCGATGCCATGGTGTTTGCAGTGAACATCCCCGCACACGACCCAGCCCCTGGACACGCCGCTTTCTCGATCGCGGTCAACTCCTCACGCGTTATCCGCCCCTCAGACTCAGCACCAATCCCCTCGAACACGTCGACGATTGAGATATCCCGACCCTGATATGAGCCAGGGAGGCTGGACCCTCCGTAGAGGAAGCCGGCGGGGAGCCCGAGCCGAGCTGCAGCCATCAGCATTCCGGGGAGCGACTTGTCACACCCGGCGATGGCCACGAGGGCGTCAAACCGCTCTGCGTGCATCACCAACTCAACCGAGTCGGCAATCACATCACGTGAGACGAGTGAGGCTCTCATGCCTTCGTGCCCCATCGAGATTCCATCGGACACTGCGATGGTCGAGAACACGAGACCCACTCCTCCGGACTCGGCCACACCATCCTTGGCGTGCTTGGAGAGAATCGGTCCCGTCACGTTGCATGGTGTCACTTCGTTTCCGGCAGAAACCACACCCACCTGGTGTTTTGAGAAGTCTTCGTCAGTCAGACCGACTGCTCTGAGCATCGCCCGGGCTCCGGCCTTGGCCGGTCCGTCGGTCACGTCGGACGATCTTCGTTTCATGTTCATTGGCGGCGATCCTAGGGAACGACAACAATCGCGCCATGGCCACCATCTACTACGACAAAGACACGAACCCAGATCTCATCAAAGACAAGAAGGTCGCGGTGATCGGATTTGGGAGCCAGGGGCACGCTCACTCTCTGAATCTCAAGGAGTCTGGTGTGGACGTCGTGGTGGGCCTTCGTGAGGACTCCTCGAGTGCAGATGCGGCCCGAAAAGGTGGCTTGGAGGTCATGTCGGTGGCCGACGCGGTCGAGGCGGCTGATGTCGTGATGATGCTGGTGCCTGATCAGGTGATGGGCCAGATCTATGCGTCGGAAGTTGAGCCCGGCCTCGAAGAGGGCAACACACTGATGTTTGCCCACGGCTTCAACGTGCACTTCGGAGAGATCAAACCACCCGATGGCGTCGACGTATCGATGATCGCTCCGAAAGGCCCGGGACATCTGGTGCGGCGGACGTACACCGAAGGGTCAGGAGTCCCCTGTCTGCTGGCGGTCCATGCCGACCACTCAGGCAACGCCAAGGAGCTTGCGTTGTCGTATGCCTCGGCAATCGGCGGCGCCCGTGCGGGAGTGCTCGAGACCACCTTCAAAGAAGAAACCGAGACCGACCTATTCGGCGAGCAAGTGATCCTCTGTGGTGGCGTGGCGGAGCTGATCAAGGCATCGTTCGAAACCCTCGTTGAAGCTGGCTACCAACCCGAGTCGGCGTACTTCGAAACTATGCATGAGCTGAAGCTGATCGTTGACCTGCTCTACGAAGGGGGTCTGTCGTGGATGCGCTACTCCGTTTCCGACACGGCGGAGTACGGCGACTACACCCGTGGCAATCGCATCGTCACCGACGAGACCCGTGCGGCGATGAAGCAAGTCCTGAGCGAGATCCAGTCCGGCGCTTTCGCCAACGAGTGGATGGGACAAGCCCGCGAAGGCGCGCCGGTGCTGCTTCAGAACCGTGAATCCAACCGGGCCCACCAGATCGAGGAGGTCGGCGCAGAGCTTCGCGGCCTCATGCCCTTCCTCGACCCGAAAACGGCCCCCTGAAACCCGTTTCCCACCCTTCTGTGTCAGATAGTCGCCCCTATACGTACAGGAACTGACACAGAAAGGTTGAGGGATAGGGTTGACAAGCCGATAAGAAGTGGGCATTCTCGCAACTTCGAAATGAACAACTACCAGCCAACCCTCGTCGTACTCCTTATTGAGTAGCACACGCGGCAGCTGCTGCGTGTGCGTTGACCCTCCGGAAACGGGGGGTTTTTTAGTACCCACATGACACAGAAGACTTACACCGGATCGAACTCACTCCTCCAAAGCCTCGAGCACGAAGGCGTGGAGGTCATCTTCGGCGTGCCAGGCGGTGCGATTCTCCCCGCCTACGACCCGCTGTTGGACAGTCCGATCCGTCACGTCTTGGCCCGTCACGAGCAAGGCGCCGGCCATATGGCCGAGGGCTACGCGATGGCGACCGGCAGGGTGGGTGTGGCAATGGCCACCTCCGGACCAGGGGCAACCAACCTGATCACACCCCTCCAAAACGCGAAGATGGACTCGACTCCGTTGGTCGCCATCACGGGCCAGGTGGGCACGTCAGCTATCGGTAGTGACGCCTTTCAGGAGGCGTACACCACCGGGCTGGCGATGCACTGCACCAAACACTCCTACCTCGTAACCAACGCTGACGACATCCCCGACATCGTCCACGAGGCATTCCACATCGCTTCAACCGGACGACCGGGACCGGTCTTGATCGACCTCCCCAAGGACGTGCTCAACCAGCCAACGACTTGGCGGAAGCCGACTCTCGCTGGTTTGCCCGGATACCGGCCCACCGCGCACGGCCACCCAAAACAAGTGAAAGCTGCCATCGACCTGATCGAATCAGCACAGCGACCAGTCCTGTACGTCGGCGGAGGCGTTGTGCGTGCCGAGGCCGCTTCAGAACTGAAGACGTTTGCCGAACTGGCGAACGTACCTGTGGTCACGACCCTGATGGCACGCGGTGCGTTTCCCGATTCCCATCCCCTCGCCATGGGCATGCCCGGCATGCACGGCACCTACACGGCCACGAGTGCGATACAGAAGAGTGACGTGTTGGTCAGCCTGGGAGCCCGCTTCGACGACCGGGTGACGGGAGACGTCGACGCTTTCGCTCCGAACGCCAAGATCGTGCACGTCGACGTTGATCCAGCCGAGATCGGCAAGGTCAAGTTCGCCGATGTCCCAATCGTCGGAGATGCGAAGCTGATCATCTCCGCGTTGACAGAACGATTGATCGCGGATCGCGGTGACCGTCCGGCACCGTCCCGGGAGGATTGGTTCCAGACTCTCCGGGAGTGGAAGGCCAGCAAGCCTCTCTCCTACGTCCAGGACGAGGACGGTCCGATCAAGACCCAGCACTTCATCGAGCGACTCCACAAGGCCACAGGAGGCGAAGCCACCGTCGTCGCTGGAGTGGGCCAACATCAGATGTGGGCTTCTCAGTTCTGGGGATTCTCGAAGCCAAAGACGTGGATCAACTCTGGTGGGCTCGGAACCATGGGCTTCGCAGTCCCGGCCGCCATCGGAGCGAAGACTGCCAACCCAGGACAACCCGTCTGGGCGCTCGACGGTGACGGATGCTTCCAGATGACGTTCCAGGAGTTGATCACGGCGTCTGCTGAGGGAATCCCGGTGAAGGTCGTCGTCTTCAACAACGGTGGATACGGCATGGTGAAGCAGTGGCAGCACTTGTTCTACGGAGGTCGTATCTCGGCCAGCGACCTCTCGGGCCCCGTCCCCGACTATCCGGGTCTTGCAGAGGCGATGGGTTGCGTCGGTATGAGAATCGATCGTCCAGAGGAGATCGACTCAGCCATCGACAAGGCGATCGTTATTGACGACCGGCCAGTCGTGATCGAGGTGGTCTGCGACCCGGACGAGATGTGTTTCCCGATGGTGCCCGCCGGCGGCTCCAACGACCACATCGTCATGGGACCGGACGAGCTATGAGTCAGCACACCCTGTCGGTCATCGTCGAGGACCAGCCAGGAGTCCTCGCTCGAGTCTCCGCAATGTTCTCCAACCGTGGCTTCAACATCCACTCGCTGGCCGTCGGGCCAACACATGTTGAGGGACGTTCGCGTATCACGCTGGTCGTCGACGCTCCCGAAATGGAGCAACTCAAGAAGCAGCTCCACAAGCTGGTCAACGTGATCAAAGTCACCGAACTCGACCAAGTTGAATCACTGGAGAGTGAGGTCATGATCGCCCGAATCGCCTGTGACCCGGTCAACCGAGGCGAGGTAGGCGACACCGCAGCCCTTTTCGGGGCTCGCATGATCGACATGGGTCCAGATTCGCTCACGTTCGAGATCTCCGGCGCGCCCGACCATCTCGCTCGGTTTCTGGAGAACATCCGCCCGTATGGCATCGTCGACCTGGTCAAGTCAGGCCGGGTCGCCATGCGCATGGTGGGAGATAACTCGAAGGTCTCGGCATGACCCAGTTCTCGATTCTGAGGAGCCTCATTCGAATCGCATAGCCGGCGGTTCCAGAACCCGAGCCGACCGGCCCAGTGATTCGAAAAAGGAAAGGCACCACATGAATGAACGAGTAACAATCTTCGACACAACACTTAGAGATGGCGAGCAAGCACCCGGCATCGCCCTCGACCCTGACCAGAAAGTGGCAATCGCTAGACAACTGGCCAAGCTCGGGGTCGACGTTGTTGAGGCTGGATTCCCGGTTTCGTCGCCTGGCGACTTCGAAGCCGTCACGCGAATCGCCAGGGAAGTTCAGGGACCCACCATCGCCGCCATGGCAAGGGCCGACTCCGCCGACATCGAAGCCGCATGGCGTGCGTTGCGGCCCGCCGAATCGTCTCGGATCCACATTGTTCTCGCGACTTCTCGGCTGCACATGGAGCACAAGCTCCGCCTGTCACCTGAGGACGTTATGGCTGCGGTGAAACGATCGGTGGGCCACGCCGCCGAGTACACGGAAGTCGAGTACTCGCCCGAAGACGCCACCCGCGCTGACCCCGACTTCGTGGTGGCTGTTTGCCAGGCTGCGGTGGAGGCCGGGGCCCGGGTGATCAACGTCACGGACACCGTCGGCTACTCAGTACCGGCCGACTACGCCGACTTGGTTGGGCGTGTCGTCCGAGAAGTGAAGGGCGATAGAGAAGAGGTCGTGGTCTCGGCCCACTGCCACAACGACCTTGGCCTTGCTGTTGCAAACTCTCTGGCTGGCGTGGAGGCCGGCGCGAGACAGGTGGAGGGCGCCATCAACGGTATTGGTGAGCGTGCCGGAAACGCCTCCCTCGAAGAGGTTGTCATGGCACTCACCGTCAGAAGGGACTCCTTCGGGTTCGATGTGGGAGTCAACACCGAGGAGTTCGCCAAGACGTCCAGAATGGTTGCTGAGATGACTGGCTACCCGGTGCAATACAACAAGGCTGTGGTGGGGAGAAACGCCTTCGCCCACGAGTCAGGGATTCATCAACATGGAGTGCTCAGAGAGCGCTCGACCTACGAGATCATGGACCCGACCTCAGTTGGATTGAGATCGAACACTCTCGTGTTGGGCAAGCACTCTGGCCGGGCCGCTTTCAAACACGCTCTGGCAGAGATGGAGGTCTCCCTCAATGGACCATCCTTCGAGACTGCCTTTGCCAAGATGAAAGAGGTGGCGGACCAAACCGGCGAAGTCACCCGTGAACGGCTACAGGCAATCGTCGACGAAGTCGTGTCGGGTGATGAGATGATCCGCGACGTGGTGGACTCCTTTCTATGAAGATCGCAGTCGTCCCTGGCGACGGCACCGGCCCTGAAGTCGTATCCGAGGCCCTCAAGGTCCTCGAAGTCACGGCCGCTCGGTTCGACTTCGAAGTCGAGACCACCCCCTTCGACATTGGAGGTGAGCGATACCTTCGCACCGGAGAAACACTCCCCGGGGAGGTGCTCGACGCCTTCCGCCACGGGGATGCAATCCTGTTCGGTGCTGTCGGCCACCCGGACGCTCCGTCCGGTGTGCTCGAGCAGGAGATACTTCTGCGGATGCGACGGGAGTTGGGTCAGTACATCAACCTGCGACCCATCAAGCTGCACCCAGGCGTTCACTCACCAGTCAGCGGGATTGGCCCCGAAGATGTCGACATGGTCGTCGTCCGCGAGAACAGCGAGGGCCTTTACGTCGGAAAGGGGTCTTTCACTGCGCAGGACTCGGAGTTCGAGGTGGCGGTTCAGGAATCGGTGAACACCAGATTCGCCGTGGAACGATGCATTCGATACGCATTCGATCTGGCCGTCAACAGAACCGAGGGCCACGTGACGATGGTCGGAAAGACCAACGTCCTCAACTATGCCGGAAGCCTCTGGGAAAGGGTCTTCGAGGAAGTCTCGGAGGACTATCCGAACATCGGAACGGCATATGCGCACGTTGACGCAGCCTGTCTCTGGATGGTTGAGGATCCGTCGCGGTTTGACGTTGTTGTGACCGACAACCTGTTTGGTGACATCATCACCGACCTCGGTGCAGCGATTCAGGGAGGGATGGGTATCGCTGCTGGAGCAAACCTCAACCCAGAAGGCGTATCGATGTTCGAGCCGATCGGCGGAACCGCTCCTGGGTTCGAAGGCACCGGTCAGATCAACCCTTTGGCGGCTATCGGCGCCCTTGCGATGATGCTTTCGGAGCTTGGGGAGAAGGAGGCAGCCCGAAGCATCGAGAAGTCGGTTGCCCGAGTCGCCGGCAGTCTCCCCTCGCTGCGAGCGGGCGAAATGGGGGCGACAACCTCCGAGGTTGGCGACATGGTGGCCGACTTGGTTCACGAAACCGTAAACGTATGACGAAGACACTCTTCGACAAGGTCTGGGACTCCCACGTCGTAGTCGAGGCCGAGAGAACGTTGCTCTACGTAGACCTCCACCTCGTCCACGAGGTGACCTCTCCGCAAGCGTTCGCCGGACTCCAGGAGGCAGGGAGAACGGTCCGCCGCCCGGATCTCACTTTCGCCACGGTTGACCACGCTGTACCCACCGAAGGGCGCTCTCTCGGCATTCGTGATCCGCTGTCGAAGAAACAGGTAGACACACTGAGGCAGAACTGTGCCAACCACGGGGTGGAGCTATTCGATATCGACGACCCCCGACAGGGCATTGTCCACGTGGTCGGGCCCGAGCTGGGCCTGACCCAACCGGGCTCGGTCATAGTTTGCGGCGACAGCCACACCTCCACTCATGGCGCTTTTGGCGCCCTCGCCTTCGGCATCGGAACATCCGAAGTCGAGCACGTACTCGCCACCCAGACTCTTTGGCAGGCTCGACCCAAGACGATGGCATTGGAAGTCGAGGGCCACCTCCCAACGGGAGTCAGCGCCAAAGACTTGATCCTCGGCATCATCGCCACCCACGGAGTGGGTATGGGCAGAGGCCATGTCATCGAATACCGGGGCAAGGCAGTCGAGTCTCTGTCAATGGAAGAACGGATGACCGTCGCCAACATGTCTATCGAGGCAGGGGCCAGGGCGGGCATGATCGCGCCAGACCAAACCACGATCTCCTATCTCGAGGGTAAGCCCCGGTCGCCTGCCGGCACAGACTGGGACGAGGCGGTTGCCCGCTGGTCGGAACTGGCCACGGATCCCGGAGCGGAATTTGACAGCGTCAAGAGCGTCGATGCGTCCAGCTTGGAACCGCATGTCACCTGGGGAATCAATCCGGGTCAGGCAACCTCAATCAACGGAGAGGTCCCCTCCCCCGACTCCTTCGATGATCCGGTGCAGCGCGAGACCGCCTCACGAGCACTCGAGTACATGGGCCTAGCTGCTGGAACCGCCATCTCGGACATACCAATAGACCATGTGTTCATCGGCTCTTGCACCAACTCCCGGCTCGAGGATCTGCGAAAGGCCGCCCGTCTTCTGAATGGGCACTCGGTCAAGTCCGGTGTTTCGGCGGTCGTAGTGCCCGGATCAATGCAAGTGAAGGCAGCAGCCGAAGCGGAAGGTCTCGACAAGACGTTCAAAGCGGCTGGCTTCGCTTGGCGGGATGCCGGCTGCTCCAGTTGCCTCGCCATGAATCCCGATGTCATCCCAGCCGGCGAGCGATGCGCTTCAACCTCCAACCGGAACTACGAAGGCCGCCAGGGCAAAGGTGCACGCACCCACCTGGTCAGCCCCGAGATGGCAGTTGCGGCCGCGGTCGAAGGTCACTTCGTCGATGTCAGGAACTGGGAATGAAACCCGTGGACACGGTTGCCGGGACCATGGTGTCGCTCCCCCAGGCGGATATCGACACGGATCAGATTATTCCTCAGAAGCACCTGAAACGCATTGAGCGAACCGGATACGGAGAGTTCCTGTTCGACTACTGGGCGAATGATCAGCCTGACTTCACACTCAACGATCCGGCGCGGGCCAAAGCCAAAGCCTTGATCACTGGACCCAACTTCGGGTGCGGATCGTCCAGAGAGCACGCAGTTTGGGCCATCCGGGACAGAGGCTTCGAGGTCGTGGTCGGACCTTCGTTTGCCGACATCTTCTCAGGAAACGCCGTGAACAACGGTCTCCTCCTCGTTCAACTACCGGAAGCCGCAGTCAACGAACTCCATGACATTGCCATAGACCCCGATGCGACCGTCCACGTATCTCTGGAAGATCAGGAGGTTCGTGCGGGAGATCGTGTCTGGAAGTTCGAAATCGATCCGGAGGTCAAACGCCGACTTCTCGCCGGGCTCGACATGGTCGGCGTCACACTCGAATACGAGGACGCCATCTCGGCGTACGAACGTCAGTAGGAGTGGGGATCGTCGAACGGCTCTTCGGTGTCGGCGAGGCGGTCGGTGATCCAAGAGTCAATCTCGGCCCATACATCGAATAGCCAGGCCTCTTGCTCCTCTGGCGGCGGGATTCGATCGGCCGGGTAGTACCAAACCTTGGCCGCGACGTTTGTGTCCGTCGGAATACCTCTCCAGATGTCGCCAGGGGTGACGAACGTCTCCAGCCCGGCGTGTCCGACGAAGAACACGTCAGAGTTTGCAGGAGCGTTGGCCAGCGCTGTCATGACACCTTTCGACCTCGGCGGAAGTGTGTTCTTCAACTCTTCCGCACGCTCCGCCAACTCAGGCCGCCCCATCTCACGGAGCTTCTCGATGCTTCGCTTGTAGCGGGTTTCGGTGTAGTTGGCACCCTCGGGAAAGATGACAAACGCATCGTCGTCGTCCATCGAAGCTGCGATCTCGCCAATCGTCTCGACCACGGCATCCTTTGCCTTCTTGACCGGCACGAAAGCTGACGGAAGCCGATTGAGCATGACATCGATCGCTGGGTCCCATTGGAGGAACTCCTTCATGACGATGCGAGGCTGGCGCTTGAACCGATTGGCCAGGCCATCCATGAGAAGGATGGAGTCGCCCGGGCCCGCATGCCTACTCAAGACGAGGATCGGGTTCCGGCTGTTGTTGAGGGTTCTTGGCGGATCACCTTCGGTGACGACATTGAGTTTGAAGGTGAATTTGGCTGAGGCGACGATTCTGCGAAGCATCCAGCTGAGAAGCGCGTAGTGGGCGTCGATGAATGTGGGCGACCCGATCTTCCACCCGAATCCCGAGAGGATCCATAGAGCGAACATCACAGTGAGTGCCGCTGCTTCCACCAGGAGGTAGAGGAAAAGGAACCAGACGATTCTGAGAATCCGCCACTTTCCGGGCACGTATCTCGATATGAATGCTGCTCCGACCAAAACGATCGGCAAGGTGAGGGTGAGTAGCACGACACCCAAAACGAGGCCCGGGGCGATGAGCAGTCGCCGGATCGGTTTTGCAGGAGGAGCGATCACTGCTGTTCTTCCAAGTAGTCAACTGCCGCCTGATATGCAGCGTTCATACGATCCTCGATCCCGTTGGTGTCACTCCATCGGAGCTGGCTCCGATCGTCCCAGGCGATCGGGCTGCCGGTAGGGAGTACGTGCACATCGATACCTTCGGGCATGTGCTTCATGGCGGTTGCGAACCGATGCCGCCGGGCGATCTCGAACGAGATGAGTGCGGCCTCGTAGAGCCGATGTGGCGGACGTAGAGGTGTCTCGAGTCGGCCGACCTGGAGGACGTAAATGGTTGTCGCACCAAGGGACACAGCCCTGCTCAAAGGCACGGAGTTGACGAGACCACCGTCATAGAAGTGCTCGCCGTCGATCTCGACGGGCGGGAAGAGAGCAGGAACTGCCGACGAAGCCAGGACAGCATCGACGAGCGGTCCTTCTTCAAACCAGTGCTCTGAGAAGTTCTCGATAGATGCGGCAACACATTGGAAGGGGACGGGCAGATCTTCGATGAGGGTGTCTCGGTGCACGGCCCTCTCGAGTAAACGTCGCAACTCGTGGGTCCCCAGCATGGAAGGTTTCAGGGTGGCGACCCTGCTGAGGCGATGGATGAGTCTCGTCTCGAAAAGATTCTCTCCGGTGGCCTGTTCCCAAAAACCCGTAAGGCGGTCGACACCCTCTTTCCCGGGATAGTCGGCGATAACTGCGCCGTTGAATGCGCCGATCGACGTCCCAAGTATCAGGTCGGGTTCGATGTCTGCCTCGAAGAGAGCCCGAATCATCCCGACCTCGACGGCTCCCCATTTGCCGCCGCCACCCAGGACAAAGGCAGTGGTCACCCGCTGTCCTCCTCGATGTACCACTCGGTGAAGTCGTAGCAACGATCCCCGGCGAACCTGATCACCCAGAGATTCCGAAAGGAGGTCGGGGGCTCGAAGTAGTTCGTCTTTCCGGTGACGACGGCCAGGTCGTCCGTCTCGACGAGCGGGAGCCATTGGAAGTCCCAGTTTTCCTCGGAGTCGTTTATCTCCTGCCACCTCTGGACGATTTCGTCGATACCTTCCCATTCGCCATCGGCAGTCTGCGGGTCATAGACCGCATCAGCCGTGAACAGCTCCCGGATGTGGTCTTCATCGTTGGAACTCCACGCAAGTACGTAGCGATCCATCCATTGGTCGAGTCGTTCGCTCATCGGTGGCGCAAGTTAGCCGGATGTGCGTCTGCGGGCGCATCCAACCTATAACGATTGCTATAACGTATGTTATCGTCGAGCTATGGCAACTCGAAGCCTGGTCAAGACCGACCACTTGATCAACTCTGCCCTCGAACTGCTGGCCGCCGAGGGGGCGGCTTCTCTCCGGGTGAGGCGTATCGCCGAAGCAGCCGGCGTTTCGACCATGGCTGTGTATTCGGGATTCGGAAGCCTTCAGGGTCTTCTAGAGCAGCTGTACAAGCGAGGCTTCTCGCTTCTCGAGGACGAGATGAAGCGTGCAAACACGACCGACCAGCCGATCGCCGCCATCGAAGCCCTCGGGTTGGCGTACCGACGCTTCGCATTGGGCAACCCAGGCCTATATGCGCTGATGTTCGAACATCCGCTGCTCGACTTCGACCCATCCCCTGCCTTGAGGCAACAGGCTTTGGAGACCACGTTCGGCATGTTGATCGAAGCGGTGGAAAGGGCCCAGGAAGACCAACAGGTCACCCAAATGGATTCGACCCGGCTTGCCTATCTCCTCTGGATCACTACCCATGGCGCGGTCTCGCTCGAGCTCACCCACAGCATCCGGAGCCCTCTCCCAGGCTGGTTCCTCGACTCCGAAACGGCAGGGAGGGCCGTGTTCCTGGAAGCGCTGCGAGCGACATTGGCCGGATTGGGACCTGAACGATGAGTCAGTCGAGCTCCTCGCTGAAACGCACCAACCAGGCGCTGCTGGTGTTGGTGCCGCTAGCCGTGGCCACGGGTCTGTTCGCCAACACGATTGGTGTCGACTGGCTGATCGACCCAGCCACCATCCATGGTGTGGTTGCACTGGCAATCGCCCTCCTCACTCCGTGGAAGGCGCCCATCGTCCAACGGGGTTTGGGGATGAAGCGAAAAAGTCGGTGGAATTCGCTGGCTCTGTTAGCCCTGATCGCCATCACACTCGGCAGCGGTCTGCTCCATACCACCGGCCTGACCGATCGGATAGGCCCGCTGACGCTGATGCAGGTGCATATCGGTGCGGCCACCATCGCCCTCCTGTTGATTGTCTTCCACTACCGCTCACACCGTGTGCCGGTGCGGAAGCCCGACCTCAATCGCCGATCGTTTCTGAGGCTTGCCACGTTGGGGTCAGCGGCAGCCGCAACCTGGATCGTTTGGGAGGGTGTCCTGGATGTTGCGGGTGCCGAAGGGGCCGATCGCCGATTCACGGGATCACACGAAAGGGGATCCTTCAATCCGGCCGCCATGCCCGTCACGTCATGGTTGAACGATCGCGTGCCTCGAATCGACGGCGAAGAGTGGACTATCGCCCTCGACGATGGCGAGCTGTCATTGGTCGACGTGAAGGCACGCCCTCAAGAAGAGCTGACCGCCGTACTCGACTGCACCAGCGCCTGGTATTCAGAGCAGGTCTGGACCGGCGTTCGATTGGATCGACTGATCACCACCCAGAAGCGAAGCATCGAAGTTGTGTCGGCCACCGGATACGCCCGCCGCTTCCCTGCCGGTGACCTCGACAAACTGTGGCTGGTCACCGATGTCGGTGGTGAGCCAATATCGGCTGGACACGGATTTCCGGCGCGAATCGTCGCACCTGATCGCCGTGGGTTCTGGTGGGTGAAGTGGGTAACGGAGATCAGGTCTTCCGATGTTCCGTCTTGGCTCCAGCTTCCCTTCCCGATTACGTAATCAAGCGCTGAGGGCGTTGCTAAACACCCAGTCGCCGGACCAGACGCCGGCGGAGCGACAGATTCTCGGGCTTCGGGAACGCCATCACGAACCTGTGGCCTGAGCGCTCGAACCCCAGCCCCTCGTAGAACTCGACCAAGGTATCCACCTGCGTCCAGAACCAGAGTTGCGAGTACTCTCGCTTCACCGCCTCTTGCGCCAGAAGGCCCATGAAAGAGCTGGCGGCTCCATGACCCTGATGCTCCGGTGAGACCGCCACCCCTAACACCTGGATTCCCGGGATGTCGCTGGCGATGTAGTGGCTTTCTCGGAACATGGCGAGCGCGATCACCTCATCCTCGTCGTAGGTGAGCACGTAGATCTTGTAAGTCGGCCTGAGGATCATCCGCCGAAGCCGTTTCTGGATTTGCCGGTCCGTCCCGCTGATCTTGAGCTCACGAGCAATCGCAGGAAGGGCCTTGAGATCCCCAAGACGCGCTTTGCGGTAGTCCAACTTCGAGTAGTCGAAATCCATCACAGGTGAGCTTACGAGAGCGTTCTCGTGGTGAACAATGAGTCGGCGAACCCGAATTCGTCTGTGACTGCGCAATTCGCTACCTGTCTTTGGCCATGGGCTTCTTCGACAAGAGGGAATTCAGGAAGCCGGGTCCTCCCGACCGTCCTGAACTGCCGGAGGAGATCTGGTCCGTGCCGTGAGGGTGGCTAGCGTTCTGCCAATCCGAACCAGGTAGGGATGTTGAAACAACCGAGCGAGCTACAGAGAGACCTCGGTTTCTGGAGCGCTCTGACAATCGGTGCGGGAACCATGATCGGCGCCGGCATCTTCTTGCTTGCCGGGCGCGCCATCGAAGCAGCCGGCCCCGGAGCGGTCCTTTCCTATGCCATTGCCGGAGTGGTTTGTGTTCTCACCGCAGCTGCGGCAGCGGAGCTTGCAACTGGTATGCCCACTTCTGGTGGCGACTACTACTTCGTCTCTCGCTCTCTAGGTGCAGCCTTCGGTGCCATCTCTGGTGTCGGTATCTGGCTCTCACTGACTGTCGCGATCGCCTTCTACCTAGTCGGTACAGGAGAGTTTTTGGCCCAGGTCACTCCCCTTCCCCAGGTCGCCGGCGCCCTCATCGGAGCCGCTGTTCTGATGGTCCTGAACGTCGTGGGGGCGAAGGTCTCAGGATCAGCTCAGATCGTCATCGTTCTGGCCTTGATGGTGATCCTCGGGATCTTTGTGGTCGGTGGAGCATTCCAAGCTGACACCGTGAACCTGACACCGTTCCTCCCCGAGGGCAGCGGTGCGATCCTGTCGACGACAGCGCTGGTGTTCGTCTCATTCTTGGGCTTCGTCAAGATCGCGGCAGTCGCGGAGGAGATCAAACAACCAGAGAAGAACCTGCCTCGAGCGTTGATCGGATCGGTTGTGCTGGTGACAATCCTCTACATCCTGATTGTCCTGGTCATCGCAGGTGTCTTCACAAGCGACGAACTGCAGGACATTCCCGATCCGCTTACACGGATCGCTCGCATGGCCTTCGGCAGTGCTGGCGCTACGGGCATCATCATCGCCGGACTATTCGCCACCTTGTCGTCAGCGAACGCTTCGATCCTCGCCGCCTCTCGCATCAATCTGGCCATGTCCCGAGATGGCTTGTTCCCTGAACGGCTCGCCGAAATCAATCGCAGGTTCGTCACACCACTAAAGGCAATCATCCTCACCTCTGTGATCGCAGCGGCGCTCATCATTGCCCTCCCGAACATCGAGGAACTCGCCAAGATTGCTTCGTCCCTGCAGCTGTACTCGTATGCGGCAATCAACGTCGGAGCAGTAGCTCTCCGCGCAGCCGATCCCCCCTGGTATCAGCCGACCTTCCGAGTTCCGCTCTCCCCTATCCCCCAAGCACTCGGAGCCCTCGGTTGCGTGGTGATCATCGGCTTCTCCGGCTTGATCGCACAACTGGCAGTCGTCGGGTTGATCATCCTGAGTCTCGTCTGGTACTGGTTCCGGAAGTCTCAGGTTGAGTTTGAGTCCGCCGTTGACCGGCTTCGTGTCCGTTGGAGCCAGCTCGGTCTTCGTGCCCTGTTCTCCCCGCCAACAGCCACCGACATCCAAAAGGCTGACGGAAAGGTCGCGCCGATGGAGCAGATTCTGGGAACTGTCGATGACCGTCGAGTGGCCGTTGCCATAGCTAATCCGGCCACCGAGCGATCACTGCTCGTCCTTGGAAGGTGGCTGGCAACAGGAGCGGAGGAACCAGGGCAGGTGTTGGCGGTGCGCCTCGCTCAAGTCCCTCGCCAAACTCCGCTGGGCGCGGTTGGACCCAAATCACCGACGATCCGGACGGCGCGTCGTTCCCTGGAGCGGGCCGTGCAGGAGATGCCCGTGATGCCGGATACCGGCGGACGGCCGGTCGATGAGACGGAAGTCTCGCTGGTGGTGCAGCCAGCGCACGACGTAGCGACAGGTCTCGTACAGCAGACCGTCAACAACAAAGCTGACCTGTTGGTTCTCGGTTGGCACGGCGGTTTCTCTCTCGGAAGAATCGCCGATTCGCCTGTCCGCCGTGTCATCGAAGGACTCCCCGCTGACTTTGCAGTCTTGAGAGACCGCGGACTCGACAAGCTGGAAAACATCCTCGTCCCCTGGGGAGGTGGCCGACACGCCAGGCTCGGGTTGGAGGTGGCCCTGAGAATCTCAGGTGCGACCGGGGCGAAGGTCAACATGCTTCGGGCGGTGCGCGATGACGTCGACGCCGAGAAAGAAATTGAATCGGTTCGCGACGAGATCGAGCCTCTCACCGATCAGGTTGAGGCTGAAGTCGACGTGCTGGTGCGGCCGTCGCAAGACGTCGTCGCAACGATCGTCGACGAAGCGGGCGAGCACGACCTGATCGTCATCGGAGCTTCAGGCGAGACCGGACTTCGCACCGTTTTGTTCGGAACGATCCCAGACATCGTGGCCGACCGGGCTCCTGGTTCGGTCCTGCTGGTGCGTCGGTTTGTCCCCGAACACTGGGCGTACAAAACGTCCGATCGATTCAAACGCTTCAGGGAGCGAGTTGGACTCTCGTCGTCGGCGGAGTGATCAGCGGAGTGGCTTAGGCTGCGCTGATGGTCACAGAAGCGCCAGCCGTCGAACTGCACCCAGAGTTAGATGAGGCTGACGACGATCTGGATCATCTCGTCTGTTGTCGCGACGACTGGCAAACAGCTCTTTGTGGAGCTGACGTCTCCAAGGCACCGATCGTCCTCTTCACCGACAACATCTGTGAACCCTGCCTGTTGGAAGTAGATGCGTTCCTCCAAAGGCGTGGTGCGATCGAGCCGGTCGAAGGAGAATGCTTCAAGGACGGCACCAAGTGCCCCGACGAAGACCATGTCCTCATGGCTGTACTGAACCGACCAGAGGGCCTCTGAAGCGACCAGGGTCAATTGCTACGGGGACCAACGGCGACGAACCCCAACGCCGCCTCCTCCTCGCCATCGATCCGCAGCAGATCATTCAGCATGCCGTCGAAGAAGGCCCCGACGACGCAGGCACCGAGTCCCAAAGACTCTGCTGACAGACAGACATTCTGGGCAATATGGCCCGCCTCCCACGTCACATATCGATAGTGCCTCTCGTGATACTTCCATCGCGACCTCTGGAACAGACCGGTGAGGATGAAGACCGCTGGAGCCCGACCCAAGAAACCCTGTCCTAGACCTGCGAGAGCGATGTCGCCGGATCTAGAGCCTGCTCGTACGGGCGACAACGCCTGAGCGCGAACATCGACGTGATAGATCCCAGCGTCGATGCTCTCTACGCGGTCTATGGCGACATAGGTCTCGATCGGGTACAGAGCTCCGGCCGACGGGGCCGTTCTCAGCTCACCCCCGCTGCGGGTGATGCCTGTGGCGGAACGGACCAACCAGGCCAGCTCGTCACTGGTCAGGGGCCGATCGGCGTACGAACGTAGGGAGCGGCGCTGAGCGAGAGCGTCGGCCAGCGACATTTCAGGCGGAGCGAGAACCTCGGGCAGCTCCACGGGACTGGCGTCATAGGTCTTGTAGTCCGGTGGACGAGTGCCGTTGTTGACAATGGAATCGATCAGATCCGTGGCGCCTATGCCACTCTGCTGGTGGTAGAAGACACCGACGTCGCCACCCTCGTACGGCGGCGGCGATGTGGCCGAACGACCCGCCCAGCCAACCGCAAAACCGCCTGCTGCGGCCGAGAGCGAGATCAGGGCTGTTCTTCTGGACATCCCAGGTTCGGATGGGCTGTCGGGCTCCTTGTCGGACTCCGTCGGTGGCGAAGCAGTTGGTGAGGCTTTCACGGAGGCTTCACGTGCCTTCCGCTGGTACTTCTTGGCCAGGCTGCGGTAGTGGATGGCGTGGATCAGGGCAAAAACTCCCATGGCGTAACCGGCCCAAGCGTGGGGCCTGAATTCGTGGAGATCGAGTTGCTGAACAAAGATCCCAGTCGCTACAGCGACGGCGACGGAGATCAGCAGCAGGGAATCGAGAGTCGATCTGACGGTCCTGCGTTTCATATCGGTCTCCTACTCGAGCATGCCTTCGAGGACATCTAGAGCGTAAGACGTGCGGGCGCCCAGGCCGGCAACCGCGGTGGTGGAGTCTCAGGATCCTGTGAGGGGTTTGTATTCGAGGCTGTCGACGATTTGCCAGACCTGGCGCTTTGTTTCATCGGTTGCTTGGCCGCCGATTCCGACCTGGACGATGAAGGCCCTGCCCTGGTCGTTGTAAATGTATTCGCGATAGAACAGCGGCTCGGCCCGACCCTCGTTGGCTAGGTCGTAGCAGCTGTCATTGTTGAGTTCGCCGATGTACGGGTAGAGCTGTTCGGGCACTCCTTCATAGATTCCGGTGGCCCGTCGACGGTCCGGGAACTCAGGAACACGGGTTTCGCCCATCTCGATCACGGATATGAGGGCATCAGCCGGGCCGAGTTGCTCGAGCGCGTTCTGCGGTTTGAAGTCACACCAGAAGATGTCCGAACCCGGCTCTGCGGGGAACGTTGCAAAAGCGACGAGGGTGCCTTTGTAGCGTTCTGAGAACGGCAGATCGGCCAGGTCTGGGAGCAGCGTTTCTTCGATCAACAGCCAACCCTCAATCGGCAGCAGGTAGTCGAATCCCTGATCTGCAGATGATCCTCTCATGAAACCTTCGGGCGGTTGTCCAATGGTTGGTGGTACTTCCGGAACGGCGACATCGCCGGTTGGGGACGGCTGGAGGGCGGCTACGACGAGAACCAAGATCACCACCACCATCCCAACTGTGGCCAGACCCCAAGGAACTTGGTGTTTGGTTGCCGGAGGTTCAAGGCCAACGGCACGCTGCTTGGCTTCCTCTCGCACCTGCTCCGCCGAAGAACGAAGACGACTGTCAATCGACATGATTCCCTCTCTCAATTCTCTCTTCGAGCGTGCGTCTCGCTCGGCTGAGATGCTTCCGGACCGTCGAAGGGCTGATCTCGAGCACCGCGGCCGTTTGCTCCGAAGACAGGTCTTCGACATACGTCAACACAACGACCTGTGCCTGACGTTTCGGAAGACGTCGAACCTCATTCCACAGCGAGTCACCTACAGGTATCAGCTCGCTGGACGCCGAGGAGGCGCCCGCCAGACGAGCCAACGCCTTGGCTTCTGACTGCAGCTTCCGGAACCGCGAAGTAGCCAGATTCATCGCGACTCTTCTCACCCAAGCCCCCGGATTCTCGTAACGACCGATCCGTTCCCAATCCCGGTAGGCCCTCAAAAACGCCTCCTGCACCACATCCTCGGCTGCAAACGGCAAACGTCTCAGCGGAAGAACCAACGCCAGAACTCGAGCCTTCTCCCGCTCAAAGAAACGCTCGAAGGGCTCCGGAACACCAACTGCCGGCTCGTCCGAGACCATCGACCTTGGATCCGTCTCCAAATCGCTCACAGCTCTAACACGCACCAGACTCTCGAAACGCGTACCCGGGACGCCGGATCCCGATGGTGCATCGGCATCCAAGCCTGCAGTCCGCAGCGTGTGCCACGCTACGCCTCATCTCTCCTACCGTTCCGTCCATGAGCATCAAGGGGATTCTGATTGTGATGCTCGCAGTCGCTGTTGGAGCGTGCGGTCCGCCCGACTCCCATAGCCCGACCACGGTCACTCAAGAACCGACAACCTTCATCGCGTTGACCACGCTTAGGCCGCCGTCCACGCCAAGCACGATCCAGTTCGAGCCAAACCTCTGCCCGGACCTAGACCCATCGATCGACGACAGCGTGATCGTTGCCGGATTCCCAATCAAGGACGGAGCGGTGTTCCTTTGGCGAGACGAGCAGCCAGGCGCCACCTACTACTGGCGGTGGAGTGTTTCTCAGGTGGCGGTGAAGGATTCGTCGGAGGGCGACCTGGCGAGACATGGAAAGGGTGCTATCGGGTCGACTACTCGAACTCCGGATACGCAATCGTCCTCGTGGAGGACCCTGGCTGGTCGATCAACCTTTGTGGAGTTGAGCCTCTACTGATCACGACCACGGACGGACTTGGTGCCGCATTGATTGAAGGTGATTTCTCCGAACCTCCAAACGTGCAGACCACCTCCGGGGGAGAAGATTGCTCATAGCCGGCAGCTCGAGAACGCCGTCTGACATCACATGCCCAAAGGACAGATGGGGATCGTGCCGGAATCGAAGCTCCGCGGGTAGGACTCGAACCTACAACCAATGGATTAACAGTCCACTGCTCTGCCAATTGAGCTACCGCGGAATGCGGGAGACGTCAGATTACCAACGCTCACCCTGATACTCCCATTTCGTCGAGCCTGCACAGAGTTGCGGTAAGCGGAACGCTGTGCAGCTTCGAGGGGCGGAAAGCGAGCAGACTCAGACGTCTTCGAGGAAGCCTTCCAACCGGCCGGACTTGTCGGGATGACGGAGTTTGGCCAGGGCCTTGGTCTCCAACTGGCGTATGCGCTCCCTGGTCACGTTGAAATGTGACCCGACTTCTTCGAGGGTTCGCGGTTTGCCATCTGCGAGTCCGAATCGCATCACCAAAACCTGCCGCTCGCGATCACTCAGACCCTCGAGTGCCAACGCCAGCTGATCCTGAAGTGAGGCAAACGCAGCCACGTCTGCGGGCTTTTCCGAATCGACGTCCTCGACCAGGTCCCCCAACGTCCCGTCATCGTCTTCGCCGACAGGCGTCTCGAGAGAAACTGTGTCTTGGGCGATCCGCTTCAACTCGGCCACGCGTTCCACAGGCAGGTCCAGCTCGTCTGCGAGCTCCTCGATCGTCGGTGGGGTGCCTCTCAGCTGGGTTATCTCTCTCTGTAGACGAGTCAGCTTGTTCACCGAATCCAGCACATGGATCGGCATCCGGATGGTTCTGCCCTGGTCTGCGATCGCACGCGAAATCGACTGCCGAATCCACCAGGTGGCATAGGTCGAGAACTTGAAGCCACGCCGGTAGTCGAACCGCTCGACTGCCCTCATCAACCCGACGTTTCCTTCCTGAATCAGATCCAGAAGGGCCATTCCCCTACCGACGTATCGGCGAGCCAACGACACCACGAGCCGAAGGTTCGAATTCACCAGCGAGTCGTGCGCTTGCTTGGCGACGTCGATCTGGTGAAGCAGCATCGCTTCGTCTTCGGCGGCGAGAGGCTCATCACCGTCTAGGCGCTCATGTGCCTTGACACCTGCCTCCAACTGCATCGCCAGCTCGACCTCCTGCTGGGCCGTCAGCAGCGGATAGCGACCGAGATCGTTCAGGTAGAGCCGAACCGGATCGGACACGGAGATCCCGGAGACATCGATGGCCTCCTCGACAACCGCAGGACCTTCCTCCATGAGCTTGATGCCCTTCAGCCTCAGCTCATCGGCGACCTTCTCGAATGCCTCGCCTGGGGCCTCGATGTCCTCCAGGTCTTGCTGCACCTCCGCCATCGTCAAGAACCCGCGATGGTTTCCCCGCTTGATCAGCGATGCTGTGACCGAGGTGAGCGTTGCTTCTGTCATTGACCTAAGGAGCGTCTCTCCTGTTGTAAAGCTATCAGGCGACGCAGTGTTTCGGAATGGGCTTCGCTCCCCTGCTCCAAACCAGCCAGCCGGGCCTCCAACTCGTCGATTTCGGTCTCCAATCGACGCTTCTGCAACCGCACCTTCCACTCAGCCCAACTGGGCAGTGGGGTGGAATCCATCGCTATCCGTCTCGCCATGCTCTGGAGGCCGGGATCACTGATAGTAGAGACATCACGTTGTGTTCCCGGTGGGGCGTCAGCTAGCTGACCCAAAGCTGCCCGGAGTCGTTCGTCGGCAAAGTCCGTGGCAACGACATCAATCCCTTCAGGGTTCTCCAGCACCAACCGAAAGAGTTCAGCTTCCGCCCGATCGACCAGTGCGTCCGACTGTGCGGCGGACTCCGGCCTCGTTCTCCTACTCATCCCAATGGCTTCTTCGGCTGTCCCCAACTCGACACCTACGAGCCTTGCCACAAACCGTGCGTACTCCCGACGAGCAATCGGATCGTCGATCCGCCGAACCTGTTCGGCGGCCGCATGGAGCGCTCGGGCTCGTCCTTCGGGACCCGTCAGGTCATGTTTGGAGACCTCTGACTCAATCCGATGCTCCAATAGCGGGCGGGCCACTTTCACTGCCTTAGCCAACTCATCCCCGCGTCCATCCTGGAACAGGTCGGCCGGGTCTAGACCATCCGGCATCACAGCAACGCGCAGGTCGAGGTCGAGGCGGAATGGTGATTCGAGATCATCCGATCTCAACGCGGCTTTCGATCCGGCTTCATCTGAGTCGAAGGCAAGGACGACACGTTCGGTGAACCGGCGCAGGAGGTCGAAGTGACCGTCCCCGAGAGCGGTGCCACAGGTTGCTACAGCGGTGTCGACACCGGCCTGATGCATGGCAATCACGTCGGTGTAGCCCTCGACGACAACGGCTGGCGCATCGTCGCCCATCGTCTGACGGGCGCGATCGAGACCGAAGAGCACACGGGACTTCTGATAGACGGGTGAATCCGGAGAGTTCACATACTTGGCGTCTGGGTTGTTCGTCTGTGAACGGTCGACTTCGTCGATCTTTCTTCCCCCAAATCCAATTGGATCGCCGCGCAGATCGTGGATGGGGAACATGAGACGGCCCCGGAAGAAGTCGTACAAACCGTGACGTCCACGCCTGGCCAGACCGGCGTCCACCAGCGCTTTGTCACTCATGCCTGCCGAGCGAAGATTCTTGGACAGCGTGTCCCAATCGGTGCCGGCAAATCCGAGCTTCCAGTGGTCGATCAGGTCGCCGTCGTACCCACGACTTCTCAGATAGGCCCGCGCCGCCCCAGCATCTGGCGATTTCTTGAGTCGCTGGTGATAGACCTCCACGCTGCGTCGAAGCCCTTCAACCGCAGCGTCGCGACGGCCACGCTTGGCAGCTTCAGCGGGATCGCGGACGAGCGTGATGCCGGCCTTGCTCGCCAACATGTCCAGCGCCTCGGCGAAGTTGACCCCTCTCGTCTCTTGCACAAAGGCAAACACATCACCGCCTTTGCCGCATCCAAAACAGTGATAGAGGCCCTTGGCACGGTCGACCGACATCGATGGCGTCTTCTCTTCGTGGAACGGGCAGATCGCCATATAGGTCCGGCCCGACTTCCGGACGCGGGTCACCTCGGAGATCAGTTCAACGATGTCCGTCGCTTCCCTGACACGATCGATATCTCCGCGCTCAGCCATTCACCCCGATCATAAGGAGAAGCCAGGTGCTGCGGTCAGCCTGAGACTGCGGTGAAGTCGAGAACGATCAGGACTTCGTCACTCACGTTGGCCACACCGGGGACGCTTGGGATCCCGATCCCAAAATCACTGCGCAGAACCGTGGTCTGTGCAGTCCCCTCGAGTGTCGACTCATCCGAGAGCGTTGCGTCGACGTCGAAGGTGACGCTGTTCGTTTCGCCTTTGATGGACAGGTCACCCGTTATCGAGAACACAAAGGCATCCCCGACGGTTGCCTCTCCAGACAGTCCATCAACAGACGTGACGACAAACGTGATGAGCTCGTTCTCATCGCTGCCGCTGTCCAGGATCACCGGACCCCGAATAGCCCGATCCCGTCGGTCTGAGTCTGTCGCCAGAGTTCGGGCGTTGATCACAATGTCGGAGAAAGCCACGGTTGATAGATCGGAGCTATCGAACGTAACCAGGCCAACCACTTGGTCCGTGGTGCCAACGACGCGTGTCGGTTCACCCTGCAATTCCTCGTCCAGCTCAAATCTCGCCGTCGACTGACTCTGATCGATCTCAAAGCTCAGCGAGGTACCACCGGCCTCGGGTGCCGTCGTGGAGGAACCGTCGCCTCCAGCCACAGTGGTTGAAGGGATTGTGGGCGTGGTCAACTCGGTGGTCGGCTCTCCGGAGCCCCCGGCGAAATAGAAGAGGTAGGCGAATGCCGAACCGCCGATAGCCAACACTGCGGCAGCAAACCAACCGATTGTCGATCGTTTCATGACTGAGGAGTCTGTTGGCTGGCCATTCAATAGGACCTAAAGACGCTCGGCGAGGTAGGACGGGATCTGGTCGAGACTGACCCGGTCCTGTTCCATCGTGTCACGACTTCGCACAGTCGCCGCACCGTCCTCCAGACTGTCGAAGTCGACCGTTACACAGTAGGGAGTCCCGATCTCGTCCTGTCGTCTGTAACGCCGCCCGATGCTTTGGGTGATGTCCACCTCCACCATCCAGCGCTTCCGCAACTCTGCTGCCAGTTTCTCAGTCGGCTCAATCAGCTCCGCCTTCTTGGACAAGGGAAGGACGGCGGCTTTGTAGGGGGAGAGCCGGGGGTCGAGCTTGAGGACTGTGCGGGTGTCGTCATTGACAGTCTCCTCCGAGTACGCGTCGATGAGGAAGGCAAAGGTTGTCCGGGTGGCTCCGGCAGCCGGCTCGATCACATAAGGAAAGAACCTTTCGTTGGCCTCCTGGTCGAAGTAAGTCAGATCTTCTCCGGAGTGCTCGCTGTGTTGCTTCAGGTCGAAGTCAGACCGATTGGCGATTCCCTCCAGCTCGTCCCATCCCCACGGGAACATGAACTCGACGTCGGCGGTGCCTGACGAATAGTGACTGAGCTCGTCCGACTCGTGATGACGAAGCCGCAGTTTCTCCTCGGACATCCCGAGATCGACGTACCAAGCCATCCTCTCGTCCAGCCAATAGGCGAACCACTCGTCGGCGTCTTCTGGGCGACAGAAGAACTCCATCTCCATCTGCTCGAACTCACGGGTGCGAAAGACAAATTGACCAGGGGTTATCTCGTTTCGAAAGCTCTTGCCTACCTGGGCGATACCGAACGGCAGCTTGAGGCGGTTAGTGCGACGAACGTTTTCGTAGTTGATGAAGATCCCCTGAGCGGTTTCCGGTCGCAGATAGACCATGTTGTCATCGGATTCGACCGGCCCCATGTGGGTGCGAAACATGAGGTTGAACTCTTGAGGCTCGGTGAATTGGCCACTGACCCCGCACGTCGGGCACCTGTTGGGATCATCGAGTTTGTCGAGACGAAGCCGGGCGTTGCAGTTTCGACATTCGATCATTGGATCGGTGAAGACTTCTTCGTGCCCTGAGGCCTGCCACACCTGACGGGCCTGCAGAATCGCTGAGTCAAGCCCGACGACGTCCGAACGCGATTGGACCATCGCCTTCCACCATTGGTCTTTGACGTTGCGTAGAAGCTCGACACCCAAGGGCCCGTAGTCGTATGCCGATCGGAGGCCCCCATAGATCTCGGAGGATTGGAAGACGAATCCGCGCCTTTTCGCGAGGTTGGAGATGGTTTCGAGTGTTGGTTCAGTCATTTTGAGGAGAGAACGGTGGCCGAGCCCGGCCCGTTAGTCAACCTGATCCTCGGCCGACCCAAACCGACGTTCTCGGCTCTGGTACTCCACGACGGCATCGACGAGAGCATGCCGATCGAAGTCCGGCCACAGAATCCCCGGGAAGTAGAACTCTGCATATGCCGATTGCCAGAGGAGGAAGTTCGAGAGCCGGTGCTCACCGGACGAACGAATGACCAAGTCGACGTCCGGCATGTCGGGGACGTACATCGCAGCTGAAAGTGTCTCCTCGGTGATGGCCTCCGGATCACCTGAAGCCAGCTTGCGGGCCGCATCGACAATCTCGCGGCGACTGCCGTAGTTGAAAGCGAAGACGAGCGTGAGCTCCGTGTTGTCACGGGTCTTCTCCGCCGCCTCAGCCATGTGCTTCCGATTTCGGCCGGGAATCCGGGGGTCGTCCATGTCCCCTGCAAAGACCATCCTGACTCCTTGTTTGTGCAAGTCGTCGCGACGACGGAGTAACAGGTCTTCGTTGAACCACATCAGGAACTCAACCTCTTCGTCAGACCTCGACCAATTCTCTGTGGAGAACGTGTAGGCAGTCACCCATTTGATGCCGAGCTCCAGAGCTCCTTCGACGGTGTCGAATAGGGCCTCTTCACCAGCAAGATGGCCGGCCGTGCGTGGCAGGCCGCGCTGGTTGGCCCATCTCCCGTTTCCATCGAGAATCAGACCGACGTGGGCCGGCACCCGATCCATGTCGACTCGGCTGGTGTCCAGCGTCACTCCATGACCGCCAAGGACGTGAGTTTCCGATCGAGGTGGTACTCGACAAACCGACGGGCAATACCCATTGCCTCCGTCGACAGAGAAGTGTCTGTTTCGGGCAGCCTGGTCAGCTCACTCCCGGCGAGCGCAGCCATGTATTCGGTGATCCCATCACGCAGCCTCACGGCACCTTCAACACGACATCGGTCACAGACGGATCCCCCGCCTCCAAACGAGAACCGATGCAGATCTTCGACACGCCCGCAGCTCGCACACTCCATCAACGAAGGAGCGACACCGACCACGTCAGCGAGCTTCAAAAGGAAGGCTGTGATGAGGTCGGCTCCACGTTGGCCGGACTCGAGGGCTTTCAGGCCACGCTGCAAGAGTAGGAACAACCGGACTTCGCCCTCGTCTTCCTGAGCTACTGCGTCGGCGGCCTCGACCATGGTCCCGGCAGCTACTACCGCGTCGAGGTCTTCCCTGAGCCTGGGGAAAGGTTCGAGCACCGCGACCTGGGTGATGGTGTCCAGGTTCCGACCTTCATACAGAATGAGATCGACGTGCGTAAACGGCTCGAGGCGGCCGCCAAAGCGACTCTTCGTCTTACGGACACCTTTGGCAACCGTCCTGATCTTGCCGTTGTTCGGACTGAGCAAGACCACCACTCGATCCGCCTCACCGAAGGGGTAAGAGCGAAGCACGATTCCCTGGTCGTGTCGGATGGCCATTCGTCTCAGGGTATATGGTTGTTCTCCTATGACATTGCTTCCTAGCGACGACATTCAGAGCTTCGTCGATGCTCATCCCGACTGGAACTGGGCGGACAAGGTGATAGCCAAGACCTACGAGTTCGCAGACTTCGCCGAAGCTATGGGCTATGTCAACAAAGTCGCTGATGCCGCAGAGGCAGCCGACCACCACCCGGACATCGACATCAGGTGGAACAAGGTGTCGCTCTCGCTTTCGACCCACTCAGAAGGCGGTCTGACTGCCAAAGACCTGAGCCTCGCTGCCGAGTGCGACGCCCTGGCTAGCTGAAGTCCGGCTTCCTCTTCTCTCGGGAGGCGGCAACGCCCTCAGACGCGTCTGCGCCCCCAAAGCCGAGGAACTCATAGGCGACTGACGCATCAAACGCCGGGTATGCGACTCGGAGCCAGTGGTTCAGACTGTGTTTGGTCCACTGAAGGGCCTCTTGAGACCCGCGTGCCAGTTGGGAAGCGAGGGCGCGTGTGTAGGTGTCGAGTTCCTCAGCTTCGACCACCTTCGCCACCAGCCCGATCCGCTCGGCCTCCTCACCTGTCAACGGCTCGTTGCTCATGAGGTAGTACTTGGCTTTCGCCATCCCGATCAACAGAGGCCAGATGACTACAGCATGATCTCCCGCGGCAACACCAATTGAAGTGTGACCGTCGATGATCTTCGCCGACCTGGAGGCAACTGGAATATCCGCCATGAGGGCGGAGGCAAGACCTGCACCGACTGCGGGTCCGTTGATCGCAGACACAATCGGCTTCGAGCACTCGATGATGTTGCGCACGAGCTCTCTCGCTTCCTTGAGAACCCGGCGGTGCGTTGCCGAGTCGTTCATGATCGCCTCGATCATCTCGTAGTCGCCGCCAGCACTGAAGGCACGACCTTCCCCTCTGAGGAGCACAACGCGTACATCGTCACTGCGATCGACCTCGGGCCAAAGGTCCACAAGTTCACGATGACCGGTCTCGGAGACAGCGTTGAGACGGTCGGGATCGTTGAAGGTCACCACAAGCACCCCGTCGGGCTCAAGCGTCAGGTCCAGGAATTCGTATTGCCTCATGTCCACAACACCGACGCTAACTCGGCGCGATACTCGGCGTATGCGATTCGAGGGCAAGACAGCCGTAGTCACAGGAGGTTCAGCTGGGATCGGTGAGGCCACATCGAGGCTTCTACGAGCTGAGGGTGCGGATGTCGTCGTGGTGGACATCGCCGACGGGGCAGACCTGAAGCTGGACATCTCCGACCTGGATGGGGTGGCCAATGCGCTGAGCGAGATCAGCGCAGATGTGCTCGTGAATTGTGCCGGCTGGGATCAGGCCCAGCGTTTCGTGGACACCACGGCCGACTTCTGGAGTCGGGTGGTGGCGATCAACCTTCTGGGGCCGATTGCCGTCACACATGCAGTTCTGGCCCGCATGCCTGACGGAGGTTCGATCGTCAATGTGGCATCGGATGCCGGTCGAGTCGGCTCTTCAGGTGAGGTCGTCTACTCGGCGGCAAAAGGCGGGATCATTGCCTTCGGCAAGGCCTTGGCCCGAGAATTGGCGAAGCGACGAATTCGGGTCAACGCTGTAGCTCCGGGCCCCACTGACACGAGCTTTCTGGCTTCTTTCGACGAGACCGGCAAGTTGGCTGATGCGATGATCCGCCAGACGCCACTCAGGAAGCTGGCAACGCCTGATGACGTCGCAAAGGCGATCGTTTTCCTGGCGTCAGACGACGCCGCTCACATCACCGGACAGGTGTTATCCGTTTCCGGAGGCCTCACGATGGTCGACTGAAGTGCAATGACCGGGGCTGAACAACGGTCAATGCACGCCGGTCACAGTCGGAAGAAGCTCAGTAACGAGATGTCATGAGACGTCTCGCCATCGACAGCCAAGTCGGCCAGAACTTCACCGATGACGGCAGCAAACTTGTAGCCGTGCCCACTGAAGCCGGCACCCACCACTACCTGAGGAAGCTCGGGATGAACGTCGACAACGAAGTGCTCATCGGGTGTGTTGGTGAACAGACACGTCTTGAGGCTGAGGGTCGGGCCAGCCGCTCCTGGGAAGTACTTCTCAGTCGCCTGACGGAGTGGCAGCTCGTCCCTGGGGTGAGATTCCCGGTCCATCGAATCGGGATCTACGTCCTCCTCCAGGTGGTGGTACAGCCCGATTTTGAAACCCGGGATGGTCTCAACCGGGAACCCGTAGAAGTGCCCTTCGTCGACTTCGAGATTGAAGATCGGGAACGTGTCCCGTTGATAAAGGTTCGGCTCGGTGGGCTGGAACCATGCGAGAACCTGGCGTTCAGGAACTGCCTTCACGTGGAGCAGATCGACGAGTCCCATCGACCAAGCTCCGGCCGTCACGACCAAACGGTCGGCCGAATAGGAGGACCGATCGGTGCTCACGGCCACGCCTTCGCCTTTCATCTCCCAGCCAATGACCTTCTCCCGCCCGTGAATCTCGGCCCCGGCCGCTAACGCAGCCTCGACATGAGCGACAATCCCGCGCTCCGACATCACGTAGCCGCCGTCGGGCTGGAAAACCGCCATGAGCTCCGCAGGCAACCGATAACCCGGGAACCTCCCGTTCACCTCGTTACCTGTCAGGACCTCGTGCTTGAGATCATGTGCCTCACATGAGGCCAGCGATCCAGTGAAGACCTGATGGTCCGCTGGAGCGGCGTCGATTCCCCCGGTGATGACAAGCAGCTCCTCGCCGGCCGCCGACTCGAGCTCCCGCCACAGCTCATACGAGCGGCGTAGAAGCGGAACATAGGAGGGATCTTCGAAGTAGGCCATACGAATGATCCGGTTGACCCCATGTGATGAGCCCATCGTGTGTGGGATGTCAAAACGCTCCAAGCCGAGGACACTCTTGCCACGCTTCGCCAGTTGATGAACGGTGGCGCTCCCCATTCCGCCTACGCCGATGACGATGACGTCGTAGTGATTCACTCCACCTCGAACCCGAGTCGATCGAGCAACATCGGGCGACGCTGCCAGTCCTTTTCCACGATCACTTGGAGATCGAGGAATACCTTGGAACCAAGGATCCGCTCCAGCTCCTCGCGGGCTTCGGTTCCAGCGGCTTGGAGCATCGAACCTCCCTTGCCGATCACGATGCCCTTCTGACTCTTGCGTTCGACAATGATGTCGGCTGCGATATCGATCCGGCCTTCCTTGCTCTCGACGTCCTCAACTTGCACCACGAGCGAATGGGGCAACTCCTGGCGCAAACGATCGAGGAACTTCTCTCTGATCACCTCGCCGATGACAACTGCTTCAGGCTGGTCAGTAAGCATCCCTTCCGGGTAGTACTGGGGCCCTTCAGGTAGCGAAGCTGCGAGTTCTTCGAGCATCTCCGACACGCCCGACCCGTCAATCGCCGATATCGGGAAAACTTGCGGGAACGGCCACTCGGCTGCTTTGACCAACTGGGCAACCGTTTCCGGTCGGTTTGCCTTGTCGACCTTGTTCACCAGGACGAAGGTGTCAGCGCCTGCCTCGATCAGACGCTGTGCGATCAGCTTGTCACCAGGACCAATCGGCATCGTCGCATCGATCAGAAACAGCACCTGATCTGCCTCTTTGAGACTCCCATAGACCAAAGAGTTGAGCCGGTTGCCGAGCTCGTTCTTCGGTTTGTGAAGACCGGGTGTGTCCACCAGGACGACCTGATAGCCATCGCCGTTGACAACCCCACGAATCGCATTGCGAGTTGTCTGCGGCTGCGCTGATGTGATGGTGACCTTCTCGCCAACGAGACGGTTGACGAGTGTTGATTTCCCGACGTTGGGTCTCCCCACGACCGCCACGAAACCTGACTTCACGTGACGCGAACCTCAGACACGCGACGTCCCTGCATCTTCAACACGGTCATTCGGTGCCCTTCGAGCTCAAACGTCTCCCCTTCCTCGGGAACCCGCTCGGCAAGCGCGAGCAGCAGACCTCCAACCGTGTCGGCCTCCATCTCATTGAGCTCGAGCCCGACCATCTTCGAGAAGTCGTCAATCGGGAGTCGGGCGTCGATATGCCATCCCCCGTCGACCTCGAGAACCAGATCCTCTTCAGAGTCTGTCTCATCGGCGATCTCGCCGACCAGCTCCTCCAGGAGGTCTTCGATCGTGACCAAACCCACCACGTCTCCGAACTCGTCGACGACGATCATCTGGTGAGTGTGACTCTCCTGCATCTCGGCAAGCAGTGACGAGGCCATCTTGTTCTCCGGAACAAAATCCACGGGCCTCATGATCTGGGCAACTGAAGCCGGGCGCTCCTGGTTGGTGATCATCGACAGGAGGTCTTTCACGATCACCATGCCCACGACATCACCTTCTGAAGTGACCGGGACTCGGGAATAGCCTTCGGTGGTCGAGATCTCGATCACGTCTTCGATAGCGCCGGTGACCGGAATGGTGATCATGTCCGGCCGGGGGGTCATCACCTCTCGCACGATGGTCTCGGCAAACTCGAGCACCGAGTCGATGAGCTCCCGTTCGTGTTCGTCGGGGGTGTCTACCACAGAGTCACCTGGGACGTCTTCTGCCTCGTCGCTATCGGGAAGGAGGTCATTCGCCCAGCCCCCTAGACCAACAGCAATCTTGAGAACCCGGTGCGACACATAGGCGAGGCGTTTGGGTCGCAGCCTCCCGAGCCAGCGCGGCACGAGGTCACCGATGAGGAAGAAGAACGCTCCCACTGCGGCCGCCAAGAGGAAAGTCATACCCGTCGACTCGCCCTCGGCAACAATCACGGCGAGAAAGGCCGCCCCCATGACCAGAAGGCCTGACGACACGACTCCCACGGCCGGCGAAATGATCTCCCGATTGTTGAGCAGGTCGACCACAGTCGAGGCCCCGGATATCCCATTCGATTGGTCGCGCAGGGCATCGGCTCGCGGGACACGCGTGATCGCCGTCCCAGCTGCTCGCAGCCACCCGGCGACCAGAAGCAGAACGATCGACAGAACAAGCACCGCGAGTGTCATCGCCGCTGCCTCCCGACTTTGGCGAGTAGTTCCCGCTCTCGTCCTTCCATCCGGTCGGCATCGCCATCTTCTTCGTGGTCGTATCCGAGAAGGTGCAACAGGCCGTGGGTGACCATCAGCGCCATCTCGTCTTCGAATGTCACTCCCATCTCCTCGGCCTGTCGGCCGACGTACTCCGGAGAGATGACCACATCGCCGAGGAGGAGTGGAGGCGAAGACGGATTCCATTCGGGCGCGACCCCAGGCAGGAGCGCCTCAACCGGGAAAGCGAGGACATCGGTCGGACCCTGCCGTGCCAGGAAGCGCTCGTTGTAAGAGGCCATCTCAGACTCGTCTACTAGAAGCAGGGTCACCTCGGCTTCTTTGGGATAGCCCTCTTCTGCCAAGACCACCTCGGCCAGAGCGTGTAGGTCGGCGATATCGACGGAGTGCGACTGCTCGTCTGCCAGGAATATGCTCACGAGGGCCGTTGGCCCTTAGTACTACAGGACGGTTCGTCCATCAGCTTCCGGGAAAGTTCGGGTACGTGATGCGTTGATGGTAGTGCCCAACAAGCGAGTCGAGGAAGGCCTTTCGAACAGTTGTCAGCTCGCCGAGGGTCAGTGGCGAGTCGTTGAGCTGACCATCCTCCAACTTCTCGTCCATGATCTTGTTCACCATCTTCTCGATGTGCTCTGGGGTCGGCTCATGGTTTTGGAACTCGGCCCTGCATGCCGCTTCGAGTGAGTCAGCGAGCATGAGGATTGCTGACTCGGCTGTACGGGGCTTGTGTCCAACATGACGAAAATCGTCGATGTTGACGTCCTCGCCCTCCAACGATCTCGCCTTCTCGTAGAAGTAGCGCATCACGCCGTCGCCATGGTGGCTGACGATGCCCTCCGTTACCTCGGTCGGAATCTTGTATTTCCTCGCCAAGGCGACACCGTCGGTGACGTGGTTGCGCAGCACGGCAGCAGACTCTGCCGGGCTGAGGGCGTCGTGTGGGTTGGGGATACCGAACTGGTTCTCGATGAAGAAACTGGGGTTCTCTGTCTTACCCAGGTCGTGGTAGTAGGCCATCGCTCGTGCGAGCAGGTTGTTGGCTCCAATCGACTTGGCGGCGGCGTCGGCAAGGGTCCCCACCATCAACGAATGGTTGAAAGTCCCGAATGCCTTCTCTTGGAGCATCTGCAAGGCCTCGTGGTTGCGATCGGTGAGGTCGAGAAGGCTCAGTGTCGTCGTCACATCGAACGCCGACTCGAAGAACTGGAGTGCAGCCAGCCCAATGAGGGACGACAGCATGGAGACACCAAATGCCCAAGCGACGGACACGCCAACCAGTTCGATCAGCGACTCATCCGGCCCTGGGACGATGAAGAACCAAGAGGTTGCGGCGGCGATCGCTGCCGCAACGAGCGACGACAAAATGACTGCGTTCCGGAAAGATCCGCGTGAGCTGACCGATGAGACGAACGGTATGGGTGCCATTGCAGCCAGAGTTGCGTACACGGTGACACCGGTGTCGAGGGTGCCGACTGCGGTCAACACACCAACCGACAACGCCATCAAGATCGCGATCCGCTGATCGAACAGGACTGCTGTGACGAAACCAAAGGCCACAGCCGGCATGACGTACCAACTGATGTCCTGAAGTGCGACCGTTCCACGAACTGCAGCCGAGGCGAGCACGATGAGGATTCCCAACAGTGCCACCATCCTTGGTCGGGCCCAGAATTCGGGACGGAACCGCGCCAGGTAGAACCCCGTCAAGCCGACGAGGACGATCATCACGGCGAGGAGTCCGGTCGAGGGTTGTTCCTCGATAGAAGGAGCGGCCGTTGCCTGGATGGCGGCTGTATGTAGCTCGGTCACCTGAACGCCCTGCGCCACGATCAGTGAGCCAGCGTCGTAGGTCACGACGACCGGCTCCACCCTCTCCGCTGCTGCGGTCTGGAGACGCTGATACTCCTCTTGATCGATCAGGAAGTTCGGCTGAAGGTTGGTAGCCACCACCTCTGCGGCAGCCATTCCACCTTCTTCGTCCTGCAGTGAGTCTGGATGGAAGACGAGAGGGGGTGATGATCTGACTGATGCCCTGGCAGCCTGAAGGTCTTCCGGAACGATGTTGGCGGACAGCTGGACCGTTGCTTCCGTCACAGCAGCTTCGGCGATGTCCGGGAGGTGAAGCACTTCGCCGAGAGCGTTCCTGACAACGTCGTCAGCAGCTTTTCCGGCCAGGAAGATGACCGTCTCGTCGGGAAGGTCATGTGTTGCCTGGACGGCATCGATTACTTCGGTGAAGGGTCGCAGGTTTACTCCGAACCCGATGTTCTCAGACGAGCAGAGATCCCCTGGGTCGCATTCGACGAGCTGTCCGCCGTTGTCGGTGCTGAGGAAGTAACCCTCCGGGATATCCGTGTCCTCGACATCCACGGCGATCACTATCGGACCGCCCGGATATGTGAGAGTCCATAGGCCGTCATCCCCGGTGGTGACGGTTTGGGTCCCTTCGTTGGTGGTCGCGGTGACCGTGATATCAGCGAGTCCAGTGTCGAGACGGATTTCGCCGGTGTCAGGGTTGGGCACTCCGGGACCTTCCAAGGACAGAACGGAGTCACCGTCTACGTCGATGTAGACGAATCCGGTGACTACAGCATCGTCAGGCGGCTGGGTCGTGGTCGTCGACCCGTCGCCTTGCGTTGTCGTGGTCGTCTCCACCGGAGGAAGCTCCGGAATTGTTGGTTCAGATCCAGGTGGAGGGTCGCCGATGGCTAGTGCCTGCAAGTCGTCAAAGACAGCTTGTACCCCGGCGAGAACAGTCGATTCGATCTCGGCGTCTCGAGCTCGTGGTGGCACCACCTCATCCCGTGCTGCCTGTCGCTGAAGTTCTGTCTCGACCTCGTCGACAACACTGTCTTCGTTGTCAGCTAGATAGTCCTGTGGAGCGGGCTTACCTACCTCCGGAACATCGGTCGTCGCGACCGTCCCGATGGACAGGACAGCCCACGATGCGACGACTGTGGCGAGGAAGATCGCAAAGCGGACAACAGACGAGCGATCCATCAGGTCTCTTTGGTCTCGAATCGGGCGTAGGCATCGACGATCGACGCCACAATCCGATGACGAACGACATCCCTGCTTCCCAGCTCGGTGAAGGCCACACCGGGGATTCCAGTCAGGATGTCCCTGACCACACGCAATCCGGACCTCCTTCCGGCGGGAAGGTCGGTCTGGCTCACATCACCTGTGATGATCATCTTGGAATTGAAACCGAGCCTCGTTAGAAACATTTTCATCTGCTCGGGAGTTGTGTTTTGAGCCTCGTCGAGGATCACACACGCATCGTTCAGCGTTCTCCCTCTCATATAAGCGAGCGGGGCGATCTCGATAGTTCCCCGCTCGATGAGGGATGCAGTTTCCTCGGGGCCCAGCATGTCCCATAAGGCGTCATAGAGGGGACGCAGGTATGGGTCGACTTTGGCCGTCAGATCTCCAGGAAGGAAGCCCAAACGCTCTCCTGCCTCAACGGCGGGGCGAGTGAGGATGATGCGACGGACCGACCCGTTCACGAGGCTGTTGACTGCAGCAGCCATAGCAAGGTAGGTCTTGCCAGTTCCAGCGGGACCGATCCCGAACGTCAGCGTGTTCTCGCGTATCGCTTCCATGTACTTCTGCTGACCCTGGGTTTTGGCCCTGATCATCCGACCCCGGCCCACTGCGATTCCGTCACTGAGCACACCGGAAGGGCTCGGAACGTCGTCGGTGACCATCTTCACGACTTCGGTGATTCGGCCTTCGTCGAGTTCCTGGCCCTCCTGGATGAGAATCAGCAGCTCGCCAATAACTGTCTTCGCCCGTTCGACATCAGCTTCATCGCCGGAGATGAGAATCTCGTCGCCACGCGCGACAAATCGGACCTCGGGTAGGAGGCCCTCGACCTGCCGCAGGTGTCTGTCGGCTTCGCCGATCAGATCGAGCAACAGGTGATGACTCGGAACGCGTATACGCGATTGGATTGGGTCAGGGGACACAGGTGAAACGTCTCGACATGGACGTCTGACAACATTCTATCGGCCCCCCGGAGTAGCACCAGGATGGATTAATCCGAGGCCGCCGGTTGCTGAGACTGAATAAGCGAGCTGATCACTGCCCGATCGGAGTCGCGGACCTCGTCGTCCCCAGGGCTCTTCCGCATCATCTGGATCGCTGCCAGGTATCGGTCGACGAGCTGTCCATCCTCGGACTCGAGAGCATTCAGGTCGATCACATGGTCACCTTCATTGGAACGAGGAAGAAGCTCGGAAGCACCGGCACCGTAGATCTCAGCCAGCCTGACAAAACGCTGAACCGAGATGGCACGTTCACCCCTCTCGTAGGCCCCCACTACCGACGCCTTGAACTCTCCGTCAGTTTGGGCCTCGACCTCGCCCAGAGACCAGCCACGGTGCCGCCGCGCGGCCCGCAACCTCTGCCCCAGGGCGTAATTGAATGCTTCCACCACTAGATCTAGCTCCCAACCAGTCCATACATCCTATTCCGGCGATTGTGAGATTGCACTAGTAAGCCGAGATTCGCGCCGCCGCCACGATCGCAGCGGTCTCCACACGGAGAATCGTCGGTCCTAAGTCCCACCTTGTCGCGTCCGGAGGAATCTCTTCTTCCCTAAAACCACCTTCTGGGCCGATAAGTATCGTCGACCCAGGTTCCGGTTCCCCGCTCCCTCCTGGATGGCAGACCACCAGTGGGCCCTCAATCTCGGCGATCGGCACGACATCGTGCCCAGTCTCCATGAGCCACGCTCCCCTCGATTGCTCCAGAGCGGTTTGAACCCAGGAGAAGACCTTCGCCGGAGATGAGACCCGGTTCTTGCCATTCTCTGTTTTCAGCCAAATCAATCTCGACACACCCAGTTCAGAGAGTTTCTCGACCAGGAACCGTTGCCGATCCTTGTTGGACGGCGGAGCGACAGCAAGCGTGAAGTCGGGAGGCCTTTCGACGGTCGCCTCTTCCCCACGCACGATTTCGGTATTGCCCAGAACCCCGCTGCCAATCGTCCCCAAGCCGTCGGTGTAGGTGACGCTGTCCCCCCGGTTCTTCCTCAGAACCTTCGTGAGGTGCCTCCATTGCGAGATAGACAACGACAACTTGCCGGTTTCCGGCCAGGGTTGGGCAACGACGAGGTGAGGGACGTGCTTCACGATGCCGACGCAGGCCGATCAACCCGGGACTGCCTGATGTCGCCGAGCCTGCGGATCAGCCCCTCCTCCTCAGCTGACAACTCCTCAGGAATGAGAACGTCGACAATCACCAGCATTCGACCTCGTCCCTGCCGTCCCAGCGAGGTCATCCCCTTCCCGGGCAACTCGAACACAGTGCCAGGCTGGGTGCCGGGCGGGACGTCGATCAGCTCCTGTTCACCGTCGATCGTCGGAACCCCCAATTGCATGCCAAGACTGGCTTCGACAACATCGACGCTGGTTCGGTGGACCAGATCGGTGTCTCGTCGCTCAAACCTCTGGTCCGGCAGGACGTTGACTTCGACGAAGAGGTCGCCGGGGTGACCGGCACGCCCGCCCGATTCCCCGCGACCGGACAGCCGAAGCCGAGTTCCGGACGAAACACCGGCAGGGATCTCTACGGTCACGGCAACGTCGTCGGCTGTTGCTCCAGAACCGGAGCAGATCTGACATGGATCAGCAATCAGGACCCCCTCCCCCTGACAGGTGGGGCAGGTCGTGACGGACATCACCGTTCCGAACATCGATCGTTGTGCCATGCGCACTTGCCCTGCTCCTCCGCAGTCGGGGCACGTGGTCGGCTGTGTTCCTGGAGCTGAACCAGTTCCCATACAGACCGTGCAATCGAGGAGCGTCGAATAGCTGATCTCCGTCTCGGATCCGAATGCCGCTTCCTCAAGCGATATGTCGGTGCGCACGAGTATGTCACTCCCACGGGGCTGGCGGTATGGGCGCCCTCCGAACAAGCCTGAGTCTCCGAAGACCGACCGAATCAGATCATCGAGGCCACCCACTCCACCAAACAGGTCGCCAAGGTCGATCGTGTCGCCCCGATCGTGTCGGCGCCGCTTCTCCGGGTCGGAAAGCACCTCGTAAGCCTCAGCTGCGAGTTTGAACTGAGACTCTGCCTCAGGGTTTCCGGGGTTGGCGTCGGGGTGGGTCTCCCGCGCCACCTTCCTGAATGCCTTCTTGATCTCTTCCTGGGTGGCGGTGCGCTCGACCCCGAGCACCTTGTAGTAGTCAGTCCTCGGCATCAATCCGCCCGACTACCGATTTGCTCTTCGAGCTCTCGTGATATCTCTTCGACTGCACTCACGGCTCGCTTGTAGTTCATCCTCATGGGACCGATCACACCCACCGACCCCGCCTCCCCCGCGGCCTCGTACGTCTTCGAAACGACCGCCAAGTCAAGGCCGTCGCCAAGTTGGATCGAAGTATCTGATGCGTCGGCAAGCAGATCCAGAACCTCAGCCTCTCGTTCCATGATCTCAAGAACTCGCTGAACGGTCGAGAGGTCTTGCCAGACTCTGGCCATCCGCTGTGTGCCACCGAGAAACATCTCCGTACCGGCAGTCCCAGCCAAGTGCAGAGAGTCGACGATCGTCATCGCAGCCTCACGTACTGGCTCGGAGACGTCTGCGAGTTCTCGGTTGAGATTCGGCGATACCCCCAACTCGCGGCCAACGACTGAAGAGGTGACAACCTGTTGTGCTTCCTCGATCTCGAGCGGGGTCACCGGAACCCGGACCCTCCCCCGCTGCTGAACGACACGACCGCCCTCAGTGACGATCACCACAAGAACCTGGTCGTTTGCGATTTGGACCACGTGAACTGCTCGCACGTTTTCTTTCGCAACTGCCGGGGCAACGACGACAGAAGGTAGATCAGTGATATCTGCGAGAAGATCCGAGGTGGCTTTCAGGAGTTTCGAGAGCTCGAGGTGAACGTCGTCGAATAGCGCCGAGACCTTCGATTGCGCAGCGCCTCGAAGCCTTCCTCGACCCAGGTGGTCGACGTAATACCGGTATCCGGACACGGTTGGGACACGACCGGCCGAGGTGTGAGGTTGATGAACCAGCCCCTCGGCTTCCAATGCAGCGAGGTCGTTCCTGATTGTGGCCGCAGAAACGGCTAGCCCCGACTTGGCAAGGACAGCCTGGGAGCTCACTGGCTCACCGGTATCGATGTGCTCCTCTACGAGGGCACGCAGAACTTCTGAGCGGCGATCTTCAAGCATCTCTGACACGTGAAACGATAGGTGGTTTCGCCGAGGTATCGGGTCGCGTTGCTACAGCAACCTGCTGTGGATCCCGCAGTGTGGATTCCGCACCGTCTTGCTATGGCTACGCCTGATTGGTGCGAGTAGCTCTACCGGACCAGCACCGTTGCGCGCATTCTGGTGGAATCCCTGGATGGAGCAGACCGACACAATTACTCCCAGTGAATACAAGACGTTCGTTTTGGCATCCCTTGCGCTAGCTCTCGCCGTTTGGCCGATCGGGTTCAACCTTGGCGCGTTCAATGCAGTGTTCTTTGATGAGATCTTCCGAGTTTGGGTCGCCGCCAGCGTGATCTTGCTGATCAGCTTCGTAGTACCCGATCGGTATCTAGAGGTCGGTTGGCAGGGTCGCCTTGCGATGGCGCTACCCACGCTGTGGGTGGCCGGCGTCGTGTTCTCGGGTAACACGATCCAGCAAGCCGCGAACGAGCCTTTCGCAGGGTGGGTGGGTCTGGCTGTTCTCCTGATCGCGCTTCCCTATTCAATCTACCTCTGGGCGATTCTCGTGACGCCCGACTTCGAGTCGGTCAGCCACAGGTTTCTTCAAGTGGTCTTGATCGGGCTTCTAGTAATCATCGGCTTCGTAGGCTTCGCCGTTGGGCGGAACAACGATCTCTTCCTTACATGTGACGACTTCAGGGTCAGCGGAAACGATTTGCCGGCCAATTGCTCGGCTGGAGCATCGGAGTGAACCTGGAGAGCGAGCTTGGCCTGAGTTCGATCAGTCGTCGTCAACGACGAGCGCGGCGACAAAAGCTTCCTGAGGCACTTCGACGGCACCGACCATTTTCATACGCTTCTTGCCTTCCTTCTGCCTCTGCAGAAGCTTCCTCTTGCGCGTGATGTCGCCGCCGTAGCACTTCGCAGTCACGTCCTTGCGCTGGGCCTTGACGGTCTCCCTGCTGATGATCCGACCACCAATCGCGGCCTGAATTGGCACATCGAACAGTTGTCGCGGGATGAGGCCTTTGAGCCGCGTGGTCATCTTCTTCCCATAGTCCTGGGCGTGGTCACGATGGACGATCGCTGAGAAGGCATCTACCGGCTGGCCGTTGAGCAGGATGTCAACCTTCACGAGGTCGGACTGTTTGTAATCAGAGTGCTCGTAGTCGAGAGAGGCGTAACCCTTCGTCCTCGACTTCAGGACATCGAAGAAGTCAAAGACGATCTCGGCCAACGGTATGTCGAAATCGAGTTCCACCCGTTCGGGGCTGAGATAGTTCATGTTGCCGACAACCGCTCTTCGGCTGGTTGCCAATTCCATGATGGGGCCGACGAACTCGGACGGTGTGAGAATCATCGCTTTGACGTAGGGCTCGGCGATGGCCTTACGGTCTGTCGGTTCTGGCAGGTCCTGAGGCGACTTGATCTCAAACTCCGAGTCATCCGGCATGACGACCCGGTAGGCAACGCTTGGGGCGGTCGCAACTAGGTCCAGGTCGTATTCGCGCTCCAGACGCTCTCGGACGATTTCCATGTGGAGAAGGCCCAGGAAGCCGACCCGAAACCCGAATCCGAGAGCTTTCGAAGTCTCCGGCTCCCACAACAGAGAGGCGTCACTCAGTCGGAGCTTCTCGAGCGCCTCACGAAGCTTGCCGTAGTCGTCCCCGTCAGTCGGAAAAAGACCCGAGAAAACCATCGGCTTGGGCTCGTCGTAACCCGGAAGTGGATCGGTGGCAGGACGCCGACTCGCTGTGATCGTGTCGCCAACCTTGATTCGATCGATTTCTTTGACACCAGTGATCAGGTACCCAACTTCACCTGGCCCTAGACGATCGACAGGCAGAGCCTTCGGAGTGAGGAATCCGATTTCGTTCGCCTCGTGTGTCTCGTTGGTCGCCATGAATCTGAGATCGTCACCGCTCTCCAGATACCCATCGACCACCCGCACGTAACAAACCACACCGCGGAACGCATCGAAATAGGAATCGAACACGAGCGCTCTGAGTGGCGCGTCCAGATCGCCGTCCGGAGGTGGAACGTCGCGAACGAGAGTCTCCAAAATCTGGCCGACACCTGCTCCAGTCTTGGCCGACATGCGGACGACCTGAGATGGGTCTCCCCCGATGATGGATACAAGTTCTGCGGCCGCCCGATCGGGGTCAGCCGCCGGTAGGTCGATCTTATTGACGGCAGGGATCACTTCGAGGCCGGCATCGATCGCGAGATACGAATTGGCGAGGGTCTGAGCCTGCACACCTTGGGCCGCATCAACGAGCAGCAGCGCCCCCTCACAGGCGGCAAGCGAACGCGAGACCTCGTATGAGAAGTCCACGTGACCGGGAGTGTCGATCAGATTGAGAACGTACTTCTCACCGTCTTCAGCCTGATAGTCGAGTCGGACCGACTGCGCCTTGATGGTGATCCCACGTTCCCGCTCGAGATCCATTGTGTCCAACAGCTGCTCCCGCATCTCGCGCTCGGTTACTGCCCCGGTACGTTCAAGCAGACGATCGGCCAGGGTCGACTTGCCGTGGTCGATGTGGGCGATGATCGAGAAGTTGCGGATACGCGTTTGATCGGTCATGAGGAGGTGATGTGCGGATTCTACCGGCCACTGTTACCATTCCCGATTCGGAGCCAACGTCCTCTCGCGGCACCGGAACCCCATCCACCTATCTGATTTCACATGGCCAATATCAAGTCACAAGAGAAGCGAAACCGCCAGAACCTGACGAGGCGCGCCCGCAACAAGTCGCTCATGAGCGAGCTCAAGACCTCTATCAAGAAGGTCGAGCAAGCCCATGCCGCCGGAGAGCCAACTGACGAGCTCTTCAGGGCGGCCCAGAAGAAGATCGACGTTGCCGCACAGAAGGGTGTTCTCCACCCGAAGACCGCCGCCCGCAAGAAGTCGCGTCTGGCCGCTTCCATCAACTCCTAGTCGAACTCTAGGCTCACGGTCCCATATATGGGACTCACAACCTGAGGTTCGCAGTCTCAGCCGTACCAGCGGCAGAAGGCGACAGTTAGGCGTTCCAGGGTCACCCGATGGACCTCTTCGGGTTGGGTCTTGATAGTCCTGTCCGCTCGTACGAGGGCCTCCTGAGCGAGACGCAGGGACGATTCCCTCACCTTGCTGCGCTTGTTCCATAGTCGTCCGACCTGACGGTCGCTCCCACCCACCCAAGACCGAAGTGTCTCCTGATCAGGGGCCGTGGTGGCCAATGATCTCTTCTTGAGGTCGGATTCGAGAGCCGCGAGATAGACCAGTGGATGACCGTGAACCAGAAAGTCGGAGAGCTTTCGCAGTGAGGTCCCGACGTCACCCTTGTCAATCGCATCGATGACTTGCCACGTTCCCTCATCCGGACGGTTCTTGAACCGGTCCATGATGTAGTCGCCGGTGATGCGAGCGGTGGTTCCTTCCAGCTGGTCGAGAGCCTTGCCCAATGAAGCAGTGTCGGTGCCGAACCGTTTGATGAGAGCCTCAGAGGCTCCCCGGTCGAGACGAATCCCCCGAGACTTGACCTCGTCGTTTAGCCATTTGGCGACGTCACGCTCCCAGATCTTCTTGACCGAGACGGTTTCTGGCTTCAAGTCCTTGACGACTTTGGGGACGGCTCCGGCGTGGACCATCACAACAACCACAGCACCGGGATCGGCCGCAGAAAAGAGCTCAGCAAACATCTCTCGCTCTGCCTTCTGCAGATTCTGGGCATCGACGAGGAAGAGCCCTTGCGCATCACCAAACAACGAACCCGACTGAAGGAGTGGAACCATGGGGTCGAGCTCTCCTCGCAAGGCACCATCACCGTCTTCGCCTGCTCCCCTGCCTGGAACGTCGATACGCACGACATCGCCTTGACCGACACCCTCCTGTTCGAAGCGCCGACCGGCAACTTCCACCATGCGCTCGCGTTCGCCGGGGCCCGCATTGGATGGACCGGTGACTATCAGCAGCGACATGACATCAACGTAGTCAAGGGGTACGACCGAAAAGCTCGACGAGATCACAGGCCATGGCCACATCGTGGACCCTGACGATGTCCGCCTCGTGTTCGAGGGCGAGACCCACGTATACCGCAAGCCTGTGCCCATCCCGTTTTCGCGGAATCGGGATCAAAACCGGTTTGCCCAAAGCCCGAAGGTGCCTTGATTCGGCGATCACCTGCACCTGCATCCGGGAGTACGCCTCGTAATCGCCTCGATAGTTGAGTGCGATCCCCGGATCGACGATGACATTGGCGATCCCAGCAGCCTCCAACTCGTCGAGCAGGAGCCGGAATTGATCTGCGGTGTGCTGCGCCTTGTCTTCTCGGATGTCGATCTCCCCAACGTCGTGGGGATTGGCTCCTTCCACATAGACGGCGATGGTTGCCACACCGGATTCGGCCACAAAGGCCCTCATCTCGGGATCGACCAGCCCACCAGTGTCGTTGACGATGACCGCCCCGGCTTCGACTGAAGCTCGCGCCACCTCTGGCTTCCAGGTGTCGATTGCGACCAGATGTCCTTCGTTGGAAAGTGCTTCTATGACGGGGACCACGCGTGAGATCTCTTCAGCTTCGGCGATGGTCGGGTTGTCGATATGAGAGCTCTGACCTCCTAGGTCGATAACGGACGCTCCCCATCGCCGGTAGCGATCCGCCATCAGCACTGCCTCGTCGAGCGACGCGGCGACCGTATGTGTGTTCTTTGAATCCGGCGAGACGTTGATGACACCCATCACGTGGGTGACACCGCCCAAAGGCAGCGAGGTTCGGCCTAGATCGATTGTTGTGCTCACAGCTTCGGTCGGACATTAAGACAGGTCGACCACCACGTCGCCATCGATGTCGGTACGCAAGACGTCCGCCCCGGATATTTCGAGAACATCGATCACCCATTGGACGGGATGGCCAAACTGGTTGGGCCCGACCGAGATGACTGCGAGGTCAGCCCCCACTCCGGTCAGCCAGTCGGGGGTCGACGTGCCCGCCCCCTGATGAGGGACCTTGAGAACATCAGCTCTTAGGTGCGTGAGCTCTCCTTGGGCAACGGTCTCGATGTCCCCTGACAGCAGCATGGTCCTCTTCGATCCGACCACCGTTACGACGATGCTCTGATCGTTGGGGGACGCGTATCTGCGCAGCGGGCCTTCGAAACGGAGGTCGAGGTCTCCGAACTCCAATTGCCGACCTGGTCCCACCTCGGAGACCGGAACGCCCAATTCGGCTGCCGCATCGACGAACCGCAAAGCCGCTCCAGACTCATGAGGTTCGAGATCGGCGAACACTCGACCCATCGGGATCCGATCAACCAGACCTTCTAGCCCGGCTGAGTGATCCGAATGAACATGGGTGAGAATGACGAATTCGAGGCTGCTGACCCCATAGGAACGCAGCTTCTGCTCGAGAGCGACAGGGTCAGGGCCACCGTCGACCAGCCCGAAACGACCGTCTCCACCGTGCAGGAGGATGGCGTCACCCTGTCCGACATCGAGTACTACAGCCGAACCCGGCGGTGGACCCTGACCTGGCACAACCACCACGACGAGCACAAAGGCTGCCGTCGCAACGAAGAACGGACGTACTGAACGCGACCACAGGGCGGGAGCAGCAACGACCAGAGTGAGCAGCACTCCTTGCAGTCCCAATTGTGGCCAACCGGAAGCCAGCCGAGCGATGCCCAGGATCACCTCAGCTACGTGGGAGCCAGCGACCACAAGCGGAGGAAACAGAAGTCCGATGGACCCGAGAGCAGTGGCCAGACCAACCAATGGCGCCGCAACGAGGTTCGCCAGCGGTGACATCAGCGGAACCGTTTCGAAGTGCAGAAGCAGCAGAGGCGCTACTGCAATCTGTGCACCCACCGTCACGGCAAGAGCCCTCGACACGGGTGTAGCAGCGGGCCAACGCGACCCAACGATCACACCGGCTGTCGCCGCAACCGAGAGTTGAAACCCGACGCTATCGATAAGCCCGGGATCGAACAGAATCAAGAGGACCACCGCTGTGGCCAACAGTTGCCAGGCTTCCAAGACCAACCCCATGAGTCGTCCGCCAAGCGCCAATGCCGCCATCACCGATGCTCGCAGCACCGAAGGCTCGAATGCCGTCACCGCGGCGTAGATGGGCAGGCCGAGCAGTCCCACCACCGCCCTCCGGCGCGGTCCCAGGGCAAGCGGGCCAGCCACAAAGGCGAGCAGAAGCAAGAACAAGGCAACGTTGGACCCACTCACAGCCACAAAATGAGAGAGACCACTTCGTCGCATTGCTTCGACGTCCGCGGGGTCGATTCCAGAGGTGTCTCCAATGAGGAACCCAGCAAGAAGTGCCCTGCCATCTGCCAACGGCTCGAGCCTGCCGAGGGCGGCTCGCCTCAGAGTGCGTCCCCATCGGTCGAGCAACCCAGCCTCCGACGCGGAGATCGTGACCGCCTGGGCCTCGAGGCTTCCGTTCACAATCCTCCCTTCGATTTGGAGGACATCACCTCTCTCGGCATCGAGCCCGTCCGGTAGCTCCAGCAGCAGCTCGACGCCATCGATCTCCGTGAACGCCCAGTCTCCGTATTGGCCACGCGACACGTCTCCGAGAAGCCTCACCTCTCCCTCAAATGGGCCATCTACGACCCGTGATGCGTCCGATGCCTCAATCGCCACCCCCAACAACCAGACGGCGACAGCCACCATCAACCACGGCCTCGATACGCGAGGTATCAGACGCTCAAGGTCGAACGAGGTCACGAAGTGAAGCCAGTTTGGCTTCGCCGATTCCAGGCACTTCGAGGAGGTCCTCCACTGTCTCGAAACGCCCGTTGGCCTCTCGATGATCAACGATCCGGGTGGCAAGGACCGGCCCAACGCCCGGTAGGTCTTGGAGCTCCTCGACGGTGGCGCGATTCAGGGAGACAACTCCACCATCCGAACCACCTCCGTCGGTTTGGTCGAGTCCCGGGACAATGACTTGATCCCCTTGATGTAGCGCGGCCGCAAGGTTGATGGCGGTGGAATCCGCACCAACCTTCAGTCCGCCAGCCAGCTCGATAGCGTCGGCGACGATCGAGCCGCTGTGCACTGATACGACACCTGGTTCGACGACCCACCCAGCGACGTGGACCTCGAAGGTTTCCGACTGCAGTTCTTGAGTCGGAATCTCAGAATGGGCAACTGACGCCGTCCTGCCCATGAGCCCCAGCCCCAAGCCGGCGAGGCCCGCTACCAAGGCCAATACGGCAGCAACGACTGTTGGCCGACCACTCCCCATGAGACGAGGTGTACCTGGCCGTGAGGGCCTTTTGAACCCCGTCGCTAGGGTGCCGCAATGCTCGATGTCTCGAATTTCAAAGTTGCAGAAGGCGTGGACCTGGACCTCTCCACTCACGACCCGAACTCGAAGCTGGGCTTTGACGGCAACAAGAAGGCGGGCCAGGCCGCTCTCCCTGCGTACCGGAAACGTCTCGCCGAGCTGCAGACCAAGCTCTGGGCAAAAAAGAAGCAGAGCCTCCTGGTCGTCATCCAGGCAATCGACACAGGAGGCAAAGACGGCACCATCAGACATGTCTTCACAGGCGTCAACCCTCAGGGCGTGAGGGTCAGCGGGTTCGGTCGTCCCAGCGAAGAAGAGCTGTCCCACGACTACTTGTGGCGAATCCACCAGGAGACGCCAGCCGACGGGTACATCAAGATCTTCAACCGGTCTCACTACGAAGACGTGCTTGTGGTTCGAGTCCAAGGGCTTGCACCGGAATCGGTCTGGTCGAGGCGCTACCGCCACATCCGCGAGTTCGAGCGAATGCTCACCGACGAAGGAACCACTGTGGTCAAGCTGTTCCTGAACATCTCCAAAGATGAGCAGCGTGATCGTCTTCAAGCTCGTCTCGACGAGCCCAACAAGAACTGGAAGTTCAACTCCGGCGACCTGAAGGACCGCGCTCTCTGGGACGACTACCAGGAGGCGTTCCGGGTCGCCCTACAAGAGACCTCTACCGACTACGCACCGTGGTACGTCGTACCCGCCAATCGCAAGTGGTATCGAAATCTCGTGGTGTCGAACATCCTCATCCAGACGTTGGAGAGGATGGACCCCCAGTTCCCGGCACCCGAGGAGGGCCTGGAGGACATCGTCATCGAGTGAACCTCGATGCCACTTCTCGCGCCTCTGCTTCGGCCGAGATGTCGAGGTAGGCCTCACGCGCCGACTTGCCGGCGACACGACCCCGCACGTTCTCATACACATACCTGGCCATGAACGGGACATATCCACGTTCCGCGAATTGCCTCACATGTACGAGCTCGTGAATCACGAGGCGCGCAAGACGTTCAGGGGATGCCTTGAACATCTTGGGATCGACGAACACCCAACGACCCTGGGTTACACCTGTCACCCCACTCCTCCATAGACGTCTCAACCACTTCGAGGCTGGGCGAATGGTGATCGAGTCCGGGTCGATGGGGGCCAGCTCGGCACGAAGTTCAGGCGTGTCCACACCCGCCCTTCTGAGAATCCGCCCGGCATTCATCGCTCAGGCCGAAAGCGGGAGTTCCATTGCATGGAACTCCGAGCTGATTTCATCAGCCGATTGCATCAAGCAATGACCAGATTCACCAGATTCGGTGGTCTGGCGATGACCTTCTTCAGCTCGCCGTCCTCGAGCCATGTCTGGATCTTCTCAGAGGCCAATGCCATCTCCTCGGCGTTGTCAGCCGTGATGTCTGCAGGCACCTCCAACCTGTCCCGCACCTTGCCATTCACCTGGACGATCAGCATGGCGGTCTCTTCGCGTGCAAGTTCCGGGTCGAATTCGGGCCAGGCCTGCAACGCCAAGAGAGACCCGTACCCCTTTATCTCCCAGATCTCATGGGCGATGTGGGGGGTCATCGGTGACAGCATCAGGAGGAGCATCTTCAGGACCTCGTCGTAGGTGGCCTGACGAGGCTCCTCGCCCAGATAGGTGTTGAATTCGTTGGACAGCACCATCAAGGCCGGCACAGCGGTGTTGAAGTGGAACCGATCGATGTCCTCGGTGACCTTCTTCAGGGTCCGATGAGCCAGGCCGACCAACTCGCGGTCAGCATCGGATTCAGCCCTGTCGGACAATTCGGCGTCGGTGGTGGCAATCCGCCACACGCGATCCAGGAACCGGCGGGTCCCGTCCACCCCACGGTCGTTCCAGCCGGCATCGTCGGTCGGGGGACCGATGAAGAGGTGGTACAGGCGAAGCGCGTCTGCTCCGTGGCTGGCGAACAGGGCAAGCGGATCGACGACGTTGCCCTTCGACTTGGACATCTTCGCCCCGTCGAGGGTGATCATTCCTTGGGTGAACAGTCGTGCGAACGGCTCCTCGACCGTCGAAAGGCCCTCGTCGTAAAGGAACTTTGTGATGAATCTGGCGTAGAGAAGGTGGAGGACCGCATGCTCGATGCCACCGATGTACTGATCGACCGGCATCCAGTAGGCCGGCTTCGACCTCTCGAACATCGCATTTGTGTTTTCCACGTCTGCATATCGGAAGAAGTACCAACTGGAGTCGACAAAGGTGTCCATCGTGTCGGTCTCTCGCGTCGCCGGACCGTCGCACTCAGGGCAGGTCGTGTTGACGAAGCTCGCTTCGGCAGCCAGCGGAGATTGTCCCTTCGGCATGTAGTCCTCGATGTGAGGGAGCAGGACCGGCAGGTCCTCGAAAGGCACTTCTACCATCCCACATGACTCGCAGTTGACGATCGGGATTGGTGAGCCCCAATACCTCTGCCGAGAAATCAGCCAGTCGCGAAGGCGGTATTCGACCTTGCCCTCACCAATGCCGCGCTCCTCGAGCCACTGGATGATCGAAGCGATCGCCTCATCACGGCCCAGACCGTCCAGGAAGTCGCTGTTGATGGTTGGGCCATCGCCGACGTACGCGTCACCCTCGAAGTCCGCGGGCGGCTCGACCGTGCGGATGATGTCGATCCCAAACTTGGCTGCGAACTCCCAGTCCCGCTCGTCCTGACCTGGTACAGCCATGATCGCACCGGTCCCGTAACCCATCAGCACGTAGTCGGCGATGTAGATCGGAACCCTCTTATCGTTGACAGGGTTGATGGCGTAGGACCCAGTGAAGACACCTGTCTTCCCACCTTCTGCCATCCGCTCGACATCAGTTGCCCGGCCGGCTGCCTCGATGTATTCCCTGGCTTGAGCCTCGGTTTCTGATCCTTGGATGATCTCATCGACCAGAGGATGCTCAGGGGCCAGCACGCAGAAGGTCATGCCGAAGACGGTGTCGGGACGTGTGGTGAAGACATCGAACTCTCCCCCACCGTCGACCTGAATCGTGAATCGAGCACCCTCCGAGCGCCCAATCCAGTTCTTCTGCATGAGCTTGACTCGTTCGGGCCAGTGCTCGAGCTTCTCGATGTCATCCAGAAGACGGTCCGCGAAGTCCGTGATCTTGAAGTACCACTGAGCCAGAGTCTTCTTCTCGACGGGTGTGTCGCATCGTTCACAGAGACCGTCGACTACCTGCTCGTTGGCGAGGACGGTCTGGTCGTTGGGACACCAATTGACCAGCCCTTCCTGCTTGTAGGCCAGGCCCTTCCGATACAGCTCGAGAAAGAGCCACTGGTCGAACTTGTAGAACCGAGGATCGTGCGACGCCAGCTCACGGTCCCAGTCGTACATCGAGCCCAGCTGCCGTATCTGGGTCTTCATCTTGTCGATCTGATTCTCGGTGTTGACCTTGGGATGGATCCCGGACTTGATGGCGGCGTTTTCTGCGGGCAACCCAAAACTGTCCCAGCCCATCGGTGAGAGCACGTTGTAGCCCCGCATCCGCTTGTACCGGGTCAGCAGATCCCCGTACGTGTAGTTGCGGACATGTCCCTGATGAAGCGCACCTGACGGGTACGGATACATGCAGACGTTGTAGAACTTGGGGCGGCTCTCATCGACCTCCGTGTAGAAGGTGCGGTCTTGCTCCCAGAGCTTCTGCCACTTGGCTTCGATTGTCTTGTGGTCGTAGGACATCTGAATCGGCCAGGGTAACTGAAGGTGGCATGATGGTCGGTACCGAAATCACAGGAGAAATGGATGGCAATTGAGCGTGTGGGCGTGATCGGCGGCGGGCTTATGGGCTCCGGAATCGCCGAGGTTTGCGGCAGGGTGGGAAGTGATGTGGTTGTCCACGAGATCAACGCCGAAACGGCTGAAGCCGCGCTCGGCCGCATCCACAAGTCACTCGCCAGGGCGGTCGAAAGACAGAAACTCGATGAGGCGGGTCGCGACGAGATTCTCGGTCGCATTTCGGTCTCCACCGACCTCGCCGAGCAAACGGATCGACAACTCGTCATCGAAGCGGCAACCGAGAACGAAGACCTGAAGAAGCAGCTCTTTCGGGATCTCGACGAGATCCTCACCGACGACAACGCGATCCTGGCCTCCAACACATCCTCGATCCCGATCACCCGTCTCGGGGCGGTCACGAAGAGACCGGAGAGCGTTGTCGGACTCCATTTCTTCAACCCCGTGCCGGTGATGGCACTGGTAGAGCTGGTGACCACAGTCAAGACATCGGACTCCGTCTCCGCGGAGGCACGTGCCTATGCGGAGAGCCTCGGCAAGACCGTCATCGCTGCCAAAGACCGTGCCGGCTTCATCGTGAATATGCTTCTCGTTCCCTACATGCTGGCGGCTGTCCGCATGTACGAAGCAGGAGTCGCGTCGGCCGAAGACATCGACACCGGAATGAAGCTCGGTGCCAATCATCCAATGGGGCCTCTGGAGTTGACCGACTTCGTGGGCCTGGACACGACCAAATTTGTCGCTGACGTCTTGTTCGACGAGTTCAAAGAGCCGTTCTATGCGTCACCACCGCTACTCACACGCATGGTCGAAGCAGGATTGTTGGGCCGAAAGTCCGGAGAAGGCTTCTACAAGTACGGCTGACTAGTCCATTTGACCCAAATGACTGATCATTGAGCCTGTGGACCCATGACAACTCCTTTGTCCACAGGCATGATTGCAAAACGCTGGGCTGTGGAGGTCATGTCGGATGTATCACATCGAGGACTTGAGGTCGGATCCTCATCAGGACGCAAGCCTCGCCGACATCATGTCACTCGTCGACATGCGTGGCGCCGCCCATATCGACGGCTGGAACCACGAGTCGGCTCGTCTGTTTGCGATCGATCTGGCAACAATCATGTTTCGTCGCCGGTCGATCGTGATGGAAGTCGCTGACCAAAGCGCCCTTATCGCTTACTTCAACGAGGCCCGGAGGCTTGTGGTGGCCGATCGAGAAGATGAGCTCGGATCCATCCAGTATGCGATGGAAGGACACCTCGCCCTCGCCCGAACGGGAGCCGAGCGACTGATCTGGTTAGTAGCGATAGACAGTCTCCTGCCGAGTCCGTTCCGTGCAGCCCTGGCGTGCACCCGGGCTGCATTGGACAATGACGACGACATCGCCGAGTACATCGTCGACCGTGTCGAGGCTCGTCTCAGCGAAGGATCAATGCTCGCTCTTCCGACGAGCACACTGTTTCAGATTGCTTAGCCCCTCGCCAGCGAGTCCCTGATCTGAGTCAGCAGGTCGATCTCGGAGGGCCCCTCGTCGGCAGCTTCATCCTCCTCTTCGTTCCGCTCCTGCCACGCGTTGTATGGCCTGACGATGAACAGGAACACCGCAAGTGCCGTGAGGAGGAATACGACTGCCGAGGTGAGGAATGCCCCGTACATGATGTCGGCGTTGTTGATGGTGAGAACCAGGTCATCGAAGCTGGGCTGTCCGAATGGGATCGCCGCAATCGGCATGATCACGTTGTCCACCAATGAAGTGACCACCGACTGGAATGCGACACCCATGATGAATCCGACGGCCAGCATGATTACGTTGCCTTTGGCAATGAAGTCTTTGAACTCTTGGATCATGGTGGGCGACCCTACAGAGGGTCTGTCCGCCCTCCTCAACGACGGTACGAAGTGATCCTGTTCGTCGACCTCGAGCATTTCTCGGCCCACGACAAACCCCACGGCGATTTGGTACTTGGATGGCGAACCAAGCTGACTTATCGACTTCAGGACATCGCCCAGCAGACTTGTCTTCTGCAGCACTACACCGCTGTCGACCAGGAATTGATAGACAGTCACGAGATCGAGGCTGTTTTCTTGAGCGGCTCGTCGACTGATCCCGACCAGTACGGCGACACCCTTTCCGACCTATACGACGTGGTCCGCAATCAGAGTGTTCCGATCTTCGGATTCTGCGGTGGATTCCAGTTCATGATGGATGCCTACGGGTCGCCGATAGAACGGATCGGTCCACTGGGCGAGGATGAGGAGAAGGAATTCCCCGAATACATGCCGGGATGGAAGACCGAAACGGGCTACCACCCGGTGAAGGTGACCGGAGATCATGAGCTTGTGCGTGGTCTTGGGCCCGATCCCGTCTTTCGACACTTCCATGGATGGGAGGTGCCGAACCTCGCCGATGGTTTCGCGAATATCGCATCGACTGCGGTCACGGAGAACCAGCTAGCGATCAATGAAACTGCCAAACAGATCGGCACTCAGTTCCACCCGGAGTACTACACCGACACTCACCCCGCGGGCAGGACGTTGATCGAGAACTTCTGCCGCTGGAGCGGAATCCTCAGTTAGCTCGTGTGTAGCTGATGTTCCAGAGATCGACCCAGGTCGATCCGCCGTCCTTACTTCCCTGCCAATCCCACTTCAGCGAGCTGTCCGATATCTCGCTGAACACCATCCGGTTCACTGCCACCTCTCCGTCTTCACGCTCGACGGGCTCGGTGCGCAGGGTGAGCTTCTCTCCGTCGAACTCACCAGTGAAAGACAAGTAGCTCCCGCTGCTGTCAACCCATGTTTGACGCCAGATCCCGGCGTTGGAGTCGTAGACCGACACGCTGTGCCCGAAGAACCGCCCGTCGGAGGTCGAGAAGTTCTCTTCGATCACGCAGTCACCGAATTTCTTGGAGACCCGGTTGACACCGCGTCCCTGCGAGCCCTCCTCTCCCCCGGTCTGCTCACCGGGCCAGGTGAGATCCCACTCACCTACCCAGAAGTCGAAATCGCGTGCCTTGGGATCAGAACATGGCGCTTGCTGTCCGCTCATCCCTTAAACCCTAAAGCAGCTGCCAGGATGCGGACATGAAGATCTCAACCATCCTTGACTACGCAAGAGGATTCGCTCCGGCAATTGACGAGTTGGTCCAGTTGGAAGAGGCGGGGCTCGACCACGTCTGGGTACCTGAGGTCTACACATTCGACTCCGCCACGGCAATGGGCTTCATTGCCTCCCGCACCAAGCGGCTGACTATCGGCTCTGGCATCTTTCCCATCTACACGCGAACCCCGTCACTCTTGGCCATGACCGCCGCCGGGCTCGATGAGCTTTCGGAGGGGCGAGCGGTGCTCGGACTGGGCGCTAGCGGTCCCCAGGTGATCGAGGGTTTCCACGGAGTCCGGTTTGACGCTCCTGTTGGTAGGACGAGTGAGATCATCGACATCTGCCGCAAGATCTGGGCCCGGGAGGTGCTCGAACACGACGGCGAGCACTATCAGATGCCACTCCCCGACGGTTTGGGGAAGCCCTTGAAGATCATCAACCATCTCAGACGCGACCGAATCCCAATCGTCGTCGCCGCTCTAGGGCCGAAATCCGTTGAGATGACCGCCAGGAAGGCTGATGGTTGGCTTCCGGTGTTGTTCGTTCCCGAGTCCGCAGGGGACGTATGGGGAGCTGCGCTGGATCGTGGTCTCAATGACAGGGAACTGGACCTCGCTCCCCTCGATATCTATGCAGGTGGACTGGTGGCCATTGGCGACGGGATGGAAGGCGCCCGCAACCACATGAGACATTTCACAGCCCTTTACGTCGGGGGAATGGGAGCCCGAGGCAAGAACTTCTACAACACCGTTTTCGCGCAGGCCGGTTTTGAGAAGGAGGCTGCTCAGATACAGGAGCGCTATCTGTCGGGTAAGAAGGAGGAGGCTGAAGCTGCGGTTCCGGACTCCTTCCTAGAGGCGGCGAATCTCTGCGGATCTGAAGGCTTCGTCCGGGATCGCATCGACGCCTTCAGACAGGCTGGAGTCACCACTCTCAACGTGAACTTCGCCGGCAGGTCAGCGGAGGAGCGTGTTGCTCAGTGCCGTGCCCTCGCCGAGATCGTCAAGGGCTGATTTCCAGCGTCATACAGACGCTGTAGGAACTCTCGACGTAGCCAGCGAACGGCGGGCACTCTTCGAAGCCGAACGACTTGTAGAGGTTCCTGCTCGGGACAAAGGCATCCATCGAGCCTGTCTCCAAGCTGACCCTGCGGTAGCCCCGATCCCTTGCGACGGAGAGCAGATGCTCGACCATCGCTCTCCCGAGCCCTGTGCCCCTGGCGGCAGCTGCGGTGTGCATCGACTTGAGCTCGCCGTGTGACTCGTCGAGCTCTCGCAGAGCACCCATAGCTCGGACCTCACCGTCAACTGTTGCCGAGTAAAAGGTGATGTCGTCGGACACCAGAGCTTCGAGGTCGAGGGCATGTACATCCTCCGGAGGACTGTGGAGGTTGGCGAAGTCGAGATGAGCGCGCACGAGTTGAACGATCTCCGGACGCCTCGGATCGGTGACAGCAATCTCAAGGACGGGCATAGGTCCCTTGCGCAACTGCCACCAGCCGATCGGGTGACCCATCGATCCACAGCCTCACCGAGCCGACAATCCGGCGTCGTGTGATTGATTCAAGTTCGGCCCTCGCCAAGAGATCACCATGCTGAGCTGGCCGCAGGAACCGAATAGACATCTCGGAAGTCACGGCCATGGCCTCCAACCCATTGACCGTGAACGTGGCGAACCAGAAAGCGAGGTCGGCGAGACCGAAGAGCCTTGGCCCGCTGATGTACTCACCGGGTCGGAGCTGAGTCGGGTCGTAGGTCCAGCGTGCGACGGCGAAGCCGTCTCCGATCTCCTCACATCTCATCATCTCTGCATAGGCAGCCGGAAACGTGGCGGCGACGAACTCATCCACCTGGGCGGGTGTGAGGTCAGACATTTCGAATGAAGGCCTCAAGCACGGCGGTCAGCTGCTTCCCCTCGTCCTCCCACATCGGTTGGTGACCGACCCCGTCGAGCACGACCAAGTCGCCGCCCAGGGCATCTGCCGTCTTCTTCCATTCCGCCACGGAGAAGAAAGCGTCTTCGGACCCGCCGACCACAAGGCTGGGAATGTCGACTCTGGACAGATCAGGCGGCCTGGTCAGCAGATCGATGAAGGTCCGGTATGAGGCTCGCTCGAGTCGATCCATACAGATTTCGACGAAGTCGTCGGGGGTGTTGGGTCCTGCCAAAAAGGTGTTCGCCGCTTCGCGAGATTCAACCAGTGCACCCACATCGAGTGTCAGATTCACCTTGGCGAACTTTCCGGGGTGTCTCCTGGCTGCTTTCAGGGTCGCCCGCCAGGCGAGGCTTGAAGGGACCGGGCTCACCAGAACGGCAGCTCGAGCAGGTTCGCCGGACGCCAGGTAGTGCTGCGTTGTGAAGCCGCCCATCGAGTGACCGACCACCACTGGCGGGGAGCCGAGACCTGCAACCACGCTGGAGACATCCTCGACATAGTCGCGGATCGATGTGCCTCGGATTTGACCCTCAGACTCCCCATGTCCGCGCAGGGAAACCGCGACACAATGGAACCCTTCGTCCGCCAGGGCTGGCATCACATACTCGTCCCAAGCCCAGGCCGCCTGCCACAGACCATGGACGAACAGAACGCTTGGCCGGTCGGGGCTGCTCGTTCCCCGCTCGATCAGCTCCAGCCGGTGAGGGGCCTCCGTCAGGAGCCTCCTCCGAGAAGATCACCGAGCAGGTCGCCAACGTCGATGCCGCCCTGCTGGTCTCCCCCACTGTCGCCGCCTCCCAAGAGACCGCCCAACATGTCGCCGACATCACCTAGACCGCCGCCACCGCCGTTAGATCCACCTGTGACGGAGCCAAGAAGGTCGCCTAAGCCGCCTCCCCTTCCGCCTTCAGATCCACCCGTCAGGCCGCCAAGCAGGTCACCCAGACCTCCTCCGCCACCTCCTGACGATCCAGACGATCCGCCCCCGAGAAACTTGTCAGCGAGGTAGCCGAGAACGATCGGGGCGAGCATCGGCAAGAGCTTGCCCATGATCCCACCCCCGCCGCCGCTGGAGTCGAGACGCCCCACTACGTCATTGCGGTTCCCTCCGAACACGTGTGCAACAATCTTCTCGCCGTCTGCGGTGTCGGCGTGACCGAGGTTGTAGTCGGTTTCGCCGGTGTGTTGTCCAAGGGCACTAACCAGCGAAGCTGCCCCCTGTGGCGATTGAGCGTTGGCTTGCATGCCGCCGATGAGCGCCGGGACGGCACTCCGCACGGCTTGTTCGGCCTGGTCAGTGCTCACGCCGAGTTGCTGGGCCACCTCGGGCATGGAAAGTTGACTGAGAATCTCGTCTATTGCTGCCATTTCCCCATCCTACGCAAGCGCTTGCTTGGCTCAGCCGAGTGTGGATGTCCAAAGGTCTTCGGCGATGCTGACAACCCCGGCGAACCCGCCGTTGCGCACTCCGGTCTCGAACTCCTTCGCCTCATCGGGCGTCTGCGGAGGAGGAACAAGGTGTGTCAACACGAGATGGGCAACTCCAGCCCGATCGGCGAGAGCTCCGATCCCTTCAGGCTCGGAGTGGTATTCGAGTAGTCGCTCGGGTTCGGTCACTAAGCCTTCCAAACGGGAAGGCAGGATCACTTCGTGGATCAGCACGTCGACGTCGGTGGCCAACTCCTCAACCTGTTGACACACGGACGTGTCACCTGAGATGACGACAGAACCTGCCGGTGAATCCACTCGGAAGGCCGCAGCCGGCACAACGGGCTCATGCTCAACGGCAATCGCCGAAACGGTCAGATCCCCAAACTCAGCCACGATCGTTGGCTCGTCTTTGGCAGCTAGAAATCGGCGCACGTCAGTTGTGGCGATGTTGGGCCTCCCCGTGTGGTCTTGCCTCATCTCCATTTCGTTGACCCAAGGGTCGAGAAGTCGACTGATGAGCCTCACCGCCTCCCCGTCGGGCGCATAGATCGGCAGTGGGCTCTGACCGATACGTCGGATGTCATTGAGCCACCGAGTCATCAGTAGGTCGGGAATGCCCACGATGTGGTCGGAATGATGGTGGGTCACGAATAGCGCCGTGAGATCTGTGAGGGTGGAGCCGGCCTCCGCCAGCCGCATCACCGTTCCTCGCCCGGCATCGAACTGAAGCTTCATTGCGCCGTACTCGACGAGAACACCGGGACCCGCCCGATCCGGGCGATGAATTGGCGTGCCGGTCCCGGTCACGGTGATTCTCAAGCTATGGCCAGCCACTGGATCGACTACAGGCTTTCCAGGTATTCGCTGTAGCCACCACCCACAGCCTCACCCTCCTCGTCGAGGAGGTTCAAGCCGTCTTTGAAGGCCTTGCCGAGCTTGCCCGGTATGCGGACGCTGAAGACTCTGCGGTCCTTGCCCCCGATGGTCGGCATCTTGCGAATCACGTCCGCCACGCCAACTATCTCGGGCCCTCCGATGTCCCGAGCACGGCCCGAAGGACCCGCAGCGACCAACTCCGCCAACCTCCCGGCTACTGCGTCACCACTGATCGGCTGCACGCGGTAGCCCTTGGGCACAAACGTCACTGGCCCCTTGCGAAGGAGCTCGGCGATCCGGGGCAGGAAGCTATGGAACTGGGTCGCCCTGAGAATGGTCCATCCCACGTCGCCCCCGGTGATTGCCTCCTCGCAGGCGAGTTTTGCCCGGTAGTAGGGCAAAGGATGCTCGTCGATGCCAACGATCGAGATGAAGACCAGGTGATCAACGCCCGCCCGGGCGCAAGCCCCCACCAGGCGTTCAACGGCTTCAAAATCTCTCTTCGGCTTCACAGGGTCACTTGCTAGATGGACGACCACCTGAGTCCTGTCCAGCAAGGGGGTCGGATCCGCTTCAAGCGTGTATCGAACTTCGTCGTCGGCTTGGGGCGTCCTCGAACCAATCACGACGTTGTGACCTTGGGCCCGAAGTAGGGGTACGAGGCGACTCCCCAAGTCACCACTTCCACCTGTGACCAGAGTGTTCATGTTGTGGCCATTGTGGCGGATGTGGAACCGACTAGCCGACGGGCCTTCCCAAACGGTCCCGCTCTTCGTCCATCCGTCGGAGTTCGTCCTCGCCGGAAATCACGATCTCCGGATCGGGAGTGAAGTCGAGGTCCGGGTCTCGACCCACGTAGTCGACCGCGTTGAGGATGACCTTCATCGTGTTGAGCCGAGCCTTCGGCTTCGAGTTGGAACGAATGATCGTCCAAGGAGCTGAAGAGACATTGGTCCGCTCGAGCATCCGGTGCTTCATCTCTGTGATGTCATCCCAAAGCTCCTGAGCCTGGACGTCGATCTCGCTCAGCTTCCACTGACGCAGCGGATCGGTACGTCGGCGCTCGAAGCGTTTCGCCTGAGTCTTCTTGTCGACGCTGAAATAGAGCTTGACGAGAACTGTCCCTTGCCGGACAACATCCTTCTCGAAGCCGACGACTCCCTTCAGGAAGTCGCGGTACTCCCCTTTCGTGCAGAAGCCGAAGACAGGCTCGACCAGGGCGCGGTTGTACCAAGAACGGTCGAAGAGAACGATCTCACCGCCGCCTGGAAAGTGCTCAACGTACCTCTGGAAATACCACTGGGTCTTCTGGACGTCGGTTGGCTTTCCTAGAGCAACGACACGAGCGCGCTTCTCGTTGAGATAGCGATCGACTCTTCGGATGGTCCCGCCTTTTCCGGAGGCGTCACGACCTTCGAAGAGAACGATCATCGGCGTCTGCGTGGCCTCCAAGTGACGCTGCAGCTTGAGAAGCTCGACCTGGTATGGCTTGAGTGGTTGATCCTTCGAGACAGTGCTGGAGAGCTTGTCCCGCTCCTTTTCGAGCTCGTCTCGTTCCGCCTTCAGGCGGGCTAGTTCGGCCACCAACTCTCGTTGGTCAGGCTGGGTATCTCCGGAATCGAGATGGTCGAGATGTGGGCCGGCGTGCTGTTGAGCCACGGTCCTCCTTACAGGTCTACCGCAAGAGCCTATCGAGATCAGACAGCTGAGAAAGAGGAAGAGTGCCCTTTTGAGACCATCCCTGGCAACATCAATCTCGTGAAACGCCTGCTACTAGCGCTGTTCCTGTTGCCGGTAGCTTGTACTGGATCGGGAGAACGAGCCTCCCTGCCGGAGCCGTCGGTTCAGTATGAAACCACCACGAGCACATCAGTGAGCCCCGATGTCATGAACATCCTTTTCCTCGGCAATTCGCACACATCAACTCACGACGTGCCCGGAATGGTGAAAGACCTCCTCGCGAGTGGCACCGAAGGACCTGTAAACGTCGAGATGGCACGAATTGGCTTTCTCAGGACCGCAGCCAACCACAAGAACATCACGGACATGGTGGCGAGTAGGAACTGGGACGTCGTGGTCCTCCAAGGCCAGGAGATCTCGCAGTCGTACACGATCAACTACAGCCAGACAGAAGCCGTGCAACTTGCTCAGATGGCCATCCGTTCCGGCGCTCGGGCGTTGTTCCTCGCAGAGTGGCCGCGGGAGGGTTACGCCGAGACGGCCTACATCGAAGGGATCTACGACGAGATCGCTGAGAAGTCGGGTGCAGAGGTCGTTCCCGTGGGTCGATCCTGGGACCGCTTCCTGACGGAGCAGCCCGGGTTCCCCCTCTGGGGGGCAGACGGCAACCACTCAGCACCCGAGGGTGCCTTCCTTGCCGCAGCCACGATTGCGTTCTACATCGCCGGACCAGACGCCGAATTCACCGTGCCAGCGGGAGGAGTCACCTTGATGGAGTCGGCACGTCTCACCGTTGAGGAATACTTCGGTTCCCCCGGTGATTAGTCATCCAACGTCGGTGGCGAGCAGGTCGTCGTAGGTCTCTCTGCGAACGACGAGCCTGGCGTCGCCATCTGCCACGAAAACGACCGCCGGTCGCAGCACCTTGTTGTAGTTCGATCCCATCGAGTGTCCGTACGAGCCTGTGACCGGAGTCGCCACGATGTCACCCACGGCCACGTCAGAGGGCAGCTTGCCCTCCGACACCAAGAGGTCGCCTGACTCACAATGCTTGCCGACCAACCTGATCTGTTTGGGGCGAGCGGCGGACACGCTCCGGGGCAGGAAGGTTTCGTATCCGGACCCGTAGAGGATCGGGCGAGGGTTGTCGCTCATGCCGCCGTCCACAGCGATGTAGGTCCGCACGTCGGGGATCTCCTTGATGGTCCCAACGCGATACAACGTGACCGCCGCGGCGGCGGTGATGGCGCGCCCGGGCTCTGCCATGAGGGCCGCGGTTAGCCCGGCGTCTTGTGCGGCCCCGTGAATGGTCGCTGCCCATTCGGCTATCGAAGGGGCACTCTCCCCCTCGACATAGGCCACACCCAGACCACCGCCCAGATTCACCAATTCGATACCAAATTGGTCAGAGAACCGGGCAACGACGGCCAAGGCGTCAGCAAACGACTCGACCCTGAAAACCTGTGAGCCGATGTGGCAATGGATGCCTTTGAGGCTCATCGCCCCGGATCGGGCAACTCGTTCGACGGCGCGTGCTGCAGCGCCCGTCGAAACCGTGAATCCAAACTTGGAATCGTCCTGACCCGTTGAGACAAATTCATGGGTTTGAGCTTCAACGCCTGGAGTGATTCTCACCAGGACATGGGGCGTGGGCAGGCCACCGGCAACCAGCTCCTCCAGTCGATCAATCTCGTCGAAGGAATCAATCACAATCAGACCGACTCCGGCTCTCAGGCCGAGTTCCAACTCGGCAGGGCTCTTGTTGTTGCCGTGAAAGACGAGAGAGCTCGCCGGGACACCCGCCGCCAGAGCGACATGAAGCTCTCCGCCTGTCGCAACGTCGAGCAGCATTCCTTCCTCATGTGCGAGACGGGCCATCGCCCGGCACAGAAATGCCTTGGTTGCATAGACGGCCCCGTCAGGGAATCCGGCCACGGCCTGTAGGCATCGGTCACGGAGGTGCTCTTCGTCATAGACGAACAGGGGTGTGCCGTATTCGTTGGCGAGTTCGAGTGTGTCAACGCCGCCGATTTGAAGGCTCCCGGAATCCGAGAGGCGCGAGTTGTCGGGAAGCAACTCAAATGGAAGACGAGTCATGGGCAGAGTGTTGCGACGTGCTACACCATTTGGAAATCATGTTCCGGACAGGTCGATGGGCCAAAGCCCGTCGTACTCGGGGAACGTCTATCGCACGGCCTGCAGCCGGCTGTATTGACTCATCGCCCCTATCGATCGGCGCGATGAATGATTCGCAGTGAGATGACCAATTGAGTACCGAACGTCCAAAGCAACCATGCTCCCACTCCGACTTTCGCAGGGTCGTCGGAGCTGTAGATATCGGTGAAGCCCACCGCAAGGCCGTCCATCATGAGTGCAGCTCCTGCAATCACCACTAGCGGGACCAGCGTATCTCTGGCCGGTATGCGCAGAATAAGGGGTAGGGCAAACTGAGTGACCACGCCCAGGAGAATCGAGCCCACAAACAGAAGGATGAGGACCAGCCCACGATCCTCAAAGAAGGCCTCGTCCAGAATTCTGACTAAGACCACTCCGGCCAACCAAATCGAGAACGCCACTGTTGCGAACCACAGGTATTGGCCTGCGGAGAATCCCCAGCTTTGACCAACTTCGGATGGTGCCATGTCGCCTACTCCTCAATCGTATGTGAACTGTAGTAGTCACTACCTTTGTCGACACAATATAGGCATTTTCGATGCATTGAAAGGACACAAGCCTGAAGTGAGCACTTCATTTATTGTGGCGAGGTCAGATCCTTGCTGGACCGATGGCCTCTTCACATCGATCCCTCACTCGGTATCGTGACGCTGGTGGGCTACAAGTACGACGCGGAAGACTTCATCGAAGCTGGGGTCGAAGCAGTGCTCGACCAGGGTCTGGCCAGGCTCACGTTCGGTCACCTGGCAAAACGGATGGGAATATCGGACCGGACCATCGTCTACTACTTCCCCACCAAGCCCGACCTAGTCAGGGCGGTCGCTACCAGGCTCGGAGACCGACTCTTCTTGGTTCTCGAGCAGGCATTCAGTGAAGAACGACTTCCCCGAGACGAGATACTGAAACGGGCGTGGCCTGTTCTGGCATCGCGCCAGGCAGACCCGATATTCGAACTGTGGTTCGAGTTGATCGGGCTGGCGGCCGCTGGAGTGGACCCGTATCCATCCCTCGCCTCGGAGCTCATCGAAGCCTGGGTGCAATGGCTTGCACCTCGAATGAAGGTCGAAGAAGGGCAAGACCCGCGGGACGAGGCAGCTTCCGTTGTAGCGGTTATCGATGGATTGCTCCTGCTTCGCACGGCCTCAGGGCAGGATCTCGCCAACGGCGGAGCCGCTGCGCTCGGAGTGGTTGGGGGTGATCTCGTTGAGCCGCGCAAGATCCGCAGCCCCGAGCCTGGAAACGTCGACCAAGAGAGCCAACTGTCGGATTGAGTGTGTCGACGCTGGCTTCCAGCCAGGAAGTCGGAACTGGCGGAGGTCGCCGACCATGACTCATCCATGGCCTTCCCGAAACTGACAGGGGTTTCGGGGTGGGTTCTTGGTGGAGCTGAGGGGATTTGAACCCCTGACCCCTTGACTGCCAGATACCCAATGCGCCCGATTTCGCCAATCGCCACCTGACCCCGATACAGGGCTTTGTGTTACGAAACCTGACAATTTCGGAGTTCTGCGGCGTAACGCCCGGTGCCCATTGGCTGGGCGGATTCGACCGGTGGGACGCTCTAGCCAATAACGGCCAATAACCGAATCTGAGGATCCACGCGGTTCTGCTCTTCACTCGCGCGGAAGGATGCGTAGGCTTTTTAGATACAGAAAGCGGGTTCCTGGGCCGGTTCCAGAAACCCGCTTAATAGCGGAAGGGTTGCCCAGGTTCTTACCTGGGCTTCCCTTTTACTTCATGCGTACCCGGACACGCACGTTCCGGAGCTTGCGGTTCAGCTCGCGTTCGAGACGCTGAGCTGCCTTCCGCTGCTCCGCACGGATGCGCGCCCGGATCTGTGCCTGGCTTACAGCCATACGGCACCTCCTGGGCGGACCTGGACCAATCGGCCTCCGTGGTGGCCCATGACCAACAGAAGCCACCCTGCCGGGTGGCCTCTCGAAATACCGGCTTTCGCCGTGAATCCACTTAGGATTCAGTTTGAAAAGTTCAATTAGCGGAACCCGTCAGGGTTGAGACTCGGCCTCCAGTTGGCGCTGGAGGTCGTCTCGCGTCCGATGGTACTGGTGGACCTCGACGGAGCACAGCATCCAACGCCGGGAATTTCGCGAAGCGGGTTGCGACCGCCGAGTATTTCGCGACGCCGGACTCCGACGCTGAACATACAGTCCCGATCGTTCGGGGCTGATTACCGACACAGTTGACGTTCCGAAGACGTGCCCGGCTGACGTGGTCACTTTCATTGCTGGGAACACTGTGCACCCCGGAAGCCGGTGCGGTACCTCAATGCAAGCTGGCATCTGGGGGTCTTCCCTCTACGAAGTCTGGGGCCTTGGTCAGCCGGTCCGACATGAAGCGCAGCCGATCGGCTAGCGCTAACTACGAAGGAGCATTTTGGTGACTGACTAGCGCGTTTGCGTGGATATGGGTCGCTCGACCTACTGGCCACTCTCCGTGGTCAAGCGAGTATCTGGGCGAATGCCCCACAGTCGGACCGTTGCTGTTCTCTCGACGATCTCTGTCATTCTCGGACTCGTCTGGTTCCCTTCCATTCCAGACGCACTCGCAGCCGAACCAACCGCTGTCTCTTCGGCACCGCAGGGCGATGAGCTGGCCAAGCCAGCGGCCGAACCTTCGTTCCCCTCTAGCATCCCAGACGACGGGGCGGACGATCGGAAGCCGACCTCATCCACGAGCCTTCGTTCGATTAGCGATGCCGATCGGGAAGCAGTTGAGCTGGATCCCATCCCAGGCGAGCGGACAGTCGATGTGTCAATTGGTGATCAGTCGGTCCTCGCCGATATCGGGCTGAGGATCTCCTCAAACTCCGTGGTCTCTCAGGACGTGTCAATCGAGACGCTTCCGAAGAGCGAAGCTGAACGGTTGTCGCCTTTCGGACTGGCCCTCTCGCTGTCGATAAAGGACAGACCGAAACTCGGCGGCCTTTCGTGGGAGGTGCTGGGCGAGCCCGATTTGGCTTCTCAACCGGTGACCCTTGAGTTCGACTATTCGAGCTATCTGACTAATGCCGGCGTTGCTAACAGGCTCCAGCTGGTTCACATGCAGGGCTGCCAAGAAGGGCGGTTCTCCCGATCTGGGCCGACCTGTGACTCGATGGTTCCCCTTTCAAGCTTCAACGACCCGTCGACCGGAACAATCCGAACCACCTTGACGCCAGAGTCGGCGGTTGCGTCGGGTGGGCTGCTAGCGCTCTCGACTACGGCTTCGGGCCCTGAAGGGGACTATGCGGCAACGCCGCTGCCGACAGTTGCGTCATACCAGGTGGGGCTCTTCACGGGATCGTTCGATATGTCGATTCCGTTTGAAGCTCCTCCAGCGCCCACGGGACCGACGCCGAGCGCAGGCCTTTCTTACTCGTCAGGATCAATCGACGGGCTCCATACCCAGACCAACGCGCAGGCGTCTCAGACGGGTCTTGGCTGGAGCCTGGTCGGCGGGGGTGCCATCACCCGGCACTGGTACCAGTGCGCTCCGGGAAACGCGCTTGACATTTGCCCAACCGGACACGACTACACGCTCAGCCTTAACGGAACCTCTTCTCGACTCATCCTGGACGACGACTCCAATCCCAACAACATTCTCTTCCGCCTGAAGAATGACCCGATGTGGAAGGTGCAGCTGATAACTGCAGGTGACGGATCGGTCCCCAATCAAGATGCACATGGCGAGTATTGGCTGGTGACTACTCCCGACGGCACAACATATAGGTTCGGCTACGAAGACAACTCCGGCGACCATGTGCCTTTCTACACGTTGACAAGCTCGCCTTCGTTTCAGTGCGACGAGCACGAAATCGATCCAGCGTTCACAAGGTTCTGTCGAAAGGTCTGGCGTTGGAATCTTGATCTCGTGACAGATGCGATTGGGAATGAGACCACGTACACATACACCCAGGAAGAGCAGTGGTACGCCGGACGAGACGCCAACTTCAAGGTCAACTACGTTCGAGCCTCCCATTTGAACGAAATCCTCTACACCTCCAACGGAAGCCTCTCAGCTTCAAGCCGTGTCTTGTATCGGACAGAGCTTCGTTGTGTCACTCCGGAGATTGCAGCGGGCTGCGACTCGCAAGGAGACTTTCCCGACGTGCCGTTCGAACTCGTGTGTCGCGCTTCCGACATTTGCGCTTGGTCGACCCAACGCGCACCAACATTCTTCTCTGAGCGCAAACTGGGCTCCGTCCAGTCCCAAGTAAAAGACGGATCGGCCTGGCGCACAGTCGGGTGGTGGGACCTCGCGCAGACCTTCCCCGACCCCACGGGTCCTGGCGAAGAGACTCCATCGGAAAGGAAACTCTGGCTCGACTCAGTCACGCAACGCCCAGGGGGTGACTATGAGTGGTCTGCATTCACCCAAATCGAAGCCGAAGATGCCTCCTCCACGTCACTTGTGTACGAGTGGCCCGCCGACGACTACGGAATGGGACACGTTCTCCGTTCATTCCACGACGGGGACTGGGCGTCTTACAACGACGTTGACTTCGGGAGTGGAGCTACCCAGCTCATCGTGAACTACGCCTCGTTCACCAACGTGGGCGCTCTGGAGTTTCGGCGAGGGTCGACGACGGGTCCCTTGGTAGCAACTGTTCCCGTAGACCCGGATGTGCATGGACAATACGAGACAACAAGCGTGCCTGTTTCGTCAATATCAGGTGTACACGACGTCTATGTGGTCGCTCAGAATTCTGGCGGCGGTGATCTCTCTCACGTCAACTGGTTCCGATTCACGCCATCCAGCTCACTTCCAGGTTTACCACCCACAACCTTTGAGGAAGTGCATCTGGCCAACCGTGTATACGCGAACAGCATCGAACCACGGATGCGGATGCCCCGAATCGCATCCTTCACAAACCCGCTCGGCGGCACGTTAGAGATCACGTATGGCCAAGAACATGCATGGGATTCCGAGCCACTAGGGCAGCAATGCTCGACAAGCTCCAGCACCGGAAACGTACGACGCGAATGCGACTTCTTCGTTGCCTACGACGGGTTCTACGAGGAGTGGTGGCACTGGAACAAATGGAAAGTCATGAGCACTCTTCAGCGTGCAGACCATTCAGAGAACGGCCAACAACACCTTACGTACGAGTACTCACGACCGACATGGCACTACTCCGATAACCCGGGCTTCAACTCGCACACCGGGACGTGGCCAGGAGCACTTACATGCAGCAGCCAGCCGTGCAACCACTGGAACGAGTTCCGCGGCCACGAAACCGTCAAAGTTGAGGATCAGCACTCCGGACGCATCGACGAGTACCGCTTCTACCAAGGTATGGACGGCGACTGGATGGGCTCAGGAGGCGGATGGACGTTCGGCTCCTCAATCAGCTTGGCGGACGGTTCAACCCGAACCGATCACGAATGGCTAACCGGCAACCTCGCCCAGACGAGAACATTCGACAGCACAACCGAACTAACTCGGTCCACCAGCGAGTTCCACTGGATCTCCACCGCGGGATCAGGAGTCCGCGGCGCATACTGGACCGGAGCAGACGAATCCCAGCAGATCTCCTTCGGAGGGTTGGGTCTCGGACAGCCGAATCGGACATCCGAGACGCTCACGTCCTACAACCAGTACGGCTTCCCAACCGGCATCACCGAGCGTCGGCACACGGCGACCACGACAGACGACACATTCACCGAGATCATCTACAACCCGAACGTCTCCTCTTGGATACTGAGCACACCACGCTTCGTCGAGGTCTGGCCCGGCACCAGCCCAGGAAGTGCAGGGTCTGAACTCGCGCGAGACGAATTCTTCTACGACGGTGCCTCAAGTTCTGCCACAGACCCCACAGCGGGCCTAGTCACAAAGCACAAACAGTCCTACACCTACAACGGCTCATACCAGACAATCAACACCCTCACCTCATACGACCCACAAGGCCGAGTGCTAACAACCGACGTGTCGGGATCACCAGGCGTCACCACCAACACCTATGACCTTGAGACCGGGTTCTTGGCTTCAACGACGGACCCTGTGGGAATCACCGATACCTTCGAGTTTGATCCCGGAACGGGGCAGCTGCTTTCCACGACGGACCCCAACTCGAATACCACCACCTTCACCTACGACAACTATGGACGGCCCAAATCCACCAGTAGCAGCGTTGAAGAAGTCGACTATTCCTACAACTACAGCTCCTACCCAGTCGAAGTCTCGATAGAGCGACACACCTCAACCTCAGGTCCGACCATCGACGAACACCACTACTACGACGAGTGGGGAAGGTGGATCCAAACTCAGCGGCCGGGTGAACAGACCAACCAACGACGCATCGAATCGAGGTTCTACAACAACTCCAACTTCGCCACCCGCAACTCCGCCACACCCTTCCACGCCTCCGGGGAAGCTGGCTCTGGCTGGGTCGACCCAACTTGGACAGGTTCGTCGCCCACGGTCGACCTCCAATACTTCTCTGCCTTCGATGTCCTCGGTCGGATGACGCGCCAGGAGACCATTGCAGACGACTCGGCACCAGGGATCCTCTGGGCAAGCGACTGGACCTACGACGCTTGGGCGATCCGCGAGACGGATCGCGAAGGGAACGTCTCAACCAGTCTGATGAATGGACATGGGTTGTTGGCGCAACTGGACACCACTAGTTCCGGCGGTCCAATCACAACGACCTACTCCTACGACGGACTGGGACGGCTCACCCAACTTGTCGACGACGGAGGCAACACGACCTCAGTTGGCTACGACATGGCCGGCAGACGGACAAGTCTCGACGACCCCAACTCGGGCCTCTGGAACTACACCTACAACGAACTCGGACTGGTTGAAACCCAAACCAGCCCAACAGAAACCGTCTGGAACTCCTACGACGGAGCCGGACGCCCTCTAGAGCGCCGCCTCACCAACTCGTCAGGTCCACTCCTTGCCAGCTGGACATACGACGCACCAGGGCAGCTAGGCCTCCTCGCATCCTCGATCGCCTACAACACCGACGCGGACATCACGATCGACCCCCTCGCATACGATGCCGCCAACCGGGTCATCAGCCAACGGTGGGGAATCGACGACGGCTCGTCCACCGACTGGCTGACAATGGACTGGACCTATGACAAAGCCGGACGTCTGACAGCCGTCGAATACCCCGACGGCGAGACTGTTTCGTACTCATTCAATAGTCGAACGGGTCTCCCAACCGGCGCTGATCGCTCCGACGGATTCGAACTCGTCTCCTCAGCGTCATATACACCGTCTTCGCTCCCCGTGAACGTACGTTTCGGAGCTTCGAACGATCCTCTCGGCGTCGACCGCGACTGGGTTTACCAGGCCGCTTCCCAGCGGCTTGGGAGCCTAAAGGCTACGGCTGAAGGTGCCACCTTCTCCAACGTCCAGAACCTGAGCTACTCGTACTCGCCCAACGGCAACGTGACCAGACGAATGGACTGGCGCAACAGCGCACAGGCGGAATGCTTCGAATTCGACTCCGCATCACAACTGACCCGAGCCTTCACCACCGACGATGTCGTCGGTTCATCGGACGACTGCTCAAACGGTCCGGTTCCAATCGGCAACGGGATCTATGAGCATGACTACCAGTACGACACGATCGGAAACCTGATCGGAGTCGACGGCGCAACCTGGACATACGGAGCGGGCGGTGCGGGTCCCAACGCTCTCACCAATGCCGCCGCCAGTGTCGCACACGGCATGGCAGCAGCAACCTCCCCTCCCCCATCAGCCGCCAGCATCCAACAACCAGCAATCCCACCGCCAGCCGCTGCGAGCTCGAGTTCTGGTGGTGTGGTGGAGTTGTGGGGTTCTGGTTCTGGTGGGTCGTGGACTGTGGCGGATGGTGCTGATTGGGATTGGACTCATGTGAACGATCGGCACAGTGTCGTGTCGTCGATTGTTGGTGGTTTGGGACGGTTGGATGACTATTCGCCGGGCAACTCGAATTGGGTGTCCCGAGTTCACATGTCGGTTGATGGTGAAGTGTTCAGCGATGTTGATGTGGTGACTGAGTTCACGGTCGATCGTCACGACACAGACGTAATGGTTGGTCTGCGTCGCCAGTCAGAAGACGACCTCTACATGTTGGGCATCACCGACGACGGGAACAACGGGACTGGCCTTCCTCAGGGTTCAGGAACCAACGGGAACCACCTGCAGATTCTTCGACGCACCGGAGGGTCGGTCACGCTCCTGGCGGAAACACCTTTCACGTATCCAGATGGGTCGTATTGGATCAGAGCAAACGCTGAAGGCGACCAGATCCGTTTGAAGGTTTGGACCGGAACCAAGACCGATGAGCCAGCCAACTGGACGCTGACCGCCACCGACACGACATACACGTCCGGTGGAGTCGGGATCGCCTCATCCGGCAAAGGCAACAGCCTTCTCGAGTTCTCAGAGTTCACCGCTACCGACCCGAACGGTGGCCCCACCAACCAGCCGCCCACCGCTGTCGCCACCTCCGACGTCACCAACGGCGACGTCCCACTAACCGTCAACTTCGACGGCACCGGATCAACCGACCCCGAAAACGGAACCCTCACCTACGCATGGGACCTCGACGGAGACGGCCAAACCGACGACTCCACATCAGCCACCCCCGCCTGGACATACACCACAGCCAACACCTACACGGTCACACTCGAAGTCACCGACCCCCAAGGCGCCACAGACACCACCACCCTCACCATCACAACCACAGACCCAGGACCAGGTGTCGGAGTGTTCAGCTATGACAGCGCCGGTCGGACGGTTTCCCGTACCGTCGATGGTGTCAGCCAGACCCTCTCATGGACGCCTACCGGATTTGTCGAGTCCATATCCGGCCCCGAAGGTGTCGTGTCATTCTCTTACGACGCTGACGGTGACCGAGTTCTGCGTGTTGATGCGTCCGGTCGGGCAACAGTCACCCTGGGTACCTGGCACGAGTATCACGACCCTCCCAGCGGGGGGGAGACATCGATCGACCACTACTGGTTCGGTGGAGAACGGATCGGATACGAGTCAACCGCATCCGGCATCGGGACGACCTACTTCGTGCTCGGAGACCTATTGGATACAGCTTCCGTGGTCTACAACCACAACACAGGCGAAATCAGCCGAGAGTGGTTCGACCCGTGGGGCAACCACCGCGGGAGTGGCGGTTCAGGCTCAGTCTCCGACGTCGGATACACCGGCCAATACCAAGACCCGTCGGGGTTGATGGACTACAACGCCCGTATCTACGACCCTGGCTATGCGACGTTCCTCACCCCTGACACAATCGTCCCGAACCCCGCAAACCCGCTTGACCTGAACCGATACACCTACGTCCGAAACAACCCAACGACCTACAAAGACCCCACGGGACACTTCGCAACTCCCAGCCGCCAGATCACTTTCGGACAGTGCGGAGGCGGGTTCGAGTGCTACGGGAACTACAAGTCATCTGCAGCTGTGGGATCAATAGTTCAGGGACCACAGGCAACGATGCGTAGGATCAGTGTTGCGGTTGCAAAACGAAACGTTGCCGTAGCCGTGACTGTTGCCAATACGATCGCTGACGTCACTCCCTGGGCAGGAGACGTAAAGGCAGCTAACGAAGTCCTCAGCGGCACAGACGCCCTTGGCAACAAGCTCGCCGCGTGGGAGCGAGGCCTAATTGGCGTTGCTACGGTGATCGGCCTCGGAAACGAATTCAAGGCCGCATTGGATGCGGCGACCGGGGCTGGACGCCTAGCGGACCAAGTGCCCTTACCCGACGAACTAGCCGACGGAGTATCGGATGTTCACGTCTACCTCGGTATGATTGAAGGGAAACCCGTGTACACCGGCATAACCAATAATCTCGTGCGCAGACAGGCACAACATGGCGATAGGTTCCGCTTGGAGCCACTCACCACGGATCCAGTGACCCGAGGTCAGGCACGCGCAATCGAACAAGCTTTGATCGAGCAAAACCCACACTTTCAGAATGTGATCAACTCGATTAGTCCCCGCCACGCCTACTACGAAGGCGCCGTCGACTGGGGGGACGCGTGGCTGCGGGCGAACGGCTGACATGACGAACCTTCGGAAGCTGAAATCATCTTCTAGGCGCCCAGAGTCGGGCGACGTCTTTGCCATGCTCTTGCCAGATGGGTTGTACCTCTTCGGGCGTGTGATCTCGACGCGTGCAGAGATAGGGCCAATGGAGGGGGTTCTGTTGCTGTACATCTACCAGCACAGAGCAGATGAAAGCGCACTGCCTCTTCGAGAAGAACTCCGACCGGACCGACTGCTTCTCTCCCCGATACTGACAAATAGCAAAGGCTGGCGCGAGGGCGTGTTCGAGACGATTGGTAACATCCCGCTAGACGAGTCCGATGTGCTTGATCAGCATTCCTTCCGTCGCTGGAACGGCAAGTATGTGGATGAACTCTCGAATCCACTGCCGGGTCCTGTCGAGCCAGTTGGGGACTTTGGTTTGGCCAGTTTTCGAACGATCGACGACGAGATCAGCGATGCCCTTGGATTTGAAAGGGCTCCAGACTGAACCTAGTGCCGCCACTCTCTGCCTCCTGAGGCACGCCCCTCGAAAGACTCTGCGGCAGGCCTAAGGCCGAAACACGCGCGGGACTCATATTCGAGATCGACCATTCAGCAGGTCTTCGAGAGCAAACGCCGCTGCACGATCAGACTCCGTCGATCCGTGCAGATACACCCGGGCTGTGATCTGAGTATTGGCGTGACCGAGTCGCTGAGAAACAGTTGCTATGTCCGTGCCGGCTTGAAGAGCCAGCGAAGCCATCGTGTGACGAAGCCCGTGGACTCCAATCCACTCCAAACCTGCTCTCTGGACGATTCTCTTCAGTCGGCGGGTCACGGCCTCTGGCCGGACCGGCCGCCCGTCCGCGGTAGTGAAGACCAAGTCCCGGTCGTTTCGCCATTCGGCGGCCGCTAGCCTCACCGCCGCTTGATCGCTCCGGTGTTGGCGCAGGCGAACCACCGTCGACTCACCAACGGCAATGGCGCGCTTGGCTGACTCGGTTTTCGGCTCTTGAAACACAGGTTGGTTGCCAACGTTGCTCAGACTCCGGCGAACGGTGACCACTCCCGCTGACAGGTCAATGTCGTCCCATTGCAGGCCGATGGCTTCTCCTCGCCGGAGGCCTGTGGACAGGTACAAATGCCAGAGAACCTCGAGATCATCCCCCTCTATTGCCTGAAGGAACTTTCGGGCCTCTTCCCTCCCCCACGCCTTGACACTCGACTTCGGCTGCTTGACCGCCTTAGGAGCGTTCCTGCCAACGAGGAACACTGAAGGATCAGTGACAACCACACCTTGTTCTACTGCGAGGGCGAGGACCGATCGAAGAGTCGTTCTTGCCTGGTGCAGCTTCGCTCTCGAATCACCGGATTCGACACGCTTCGCGACGAACCCTCTCAGAAGCTGACGCTCAATGTCGGACACGCGGAACCGGCCGAGGTCCTTGAGAACGCTGTTGGCCCCGTGGCGGTACCAAACCGCCGTGGACTCCCGAAGGTTCCCCATGACCACTTCTTGAGCAAGCCATGGAAGCCACTCTCGCTCAACGAACGTATCGAGGCGAACACGTGGGTCCGCACTAGTGACCTTCTCCCCCATCGCTCGAGACCCCAACTGCCGGTCACGAAACGCCCTGGCCTCCGTGACTGTCTGAAACGTTCGACTGGATGCTCGACCGTCGGCCCAAACCTGAACCTCGAAGACGGTGTCTCCCCTACCGTCCCCACGACGCCTCGTTCGGATACTTCGTTCAATCCGCTCGTAGACGTACTCGCTTCGCCGTTTTCGTCTCGCAGACTCCTCCCTGTCAAGAAACGATTCGACATGGCTGCTCTGACTGTCTCTATTACCCTTCCCCATAGATCACCTTCCTTTCATAACCGTCTGGGGGTTTGATCTGCTGACCCGCTGGTGTTGCTGCACCAGCGGGTCCTTCTTGCTACTCCTTGCTGTCTCCTTCTTCTGCCAAGGACTCCAGGTAGTCGACGACCTCAAACGCAGGAACGTCGTCGAGAGATCGCCCTGGATGATCACGCTCGAAGGCGCCGCGAGCCCCCTCGATGGCGCGCCGGATAGCGCTTCGACGCATTGTCCATTGCGGGCGCCGCCGATCCTCGTTGGTGTTCGACCAACCCTCGAGTCCGAGTTCGTCCTTCGACACGCGCTCCTCTGGACGGTGAAGAAGGGTCAAGTACTCAGATCGATCGAAGGAGCTCGGAATCTTGCCCACTGTGAACGAGTCCGGCTCACCGGCCCCATCGGGCGGGGTCAGGAGGGCGGCCACCGTGGTCTCCACTGCCAAGGCAAGCGCAAACAGCTCATTCACCGATATTCGCCTTTCTCCCGAGAACAGCCGACCAAGCGTGGCCCGATGCCAACCCGGATCCTCGTCGTTGGTCCTCGACATCCCTTCGCCAATGTCCGAAAGTCGGCCCGCCAGATCGGCTTGCGTCAAGCCAGCGGTTTTCATGTAGCGGCGGATATTTTGGGCCACAATCTGCGACGGCGTCAATGCTGACCTCCCGACTCGCTTTCACTAGTGATGTAACATTTTACTACGTTGACGCAACACTATGCAACTCTCTATGTTGCACAGCATGGGAACTGACGCAACAAGCCAACTCCGGAGGATCCGCCTCGATAGAGGCCTCCGGATCGAACACCTTGCCTACCTTGCTGGTGTCCACAAGTCGACCATCTCCAGAGCCGAGCGCGGCCTTCAGGATCTGAGCCCGGAGACTGTGGTCCGCCTTGCGAGAGCTCTGAAGGTCTCCCCTTCGAGGATTGGCGCCGCCACGAACCATCCATAAACAAACGGCGGCCCGGGCATGGGTCGCCGTTGTCATCCCTATGCACAAAGAAGGGAGCATCATGAAGGATAGCGAGCATGAGGTGCCGCCGAGTTCCGAACAGAGCCCAAGGTCGGGGAACCTCGACAAAGAAGAGATTCGTAGACGACTGCCTCTGGAGTGGGTCGCTTCAGGCCCAGCTGCGATCGAACTCGAACGCACCAGCGAGAGCCAAGCGAAAGGTCTGTGCCCCTTCCACGACGACCACAATCCAAGCCTAAACGTCTACGAGTACGGCCAACGCTGGAAATGCTTCCCATGTGGAAAGGGTGGAGACCTTTTCGATTTTGTCGGTGAGATCTGGGAGTTAGACGGCTTCTCCCACAAGCTGGCCAAGGCCGAGGAACTGCTTCGCGCGTTCGAGGCGAAGGGAAGAGCAGACGGATGCCGGTGGCAAGGGCTCGTCGACCGAGATGGGCCGTCAACGCCAGTGGACATTGAAGTGCTCACCCAGGAGGTTGGCCGCGCGGTGGCACACTCACTACGCGAGACGACTGAACCGCTAAGGGACCTACTGGAGGAGAAGGGGTTGGTGGACATCGATCTCCGATGGCTTCAGAACCACTGGCGCTTAGGGGTGACCCCCTCAGGCGACGTGCTGGCCTCGCACTGGAACTCCGAAGGCACCCTCGTGTCCTACAAGACCCGCACTCCAGGGAAAGGTGGCTGGTTCGCCAAGAAGGGAGCGCCATTGAGGTGCCTCTACGGGGAGTGGCAGTTGCCGAATCTCCCCGACCACTTCGACGTCGTCCTTTGCGAAGGGGAAACGGACACCTGGCTCGCCTCGTGGCTGCTGAGAGGTCGAGGGATCGCACTCGGATTGCCAGCTGGAGCGAACTCGAGGATTAGAGACGAGTGGGTCGAAGTCCTCGCCGGCAGAAACGTTGTTCTGTGCTTCGACAATGACCTTCCCGGGCGTTCCGCCGCCAGAGAATGGCATCGACGCCTGGACGGCGTTGCTAGATCGGTGAGGGTGACCTTCCCCGAAACTGATCTGGTTGAATCTCATGAGCCAATGAAGATCCTTGAGGGGGGTTTTGTCGTTCCACCTCACCAGCCTTTCATTGAGATTGCGGGCAACCGGTCTGGGTACATGGAGATGGGGAAGAACGGACCGATCGCCGCGGTCTCCAACTTCATCTTCGCGCCAGTCCGATTCATCGAGCTTGTTGATGCGCAGGGCCATCGGCGGAGTTGGGCGATCGAAGTCTTGTTCGAAGGGGATCCGACGCCACACATCCTTGCTGAGGACGACCTAAGCGGCCCTAAGAGCATCAACCGCTGGGCCACCAGCCGCCAACGCACTTGGTATGGCTCTAGCCAGCGCCCTGTCGACGCCCTCGCTTCCCTGCTTCTCAATGAGGCTCCCTTCCTTCCCCGAGTCACCGGCGTCCCGGTCGCCGGTTTGTGGGGTGAAGGAACACCACACCCTGCATACGTCCTGCCTGACGGGACGGTGCTCGGGGACTCCAAGGCCCGGGCCCGCTGGGTATATGACCCGGCCTGGGGCCACGCCAACATCGAGAACAGATTCCAATTCCCTCGACGAAAAGCAAGCTCCACCGGAAGCCATACGATCCAAGAGGCGAACGAGAAGCTGCGCGACGCCGCCGGGCTGCATATCGGTGGGCCGGTATCGGTCGACGAACTCAGGCAGGCTGTAGCGCTCCTGCTCGCTATGAACGAACCGATGGTTACGACCACCGTCGCAGGCTGGCTTACGGCAGCGCTTCAGCGAAAAGGCCTCCGATCATTCCCTATTTTGCTGGTGTCGGGTCTGCCCGGCTCGGGAAAGTCGGAGACTCTTCTGAAGTTCATGCAACTCCTGCACGGGTTTACCGAGTCAGCGCCGACGCTGGAGTCGACTATGCATGCAATCCGACAGTTTCAGGGCTCCTCTAATGCTTTCGCTATGTGGTGGGATGAGTACCGGCAAGGCACCCGCGGCTACGAGTTCATAGATCAGGTGATCAGAGACACGTGGGATGGGACCACATCTCATCGAGGCGGAATGGGTGAGAAGGTCTCTGACATTCACGGCGTACCTCAGATCGCTCCGTTGGTCATCTCGGGAGAGGCGGTATCACAGGCGAATTCCGTGTACCAGCGATCTGTGCAGGTGCGCATGAGGCGCGAAACGAAGAACCAGCAAGCGTTCGAGGATCTCTCCGCCTTGGACCTGCCGCTTGGCGCCATCGGCGAGTCGCTGATGCGGTGGCTACTCCAGGCAGAGATCGAGGGACGGCTTCCTCCTCCTCCCGATGTCAAGGATCGCAAAGCACACGGTCGTGCCGTCGTCGAATGGGGCTGGGATCTGTTCACGCGATGGATGGATGAGGTCCTCGATCTCGCGCCTCCTCACGGTCTGGTGCTGCCTGAAGAGGAAGCGGAGACGCACGAGGCCTTGGGAGTCGAGTTCACCGTGCTCCAGGAAGCAATCCTCGAGGCCATGCAGAGGCCAGACTGCGTCTATCGCTCAGGCGGGCCGTTTGACGGTGAAACCGTCCTGTGGGTCGACACCCACACGGACGCCGCCTATGTCCGTCTGGCGGTCTTCCACGACCTCGCCAAACGGCAGTATGGATCCGAGTTAGCAGGCAAGAACTCCCGGTCGACAGGCCAGAACCTCCGGGACGGGTTTCCAGGCGCAGACAAGATCTCGGCCAGGGAGCCCGTAACCCACCCGGACGGGTTGGTCCGTGCTGGCAAGCAGCGGAAAGTCTTGATGCTGCCCACCGCCGTGTCATGGGCCCACGAGACAGCGGCCCAGGAAGCACCGGAGCTGCCGCCCGGCACCCCGATGTCACCTGAGCCGTAACCCCGACCACGAACCCAAACCCCCAGCTCCTCAACGTTTGAGACCGATGTAACCCCTGTAACCCTTTTGTCATCCATGAGGGAGTCTCTCCAGCGACCAGGAAGTGAGCAGACAACGCCAACGCAGCCTGCAGAACTGTGCGCGACCAGCTCTCAGCCAAGGGGAACAAGGGATACATCCTCGAGCGACAAACTGGTTCGAGGGCAACGAGTCACGCTCGGTGACCTTGCCAAGGCGCCCCTCTGCGAGCGGAAGGACCCAGGACCACTTAACCGAGGATCAAGTGACACGCATCCCACCTGGGCGGACGACCTTGGTTATTGGCTGTTATTGGTCTAGCGAGCCCCCTCCCAACGACACCTATCGCAACGGATTGGGCGCTGATCTGCCGCGTGCAAATGCGAGCAAAAGCTTCCGTCGTTGCAGCCCTCCTCATGGTTGCAGCTACGAGCTGCGGGGGCGCCCAGGAACCCGACCCTCAAGCATTCATTGAATCGGTTCGGAAGCCAGGAGCGTTCTCCAACACACCCAGCTATCCCCAGTACACCGACGGAGAACTAATTGATTCGGGCCGCCAAGCATGCGATCTCATCAGGCCCGGTGTCGCCGGTCTTGATCCGGATGCCGCCAGGGGCCGCACGCAGGTCGTCAGCAATGTTTCGCTGCTGCCCAGAGACACGTTCGAATACGGCCTCGCGTGGCAAGAAATCACCTTCGCGCATCCCTGCATCTGTGTCCCGAGGTCCGCTAGCGCCCGGCCTCCAACCTTGGGGGGTCGGAGACCACCACCGGAGGAGGCCTTACCAGACCCATTGAGGGAACCCACGCCAGTTCTCGCGTTCGAGGATCACAACCAAAACCGGCGTTCCTGGCAACCGGAAGCGGACCTGACCCCAACTCACGCGACGTCCGGGGCGGGCGAGATGCGTTGAGTCAAGTGACCCACCACGTTAGATCCACATTGTTGGTCGTCGTCCAAGAGAACCGTTCAGTCCATGTCAGCAGGTTCTGACTTCTCATCACACCGATCGGCGATCTCCTCAACCCGCAAACTCCAGTTGCTGACTTTGAGACTTTCGGCTTTCGCTCTGAAGGGACTGGCGAACCCGCGTCCAATCGGATGCCACATTTGCCGCAAGTCCCCTTCTGTGTCACAAGGCTGATCTAGGGATCACCACATCCAAGTTCGACCGCAGCAATCCCGAATGCGAGAACCGCTGCACGATTTTCGTCATACGCCTCAAGGGCTCGCCCCCAAGAAGCTGTCGCGCTCCTCATTGAGCAAGACCAGCCTTGGGTGAGCGGGGAGGTCGAAGTCCAGCAACCGACACAGAGCGTCGGCGGAGGCACCCAATGACCCAAGGAGAGCCTTCTCCCACGCGGTCCACGCCACCTCCCCCCTCCCAACAAGACCGACACTCTCCGAGAGCCTTTGACCCTCTTCTTGTCGCCACTCTGTGAGCCGGACCCAGATTCTGTGCATCTCCCGCAATACCACGGCGAAACCGCTCTTGCCGAGCCGCGAATCAAGACCGTTCATCATCGAGTGGCGGCCCAACGGCAGCGCTCCATGTGGACTGCCTAGCACTTCTCCCACGGCCCGATTCGCAGCGACGCACGAACCGCATGCAAAGTAGGTCCAACGTGAGCCAGACTGGGCGGTCCCTCGCAGGCACAGCCGACACGGTTCGATGAGCAGCGGCATGTCGTATCCAGCCCACTCCCCTACCTCGGCCCAGTCATCCGGCACCTGTTCACATCGGCAACGGTGCCGTTTACCGCCGAAATGGCCTCGAAAGCTGAAACACGTCAAGCAAAGCGCCACTTCGCAGAGGTCGCCGGACCGTTTTCGTTCACCAGGTGGAGCTTCTGTCATCTTCGTTCTCCCTTCGCACCCGAGAACGAACACAAACCAGAAGACCCCTCGCAATGGAGGGGTCGAAGGTCCGATGTGTCTGTCTACATCGTTCAGACCAAACGGTCTGCCGGCAGTAGCACCTTCCCTGACGGGGGTTGCCGGGCTATCACGGGGCCGGATCCCTCAAGCCGCTCTCGATGTGTTGTGAATCCATTGTCTCACAAGTCGTCAAATCTGAGCTGACCGGCTCAGCGGAGGGCCGATCGGTGCAGCCACATCGCTATGCGAGTGGACTCGATCGACTACCTTGACCCCATGCCACCCAACACCCGGCTATTGACGCGGCACTCGGTGCGTGCACTACCGGGTCGGCAATTCGAGCCGCTGGCGGAGAAGGACCTGCTCCCAGACGCGCGCAATGCCATACGGGAGCTACCGAACGCAACCGCGGGCGTTACTGCCGTGGTTGAGATGCCGGCGCCTCGAGGCGTGCCAGACATGACAGTGATCGTCGGTAACCCAAGTGCTCGTCAGGCGCGATTGAGGCTTGATGTAGCCCCACTCTTAAACCAGATCGACGCTGCCATCGTGGCCTCCATCTGGGTCGATCGCCCATCGACGCCCCGTACCGTGGCCAAGAGACTTGGGTGGTCGCTTGAAACGGTTGAACGCAGATTGCCCAGGCTCATCAGATCGGGTGCTGTTCGCATAACTGACAGTGCGACTCTCACTCGGCATCGAGCCCTCGCCCCGATTGGGACTATCTACGCTATCGAGTTAAAGCTCACGGCATGGAAAAGGGCCTTGACGCAGGGACGCACCTATCGAACTTGGGCCGACAGCTACATTCTCGTCATGGAGCGCATCGCGAAGGGCGCCTTTGACGAACTGACAGATGCTGTCACTTCAGACCAGGCGGGACTGAGAGTCAGCGGCGAATGGATCGTGAGGCCCCGCACGACGCCCAACCATCCGGCAAAACGGCTCTGGGCATCAGAACACATCATTGCTGCCTGGGCGTAAAACTAGATCCAACCCTCAGACTCTCCGTATGCGGTCAGCCCAGCATGCAGGCGCCCGATCCAGCGTGTCTCGGTGGTCTCCACATTGCCTGCGGCCACAGCGTTAGGCCATTCGGCCGCAGCGTTTCCGTACACCTGATCAAGAAAGCGGAAGCGATCGGCATAGGCGAGACTTGCCATTTGAGCCACTAGGTTCGAGAGGACCTCAACGTGATGCGTGAAAGCCTCCTTGGGTCCATCTGGGTGTAGGGGCCCAGAGTGCAGGCGCTCTGACAATGGTCGGTCCTGGTTCTCCAGTCGTTCGGCCGCCGCCCGGGTGATGCAGGCTAGTAGGCCCCCGTAAGTTGGCCTTTGGAACCAACTACCAAACGTTGCGCTGGGATCGCGGGCCTCGTAGCTCGTGAAGCTGCACACTCTTTGCCGAAGGTCCCAACCCGTCCCGAGTGAATCGGCCCCGGCCGCTACCGCCGGCAAGCCGGCGAAGTCGCCGTGTGAAACGTGCACAGCACCATGCTCACTGAGGCTCCTTGTGGTCCTACAAACACCGAAGACCTCGTCCTGAGATGCAGACACCGGCATGTCTGCGGTCGGCCGAGCAACCACCAAGACGTAGCCTTCGGCTCCTGTTTGCGCCAATGCGCCAACGTACGCATCGAGGTCGTGGCCACTCGTCCAGAAGGTGGCTGTGCCAGCAACGGTGATCCATGCGTCGTCGCGAGCCTCAAGGGTCAACTCGGCGAGTGAATAGGCAAGAGCGGGCTCCGCACCCGATGCCGACGTCAAGAGGGTCGTCGGACCCAGAGGTACAGCTCCGATTGAGTCCTGTTGAGACAGCACGCGCAGCACATGATCGCGTTGCTGGCCTCCGCCCAGCAGGTCCCCTCGGGCTCCACCCCAGAGGTTCCATCCGTCGTAGTACCTAAAATCACCCACACTCGGCATGGCCAACGCGTGGGTCGCGGCGTCGAACCAAACTGACCCACCGTCGGCTGCCAAAGAAGCGGCCGTAGTCCCGCCTGATGATTTGAAATTCGTGCTCTCGGCTGGCGTTGCGAACGGAGACAACACCGCACCATCGACGAGGCCATTCGTCACAGCGGTGGAGACCCACGATGCGAGGTTGTTCCTGCTGGTGTCCTCTACAAGGATGCTCACATCAACTCCTCCAATCTGTTTGCCAGGGCGTTTCCATCTCGAAATCGGCGGGCGGGCTGCGAGTGCAAGCACCGTAAAAGGAACTCAAACTGCTCGGTATTGAGCAGCGCCCTTACTGAGTTGACATCCTCGAGATCACTTCGCATGGTTCGCTGTGCGTAATCGGCATCGTCGCCATGGAACGGAATCGGCACCGTGCCGGTGAGTGCAAGCCACATGAGGATGCCTACGCAGAAGACGTCGGAGAAGGCGTTGGGACCGGCAGGCAACGGCCTGAAGTGCTCAGGACTCATGAAGCCTCGGGTCCCCGGATGGCCGAACACAGTCACTCGTGTGAGTAGCTCATGTCGCGCAAGCCCAGGATCCATAACCTTGAAGACTCCTGAGTCCAAGCGTCGGATGTTGTTTGCGCTCAGGTCACGATGAATGACCCGCTCCGCGTGCATAGCTCCGAGTCCACGACCGATCTGATAACCGAGGTCAGCTGCCTCTGACCACTGCCAGGGGGCTCCGACTAGGTCCGAAAGATCCTCGCCGTCGAGATATTCCTCCAACCATGCGACACCAACCGGCGAGTCTCCAAGCTCCACGAGGTCAGAAGCCAACTGCACCACATTGGGATGGTCCAAGCGTCGAAGGATGTCCACCTCTCGAGACGCCCGCACATGGGCGAGAGGGCTGCTTTGCCCAGTGCTGATCACCTTCACGACAAACCTCTCGTCATCACGGCCTACGAGGCGTACGGACTTCTGTCCCCCATCACGCAGCGTCTCGAGTTCGACAACATCCAGTGCCAAGCACGCTTGGTCGATAAGTGCCTGGTCTACCGGCACTTGAGGACCGATTTGTTCACTGGGGTCTTTTGCCAGAGGAACCTGGCTGAACCAATAACCGACCAATAACCTGCGGCCTCGATCACTCACCCCTTCATGTCACACCCCCTCTGACGAGGGGGTTTCTAGTGGAGCTGAGGGGATTTGAACCCCTGACCCCTTGACTGCCAGTCAAGTGCTCTGCCAGGCTGAGCTACAGCCCCATTTCCTTCGTTCTGGGCGGGCGGCTTAAGCGGTCGCGACTGACACAGAAAGAGGTGGGAGCGACAGTTTATTGAGTCCGAACCGAGAAGGTGAACTCCACCGCCGAAAGGTCTGCCCAGTCGGGCCTTTCGACCCTGTGGGCCACCAAGACCCGTTCGTACCTTGGACTCATGGTTTCAGCTCCCCAGACCGCCACCGTTGATGGCAACGAGGCGGCGGCACGCATCGCCCACCTTCTGAGCGAGGTCGTGGCGATCTACCCGATCACCCCCGCGTCACCTATGGGAGAACTAGCCGACGCTTGGTCTCACGCAAGTCGTCCCAACCTCTGGGGTGTCGTCCCCGACGTCGTAGAGATGCAGAGCGAAGGCGGGGCAGCAGGCGCCATCCACGGCGCACTCACGGCCGGAGCACTCAGCACGACCTTCACCGCTTCACAGGGCTTGCTTCTGATGCTTCCCAACATGTTCAAGATCGCAGGTGAACTGACACCTGCGGTGATCCATGTGGCTGCACGCACCGTTGCCACTCATGCCCTCTCGATCTTTGGCGACCACTCCGACGTCATGGCTGCCCGAGCAACGGGTTTTGCCATGCTCAGCTCAGCCTCGGTTCAGGAGGCCCAGGACCTGGCCCTCGTTTCTCATCTGGCGACCCTCGTGTCGCGGATCCCTTTTCTCCACTTCTTCGATGGCTTCCGGACTTCACATGAGGTCGCAAAGATCGAACTGATCGATGATGACGCCGTTCGGAGCCTGGTCGACGAGAACCTCATTGCCGAACACCGGCTTCGAGCGCTGAACCCCAACGCACCGAAGCTGCGAGGCAGCGCACAAAACCCGGACGTCTTCTTCCAGGCGAGAGAGGCTGCGAACACCTACTACCAACAGGTCCCCGGGATCGTCACCGAAACCATGAGACAACTGGCCGAGGTGACTGGACGCCAATACGACCTGTTTGAGTACCACGGCGCACCAGACGCGGAGACCGTGATGGTCATCATGGGCTCAGGAGTCGGTGCGACCCGCGAGGCAGTGGACCGTCTCGTATCCGAAGGGCACAAGGTGGGCTTCGTCCAAGTGCGGCTGTATCGCCCATTCGCCAGTGAGACGTTCGTTGAAACACTGCCCGACTCGGTTCGACAAATCGTGGTCATGGATCGGACCAAAGAACCCGGAGCAGTCGGTGAGCCCCTGTACCAGGACGTCGTAGCTGCCCTGGCCGAGGCAGACAGAGACATCGACGTGATCGGTGGCCGGTATGGGCTGTCCTCCAAGGAGTACACACCCTCTATGGTCGCCGGCGTTTTCGGCGAGGCGAATTCGGACAACCCGAGACGCCACTTCACAGTCGGGATCATCGATGACGTCACAGGCTTGGCGATCGAGCACGACCCAACCTGGTGGTCGGAGCCAAATGATGTCATGCGGGCTGTCTTCTTCGGTCTCGGATCGGACGGAACAGTTGGTGCCAACAAGAACTCTGTGAAGATCATCGGCACCTCGACCGACCTCCACGCCCAGGGCTACTTCGTCTACGACTCGAAGAAGTCTGGAGCCCGCACGGTTTCACACCTTCGAGTTTCACCCCGGCCTATCGAGTCGACCTACTTGATCACCGAGGCAGACTTCGTGGCCATCCACCAGTTCGACTTCTTGTACTCAGGTGACCTCCTGGACGTCGCAGCCGAGGGCGCAACCGTCCTGATCAACAGCCCCTTCGCCGCAGACACCATTTGGGATCGTCTCCCGGTGGAGACCCAACGTCAGGTGCTGGACAAAGGGCTCGAGTTGTGGGCCGTCGACGCTGCAGCTGTGGCGACGGATGCTGGATTAGGCCGCCGGGTCAACACGGTGCTCCAGACCTGTTTCTTCCACCTCACCGACTTTCTCGAGTCATCTAAGGCTGTCGAGGCCATCAAGGAGTACATCTCGAAGACTTATGGCAAACGAGGCGCGGTGGTTGTCGCTCGCAACGAAGACGCCGTCGACAGAGCCGTTGCCGGGCTGCACCGCGTCGAGACCGGAGCGGCCGACAGCTCGAGACGCATCGATTCACCGGTCCCCGAGGTAGCTCCCGACTTCGTCCAGAGAGTCACCGGGATGATGATGGCGGGCAAGGGCGACCTGCTACCGGTCTCAGCCCTACCAATCGATGGGACCTTTCCGACAGCTACATCGCAGTGGGAGAAAAGGACTATCGCGCCCGAGATCCCGATCTGGGATGCCGACCTGTGCATCGATTGCGGGCGTTGCGCCCTGGTTTGCCCTCACGCCGCCATCCGGTTCAAAGCGTTCGACCCCGGAGTCGAGATACCTGACGGCTTTCTGTGGAAGGAACCCACAGCCAAGGACCTCGCAGGTAAGAGGGTGACCATCCAAGTGGCACCAGACGATTGCACCGGGTGCGGAATCTGCGTTGAGATCTGCCCTGCCAAGTCGAAGGAAATGGTCAAGCACAAGGCCATCAACATGGAGCCGATCGCCGAGCATCTCGACCGAGAGCGCCAGAACTTTGAGATCTTCCTGGACATACCCGAGATGGACCGCAGCGAGGTGAACGCTGGCTCCGTCAAAGGCTCACAGCTCTTGCAGCCCCTATTTGAGTTCTCAGGGGCCTGCTCAGGGTGCGGAGAGACTCCCTATCTGAAGCTGATCACCCAGATGATGGGCGACCGAATGATCGTCGCCAACGCAACCGGTTGCTCGTCGATTTACGGCGGGAATCTCCCGACGACACCGTGGGCGCAGGACGCTTCAGGGCGTGGCCCGGCCTGGTCCAACAGCCTCTTCGAAGACAACGCTGAGTTCGGTCTAGGCATGAGACTGGCGACCGAGGCCCAAAGGGAGGACGCGATCCTTCTCCTGACGGCCCTGGCCCCGGATCTCGGTCAGGTGGCGGTCGACCTGCTGACTCTCCACGCCGAACCTGACTACTCCGACCTCGACGGGCTGATCGAGCGCCAGCGCGAACTGGTGGATGCTCTCAGGAAGAAGCTGAGTGAACTTGACGGACCGCTTCCTAGACGGCTGGAGGGTGTCGCCGACTCCCTGGTCGAGACCAGCGTCTGGATCGTCGGCGGTGACGGCTGGGCGTATGACATCGGGTTTGGCGGCTTGGACCACGTCCTCGCCTCCGGACGCAACATCAACATCCTGGTCCTCGACACCGAGGTCTATTCGAACACCGGCGGTCAGGCTTCAAAGGCAACGCCGCGGGCAGCGATCGCCAAGTTCGCTGCTGGTGGAAAGGCAACCGGGAAGAAGGACCTGGGACAGATAGCCATGTCGTACGGCAACGTCTACGTGGGCCAGATCGCCATGGGTGCGAATCCGACACAGACGGTCAAGACAATCGCCGAGGCAGAAGCACACCGCGGTGTGTCACTCATCATCGCCTACAGCCCATGCATCGCCCACGGCCTCGACATGCGGAACCAGCTGGGCCACCAGAAGGCTGCAACCGACTCGGGCTACTGGCCGCTTTACCGGTACGACCCGGCGAGAGAGATGCAAGGGAATCCCGGCCTCAGACTCGACAGCCGGGCGCCGACTATCCCCTTCAAGGAGTTCGCTAAGCAAGAGGCACGGTTCGCAATGCTGGGACGAGTCGATCCAGACGGTGCCGATGAGTTGCTGCGTCAAGCGCAAGCTGACATTGACAACAGGTGGCACCTCTACGAGCAGATGGTCGAAATCCACCGAACAGCCGAATACGCGGAGGTAGAAGATGAGTCCTGACCTATCCACGACGTACCTGGGACTGTCTCTCGGGCATCCGGTCGTTCCATCGGCCTCTCCCGCGACAGGTGACCTCGACCACATCCATGCGCTCGTGGAGGCAGGAGCACCAGCCGTGGTGCTACCGAGCCTGTTCGAGGAGCAGATCGAGCACAACGCAATGGCGGTCCACCACAGCTTGGAGTTGGGCGCCGACGGATTCGCCGAGACGCCGGAGGGGTTCTTTCCGCAACTCGACGACTACAACACCGGCCCCGAGGACTACCTGGAGCTGATTCGTGGGGCCAAGGCCGAAACTGACATCCCGGTGATTGCAAGCCTCAACGGGACCACCACCGGTGGCTGGACGCTGTATGCGCGGATCCTCGCCGATGAGGGAGTCGACGCCCTCGAGGTGAACACCTATCGGCTGTCGGCGAACGTCGACGAGAAGGCAAAACACGTCGAAGACTCCTACCTGCGCCTGGTCGAGGCGATCAAGGCGACAACCGATCTGCCGCTGGCACTCAAGGTCGGCCCCTACTTCTCCTCAACCGCCAATGTGGCTCGCAGGCTCGCCGACGCCGGTGTCGACGGCCTGGTCATCTTCAACCGCTTCTATCAACCGGACATCGACATCGAGAATCTCGAGGTGGTGCCAAGCCTGTCTCTATCCGAACCTTCGGAGCTGAGGTTGGTGTTGCGGTGGTTGGCCATACTGCATGGTCGGATCGGTTGTGACCTTGCGGCAACGACCGGAATCCACACCACTGAAGACGCAGTGAAGGCGACTCTCGCAGGGGCAACGGTCACGATGATGGCGTCGGCCTTGCTCCGCCACGGACCTGGGAGGCTGACCGAAGTGGTCAACGGTCTCGAGACCTGGCTGGCTGAACGCGAGTATGAGTCTGTCGCCCAGGCCCGGGGAAGCATGAGCCATTCGGCGGTCCCGGATCCCAGCGCATACGAGCGGGCCGGGTACATGCAGACTCTGACGTCTTACGCACCCACCTGGTAGCCAATCAGCCGTCGGTTATCGCTGGCTCTTCCCATTTGATGGGGGAAGCGTCGCCCCAGAGTCGCTCCAACGAATAGAAGTCGCGAGGGCCACTCTGGAAGATGTGGACGATGATGTCCCCGTAGTCAACGAGTACCCACTCCCCTTCGGTCCGGCCCTCGACGCGGAGCGGCTTCAGGTCACGAGTCTCGCCGATCTTCTCTTCCACATGATCGGCCAACGCCTGAACGTTGGTGCGTGACGAGCCGGTGGCGATGACAAATACGTCTGAGAGGAAGAAGGACTCTTCGACGTCGAGCAGCACGATGTCTGTTCCGTTCTTGGCGAAGATGGCGTCAGCCGCCACTCTGGCCAATTCGACACTCTGCTCTACGACGGGTCCTCCTGGATTCGTGTGGCCACAACCATATCGTTCTACAGGACTTGCGTGTACAGGTGGTTCGACCTGATGTAGTCGTGAACTTCTCTGGTCACCAGATACCTAAACGGCCTTCCGTCAGCGACGCGTGCCCGAATGTCGGTCGCACTCACCTCGAGCAGGCCCATTTCGATCGATTGACCGTGGGAGCCATCGAACTCATGACCCCCGGGGCGAGGGGCAATCAGAATGCTCACGCGCTCGATCACGTCACTCGCCCGATGCCACGTATGGATCCCCGCCATTGCATCGGCACCTAGGATCAGATAGAGCTCCTCGTCTTGGGGGAACGACTCGAGGGTGTCGATGGTGTAGGTGGGTCCGGAGCGGACCAACTCACGGTCGTCGACGTCAATTCCTTCGACCCCCTCTACTGCGCGCCGAACCATTTCAAAACGATGAGGCCCCGCAGTGATTTGTCGACCAGCCTTTTGCCATGGCTCACCGGCCGGTATGAGGAGCACCCGATCGAGGCGGAACTGATGGAGTGCGCTTTCGGCGGCGTGGAGATGAGCGACGTGGATCGGATCGAATGTTCCGCCGAGGATTCCGGTTCGCACGTGGACGAGGATAGGGCTGCGGAGGAGGCAGCAAGCGCAGCGCTCTGGTGATCTCGGTCTGCACACAGCCCATCTGAGTCGCAGGATCGACATAGCGGCCGTTGATACGTGTCGACATATGAACCGCTGGTACACCATCATGCACGCCCGCTCTACCGACAATCTGGCCAGCGACAACACGTTGGCCCGTCCCGACTTCGATCGACGCTAGATACGACACAGAGATTTTCAGGCCGTCAATCGGCTGGATTGTGACGGTGTTCATCCCGGCGACTGATCCGGCGAATGTGACCAGACCAGCTACCGGCGCTTTCACCTCCTCCCCCAGGTCCGCCGCGTAGTCGACGCCCCAGTGCCCTCCGTAATTCCCGATTGGGGAATACGGGGCAATCACCGGCCCGTTTACCGGTGGACTTAGACATACCGCGGCGACCGCGAGAACGGCAAACATCTCTCCCTCACGAACGTATAGAGCCGTGAATTCAGCGTCCAGAGGGTTGACCGCTATTTTCGGTCGCTACGAAGGAGAAACATGACTGTTGCCCGCATAGGCCTAATGGGGTTCGGCCGCATCGGCCGAAACGTGTTCAGACTGCTCCACGACCGTGACGACCTGGATGTCGTCGCGATCGCTGACATCGCAGACCCCGACGCCCTCACCTATCTACTCAAGTACGACTCGATCTATGGACGGTTCCCCACTGAGGTCGAGCACACCGACGGACATCTGAGCTACGGCGAGAAGACCGTGGCCTGGACGGACTATCGGACGCCCGCCGATACCAAGTGGAACGAGCAGGGAGTCGACATCGTGGTCGACACGACCTCTCGATACCGGTCGGCCACCAGCCTCGCCGGCCATCTCGAAGGCGGCGCCAAGAAGGTTGTTCTGACGTCCAGCCCCGAAACACCGGGAGAGATCCCGCTATTGCTCCGAGGCATCAACGACGAAGTTCTCGATGGGAGCCCGGAAGTCCTAGCCCTCGGCTCCAACACCTCCAATGCCGTGGCACCGATACTGAAAGTGCTCAACGATGAGATCGGCCTCGAGCGCGTGTTCATGACAGTTGTGAAGGCCATGTCCAACGCAGGCCGGCTCGCTGACGTGCCGACCGGTGCCTATCGGACGAGCAGGGCGGCCGGTGAGAACATCATTCCGTCCAAGACCAACTCTGCCGAGATTCTCGCCCAGGTCCTGCCCGAGCTGGCTGAAAAGATGATCGTGACCGCTCTGAATGTCCCCGTGCCCGATGGTTCCACCGTGGACATGGTTGCGGAGACCAGTTCTGAAGTGTCTCCGACGGAAATCAACGAGCTAGTGAATCACGCCGTCGCTGATCGCTACAGCGAAGTGATCGAGTACGCCGCAGATCCGATCGTCTCATCTGATGTGAGGCTGAACCCCCACTCAGGTATCTACGACAGCATGGCGACGATGACCACAGGCGACAACCTCGTCAAGACGATCACTTGGTTCAACAACGGTTGGGGTTATTCACATCGCGTGGTTGAAGTTGCCGCCGCCCTGGCGCAAGGAGGGGAATGATGACACGGGTCGCAATCAACGGATTCGGACGAATTGGAAGAGCCGTGTTCCGGATCATTGCCGAAAGGGAAGACTCGGACATCGAGGTCGTGGCGATCAACGATCTCTCGGACGATGACATCCTCGCCTATCTGCTCGAATACGACTCGGTGATGGGCCGATTCGACCAGCACGTCGAGGTCGCCAACGGCGTCATGACCGCCGGCCGTCACGAAGTCAAGATGCTGATGGAACGTGACCCAGCCGCACTGCCCTGGGGAGAGTTGGGCGTCGACGTGGTCATCGAGTCGACGGGTGTGTTTCGTGACAGGGCATCGCTACAGAAGCACCTCGAGGCGGGAGCGAAGAGGGTCATCCTCACCGTGCCCGCGAAGGACGAAATCGATGAAACGATCGTCCTCGGAGTCAATGACGACGATCTCGACAGCGACGATCTCATCGTTTCGAATGCGTCATGCACGACCAACTGCCTGGCTCCGCTGGCCAAGGTTCTCGACGATGCGTTCGGTATCAAGAAGGGTGTGATGACCACTGTTCACGCCTACACCAACGACCAGCGTCTGGCCGACGTCCCGCACAAGGATCTTCGCCGGAGCCGCGCCGCCACCGAGAACATCATCCCGACGACAACCGGGGCCGCCAAAGCAGTCGGGAAAGTGCTCCCCGAACTCGATGGGAAACTCGACGGCATGGCGATGCGTGTCCCGGTGCCGGACGGCTCAACAGTCGATCTCGTTGTCGAATTGGAGAAAGACGTGACCGTGGAGCAGATCAACTCGGTGGTCCGAGAAGCGGCTGAGGGCGACCTCGAAGGCATCCTGGAGTACACGGAGGACGCGATCGTGTCGACGGACATCATCGGCAACCCCCATTCATCGATATTCGACGCAAGTGGCACTCAGGTGATCGGTGGAAACCTGGTGAAGGTCATGACTTGGTATGACAACGAGTGGGGCTACTCGAACCGAGTGGTGGACCTCATCGAGCGTCTCGGAGAGGTCATCGAAGCGGCGTAAATCAGGATCCGAAGTGTGATGACCGTGGGCCAGCAACGGTCATCACACTTCAGTCGCCCGAGGATCGAAGACGGCCGCTAGTTGCCCGGGAGTGTCCGCAAGTAGGCCGTGATGTCCGCCATGTCGCTATCGGTCAGCGACGGGTTACCACCCTTCGGAGGCATGTCGATACCCGCCATGTTGTCAGGGTCGCCTGCGGGCCGGCCCTCCTTGAGGAAGGCAATCACCTCGGCATCGCTCCGAGAGTTCAAGAACTCACTGTTCGTGAGGTCTTTACCGAGTCCCTCGATGCCTTTGGCATCAGGGCCGTGACATGCCACGCATGAGGAGGAGTAAGTCTCCTCTCCTGCAACCGCATCTCCCGCCACCGGTGCCGTTGTTGCATCCGTACCGCCGTCGTCGTTCCCGTCGCTACCGCCACCGCCACAGGCGGCGAGTACCAGGGCCAAAACGGCCATAAGGCTCAGCAATCGTTTCATCGCTCTCCTATCTGTTTCTCTTGAAATCTCAGCCATCGTGATCGTGACCTTCATGGTCGTCATGATCCATGTCTTCATGGTCGTGACCTTCATGGTCGTCATGATCCATGTCGTGGTGATGGTGACCCACACGCCCGTCGATCGTCGGAAGTTGCTTGACCGTCTCCCAAGTGATCACTTCGCCATCGAGCTCCATGGCCACTGCATGTGCCGCCTCTTCGGTGGCAAAGGCGAGAATCCCATGTCCCATCGGCGAACTGACACCAAGAGTGGGGACATAGTGAGCGGTCGGGGCATCGATCAAGACCTCATCGTTGAAGTCACTGACCCAGACTGTTGCCTCGTCGAGAACACTTCGCTCCCGGGCGTAGAGGATTAGGTCGCCCAGATCATCGAACTTTGCCTCGGTCCCATCAGGCAGCCGATAGGTGGCGGCAAATCTTGGGTCATCGATGATCATCCCGCATTCGATGCAGATGTCGCGTCCGTAGTTGATCTCTGGTGGACCGTCGCTCGCAGAAGCTTCACCGCAGGCCGCTGGGAGAACGCCAACCGCCAGCAGCAGAAGCGCCATCAGGAATCTCATCTTGTTCATAGGTCAGCCTTTCCCCTGAATCGCTGCCAAGCCGCCAAGACAGGCAGGGCGAGCCAAAGCAGCAGGACAATCAACAGCGACAAATCGAGGTTGTCGCCCAAGGTGTCCACGGCGTAGACACCGGCGGGACCCAGCGCATCGAGGGAACCCGCAAAAGCAGTGAGTGCGAGGAGCCGGAAGGCCTCGACCGGGTTGGCGAGAGCTGTGAAGAAGAGAACTGAGACCGGCATGTTGGTTGCCGCCGCCGTCCCCATGACCCCTAGGTCGCCGATGAACACCAGAATCAGCCAGACGAACACGGCAACTCCCAGCGCGGCGCTCGACCGCTTGGCGAACGTGCTGATGAGCATGCCGATGCCGAGCATTGCCATCGCCAGCAGCCAAGAGGCGAAGGCAATCCAGGCGAAGGTTGCGGTCCCGTCGGTCACCCCGCGTGAGATGGTGAGAACGCCTGCCGCTCCAAAACCGGCGGTTGTGGCGACGGCGAGGACCGCGCTGTTGCCCAGATACAGACCCCAAAAAGCCTCGGTGCGGCTGATGGGGTGGCTCATGAGGAACCTGAGTGCTCCCGTTTCCCGCTGAGCCGCGATGCTCAACGCACCGAGAGTGAGCGCCATCAACGGCACGATTATCTGAACCAGCGTCACTAGCGACGCGGCGGTCCGACCAAACCCGGCCTGTCCCCCGATTCGTGTCGAGGGCAGTGCGACCAACACGAGGATGAGAGCGAGGCCGACAAAAGCCAGCACCCACATCCAGAACCATCGGCTGGTCACGGAGCTGCGCAGCTCCTTGCGAGCGACTCTGAGGATGGTTGTCATCTCCGGGCGCTCGGTGATGACTCGATCGGCCGTCATGGTCATCGCCACACCTCCAAGTCCTCGATCTCGATGCCAGCCTCGGCGAGGGCAGTGACTGCCATCCCCTTCTGCTGGGCCGATACCTCGACCAGCACACCCTGAGAGTTCATCCGGGCGCTGAAGCCTGCCTCTGTGAGGACGGTCTGGGCCTGGGCGGCCTGGTCTTTGGAAGTGATCAGATGCAGCCATGCGCTGATACCGAGACGCTCGGCCAGGTCATGAGGCGCACACTCGGTCACGACCACCCCCGCCTCCATCGCAATGACACGATCTACCAGCATGCCCACCTCTTCGAGGTGGTGTGAGGTGACCACGAGGGTCCGGCCCTGGTGCTTGAGGTCGTCAAGGAGCCTTATCGTCGATTCACGGGCCCCGGCATCGAGATTCGACGTCGGCTCATCGAGAAGGAGGATCGGTGGGTCGGGAGCCAGGGCTGTGGCCAACCCCAGTCGTTGTTTCAAACCACCCGAAAGCTCCCGCACGAGCTTCTGCTGATGGTCCTCGAGGCCGATCATCTCGACCACCTCGTCAACCCGCTCGGGCGCGATGCCTCGGAGAGATGCCGAGTAGTCGAGGAGGTCGATGACCACCATGTCGTCGTAGAAAGAGAGTTCCTGGGGCACGTATCCGATGAGGCTTCGAACCGCCTTACCATCGTCTTTGGCATCCATCCCGTTGACGGTGATCGTTCCGTCATATGAGACCAGTCCAAGAAGGCACCGGATCACGGTGGTCTTGCCTGCCCCGTTCGGCCCCCAGAGAGCAACCGAATCGCCCTGTTCGATGGTCACGTCGAAGTCATCGACAACAACCAGATCTCCGTAGGCCTTGGTAAGCCCGCTGACTTCGATCATGGAGCCAGCCTCCTTCCAGGTCGTCTCGCAACAAAGAGCAGCCCCACGGCAGTCGCCAGCAGGGACAGGGCGAGAAGGCCTGTGCCCAGTAGCGAACCTGATGCATCGATCGAGATGGGACGTGGGATCTCCGGCATCTCGATCAGGGGGGCGGTGTCCTCGACCTTGGGACGGGGTCGGAAGGCCGGGAAGAGCTGACCGGCCAGATCGACCGCTTTGGACGCCGGCGTCTGGTCGAAGAACTGGAGCTCGGGATGATCGTCAGTCAGGCTTGAGAACAGGTCCTCGAGTCGATACGCAATGTCGCCACGTCCGTCACCGGTGGCGTCGTACCCGGCGAAATCGCTCCAGTGGTTGCCCGTCTCACCAACCGTCCAGGTGTTTCCGTCGAACACGCCCGAGCCCTGGACGCCCACTTGCTCAGCGTTATCGACGAAGGCGTTTCCGGAAAGTGTGTTGCCTTCGACCGATGGTAGGAACTGAATGCCAACCCCGTTGTAAGCGAACAGGTTTCCTTCGATCTGATGTTCGACACCTGGGGTCGCCGGCGAGTTGTCGAGGTAGATCCCGACACGATTCGAGATGACATGGTTGCCCGTCGCCGTGAGCCCGTCCATGTCCTTCAGCCCGATTCCGTACCCCGACGGACCGAAGTTGTGGCTGATCACGTTGTCCGTGAGGACGAGGTCTTGGCTATACATCAGAAATCCGCCAACGCTGTTCCGTGTCAGTTCGTTGCCGGAGACAATCGCCCGGTCCGAGTACATGAAGTGGAGCCCGTAACGGCCGTCGCTGATGCGGTTGTCACGGATGACGAGATCGTCGGAGAACCAGAGAACCGTGTCCCGGCCACCTTCCACGACGTTGCGCTCGACGGTCGATCCCGAGCTCTCCCAAAGCCGTATCCCGTCACCACGCCTTGCCACCTCGTCGCCCATGGCGCCGATGACGTTGTCCGCTACGTACGAGCCATCCCCTAGACGGAGGTAGACACCGAAGAGGACGTTCTCGAGACGGTTGTTGACCACCGTCACCCGAGGGGCAAGGCCATTAACCCCGGCATTCTCCTGGTCTAGGGAGTCGCCAGTGTTCCTGATCACCAGGCCGGTCAGTGTCACGTCGGGCGCATCGACGGTGATCACGTTGCCGACACCACCGCCATCGATCACGGGCCAGCCCTCTCCTTTGAGGGTGAGGGGCTTGTCGATGGTGACGTTTCCGTCGTAGGTGCCAGGCTGCAAGACGACAACGGCGCCCGGCTCTGCGGCGTCGATGATGGCTTGCAGATCCTCGCCACCGGACGCAGACGTCGCGGGAAAGACGACAAGGATCGCCACCAGAAACAGCGTGATCCTTCTCATTCGTCCCGAGACTCCATCGCCTCGATGAGGGGCCTGTATGCCCGTCGATGCAGCACCATCGCGTACCCGACCATGATCGATGCGGCCAGTGCCATCAGGAACCCAAAGCCAGGCAGAGCCAACGTATTGAACTGAGCAATCTCGGCAGGCCCGAATATCGGCGGGGTGAACTCTCCGACGGCGGCTGCCAGCGGAGCCAGAGGGTCGAGGTTGTGCCCGAAGTCCCAGAGCCAATACTGGAGATCGACCATGAAGACCAGCGGGAAGAGCATCGCGGGGAGAGCAAGAACCAACACCCAGCGGCTATGAACGTAGAGACCGGCGAGAAGAAGGGCGGCGAGCCCGATGATTGCGTAGATCGCAATCGAGCGCTCAAACACGGCTGCATCTTCAAATGAGCCAAGGCCAACGTAATGATTGAGGCCTTCGAGCTCGCCGACGTCTCCTTCGAGCCGATTCACATAGGCGGTGACTGTCAGTCCGTCCGGGAACTGGGGCGCCTGCAACCTGAGCACCCAATAAGGGAGCAACAGGGACACCAACAGGAGGATCGACCCTCCTATCAGGAGGCGACTTGGCTTCTTGTAGAGGTCGGCGTGCTCCGCCATTTCCTCTTTGGAAACCCTCGGCCCCAGAACCCGGCTCAAGACTGACACTTTCGTTTGACCTCCTTAACCCTCTGGCGCTACCAGGAAGTAGCCGGCCATCTCGAGGTGGAGCGCTGAGCAGAATTCGGTGCAGTAGAACGGATATGTGCCGCTCTGGTCTGCAACGAACTCGACTGTTGCAGTCTCACCAGGCTCCAGGCTGATATTGATGTTGTAGCCCGGAATCGAGAAACCGTGGGTTGCGTCGAATGACGTGTCGATGTTCGTGACGTGCCAGGTCACGTTGTCACCCTGAAGGATCTCCACCCGATCGGGTGTGTAGTGAGACCTAACAGCCGTCATCCAGATCTCCACGTTGTTGCCGTCTCGTTCGATCCGCTCGTTGCCCGACACGGGCGCGTTCGGATCGACTGCCATTTCGTGTGGGTCCCACCCGATTTCGGGGTAGACCTCAAACGGAGCCAGCTTGTCCGCTTTGATCATCTGTGCGTAGTGGGGCTCACCCCAACCAATCGGCATGTCGTACAGCAGCTGCATGCCAGCGTTCTCATTGGCATCAGCCGGCTGGGCGATGTCGATCAGCTGGAAGTTCTGCGGAAGCAACGGACCAGGTGGCAGGAAGCGGTCGAGCGACCACTTGTTGAGGGCCACGAGCCAGTCCCCATCGGGGCTGACGGTGTCTCCCTCGGCCGCCACGAGGTGGCCGATGTTGTAATGCACGGGAATGGTCCCATCGAGCTTGAACTCGTCCCCGTATGGGGGTCCGAGACTCCAGCGAGCCACTGCGCTGTCCAGGAACAGCGACGTGTAGGCATAGCCCTCATCGTCGAACTGCGTGTGGAGTGGGCCGAGACCCAGCTCAACCTGCGCTTCGACTGTGGCGTCGAAGTCGAGGACCGGAACGCCATAGGCATCCGGCTCCCAGTTCTCATCCGCGATGGCCTGCTGGATCTTCTCAAACGAGTACACCGTGGTGTGCGGATCCAGTTTTCCGGAGACGACCAAGTAGTCGCCTCGAGGCGCAACGTCCACACCGTGCGGGCTCTTGGGCTCCGGCACGAAGTAGAGCAGACCTTCGTCGATGGCCGTCTGCAGCGGGATCATGTCGAAGCCGTTGACTTCGACGGTGTTGCCCGATGCTGCCACTTCGGCGGCGGCTTCGAGGTTGATCACGTGCATGTAGTCGTTCTCACGAGCCGAGGCTCCGGCCTCAAACGGGACACCGGACTTGTCCAGGCCCTCGCCCGTTGCCAGCTCGGTGTTGAACGAGTTGCAGAACACCCATCCCTCAGAAACGAGCTTTCCGGCGTCACAGAGGTCCTGCCAGTAAGGCGGCATCTCCATGGCGAAGGACTGGCTTTCATCGATTCGACCGGCATCGCGATCGAACTTCCAGAAAGTGACCATTCCCTTGTACTCGGACTCGTACTCCTCGATCGGTGCGTACTCCCAGCCGTTGGGTGTGGCGTACTGGCCTCCCTCGATCACCCATTCGGTGTTCGGGGTGACCATCGTCCCACCGTGGTCATTGATGGCCACTGGGTTCTTGATGATCTGCTTGGTCTCGAAGTCCCTCAGATCGATGACAGCAACGCGAGCGTTCGCCTTGTCATTGATGAACACGAACTCGCCGTCATAGTCCCCTTCGGTCTCTGAAAGGGCCGGATGGTGGGTGTCAGCCCACAACACGTCTCTTCCATCGACCTGACCGGCCTCCAAGACTTCCTCAATCGTCTGGTTGCCATAACCCCAGCCCTGCCAGGGCTCAGGGGTGAAGACACCAATGGTCTTGAGGAGCCTCATCGACGGAACACCGATCACGTGAACCTGTCCCGAATGACCACCTGAGGAGAAGATGACGTAGTCATCGTGCTCTCCTGAGGGCTTGTAGGTCTTGAGGGCAGCCACCACGTCATCGTCGGTGAAACCGCGATCGTCGATAACTGCGTCGTAGGCGGCGTCGTCACCTGATGTACATGCCGACAACATCAAGGCGAACGCCGTGAACAGCGCAATACCAACGAAAACGATCCGGCCACGCCACCAAGGCACCACCGAATCTCTAGCCATCCCTATTCTCCTTCCGTAGGAGCCGGTTTGAACGTCGTCTCAACCGACGTCCTTGCCAGCTCTGCCAATAGGGCGTCCCTTGCCTGAACCCACGAGTCATGCAGTGCGCAGGGTTCGGGGGCAGGGCAGGGGACGCCCCTCAATACACATTTCTCTTCGTCCGTGACACCCTCCATCGCCTCGACCACCTCAAGGACCGAGAGCTCTTTCGGGTCAACCGTGAGTTGGTAACCACCACCGGGGCCCGACGTCCCCGCCACCCAACCCTTGACCACTAGGGGTTTGATTATCTGGGGCAGGTAGTTGGTGGTGGTGCCAATGGACTGTGCGAGATCAGAGCCGTTGGCCGGTCTTGCGTTCAGATGTGCGAGAACCTTCAGAGCCAGATCGGTCGTCTTGTTCATCTCTAGGCGCACAGGTCACCCACGATTATTGGACTTGATCTAGAATCACGTACCTGAGAACTAAGTAATAGGGTCTAAGGACCCTTTAATGCGGCTCGTCGGCTGGCAACACGACAGCCGCAAGTAGAGACAGACAGGCCGCTCCGATCACGGGGATTGCCCTAGAGCCGGTCGATTCGGCAACGACGCCGGCGACGACGGGACCGATTGCACCCACTGTCAGGAACATTGCGCCCAGCAAGCCCATCGCCGTGCCCAGAGTCTCAGCATCGAACAGATCCCGTGTGGTCATTCCTTGCAGCGGCGACAGGGCACCAACACCGAATCCGGCCAGGATGGCGAACACGAACGCAAGCCATGGCGAGCCCGCCCCCGCCAGAACGAACATGCCGATCCCAAGCACAACCAACGCAATGCGGAGAGACCCGAGCACGCCGAACCTCCTCACCAACGGCATGAGAGGCAAACGTCCGCCGAGCTGCGAGAAGCCGCGGAATCCAGCCCAGAAGGAGGCCGCCGCAAGCGGCAAACCGGCCGCGGTCATCGCCGGGACCTGATAAACGAGCAACGTGGCGGTTGCGATGCCGACGAGGCCGATAGCCGCCACATAGCGCTGAACGCGGAACGTCGAGAGTGTCTTTCGCAACGACCGGATTGCCCCCAATCCGCCAGGGTCGCCTGGAGACGTCGCTACCACCATCGACCCGACGGCCAGCATGACGACCATCGACCCGGTCAAGACTCGCAGTGTCACCCTCCAACCCAGAGGGGCCACTATCCAGCCGGCGATCGGTACGTAGATGGCAGACGCAAATGCGCCCCAGATCGTGAGTACCGCAATCGCTTTGGTTGTGTTCGTGGGGCTGATGCGGACTGCAGCGGTCTGGGTGATGTGGTACATGCCCAAAGCGCTGACGCTTGCACCACCGATGATGACAGAGAGCGAAAAAACTCCGACCTGGTCTGCGACCGACGCAACCCAAAACGCAGATGCACCCGAAAGGGCACCCAGGGCGAATACGAATCGACTACCGAAGCGATCGAGGAGCCATCCCCCACCGAGTCCGGCCACACCGCCCACCAAGCTGGAAAGCCCAAACGCCGCGGTCAAGGTCGACTCCGACCATCCCGTGTCGGCAATGATCGGATCGAGGAGGACTCCGAAGCTGTAGTACCAGGCGCCATAGACAGCAATCGTGATCAACCCGAGAACTGCGATCCTTCCTTGAGGAAAGATGTCGCTTCGGGTCTCCATTGCCGTCAGTTAAGTCGGTCGACGACGGCTCTAGGCGCTGCCAGCCAGACGTAACAACCTTGTAACAAACGAGCCGCACGGACGAAACGCGCCGGCCTTACTTTCCCTCCCCATCCGAAACAAGGAGCAGGGAATGACAGAAGTCACATTCGCCGTCAACGAGGTCTGGCTGGTCCTCGCGGCGATCCTCGTGATGTTCATGCAGGCCGGTTTTGCGCTGGTCGAGGCGGGCTTCACACAGGCCAAGCATGCCGGAAACATCATCATGAAGAACGTCATGGACTTCTCGGTTGGGGGCCTCACCTATTGGGCCTTTGGCTTTGCTTTGGCCTACGGCGGTTCATCGTTGGGGGGATTCTTGGCATACGGCGAAGTCTTCTTCTTCAACGACTCGAGCCGGGCCAGCGAATGGTTCTTCCAGGTCGTATTTGCGGCCACCGCTGCCACCATCATCTCCGGCGCATTGGCCGGCCGTGTCAAGTTCACGTCCTACCTGGCGTACACGCCTTTCATCACTGGCCTGATCTATCCGATCGTCACCCATTGGGTCTGGGGCAGCGGTTGGCTAGCCGATCTCGGGTTCGTCGACTTTGCGGGGTCAGGTGTAGTCCACATGCTTGGTGGCGTGGCTGCCCTGGCTGGAGTCCTGGTCGTAGGGCCAAGGCTGGGCAAGTACGCACCTGACGGGTCCCCCCGAGCAATACCCGGCCACTCGCTGACTCTCGGCGCCCTCGGCGTCTTCATCCTGTGGTTCGGCTGGTACGGCTTCAACGCAGGCTCCACGCTCGCCGCCGTGGGCGAGAACATCGCTCATCCTGCAGTGACCACGACCCTGGCAGCATCTGCTGGTGCGGTTGGGGCCATGTTCACGGCCTGGCTCGTGACCGGAAAGCCTGAGGTGGGCTACACGATCAACGGGGTGCTTGCAGGTTTGGTGGGTATCACCGCTGGCACTGCCTCGATCGGCTTTGGTCTGTCGATCGTTACCGGACTGATCGCTGGGGCACTCATGGTGGGATCTGTCATTCTCTTGGAGAGGCGCGGAGTCGACGATCCGGTAGGCGCCATTTCGGTACATGGGACAGCGGGCCTCTGGGGTCTGGTTGCTGTCGCTCTCTTCTCCAGTGATGCAACGCTGGGGCCCCAAATCGTTGGGGCGCTGGCGATCATCGCATGGGCCTTCTCGACGTCATACGTCGTGTTCAAGCTGATCGATAGGACCCTGGGAATGAGGGTCACCCAGGAAGAAGAGCTGATCGGACTAGATGTTTCGGAGCACGGCTCCGATGCCTATCCGGAGTTCGTCTTCCAGCATGAGGTCGTTGATCTGCGAGGCCTCGTGGGCGAACTCGAAGAGGCAACGAGGCCCGGGAACTGAGCTGAGTCAGTCGCTATCTGTAGTTGCGGTGGCCACGGTCACCGCAACTCTCTTCTCAGGGCCGGGATCCAAGACCCAAAACGAGTTCAGATCTGAATCAAGGACCTGTTTGGCCAGAGAACTGTTGGTCATGGAAATGTGGTCGTCGAGCAGCCCACGGATCGCCGTCAGGTCCTGTTGATCGGGACGTCTCAGCGAAGGGGCAGTCGCTGCGAGATTGCCTTTGAACGTCACGTTTGGGTCCCAGACAAAGGCGATTCCGCCGGTCATCCCGGCAGCGAAGTTCCGGCCTGTCGGTCCGAGTACAGCAACCTCACCGCCGGTCATGTATTCACATCCATGGTCCGAACACCCCTCCACGACGGCACGAGCTCCGGAGTTGCGAACAGCGAACCTCTGCCCCACTCGACCGGCGACAAACAGGCTCCCTCCCGTTGCGCCGTATAGAACCGCGTTGCCGGCGGCATGGGGACCCGACATTCTCGGGTCTGGACTGATTGAAGCCACGCCCCCGCCCATCCCCTTGCCCACATAGTCGTTGGCAACACCTTCGAGACTCAGCTTGACCCCTGGTGACAACCATGCGGCGAAGCTCTGTCCGGCGATTCCCGTCAGTCGGATCGAAATCGTGTCTGGAGCAAGGCCCTCATCACCGTGACGAGCAGCGATTTCGCCAGATAGGTGGGCGCCGATCGATCTGTCGATGTTTTGGATCGGATAGGAACGGTCGGTCTTGGTGCCGGACTCGATAGCCGAACTGCAATCAGCCACGATCCTCCGCGCCAGGTTCGACACCGGGACCGGCTCATAGCCTTCGTGGCGCTTTTGGTCGTGGGCCTTTATGAGGAGTGCAGCCAGGTCTTGTGCAAGCGGTTGCGTTCGATCAACCGGACGCATCAGATCCGCTCGCCCGACTATCTCGTCCAGCGAGCGAACTCCGAGGTCGGCAAGATGGCCACGCACATCCTCCGCGAGGTGTTCGAACAATGCCACGACCTCCTCGACCGTGCCCTTGTACTTCTCACGTAGCTCCGGGTCTTGCGTGGCTATGCCGGTGGGACACGTATTCAGGTGACACTTGCGAACCATCTTGCAGCCCATGGCAAGGAGCGGCAGGGTTCCGAACCCAAATCGCTCCGCGCCAAGCATCGCCGCCATCACAACGTCCCGGCCCGTCCGGAGGCCTCCGTCGGTCTCCAGAATCACACCGGACCGCAGACCCTTCGCAACCAGTGCCTGATGGGCCTCGGCCAGCCCAAGCTCCCAGGGTGATCCGGCATGTTTGATCGATATCAACGGAGAAGCTCCGGTTCCGCCCTCCGAACCCGAGACGGTGATGACATCCGCTCCGGCCTTGGCGACACCCACAGCGATCGTCCCCACACCGGGCTCACTGACGAGCTTGACCGACACCCTGGCTCGAGGATTGAAGGCCTTGAGATCGAAGATGAGTTGGGCCAGGTCTTCGATCGAATAGATGTCGTGGTGAGGAGGCGGAGAAATGAGTGTCACCCCCTCCTCGGTGTGGCGTAGCCGCGCGATCTCAGCCGTGACCTTGTGACCCGGGAGTTGACCACCCTCCCCCGGCTTCGAGCCCTGTGCGATCTTGATTTGAAGCTCCTCGGCAGAGGCCAGATATCCCGGCGTTACACCGAATCGACCGGATGCGACCTGCTTGATGCCGGAGTTTCGAGCAGTGCCGAATCGGGCAGAGTCCTCCCCTCCCTCGCCCGAGTTGGAAAGCCCTCCCAAGAGGTTCATGGCCTCGGCGAGCGTCTCATGGGCCTCCTTGGACAACGCACCAAGCGACATGGCAGCCGTCACCCATCGACGCATGATCCGGGTTGTCGGCTCGACCTCATCAATTGGGATTGAGTCCCTTCCGACAAAAGTCAGCAGGTCGCGGACCAGCGCCGGTTCTCGGTCATTGACTGTTTCCAGATAGTTATCCCATGAACCGGAAGTGGAAGGTCTGACCGACTTCTGCAAGTCGAGGACCGCCTTCGGGGAGGTGATGTGATGCTCCTCACCTCTGCGATGGTTGTAGAAGCCACCTGCGGTTCGGCTCTCGGCCTCATAAGCCTCGTGGCGAGCGAGGGCCTGATTGGCTATCTCTTCGAAACCGACCCCACGGAGACGCCGCGGAGCACTGCGGAAGGCCCTGCGACAGACGGCCTCGGATAGTCCGATGGCTTCGAATAGCTCCGAACCACGGTAGGAAGCCAGCGTGCAGACCCCCATTTTCGACATGATCTTCATCAGGCCCTCTTCGAGACCCTGCCGATAGTTCTCCTGGGCGACAAGAGCGTCGGCGTTGACTTCCCCGAGGTCGACTAACTCCACCACTTGATCGATCGCCAGGTAGGGGTTGACCGCAGAGGCCCCGAAACCGATGAGACATGCCACGTCGTGCGCATCTCGAGGCTCTCCCGACACGGCGACAAGCGAGACGTCGCCACGCAGGCCGGCGTCGATCAGACGGTGATGGATCGCCCCCACCGCGAGGAGGATGGGTATGGGCACATCCTCGTCGGTCGTCTCCCTATCAGAGATCACGAGGATCGACGCCCCGAGACGCACGGATTGCTCAGCGTCATCACATATCTCGTCTAGACGCTCCAACATTCCATTTGGGCCGCGATCCTTGGGCCACGTGGCGGCCAACCAGTGTGCGAAGAACCTGTTGTCCCCCGTCCTGAGGATCGACTCCAGCTCAGCATCGGAGATCACCGGGCTCGAGAGCTCGATGAGGTGGGCTTGACTCGGAGTCTCTTCGAGGAGCGGACCTCTCCTCCCAAGTTGAATCCGGAGCGACATCATGAGGCGCTCTCTGATCGGGTCCATTGAAGGATTTGTGACCTGGGCGAACATCTCATGGAAGAACCGAGTTAGTCGACGAGGCCGATCAGCCAGAACGGCGAGTCCGGTGTCGTCCCCCATCGACCCCATAGGAGTCTCGCCTTCTGCCATCGGGGCGAGGACCATCCGCCGCTCCTCCGCCGTATACCCAAACACCCGCCCTAACGCAGCCCCATCGAATCGTTGGTCGCGCTCTCCATCGAAAGAAGCGCTGATCTGCAGCGTCTCCGTGCTGACCCATTCTTCGTATGGCATCAGCTCGGCCAACTCTCGTTTCACCTGCTCTGAGTGCTTGATGTCGCCAGTGCGCGAGTCGAATACGAGAATCTCGCCAGGAGCGAGCTGACCAGTGTCGATGGCGCGCACCTCTTCCTCGGGACAAACACCGGCCTCGGATGCGACGACGACAATGTCGGGGCTGACGGTCCACCGAGCGGGACGAAGACCATTGCGATCCATTCCGGCAAGCAAGGAGTGCCCGTCTGAGACCGCGATTGCCGCTGGCCCGTCCCACGGCTCGGTGAGAAACGCGTGGTACTGGTAGAACGACACCAGCTCACGAGGCAGGTCGCTCACGTTCTCCCATGCAGCTGGGATCAGCATCTCTTTGACATGAGGGAGTGAGCGGCCGGACATCATCAGCAGCTCGAACGCATTGTCGAGGCTGGCTGAATCCGACAGGTCGGGCTGCAAGAAGGGCGAGAGATCGGCGAGACGGTCGCCCCATGGACCCTCCGTGGCCGCGTTCTCGCGGGCACGCATCCACGATCTGTTTGCCTGAATCGTGTTTATCTCGCCGTTGTGGGCCAATGCCCTGAACGGCTGGGCGTTCTCCCATGACGGAAACGTGTTGGTTGAGAACCGCTGATGGAAGATCGCAAAGGATGTCTCGAAATCGGGGTCTCTGAGATCCCAGTAGAAGTCGGCGATGCGCTCGGCGGTAAACAGCCCCTTGTAGACAACCGTTCTGCCCGAGGCTGACGACACCGAGAAGCCGGGGTTGGCGTCGCGCTCCATCCGCTTTCGAGCCAGGAAAAGACGCCGCTCAAACTCCTCATCGTCGAGATCCCCGGTGACCACAGCCTGTTCGATCAGCGGGGCAACAGCGCGTGCGTGATCGCCCAGGACATCCGGATCTATGGGGACCGCTCGCCAATAGAGGACGTTGAGGCCTTCCGCCTCCAATGAGTCGGTGACGATCGACCGTGATGCGGCCGCGTCCAAGGGAGGAAGAAAGCACATCACGATTGCCAGGTTCTCTGGATCCACCGTCAGCCCATGTGCTGCAAGCTCGCGATCGATCATCCGGTAAGGGATCTGCGTGAGGAGCCCAGCACCGTCGCCTGTGCCGTCCGCCGCTTTGGCCCCGCGGTGATCGAGCCTTTGCAGACACTCGACCGCCAGGCGTGTCAGGCGATAGCTGGGTCTGCCGTCACGGGCTGCGATGAACCCAACACCGCAGGCGTCGTGTTCGAATCTCGGATCGTGGAAGTCGAGAACCTCAGCTCCCCTGATTGGGAAGCAATCGATGTTACGACCAGGCCCTACATGAGCACAAAGCGCGCGCTCAGCTCGATTGGAGGACTCTCCAGATCTTCTCTGGTGTGACGGGGATCTGAATGTCGGCACCACCGAGGGCATCTGACACCGCATTGAGCACAGCCGGTGTGGAGCCGATTGCGCCGGCTTCGCCGATTCCTTTTGCGCCCAAAGGGTTCGTTGGCGTGGTGGTGACAGTGCCATCGAGACCGAAGAGCGGCAACGACGCAGCGGTCGGAATCAGGTAATCCATGAACGAGCTCGTGAGGAGGTTGCCGTCTTCGTCGTACTTGACTTCTTCCCACATCGCCTGACCCACACCCTGAGCGAGGCCACCGTGCCTCTGGCCGTCGGCCAACATCGGGTTGATGATGTTGCCGGCGTCGTCAACCGCCCACATGCGATCGAGCCTCGGGGCTCCCGAGGCGGGATCAATCTCGACGACCGCCAAGTGCATGCCAAACGGGTAATTCAATCCGCCTGACTTCAGATGGATCTCTTCGTCGAGGCCCGGCGTGTCTCCTTCAGGGACGTTGCCTCTCAGTGCCGCTGTGATGATCTCGCGCCAGGTCACCGACACGTCGGTGCCGGCCACGGTGGCAGTGCCATCTGATAGCTCAATATCGGCCGCAGAAGCCTCGAGCAGGTGACCAGCAATCCTCTTGGCTTTGGCAGCCACCTTCTCTGCGGCCGCGTGGCTCGCCGAGCCACCTTGAGCGATGGATCGAGACCCGGAGGTTCCAAACCCGTAGGGAGATGTCGAGCTGTCTCCTTGCTCGATCTTCACCTGATCAACATCGAGACCCAGGACCCCGGCCACCAGCTGAGCGTATGAGGTCCTATGACCCTGACCCTGGTCGAGGGTCTCCACGAAACAGGTCACCGATCCATCTGGATGTACCTGGATTCGGGCTGCTCCCCAGCTCTCAAAACCACAGACCTCAACGTAGGCGGCCAGACCGATACCGAGGATGCGCCCTTCTTCACGAGCTGACTCCTGTTCGCGACGAAGACCTTCGTAGTCAGCTACCTCCAGAAGCTTGTCGAGAGCAGGTTCGTAATCACCCGTGTCGTAGACATAGCCGCCCATTTCCTTGCCACCGGACGATGGATACGGGAACTGCTCGGGTGAGATGAAGTTTCTCTTTCGAACCTCCGCCGGATCGAGTCCTGCGGCGTGGGCGACGGCGTCGACGACTCGCTCGATCGTGAGGGTGGCTTCAGGGCGGCCGGCACCGCGGTAAATGCCGCGCGGAGCACGGTTGGTCCAGACACCTCGCATCCTCCAGCCGTACACCGGAATGTCGTAGTTGCCGGTTCCCATTCGCGGGGTGACCGTGCCGTTGGAGAGATAGCGATGCCTGCACCCAACATCCACGAGAAGGTCGATCCACAGGGCCTTGATCTTGCCGTCGGCGTCGGCGACCACCGAATAGTCATGGGTCTGGGCTCGGCCATGCCCGATGGTCAGCATGTGCTCTCGCCTCGATTCAGCCCATTTCACAGGGCGTCCCGTGTCACGTGCAGCGAGGATCGCCAGATAGTCCTCCTCGCCCAAATCGAACTTGCATCCGAATCCTCCTCCAACGAATGGAGTGATGACACGCACTGCGGTCAGCGGAAGGTCGAAGTCGGAAGCCAGCTGACGCTGCATCAGCTGAGGAGCCTGGCTCGAGAGGTGAACGACCAATCCATCTTCTTTCCACTCCGCGAGGATCGCCCGGTTCTCCATAGGAGCGGGAGAGACTCTTGGGTGCTCCACGGTCCCGGAGAGCAAAATGTCGCCGGTCACAGCTTCGAAGGCCGCTCGATCTCCTTTGGAACTGTCGTATGCGACGTTGGACTCTGACGACAGGCCTTCGTGAATCGGTGGAGCCTCCAACGCCTGCCGTGGGTCACCAACGATGTCCAACGGGTCGTAGTCGACGAACACCAGGTCGGCCGCGTCCTTGGCGGCTTGCGGGCTATCAGCGATGACGGCGACCACAGGGTCGCCCGGCATTATCGCCTTGCCCTGGACCAGAGGGAACCGGCGTGGGATGTTGCGCTCGGGCCTCGGCCTGGGGGCCATCACGACGTCGGCCACATCATCGGGTGTGTAGACCGCCCAGACGCCGGGACATGTCCGGGCAGCTTCCACGTCGACCTCCGTGATCATCGCGTGGGCGAAGGGCGAACGAACGAGAGCTAGGTAGAGAGTCCCGGCCGGAGTGATGTCATCGACATAAGTCCCGGTCCCGGTGACCAGGGCGGGGTCTTCGCGCCGTTGCACAGGCGCGCCAATGAAGCTTGGAATAGCGGTTTCAGAAGTCACCAGCGCAGATTAACTAGCGCAGGCGTCTGCAATCACTCCAGGAGTGACAGAACGGTGGAGCGAAAATCGTTCGGCTGGAACGGCTTGGTCACGAAGGCATCTGCTCCGCCTTCGTTGGCTCGGCGACGTGACTCCTCCTCAGCATGAGCAGTCAAAACGACCACCGGAATCGACTCGGTTGAATTGTCATTCCGAATTCGATCCAGGACTTCCCACCCATCCATTCCAGGGAGACCGATATCGAGAACCACGAGGTCAGGCACTTCAGAACTGACTGCCGATAGGCCAGATTTGCCGTCATCTCGGGTGATGATCTCGAGATCTGCGGCACGCAGACAAACTTCGATCAGACGCCTGATAACGGCGCTGTCTTCGACGATCAGAATTCGTGAGCCCATTGGTTACCTCATATCGCCCGTTGGAAAGGCATGAGGGATATCGGCACTGAAGTGCCATTGGTTTAGCGGTTCTGTACTGGGTTTCCTGTGGGCAGAGTCAACGTTTCGACAAAGTCTTCCAGCTGTCTGAGCGTGCGAACTTCGTGGACTGACGTGCAGTGCCTTCCGTAACTAGACATTGCCGAATCGCCTGTGTCCCAGTAGGCCTTTGGTTCCGGGTTGAGCCAAACCACAGCGCGCGACTTCTTGGCGACTTCGCCCAGGACCAGGTCTCGGGGAGGTCGATAGTTGTTGCGAGCGTCACCTGTGACGATGACTGTTGTCCTCGGCGTCAGTTGAGATCCGTATCGGGAGTAGAAGGTCTCGATGGAATTCCCGTAGTCGGAGTGCCCATCCAGCCAGACAACTTCTGCCTCAGTCGTAATCCGCGAGACGGCCGAGCCGAAGTCGATACCGGGACCAAAGAAGTTCGATACCTCATCGATCGTGTCGACAAATGCAAAGGTCCTCAGCTTCGAGAAGTGTGTGGACATCGCGTGTGTGAATTGAAGGGTGAACCGAGAGAAGGTCGCCATCGACCCGGATATGTCACAAAGCAGCCATACCTCGGGGCGGTGCGGGCGCGGATGCCGGAACTGAGGGTCCGCAGGCACACCGCCAGTGGCCAACGAACGTCTCACGGTGCGCCGGAAGTCGAGACGTCCGGTTCTCCGCTTTCGCCTACGCGCAAGGCGAGCGGCAAGTTTGCGGGTTAATGGCCCGATGGCAGCCTCCATCTCGGCCAGATCGTTGCTGGTCGCATGCATCAGATCGATGTCCTCAATCAATGGACGGCGGAGAGTCTTGGCCACTGCCTCTCGCCCGCGGTCGGCAACAAGTCTCCGTCGGATCTCGTCCTGGATTTCTTCCCGGAGGCGCTCGATGAGTCCCTCAACCTCTTCGGTCAGCAGACGCCGTTCAAACTCGGACAAGTCCTCGTCGCCAGTGAGAGCCTCCAGCAGATCAGCCTGCAACTGGGCGAGGTCGAGCCTCCGCATGGTGCGATACAGGTAGTAGGTCCCGCCAACAGGCCGACCTGGCTCCATACCTGCCAACTGGTCCACAGCGTCACGGACACCTCTGCGAAGCGCCTCACTGTCTAGATTCGACAGCGCCTCGAGGAGGGCGTCGAACAGATCCTGACGGTCGATCTCCGGGTCTCCGGAGCCCCCCTGGCCTCCCCCACTCTCCTCGGATTGCGAGTCTTGATCGACCGGCTCATCGTCCTGTGTTGGAAGCGGGAGTGTCGAGAAGTAGATATCGAAAGCCGTGTCGAAGGCGCGCTCGTGCCGAAGGTTCTTCACCAGAGTGGCGCGCAGAGTCTCTCGAAGGGCTACCCGACTTCCGAGGTCGATCGCTTCGACTGCCTTCATGCCGTCAATTGCTTCGACCATCGACACCGGCACTCCGGCTGAGCGCAACTCGTCTATGAACCCGGTGATGACCGGAAGCACTTCAGCCCTGCGGTGACGAGGTCAGCTCTTTGGCAGCTCGCTCGATGTCGGCTTGGTACTTGAGCAGGACGTGCAGCGTGTCGCCGAGCACGGCCTCATCGACTTCGTCCACAGATAGCGCCAGAAGAGTCCTTGCCCAGTCAATTGTCTCCGAGACCGAGGGGGCCTTCTTCAGGTCGAGGCTGCGAATGGAACGAGCGACCTTGGCCACCTGCGAAGCCAGGTGCTCTGACAGGTCAGGTACGCGTGCAGTGAGGATCGCCTGCTCACGGTCGGCGTCGGGATAGTCGATGTGAAGGAAGAGACACCGCCGTTTGAGTGCTTCGCTCAGTTCCCGGGTGTTGTTGGAGGTCAAGAACACCAAGGGATGAGTGTTGGCTTCCATGGTGCCCAACTCTGGAATCGACACCTGAAAGTCTGAGAGGATCTCCAATAGCAGGGCTTCGGTCTCCACTTCAACCCGGTCTACCTCGTCGATGAGCAGCACCACCGGCTCTGAGGATCGGATGGCCTCGAGAAGGGGGCGCTCGAGCAGGAACTCCTCCGAGAAGATGTCGTGGCTGATTGCATCCCAGTCGTGGTCCACGTCTGCCTGGATTCTCAGCAGCTGCTTCTTGTAGTTCCATTCGTAGAGGGCTTTGGCCTCATCCAGCCCTTCGTAGCACTGGAGCCGCACAAGGGGCCTGCCGGTGAGGCCAGCGACCGACTTTGCCAACTCGGTTTTGCCAACTCCTGCAGGCCCTTCGACCAACACCGGCTTTCCGAGACGTTCAGCGAGGAACACAACCTGAGCGATGCGCTCATCAGCGAGGTAGTCGACTGAGGCGAGCCCTTCGGTCACCGACGATGGGCTTGCGAAATGCGATTCTTCGAGAGTCACCCAAGCATTCTATGGCCGAGCGCTCACGACGCCTAAGCAACGTGAGAACCGAGCGAAACGGGGTTAGCCTGAAGCTTCTTGTGCCATACGCAAACGGGTCCTAAATGCACATAATCATCGTGGGTGCGGGAGCGGTCGGTTCCTACCTAGCTGAGCGATTGTCGACCGGCGGTCTGGATGTCGTTGTTATCGAAGATGCAGAGACCCAGGCGGCGGAACTACAAGAGTCCATCGATGCCCTGGTCCTGCAAGGCAACGGTGCCAGCGTCCATATGCTCGAACAGGCCCGCGCCCAGGACGCAGATCTCCTAATCGCAGTCACCAGCTCAGACGGCGCCAACATCCTCGCCTGTCACACGGCAACGCAACTCGGCGCCAAGATGACGATTGCACGCATCGAAGACGGGGAGCTTCGGGAAGGAGCTGACCGGCTCGGAGTCGACTTGATCATCGATCCCTCGGCAAGCGCTGCAGAGGAGCTGATGGGGATCGTCGGCCTCGGCGGCGCCAGCGAGTTGATCCAGTTTGCCGATGGGCAGCTAGTGATGGTCGGCGGAATGGTCGCTCCCGGGTCACCAATAACCGGCGGGCCGTTGCGGCAGCTCCGACTTCGACAGGCGGAGTGGGGCTGGGTAGTAGCGGCGCTCGTCCGCGACGGCCGCACGATCGTTGCTCATGGCGACACCGTCGTCAGGCCAGGCGACCACGCATTGCTGATGACTACGTCCGATCACGTCGACGACTCCACACGACTGCTCGGAGTTAAACGGCGCAACCTCGATCGGGCTGTGATCGTGGGCGGGACAAGACTCGCCGAAATCACGGCCGACGTGATGCTGGAGAGCGGGATGTCTGTCGTGATCGTCGACGAGTCAGATGACCGTTGTGCACATCTGGCTGACCGACATCCCGGTGCGCTTGTCATTTGCGGCGACCCAACGGATCCTGACGTGCTTGGGGATCTCGACCTTGGCCCCAAGGACGTAGTGATGGGACTCACCGGATGGGACGAAGTGAACCTCCTGGCGTGCCTGGTTGGCAAAGCCAGCGGGGCCGGATTCGTGATCTCACGATTCAACCGAATCTCCTACGTCGGACTTCTAGCTGGTGTGGGTATCGATGCTGCTGTCTCGGCACGACTCATTGCCGCTTCGGCAATCCTTCGATTCGTTAGGCAGGGCGAAGTCGAGCAGGTCGCAACGTTCTCGGACACCGATGCAGAAGCAATCGAGATCGAAGTGCAAGACGGTTCGCCGGCAGTGGACAAGAGTCTCCTCGAACTGGATCTGCCCGTGGGCGTGATCATCGGCGGGATCTCCCGCAACGGAACCACCTTCGTTCCCGATGGGTCGACCGTGGTACGGCCCGGGGATCACATCATCTTCTTTGCGGTGCCGCGCGATATCGCCAAGTCCTCGGCGATCTTCACCGCATGACCAGCAGATCGCTCGACCGCGGTCAACACCCCGTTAGGAGCCTTCTCAAGACTGTTGCCTACGTCTTGGGGTCGGTCCTGTTGTTCGTGGCCGTGGCCATGTCCACGGCAGCACTGGTGGCTGCGGTGGCGTCAGAATTCCAAGACGCTGCCTGGATTGCCGTCTCAGCCGGAATCACTGCGATTGTTGGCTACACGACTCGACGGCTGGTGCGCAGACCGAGATCGATCACAGTGAAACAGGGTTTCGCCACAGTGGGTCTCGCGTGGTTCGTCTTCTCGATATTCGGGGCACTCCCCTATCTGCTGACAGGATCGATCCCGTCGATAACTGACGCCGTCTTCGAAACCGCTTCAGGGTTCACCACCACAGGAGCGTCCATCCTCCCCGATCCATCGGTGTTGGGACACGGGGTGATGTTCTGGCGTGCGATGACCCAGTGGCTGGGAGGCATGGGCGTCATTGTGTTGGGCGTCGCCATCCTTCCGCTCTTGGGGACCGGGGGCATGCAGCTCGCCCGCGCAGAATCACCAGGCCCCACACCCGACCGGCTCACCCCAAGGTTCCAGGAGACAGCCAAACGCCTGTGGCTCGTCTACGTGGTGATCACGCTGATCGAAGTGTTCCTGTTATGGGCTGGGGACATGAATGGATTTCAGGCGGTCATCCATTCGTTGACCACGATGAGTACGGGCGGCTTCGGCACCGAGGCTGACTCGATCGCCGGGTTCAGCTCCTACACGAAGTGGGTGATCACGTTCTTCATGTTCATCGCCGGAGTGTCTTTTGCCCTCCACTTCAGAGCCTGGAACAAACCAGTCGAGTATGGACGGAACGCCGAGTTTCGGCTCTATACCTTCATCACGATCGTCGCCATAGTCGTCATGGCTGGCGGCTTGTTCTCGAGCGCTCCTTCGGCAGGCGAGGCGATAACCGACGCCGCTTTCAACACGATTTCTCTCACCACCACGACCGGGTTCGCTTCCGCCGACTTCGGTGCGTGGCGACCGGCCCTTCAGATCATGATCGTGGGACTCATGTTCCTCGGCGGAATGGCGGGGTCTACCGCCGGTGGTATGAAGACGTTCCGGATCGGCGTCCTATCCAAAGCGGCTTTTGCCGATTTGAGACGTTTGGTCCACCCCAGAGGTGTGTTCATCACCAGGTTCGGGCGCCAGAAGGTGACCGAGCCAGTGATCGAGGCGGTCCAGTCGTACTTCCTCTTCTACATGTTCTTGTTCATGACGGGAACCTTTGGCCTGGCGTTCATTGACGCCAACCTCAACGAAGGTCTGGATCTGGTTACAGCGACGAGCGCCGTGGCGGCATCGATCGGCAACATCGGACCTGGTCTCGGTGATGTCGGCCCTGCAGCCAACTATGCGGGCCTACCCGGCCTCGCCAAATGGATGTTGTCCAGCCTCATGATCGTCGGCCGGCTCGAGATCTTCCCCGTACTCGTCCTCTTCACCCGAGATCTCTGGCGCCGCTAGCAACGCCTCTTTCACTCCTCTTCGTCGCCGACCTCCGGGGAGAATTCGAAGACGATGTCGCCGATCATGACGTCATCCCCGGGACGAGCTCCCGCTTCGAGCAGTGCCTCGTCGACACCAAGACGGGAAAGGCGTTTCGCTGCCATGTCCGCCGCTTCGAGCAGCGTCAGATCGGCGAAGGAGATTGCACGCTCAACCGAACGGCCACTGACCCTCCACCCATCTGCTTCGCGTGAGACTGAGAATGTCGGACCCAAAGGTCGATACAGGACGTAGCCGGTCCGAGCTGGCGCCTCCCTTTCAGCCAGATCGACCAAATCGGCAATGGCATGCAGAGCTTCGTTGATTCCCTCACCGGTAACTGCTGAAACTGAGATAGCGTCGACAATCACCTCAACACCGAGGTCTGCCTTGTTGATGAGGACCAGCGACGGCCGATCTGCAAGCTCAGTTGAATAGTTCCGAACCTCGTGCCGCAGAATCTCCAGCTGTTCGCTCGGAGTCTTCTCCTGGTTCTCCGACGGATCGAGAAGATATACGAGGACCCTCGCCCGCTCGGTATGGCGGAGGAACTCGTGACCGAGGCCTCTTCCTTCTGAGGCGCCTTCGATGAGGCCCGGGATATCCGCCAAGACGAACTCCCGCCCGTCGAAAGCTACGACACCAAGATTCGGCTCCAACGTCGTGAACGGGTAGTCGCCAATCTTGGGTTTAGCCGCAGACACCTTGGAGATGAGCGTCGACTTGCCGGCGTTCGGAAATCCAACCAACGCCGCATCCGCCAGCAGCTTCATCTCGAGCGTAAACCACTCTTCCGATCCGTATTCACCCTGCTCGGCTACGGCCGGAGCCTTGTTGGCGGGCCCGACGAAGGCGGCGTTGCCCAGGCCACCTCGGCCACCTTGGACGGCAACTACCTCTTGGCCGCTCTCAACCAGATCCGCTACCACCATTCCAGATTCGTCTTCCACGATGGTGCCGAGGGGCACCGGCAGAATGAGATCCTGGCCCTTCTTGCCGTGCCGTACATCTCCCTCACCGTGTGTCCCGTTTCCCGCTGCGTGGTGAGGGTTGCGCTGATAGCGAATCAGAGAGGCGACAGATGGGTCGGCCCTCAGGATCACAGACCCACCTGGGCCGCCATTACCTCCATTGGGCTTGCCCTTCGGGCGTCCTTTAGCCCTCAGAAACGAAGCAACCCCCGCACCACCGTTTCCGGCGCGGAGGCTGACTCGTACCCGGTCTACAAACACGACCGGTGTTGGTTATTCGGCGTCGACTACAGAGACGAGCCGTCGATTGTTGCGCACCCCGTACTTGACGGTTCCCGAAGCTGTGGCAAAAAGCGTGTCGTCTTTGCCACGGGAAACGTTCTCACCGGGATGGATCCGGGTTCCGCGTTGACGAACCAAAATCGAACCTGAGTTCACGAACTGACCATCGAAGACCTTCGGCCCAAGACGCTTCGCTGCTGAATCGCGGCCGTTCTTCGAAGAACCGCCTGCCTTTGTCTTTGACATCTCTACTCCTCTTCCGAAGTATCCGGCTCGGCCTTCTTGGACTTCGCCTTCTTCGAGCCTCCGGGCACCTTGATGCCCGTGATCTCGATTCGCGTGTACTTCTGGCGATGACCTTGACGACGTCGGTAGCCAGACTTGTTCTTGTATTTGAAGATGTCGATCTTCTCGCCGGCCGACTCGCCGAGCACTTTGGCGGTGACAGTCGCCTTGGAGAGGGTCGACTTGTCAGACAAGGCCTGCCCCTCGTCGTCGACGACTAGAAGCGGCGCAAAGGTGAGTTCATCGTCGTCCGACTTGATGCGCTCAATCTCAAGCACATCTCCAGACTGAACCTTGGCTTGTTTGCCACCGGCGCGGATGATGGCGTACATGAGAAACCTCTCTGAGAAGGGGGGAATCGGGGCTAAATGCTAACTAATCGTGGGCGCTCGGCCAACCCGGAATTCAGTCTTCCATCTCGGCGGCAGCGACTTCAGCAGACGTGGGTGCCGGCCCGAAATGCTCATCAACGATGACCCCACGACCTGAGCAATGCTCACAACGATGTGAGAACTGCTCCAGGAGTCCCGCAGACACGTTCTTCCGCGTCATCTCAACAAGTCCCAGATGGCTCACATCGAAGACCTGAGTCCGTGTCTTGTCCTTGGCGAGAGTCTCCTTGAGTCGACGGAGAACCTTCTGCTGGTTTTCGATGGTCTCCATGTCGATGAAGTCGATCACGATGATTCCACCGATGTCGCGCAGTCTCAGCTGACGCCCAATTTCCTCAGCAGCTTCGAGGTTGTTCTGCAGCACCGTGTCCTCGAGAGTGCTCGAACCGACGAATTTGCCGGTGTTGACGTCAATGACGGTCAGTGCCTCGGTTCGGTCGATGACGAGATGGCCACCTGACGGCAGGAAGACCTTTCTGTCCAAGGCCTTCTTCAGCTGGTCATCAACGTGATAGCGGTCGAATACCTTGATCGAGTCCTCGTAGAGGTGGACCTTGCTGACCAGATCAGGAGCGGTGGTCTGGAGATAGGAAACGACGGTGTCGTAGGCCTTCTTGTCGTCGATCAGAAGCTTGCGGAAGTCCGCCGTGAAATGCTCTCTGATTACCTTTATCAGGAGCTCCGGTTCTTGATGGATAAGCCGTGGGGCCGTTCCTTCCTTGGCTTCCTCCCGGATGGACTCCCACTGCTTGGTGAGTCGAGATATGTCTGCTGCTAGCTCCTCGGCTGACGCATGGAGCGCAGCGGTTCGGACGATGACCCCATATCCACTGGGCTTGACCTTGTTGATCACCTCACGGAGACGGGTGCGGTCCCCGTCGGGCAAACGACGGGAGATGCCGATGCTGTCCGAGTCTGGAACGAGGACAAGGTACCGGCCCGGAAGTGACGGCATTCCGGTGAGTCGCGCTCCCTTGGCGCCCATCGCGTCCTTGGTGACCTGGACTAGGACTTTGTCGCCTTCTTTGAGGACCTCCTCAATCCGCCTTCCGTTTCGTCCCGACTTCTTGCCAGGTGCGGCAACATCGGAGGCATAGAGAACACCGTTCTTTGACGCTCCAAAGTCGAGGAAAGCCGCCTCCATCCCCGGAAGGACATTCCTTGCAACTGAGAGATAGATGTTTCCGGCAACAGAGTTGGAATCATCCTTGGCCACGTAGTGCTCCACCAGGACAGGGCCCTCGAGGATCACGATCTGTGTCTGGTGACTGTTGACGCTCACCAGCATCTGTTTCCGAGCCGACTCTGTGGGGACGATTATCTCGTCATCGGAGGGTCTTCTGGACCGAGTCCGTGACGTTGAGAGACCGTTTCGGGATCTCTGCTTGTTGTTTTGCTGGCGCTTCTTCTGTCTCTTGGGCTGCGCCGGCTTGGTAGGTGCCGCCGTCTCAATACGGCGTACCTCGACCTTGGTGCCCTTGACCTTCACCGTCTTGCGTTCCTCGGTCGTCCCGGCAGACGATGACTTACGGACGATTTCTGGGCTCTTTTTGCGAAAGAGAGCCATTTGTTCTGCTCCTCTGAAAATGTTGTTTGCGTAGGGCTTTCACCGATTCCTGGACGGCAGAGCCCGAAAGAGTCGAAAGTGATTGACGCCGAGAAGGAAGCTCAAAGGCGTCATGCGACTTGGCTCAAATCTTAACAGAAGGGTTCCCGGAACCTAGATCTCATCCAATCCGAGGTCGGGTTGCTCCGGTTCTGTTGGGTCGTAACACATGCGGCAACGGGCCTCGTAGGCGTCAGTAGCGCCCAAAACCACCAGGTCGTCAGACCTGACGATGCGCTGGGTATAGAGGGCAGGGCCACCGCACCGATGACACACGGCCAGCATCTTCGTCACGTATTCGGCGCGGTCACACATGCTCGGGATGGGCTCAAACGGGCGCCGCAGATAGTCCGTGTCCAGGCCGGCGACGATCACTTGCTTGCCGGTTGCAGCGAGGTTGTCCACGACTTCGACCAGCCCCTCATCGAAGAACTGACCTTCATCGACCCCTATCACCCGTGTGTCGGAATTGACGGCGCGCAACATGTCGGTGGACGTTTCGACTGGCTGCGCATCAACCCGAAACTGGGAATGAGAGACCACTTCAGCGTCGGCGTACCGGTTGTCGAGCTGCGGTTTGAACACCTGCACCGGGAGTCGGGCGATCTTCGATCGTGTCACCCGCTTGATCAGCTCCTCGCTCTTGCCGCTGAACATCGGGCCACAGATGACCTCTACCCAGCCTTCACTACTCCGCCTGTACATCGGGTGCGACCCTAACGCGACCTAGCGGCGAGGCCGAGGCGGAAGCTGCGGGCGACCGGCGTCAATGTGGCCGACCGGCGTCTGTTTGGCCGACGTACATCGCTCGCAACGAATCCACCCCTTTGCGGTCCCCCAACTCGACATTCCGACCCCATCCAGGAGGCCTCGGCCAAAGTCGGCCACCATCAAATGAGCTGGTTTTCGGTGGGGACTGGCGTTCGGAGCAGCCAGATTGAGTTGGCGATGCCCAAAGCCAGTGTCATGGACAAGTAGAACGATCCACCTTGGCTGAGGAACGGAAGCGGAAGTCCCGTGATGGGCATGATGCCAATCGTCATCCCGATATTCACAAAGACGTGGAAGACCATCATTGCCGCGATCCCGCCAGCGATCAGTGCGCCAAACCTGTCGCGAGCGTTCACCGAGATCACAAGCAAACGCCAAATGACAATTGCAAACAAGACCAGGACCACGAGACCTCCGACAAATCCGAACTGCTCGGCGACTGCTGTGAAGATGAAGTCGTTCTCCTGCTCGGGCACATACTGGAAACTGGTCAGCGAATCCTCGGCGAGCCATCCTTTGCCGAGGAACTCTCCGGACCCAATGGCGTTCCTCGACTGGGAGAGCTGATAGCGAATTCCCGTGCCTAGCGGGTCGACATCTGGGTCCCACAGGATTCTGATCCGGTCCAACTGATATGGACGTAGGAGATCGAACCTCAACATCGCTATCGCCCCGAGTGCCACTACCGAGAAGATCGAGAGAAGCTGTCGCCATGTGGCGCCCGACATAAACAACATGGCCAGCAAGACGAACCCAAAGACCATGGCAGTGCCCAGATCGGGTTCGATGAGGATCAGGTAACCGGGGATGGCAACCAGCACCACAGCCTGAAGCATCTTCACCCACGAGAGCGGCTTGGGACCCGTTAGCTCATCTCGGCTGACCTGGGGTGCGAGCAATGAAGCAAGAGCGACGATCACGACGACTTTGGCGAACTCGGCTGGCTGGAGGTTGAAGAAGCCGAGATCGATCCAACGATTTACGTTCTCTTTCGCAGGGAGAAACAGCACCAGAACCAGAAGCGAGAGAATGATCCCCGAGGCGACCGGCACCATGCTCCGATACTCGCGGTAGTCGATGTTGGAAACCACGATGAAGAGGATCAGGCCCGCAGCCACGAAAATCATTTGTCTCTCCATCGAGAATGTTCCACTCGCTCGGGTGGCGGAGTAGATCATCAGGAGCCCGATACTCGAGAGGGCAACCATTGCCCCCACCAGGATCCAGTCGGTCCGGTTGTTGCGCCTGACGATCGCAACTTCGCGGATACGTGTGAGGAGCGCAGTCATCAGTCCGTTGGGTCTCCTGCGGTGATTGCAGTCGGCTCGTTCCCCATCAGATACTGAAGGATGTGCCTTGCAACCGGAGCTGCAATGCGTCCTCCGGAGCCACCCTCTTCGATCACCACGGCCACGATGTACTGAGGATTGTCTACTGGAGCCACACCGACGAACCATGCGTGGTTATCGCGGGTAGCCGATGTCTGCCCGGTCCCGGTCTTCCCTCCGACCAGCTCGATCCCCTCGCCGAACTCTTCAAAAGCGGCCTGAGCCGTACCGGTCGTAACCACTGCGTTGAGATCCCTGAGAAGGGAGGCTCTGGTCTCCGCTGACAAATCGATCTGGCCGACCACTGGCGACTCAACGTCCTCAACCATCGAACCGTCGGAAGCCAGAATCCTGTCGACAACCCTCGGCTCCATGACGGTCCCACCGTTGGCGAGGACCGCGTATGAAACGGCAGCCTGCAGCGGCGTGGCCACGAACGCACCCTGACCAATGGCGAAGTCCATCAGGTCGCCACCAAAGAACGGGCTAGCCAATTCCGGATTGAGGCGGCTCGGATCGAGACGAGGTGGTTCGTCCGGGTTCTCCCGCTGATACTCGGCCCACTCTTCGAACAGTTCCGGGGTTGGCACGATCCCTGATGCTTCGTTGGCCAGGTCGATGCCCGTCTCGGATCCGTAGCCAAGACTCTTGGCCCAGTCCTGGATGACCGTATCGCCGATCGTCTCCCGCTCCTCCCAGGCGCCGAGACCCACGGACCAGAAGAACTTGTTGCACGACTTCTCTAGTGCTCCGCTCAGACCGAGCCAGTCGAGACTCGCCGGGTAGTACCAGTCGCGCTTGACCTCAGCTGAGCCGTCATTGAGAGGAAACACCAGCTCGCCATCGCAGTTGACCTCCGAGCCCTCCCTTACGAAGTCGGCGTCAGGTAGTGGAAGGTTCTCTTCCAGGTAGGCGGCATAGGTAATCGCTTTGAAGGTCGATGCTGGCGGGTACAAACCGCTGACCGCGAGATTGTTGAATGCGAACGACTCGTTGAGAGCCGAGAACGTGTCGCCATCGATCCCCGTGACAAACAGCTGCGGATCGAAGTCGGGATAAGAGGCCAGGGCAAGGATCTCAAAGGTGTTCGGATCGATCACAACGGCAGCCGCTCGCTCGGTAACCGAGAAGACGTCTTCTCCAGCTTCCTTGTCGGCTTCCTTCACCTCATTGGAGAGAGCGATGCCCTGCTCAAGAGCTAGTTCGACAAGCTGCTGAAGATCCAGATCGAGAGTCAGAACTATCGAGTTGCCCGGCTGAGGGTCGCTCTGCGGTCTCTCGTCGATGATCTGACCACGCCTTACCCGGTACTCCTGGGTCCCACTGACACCTTGCAAGTACTCGTCGTAGAACTTCTCAACTCCCAACTTGCCGATTCGCTGGGTCGGGTCGAGATCGGGGCGCTCTTCGAGGTCGGCATCGTTCGGGAGACCGAGGTGCCCGATGACGTGGGCGAGAGTATCGCCTGACAGGTAGACCCTCTCGGGGACCGTGACCACCTCTACACCTGGCAGCGACGAAAGCTGCTCGGAGATCTGGAAGGCGAGGTCGTTGTTGACCGTGGTCACTTCGAATCGACCGTTGATCCCTGCGTCTTCGTACATCTCGTCGAGTTCCGCAGGATCGATCGAGAGGATTGAGGAGAGTTTCTGGATCAGCTCAGGTTTCTGATCGGGCTGAACGAATGTGCGGTCAACGAACACTGCGGGGACCAGACGAGAGGTGACCAGGAGATCTCCGTTCCGGTCATAGATGTTTCCACGAGAGCCGTGGCTGGTCTTGCTCAACCATGTCTGCTCTTCGGCGGCCTCAGCTATCGCCGGGCCCTCGGCAACCTGCACAAACCAGAGCCGAAGGCCGATCACAGAGAACATCGCGATGAAGACGCCGCCCAGGATCCCGAGTCGTACTGCGAATTTCATGCGTATCTAAATGCGGTTGTGTCCCCATCGAGCAGCCGGACGATCATCGGGCCAAAGATCCAGCCGAGAACCATGTTGGCCAGTGGAACCAGGATGATTCTCTGCACTACCCCCTCACCCAGGAGGACTGACTGTCCGAACAGCGTTCCGACAGTGACCAAGAGTAGGACTCCAGCCAGAGTTAATAGACCCACCCAAAGACCAGTGGTGAAGCGACCGATGTCAGCCCGGTTGCGTGTTCGAACGGCGAGATACGCAACCACGGCAAAGGTGATCGCCCTGAGCCCAAGCACGGCTGATCCAAGGAGATCGACGACCAGACCGGCGAGAAAAGCGATACCCAGAACCGCCTCGGCCCGGGTCCTGGTGGCGGCCAGCATGATCACGACGAACAACACCACGTCCGGGATGAATATCGATGTCTGACTGAACAGCGTGGTTTGGAGAATGACGGCTACCAACAGGAGAGTGGCCAACGCCAACAGCGAACGTGGTCTCATCCACCCTCCGTTGAAGTGGTAGAGGACCCGGGGACAGTCGTGCTCGTCGTGGTGGTTGTTGAAGGTTCTGGCTCTTCTGAGGTGATAGCGCTCACTGGGTCGGGCGGCCATGCCAGGACGACGACGATGCGGAGGGCCTCAGGGTCCGCAAACGGTGTGACAGTCGTAGTGAGGGAATCGAGTGAGGGTGCAGCGTCCGCCGCCACTTCACCGACTGGCAACCCAGACGGGAATCTGACCGAGGCGCTCGAGGTCAAGACCCGGTCGCCGATGAAGACGGGTTCTGTGGCGTCGATCATCTCGAGCCGCATCGTGTTGCTATTGACCTGGGGCCGAAGCAAGCCTTGTTGGTCGCCCACAGTCACAGCCACGGCATCGGGCCCAACGGTGATGGGAACTATCAGGGCTGAGCCCGAGGTGACCCTTTGAACCGTGGCCACGACAAATCCGGACGTGTCAAGCACCGGCTGGCCCACCGTTATGCCGTCGTCAGAACCCTTGTCGATGAAGAGGGCACCACTAAGTGCATCTGGCTGACCGAATACTCCGGCAACCGTGCGTCCGATCTCACTGCCGCTTTCCTCGAGGTTGTACAGCTGCTCGAGCAACTCGAAACGTGCCAACTGATCGTCGACCGCGATCAGCGCCGCCTCGAGTTCGGCAACTTCGGCTTGCAGCGCCAGATTCTCCTCGCGCAACGTGGCGAGATTCGACACGGAATCCACGACTTCTATCACCGGGTTGACCACAAACGCCGCGGCCTTCTGAAGCGGAGAAACGACGGTCTGAACACCACTGCGCAAAACACCTGTAGCACCACCACCCTCAGATCTGACATCAAACGTCATGAGCAAAACCCCCAGTACCAGGAGGGTGATGAGGACTGGAACGGCGCGGTCGCCGGGCTCTCTATTCAGCATGAATGCGACGGAGGTAGGGATTCATGGTCTGGCTGACGACACCAGCACCATGTGCAAGGCATCGAACTCCTCCAGACACTTCCCCGAGCCGAGCACCACCGACTGAAGCGGCTGGGCCGCTGTAACGATGGGCATCCCCGTCTCATGGGCTAGACGATGGTCCAGCCCCACCAAGAGTGCTCCTCCTCCGGTGAGCACGATCCCTCGCTCCACGACATCCGCCGCCAACTCCGGCGGTGTCTTATCGAGGGTGTATTTGACCGCATCGACGATGGCCTGGGTCGGCTCTTCGATCGCCTCACGGACTTCCTGACTTGTCAGGAGGATCGTCTTGGGCAGGCCGGTGACGAGGTCTCTTCCTCTGACCTCGGCCGACGGCTCGTCGGAGTATGGCCACGCTGATCCCACTGCGATCTTCAGCTGCTCGGCTGTCCTCTCGCCGACCAACACGTTGTGCTCCTTCTTGACCCAGTCGATGATCGCCGAGTCGAGCTCGTCACCACCCACTCGGATTGACCGGGACACAACGATGCCACCTAGCGAGATGACGGCGACTTCGGTGGTTCCACCACCGATATCCACAACCATCGACCCCGACGGCTCACCGATCGGAAGTCCCGACCCAATGGCGGCGGCCATCGGCTCTTCGATGGTGTAGGCGCGACGGGCACCTGCGTGATAGGCGGCTTCCTCAACAGCTCTCCGCTCGACTGGCGTGATCCCGGATGGGACACAGACGACGATCCTGGGCCGGGCCCATTTTCTTCTGTGAACCTTTTGGATGAAGTAGCGAAGCATCTTCTCAGTGATGTCGAAGTCCGCAATGACTCCGTCACGAAGCGGGCGTATGGCGGTGATGTTGGCCGGGGTCCGCCCGATCATCCGCTTGGCTTCCATCCCGACTGCCAGCGCCTTGTTGTTTTGTGAATTGATCGCGACAACGGAAGGCTCGTTGAGCACGATGCCACCGCCACGCACATAGACCAGCGTGTTTGCGGTACCGAGATCGATGGCCATGTCTTGGCCAGCGAATGAAAGAAGGGTTTCAGCCATGAGCGGAAAGACTCCAGCGCGGACCCCACGGATTGTAGGTGTGAACCCCTACTTCTGCCATAGGGAACCATTGAGCGTGCGCAACGAAGCAGCTATCGGTGTTTCGTGGCACACGCTTGTAGAGGTATCTAACCGAAGAAGATCCCGAGCTCGCGCTCAGCGCTCTCCGGGCCATCGGAGCCGTGGACGATGTTCTCTGTGACCTCTAGACCGAAGTCACCACGAATCGTGCCTGGCGCCGCATCTGCCGGATTCGTTGCCCCCATCAGGGTGCGACAAGCCGCAATTGCCCCCTCACCCGACCACTCCATCGCGACCACGGGCCCGGAGGTGATAAACGCCAACAAGTCAGGGAAGAAGGGCTTGTCAACGTGCTCGGCATAGTGAGTGCGAGCCAACTCCTCGGTGATCGTCAGACCGCGGATGCGCTCGAGCCTCAAGCCCTTCCGCTCAAATCGAGAGACAACCTCTCCCACTAACTCGCGGGCGACACCGTCGGGCTTGACCATGATGAATGTGTGTTCAACTGACATGACAGCGAACGGTATCCGGTCACAACCTCGAAGTCAGATCAGCCGGTCCCTCACCTCGCCGACCAGATAAAGCGAACCTGTTACCAGCACCGCACCCTCGGCACCGGCCTCGGCCCTGACCATGTCCAGTCCGAACCCCACGTTCTCCGATGCGACAACCGGGATGCCGGGAAGGAGTTCCATTGCCCTCCCAGCCAGCTCCTCCGGATTCATGGCCCGTTCATGCTCTACAGCGGTTGTGACAATCCCGGCCACCACCGGTTGCAGATGCTCGAGGATGAGATCGACGTTCTTCTCGCCCATCACGCCGAGCAGGACATGCCACTTCGTGGTCGGGTATTCCTCACGAAGCGACTGCACCAGAGTGTCGACCCCGTCTGCGTTGTGCGCTCCGTCCACCATGACAAATGGATTGGTCGCAAGCGGCTCCATGCGACCGGGCGCCGTGGCGACGGCCAAAGCGTCCTGGAGGGCGTCAAGCTCCAGCTTCCGCCCCAACAATGCCTCACAAGATGCGATGGCCATGGCGAGATTCGTTAACTGATAGCGACCGTGCAGCGGAAGGAAGAGATCCTCGTAGGTTTCTTCTGCGCCCCGGATAGTGGCGAGCCAGCCACCTACTCCCCGTTCGTAAGACTCAATCCTGTAGTCGTTTTCTAGTCGCCGATGCTGGATGCCGAGATCGCGAGCAGTCTTGTTGGCGACACCGACGGCAGAGTCCGGTAGCGGGCCAGTGACGAGGATCGAACCAGAACCGGCGATAGCGAGTTTCTCCGAGGCGATTCCCGCTATGTCCTCCCCGAGAAACTCCGTGTGATCTCGCCCGATTGACGTAACCACGCAGACCTCACCATCCACAACGTTGGTGGCGTCGAACCGTCCTCCCAGCCCGACTTCAACCACTGCAGCGTTGACCGCTTGGTCAGCGAAAAAGGCAAAGGCCGCAGCTGTCACCAGCTCGAAGTAGGAGTTTGGGTCTTCACCTGCATTCTCTCTGAGGTCGGCGAAGGCCGCTACGTCCGACACTGCAAGGGCGAACTCCTCACTCGTTGAGAACCGCCCGTTCACAGCCAGGCGCTCCTCTATGCACTGGAGATGAGGAGACGTCACGGTTCCCGTGGTCAAACCATGAGCGACGAGGATCAAAGTGGCGAGCCTGGCGGTCGATGTCTTCCCGTTTGTCCCTGCAACGTGAATGATCGGATAGCCCTCGTCGGGTCGACCCATGAGGTCGAGAAGACCATTCATGCGCTCGAGTCCGGGCTCTCCGCCCAGGCCGATGTGACGTTCGAGGTATGAGACTGCTTGGTCGTAATTCATAGGAAAGGCCCCGGGAGGTTACCCGGGGCCTTTCGCTGCTCTGCGATCCAGAGATGGAGTTAGCTCTCCCTCTGGTGCCTTCCTCTGCCGTCCGTCGCAACCTGCCGAGTGAGGAGCACTAGTAGTGCACCTGCGCCAAGAAGGCCAATTGACAACAGTGCCAACAGGTCGGAGTCGATTCCCGTGAATGGCAACTCGTCGACACAGTCCTGAACACTCAGAGTTCCCGAGGACTCAGATCCTGGTGCGAACTCGAAGCCGTCACCTGGCGTCGCCTCCCATGAGTAGACAGCGTCATCGCTGACCACGACCGAGCCGGTCTCCGTGAATGTGGCGATGACTTGGTCGTTCGAGTCGCGGACGACCACGGTCGCACCGTCGGCGACAGGGATCGTCGCAGTGATGATCGCCTGTGTGTCATCGTCGGGATCACACACTGCGTCAACCGACACGACGATCGAAGGCGAGACTTCGTCTTCGAAGTTCGTGAAGGTGCACGTAATGGTCTCACCAACCTCCAGGTCGATGGCATCGATCGGAGATCCGTCATCACAGCTCGCGTCGATCAGAGACCAACCATCAGGCACGACCTCAGACACTGCGTATCCGTCCCCGGGTAGCAAGTCGCCCGAGGAGCTCGACTCGCCGTGAGCGAGAGTGTTGTCTGCGAGGTTGAAGCCCACGGTCTCGAAAGTGAATTCGAGTTCTTTGTCACCGTCGCCTTGGACGATCTTCTCGACGATGATCTCACCTGGAGGGCCGTCGCAGGTGGGTTCACCACCCGGGTACTCGACATCGAGGGTGACCGTCGGGTTCACGGTGAAGCTGACCGAAGCCGTTGGCCTCGTGTTCTCGTATCCGTCCGAACCCTGCTCCCACTTGTTGTCGACAAAGATCCATCCTGGCCAGTCGACAACTACACCATCCTCGATGACCGCTCCTGGCCACACCATGGAGCCAGACAGCGCCTCGACGCTGCTGTAGAGCTCGTCACCGGGGTTGATGTCGTTCCAAGTGATCGTCACCTCATCGGCGTCGAAGTTCACCGGCGTCACCTGCCAGAAAAGGACCGGAATGTCCTCTTCGCAGATGCCACCAACCTCGACTTCGATCGAGCGCGTGCACTCCTCGATGTCGAGGACACCTGACGTGTCGCCTGACAAAGCGAATCCGTCACTGGCTGTGGCTTCCCAGGTGTAGGTCGCACCTTCAGGAACCTCAACGGTGCCCGACTGAGTGAGAGTGTCGACCACTTCGTCAGCTGCGTTCTTGATAACCACTGTCGCGGCTCCCGGAGTGGAGATCTCAACAGCGATCTGCCCAACTCCCGCATCCTCATCAAGGATGCACAGGGCACCGACCTGCACTGTCACGTCGCAGTCCTCGATGACGACGGAACCCTCGGCCGAACCCGTCAGCTCGTACCCATCAGCTGGAATTGCCTCCCAGTAGTAGGTACCAGGCGCAAGGTCCTCGATCGTCCCATCGGACTCAGTGGTACCGACAAGGTCCGTCTTCGCAGCGTCGCTGTAGACGTTGACTGTGGCAGCCGCGTCAGGGTCGATCGTGATGTTGATATCACCAACCGGCTGACCCTGCTCGTCGACGAGACACGAGGTCGCGGTGACTTCAACGTCCACTTCTTGGACCACAGGATCGAACTTGGCGCACACCGGTGCAACCGAGTTGGCAGACATGTCGTCGCCTATGTAGCCATGGACGCCGTACAGCTCAGTGAGCTCCGGCACGAATACCGGGCCACCACCAACGTTGGTGTACACCTCGAAGTTGGTCGACTCAGACAGGTCGGGTGTGAAAGGGGACACCCAACCGCCGCCGAAGTTCTCCGAGCTCAATGCCCAGATCTCCAGAAGCTGTGCCTGTCCGTCCTTCTCAGAGTGTGAGTCGTAAGACGCCAGGGTGATGTTGTAGAAACCAGCGGGGATGGTCTCAATCGCAAGTGGCCCTCGCCATGGGTCGAAGAATGGGCTGTCGAAGCTTCCGAGCTGACCGAGCGGGGTCAGATCGATGGCTCCAGGAATAGGACAGGAGAGGCAGTCATCGCCCACCGTGAACTCTCCCGAGAGGTCCGGTCCTGTGCTTCCTTCTGCGTACACGACCGACCACTCATAGTCTCCGGGCAGGAGCACGATCTGCCAGCCGTCGCCACTCGACACCGAAGCTGTGAAGTCTCCAGGACCGTCGATGAAGATCGACTCGACGGCTGAGTCTGGATCGGTGACATCGAACGAAACGATGCCCTTCGGACCCTCGTCTGCAGTCATCGTGCACTCTTGGGTCAGTCCGATCGAGACCGAAGACACCTGCTCGCACTCGTCGACAACCTGAATCGCGCTTGCGCTACGTGTCTCGCCGCCGCCCTGTCCATTGCTCCACGGACCAACGGCGCGGGCACGAACGACGACCGAGTCGCCTTCGTGGGGCGAAGAATCGAATGAGCCAGCGAACGTGTAGCCGTTCCCGGCGTTGAACTCACCCGAGCCCACTTCGGTCCAACCCCCACCGCCGTTCGTTTGAACCTCGATGACGATGTTGGAGTGGGTCCCCTGGGCTCCTGTAGCCCAACTTGTCGCGGTCCACGCGACGACAGAAGCGGGGTCGCACTGCAGCTCCGCCTCAATTTCGGGGTGGTGTGCTTGCGCCGGTGAGGCGTAAATCACCATCAACGACATCAACACCGATATCGCAGTAAGAATCGCAATCGTCCGTTGCGAGCGCAGGCTCTGCGCGTTTGTGGCGAACTTCATAGCTCGCCGGCTCCCAGCCAGTTCATTCCCATCCCTTTCATAGCTTGGGACAGGTCGGTCTCACCATTGGCTCAGCCGGATCGAGGTGACCGTGTTACAGGTCCGGCTTCGACGCCTCCCATTTCCCCCCTGCGGGTATCTGTCACCACTTTGAGTGACTAGATATCACACAGTGTGACTGCAGGGTGTGCTTCTGTCAATAAGAAGACGTAGACGAACCTATCGGGATAGGGAGCGTTCGACTACCTGATCAGATAGGCCGATTGACTCAAAACCGAAGGGTCTAGTTGTCGGATTCCCTCGTTGAAACCAGGAATAGGAGCCCCAAAGCAGCCAGAGAGCTGGCAAGCAACATCAACGGAACCGTTTCCGACCCCGTGAAGGGGAGGATCGTCGTTGGCAGGACTTCATCCGGAATGCTCGTCGACGTGCCTGACGGTTGCGAAGTCACGGTTGACTCGCTCACCTCATCAGTAGTCGTCGTCGACTCCGGGACGGAAGTCGATGGGGAACTGCTACTGGTGGTACCACCATCAGTAGTGGTCGTCGTACCCCCATCAGTAGTGGTCGTCGTACCCCCATCAGTAGTGGTCGTCGTACCTCCATCAGTAGTGGTCGTCGTACCCCCATCAGTAGTGGTCGTCGTACCCCCATCAGTAGTGGTCGTCGTACCCCCATCAGTAGTGGTCGTCGTACCCCCATCAGT
>JANQRA010000006.1 GCA_028284765.1 Acidimicrobiia bacterium
GCCTTTGGTGATGCCTTCGGCGGCGATGGCTTCGATGGCTGGCTCGTGGGGGTTGTTGTCGTCGTCGGTGAACGAACCACCAGGAGGCAACACACCAGCAAACAACACGAGCGCGAGCGCGGCCCACTTCACCAAATTGGTATCGGGCGGTTGAAGCGATTTCTGAAGTCTCTGACCACGCAACGTGAGATGTGTGTATGGTCGTCATCTCTGCCCAGAGCGCGTCGGGCGAAGTACAACACGGAGGAAGCACAAGTGAAGAGATCGCTGTCAATGCTGGCAGCCATCGCGATGGTTTTCGCGACGGCGTCAGTCGGGCTGGCCTATCAAGAAGAGCCGTCCGAACAGTCAGAGTTCACCTACGAAGCGGTCGATGACGTTCAGGTTCTCAAAGCCGACGCCATCAAGGGGGAGACCGAGGGCTACTGGATCGTCCAACTCGTCGATCCTCCGCTGGCCACCTATGAAGGTGATGTCAACGGTCTGAGTGCGACAAGTCCTCTAGTCACTGGCCAACCGAAGATTGACACCGAGACCGCAGCGGCCCGTCAGTACACCGCGTATCTGGAAGGTGAGCAAGACGCACTGATAGCCGAGATGGAAAGCGCTTTCGGCCGGTCGATGGACGTTCCCTACCGCTACACAAACGCTATCAACGGTCTAACCGTGTGGCTGACGCCATCCGAGGCCAGTGAAGTGCTTCGCATGCGCGGTGTCTCTGACATCGAGAAGAACAAGATCACCAAGCTGACGACCGATCTCGGCCCCGCATTCATCGGCGCGCCAGGGATCTGGGATGGCTCGGCGACGGGGACCGGCACTCAGGGCGAGGGGATCATCGTCGGAATCATTGACTCCGGCATCAACCCCGACAATCCGTCTTTCGCAGCAACCGGTGACGACGGCTACACCCACACCAATCCGTACGGGTCCGATGTTTACGTCGGCGCTTGTGACCCGTCGAACACCGAACAGTTCCAGGCGGGGTTCACCTGCAACGACAAGCTGATCGGCGCCTACGACTTCTTCGCAGACGACGATGCCTCCGGCATCAACAGCCTCGACCACGACGGTCACGGTTCGCATACAGCTTCCACTGCGGCCGGCAACGTCGTGTTCGGAGCTGGGCCAAACGGTGAGGACATCTCTGGAGTGGCCCCTCACGCCAACATCATTTCTTACCGGACCTGTGGTGATGAGTCGCTCGGTCAGGGCTACTGCACCACTGCCGGCACGGTTGCGGCAGTCAACGCTGCAATCGCCGACCAGGTTGACGTTCTCAACTACTCGATCGGATCGGGCTCACCTGGTGACCCATGGTCCGACGCTGACGATCAGGCGTTCCTCGCCGCACGTATCGCTGGCATCTTTGTTGCTCACTCTGCAGGTAACGAGGGCCCGGGTTCCGCGACCGTCGGTTCGCCAGCCGCTCCGTGGTTGGCACATGTTGCTGCCCTGACCCACGACAGGCCTGCCCTCAACGAGTTGGTCAACATGACCGGTGGCGGCACGACACCGCCGGCTGACATGTTTGGGCGCTCGGCAACGACCACCGAGTACACCAACGTCGTGGTCTATGCGGGTGACCTTCCGCAGTACATCCTTGATAGAGGCGCTGAGAACAACGCACTCTGCGCTGTCGGCGACCCCGATGACGGGGTTTCGGAGTCACCGTGGACACCTGGGACCTTCACTGGCGAGATCGTGGTCTGTGACCGTGGCTCATATGCCCGTGTCGAGAAGAGTGAAAACGCTGCATTCGCCGGAGCCGGTGGGTTCATCCACGCCGACAACGGTGGTGGCGAGGTCACCGACTTCCACGTCATTCCCGGCATCCACATTGACCAGTCGGAAGGTGATGAGGTCCGGGCATGGGTCACTTCATGGGACCAAGTCGACACCGCGGACCAGCCGGTCGCAACAATCACCGCTGCGACACCCGATCCGGACTCCATGGCGTCCTTCAGCTCGCGTGGTTCCAACCGCTCGACTGGTGGTGACACTCTCATGCCGACCGTCGGCGCACCTGGCGTCGGGATCTGGGCGGCACATGGCAAGTACGGCGAGGTGACCTACACATTCCTGAGCGGAACCTCGATGGCCAGCCCACATGTGGCAGGTGCAGCGGCCCTCCTGATGGATCTCCATCCGACATGGACGCCGGCACAGATTCAGTCAGCCATCGAGACAACTTCGAAGAGCTCCGGCCTGACGAAAGAAGACAGTGTCACGCCGACGGATCCGTTTGACGTCGGCTCTGGTCGGATCGTCCTGCCAGATGCCGCGAACGCGGGCCTTGTGTTGGACGAGTCTGCTGACGACTACACCAACGCCGATCCGGCCACTGGTGGTGATCCAACCACCATTAACAATCCGCATCTGGCGAATGGTCAGTGTCTGTTGCAGTGCTCCTTTGTGAGGACCGTGACGAGCACGGCTTCTGGTTCCGTCACCTGGACACTGTCCGACGACTTCGCTGGCGCAGTCACGATCACCCCGTCGGTGTTCACGCTGGCGCCTGGAGAGTCACAGGACATCACGTTCGATGTGGACGTGAGCTCGCTGTCGACCAACCGGTATCACTTTGGCGAGATCACCCTTTCGCCAAGCGACAGCTCGGTTCCGACCGCGCACTTCCCGATGGCGATTCAGCCAAAGACGGGTGAGCTGCCAGGCGAGATCAATCTCGTCACACGTCGTGACGCCGGCTCCGACCTCGTCAGGAACGTGACCGCGATCGAGATCTTCGAGTTCGTTGCTTCCGTCGACGGCTTGGTCGAGGCGACGCAGAGGACTGAGAGTCTTCCGCAGGATCCGACCAACGGCGATCCTTACAACGACACCGAGGGTGCATTCACCGAACTGGTGGAGGTCGCGCCCGGGACTACCGAGGCGATCTTCGAGATTGTGGCCTCCGAGTCGCCCGACGTCGATCTCTTTGTCGGCTTCGACGTCAACGGAGACGGAATAGCGACAGCGGACGAGGAGATTGACTTCTCGGCTTCGGGAACGGCCTTCGAGAAGGTCGTCCTCACGGCACCCGCTGCGGGCACCTACTGGGCCGTCGTCCAGAACTGGGCCGAATCGACCTCATCGCCTGACAACATCACGTTGGCTGTTGCGTTGAAGGACGGCTCGGATGCAGGGAATGCGTCCATCGAAGGCCCTGCCAGCCAGGGCGCCCTTGAGCCGTTTGATCTTCGGGTCTTCTGGGACCTCGAGGACGCCGAGGCCGGAGACATCTTCTACGGCACGGCGGCACTCGGCACTTCACCGTCGAATCCCGGCAACATCGGGTCGATCCCGGTGAAGCTCACGAGACTCGCCGACGATGTGACCAAGTCGGGTTCGGCTGAGGAGGCCGAGCGTGGGGACACGATCGACTACCAGGTCGTCGTCCAGCCAAACGCCCTCACTGAGGACCTGGGTTACACGATCACTGACACCCTCCCGGACGGAATGTCGTTCGTCCCCGGCTCGGTGTCAGCGACTTCCGGTGATGTGTCAATCTCCGGAAACGAGTTGACGTGGACCGGTGTCATGCCGACTGCGTTTGGAGCTGAGGGCACCTACACGGCCTTCACCAATGCTGAGGATCCGGCTGCATGCTTCATTCCGTTGAGTGACGGCGGCTATCTCGACCTGGCCGGATTTGGGATCGGCCCCGACCCCGGTGTGACAGGTGATGAAGCTGTGTTCTCGGCATTCAGCACATCGGCTGCGCCGTTTGAGTACTTCGAGGACCCGTCCTCCGGTATCAACTTCACGGACAACGGCTTTGCGTTCTTCGACAGCACGCCGGGCCCGTTCATGTTCGCACCTACACCGATCGGAGGTCCGCACTGGGCAACCGGCGCTATCGAAGAACCAAACGACATGCTGGCCCCATATTGGGCTGATATGCAGATCGTCTTCGACGCAGCGGCCGGAAGTGGTGTGTCGCTGGCGACACTTGGTGGTGGTATCGCAGCCGTCATCGAGTACGACGACATGAGGCCATGGGATGCCGTAGACGACTCGACGACTCTCGACTTCGAGATCTTCGCCTGGACGTCAATCGACGACACACCCGGTGCGTATGAGTTCGCCTTCGCCTATGACAACATCACTGGCGAATTCCCGGCGAGCACGTTCCCGTATGACCTGGTCATTGGGCTCGAGAACGAGACCGGCGATGCCGGCACGGAGATCTTCTCCGGCTTGTTCGCAGATCCAGTGCCGATCGAGAACGATCTCGTGATCTGCTTCGACTACCAGAGGCCGCAGTTCCCGGCGGTGACGATCAGCTACCAGGCGACTGTTGACAGCGACACCCTCGGAGGCTCGCTTGCCAACGAGGTCGTCTCAGTGGTTGATAACCCCGGTTCGGATGCAGACACAGTCTCGGTGGCTGTGGAGGTTCCGGAGTTGAACTCCAACGAGACCGTTGCCCTGGTTCTTGACCAAATCGCCGACTACCCGGACACCGGGAATCGGACAGTCGATAGGGCTCTGAACCGGGCCGAGAATCGTCTGGAGAAGGCCCTTAGAGACCGCTACTGGAACGACGACGGCAACGTCCGGAACTCCCAGATGTTCCGGTGGATGTCCTTCGCGGCCTGGTACATCCAGTATGCAGATCGGAACTCATCGGACGACTTCAGCGATTGGAACGACCTCCTCGTCGGAGTTGCCCACGATCAGGCGGCCCGGGCCATCGAAGAGTCATCGAACCCATATTGGGCGTACTGGTGGTTCGAGAGGGCCGAAAGGACAAGTAGCCCATCGCTGGCGATCTACCTGTACAAGATCGCATGGGAGCGGGCGACGAATCCGCCACGACCACCGTGGTGGTGGCTCTAAACCAAACGGTTGGTTCCCGGCGGTTGACATGATGTCGGCTGCCGGGAACTGAACACAATGGCGGAACGTCCAATCACCGTGAAGCCTTTAGTCGCGCTGTTGACCGTGCTGGCCGTGGCGGGGTGTGGGGCTGCCTCTGAAGGTGGTGAGACAACCACCACTGCTGGTGATTCGCCCACCACCACCTTGGCTGCGCCGTCGACCACACTGGACGACATGACGGAGCCCGAAATGCCAGAGGTCGTAGACCAGGCGATTGCTGACCTGGCCGAGCTACTGCAAATCGACGCTGAGGCCATCTCCGTCGAACTTCATGAGAACGTCACCTGGCGTGACGGCTCGCTTGGCTGTCCGGTCGAGGGCAGGTCGTACACCCAAGCCTTGGTTGATGGCCATCGAACGGTCCTAGTCGCCGAAGGCGAGCGCTATCACTTCCATGGTGCGTCTGGTTCCAATGCGAGCCTCTGTGAGAATCCGCAGGCTCCAGCGTCAGGGTCTGGGGACGCCTGAGCTCTCAGTTCAGGAAGCGAATCGTCAAGGGGTACCTGTAGTACTCGCCATTGCTTGCCTTGACTGTGGCCACGATGACCAGGATGAACCAGGTGAGAAGGACTGCGGGTAGCAAGAGGAGTCCAACCAGGGCCAGGATCAGGACCGCTGACACGGCCGCATAAAGCAAGAACGAGATATTGAAGTTGACCGCTTCCTTGCCGTGGTAATCGGCGTAGGGGTTCTCGTCCTTCTTGATCAGCCACATCACGAGCGGGGCGATGAGCGACGGGATTCCAACGAACATCGAAAAGGCTGAGATGTGTGTCAAGGACGCCCACGTCCTCGATGAGTCATCAATTGTCGCCACCTGCGGGGTGGGAGCGGTGGGGTTTTCCGGTTGTGTCATATCCTCATTATCAGGCATGGCGGTGCCCAAGGATATCGGGGGTGTCCCTAGTCCGACCCTGATCGTGGTGTCTGGGACCTAGGTGGGTCGATTCTGTGGGCTGTGGACTTCGCTATACGAAGGCACGAACCCAGGGTTCGCATCAGGCGGGTACGTTGGGGGTGTGGAACTGCAGTTCAGACCGTCGGCTGTCACTCGTCTCTTGGTTGTGAGCGACACCAAAGCAAGCCGTGATTGGTATGTGAACGTCCTCGAGGCTTCGGTCTACGGCGAGTACGGGACCTCGATCATCCTGGACCTATTCGGGACCTGGGTATTGCTCGTGGAGCAAGGTGACCCGACCGATGACAAACCAACCGTATCGATGATCCCACCCGAGGATCCTGACCGGATGAGCACCGAGACCATCTTCCGTGTCGACGACTGTCGAAGTGCTTACGCGATTCTGAAAGCCCGAGGTGCGGAGTTCCTGACGCCTCCAGTCGATTGGGGGGCCGAGATAAGAGCCTTCTTCAGAGACCCGGACGGCCATCTCTTTGAGATCAGCGAGCTGGCTTGATGAAGCCACAGTTTGAGCCTCTGAATCCCAAGTACGAGGCAGTGGTCAAGGAGAGCTTCGCTCGTCAAGCGGCCATGGCAACGCTCGGTGTCAGTCTCCAGGAGGTCGGTCCCGGATGGGTCCAGTTCTTACTGGAGAAGCGAGAAGAGCTGACCCAGCAACACGGATTCATCCATGCAGGTGTCGTTGCATCGGCGCTGGACTCGGCGTGCGGTTACGCCTCATTGTCTTTGATGCCTGAGGGAGCCGCAATTCTCACGGCCGAGTACAAGGTCAATCTCCTTCGACCCGCCGAAGGCTCGCTCGCGGTCAATGGCTGGGTAGTGAAACCTGGTCGGACCCTGACCGTTGCCCAGGGCGAAGCCATAGATGAAGGCGGCAAGCTGATTGCGAACATGACCGGCACCCTCATTCAAGTGGTCGATCGAGACCTGGAGTCGTGAAGGTCGATTCGGGTGGGTAGGTTCGGTGACATGAGACGGGCAACGCGTGTGGTACTCCTCCTGTTGGTTGTGGTCTTGCTGGTCAGCGCATGCACCGCCGGACCAAACCCGGAGGTGGGCATGCCCGACCCAGATGGCGGCACTGCCGGGTTCTTCATGGGGCTGTGGCACGGCATCATCGCTCCGGTGACGTTCGTCATCTCGCTGTTCACCGACAACGTGAATCTCTACGAGGTGCACAACAACGGCAATTGGTATGACTTCGGCTTTGTTCTTGGGGCCGGGATTCTCTTCGGGGGCGGTGGAGCCGGCTCTCGTATGAAACGTTGAGCACGTAGCGATGGCACGTTGGGAACGCATCAGATCTCGTGGCACCGTCGACGATCGACGGGGCATGTCCCGACCCGGTGTAGCGCTCGGCGGTATGGGCGGACTTGGGATCGTGGTGATCCTCCTGTTTGCCTTCCTGGGCGGGGGCAGCGGCATGGACCAACTCATGGGTCAGTTGGCCCCGGCCTCGGTGGAGACCGGAGAGCAGCCTGCGGAGTTTCAGGGTGAGGACGACTATGAGGTCTTCGTGTCGACCGTCCTCGGGTCGACAGATGACTACTGGGACGCTGTTTTCACGAGCTCGAACTTGTCGTACGTGCCACCCCAACTGGTCCTGTTCCGAGGGTCGACCTCGAGCTCCTGTGGTGGTGCAACGTCAGCAGTCGGACCTCACTACTGCCCTTTGGACGAGACCATCTATATCGATGAGACCTTCTTTGATGAGTTGAGTGCGAGGTTTGGCGCCCAGGGTGGTGACGTGGCTGAGGCCTACGTCATCGCACATGAAGTGGGGCATCACGTCCAAAAGCGTCTCGGGATCATGGACGAGGCGAGAAGTCTGCAGGCAGCTTCTTCATCCCAGGCAGAGGTCAATGAGATATCGGTGAGGCTGGAGCTACAGGCAGATTGCTTCGCGGGGCTGTGGGCGAATTCGATTCGAGACCTCGGGGTGTTCCTCCCTGGTGAGATCCAGGAGGCACTCGATGCAGCGGCGGCGGTAGGTGACGACCGGATCCAAGAGGCCGTTCAGGGTCAGATATCACCCGAAACCTGGACACACGGCTCTTCGGAGCAGAGAGTTTCCTGGTTCACCGTCGGCTGGGACACCGGCGATCCGGGTCAATGTGACACATTCGGTTGAGGGCTAGGCCTCCAGGTTCTCGACAGCACGCTTAGCGAGCGCAACCATCAATCGGCCCATATCAGCGCCCAAGTTCCCGGCAGTGTGATAGACGTTGTTCGCTGCCCTGAAGAACACCACCTCGTCACTGCTTCGAAACGCCCCTTCGGTCAGACCGGACACCGGTATCTGGGGGTCCACCTCGGTGACCAGGAATGACCATCGATCATCCGGGTCGTAGAGCTCGCCCGCGGGGGCCTTGCCGTAGCGCAGCTCGAAGTATTGATGGTGGTTGCGATCGGAGCATTGAAAGATCGTGCCTGCCCATTCCTCGTCGTTGTGAGGGTGGGACGTGTCGAACGGCATGCCTGTGATCTCGGCGACCTCTCCGACGGTCAGGGCCGAGGGGACGCCTGCCAGTGGCGCTTGGCCGCTATCGGGGCTTTCCCCCTCCGCAGACGAAGCCGCCGCACGGATCTTCTCTCCAGCCTCGTTGGCCAGGTCCCCGAGGTCGTCGAGAACGCCGGACTCTTCCAAGGCATCCCTGGCCTTCTTCGCTGATTCGGTCAGCTTGTCGAAAAGTGACATGACGGCATCTTACGTTCCGCATATTCGGTCGGATCTGTCGGTGGTTGCCGATAGGGTTGCCGGTTCGATGAGGAATTCACATGGCAATCGTTGAAGCAAAGGGACTGGTCAAGCACTACGGAGATGTCGTAGCCCTGGATGGTCTCGACCTGGAGGTACAAGAGGGCCAAATCTTGGGGCTGCTGGGCCCAAACGGGGCTGGCAAGACTACGGCGGTGTCGATACTGACGACCTTGCTGATCCCGGACGCAGGTAGTGCGATGGTGGCCGGAGTCAACGTTTTGGAAGACCGGATGGAGGTCAGGCGACGCATCGGCCTCTCAGGCCAGTATGCGGCAGTCGATGAGCACTTGACGGGCTTCGAGAACCTCGACATGGTCGGACGGCTCTACCACCTCGGCAAGGAGCAGTCCCGCAAGCGTGCTCGCGAGCTTCTGGAGCGGTTCGACCTCGCCTTCGCGGCCGATCGACCGGTCAAGACCTACTCGGGCGGCATGAGGAGGCGACTCGACCTCGCTGGAGCTCTTGTTGCCAAGTCGCCGGTGTTGTTTCTAGACGAGCCGACGACAGGTCTCGACCCCCGGAGCCGCGTCGAGCTCTGGGACATCATCAAAGATCTCGTGGCATCCGGCTCGACGTTGTTGCTGACAACCCAGTATCTCGAGGAGGCAGACCTCCTCGCGGACGACATCATGGTCATCGACAACGGCCGCGAAATAGCCCACGGCACCTCTGAGCAACTGAAGTCGACCTTTGGTGGTGACACCGTCGAGTTCGTGCTCGACAACTCTGATCAACTGGGTCGAGCTGTGGAACTGCTGGGAGAAGTGGCGGCGGGAGACATCCGAAGTGCCCAGGAAACTGCGACCGTGAACGTGCCGGTGTCCAACGGGGCAGCATCGTTGACTCGCGCTCTCCGCATCCTCGACGATGCGGAGATTCCGTTGAGCGATGTTCAGCTCAGGCGTCCGACGCTCGACGACGTTTTTCTGCAGCTCACGGGTCATGTGGCAGAACGCGGAGAGACGACCGATCAGGAGGTCAGCGTATGAGCCTTCGATCTGCGCTCGGCGATGGAATGGTGATCGCGAAGCGAAACGTCATCAAAATCAAGCGGGTGCCAGAGGTCTTGGTATTCGTGCTGATCTCGCCAATCATGTTCGTGTTGCTGTTCGCGTACGTGTTCGGCGACTCGATCAGCGTCCCGGGCCTCTCGTATCGAGAGTTTCTGATGGGTGGCATCTTTGCCCAGACTGTGATCTTCGGTGCGACATTCACCGGTGCTGGACTGGCCGAAGACATGCAGAAGGGGATCATCGATCGGTTCCGGTCACTGCCGATGTCGAGGTCTGCAGTGGTGTTCGGTCGAACTGCCTCCGATGTGATTTACAACGTTCTGAGTCTCATCATCATGGCGCTGACCGGGCTCGTGGTCGGCTGGCGGGTCAACAACGGCATCGGCAGCATGCTGCTTGGGTTCGCATTGCTCCTGCTGTTCGCGTACGCAGTGTCTTGGGTCATGGCGTTTGTCGGGCTGATCGTCCCGAGTGTGGAAGTGATCAACAACGCTGCGTTCCTGGTCATCTTTCCCTTGACGTTCATCTCGAACGCGTTTGTCCCGTCGGACAATCTGCCAGGGCCGTTGAAGACCTTCGCTGAGTGGAATCCGGTTTCCTCCCTCACGCAAGCGGCACGGGAACTGTTCGGAAACATCCCCGCCGGCGCTCCGGAACCAGATGCGTGGCCACTCCAGAACCCGGTGGTGTACACGCTGATCTGGGTCGGGATCATCCTTGTCGTTTTCGTACCTTTGTCCGTCAATCAGTACAAGCGGGTGAAGAGTCGATGAGGAACTGGGAGCCTCGTGCGATCACGTCAGATGAGGTCGACATGTTCCGCACAAGGGTGGCTCAGGGTTTCGGATCTGATACGTCAGACGAAGATGGTGCCCGCGAGCGGTTCGATCGGATCTTTGAGTTGGAGCGGACGGTCGCCGTCTTCGACGAAGACAACATGGTGGGTACCGGTGGTGCTTTCTCGTATGAGCTGACGGTCCCAGGCGGGACTATGCCCATGGGTGGAACCACGATCATCACAGTTCGCCCCACACATCGTCGACAGGGTGTTCTTCGGGCGATGATGGACTATCACCTGGCCGAGGTTGCTGGCAAGGGAGAGCCGATCGCGGGACTGTGGGCCTCGGAAGGCACCATCTATGGCCGATTCGGATACGGCCTCGCAGTTGAGGGTGTCGACCTGAAGGTCAACACGAGTGGATTCGCCATGAACGATTTGGGGTCGGGCCTGGAAGTGCACCTGCTCGAGCCCGGGAGCGAGCATGAAGTTCGGTCCGTGTATGAATCAGCACGGTCAGTCACCCCAGGCATGCTTAGCCGGACGGATGGCTGGTGGGACAACAGAGTCTTCGGTCCTGACAACCCGAGTGGAGGGTTCTCCAAACGGAGAGTGGCCATAGCGCTAGATGGCGGCGATCCTGTGGCGTACGCCATCTTCAGGCAAAAGACTAACTGGGCAGGTGCGGACGGACCCGAGGGGGAGTTGCGTATTACGGAGTTGGTTTCGCGGACCGACGCCGGCCGCGGAGCCATCTGGCGTTTTCTGTGCAATGTCGACCTGTTCGAGACCGTCACGTGGTGGAACATGCCGGTTGACGATCCGATATCGGCGATGGTCGAGGATTGGCGGACGATAAAAGGTCGGCGCAAGGACACGCTCTGGATACGGCTTCTCGACATCGCGGCCGCACTTTCCGGCCGGAGTTACGAGGCAGATGGCTCAGTGTCGATCGGCGTGACTGATCCATTCCGACCAGACAATGACGGGACCTACGAGCTCGAGGTCCGGGACGGCGTAGGTGTCTGCTCCCGATCCGACGACACAGCCGATGTCACCTGTGAGGTGGATGTGCTCGGCCACATGTTCCTTGGGGGTGGCAATGCGCTGACGATGGCTAGGGCCGGAAGACTGAAGGGCTCGACAGAGCAGGTGCAATTGGTTCATCGCATGTTCTCGACTGCCAAGGCTCCATGGTGTCCGGAAGTCTTCTAGACAGGTTCCGCGCTCTGCATGCGGATGGCCATTTCATCATCCCCAATCCCTGGGATGTTGGGTCGGCCCGGGTCCTGGAACAGATGGGGTTTCAGGCGCTTGCGACTACCAGTTCCGGTCTGGGTGCATCGTTGGGGAAGGCTGATCAGCAGGTCACGCTCGACGAGTTGATTGACCATGTGAGGGACCTGGTTGCCGCAGTCGACATCCCTCTTTCGGTCGATGCGGAGTTCGGCTTCGCCGATGATGTCAGTGAGCTCCGTGATGCGGTGGAGCGTCTTGTCGAGGCCGGAGCCTCCGGCATGTCAATCGAGGACTACACGCCGGATCGTGGTCTTCTCGACATGGAAGAGGCCGCTCTTCGGGTTCGCACGGTCGTCGAGGCTGCAGGAGGTGCGCTCGTAGTGACTGCGAGAGCCGAGAATCACCTATACGACGTCGACGATTCTGAAGACACCATCGCCCGGCTCCAGGCTTATGCAGACGAGGGTGCTGACGTTCTCTACGCTCCGGGTCTTTCTGAGTTGAACGACTTCGCTCGTCTCGCTTCGGAGCTGCCACGGCCGGTGAACGCTCTGCTTGGCAAGAGGACTCCATCGGTGCCCGCATTGGCTGAGGTCGGAGTCAGACGCATGTCGGTGGGTGGAGGTTTGGCCTTCTCAGCATATGGCTATCTCGAGAAGGCGGCCCAAGAGCTGCTCGACTCCGGTTCGTCCGATTACCGAGCGACGAATGTGTCATCCAACCTCAGCCGGAGAGCCTTCAGGATCAGCTGAGACCCTGCGTGGGATCCCAGCGGCCGACATACCCGCAGCTGCATCGGAAGTGGACCAGCAAACCGGCCTCTTCCCGTCTCAGATCGACGATGTCATCGACGTTCAGGAGGACTCTCGATCGATGCTTCGGACAATACGGCGCGAACATCAGCTGTCTCCTCGTAACTGGCTATATCTCGTATACCCCTTACTGTACCAGCCTCGACTGTAACGAGTCAACTGCCCTTTGCTCATTACGTTCTCGAGCGCTCTGATCCCTGGGCTAGCTTCTCGCCGATGCTGCTGACCGACAAAGACCAAGCGATGCTCGGTGGGGAGTTCGGCTCGGCAACCAAGCTCGCGATGTCGCTTCTCGTCGATATGGCTGAGATGCAGGATGCCCGGCGATTCATCGATATCACATCTGCACACATCGATGGCTGCCTCTATCACGGACAAGCCGGCCTGGACTTCGCGCGAAAACTCGTGGACGGAGGAGCACAAGTGGCAGTCCCGACGACTCTCAACGTGTCGTCACTGGATCTTCTTCATCCGGATCGTTTCAAGGGTGATCCTCTCGAGGCCGAGGCGAGCAGATCCCAGATGAGAGCGTACGAGGCGATGGGTTGTCGCCCGACCTGGACGTGTGCTCCGTATCAGCTCTCACAAAGGCCATCACTCGGGGAGCAGGTTGCCTGGGGCGAGTCGAATGCAATTGTGTTCGCCAACTCTGTTCTGGGGGCAAGGACGGAGAGGTATGGCGACTTTCTAGACATCTGCTGCGCGATCACAGGAAGGGCGCCGGACGTTGGGCTCCATACCGATAGGGGCCGCGTGGCCTCCAAGGTCATCGAACTGGACGTTGATGAGAGTCTCTTGGAAGAGGAAGTCCTGTACCCACTCCTCGGAGGTGTCGTCGGCCGCGTCGCCGGTCCGGATGTCGTCGCAATCAACGGACTCGGTAGCGGTGCAGCCGAGGATCGCTTGAAGGCTCTTGGGGCTGCCGCTGCGTCGACCGGATCTACGGCGATGTTTCATGTGGTCGGCGTGACGCCGGAGGCACCGGATCTCGCGTCGGCAGCGTCCGGCGATGCCCAAGTCTTGCGGGTTGATCGGACAGATCTGGTCGAGATGTTCAGGAGATTTGACCGTGACACCGGCCCGGTTGGAGCCATCAGTATCGGGACTCCCCACTTCAGTCGCGCTGAGTTCGACGAACTGGCGAGGCTCGTGGAAGGTCGTCACACAACTCTTCCCTTTGCCATCAACACCGGTCGGGATGTTTTGGGTTCACTTGATGGCAGCCGAGCCCTCGAGACTGTTGTTGAGTTCGGCGCACAAATCGTCACTGACACATGCGTCTATCTCACACCGATACTTGGGGACTTCGAGGGGCTACTGATGACGAACTCCGGAAAGGCGGCGTTCTACGCACCGGGCAATCTGGGAGTGGGTGTTGCCTTTGGCAGTCTTTCAGACTGTGTCGAGACGGCGGTGGCAGGCCGGATGGTTAGAACTGGCCCTTGGTCATGACATACGAGGTTCTAGTTCCTGGTGAAGCTAGCGGGAAGTTGGTCATCCTCGACGAACCACTCTCGATGTGGGGCGGATTCGACCCACATACAGGACGAGTGATCGATGTGAGGCACCCCCAACATGGTCGCGTGCTTTCCTCGCAAGTGGTGGCGATGCCGTCCGGACGAGGGTCGTCCTCCGCCTCGACCGTCCTCGCGGAAGCGATGCGCCGTGGCACGGCACCTGCAGCGTTGATCCTGTCGCACCCCGATCCAATCCTCGCCATCGGGTCTCTGGTCGGGTCGGAGCTCTACGAGGTTGTCTGCCCGATAGCTGTCGGTCCTACACCCGCATCGCGACATGGCCGGATTGAAGGCACGGGAATAGAAATCTTGTAGCGTTGGCGAACCGAAGAATTCGCTCGAAAGGCCTTTATGTCCCAAGCTGACGAAGCACGTGTCGATGCCCTTGTCGATGAGTTGATTTCAGAGCACCCACCGCAAGGCACGGACAACGTCGAGTTCTGGGGCGCTCAATATGACAAAGGTCTGGCCTGGGTCTGGCACCCGGAGGGGTTCGGTGGGCTCGGACTGGCCAGGAAGTACCAGCGTCGGATCAACTCGGCGATTGAGAATGCCGGCGGCACAACTGAGAACCGCTATCTGAACCTGCTCGGCATCGCAATGGGCGCCGGAGTGCTCGACGCTCACGCGACCGATGAGCAGAAGACCCGCTGGTTACGTCCGATGTTCACGACCGAGGAGATTTGGTGCCAGCTCTTCTCCGAACCAGGAGCGGGAAGTGATGTCGCTGGGCTCAGCTCCAGGGCAGTTCGGGATGGGGACGAGTGGGTCGTCAACGGGCAGAAAGTCTGGACGACTCTCGCCCACATCTCGAAGTGGGGGATGGTCGTCACGAGGACCGATGCGGAAGCCCCTAAACATCATGGTCTGACTTACTTCATTGTCGACATGGAGGCCGAAGGCGTCGACGTCAGACCTCTCTATCAGATCACTGGCGAGGCTGAGTTCAACGAAGTCTTCTTCAACGACGTTCGCATCCCGGATGCCAACCGCATCGACGCGGTTGGTGCCGGATGGCGGGTGGCCTTGACAACTCTGATGAACGAGCGGGTTGCGATCGGCGGGAACACGGTCCCGAGGAGCTCTGGCCAGATCGGCCAAGCTCTTGAAGTCTGGAAGTCGTCGAACAGCAACGATGCGGTCCTGAGAGATCAGTTGCTACATCTGTGGGCCGAGACCGAAGCGGCCCGACTCACGGCTAATCGGGCCAACGAGATGGCTTCAGCTGGAATCCCCGGCCCCGAAGGGTCAACGGGCAAGCTGGCATGGGCAAACCTGAACAAGGAGATCGCCGCTTTCACCGTCGACATGATGGGTCTTGAAGGCACGACCTACCCGGATGGCTACGAGCTCACCCGACCGGAAAGCTTCGAACGTCACGGGCCTCAGAAGTCGTTCCTTCGGACGAGGGCGAACTCCATCGAGGGCGGAACTTCCGAAATCATGCTCAACATCCTGGGCGAACGAGTGCTGGGTCTTCCCGGAGAGCCGCGCGTTGACAAAGATCTGCCATGGTCGGAGGTGCCCCGTGGCTGAAGCGCCGACAGTTTCCTATGCACCCACCGAGGAGCTCGATCTGATCCGATCGACAGCTCGCCAGTACCTCGACGACCAGTTCGACTCTGAGACGGTTCGTGAGTTCATGATGAGTGATGACGGATTCGACCGTTCCGCGTGGAAGGAGCTTGCCGGCATGGGCTGGCTCGGTCTTCTGGTTGGCGAGGCACACGGCGGCGCCGGACTTAGCCCGACGGAGATGGGTGTGTTGATGGAGGAGATGGGTCGATCGGTTATGCCCGGCCCGTTCTTCGCAAGTGCAGTGCTTGCCACCTGCCTCATCAATGAGGTCGCCGAAGATGGTGAAGCGGCCGACCTGCTCGAAAGCCTGGCCAGCGGCGAGATCATTGGAACCGTGGCGGCCTACGAAACGCCACGGGGTTGGAATCTCGATGACGTGGCGACCGCTGCTACCGGGGACGCCCGAGTTTCGGGCAAGAAGCGCTATGTCCTGGACGCTCACATGGCTGACCTGATCCTCGTCCTGGCTGACACCGGCGGCGGAGTCGGTCTGTATGCCGTGTCTCCTGGGGACAGAGGCGTGACCGTCGAACAGGTGCCAGCCCTCGACCCGACCCGTCGCATCGGGAAAGTGAGACTCGACAATGTCTCGGCGAGACGCATCGGGTCTGGAGACTCGACCGACGCGATTGAGCGGGCTATCGCTCTTGGCTCTGCGCTGTTGGCCAACGAACAGGTTGGAGGTTGCGCCGCAGCCATGGAGATGTCTGTCGACTATGCGAAGACTCGGTATCAGTTTGGCCGTCCCATCGGCTCGTACCAGTCGATCAAACATCGATGCGCGAACATGCTGTTGAAGCTCGAGCACGCCAAGTCAGCTGCCTACCACGCGGTGAGAGTGACTGATGACGAAATCGAATTCTCGATTGCTGCGCCTTTGGCCGCATCGGTCGCCTCTGAGGCCTACACATGGGTGGCTGGGGAGAACATCCAGGTCCATGGGGGGATTGGATTCACTTGGGAGCACGATGCACATCTGTATCTGAAACGAGCCAAGGCTTCTTCTCTGACACTTGGCAGCCCTCAGTTCCAGAGGCATCTGCTCGGCGAGGCGCTCGAGATCTGATGGATGGGTTTGGCTCATGACGAGCATTCGCAGGCTTACTGACTCTTGTGTTCTCGTCACCGAGGACAACGAGGCGACGCTGTTCGACCCTGGGTTCCATACGTTCCTCGAAGGGTTCGACCTCGATTCGATCGGTGACGTGACCCGCGTTCTGATTACACATGAGCACGGAGACCATGTTCATCCCGACTTCGTGAAGTGGCTCATCGATCGCCGCTCGGACCTGACGGTCTACGGGAACGGAGCTGTTGTCGAACTCCTGGCCAAGAACGACATAGAGGCCATTGACGATATGCCCGTGGGGGTTTCGGCAGAAGATGTTCTGCACGGGATCATCCCCAACGGAGCACAACCGCCTAATCGGTCGTGGACCATCGATGGTCTCTTCACACATCCCGGCGATAGTCGGGAGCCTGCCGTGTCAGCACCGGTCTTGGCGCTGCCACTCATGGTTCCCTGGGATTCGGCGACGGGTGCTGTAGAGCATGCCAGAGCTTTGGCCCCCGCCCAGGTCGTGCCGATTCACGACTTCTACCTGGCAAATGGCGGTCGCAGTTGGATTCGCGGGATGATCAAGAACGTGCTTGCGCAATCTGACATCGAATTGGTCGATCTCGACTGGGGCGACTCGTACACGGTGTGAACGCAAGGCGCGGCCTGTACGTGGCGATGGTTGTCGGACTGTTGGTGTCAGGCTGCGGCGCATCCCAAGGGGAACTCCTGGTCTCGGCGGCGGCTTCGCTCGGTGAGGCGTTCGAAGCCATCGAAGACGAGTTCGAGAGACTTCACCCGGATATTGACGTCGTTCTGAATCTCGCTGGGAGCACCACGCTCGCAAATCAGATCGTGGAAGGCGCTCCAGTTGACGTTTTTGCGTCAGCTGATGAGATGAGTGTCGCAAACCTCGATCCTGAGATCTTGCACTCAGAGCCAGCCGTGTTCGCGACGAATCGAATCCAGATCGCCATGCCGGCCGGAAATCCGGGTGAGGTCGTTGGCCTGGATTCTCTCGAAAACAACGATCTCTTGGTTGGATCTTGCGACGTCTCAGTACCTTGCGGTCTGTTGGCCGCTCAGATCGTTGAGGATGCGGAGCTTCAAGTGGAATTCGACACGTTTGAACCCAATGTGAAGGCGCTGTTGACGAAGGTCGAGAACGGCGAACTCGATGCCGGACTCGTCTACGTCACCGACACGTTCCCGGGTGTTGAGATAGTGGAAATCGAATCGGACCGAACGACCAGCTATCCCATCGCTGCGGTTTCCGCCGACCAGGACGGCACGTTGTTCGTAGATTTTGTTCTCTCGCCGGCGGGTCAGGAAATCCTCGCTGAGTTTGGTTTCGGTACGCCATGAGCAGACAGCCACTCTGGTTGAAGTCTCTGGCCGTGGTGGGTGTGCTCTTCTTTGCCGTGCCCCTTTTGGCTTTGGTCGTCCGGGTTCCGTGGGGCGATCTGCTTGAGATCATCTCTTCAGAGGAGACGCTTTCTGCGCTCTGGCTATCGATCGTGGCATCGGCAGCGGCTGTCGTTCTTTCAGTCGTCATCGGTATACCGCTCGCGGTGCTCCTGGCGAGTGCCGAATTCCGCGGAAAGGCCCTCGTTAGGGCCATTGTCCTTCTCCCGTTAGTGCTGCCGCCAGTGGTCGGCGGTGCAGCACTCCTCTTTGCCTTGGGACGTACGGGGTTGATTGGTGAGCCTCTTTACGACCTGACAGGTTTGGTCTTGCCGTTTTCGATTTGGGGCGTCGTCATCGCAGTGTCGTTCGTTTCGATTCCGTTCACGGTGATCACGGTCGAAGGAGCGCTTCGAGGCTCGGACAAGCGCTTTGAAGTGGCGGCCAGGTCATTGGGGGCCGATGCGTGGAAGACGCTCCGGCACGTCACCCTCCCAATGGTCTCTCCTGCGATTTACGCGGGTCTGACGTTGACCTGGGCTCGCGCGTTCGGAGAGTTCGGGGCAACTGTGGCCTTTGCCGGGAGTCTGGCAGGGAGAACCGAGACCTTGCCACTGGCGATCTTCGTGAATCTCCAGGGCGACCGTTCGGCCGCGATCGCACTCTCGTTGCTGATGGTCGTTGTGTCCGTGGTCGTTCTGGTGTTGATGCGCGATAGGTGGTTGAACCCCCGATGAGGTTCGAGCTCAGGGCTCAGCGTGCGGCCGGATTCACGGTCGAGGCAGACATCACGGTTCAACCTGGCGAGATCGTCGCGCTGGTGGGCCCCAACGGTGCAGGCAAGACCACGGCACTGCTTGCGCTGGCAGGTCTCGTCGATCAATCATCGAACTCAGGGTTTGAGGGTGTGCGCGTTGGTGTTGTGTTTCAAGATGGGTTGCTGTTCCCACACATGACGGTGCGCGAGAACGTTGAGTTCGGAGCTCTCAGGGACGTCGATGAGGTCATGGACGAGTTTGGAATATCGACGCTGGCTGACCAAAGGCCGGGCAGCCTTTCAGGTGGTGAGCAGCAACGCGTGGCCATTGCTCGGACCATGGCTACCGCCCCCGAACTTCTTCTACTTGATGAGCCGATGTCAGCTCTCGACGTGTCTGCCAAAGCCGAAATGAGACGCTACCTGAGCGCCCTCTTCACGGAACTGGGTTGTGCCGTTCTGCTAGTCGCCCACGATCCTCTAGATGCGCTGGGGCTCGCTGACCGAGTGTATGTGATGGAAGATGGTCGCATCGTCCAATCCGGCACGCCGTCTGAGTTGAGGTCGAGGCCGGAGACCGACTACGTCGCAGATTTGGCCGGTGTCAACCTTTTGAGCGGGGAGTCGTCGGGCAACGAGGTACACATTGGGAACCATGTGATTCGAGTAGTGGCTCTACCGCGGGATGGAAGTGTCTTGGTACAGATACATCCCAACGCCATCTCGATCCATCTCGATCGTCCGATCGGAAGCGCTCGCAACGTGTGGAAGAGCACCGTGGCCGCTGTTGAGGTCAAAGGCCCGGTGGCGAGGATCTCATTTGATGAGCCGATTCCGATCACTGCCGAGATCACGTCGGAGGCGGTCGACCAGTTGTCGATCTCCGTCGGGTCCGACGTCTATCTAGCAGTCAAGGCCACCGAGATAGACGTCAGACCGGAGTGAGAATCAGGATGCGGGCTTGATTGCCCACATCAGCTCCGTCAGCTGGTCGCTTTCGGAGACTTCAGATGGATCATTCAGGTACACCTCGGCGGGTGGCGCGGCTGGTTGGTAGCCGTTATCCGACATCCACGAGGAAACAGCGTGATAGGCGGCTGAGATCTCGTGGTATGCGCCTTTGTGAAGCGTTGAGGCGACCTCTCCGCCCTCCAGCTTCTTAGAGCTCACGGGTCCGGCGTCGTCAAACGCTGCGGGGACCGGGATGCACATCTCGATCTTGCCCGGGGTCTCTTCATCGATCACATCGTGGTACACCACGAAAGGCGCTCCGGTCGGAGTTATACCTGCAGGGCCAATCACTCCCATGATCGCTCCGAAGCCCTCTCCGATAGCAGCGCCAACGCGACCGAGGTCCGTCTCCTTTTCCACGGCGGCGACCTGGGTGTCCGGTACTTCTTTGATTGATACTTCGTATGGCATGAGTGCCTTCTTTCCTTCAACTAGCTCTGCGAACGCACTCAGCTTCTGTTGCAAGTCAGTCAAGTTGGTCTCCAGCCGTTTCAGGTGCTGCCCCATGAGCCGGTCCCGGTTCTCCGGGTTGGCGTCGAGGACACGGCCAATCTCCTCGAGAGGCATATCCATGCCACGAAGGACGCGGATGGCCTCGGCTCTGGGCACCTGTGCTGGGCCGTAGTAGCGGTACCCGTTTGAGGTATCCACGTGTTCCGGAACAAGCAGGCCCTGCTGGTCATAGAGACGCAACGCCTTCACTGAAAGACGGGTGGTTTCGGAAAACCGCCCGATCGACATCAACTGTGGGTCGCGTTCGCTCATGACTTCATCCTGGGGCCTCCCCTTGGGGGAGAGTCAAGGCCTTCTTGGAAAGAATCTACGAACCCTGGGTTCTGGACTTCGCTATCCGGGGGTAGGAACCCTGGGTTCGCTAATCCTGGACGTTAGGAGTCGAGGTTGAGGCTGGAGAGGTCGAGCTCACAGGCCTGGTCGCGCATCGTGTTGATCGCGTGTTGGGCGAACGCTTGGGCCTGAAGCTTCCGAGCCTGACCAGCAGCCTGTCCGGCCTGCTGGCCCCAGTCGATCAGCTGACTGTTGAGACTCTCACACCCATCGGCGTTGTCGATGTCGACCACTGCGACCGGGAGTTTGGCGTCGACGTCCCATTCAAACGTCGCCTGGACCTGTCTCTCCAGAAGGAAGTCGTCCTCCCAAGTCTCGGTCGGGAATCCAAACGGCTCGTCGCCTCGCAAGGTCACCTCCACACCCGTCACGTCCTGGAGGACGATGGACCATTCCATCTGTTCAACATCGCTGGGATTGCCTCCACCGGCGTCGGGAGAGGCATCACTACCGATGATGTTGATGACCACGATCAGAGCAACGAGAGCGAAGATCGCAATCAGGCCCCATGTGATCCACTTGCGCGTGGGCCATTCAAAGCCCGAGGATCGATCTGTCATGCCCGCTGTTTACTTGCTTCTGAGCTTCGGGTCCAGCGCGTCGCGCAGACCATCGCCGATGAAGTTGACGCTCATCACCGTCAAGGAGATGAGGACACCAGGAGCGATGACTCGCATCGGTGACAGCTGCAGGTAGTTCGCAGCGTCAAAGAGCAAGCGTCCCCAGGTGGGGAAGTCAGCAGGGAAGCCCAAGCCCAGGAACGAAAGAGCAGACTCGGTGATGATCGCCGCAGCCGTTCCGAGGGCGGCCGAGACCATGACCGGCGACAGCGTGTTGGGCAGGATGTGCCGCATGATCACGTTGCGTTTCTTGGCTCCGATCGAGTGAGCAGCGAGGACGAACTCCTCCTCCTTGATAGACAGCACATCACCCCGGACGATTCGTGCTGTCTGCATCCACGAGGTAACCCCGATGATCACCACCACCAAGATGAAGATGCCCAGCTCTGGACCGAATGCATCCTTCAGCGGCTCACGGAAGAGCATGATCACGACAAGCAGCAGGGGCAGGATCGGAAGGGCGAGGAACAGGTCAGTGACACGCATCATCGGCCCATCAAGTCGTTTGAAGAATCCAGAGAGAATCCCGATGAGCGTGCCCAGAACCGTGCCCAGGATCATCGCTGCGAATCCCACAGCGAGAGAGATCCGGCCGCCGATGAGAACCCGGGCAAGCACGTCACGGCCGAGGTTGTCAGTACCGAGAGGATTGTCTGCACTCGGTCCTTGGTTGGCGTTGGGAATGTCGAGCTCGAACGGGTCGGGACCGTAGATGATGGGGCCGAAGACGGTTGCGAACACGATGATGGCCAGCAGGACGAGTCCGACCATCGCTCCTTTGTGACGTTTGAACTGTCGCCAGACATCCTGGCGGAGAGATCGGTGCTTCTCTACCAACTCGTCAGTAGCTGTCGTCGTCTCGTCTATTCGGTCTTGGGTCGTCGCCATCGTTTAGCTCCGGTCCGTTCAGTCGTATCTGATTCGTGGGTCCAGCAGTCCGTACGTGATATCAGCCACCAGGTTGAACACCACGATCAGGAAGGCAAACATGAATGTGAGGGTCTGAACCATGGGAACGTCACCTTGTCCGATGGCCGTGATCAGCAGAGCGCCGAGGCCGTTGATCCTGAAGATCTGCTCGGTGATGATCGCTCCAGCGAAGATGCCGGGGATCGACAGCGCGATGAGCGTGATCACCGGGATCATCGAGTTTCTCATGACGTGGGTCATGACGACTTTGCGCTCGCCGAGACCCTTTGACCGTGCGGTGCGGACATAGTCCTCGTGCAGGTTGTCGAGCACCGAAGCTCTGGTGAACCGGCTGAGGGCGGCGGCGTTGAACAGCGTTAGCACCGAGACCGGCATGATCATCTGCTCGATCTGGATCCAGATGCTGTCCCAGCTGGTCCAGTCGACCACATGGGTCGTGTCATAGAACGACGGGAACCACCCGAGCCAAACCGAGAAGATCACAATCGCCAGCAGGCCGGTGAAGAAAGTCGGGACCGAGTATCCGACCATCGTGACGAAGGTTCCGATGTTGTCGAAAGCCGAGTACTGCTTGTAAGCGGAGATGACGCCGACCGGGATGGCGATCAGGGTGCCAAAGACAAATGCCAGGCCCAGAACCCAGAGGGTTTGGGGAAGACGCTGGTAGATGATGTCGACGGCTGGTGCCCGAGATGACCATGAGATGATCCGTGCCCGGTTTTCGCAGTCACCGATGCAGGTGCCGAAGATCGAGTCGATCAAGTTGAGTGGCTCGTTGATGAACATCAACTGCATCCACTTGACCCATTTGACGAGGAAGGGGTCGTTGAATCCGAGGGATTCACGGATGGCTTCCTTGACTTCGTCGGGGAGTGTCAGCGGGAGCTGAGAGGTTGGGTCGCCGGGGGCGAGGTCGAGAATCGCGAAGATGATCAGGCTGATGATCACCAGCGTTGGAATAGCGAAGAGGGTCCTTCTCAGGACGTATGTGCCCACGTATTCACTTCTTTCCCAGGTTCAAGACCTCAGAATAACGCAAAGTGCCCCTCAGATGTCACTGAGGGGCACTTTCTTTTACTAAGAGGTTTCGTGCGGATTAACCCTCGCTACGGTACCAGTCCTGGATGTTCCAGTACTCCGAGCTCCAACCGTTGGGATCGCCGAATCCTTCGATCGTGTTGCTGATACCGGACACGTTGCCTCGGTGGATGAGCGGAATGATCGCGCCCTTCTCTACGAGGATGTCCTGCATCTGCTGCACGATGCCGTTGAATGCGGGATCGCTGGAGGCCGTCGAGTTGGCCGTCACGGCAAGCTCGTCGTACTCCGAGTCAGAGAACCGTGGCATGTTGTCACTGGCGGGCCAGCCAAGTGCCGCGGTCGGAATCTGATCTGTGATCCATCCGTCCAGGTAGCCAGCGGCGTCAGGTGCGGTAGCACCGTTCGTGAACATCTCCATGTCTGAGAAGAACTTCCAGATGGAGAAGTCGGATGCGCTGGTCCCGTCGAAGAAGAGGGAGGCGTCCTGGTTGCTCATTTCAGCAACGACACCGATCTCTTCCCAGTTGGACTTGATGATGTCCTGGTTCGACTGACGCACTGCGTTGGTCGAGGTGACATACGTGAACACGAGCGGTCCGAAGGTCGGGTGCTCGCGGACGCCGTCGTCATCCGTATCCAGATAACCGAGGTCATCGAGGATCTGGTTGGCGGCGGCAACGTCACGTGTCAGACACCAGTTCTGGTTGGTCGTGGCCTGATCACCGACGGGCCAGATGGTGCACGTAGGCACACCAGTCGGGCCGTAACCGACAGCCACAAGGGCGTCACGGTCGATGGCCAGAGACAGGGCCCGGGCAAACTCACCGTTCTGGTACAGCACGGGGTGCTGTGCCGGGAACTCTGATGGTGGGTCTGCGGCTGGGTCAGTCTGGTTCAGGTTGATGTGCTCGACGTTCGCAGTGAACGAAGTCACGATCCGGCCGAATCCAGCAGCCTCCATCGGCTGCAGAATCTCAGGAGCAACCTGAAGGTTCCACGCGTAGTCGGCTTCACCGATTTCGAGGACGGAACGGGCGGATGCCTCAGCATCGCCACCACCCTTGATCTCGACCGTGGTGAAGAACGGCTTGCCGTCCTCGACTTCACGGTAGAGAGGGTTGTACTCGTAGCTGACAACGTCCTCAGGGCGGAGGTCGGTCACCATGTAGGGACCGGTTCCGATGGGGGCGAAGTTCTGCTCGGTGCAAGCGCTCGCACCTTCACCAACGCAGTCTTGGAACTGAGCACGCTGAATGATGGGCGATGTATAGCCAACAAACGAGATGTACGGGTAGGGCTGGGGGTTGGTGAAGTTGACTGTGACAGTCAGATCATCAACGGCCACAACGTCCTCAACCGTGGAGAAGTCTGCCGAGCAACCGGTGAGCTCGTCCGCGCAGTATTCCCACGTGAACAGAACGTCGTCGGCAGTGAACGGTGTTCCGTCGGACCAGACCACGCCCTCCTTGAGGGTGTAGGTGATCGACGTGAAGTCTTCAGCGACTCCACCGTTCTCGACAGTTGGTACTTCAGCTGCCAGGTCGGGAACCAGACTTCCGTCGGGCGCCACGTCGAGCAGCGGCTCGTTTACTAGCGATGCAGCAAGGATGTCCTTCGTGCCTGACGACAGGTTGCCGTTGGCCTGTGAAGGAGCCTGCCACTGGAGTATTTGCAGGGGTCCACCAGAACCGGCCTCCATGCCCGTATCGGGCGGCTCGGTCGTGTCTGGAGTATCCCCGCCATCCGCGGTGGTGGTAGTCGCATCACCGCCGCCGTCGGCCGTGGTGGTCGTATCATCACCTTCGCTGGGGCTACATGCCGCGACGATCATCGCCAGGACGGCAAGCAACGCCAGCAGTCGGGTTCTCTTCATTACTTGTTTCCTCCATATGCCGGAACGATCGCCCGGCATCGGGGGGAACGCTAACACCGTGTTGGAGGATTGGCGCAAGTAACCGCGCGGTAAAGAACCGGTGAATCTCCGAATGTCCAGCTAGATCAAGGCCTTCTGCGGAAAAGTCAAGCAACCGCCATTTGGCGGGTGGAACCCGGGGTTGATATCGCCGTATGCGGCTCGAATCAGCTCATCTTGGTGAGAGCGCGACTCGCGTGATGCGCGTACTTGAGCCGATCGCAGCCGTATCTGGCTGCAGGAACCCGGGGTTTGGGAGTTACTCGGCGAAGTGGCAGGCCACCCACTGGCCGCCACCGAGGTCGCGCCATTCAGGGACCTGCTCGGAGCAGATGTCCTGGGCGATGGGGCAGCGGGTATTGAAAGGACAACCCGGCGGTGGGTTCGATGGGCTCGGGATGTCGCCTTCAAGGATGACGCGTTCGCGGGTTGCTTCGATCACCGGGTCCGGGACGGGAACGGCCGAAAGCAGCGCTTGGGTGTATGGGTGCTTGGGCGTGTCATACAGCTGGTCGACGTGGGCGAGCTCCATGATCCGGCCGAGGTACATGACCGCAACTCTGTCGGCAATGTGGCGAACCATCGAGAGGTCGTGGCTTATGAACAGGTAGGTGAGGTCCAGCTCGTCCTGAATCTCCTCCAGAAGGTTGACGACCTGAGCCTGGATAGACACGTCAAGAGCTGCGATCGGCTCGTCGGCGACGATGAAGTCGGGGTTGAGGGCGATGGCCCTGGCTATCCCGATTCGCTGACGCTGGCCACCTGAGAACTCGTGGGGATAGCGGTTGGCATGCTTCGGTTGAAGGCCAACCAAAGTCAACAGCTCGTCAACGCGTTGCTGTCTGGCGGCGCCTTTCTCAGAGCGGTGTTCGGTGAGGGGCTCGGCGATGATCGAACCGACTGTCATCCGGGGATTCAGGGATGCGTGCGGGTTCTGGAAGATCATCTGCATCCGCGGGCGGAGTGACCGCACTTTGCCGTCGGACATTTCAGTCAGCTCTTCCCCTTCGAACTTGACTTCACCCTCGGTAGCTTCATCGAGCTGCAGGATCACTCGCCCGCAGGTCGACTTGCCTGATCCCGATTCACCCACGAGACCAAGAGTCTCACCTCGGAAGATGTCGAAGGTCACACCATCCACGGCCCTAACTGCTCCGACCTGACGTCTGAATAGCCCCTTCATGATCGGGAAGTGCTTCTTGAGGTCCTTAACGCTGACGATCACCTCTCTGGTCTCGGGTGTCTCGGACATCGGCGACTCGGGAGGCGTTTCAACTGCCAAAACGTGGCCTCTCATTCTCGATGTCCCACCAGCAGGCGACCTTTCGGCCGTTTTCAATGGCAATGAGCGGTGGGTTCTCGGCGTGGCACTTGTCGTATACATACGGGCAACGCGGCGCAAACGGGCACGACGACGGGAACTCGTAGAGGTTGGGGGGCTGGCCCTTGATGTTCACCAGCTCCTGGCCTTTCTGATCGAGCCGGGGGAGAGAGCCCAACAGGCCATGGGTGTAGGGATGCTTCGGGTCTCCATACAGATCGCCGACCAATGCTTCCTCGACGATCTGACCGCCGTACATGACGAGTACACGGTCAGCGATACCGGCGACAACTCCGAGGTCGTGGGTGATCCAGATCACCGCGGTGCCGAGTTTCTCTCGCAGGTCTTTGATGATCTCGATGATCTGAGCCTGGATCGTCACATCGAGAGCTGTGGTCGGCTCGTCGGCGATGAGAACTTGTGGGTCACATGCGAGAGCCACAGCGATCATCACCCGTTGCCGCATTCCGCCCGATAGCTCGTGTGGGTAGTTGTCGAGTCGGGAGGCGGCATCGGGGATACCAACGAGGTCTATCAGGTCGATTGCTCTCTGCTCGAGTTGCTTCTCCGGAGTATCGGTATGAAGACGCAGAGACTCGGTGAGCTGGAATCCGACGGTGAGCACGGGATTCAATGAGGTCATCGGATCCTGGAATATGAATCCGATCTTTCCGCCACGGACATCCCGCAGATCGTCAATCTCGAGTTGCAGTAAGTCTGTTTCGCCGAAGTTGGCTTCACCGGAGACGATCTCACCGGGTGGCATATCGATCAGCCTGAGCAGCGACATCATCGTCACGCTCTTCCCGGAGCCGGACTCACCGACGACCGCGAGGAACTCTCCACGCTTGAGATCGAAGCTGACCCCGTTGACGGCATGGACCATGCCATCTTGGGTGTCGAACTGGGTCATGAGGTCCTTGACCTCAAGGACGGTGGGTGCAGTTTCTTGGGTCATAGGCTCTCCACTGACGGGCAGCGTAACTCAGATTTCGCGATCGTGGCTTGTGAAGTCCTAGAGATCGTTCCAGACATCGTTGCCTGCCATGTCGATGATCGTGTGCGCCATGGCCAGTGCTCCGTCCCTGATCGCCGCTTTTCCGGACTCGGTGACAGTGGACGCAGCAAACTCCTTTTGATGGTTCACAGAGCCTTGGCTATCGATCCCAACCATCGGGTGGATCGATGGCACGACATGGCTGACGTTGCCCATGTCTGAAGAGCCGCCACCGGGCCCGCCGAGCTCTTCCTCGGTCGGCATCGGTCTGCCAAGTCCTTCCGAGTTCGCCTTGAACAGCGAGGCCATCGTCTGGTTGTTGTTCATCGTGGCGTAGGGATAGTCGTTTGGTGTGACCTCGAGCCGACATCCAGTTGCGGTTGCGGCAGCTTCCCAGCACGCTCTCACCTTGGCGATCAACTCGTCGAGCCTCGCGTCGGTCAGGGCGCGGATTCCCCACGCTGACCTCGTGTAGGCGGGGATGATGTTCGAAGCGTCCCCACCGTGCTCGATGATGTTGTGGACAGTGTCTCCCGCCATCAGTTGCTGCCGAAGCGTCGACACGTTCATGTATGCCTGGACGTACGCGTCAAGTGCGTTGATTCCGTGGGAGGGCGCGAACGCGGCATGGGTCTCCTTGCCAAAGAACTCCACCTTGAAGCTGGCCCGCGCTTGGAAGGCAGGATCGAGCATGTCCTCCGGAGACGGGTGAATCATCATCGATGCCGCGGCGTCTTCGAAAGCGCCAGCCTCGATCAGAGCCACCTTCCCGCCACCACCTTCCTCGGCCGGAGTTCCTAGGACGGTGACTCGTATTCCAAGCTCGTCGGCCATCTCAGCAACTGCGATGCCAGCACCCATTGCCGCAGTGGCGATGATGTTGTGGCCGCAAGCCTGGCCTACTTCGGGAAGGGCGTCGTATTCACAACAGATGACAACACGTGGTCCTGAAGTGCCGGCGTTGGCTTCGAAGGCTGTATCCAGCCCGTGGGTCGGATAGTTGACGTCGAAGCCGTGGTCGGCGAGGTACCGAGCGATCTTCGCCGACGACTCGAACTCCTTGTACGCCGTCTCCGGGTTGTCGTAGAGCCATTGCGAGATCCCTTGCAGGTCGGTCTCGACGTTTTCGAATGCCTGGGTAGCCCGTTCCTTGTGGTCCATGCCCGGAAACCTAACCAACCCTCGGATCGGTCAGCTGATCCCATAGGTCGCGTTCGGCGAGATCAATGATCGTGTGGGCCATCCCCAAGGCACCGTCCCGCAGGGCTCTGTTGCCTGACGGAGTGATTGTGGATGCGGCGAACTCGGGCTGATGGTTGACCGAGGTGGTCTCGATGGCCACCGAAGGATGGATCGAGGGGACCACGTGCGAAACGTTGCCCATATCGGTCGAGGCCATTGCTGGCTCGACCTCGATCGGCATCCTTCGTCCCAGTGGCTCGCAATTCGCACTGAACAGCTCAGCCATCAGTTGATCGCTGACCAAGTCCTGGTACGCCTCGCTCTCGTATTCGAAGTCGACACTGCACCCGGTGGCGACCGCGGCCGCCTCGAAGCACGCCATCACCTTTCGCTCCAGTTCCTCGAATCTCGCGGCGGTCTCCGCACGGATGATCCATCTCGACGACGTGATCGCCGGAGTGATGTTCGGCGCGACGCCACCTTCATCGATCACTCCGTGCACGCGGTCGCCAGCTTGGAACTGCTGTCGCATCGCCGAGATGCCGTTGTAGGCCTGAACGAATGCGTCCAACGCGTTGATTCCGGCATGAGGTGCAGCGGCAGCGTGAGCCTCCCGGCCCGTGAATCGCACTGTCACCCCGCGTGCGGCCAGGGTCAGCGGGTTGGCGATGTCGACAGGGCTCGGGTGAACGAGCATCGAGGCAGCAGCGTCTTCGAAGGCCCCGGCGTGCAGAAGGTCGATCTTCCCGCCACCACCTTCCTCGGCCGGGGTTCCGAGAACCGTGACTCGGATTCCAAGCTCGTCGGTCAGACCAGCGACAGCTACCCCGGCTCCCAGAGATGACGTGGCGATGATGTTGTGTCCGCAGGCATGGCCAACTTCGGGGAGAGCGTCGTACTCGGCACAGATCACAACTCTCGGCCCCGTTGTCCCTGCGTTGGCTTCGAAGGCCGTGTCCAGCCCGTACGCCGGGAATGTGACTTCGAATCCGTTCTCAGAAAGAAATGTGGCGAGGCGTCGCGCGGAGTTGTGCTCTTGGTATGCGAGCTCAGGGTTGTCGTACATCCATCTCGAGATGTCCTGTAGTTCGGCTTCAACTCGATCGAATGCTTCAGTTGCGGTGGCTTTCGAAGTCATGACCTCACAATACGATGAACCCCGAGCCTGGACTGAGGAAGGTCAAGATCTCCAATGCTGCTGAGCAGATGAGCCGAACATTCGAACTGGCGTCGCACTACGTCGATGACGCCTGCGCTCAGAGTCCTCTCCTCGCATCCGCGCTCGGCGTGTCGCTGAGTCCAGAATGGGATGACTTCGGACCCGAAGGCGTCGAACAGTCACGCGAACTGCGACTCCGCTATCAGCAAGAACTGGCATCTCTCCGGACCGAGAACGAAGACGATCATTTGGCCCGTCGGGTCATGGAGACCGACTTCATGAACGCCGAGGCCCGCTATCAGAACGGTGATCACTTCCTCGAATTGCGCCACATGGCATCGAGGATTCAGCAGGTGAGATCGTCCTTTCAGATGCTGCCAGACGACACGGCTGAGGGTGTTCAGGTGATGACTGAACGTCTGAGAACTATCGACCAACCGCTTCAGGATCTCATCGACCTCTATCGGGAAGGCATCGATAGGGGCCTCGTGGTTTCCCAGCGCCAGGTTCTGTCCGCCATCAGGCAGGCCCGACTCCTCGCATCCGAGGAATCGTCTCTGTTCGAGATTCCTGTCGACGGCGGTATCGACGATGCACGAGATGCCTATGGGCGGTTCGCCGATTGGCTGGAGAAGAACTACCTACCGAAGGCCCTTGCTACCGACGGTGTCGGGCGCGAGGTCTATGAACGCTCGGCGGACGCGATGGTGGGCCGCCAGATCGACGCCATCGAGACGTACCAGTGGGGGTGGGAGGAGTTCCATCGGCTCAAGGATGAGATGACTCGGGTCGCAGATCAGGTGGTAAGCGGCGCCTCGGTGTTAGAAGCCAAAGAGCACCTCGAGACGCATCCGTCGGCGGTCGTCGAAGGAGAGGAGGCCTTGCTCGCGTTCGTGGCCGGCGTTCTGTCGGACGCCAAGGACCGGCTCGCAGGAGTTCACTTCGATCTGCACTCTGAGATTCACCCGCTCACAGTTCAGATGGCTCCTCGAGGCGGACCGCTCGGTGTGTACTACATGCGCCCATCAGAGGACTTCCAGCGACCCGGCGGTGTTTGGTACTCGACTGGCGACCAAACCACATTCCCTCTGTATCAGCACCGCTCGACCGCCTACCACGAAGGCTCTCCTGGCCATCATCTCCAGATAGCTTCGATGATGCTCAATGCCGATCGACTGAGTCGATACCAGCGTCTCATGACGTGGTGCCCTGGCTACGGCGAAGGTTGGGGTATGTATGCCGAGGTGCTGATGGGGGAGCTGGGGTTCCTGGAGAAACCAGGGGACTACTTCGGGATGCTTGCCAAGCAGATGTACCGAGCGGCTCGCGTAGTCGTAGACATAGGCCTTCATCTCAACCTGGACATCGATGGTCAGTCTCCGCTGAACCCTGGAGAGCGGTGGACATATGAAAACGCATCTGAGTTCATGGAGACCTATGGGTTTCGAACCGAGTCTCAGGCGAAAGACGAGGTATTGCGATACCTCGGTTGGCCTGGACAGGCCATTGCCTACAAGATCGGAGAACGTGAGATTCTCCGAATCCGTGAAGACGCGCGTTCTCGGCTCGGCAGTCGTTTCAACCTCAAACAATTCCACGAGGCTGTGATCGGCACCGGCACTGTTCGTATCGACATTCTCGAAGAGACCATCTCAGAAAGCCTGGGCTGATGCGTGACTTCTCGGTCAAGCTCCTCTCAGCTTTCCACTCGAAGCTGTTTCGACTGACTGGCGGTCGGGTTGGGTCTCGCCTCGTTGACAACGACATGCTGTTGCTGACGACGGTCGGCTCGGTGACAGGCCGGTCCCACACCGTTCCGCTTCTCTATCTCGCCGACGGCGAATCTCTGATCTTGATTGCCTCGTATGGCGGTCGACCTGACCATCCACAGTGGTACAAGAATCTCGTGGCCAACCCCGAGGTTGTCGTGCAAACGTCTGGGGGTTTGGGCAACTACCTGGCGAGAACCGCCGATGAGGATGAGCGTCGGTCGTGGTGGCCGAGGATCGTTGAGGCCTACGACGGATATGCGGTGTATGCGACTCGCACCGGCCGAGAGATCCCCGTGGTGATCCTCGATCCTATGTGACACTGCCTTTCCTTCACCCGCTTGCGGAATCCTCCGATAAGATATGCCGCAAGGAAACGCTCATATAGAGCGGCTGAGGGACAGGCCCTTTGAAGCCGCGGCAACCGACCAACGTGCACGGTGCCAATGCCTGGATTATGAGTGACCGAGGGTTGCAGGACTCTGGTGCTCAAGCGTTTCGATAGAGACAAAGGAGCAACCGATGAGGCAACCTGATACCTATCTCGAAGCAATCAAACGCGGCGTTGTCGTCTTTGACGGTGCCACAGGCACCAATCTCCAGACTGTCGGTCTGACTGCGGACGACTTTGGCGGACCACAGTTCGAGGGCTGCAACGAGCTGCTGAGCCTCACCCGACCAGATGTCGTCAAGAACCTGCATCGGTCGTTTCTCGATGTCGATGTCGATGTCATCGAGACCAACACTTTTGGATCGTTCTCGATACCGCTGTCCGAGTACGGAATTGAAGAGAAGGCATACGAGATCTCGGCGACGTCCGCAGCTCTGGCTCGAGCCGTGGCCGACGAGTACACCGACCGGCGAAGATTCGTTGCTGGCTCGGTCGGGCCGGGAACGAAGTTCGCCACGCTCGGGCAGGTCAGTTTCGATCAACTGAGCGATGCATACGAGGAGCAGGGTGCCGGGCTCATCGACGGCGGAGTCGATCTGGTCATCGTCGAAACCCAGTTCGATCTTCTTGGTTTGAAGGCTGCCGTTGCTGGAGTCAGGAGGGCCATGAAGATCTCGGGTACCGAGTTGCCCCTTCAGCTTCAGGTGACGATCGAGCTGACCGGGCGAATGCTGCCGGGAACCGAGATCGGCGCCGCTCTCACTGCTATCGAGGCGCTCGGCCCCGACGTGATAGGTCTCAACTGCGCGACCGGCCCGCAAGAGATGTGGGAGCCCCTTCGCCACCTTTCTCGTCACTCACCGGTGCCGGTCTCTGCCATTCCCAACGCCGGGCTTCCGAAAGTCGAGGCAGGCGAGATGGTGTACGACCTGGGGCCGGAAGGTCTGGCCAGTCATCTTGGCGACTTCGTGGAGGAGCTGGGGGTCGGGGTGGTCGGTGGGTGCTGCGGCACGAGTCCCGAGCATCTCGCCGCCGTTGTCGAACGAGTGAAGAGTGCTGAGCCGAAGCCCAGATCTCCGAGCAACGTGCCTTCGGCATCGTCGATCTACTCACAGGTTCCATTTGATCAGGACACCTCGTTCCTGATGATTGGGGAGAGGGCCAACACCAACGGCTCCAGGGCGTTTCGAGATGCCCTTCTCGCCGGTGACGTCGAGGGTTGCGTGGCAATCGGTCAGTCCCAGCTTCAAGAGGGAGCACACATGGTCGACTTGTGCGTCGACTACGTGGGTCGCGACGGGGTTGAAGATATCGACGTCCTTGCCGCCGCATTTGCAACTGATGTCGCTGCACCGGTCGTAATCGACTCGACCGAACCAGAGGTCATGGAGGCTGCGTTGAAACGGCTCGGCGGACGAAGCTTGCTCAACAGCGCCAACCTGGAGGATGGCGATGCCGATGGTTCTCGGGCGGACCGGGTCTTTTCGCTTGCCGCCCAATACGGCTCTGCTGTGATCTGTCTTCTCATCGATGAGCGGGGTCAGGCGCGGGACGCTGATTGGAAATTGGAGATCGCCCACCGCCTCCACGAGATGGCTACTCAACGGTATGGCCTGAAGACGTCTGACTTGGTTTTCGACGCTTTGACTTTCCCGCTGTCGACCGGTGATGACGATCTGCGTCGAGACGCAATCGAAACCCTCGAGGCAATTCGTCGTATCAAACGCGAGCTTCCGGGGGCACGCACGGTGCTCGGCGTGAGCAATGTTTCCTTCGGTCTCAATCCCGCGGCACGCAGAGTCCTGAATTCGGTATTCCTCGCAGAAGCTGTCGACGTCGGCCTGGATGCCGCGATCGTCCATGCGGGAAAGATCGAGCCACTCAGCCGGATCGACGCCGAGCAGCGACAGGCTTGTCTCGATCTGATCCACGATCGGCGCACGGAGGACTACGACCCGCTGGAGAAGATCCTCGAACTGTTCGCCGATGTGAAAGCCGCGGACGACTCGATCGACAGCTATGAGGGGCTAACGCTGTCCGAGCGGCTGCCTAAGCGAATCGTGGACGGTGACCAGAAGAACATCATCACTGATCTAGACGAGGCTCTGGCCAGTGGTCAGCGACCGCTTCAGATCATCAACGATCACTTGCTCGGTGGCATGAAGGTGGTCGGCGACCTATTTGCCAGCGGAGAGATGCAGTTGCCTTTCGTCCTGAAGTCGGCCGAGACAATGAAGAAGGCGGTCGGCTATCTCGAACCGCTCATGGAGAAGAGCGAAGTGTCCCGTCGCGGTTCGGTGGTATTGGCCACCGTCTCAGGCGATGTCCATGACATCGGCAAGAACCTGGTCGACATCATCTTGCGCAACAACGGCTATGAGGTCCACAACCTCGGGATCAAGGTGGGCATCAACGAGATGATCCAGGCTTTCGAGGAGCACCAGGCTGATGCAATTGGGATGAGTGGCCTCCTGGTGAAGAGCACTCTCATCATGAGAGACAACCTCGATGAGTTGGAACGCCGGGGTCTGGGGCACGTTCCGGTGCTCTTGGGCGGAGCGGCATTAACCCGGAGTTACGTCGAATCGGATCTGAGGTCTCGCTACGGCGGAGCCGTGTACTACGGAAAGAACGCTTTTGCGGGGCTAGACGCGATGGGCGCCATTACATCCAAGGAGCCAGCACCCGCCCCGACCGCAGCACGACGTCGGCACGAAACCGGGCAAGTCGAGTACCCGTTGCCTGCCCGATCGCCGAGTGTCTCGACCGACAACCATGTCTTCGAGCCGCCGTTTCTCGGTAGCCGGATCGTGAAGGGCGTGTCAATTGATGAGATCGTCCCGTTTCTCAACCTGACCGCACTCTTCCGGAACCAATGGCAATTCCGACCGGAGGCCGGTGAGAGGGATGAGGACTTCAAGGAGCGCTTGAAGCCGCTGCTGTTGAGTCAGCTCGCCGAGGCCAGGTCACAGGACCTCCTCACGCCACAGGTTGTATACGGGTACTTCCCGGTGAATGCAGACGGTGATGACCTCATTGTTTGGAAGGACGAGCGACGCAACGAGCAGCTTTCCCGGTTCTCGTTCCCCCGTCAGCCGGAAGATCCGTTCTACTGCATTTCGGACTTCTTCCGGCCAGTCGACTCAGGTCAGATCGACTTCGCAGCCTTCCACATCGTGAGCATGGGATCGCAGGTCTCCGAAAGAACCGCCGAGCTATTCGAGTCCGATCAATACCAGGAGTACCTGATGCTGCACGGTCTCGGAGTCGAAATGGCGGAAGCCCTCGCTGAGTTCTGGCATCACCGGATCCGAACCGAGTGGGGGTTCGTCGATGAAGATGGTCCAACTCTCACCGGGCTGTTCCGACAGAAGTATCGAGGTGGTCGTTATTCGTGGGGCTACCCGGCCTGTCCGGATCTTGAAGACAACCTGACGGTGGCCGAGTTGCTTGGGGCGAAACGCCTGGGAATCGAGGTCGGCCCGGAGACGGGGTACCAGTATCAGCCGGAGCAGACGACTTCGGCGATCATCTGTCACCACCCACAGGCCAAGTACTTCATCGCTCGGAAGCCCAAGGAGGCCCGACTTGCTGACGCATGAAAAGGGTTGGACCCGTATCGCTGAGGTCAATCCGCCTGAACTGCCCGAGGCACGCCACCACGACCTGTTCCCAGCGTGGCGAAACGTGTTGGTCACCGACAACGTGTTCGGTCGGATCCGGCTGTCTCCGTATGCGTTCTCAGCGCGTATCACGCACGACGTGCCACATGTCCATCCCACGGTTGTCGTGTCGACCAGAGACCGGAACATCCTCGCTATCGAGTCGGAAGTTCGGGGCGCATTGATGAACGGAGTCGACTCCTTTCTGGTTGTGATCGGGGACACAGTGCCCCATGTCGATCACCTCGCTCATCACCACGAGATCGTTGATCACTTGACCAACCTTCAGAAGGAACTACCGAGCTTCGAGGTGGGAATGCCCACCAGGTTCCGTGAGTGGCAGTTCCGCCGACGGATCGACCTCGGCACACAGTTCTTCGTCGCGGGCCCGGTGCTAGATCCCGACACGGTCGAGCCCCAGGTGGCAAAGCTGGGCCTCAAAGACGGAGACCCGCCGCTTTTCCTCATGGCCATCCCACCGTTCTCGTCGGAGTGGGTGGATCGCATGGAATCGATTGGTGCCGTACCCACCGAGGATGGGTTCAAAGAGAAGCTGGGCGATGTTCCCGCGGATGTGAGGCGCAAGGCCGGTTGGGCGATGATTTCCGAGGTGGAGCGCCGGGCCAAGGATGCAGGGTGTGCCGGCGTGGTCCTTATGGGGTTGAAATTCGACTCTGTGGTCCGTGAGGCCCCAAGCGCTTGGCCAGAAATCTGACCGACAGGATGCCGGCCGCGTAGGGCTGACGGCCTATCTGAGTTTGGTCGCTTCTTGACGACATATAGATATGTCAGAAGGGGCGAGATCCCGTGGTGCCAGCAAGCGCCGCACCGTTATGTATGCGGTCGGCTCCGCCGTGCTGGTCTTGTTGCTCATTGCCGGACTGGCGTTTGCCAACTCGATAAGCGTCACTCGGGTGACCAACAACGCACGCTCTCTCCACTGGACGAATGCAACCATGGGAACATCAGCCCTCGCCCGGGCCGGACTGGTGCAAGCGGTTACCTACTTCGAGCTTCAGGGGTCAACTGCGGTCGACGCCGATGATCTGGCCTTTGCAATGGATCAAGTCAGGTCTTCCGTCGCTGAGCTCGACCACCTATTCGACCTCGGAGAAGGTCAGGACTCTTATGCGGCACTTGCCCAGTATCGAGCACAGGTGGAGCGAGCCGTCTCTGAACTGGAGGCGGGAGATGTCGCAACCGCCAAGTCCGTTGTTGCCACCGACGTCGAATCGACCTACATCGACCTGTCCAACTCTCTGAGCGTTGAACAAGACGCAATTCAGGCCGCCATCCAGGAAAACAGTGAAGCCGGTAGGGCGCTCAACGGGTGGGTGGTCTTTGTTCTAACTCTGGCTGTTCCAGGCTCCGCCGTCGCCGTGTACTTCGTAATCGCCCGCAGACAGATGAAGTCGGTCAGGGAGAGAACGAGATTGGAGATTGAGGCCGAACGGCAAATCTCCTCAGCGAAGGATGAGTTCATCGCCGGGCTCTCCCATGAGCTGCGGACCCCGCTGACCTCGATATATGGGTTTGCTGAGATCCTCACCGACGGTGGCGTCCAGGGTGCAGAGGCCACTCAAGAGACGGCACAGATCATCGCCAACGAAGCCGCCGAGATGACTCGCATGGTCGATGATCTCCTGGCCGCTTCGCGAATCGAGAGCACCGGCGTTGAGATCGAGGTGGCCCCCACTCCACTGCAGGATGTGGTCGAAGCGGCGATCACCCCGTTCGAACGGGCTGGCATGGAGATTTCGAGGGAACCAACAGGGGTGATTGCGGTGACCGATGCTGCTCGGCTCCGACACGCCATCATCAATCTTCTGTCCAATGCCGCTCGTCACGGTGGCCCCACTGTTGGGGTCGAAGTCGTCGCGGGTGATGAATTCGTGGACATCGAGGTGTGGGACGACGGCCCGGGTGTCCCTGCCGATCAGGAGGAGAGGCTCTTCGAGAGGTTTGTCCATGCGGGCAGCCAGCCGCTGCTCACCGGCAGCATCGGTCTCGGACTCGCGGTGGCATCCAGGCTGGTCAGTCTGATGGAAGGGAAGCTCCAATACCAAAGGTTCTCGGGCCGCACCTACTTCACGATCACCATCCCGATTGGTGACACGTCCGAGCAAGTCGACGACTCTCCGGCGTCGGTCGCCCAGGTGATCAGGGCGTTGTCTTCGTGAGACGCTTCGCCGCGATCCTCACCGTTGCCGCAATGATGATCCCCGCCGTCGCTGCGATGGCAGGTGAATACGGCGAGTACCGCGACGACTTCAAAGACATCAGCTACTCGGGCAATGACGGCAGTCTCAACTGGAACGGGCCCTGGTACGACAGTGAGGACCAGAACCCGAGCACGGGAGTGATCCATGTTGGCGATGGCCTTTGTCAGGGCAATAAGTGTCTTCACATCGATTCCGAAGCAGGTGAACCGGTCGACTACTACATCAAGCGCCAAGCTGACCTGTCGGTGTTCTCGTCGCCGGAGCTTTGCTTTGAGATGATGATCGACAATGAGAAGCAGTACGGAGATGCAACGCTCACCGTCGACATCGTGACCGGTGGCAACGAGTGGCATACCATCTCCAGCTATCACCTCGATGACATGCGCGGCGGGTATCACAAGGTGATAGAAGACCTGTCAGACTTCTCAGGGCAGAATGTCTACCTTGCCTTCACCATTTCCGGTGAACTGAGCTCGGCGATCTATATCGACAATGTCGAAATCAAGGGCCAGTTCGGCCAGGGCACCTCGACGACCTCGACCTCGTCAACATCATCCTCAACCACCTCGAGCACCTCGTCGACCTCAACGACCTCAACAACCGCTCCAACCACAACGTCCTCGACGTCGGCGACCACATCAACGACTGAGGCGACCACCACGACCTCCCAATCCGAGACGACGACAACCACCGGATCCTCGGAGACGACGACCACAGTGGCATCGACCACCACGACCTCAGCTCCTGACGGGGCCGCGATACCAGGGGAGCCACCCTTCAAGTCCGGGCTACACGACCCCGGTCAAGGCTTGATGGCCGACTATGGCGACGAAATGATGGGCGAGATGAGCATGGAAGACGTCGAGGTTCTCGGGGCGGAGGTGACAGCTGACTTCTCTATGGCCGTCGAGGTCTTCGAATCAGCGAAGGTGTGGGTTGCCCTACTCGCATTGATGATCACAGCAGCCATCGTGAGCGGAATGGACACTCGAAGGGCCAGGCGCCTCGGTCGCTAAGGACCGCTCCAATCGATTGGCTCTGAGGCTCCTATCAACGCCCGATCTCCAATCGGCTCGCTCAATAGAACTGTCAGTTGGACGATGGTCCCCAGACTGCAGCTCAGCTCTCGGAATACTTCCGGGGATCCGGGAGGTGGGGGCGGCGGATTCCTTGCCTGCCACACGGTGATCTCGACCTCGTCTGTCGCGAACTCCGCCACTGCCAGCATCTCGTGGCCATACTCAGTCGTCGAACCGCATCTGTCGTTGACAACGAGTTCAAGGGTGTCGCCCTCGGGATCGACTTCCGAGTCAGGGTTCAGGGCCCAATCCGTCTTCTCATACCCGTCATCAGACCAGTGGCAGCCACCCCAACCGGTCGGTGACCATTTGCCGTCTTTCCTCTCGAATGCGGCATCGGAGTACTCACCCGAGTCTGAGATCCCGAGCAGAACCAGGTAGTCGCTCGTCTTCTCGAACACCCAATACTCGTAGTTCTCTACGAAGTTGCTTCCTTCGGGGTTGTCTCTGAGCGCGTCAATTGCCTGCCGGGCGTCGTCATCCAACGGCCCGGAAGTGGGAATTGGCACGCCGGCATCGATCCGTGCGTGTCCGCACGCCTTTCCTGGCTCAAACTCGTCAATGGCCCTCACCGCGATCCTGAGTTCAGCTGTCGAGCCGAGGATTGACCTGTCGAACTCGGACCCTTCCTCGAGATCGCTGATGAAGAAGCTGCGAGATTGAGTCCGAACGTGTCTCGGATGGCCAAGTACCGGGTGGAAAGAGACATCCGTTACCAGGCCGCTTTCTTCGATGAATTGGAACATGTCAAACATCGTGAGTGGATCAGTATCGAGGTCCTCGGTCTGCTCAGCCGTCCTTATTGCATAGACGTCCGTGGTGGAACTCTCGGTGACAACGACTATGTAGGACTCGTGGGATCGGACCTGAGATGTGTCGCTGACCGCCAATTGGTAGTGGTAGGTCTCGTATCCGTAGTTGGACCACCTGCCCTCGTGATATGAAATGTCGTTCGGACTACCAGGGGAAGAGCCCCACGTCGACAGGTGCCCGCACACTTCTGAGTGAGCTGCCAGCTTCCTAGACGCTGCGACAAGATGTTGTTCGGCTTCCTCGGCAGCTTGGACGATCTGGAGTGACCTGTATTTGTCTGAGTAGACCCGGAGGTCGTCGGTTCCCTCGGCGACGCCGCTGGCCTCGAGGGTTGCGATCAGCTCGTCGGTGAGGTCAGCGATCGCCACTCCGATCTCGGCGCCTGACGTCCGGATATCGAGCCAGCCGTGCATTGTCTGAACGAACACATCACAGGCTTTGTCAATCGAGCCATCCTCATACACGGAAACGATGTTGAGCGCGGGAGGTGTGTCCCAACCCGGACCCGGCGGTGCCGGCATGAATCCGAGATTGCGTGAGAGCTCCTCGCAGATGGTGCCCTCATCGCTGGCGAACAGGGCGCCGACCTCATCAAACGCGTCGAGATCGTCGATGTCCGGCTCGCCGTATCCGACGTCTTCGAGCGACATCATCGTCTCCTGTGACAGCTCGATCTCGAGGCCCCACACGTACTCGACAAGCGGAAGCGACGCCGCCCTCAAGACTTCGACATACCCGTAATAGTCGTCTTGTTCTCGCAGTTGTTCGGTCTCGTCGATGAATGCCTGACACATTCTCTCGCTCGCCGGATCTTCGACGCGAAGGTCCCCGGCTGAGTCCGGTGCGACCCCACACGCAGCCACGACAAGGGCAAATGCCACGAAGGGTCGGATCCCCCTCATGGCCCTAAGGCTAGTTCGCCGAGTCCTCTCGTTCGATGACGTGGTTAGCTAGCTCCATGATCACTCAACATGAAGGATTGGCTGAGGCGCTCGACGAAGACCTGATCGGGTTCGTCACCGCGGTAAACCCGAAAGGCCAGCCTCAAACATCACCGGTTTGGTTCATCCGCGACGGTGAGGACCTTCTGGTCTACAACCGGACCGATGCCCAGAGACTGCGGTCGATAGTGAAGAACCCACTGGTGGCCTTCAATCTACGCGCGGACCGGTTCGGACGGTCCGGCATATCCCTTGAAGCAAAGGCAGCGGTGGACGAGTCCCTTCCACCGGCCAAGGACTTTCCTGGATACGTCGACAAATACGGAGCAGACATAGAGCGGTTGGGCTGGACACCAGAGTCGTTTTCAAACGATTACCCGGTTGGGATCAGGCTCAAAGTCTCTCGCGTACGAGTGTGGGGAATCGACCGGGGAATGTAGGGGCCGAGCGGCGTCTCTATGGGCGAGCTACCAGGAGAGCCGTTTGCGACAACGAAAAGCCATCCTCCTGAGTCTGGTCATGGCCCTGTTTGCCGCCTTTCCGCTATCTGCGGTTGCTGGCGACAGGGTCACGGACCGACCCGGAGGAGACGAGAGACACCGCCCCGCTGACGAGGCAACCGATGAAGTGGTGACCGAAGCCGACCATTCGGATCACAAAGTGAGTGACCGGAAAGTGACGGATCGGAAGGTCACCGATCGCAAGGTCACGGATCGGCCTGTCGACGAGGTTCGTCCCAAAGATCATCGGCCCCTCGATAGATGCCTGCACTATGCCGATAATCCCCGTAGGTGTGTAGATCACGAAACCGACGACCCGGTCAACGTCAGACATCTTCTCTGGCGCTTGTTCAAGGCGCAGGAGTGGGAGAAGCTGGTGCGTCTCCTGCTGAGGCTCGGCCTCCTCTAGCCGGAGCTATGTGGGACGGGCGGCCGCGCCAACAGTCTGGGGGGTGCCGATCAGCCAGGTGACTTCCACTGATTCGCACCCCCTCGACCGGTACATGGACGGACTGAGGGCGAGGGAGAACGAGTCGTTCCGGATGGTCTATCAGGAGACCGCCGACGACTTGCTCTCCTTTGCCTTTGGCATGGTGAGCGATCTGAAAACGGCGGAGGACATCGTTCAGCAGTCTTTCGTCGAGCTGGTCAAGGCTGCTCCGAAGATTCGTGGTGATGGGCGGTCACTGAGAGCGTGGTTGTTTCGGAGTGTCCGCTTCGGATGCCTTGACGAATACCGGCGGCGAAGCCGTCGTCCCGAGCATCCCGTCGACACGATTCCCGACCTCGCATCAGATGTCGATCCCGACCCCTTGATGATGCACATGACCCCTGAGCTCGAAACCGCCCTTGCTTCCCTCTCCAAGCGCCACCGCACCGCCGTGGTGCTACGACACGTGGCCGGCCTGTCCGGTGAGGAGATCGCAGGGGTGCTCGGAGTCTCGAGAAGGGCTGCCTATTCGATCCTGCAGAGAGCCGAAGAAAAGCTTCGGACCGTGATGGGGGTCAACGATGAGTCGTGAATTCCCTCAGTTGGACGTTCTCAGGGTTGAAGTGAGACCCGAAGTGCGCGAGCGACACCTAGCTGCCATCGCAACCGCAGTCGCCGACGCAAAGCCCAGAAGGCCGCGATATCGATTGCTGGCGGTTGCAATAGCCGTGGTTTTCCTGCTCCCGGTGATCGCCCTCGCGGCGGACAACGCCCAGCCAGGCGACCTCCTCTATCCCATCCGGGAGGCGATGGGCTGGGTCGAACAAGATCGAAGCGATTCTTCGGTCGATCTAGAGGTTCCCCGTCTCGCCGACCGAACAGACCCAACAGTGCCACCAGATCGAGCTAGTTCCGTGCCGAATGTCGTACCCACAACTCGAGCAACCGAACCTGAGGGCACCGTCCCGACACGTTCTCCTGACGAACGGGAACGAGACCGCTCCGGCGAGAAGGATCGGGAGGAGGATTCGACCCGTGACGGGCACCATGACCGACCACCCAATGACACGAAACCGCCGCGGCGGGGGGATCGCCCCTGAACGACCGCTCGTTACGATGCGGACAGACATCGAACGAAAGGTCAACTGATGGCACTCGAAAGCACTGGTCGCACCCACTGGGAAGGCGATCTCTTCAACGGTTCCGGCACAGCCAGCCTCGACAGTGGCGCCGCCGAGCCGATGAGGGTCACGTGGAAGGCCCGGTCCGAGGATCACGGTGGCCTGACCAGCCCAGAGGAGCTGATTGCGGCTGCTCACTCATCTTGCTACTCCATGGCGTTCTCCAACATTCTGGCCAAGAACGACACGCCGCCCACCGCTCTGGACGTCACCGCAACGGCCACGTTTGTGCCGGGGGAGGGCATCACCAAGATGGACCTCACGGTTGTGGGTCAGGTCGAAGGAATCTCTGGGGAGACTTTCGGAGAGCTCGCCGAGACCGCCAAGAACGGCTGCCCCGTTTCACAGGCCCTGGCTGGGAACGTAGAGATCAACCTCGAGGCGTCACTGGGCTGATCTGCCAGGAGTTGTAGTCGCTAGGCCTCTTCGCTTTTTCGCGCCCGGTAGGCCGCCACGGCCTCGCGGGTCGAGCAGGTGTTTGAGCAGTGGCGGCGCGACTTGTTGCGCGACGTGTCGATGTAGACGTCCCTGCAGCTATCAGAGCAGCACATGCCAAATCGTTCGACACCATGTTCCACGATGACGCTGGCGAGGCCCATTGAAGTCACGGCGCCCAGCCACGAGACCATCGAGGAGTCGAGGGGTTCGAAGTGGAGGTGAGGCTCACCGCTGTGGGTCGAGACCCGGGGGGTTGCTCCGTACTCGGCCAACATGATGTTGACCCGCTTGGCTGCCAGATCCTCCTCGTCCGACCCGATCAACTCGCGGAGCGACGATCTCAGCTGGTGGATGGCCTTCAAGTCGGAGGTTTTCGCCGGTTTGGCAGCACCCTCCCAGAGGTCCCGGTACTCATCCAGGAATTCGGTCATCTGTTCGACGGTGCTGAGCGAATCTTCTTTGATTCCCTCGGTGTTGACGAGGGAGACAGCCATTTCGACTGGTTTGGTTGTGTAATGAGAGAAATTCATTTGACTGGTTACACGAATGTGTTACTGTAATAAGTGTAAGCAGAAATGGTTCTTACAGTCAAGAGCCGATTGAATAGGAAGGATATGCCATGATCGACGTTGCAAACGCGATACTCAACGAGCGTCGGCGCGAGGCATGCAGAGAGCGGCAGGCTCATGATCTGCCTCGTAGACGATCTTTGTCTGTGGGCCGATATAGGTTCACAATGACAAGAGACGGCCGCTAGCGGTCGTACTTGGCGAATGGAAGGCTGACTCCCAGGTCAGAAATACGTACCCACGTTCCAGAAATTCGCGAGAAAAGGGCCGGTAGTCTGCCTCCATGACTACCGGCCCTTTCAATTCTGGGGAGTCCACAGCCGATCGGCTGATCAGAGAGGCAATCGAATCAGGAGACTTTGACGATCTGCCGGGCGTGGGGAAACCAATCCCTGGCGCCGGACAGCACGACGATGAGGGATGGTGGATAAGAGAATGGGTCAAACGCAATCGTGACCCTGAAGAGTCGAGCGGAGGTCCCGAAGCCCCACACCACGGGACCCCCGATCAGCTTTAGCGGAGGCTTGCGTCTTCCCGTTCGATCTCCCGACCGAACTGACTTCTCTCCGCGGTCCCCGACAACCCCTCTGTGGCGTGAAAGCTCACGTGCCCACAGTCTTCGCAAACGGTTCTTTGAATCCCTGAGTTGGTCACCCCGACGCTTCTCGTATGGCTGCATCGCGCTTGGGCTGACCGCGCCCTCTTGGCAAACACTTTGAAATAGCCTCCCATGGCTTCGTACACAACGAGTATGGAGGCGGCGGGGGCAGATTCCCATGAGTCGGGAGACTCACTCTGCGTGAGAAATTGTCACTATGTCTTGGTGGCGCGACCGCTCTCCGTGGGCTAGGTTTGACGTCAGGGAAATCCTGTTGGGAGGCAGTGATTCGGAGGCGGAAGATCATGGGGTGCAACCACAAGGACACGGTGACGACCGTGACAGCTGGTCTCGCCCGTCAAGTATGTGAAGCCTGCGGCCACGTGAGCGTTCACTACGTTGAGTCGGCAGTCCAGATCTATCCAAGCGCCGGCCCACTGATCGACCGTCCCGGCCCGCAAATCGATCTCACCAAGGTCGAAGCTCTTCAATCTTGTGATCTCTGCAGTCAACTCGCCTTGTACCGGGTCCCTGCAGGTCTCGTCTGCGACGAACATGCGTGGCAGGCTGCCGCTCGGATCAAATGGGACGAGTCCGAACCCTGGGTCCCGATCCGCATCGATCGATCCAACGCTTGATCTGACGACGTTCAGCCCTTCCTGGGTATCGTCAGCACTATGAGGCAGATTCACCACTGGATCAACGGTTCGTTCACCGGCGGCAGCAGTACCCGCACCGGTCCGGTGTTCAACCCGGCCACCGGAATTCAAACGGGTGAGGTGTCCATGGCATCGAGCTCGGATGTCGATGACGCTGTCTCTTCAGCAAGAGCCGCATTTGAGTCTTGGCGCTATTCACCACTGACCCAGCGTCAGAACGTCATGTTCTCGTTTCGCGAGATGGTCTCCGCCCGTCGTTTGGAGATCGCCAAGACTCTGACCTCTGAACACGGAAAGACCGTGGACGACGCACTTGGTGAGGTGCAGCGAGGGCTCGAGGTGATTGAGTTCGCATGCAATATCGCGCATCTGCTCAAGGGCGACTACTCGGAGCAGGTCTCGACCGGAGTGGACACCTACACGATTCGACAGCCGCTCGGCGTTGTGGCCGGTATCACGCCATTCAATTTCCCCGCGATGGTCCCGATGTGGATGTACCCGATTGCAATCGCCAGTGGGAACACCTTCGTCCTCAAACCCTCGGAGAAGGATCCATCGACCTCGCAGCTCGCCGCGGAGATGCTTGCTGAGGCTGGTCTCCCTGACGGTGTGTTCAACGTCGTCCACGGAGACAAAGAAGCTGTTGACGCACTCATCACCCATCCCGATGTTGCCGCGATCTCATTTGTCGGGTCCACACCCATTGCCAAGTACATCTACGAGACGGGTACTCAGCACGGAAAGCGGGTTCAGGCGTTGGGAGGAGCGAAGAACCACATGATCGTGCTCCCTGACGCTGACATCGACCTTGCCGCCGATGCCGCGGTCAGTGCCGGGTACGGGTCGGCAGGGGAGCGATGCATGGCCATTTCTGCCGTCGTGGCTGTCGGTGACGCCGGCGACCGCCTCATCGACGGTGTTCAGGCTCGGATCGAGAAACTGAATGTCGGTCCCGGCGATCAGCCCGGGGTCGAGATGGGACCGCTGGTGACGAAGCAGCATCTCGATCGGGTTCGGGGATACGTCGATGCTGGCGAGTCCGAAGGGGCTTTGCTGGTGGCCGATGGGAGAAACTTCGTCGTCGATGGCTACGAAGAGGGCTACTTCCTCGGTCCAACGCTCTTCGACAATGTCACGAAGGACATGTCGATCTACACAGACGAGATTTTTGGTCCGGTTCTGTCGACCGTGCGTATGGAGCACTACGAAGAGGCGATCGAACTCATCAACGCCAATCCATATGGGAACGGCACAGCAGTCTTCACCAACGACGGTGGCGCCGCTCGCAAGTTCCAACAGGAGATACAGGTCGGCATGGTCGGGATCAACGTTCCGATTCCGGTTCCGCTGTCGTTCTATAGCTTCGGCGGATGGAAGGACTCGATCTTCGGGTCTCACGCCATCTACGGGCCTGAAGGCGTTCACTTCTACACCCGACAGAAGGTCGTCATCTCCCGTTGGGCCGACCCCATCCACAGAGGCGTCGATCTCGGTTTCCCAACCCACGGCTGATAATCGTTTCCTCAGGTTGTAGGTCCCATATATGGGACGCTGCGCAGGAAGAAAGACGTTTGCCTAGGCTCGCCGCCGATGACGGACGGCGTTGCGCGTAAGACGGGTCGGTGGGCATTGCTCAGTCCGCGGACGCGTAAGAACCTCTCGGTGGCCGGTGTCGTCCTGACGCTGATCTTGGCCTGGGAGCTCTACAAGCTGATCTGGTCATCGCTCGGATGGATTCGACCGGTTCGTCCCGACGACGTGGTGATGCCGCACGTTTGGGACATGGTCATCGAACTGTTCCGACCGGTGCGTCGAGGCGGCAACCTTCTGATCCTCGATCTTCTCGTGCGATCGCTGTGGACGTTGCGCGAGGCCGTCGCGGGGTTTGTCGTCGGAGGGCTCATCGGGTTCGGACTGGGAGTCCTTTTTGTGAGGTCGAGACTCGCCGAGCGTGCCTTTATGCCGTACGTGGTGGCCAGTCAGACGGTCCCGATTCTCGCCATCGCTCCCATGGTTGTGGTCTGGGGCGGGGCGATCGGCCTCCCGCAGTGGATGGCTGTGGCGGTCATCGCCGCGTACCTGACCTTTTTCCCGGTCGCGATCAACACCCTCAGGGGGCTTCGGTCGCCCGACCCAAACAGTCTCGAGCTGATGAGGTCTTATGCAGCCGATCCGAGCGCCGTTCTTTGGAAACTGCAGGTTCCTTCCGCTCTGCCATACATCTTCACTGCACTGAAGGTGTCGGCCACCGCGGCAATCGTTGGCGCCTTGATCGGCGAGCTGCCAGCGGGATTCCAAAACGGGCTCGGAAGGGCGCTCCTCACTTTCTCACAACAGTTCGCCGTCCAGTCAAAGAAGCTGTACGCCACGGTGATCATCTGCGCAGCTGTCGGGATTTTCTTCGTTGGAATGGTGACATTGGCCGAGAGGAAATTCGTCCCTCACCGAGAGACCCTCGAACCGGAAGGTGAAATGTTGGCGAGAGCGAGCGCAGGCGGATGAGAGTGGTTGACGCGAAAGGCGTTGGAAAGACCTTCGGCACAGGCTCCGAGAGCGTCGAGGCCCTGAGGGACATCAACCTGACCATCGACCCAGGTGAGTTCATTTCTCTCATCGGTCCTTCGGGATGTGGGAAGAGCACCCTGCTTCGCTTGGTCGGTGATCTGACCGGTCCTACCTCCGGTGAGTTGTCGATCAACGGCAAACCGGCTTCACAAGCCCGTTCGAATCGTGACTACGGCATTGTCTTCCAGAAGGCCACTCTCCTCGACTGGCGCACCGTCAAGAAGAACGTCGAGCTGCCGTTGGAGATCATGGATATCGAAGACTCGGCAGCCGCGGACGAGATGCTCGATCTAGTCCAGCTTGGCGACTTCAAGGAGCACTACCCATGGCAGCTCTCAGGTGGCATGCAACAGAGGGTGGCCATCGCGAGGGCGCTTACCTTCAACCCATCTCTGCTTCTCATGGATGAACCTTTTGGAGCTCTCGATGAGATGACTCGCGAGCAAATGCAGCAGGAGGTCCTTCGAATCTGGGACGAGACCGAAACGACGGTCGTATTCGTCACCCACTCCATCCCTGAGGCGGTGTTCCTTTCGACGCGAATCGTCGTCATGTCACCCCGCCCCGGTCAGATCAGTGACGTGATCGAGACCGGACTCGACCACCCGAGAGATGTCGAGACTCGTGAGTCTCCGGAGTACTACCGGAAGGTGACCGAGGTCCGAGAAGCGCTGCGTCGTCAGGAAGGTCATGGCTGAAACCGACTTCGCATCGGCCTTCGAGGGTGATGTCCCCGTTGGGACCAAGACGCCCTCGGCGCTGAGAAACCGGGTGCAGGACTGGATTCCTGCAACGGTGGCATTCATCGCGGTCATCGGGGTGTGGGAGGGTGCAATCCGAGCCTTTGACATTCAGGCCTTCGTTCTCCCGGCACCGAGTGTCATCATCCAGCGATTCGTAGAAACATCAGATGTCATCTGGTCGGCAGGTTTGAACACGCTCATCGAAGCGGTTGGCGGGTTGGTGCTGGGAACTGTGCTGGCCGTATTGGTGGCAGCCATGACGGTGCGCTGGGCGCCGGTCCGGGAAGGTCTGATGCCCTTTGCGATCGCGGCCAATTCGGTCCCGATCATCGCTCTCGCACCTATCGCCAATGGCATGTTCTCGATCACGAGCCCCGTGCCCAAGATGGTCGTGGTTGCGATTGTGGTGTTCTTTCCGGTGATGGTGAACACCGCCCGCGGACTCATCGAAGTCGACTCAGCCGAGTTGGAGCTGATGAGGTCTTATGCGGCGACGCCGGGCGAAATCATGTGGCGAGTCAGGGTTCCCCACGCCCTCCCGTACTTCTTCAGCGCCCTCAAGGTGGTTTCAGTGCTCTCGATCGTGTTCGCAATCGTCGCTGAGTATTTCGGCGGACCACAGGACGTACTTGGGCAATACATCCTCACCAAGGCCAACCTGTTCGTCTATCCCGACGCCTGGGCGGGCATCCTGGTTGCGTCCATTTTGGGCGTGGCTCTGTACGCGCTGACTCTCCTGAGCGAACGGCTCTTCATGCCGTGGCATGTCTCATTCCGAGCAAGCGACGCTTCCTGACGACATCACACGTTTGTCTTCGATAGGGTCGCCAGACTGACCCCGAGGTGCAACTAGGAGGACTTCATGAAGGGCAGATCGCGTTGGATGATGGCGTTGATCATCGGCGCTCTGGTACTTGCAGCATGCGGTGACGGAGACGGCGACGGCGACGGCGGAGACGGTGGGGAGGCCGTCGAGTGTGAGTCTGTTGACGAGGTTCGTCTCCAGCTGCAGTGGGTCGCTCAGGCCCAGTTCGCCGGCTACTACGTTGCCAATGACCTCGGTTTCTACGACGAGCAGTGTCTCGATGTGACGATTCTCGAGGGTGCGGTTGAGATCGTCCCTCAGACAGTTCTAGCTACGGGGGGAGCCGAGTTCGGTCTGGCCTGGGTACCAAAGGCTCTTGTGTCTCGCAATGAGGGTGCGGACATCGTGAACATTGCTCAAGTCTTTGAGCGCTCGGGAACACTGATGGTCTCGTTCGCAGATCAGGGCATCAACTCAGTGGCTGACTTTGCAGGCAGGACGGTCGGAAACTGGGGCTTCGGAAACGAGTACGAGCTGACCGCTGCGATCGAGCAGGAAGGCATCGCAGCAGATGTCGAGTTGGTTGCACAGTCCTTCGACATGCTGGCATTGCTCAACGGTGATATCGATGTCGCCGAAGCAATGATCTACAACGAGTACGCCCAGGTTCTGGAAGCAGTTAACCCGGACACCGGCGAGTTGTATCAGCCAGATGACCTCAGCGTTATCGACTTCAACGATGTCGGTACCGCCATGCTGCAGGACGCTGTCTGGGTGAACGCTGATTGGATCGCAGACGACGCCAATGTGGACATCGCAGAGAGATTCCTCACGGCTTCATTCCAGGGTTGGATCCACTGCCTCGACAACTTCGACGAGTGTGTACAGGTCGTCCTGGACAACGGGTCGACTCTCGGCGAGAGCCATCAGCAGTGGCAGCTCAATGAGATTCTCGGCCTGGTTTTCCCTGCGACCAATGGCATTGGAGTCATGAATGAGTCGCTGTGGGACCAGACCGTTGAGGTCGCGACGTCACAGATCCCGGAACTCGACGGTGTCGAGATCTCAGACGACGCATATCGGACGGATATCGCCGAGGCAGCCATCGCCAACCTCGACGGCGAGGACACCGACGGCGACGGATACGAGCGTCGCGACATCGAGCTTCGAGAGGGCGGCGAGTAGAAGCGGTTCTAGATACCTCAGGTTGTGGGCCCCATATGTGGCACCCACAACCTGAGGTTTGTCGTTTTGGAGTAGGTTTGGGGGCCTGCAGCTGAGCCAGAGGAGGATTTGAATGGCCAACATCGTGCGTGCCGCACTCGTTCAGACCGAGTGGACGGGCGACAAGGAATCGATGGTTGAGAAGCATGTGAAATACGCACATGAGGCGGCCGAGCAAGGCGCCCAGGTGATGTGCTTTCAGGAGATGTTCAATGCTCCGTACTTCTGCCAGGTCCAGGACGACGAGCACAAGGACACTGCGGAGTTGATTCCTGACGGACCGACCACCCAACGCATGATTGAGGTAGCCAAAGAGACTGGGATGGTCCTGGTCGTTCCCATTTATGAGAAGGAGGACGACGGCTTCCTCTACAACACAGCCGCTGTCATCGATGCAGACGGAACCTATCTCGGCAAGTACCGCAAGACCCATATCCCACACGTCAATGGGTTCTGGGAGAAGTTCTACTTCCGGCCAGGCAACACTGGTTATCCGGTGTTTGATACCGCCGTTGGCCGCATCGGCGTCTATATCTGTTACGACCGCCACTTTCCCGAGGGCTGGCGTGCGCTCGGTCTCGCTGGCGCGAAGATCGTCTTCAACCCGTCTGCTACCAGCAGGGGGCTTTCGATGTACCTGTGGGGTCTGGAGCAGCCGGCTAGCGCCGTTGCGAACGAGTACTTCATCGGTGCGATCAACCGAGTCGGCAAAGAGCCCCTCGGGGACAACGACTTTTACGGGTCCTCATACTTCGTCGATCCTCGAGGTCAGTTTGTCGGCGAGCAGGCGAGTGACACTGAAGAAGAGCTGGTGGTCCGTGACCTCGACATGGACATGATTGATGAGGTTCGCAAGGTGTGGGCCTTCTATCGGGATCGTCGCCCCGACGCGTACGAGAGTCTCGTAGCTCCCTGAGAAGTGGGTAAACACAGCGATCTGCTCGGTAGGCACCAGGAGGTTCTCCCCTCCTGGATGGCCCTGTATTACGAAGACCCGATATCACTCGTTGATGGTGAGGGTCGTCGGGTAACGGATGCCGAAGGCAACACCTATCTGGATTTCTTCGGCGGGATCCTGACAACTATGTCGGGCTATCGGGTGCCAGAGGTCGTGAACGCCATCAAGGCGCAAGCCGACAAGATGCTTCACACCTCCACCCTTTACCTGATCGAATCCCAGATCGAGCTGGCCGAGAAGATATCGGAGCTCAGCGGTATTCCCGACGCGAAGGTGTTCTTCACCAATTCCGGGACCGAGGCCAACGACGCGGCCCTCATGCTTGCGACCCAGTATCGGAAGTCGAATCAGATCCTTGCGATCAGAGGTAGCTATCACGGTAAGTCGCATTCGGCTGTGGCAATCACGGGGCAAAAGGCCTGGTCGGCAACCAGTCTCTATCCGTTCAATGTGACCTATGTGCATGGCGGCTACAAACTGCGCAGTCCGTTTGGCCACCTCCCCGATGACGAGTTCACCCAGGCCTGCGTTGACGACCTGACGGACCTACTAGGCATCGCCACAGCTGGTGATGTCGCCGCGATGATCGCCGAGCCGATTCAGGGTGTTGGCGGTTTCGCCACTCCACCTGATGGGTTCTTCGGTGAGATGAAGAAAGTCCTGGACGAGCACGGGATTCTGTTCATCACCGACGAGGTCCAGACCGGTTGGGGGCGAACCGGGGAACACTTCTGGGGTTACCAAGCGCACGGGATCACACCCGACATCCTCACCTTCGCCAAAGGACTCGGAAACGGGCTGGCAATGGCCGGTGTTGTAGCCCGGCCCGAAATCATGGACTGTCTCCAGGCCAACTCCATTTCCACGTTTGGAGGCAACCCACTTGCCACCGCGGGAGCCCTCGCCAACCTCAACTACGTGTTGGACAACGACCTTCAGACCAACGCTCTCAAGACCGGCAATCAGCTGAAGAACGGTGTGCACCGCATCGCAGATGACACTCCGGAGATCATCGAGGTTCGAGGCAAAGGACTGATGGTCGGCATCGAGTTTGGCCATGAAGATGGCTCTCCTGACACCGATCTCACAGGTTCGGTGATGGAGGAAGCCAAAGCGGAGGGGCTCCTCATCGGAAAGGGCGGACTCCACGGCAACACCCTCCGCATCGCACCGGCGCTATCGGTCACCGAGGAAGAGATTGAAGAAGGTTTGGACAAGTTGAACACGGCAATACAACGGGCACGAACGGAGTAGATCATATGGCCAAGAAACTCATCAAAGGCGGGACAGTCGTCACCGCTATCGATCAGATGGATGCGGATGTCCTCATCGACGGAGATCAGGTAGTGGGCTTGTTGGGCAGAGATCACTCAGTCGAAGACGTGGAGGTCATCGACGCCACAGGAATGCTCGTGCTCCCCGGTGGCATCGACGTGCACACCCACATGGAGCTGCCCTTCGGTGGCACTAAGGCAGCAGACACATTCGAGACAGGCACCCGTGCTGCGGCTTGGGGTGGCACAACGACCATCGTCGACTTCGCCGTTCAGACTGTTGGTGAGTCAGCGATGGACGGCTGGGAAGCCTGGATGGAGAAGGCCAGGGGCAACTGCGCCATCGATTACGGATTCCACATGATCACGGGCGATATCAACGACCAGACCCTCAAGGAGATGGAGCTCCTCAGCAGGGAGGGCGTGACCTCTTTCAAGATGTTCATGGCGTACCCGGGGGTCTTCTACTCCGACGATGGTCAGATCCTGAGGGCCATGCAGAAGGCAGCTGAGGACGGTTCGACGATCTGTATGCACGCCGAGAATGGGATCGCCATCGATGTGCTCGTTGAGCAGGCGCTGGAGCGAGGGGAAACCGATCCGATCTATCACGGCATCGTGCGCAAGTCGATTCTCGAAGGCGAGGCGACCCATCGCGCGATCAAACTGGCTGAGTTGACTGGTGTGCAGCTCTACATCGTCCACTTGTCGGCACAGGAAGCTCTGGACGAGGTGATCCAGGCGAGAGATCAGGGCCTAAACGTCTATGCAGAGACATGCCCGCAGTACCTCTTCCTATCGCTTGAGAACCTCGGCAATGGCTTCGACGGCGCCAAGTACGTTTGCTCGCCGCCGCTGCGAGACGAGGAAGCAGGTCACCAAGAGCGGCTCTGGCAGGGTCTGCGGACCAACGATCTGCAGATCGTCTCCACGGATCATTGCCCGTTCTGCATGGGAGACCATCACACGTTCGGCACGCAGAAGCAGCTCGGTCAGGGCGATTTCTCGAAGATCCCGAACGGAATGCCTGGTGTCGAACCGAGGATGGGTCTCATGTACAACGGCGGAGTGGTGGAAGGCCGTATCAGCCTCAACCGTTTCGTTGAGATCACGGCCACGACTCCGGCGAAGATGTTCGGCATGTACCCCAAGAAGGGGACCATCGCTGTTGGTTCCGACGCCGACATCGTGATCTTCGACCCAAATGGTTCACACACCATCTCAGTCGACACCCATCACATGGACGTCGACTACTCCGCCTATGAGGGATGGGAGATGCGAGGCAAGGTGGAGACGGTCCTTTCCAAGGGCAAGGTCATCATCTCGGACGACCAGTACCACGGCTCTCCAGGAGATGGGGAATACCTGGCACGGGGCACCAGCCAGTATGTGATCTAGGCGGTCACTACCCACCTTGTCTCACAAGAAGGCCAGGCCAACGGCTCCGGCGTAGACGGCTATCAGCATGACCAGCATCATGTATCCGAGTTCGCCTCGTCTGCCGAAGTCTTCACTGAGTTTGTGTGCCGTGAGCCCGACCGCGGCCAGGAACAAGACCGATCCGATCCATTCCGGCATTGGTTGACCGCCCTTCAGATAGCCTCCGATCTGGAACCTACGCGACTCTGAGCGTCGACAACGCAGACGTGGGGCGCTAGAAACCCTTCGAATGTCAGGCCGACGGGTCCTTCTCGCTCTCTTTGTCAGCTTCATCCAGGTGGTGTTTGTGGTTGGAGTGCCGGTTGCGGCTGAGTTCAGCGATCCAGATGCAGGCTCGCCTGATGTCGTTCTCTACTCGCCAGCTTTCGCAGATGTCGAAGACGGCTATCTCTTTGCGGCCTCAATACGGGCTCTTTTCGAGTCCGGGATCACCGTTGGGTGCAACGCCGAGTCGACCCACTTTTGCCCTGAAGATGTGGTCACTAGAGAGCAGATGGCCGCTTTCTTCACCCGGGCGCTTGACCTTCCTCCGGCTGACGATTCGCTGGATTTCGTCGACGACGACGGGAGCATCTTCGAGAGCGACATCGAGAGTCTCGCCGCTGCGGGGATCACGAGGGGATGCAACCCACCAATCAACGATCGGTTCTGTCCCAAGGATGTAGTCACGAGAGATCAGATGGCTGCTTTCTTCGTGAGGGCACTCAACCTCCCTGATGAGCATCCTGTCGACTTCGTGGACGATGACGGGAATCGATTTGAGAGCGAGATCGAGAGGCTGGCGGCGGCCGACATCACCCGGGGCTGCAACCCTCCGCTGAACAATCGATTCTGTCCGACGAACGAAGTAACTCGAGGGCAGATGGCGGCCTTCTTCACCCGAGCTCTGGACTTGCCTATCCCGGCTGTTTCCCCGGAGGATGTCACGCTCACCAGGACCCAAAGCGGGGTCGACCCTGCGGTGGAGATCGAGCTGGAAGTTTGCCGTGACTCGGAAGTTTCGGTGATGACCCGGTCCGCTGTCACGGGTTCTTCACTAAAGGCATTTGGATGGGCTCCGACCGGCTCAGCGTTGTCAGCAGGAGAACTGGACTCTGCGAGCGACCGCTGGTTCCTTCCGACAGGTGAAGGTTGTGAGACCCTCGCTATGGGTTGGGACCCGAGAGCCAATCAAATCGAGGACCCGCTTGATGTGATGGACATCGTGTCTGGCTTTGGGCCACGTCTTCATCCGATCCTTGGCTACGTCAGGCTGCATGCCGGCATCGACCTCGACGGGGAGATTGGCGATCCCATCTACGCCGTCGCCGACGGTGTGGTGGTGGATGCACGCAGTCGAGGCGGATACGGGTTGCTGGTTGATATCCACCATCCAGGTGGGCTCCTTACCCGATATGCGCATATGTCACAGCTGTTGGTGTCGGCGGGGGACGAGGTGCAGCAGGGAGACGTCATCGGGCTCATGGGGTCGACGGGCCTCAGCACGGGCCCACATCTGCACTTCGAGACTCGGGAGTGGGACGTCCCGGTCGATCCGATCGGCTATCTGCCGTGATCGAGGACGATCCGGGTCTTTCTCACTAGCTTGGCGTCATGGATTTTGGCGTCGTTCTACAAACGGACCCTCCGGCGAGCCGTGTTCTCGAATTGACCCGGCTGGCCGAGTCGCAGGGATTCACCTACGGGTGGACCTTCGATAGTCACGTTCTCTGGCAGGAGCCCTTTGTCATCTATTCGAGGATGCTGGGCGAAACGGAGAACATGATCGTCGGGCCGATGGTGACGAACCCGGGCACTCGGGATTGGACGGTCATCGCCTCACTCTTTGCCACCCTGAATGACATGTACGACGGTCGCACAATTTGCGGCATGGGTCGTGGAGACTCGGCACTCAGATACATAGGTGACAAACCTCGCACCCTGGCGACGATGGTGGAGTCGATGGAAGTCATCAAAGGCCTTGTCGCCGGTAAGGAAGTCGAGTTCAACGGCAAGACGATCTCGATTCCATGGATCGACCAAGGTTGGGACCTCCCGATGTGGGGAGCGGGATACGGCCCCAAGGCGCTGGCGACGATCGGCGCCCATTCCGACGGCTTCATCCTCCAGCTTGCGGACCCTCAGGTCCTGGAATGGACGATGGCGGCGGTCCGCTCAGCAGCCTCGGACGCAGGTCGGAACCCTGATGACATCGATATCTGTGTTGTCGCACCGGCCTATGTCGGTGATGACATTGCCCACCAACGTGATCAGCTCAGATGGTTCGGCGGAATGGTCGGCAACCACGTCCACGACATGGTGAAGCGGTACGGACACGACGAGTCAAAGGTTCCCCAGGTGCTCTCGGACTACATCAAAGCCCGTGAGGGATATGACTACGACAATCATGGCAAGGCCGAGAATCGTTCGACGGACTTCGTACCCGACGAGATCGTGGACCGCTTCTGTGTGTTGGGGACTGCCGACGATCACATCGAGAAGCTGGAGCTCTTGCGGGACATGGGGGTTGACCAGTTCGGCATCTACCTGATGCACGACGACCAGGAAGGCACGCTGAGGGCCTACGGCGAGTCGGTAATCCCTGCGATCAACGGCTGAACCAACCGTTCTTCACAGAACGGGGACTAGTTGCCGGGGGATGAGTGAAACGCCATCAAAGCCGCGTGGCCTATCAGCGAGATGGAGGTGAAAGCCACGTTTCCTGCCAACGATCGGGTGGCTGTGTCGACGACATCGATGTTGGTCCCCAACTCGCTCATGGACATGACATAGATCTCGCCGACATCGGGGGAGTACTGAACCTCGACGATGTCTCCCGAGTTGCCTTCAAAGCCCACGATGGGCTCTCCGGTCTCGGTATCTAGGAGAAAGACCGGACCCTGAGACGTCGTATTCTCTCCAGCTGAATTCCAGGCTGCGGTTAGGCCGATTCCGGTCAAAGTCGAGCCATCTCGACTCGGATACAGAGTGCTTAGCGTCACATCTTGGGTGGCCGAGGATCCGTCGTCCAGATCGACAACCACCAATTGCTGGGGGGTTTCCGTCGCTGTCCAGTCTGTCTCACGATCAACCACCTCGAGCGCCGACGTGGCGATGAAGAGGAGTCCGGTCGGAGCGGCCCACGCTGACCTCTGTACCGGGTTCTCGAAAGGTTCGTCACTTCCGATGAATTCGGTGTCGGCTTGAGCTCCGGTTGCTAGATCGACCACGGTCATGGCGTTGGTCTCTGCGCTGACGACGTATGCGGTCTCGGATGTCCAGGCGACCGCTGGCACCACATTGGCGCGATGGGGGAGACGATCGTCTGCGACACCTGGTCCGGCCGCCCGGGCTACTCCGAAGAGGCTGACAACGCCAGAGTCGGCAGCGACGACCACGTCCACGTTCGATCGCTCCGACTCGGAGGCGCTCAGGTAGCCGACCCGCCCCTCACCGAGGTCGGCCAGAGTGGGCTGCAGAAAGAAAGGCGAGTCCGGAGCATCAACTGCGGCCAACACTCCATCGATGCCAAGGGTCGTGAGGGCCGAGTCGACGAAGAAGAAAGCTCGGCCGTCGTCGTTCACCACGACGGATGATGGATCCACATCAGCGGCGGCCATCACCTCGAGAGACGTCAGATCCACGATCGAAAGCTTGGCGCCGACCGGCCCAGATCCAACCGCAGTCACGATCGCCGCCCACCGCCCGCTAGGAGAGACCACCCCTCTGTGTGCCAACCCAACCACAACCGGCTCGGCGTTTTGGAGGGGAACCAGAGTCGGTGGGTCGGTGGGGACCAGGCCACCGTCGACCAGTTGTGCCCCTGCCGTCGTGGTTGTTGCCTCAACGACTGTTGTGGAAGTGGTTGTCGTCGACACCGCAGTTGTCTCACAAGCGACAAGGAGCAAGGCGAGGGCGACCAGGAGCCGGTTCACAGGCGAGACCATAAGGCTGAGACAGAACAAAACCAGGTATCGGGTGGTCTCGGGAAGTACCGGGCATGACCGGTTGTTGCCCATGCATATGGAACTTGGAATCACGAGCTTTGCCGAAACAATCAAGGGTCTCGGCGGGCCGGAAGTCACCCACGCAGATCGCCTGAGGCAGGTCGTCGACGAGGTGGTCACCGCTGAGGCGTCTGGGCTCGACGTCTATGGGCTTGGTGAACACCACCGACCGGACTTCGCCTCATCCTCACCTGCCGTTGCCTTGGCTGCGGCGGCCGGCAAGACAAACCGCATTCGACTCTTCCCAGCGGTTTCCGTGCTGAGCACCGACGACCCGGTCCGGGTCTTCCAGCAGTACGCAACGCTTGACGCGGTTTCGGGGGGACGGGCCGAGCTCCTCGTGGGTCGAGGATCTTTCATTGAGTCCTTTCCGCTCTTCGGGTACTCGTTGGATGACTACAACGAGCTGTTCTCCGAGAAGCTCGACCTGCTGTTGAAGATCAGAGACAACGACGGCCCGTTTGATTGGTCCGGGGGGTTCAGGTCGCCGATCAAAGGCCAAGGCGTGTACCCACGGCCGGATCGGCCCCTTCCAATAAGAGTGGGAGTAGGCGGAACCCCTCAATCGATCATTCGTGCAGCGGAGAGGGGATTGCCCGTTGCGCTAGCGATCATTGGCGGTGCCCCCGAGAGATTCAAAGTGCTTGCAGACCTGCATCGCAAGACGCTGATCGACTCAGGCTACGACCCAACGGATGCCCCCCTTTCGGTTCATGCCCATGGGTACATCGCCGACGACAACGACACAGCGGCCAATGACTACTACCCGTCTTACGCCGCAGCGATGACACGCTTGGGCCGCGAGCGAGGCTGGGGGCCGATGACCAAAGACCAGTTCGACATGATGCGCGCCCCTGAGGGCTCACTCGTGCTTGGAGACGTCGAGACGGTCGCGGCAAAGATCGCGAAATGGCGAGAGATCCTTGGAGTCAACCGGTTTGAGCTGCACGTCAGCGTCGGGACCATCCCTCACGATCAAGTCCTTCGCAGTATCGAACTCTTGGGCACGAAGGTTGCCCCGCTGATCACATAGCCCTAGCTCGAGCCGGACACGACCTTCCCGTCGCTGAGTTCGATGACCCGATCGGCGATTCGCAACGGCGCTGGGTCGTGAGTCGCCATTACCGCTGCGACTCCTTCTGAGTGGACCAGTGCTGCGATCAGCTCGACGATGCTCCTGCCTGTACGTGAGTCGAGCTGACCTGTCGGCTCGTCGGCGATGAGCAGTCTGGGTTCGTTGGCTAATGCGCGGGCAATCGCGACCCGTTGTTGCTCACCTCCAGACAGTTCTTCCGGCCTATGCCCGACGCGATCCCCCAGGCCTACGAGGTCCAGCAGAAGCCTCGAACGTCTTCGTCGCTCAGCAGCTTTCGTGTTCACGAGGCGTAGGGGGACTTCGACATTCTCAGCAGCTGTGAGAATGGGGATCAGGCCGAACGCTTGAAAGATGAATCCGACCTTGCTTCGCCGCAACTCGGCGAGGCTCGGCTCGTTCATCGCTGTCACGTCCTCGCCGTCGAGGAGAACCTTGCCCGTTGTCGGTTGATCGAGCCCGCCCAGCATGTTGAGAAGTGTTGTCTTGCCGCTGCCGGACCGCCCCCGTATGACGACCAGCGACCCTGGTTCCACCTGAAGGTCGAGGGCCTTGACAGCTTCTACCTCACTTGAGCCCGTTGTGTAGGTGCGGCTGAGATTCCGAGCCTCGAGAAGGTGGGTTCGAGTACGCATGTCACTCATTGTCAGTTTCCTTCTCGGTCTCACCGTCAGGCCATACGTTGATGTGGTCAGAATCCAGAGTGAGCCGCACTCTGCGCTCCAGCTCCAACGCGTCGACGTACTCATATGGCAACTGGAGCCGTCCGACCCGATCGAGCACTGCAAATTCTTCGGCGATCGTCCGATGTTCGCCTGCTTCGTCAACCTCAGTTCGGCGAAGCACCTCACTGCTGGTCCGCCCGTCACGTATGGCCACTGTTCTGTTGACGTGTTCGGCAACCAGGGGATCGTGGGTGACCACGACGATGGTGACGCCCTCAGACTCGTTCATGTTCCGGAGGACTTCGAAGATCTCCGATGAGGTGGCAGTGTCGAGTTCACCGGTTGGCTCATCGGCGAAGACCACTCTTGGGCGGTTGGCGACGGCAGTTGCGATGGCGACTCTCTGCTGTTCGCCACCGGAAAGAGCCGATGGGAGGTGGTCCGCACGATGGCCAAGTCCGACCTGCTCCAGAAGCTCGTGAGCTCGCTCTTTGCGGTACCGACCTGCAGCTCCGTCCAGGGTCATTGGCATCATCACGTTTTCCAACGCTGTGAGGTATGGCAGCAGATTCTTGGCTGTCTGTTGCCACACAAAGCCGATCATCTGTCGGCGGTAGACCGTGCGCTGGCTGGCCGTCATGTTGAGCAGCTCGAACCCGGCAACTGTCGCCTCGCCCGCTGAAGGCGCATCTAGGCCACCGAGGATGTTCAGGAGGGTGGACTTCCCTGAGCCGGAGGCCCCCACAATGGCAATGAACTCACCTTCATCTACGAGAAGATCCAAACCCTGCAGGGCGACGACTTCCAGTTCGGCGATCTTGTAGATCTTGACAAGGTTGTCGCAGACGATGAGCGCATCGCCTCCAAAGCGTGGCTTCTCGGCGACCGAGGCCTCGTGTTCCAACTGTCTGAAGTCACGTATCTCTGACATCACTCATCTCCCACTCTCAGAGTCTTTCCGATGTCCTGGCTTCGAGTGGCCAGAACAAAGATAACGATGGCTGCGCTAAGGGCGGCAAATAGCGCGACTGCGAGGAGCACAATCGAAAGCCAGTCGATTGTCACGGCTGTCGGCACGAGGTTGCCGGTGAACGCGTCCAAGTCGATCGCCGAGTCCAGCGCGACTGCGATCCCCACGCCGGTCAATGCTCCGATCGCGGTGGCGGCGAGCACAACTGGGACCTGTTCGAGAATCGTCAACACCGTTGCCTGGGAGTTGTTGAGCCCCAGGGTCTTCAAATAGGCGAAGTCGATTCTGCGCTGAGATGACGCCAACACCAGCGACGAGACAGCTGCGACGACCGCCAGCACACCTGCGAACACAAAAACGGTGAAGAATCCCCGTTCGACCCAGTCGACGAATGGGTCGGCGGAGAGGTCGTCGATGACGGCAAACCTTGACCTGAGTTCGGCGAATTCCGTCTGGGCGACAAGGTCGGCTCTAAGGGAGTCGCCATTGCTCTCCTCGGCTTTCAGGTATTGAGCCGTTGCAGGGATCGCGATATCGCTGAAGGCGATGAGGGCGGCTCGGTTGAAGACGACAAACGGACGAGCGGTCGGGAGATCAGGGAATCGGGGCCGAACCTCGACGACCTCGATGGTCGGCTGGACACTTCCCAAGTCGATCGTGAAGACTTCCCCAACTTGCGGTGCAAAGCCGGCAGGCCAGTCCTCGGCAACAATTGCCGGGATTGGGGTCTCTTCAGATCCTTCGCCTGGCCGGGGTATTCCGGTGAGTTCTCCCGGGAGGACGAACTCGCCAGCCGTTCCGGATCGCACCTCCTGATACGCAGCCGCGTCGATTGCCATTACTTCGGTGCTGAGGTCGAGAACATCCCTTTGGAGTCTTGCCCGGTCGAAGGTTGTGGCCAGGGCTGACACCTCGACACCATCTGACCCGCTCAGGTCAACACCGCTTGGCAGATTTGCATGGCGCAGATTCGCCGTGACGCTGTAGTCGGCTCCGACTGCCTGGAACGAAGAAACGTCTTGGCCCTCGTCGACAGAAGTGCCAGCGATCGAAGCGAACACCGCTGTCGCGATGCAGATGAGGACGACGCCTATCGCCATAGATGCACCGGAGTTCTGGTTGAGCAGGCGCTTGAAGCCGATGAACCCGAGCAGGCCTCTGAGCTGTGCCGCCAGCCAAGACAGGAGCCTGATGACTAGCGGGAACAGCCACACGGTGATGAAGGCGACCGAGATGCTGATCAGGGCCGGTGCGGCGGCCAACAGCCAATCAAAAGCGGCCTGTTCCACACCTGGTTCGTCAATGGAACCCCGCCTTCGAAGTAGCACCACCGAACCCGCGGCAACGGTGATCATGAGGATCTCCGCAACCAAGAGTCGGGTCGAGGTGGGACGTCCGTAGAGAGTCTCCTTCTGGAGTTGTCCCAGCGGCGCAGTCAGGACCCTGAGCGATGCCACCACGACCATCGTGACTGAGCCGGCGGCCAGTCCGACGACGATTCGGTATGCGATCAGGTCTTCGGTGCCTGGATAGACCAAGCCGGCAACCAGATATCCAAGGACTGCTGCGGGCACCGTCAGCACAATCCCCTCGTAGATGCGAGTGAGGGTCATCTGGGAGCGGGAGGCACCGCGATTTCTGCTGTAGACGAGACCAGATCGTTGGCGATTGGTCATCAGGACTGCCAGCAAGAGAATCACCGCCAAGGAGACGACGAACAGTGATGCGACGGTCGTCGACATGACCGAGATCGTTTCGCTTCTCTGCTCCAGGTGGGCATCCAACAGATCTGGAAGCTGTGTGATCACCCTGGGGCGAGTGGGGATCGCAGCAACCGGTGTCCAGAGGTTTTGGAACTCGCGCAGATCGGCCACCAGCGTGTCGAGATCTGACCCCTGGATCAGCTCCGGAGACACGAAGTGGCGATAGATGTACCGGATGTTGGCCTGTCCAATGTCGGAGAAGAGGTCGGCGTATGCGTCGGGATTCATCAACCCAGTCGCGAAAACGAAGCGGAAGTCTGGGTTCTCCTCAATCGTGGGTTGGTGGAGGTTGCTCCGTCCGTACCAGTACTCAGATTCAGGGTCGCTGAACTCAACGATGCCGGAAATCGACATCACCAGGCCATAGGTGAGGTCCTCGAGCGGGAGCCCGAAGAACAGAGAGTCCGTCGTATCCGGTGTGAGGAGGATCTCTTGGTCGACTGCCAAGTCGAGAGCAGCGGCTGTGGGCGCAGAGACGGCGATCTCATAGTGGCTGATCTCCCCGATCTCACAGTCCACTGGAATCCCGCTGTCGTCCGTCAGCGGTTCTCCAGTCTCTTCGAGCATCTCGAAGAGAGAGATCTGCAGGTCCGGATCGGTCGGGCACGCAGACCCAACCAGGAAGGGCACCGGTTCTCGCAACCCCGGTAGGTCGCCTTCGACTATCTGCATCTCACCTTCGATGTTCTCGAGGTAGGTGAAACGCATGAACAGATCGAAGGCGTTGGGCGGGTCTTCGCCGGGCAGTGGGCCGATTGTGAATTGGGGAGACTCGTAGAGGAAGTACCAGTCCGAGATGATCTCTTGCACGGAGGCTGGTACCTCGTTCTCGAGGAAGCGCTCGCCGAACTCCCGCATCCTCCGCAGAGGGTCGCCATCTGGACCCGGGGCGAATCTGCCCAGACGCTCGACGGCGATGTTGCGATTGGCTGCGGCCGGTTGGGACACGGTGGCAGCGAGATCCTCGGCTGATACCTCCTCCAGAAGCCTGGGTGTCGCTCCCAGTAGGAATGCGGCGACGAGCACCGACACGAACAGGGTGGCGACGACCGCTGGTTGTGAACTCAGCTGACGTCTCACCTGGGTCAAACCAAGGCTCAGCGCACCCCTGCGGTCCCGATCTGACATCAGTCTTCACCCATCCGGAGCAGACCACCAAGCCCGACCCGTCTCAGGGCACCCGTCAGCAGGGTTACGATCACGCCGAGCACGAGTACAACTATCAGTTCCAGAGCGAGAACTGTCGGCCACGGGAATTCCACGATCACTTCTGGGAATGCCGTGGATCCGTCCTGAGTCAGTGTGATCAACGGAAGGATCGTCGAGGTCAACACAACTCCGATGAGCGTGCCGAGCACCAACGAGATGACCACCAGCGCTCCCTGCTCCAAGAACAACCATGCGGCTAGCTGACGCGGGGCGAGTCCGAGAGCCCTCAGGAGACCGAACTCGACCAGACGCTCACGCGCCGAGACTGTCGCACTCACCGCAAATCCGACCGCAGCGAACACGGCTGCGGCCACGAAACCGACTGTAAGCGCTCCAATGGTGCCGAGGGCAACCGGATCGGAGGCCCGCGTCGTGGCTTGTTCCGACTGGCTCGCCACCCGGAACGAGTGGATCGGCGGCGCGTTCAGCGCGGTCACGATTGACTCGTCGTCGCCCGAGATCGACATCCAATACTCCGACGCAGGTCGAATGGTTCTTTGCGGCTCGTAGCCCATCATCTGCGCGGTTGGGAGGTCGATGATGATGGCGTCGAAGTTGTCGAGGTCCACTGTGGGAAATGCTGAGACGGTTCCTGCGATGAACACTCGATCGTTGGCGAGATTGAGTGACGACAGTCGAAGTTCGTCGCCGATGGACGCTTCGTTCTCGGTCAGAAACCCCTCGGAGACCACAATTGGGAACGATTCCGGCAACTCGGTTCCTGCGACTCTCATGCTGAAGTAGACAGGGGCCACCGAGAATCCAAAGCCCGTCTCGATGTCGAGGATTAGTTCACCCGTCTCGGTGGTGCCACCAGCAGCGATCGACGGTCTACTGATGGCGCCGATGGCGGGGGTGGATTCGATGCGCCATGGACCCCAAGTGGAACCTTCCTCGAGCTCGGTCCAGCCGTCCTCGAAAACGGAGATACCTCCAAACCGGAGTTGGACCTCTCTCGACTCGATCTCACTCAGGTGGTTGCGGATCTCGATGTTCACGAGTCTCAGCGGATACGCCGGTTCGGTGATGCTTCCATCAGACCCTGTGAAGGCGAGGTCCGCCGTCAGACGGTTGACGCCCTGGTTTACCGGCATGAAGCCGAAGTCGACCCGGTGCAACCGTTCGTCAGCGTCCTGGACTATTGCCCGGAGACGTGCCAAGAAGACGGTGGGGGCCTCGAAACATCCGCCAGGCTCATCCTCGGCTAGCTCCGGGTCGCAGCCTGGGGGCCAGAATTCGGGGAGGGATTCGATCGCCTCAAAGGTGAGTCCGATTTGGCTGGGCTGACCGGGGAGGTCGAAACCGCCGACCGTCGGCCGGCCCTGCACTAGTACTTCCATGAGTTCTGGAAGGTTTGGTCCCAAGTCTTCACGGAGAGCCACGACACCAGGCGCGAGGCTCGCATCGAGTATGACGAACTGGCCAAGTCTCGTGGACCGAGTCACGGGGCCGGTTTGCCTTACCACTGGCATCGATGACTCCACACCGTCAATGGACTCGTGTGCGGTTCTCAGGTGAAGGTCGTTCATGGCTGTGACGCTTCGATTGGGCGATGCGGCTATGTCAGCTCCGACGTCGTAGGCGGACTGATCTCTCTGTGAGCCCGTCCACGTTGCGCTGTAGGCAGCGGCGAAGAAGCCGATCCCGATCGCCATCATCAGCAGTAGGGACGACCTGGCGTAGCGGACAGGCCGGCGGGATATCTGCCAGGACGCGAGTGCCGAGACCGTCGAAGCCCTCGAGGCAGCGAGCCATTCGGCGCCTCTGGCGAGCAGAGGGACGACGCGGAGCGCGAGCACCGCTCCTGCAAGGAGTCCGAGGGCTGGCGCAACGACCAGCAACGGATCGACCCCAAACTGGCCGCCAACACGTGCGGCAATCTGCTCACCAATCGTCTCCAGTTGCCAGAACACGACGAAGGCGAGTGCAAGCAAGGCGAGGTCGATTCCAAAACGTTGGCCGGCCGTTTGAGTCGCCTGTCGCTGCGCCTTCTTGGTGTCCTTGAACTCGCGGGCCGATCGATAGGCGGGAAGGCTCATGGCTATCAATGCGAGCCCGCCCGCAACACCTGCGAGAACGAAGGCCTCCGGTGCAACCGTTGGGTCGATTTCGAGCCCGATTTCGGCCAATGGGCCGACGGTGTTCAGGATGCGAAGCAGAGCTGTCGCCACAAACGGGCCTACGAGCACAGCTGGCAGAACCAAGGCTATCGCTTCGAGGACCGCATGGGACAGGATCTGAATCGGGCTGGCGCCGCGGGATCGGAGCAAAGTCGTCTCGACCCTTCGCGTGTCTGTGATCAGGCCGGCCATCAGGACGAGTGCGTAACCGGCCAGGATCGCCAGTTGGATCAGAAGAGCGAGGACGCTTGCCCTGGTCACGGTCAGCGACCGGTCAACCTCGCTGAGAATTGAGTCGAGTCTGGTCGACACGGTGAAGGGCGAAGAACCGTCGAGGTCCCCGTTCATGGCTGTGAAGAACCGGCTATCCAGACGGGACTCGAGACTGGCGACGTTGCCTCGTATCAGTTCGACCTGGTCGACGGAGATGTTCTCGAATTGAGGGATGGCCCGCCAGCCCCCATCTATGCGCGATCGCGTGAAGCTCTCCAACATCAATTCGTTGGAGATAACGAATGGGCCGTTGGTGTTGAAGGTTCCGGACTGTTCGATGCCGGTCAGCGCAAGGTCGTCGCCGAACCAAAAAGGATCGCTGGTGTCGAGGGGCTCGTAGATCCCAACGACTTCAACCGCCACTGAGATCGACTCATCCCGGCGGTTGTTGACGGTGATCACATCCCCGACATCGAGCTCCAGCGAAGTCGCTGCAGCGGCGAGAACGGTTGTCTCACGAGCTGTTCCCTGCTCAGGCCAACGACCGTCGATGATCGCAGCATGTTCCTCGATCGACTCGAAGAATTGGAAAGAGGCAAGCTCGACAACGTCCGAATCGGGCGGCTGGTCGGCGAAGCCGAATGCTTCGGCCTCCACCTGAGCAAAGATCTCAGATCCGATGGCTTCAAAGGCGCCAGAGAGCGTCGTGCGCACTACTTCGTCTGCGGTGTCGTAGTTCTCGGGGAAGACGCTGATGTTGACGGTGACGTTTGACTCGTCGACGGGGGAGTCGGCCAGGCTCCTTTGCAGGGCGCTGATCGTGACCGCATCTGCATAAATCGGTCCCGTTGCGAGGAGACTGGTCGCCAACGCGATCGTCACGAAGGCCGCAACGAGGATCGGCCAATCGGCGGCCATTCTCCTGGTGACCGTTCTAAGGGCGGCCCATAGTCTCGACATCAAGCAGGGCTCCCACCCAGCGGCACTCTCTCATATGTCCATCGCTGGCGGCCGGTGACTCCGTCGGTCATAGAACCCGGATTGTGGCCGGAGTCAGGAGACCATCGCGATCAGCGCACCGACCCATAGGACGCTCTCGACGGTGAGTACCGCCACGATTCGCTGGCCCGCGGACCGAGCAGCTGGCATATCCGCGTCCAGAATGGCTCGCTTGAGGCGGATGGACGCAGGTCGGGCCATCGTCGCGCCGATCAAGATGGCCACCACGACCAAACCGGCTCCGACCATCACCCCGGTGTCAACGGATCCGACGTTCCACCAAAGGAGCGCACCTGTCAGAAGAGTTCCGACCCCTGTGATTTGGCCGAGCCGTTCTGCCCTCTCCAGTCTTCCGATGAGCTGGTCGCCAGATTGGGTGCTGTCCAGAGATGCGCGCAGGTCTCCCGGCACAAGGAGCTTGTGGCCGAACCAGGCCGCAGCCACCCCGATGTGAAGCACGCGTAGAAAGACTGTCATCGTAGAAAGAAGTTAGCTTTCCGAGGAGCTACGCGCCTCGATGGCCCCTAGTGTCAGCCGCGTGAGAGATCTACTGCTGCTGTTGCACATTCTCAGCGCAATGACCTGGTTCGGAGCCGGTGCATGGGGCCTCATCGCCGTGAGACGGGTCCAGCGCGTCCAGGGGACCGAAGAGGCTGACATTCTTCTCCAGAAGATGGAGCTGGTGGAGAACCGGGTGTTTCCGCCCGCCGCGATCCTCGTCCTGCTCAGCGGCGTCGGGTTGGTTTTGAACGGCAGCGCAGGGTGGGGAGACATGTTCGTCTACCTAGGAATGACGGGTGTGATCGTCTCGATGGCCCTTGGGGGAGCGGTCGGCGGACGGCTCAATCGCGAGTTGGCGGACGCTCGGGAGGCTGGTGACACTGTCAAGACGGCTGGTCTGGTCAATCGTTGGCTCAATCTCGGCCGGATCGAGCTTCTGATCTTGCTGGTGATCGTCGCGCTGATGGTCTACAAGCCTCTATAGGCGCAATTCCTGAGTTCTCATACCATCTGTTGCGGATGGAACCGGAGCAGTTTCCCGAAGACGAGTTTGTCGAAGAGGAGTGGGACCTCACTGAAGAGGACTTTGAACCTCTAGAGCGTCCATGGTGGGTCCGACCCACCCTCATTCTCGTTGCGGCGATAACTGCTTTATCACTAGCCGCGGTTCCGCTCTACAACGTGTTTGCCCAGCCAAGGCCGGTGGCCGCTAACGGTCTGGAGGTATGCGGTTTCGATTACTGCATCGTTGAAGAAGCTGTTCGCGACGCCGGGCTGGGCAGCGAGATGAGTCGCCTGTCCAACACCTTGCTCACGGATGAAGATGCGAAACGTTTGGCTGATTCACTCACGGACTACCTCGGCGTCGATCGTGTCGGGCTCACGGTGGTCGATCGGCTGGAAGGCGACCTGGAAGGCCAATACGACCCGGCTGCACGTCTGATAACCATCGAGCGGCCGGCGAGGGCTTGGATCGTCGCTCACGAGGTGGCTCATGTGGTGGCTGGAGGCCACGATGAGGACTTCCAACGGGTATTGATCGACTTGGCGATCTGGCTGGATACCGGTTAGGTGTGGTCCTTCGCAGCCACGTAAGACCTGCCAATCAGGAGTGGGGCCGCTGAAGCCGCAGCCAGCGCCACGGCGATAGCAAGCACGACCACACGCGCAAGGAGCGCATACCCATCCAGATCGTCTTCTACGGCACGCATCTGTTCAACAGCCGCCCGGGCGTTGGCTGCGGCCGAATCGAGCGAATCTCCTGCGTCCATCAGGTCGATCCTGGCCGTGAGCAGGACCGCAGCGAGGGCTCCGGACTCGGCCTGGATCTCGTCGATGTCCGCCGTTAGCCCGCGGAGCGACTCGGCCTGCTCACGAATCTGGTCGGGCAGTGGGCTAAGTGAGTTTTCGAGGTCACGTATCGCATCGTCGAGCGGTTGGTCCGGGTCGTAGTCGACTCCGACGAAGCTGAGAGCGCGCATTGTGTTGTCCACGACGCTGGCTGTGGAGATGATGGCGGGCAGGGTGTCGATCGCTGAGTCGAGACTTCCTGCGATATCGCCCTCCACCAGATCGGCCGTCTCGCCCAAGACGGTTGAGACTTCGCCGAGTGTGCGCCCTACCGATCGAGTTGTGTTTTCGATGCTGATGATGGCTTTGGTGGTTCGGTCCACGAGCACAACCGTTGCGCTGATGGTGTCGGCGAGGTCGTCGGCAACATCCACAAACGGTCCGATGGTCTCGGTCGCGGCTGATGAAGCAGATGTGGCTGCGATCCATCCACCGACAGCCACAACCGCTGCGGCTATCAGGCCGGTGAGGCCCAGAGCCTGGAGGCGGCGTCCAAGGGTTCCTTGGCTCATTGTTCGTAACGGGGGAGTCGCGCGACGACTAGTCGCCGTCAGGAAGGATGACTTCGAGTAGCCAGGCCACTACCGAGATCACAATGGCCGCCAGGAAGGTCGTCCAGAAGAACCCTTCGGAAGCGAGACCGAGATCCATCGAGTCTGAGAGCCAAACCGTCAGCTGGAGGGCTAGTGCGTTGGTTACAAGCAGGAACAGCCCCAACGTCAGGATGATCAATGGAAGGCTGAACAGCTTGATGATCGGTTTCACGATCGCGTTCACCACACCCATGATCAATGTGACGATGAGGAACTGCCACCACTCGCCGTCGAAAGTGAATCCGTCGATCCACCACACCGCAACCCATAGGGCAGCTGCCGAGACCAGGAATCGAATCAGAAATCCCATTGCCCCGAATCTAGCGCTTCATATGCTCGCGCACGACTGAATCAGTCAGTTCCTGCTGCACTGAATCTCTCCAGGACATCGAGCTGCCAGGCCTCGGACACGCCGAAGCTGGACGCCTGGATGTAGATGACATGGACATCTCCGTGGCCTTCTTGGTCAACTATCAGAGTGCGATCCGGCGCTGTGAGGAAGATCGAATGGGGCTCCATGACGATCCTCGTCTTCATACCGTCCAGGAGGTCGCCCGACTCGTCGAGGATCGATTTGATTCGCCGCCAGGTGGCCGTCCGGTCTGAGGTTTGCGGATAGGCAGCCTTCGCAGTCCTGGTTTTGGTTTGTGCGTCCTCCAGAGCGAACTTCATCGAAGCCATGAACAGCGTCCAACCGCGCTGCATATCGCCGTAGAAGCCCTCCCAGTCCTCGATGCCGTCATCGGGCATCGAGTGGATCAGGCGAAGGTGGGTGGTCGCCCCGTCCGACTCCAATACCCACTCTTCGGTGCCCACCTCGTGCTCGGATTCGTAGACGATGACCAGCCTCTTGAAGGGTTCGATCTTGGAAACCTTGCCCGTCATTTCGACGGTCCCCGCCCAACCGATCGTTCGTGAACCACCTACCTCGAGGTCGATCGAAGCCTCGGTGCCGAACCACGTAGCCAGGCCTTCGGCAGTGGTCAACATCTCCCAGACTTGTTCCGGAGTGGCTGACACCTTGATCTCGAACTTCTGGTGTCGCATGGTCATTGCTTGCCGCCCTCCTTCTCCGGCAGGGCGAACCCGGCAAGCCGAAACTCGACGCCGCCAGGCTCGTTGTAGCTGGCAATCACGTTGGAGATGTCCTCGATCAAGCGTCTGAGGTCGGACGGTGACTTCACCGAAACTCGAGTGTCGAAGGTAGCGGTAGCTAGGCGCGATCCGGTAGAAGATGCCTCGTTCGACACTTCGGCCACCTGGCGGATGACGTCGGCAGCAACACTCACTACACCCGTCACGCTTGCTGTTTCTCGCTCATCGAGGTCGAGATCAGCAAAAACCGTCGGACTGACAATCACGGCAGCGGTGGTTCTTTGCATGATTCGCTCAGCGAGCCCACGCCGCTGTCTGATCGAAGCCAGCTCGACCAGCCCCATGTCCTCCAGCGCCCTGAGGTGATAGTTGATGCGCTGGCGTGTGGTGCCGATCAGCTGGGCCAACCCCGTCGCCGAGTTCGGCTCGTCCAGGCTGTCCATGATCTGTCTTCTGATTCCTGTGAGTTTCCCGACGACCTCGTCGGCATCGGACAGCAGAGAAACCGCCGGCATTAGAAGAACTGGTCGATCAGGATCGAGTTGCCGTCCGGATCAACGAGTGTGAATGAGGCGGCGCCTTCGGTTGCTTCTTCGGCGATAGGTTCGTTGACCTCGACTCCTTCGTCTTGCAGTCTGGACTGCACGTCGCGGATGTCGGTGTACTTCTCGATCCGTTCCATCCTGTTGGTCAGGCCGGGATTGAAGGTGAGGATGTTGCCCTCGAACATGCCTTTGAAGATGCCGACAACGGTCTCTCCATTTACGAGGATCTGATAGCCGTGTTCCTCGGAGCCTCCGGTGACTTCGAACCCGAGCTTCTCGTAGAAGCGGCGTGACTTCTCGAGGTCTTCGACACTCAGCGAGATCGAGAAGGCGCCGAGCTCCAAGTTGCCTGGGCGACTCGGATCGGATTGGGGGACAGTTGGTAGTGAGTCGAACATCACCCGATCGTCGTATTGACAAATCAATTTGTCAAATAGTGCGAGGAAACGGGGTTCTATCGAGCGACAGAATGTGAGAGAGAAACTGGTTCAGCTGCGACGTTTGGCGAGTCGTTCCGCGCGCAGCGACGAGCGCATTCGAAAGGCACTAACCATGCCCAGCGAGGACATCCCCACTCCGACGGCCACCGCAGCAGCGAAACCTGACTGAACCGCTTCGGCGGCTCCGGGTGGAGCGACCGCGTCGCGAGATCCGATCAACTCTCTAACGAGTTCAACGTCGCCGAGCTGAGCGGTGACGACGAATAGAAGAACTGCACCTCCGATGGCAGCCCCAAAGGTGAAACCTTGGTTGCGTGCGAAGAGGTGGGCGGCGCTGGCGCGTCCCATTTGAGCATCCGGTGTGACCGCTTGGTTCATGGTCAGTGCTGCGTTTGTGCTCAATCCCACTCCCACTCCCGCAGTGAAGAACATCGTGAATGACAGAGCCAACGAGACATCGAGTGTCACGAGGAGCCAGGCCGCAACCAGCGCCGGGATGTTCACCACGAACCCAATGAGGATGATCCAGGATTCAGAGTGACGGTCGGCGAGACGGCTGGCGATCGTCGCACCTGTCGTCCACCCAACCGTGAGGGGAAGTACCGACCAGGCCGTCAAGGCGGCCGACCCCTCAAGACCAGCCCTGACATACAAGGGTATGTACGAGTTCATCGCAAAAGTCCCGGTGAGCATGAGCGCGGTCGAAAGAGCGAGGCCTCGATAGGGCTGGGGCACGAGATGCTTCAGTCGGACGATCGGCGCCTCGGCTCGTCGAGCGTGCCACACGTACAGGCCGATACCCCCTGCTGCCGCTCCCAGCCAGAGCACGGATTCGACGGAAAGCGCATCGACGGCAAATAGCGTCGCGATTGTCACCAAAGCGATCAGCGCAATACCCCTGAAGTCGAATCCGATCGACTTGTCACCGAGCGGCCCGGGCAAGACCTTCCAACCCGCAATGAGTGCTAGCAGGCCAAGTGGGAGATTCACGAAGAGGATCCACTCCCAGGAGAGGAACGTGAGGATCAATGCAGCGATCGCTGGCCCAGCGACACCCATGACACCCCACACCGTTGCATTGGCCGCAAATGCCCGGCTTATGAGGTGCTGGGGGAAGACGAGGGATATTGCTGCGGTACCGGTGGAGAGGATCAAGCCGGCACCGACTCCTTGAAGGACGCGGAGGGCTACGAGGATCGGCATCGAGGGCGCAAAGCCAGCCAGAAATCCCATCGACGCAAAGATCGAAACAGCGATCTTGAACATTCTCGAGGCACCAACGCCGTCGATGAACGGTCCCGCTGCAACGGTGGCGAGAGTCGACGTGACGAGGAATGCCGTGATCACCCAGGGGAGGAGAGCTACATCTCCGAGGTCGCCGGCGATGTCCGGGAGGGCGGCGGCGAGGCCCAGCGCCTGGAAGGAGGCGAGAGCCGCAGTTGCAAAGATCGCTATCGAGGCCGGAAGGAGTTCTTTGGATAGAACACTCGTTGGCCTCTGACTCATCGGTGCAGCGTATGCCAACGCGCGAAGATCGTGAAGTTGAAAGATGGGGTGCCGATACTCTGATCTATATGCGTGTTCGTGTGGCCCTCCTCGTTGCCGTTGCCTTTCTTGTTGCCGCCTGCTCCCCTGATGAAGCGGGTGACACATCCACTTCCACGGCGGAAACGTCGACCACATCCACGCATGCAACGACAACGACGTCGACAACACTGGCCCCGACCACTACGACTAGCACCGCCGCAACTACCACCACGACGCTTGCCGCGACGACCACCACCGTTGCTTCAACCACGACAACGGCTGCTGATCTCGAAGTCGAACTATCGGATGAAGGGATTCAGGCCGGCCCGGATTGGCTCCCGTTTGGTCATGACGATGATGATCTTGTCGCCAAACTGAGTGCGATTCTTGGGCCTCCAGCCTTCGACTCTGGTTGGCTCGACTCGCAAACCGATGGATGGCAACAGTTCGGCGTTTGTCCCGATCCCAACGTTCGCGGTGTCAGTTGGGATGTTGGAGGCGCCGACGGTTCGCTGCTCACTCTCTTCACTGACGCTGACTCCGATTTCTGGACAGGAGGCGTTCAGCACTTCTTTGCCTTCAGTCACGGCGGCTCATCCGACCCGGGGAATCCGACGACCACCGAAGGGATCGGGATCGGATCATCGCTAGGGGATCTGAAGGCGGCCTACGACCCGGCGAAGCTCGTCATTGAGGAAGCGTGGTTCGACCCAGCCCAGGGCGCTTGGTCGTACGACGCTCAGGACTGGACTGGGCTTTGGGGATTTGCAACCGGTCAGACCGATGCGCATGCGGTCACATCGATCAATGGCGGCCGCGGTTGCGGCGAATGATCTAGTTCAGCGCTGCTGAAAGCACATCCGCCGCAGTGTCGGCAATGTGGAACTCGATGTCCTGGCGCACCTGTTCAGGCACGTCGTCGATGTCCTGCTCGTTACGTCTTGGCAGGATCACCTCCGTCAGTCCCGCTCTGTGGGCAGCTAGCACCTTCTGCTTGACGCCACCTATAGGCAATACCTTGCCTTGGAGCGTTATCTCGCCGGTCATCGCGATCGTGTCTTTCACCTTGCGTTCCGAGAGCAAGGAGACCAAAGACGTGAGCATCGTGATCCCGGCAGAGGGGCCGTCTTTCGGGATTGCTCCCGCAGGCACGTGCAGGTGGTAGCGACCTGAGTCCAGCTTCTCCGGGTCGATACCGAGTTCCCCAGCGTGGGCCTCGACGTAGGAGAGGGCGATCTGGGCTGATTCCTTCATCACGTCGCCCAGTTGACCGGTGAGTGTCAGTCCACGTTCCCCGTCCATCTGCGTCGCCTCGATGAACAGCACATCGCCACCGGCACCGGTGACGGCCAAGCCCGTGGCAACACCCGGGACGTCGGTCCGGTCGGATGCTTCGTCCTTCCAAACCCTCGGTTTGCCCAGATACTCGCGAAGCTCGTCGCTGCCGATCTTGACCACGTCAGGAGCGTCGCTTGAAGCGATCTTGGTCGCCACCTTGCGGGTTAGCTTTCCCAACTCCCTTTCGAGTGAACGCACGCCCGCTTCCCGGGTATAGCGATCGACGATCGAGGCCAACGCCTCTTCGTCTACCTCCAACTCCTCGGGTTCGAGACCGGCGTTGAGTAGCTGCCGGGGGAGTAGGTGGTCTCTGGCGATTTCCACCTTCTCCGCGTCGGTGTAGCCGTCGATGCGAATGACTTCGGTCCGGTCGAGCGAAGGCGCGGGGATGGTCTCGAGCACGTTCGCGGTGGCCACGAACAGGACCTCGCTCAGGTTCAGGTCGACCTCGAGGTAGTGATCTCGGAAGGTGTGATTCTGAGCGGGGTCGAGGACCTCGAGCAAGGCTGAGGAGGGGTCGCCACGCCAATCGGCACCCACCTTGTCCATCTCATCCAGGAGAAAGACGGGGTTCATCGTTCCTGCCTCAGTGAGAGCTCGAGCGATGCGGCCCGGCCGGGCGCCGACGTAAGTGCGCCGATGTCCTCGAATCTCCGCTTCGTCACGAACACCACCCAGTGCGACGCGCACGAACTCACGTCCCAGTGCCTTGGCCACAGACTCGCCCAGAGATGTCTTGCCGACTCCGGGTGGGCCGACGAGGAGCAAGATTGCCCCTGTGTCCCGGTCTGAATCCGACTCCAAGCCTCTTTCCTTGCGGAGTTTGCGGACCGCGAGATGCTCGACGATTCGTTCTTTCACGTCGTGCAGACCGGTGTGATCTGCATCAAGCACCGTCCAGGCCTCGTCGAGATCCAGCCGGTCGTCTGTCTTCGTCCCCCAGGGAATGTCGAACATGGTGTCCAGCCAGGTGCGGATCCAAGAATGCTCAGGTGACTGCTCGCTCATCCGCTCCAGCCGGTCGATCTCTTTGGAGATGGCTTCGGCAACAGCCTCTGGGAAGCCGCCCTCGTCGAGTTTCGTCCTGTACTCGGAGGAGACATCACCTTCCTCGCCCAGCTCCTTCTTGATCGCTTCGAGCTGCTGCCGGAGGATGTACTCCTTCTGGCTCTTCTCGATTTGCTCGCTGGCGTCGTCTCGAACCTTCCGTCGGAGCTCCTGATCGGCCAGCACCTCTCGCATCCAGCCCAGCAGTAGGCCGAGTCGGTGTCGGATGTCGAGAGCTTCGAGCAGCTCGATCTTCTGCTCGAGGCTGAGGTCGGGGGAATAGACGGCAAGGTCGGCCAGCTGCGCCGGGCTGTCCATGGCGAGCAATCGCTCGGCAACACGACCCAGACCGCGATTCTCTAGTACCGCGCTGACGACCGCTCGATAGTCGGCAACAAGCTCGTCGACTCCTTCGTCGATGAAGTCGACCTCGGGGAACTCTTCGGCCTCGACCCAGAGTGCACCGTTCTCGTCGGTCGAGCCGGCCCCAACGCGCGCCCGCGCCTGTCCGGTGACGACGATGTTGCCGTCATCGCCGCGTTCAACTGTCGAGATGGTTCCCACTGAGGCGTAGCTGCCTTTCAGTCGGGGAACGATGAGGACGGTTTGGTCTGATCTGGACGCGGCCTCAATGGCGGTCCGGCCTTCCTGACTTGCCACCTGGATGGTGACCGTCATGTTGGGGAACACGACACCGTTGTGGATGGGAAGTACGGGAAGGGTGAGCTGTGTGGTTTCTGGCATCTGGTGGATCCTTAAGGTGATTGAGTTGTTGGCAACCGATCTATCAAGCCCAGTATTCCAAATTTGAGTGAGTATGACTAAGAAACTGGGATGGTCACAGAGAAAACAGCCCCACCGGCCTTGCCGTTTGCGGCTTTCAGCTCTCCACCATGGGCTTCGACCAGGTCTCGTGAGATTGAGAGCCCGAGTCCGGTGCCGGAAGAGTCAGAGGCACGAACGAAACGCTCGAAGATTCGCTCCAACTCGTCTTCGGGTATCCCGGGTCCGCTGTCAACGACCTTCAAGGCCACGTCTTGTCCGTTGTGGACGATGACAACTTCGAGACGACCACCATCCTGCATTTGGGCAAGTGCATTTCGCACGAGATTCGAGACGACTTGCTGGAGCCGGACAGGGTCGATCTCAACTTCCGGCATCTCGTCAGACCGGGCTAGGACAACTTCGACATCCTGTCGGTTTGCCTGCTCGGTGAAATTCGCCAACACGGATGCCACCAACCCGCCTATCTCGGTGGGCTCTTTCTCCAATCGGAGGGTTCCGGCCTCTGCCATCGACAACGTGCGCAGATCTTCCAAGAGACGCTCGATGAGCTCCACCTCGTCGACCACTTCTCCGAGCTGAGAGGGGTCGTGTAGTCCGTCGAGGACGGCCTCTATCTCGCCACGGATGACCGTCATTGGAGTTCTCAACTCATGGCCGATATCTGCGAGTAGGCGTCTTCGTCGTTGATCCTCGTCCTCAAGTCGTTCGGCCATCTTGTTGAACGAGTTGGCCACCTGGCTGAAGGGACCTCGGCGAGTGGTGTCCAATCGCGCCGAATGGTCGCCGTCGCCAAGACGGCGGGTGGCTTCGATCAGCTCTCCCAAAGGTGCCCAGGTTGTTCTGAAGAGCTGCCTCGCAATGAGTCCGAATCCAGCCAAGCCGACCGCTGTTGCCCCCACCACGAGCCACCTGTTGATTCCAGAGAAGGCGGCAAGACCCGTCGCAACGATCGCTCCACCGATCGCAGCGATGAACACGAGGAGGAACAAGAAAATGGCGACTCTCCGGAAGAAGTGACGTCCCGGTCGATACCCAGATGGCGGCGGGCCCCACTCTTTTGATCGGCTACGCATCTTGGAACCGGTAGCCGACGCCGTAGACAGTCAAGATGTATCTCGGTTCCCGAGGGTCGGGTTCGAGCTTCTTGCGGAGGTTCTTGATGTGAGAGTCGATGGCCCGCTCGTAGGACTCGAATGACACACCTCTGATGCTGTCGAGGAGTTGGCTTCTCGTGAAGACCCTGCCCGGTTGCGAAGCCATGGTTTCCAGGAGGTCGAACTCAGTGGTGGTCACCTCGATGGCTTTCTCTCCGCTGCGAACGGTCCGGGTTATGCGGTCGATCACGAGCTCGCCGACGCGGACGACGTCTGACTGAACCTGCCCTTGGGTCCTGCGAAGAACGGCCTTGACCCTGGCCACAAGTTCGCGAGGGCTGAATGGCTTCACCACATAGTCGTCGGCTCCCAATTCGAGTCCGACGATTCGGTCCGTCTCCTCGCTCCTTGCCGTGAGCATCACGATCGGCGTTGATGATCGCTCTCTGATAGCCCGGGCGACGTCGAATCCGTCCATCCCGGGCAGTCCGAGGTCGAGTATCACCAGATCAGGTTGGGTGGATCTCGCCTCAGCGACTCCAGCTCGGCCGTCGCGGGCGATCGAGACGTCGAAGCCCGCCTCGCTGAGATACTCCTCCACGAGGCGGGCGATCTTCATCTCGTCTTCAACGATCAGAATTCTGGACATTGCCACCATTCTGGCCGTGAGTCAGACCAGATCGGGGCCCGAACTCGATCTGGGCTCGTTCTGGGAGTGGTGCTGTTTCTCGTGCCAGTCGTGTAGGCGGCGCTCCATCGGTGATCCTTCACCATGATTCCAGGCAGCACCTCGCCTCCAACGACGGAAGAAGAACAACTTGCTCACCATCGAGAAGAGAAAGAGCAGGAACAAGAAGCCGAAGAACAGGCCAAAGCCACTGAACCCTGGTTGGTTCACGATCACCTCGGTTGCTGTCTCGGCGAGGCCCGATCGATATCCGGCCTGATAGACCGACCACCCGGCGGCTCCAAGCCCTCCGAAAAGGAGGAGCGTGCCGAGAATTGGACCAATAACACTACGTCTCACTTGAACTCCTTTGTTTGGGAGACAAGTGCATCGTCCGCGACGAATGTGGAGAAATCATGGTCCTCAGATGGAGAGGCCGAGTCGGGGACGAAAAGCCGGTCGAATAGTGTTGAAGTGGTCATGACACCGATCAAGGAGCTCATCCAACTCGGCTTTCCGTGGCAGGGGTTCGATCCTTTCATCTTCACCGTCCACCACGTTGACCACTACCCGACCGGAAACGATCAGCTCGGCCCGACGGAGCCGTTGCACGGGAGAAACCTCGGCTCGGATTTCTCGTACCAAGACGGCTGGAGCATGTACCACGGAGTTGTGGTTCCGGGATTCCCCCAACACCCGCACCGTGGCTTCGAGACCGTCACTGTCGTAAGGCAGGGATTCGTAGACCATTCGGACTCGCTGGGTGCGACTGCCCGGTACGGCGAGGGGGATGTGCAGTGGCTCACTACAGGCAGCGGAATCATGCACAGTGAGATGTTCCCTCTCCTCGAACCGGACAAGGAAAACCCGCTGGAGCTGTTCCAGATCTGGTTGAACCTCCCGCCTGAGTCCAAGATGGTCGATGCCTACTTCGGAATGCTCTGGGGTGAAGACATCCCAGACCTCTCACCGGCACCCGGGGTGAGTGTGAGCACTATTGCAGGCAGCTACGGGAATCAAACTCCCCCAAGTCCGCCACCCGACTCCTGGGCATCCCGGGCCGATAGTGATTTTGCTATCTGGTTGATACGACTCGAGCCCGGAGCGATGTGGGATCTGCCCCCTGCACGTCCCGGAACGAATCGAACCCTGTACACCTTCATCGGGGACGGCATCGACATCGGTGGAACCAAAGTGGCCAAGGATGTTGGGGCGCGAGTCGACCCCGAGGTATCCGTCACCCTTTCAAATGAGGGCGCACCAGGCGAGGTTCTCATGTTGCAAGGCCGACCGATCGACGCTCCGGTGTTTCAGCTTGGGCCTTTCGTGATGAACTCAGCCGAGGAGCTGCGACAAGCGGTCGACGATTACCACCGAACGCAATTCGGGGGTTGGCCATGGTCCCGGCCTGACCCGGTTCACGATCGGACCGAGGGACGCTTCGCCCTGCATGCTGATGGCACTGTCGAGCATCGGAGCAGACAGGGCGTCAACTAGGCTTTGGGGTGGTGAGCGAACTCACGTGGACACGTGTCGGTACTGCATGGAAGGCCGATGAGTACCGGATCGAGTTAGAACGGCCCGGACGGTGGGTCCTGATCGATGAGTCGACGCCTGGTGAGAGAGTCGAGGCTGATCCAGTTTCCGAAGACGGTGAGCTCGACACCCGCATCTACGGCGGGTCGCTGCGAAGGCTCAAAGCCGTCGCCCAGAACATCGAGGCCACCAAACATGAGGCTTCGCTGAGGGCTCGGTATCTCAAGGTGGTGGCTGCCGGTGTGCTGCTGATCTTCCTTGCGTTGACTTCGCCTGACGCCGTGAGTCTGTGGATAGCGTTCGGCCTGATCACAGTTGTCCTCTATCTGCTGACGAAGATCTCCGACCTCAGGTTCGGTCGTCGCTGGGACACCATCTACGAGAAGTACCAGTAAGTAGCTAGTGGTCCAGCCGATCCGCTCGGGGATGCTCGCCGTCGGCGACGGCCACGAGATTTATTGGGAAACGATCGGCAACCCTCGAGGAGTGCCTCTCGTCTATCTGCACGGAGGCCCGGGCGGTGGTGCATCGGAAGGCATTCGGAGCTGGTTCGACCCGGAGAGGTACAACTACGTCATCTTTGACCAACGTGGTTGCGGCAGAAGTCGACCTCTTGCGGAGCGCGACGATGTTGATCTCTCGCTCAACACAACCCACCATCTTGTTTCGGACATCGAGGCCCTCCGCGAGATGCTCGAGATCGAGTCCTGGTATGTGTTGGGTCTTTCGTGGGGGACCACGTTGGGCTTTGCATATGCCCAGCAGCATCGGGAGAGGGTCCGTGGCCTCGTGCTTGGGTCAGTGACAACGACAACTCCTTGGGAGGTCAGCTGGATCACCGAAGGGGTGGGGGCGATCTTCCCCGAGGCTTGGCATCAGTTCGCTACTCACGTCCCCATCCCATTGCGGAACCGTCCGTTGGTCGACGCATATGCGGAGCTCCTGATGGACGAGGATATGGCTGTCGTCGAGTCGGCGGCTCGGGAATGGTGCAGGTGGGAGGACACTCACGTCTCCCTCGCTCCGGGCCACCAACCGCATCCAAGCTTCAACGACCCTGCCTTTCGGATCCGGTTTGCCCGCCTAGTGACCCACTACTGGCGAAACTCCGCGTTCTACGAGGGAGAATCCTTGCTTGAAGGAACGGCACAGCTGAGTGGAATCCCGGGTGTCCTCATCCACGGCCGATATGACGTGAGCGCACCGCTGGTTACCCCTTGGCGCATCTCGAAGATGTGGGACACGTCTGAGTTGGTTGTCATGGACGGTGGCCACAGCGATGCGAAGCTGCCGGACCTGGTGGCTGCTGCGATGGACAGCATGACCTAGGGGACATCGTCTCCGAACACTCGAAGCGACATGACGTTTTGCTCGATCTCGATGCTCCATTGATGTTCGCCGAGTGACCAAGTTGCCTGATGCTCGACATCGACGAAATCGCCCAGGACACCTCCGCCGAGGCCCTCCTCCCGGTAGCTGTCGAGACAGTCCTGGCTGTACGGAGCCACCACGAAACAGAGGTGGATGTACATGCTGTCCGTTGCGGCGCCGGAGAGCTGACCAGTGGCCAAGAGCCCATACATCGCCCGAGATTCATCGTCGTAGGCACCGATGAGTCGACCCCACTCGCCAAACCGATAGACAAAGGCGTCGTATTCACCTGGTTCGGTTTGGTGGGTCAAACCTCGTTGGATGCGGGGCAGGCCATCGACGGTGTTCCAGAGGTCTGGCACGTCTTCCACGTACACACCAAGAGAGCCTGCGGCGGGAGGGATGGGTTGTTCCACCTCAGGCTGCGATGCCAGCGATGGAATTGTCGGCTGCTCGTCCCCTCCAATAGAGGACAGGACCGTTACGAGGACTATGACGCCTACCGCTCCTGCGGCCCCGAGGGTGACCCTCCTCCATCCTTCCACGAGGGTTGTCATCAACAAGAAGATGATCGATAGGACCAACCACCAAGAGAGAAAGCCGATGGCCCCGACGATCAACAGGATCATCGAGACGAGGTAGACGGTGCCTACGTAGTTGACGGATAGGTCTTTCCGAAACCGCGGCGGGACCAACGGCAGCTCCGGAGTCGGTTCCGCCTCCAGTACTGGACTGTCTTCAGTGGGTTCTTCAACCCATTCCACTTCTTGGTCCATGACATTCGAGTTATCGGCAGATCAGGCTGGAAGCCGTAGCCGTCAGGCCTACGATCTCTCGATGCTCCCTGTCGATTCAATGGTGACTTTTCTGAAAGTGGACGATCTCGGTGTTTCTTCGACTTTCTATGGAGAGCTTCTTGGTCTCGAACTAGTCCTCGACCAGGGGGGTTGTCTCATCTATCGGCTGACCGACGAGGCATTCCTCGGGGTGTGCGAAAGGCCCGGAGAAGTGGCCTCGAACGTGATTGTGACCATCGTGACCGATGAGGTCGATCAATGGCACAAGAAGGTCGAGCTGGCCGGCATCACTACTGATGGTCCGCCCCGGGACAACGGCGAGTACCGCATCTACCACTTTTTCTTCAACGATCCTGATGGGCACTCCCTCGAGGTGCAGCGATTCTGGGACGAGTCCTGGTCTTCAGCGATCGATGTCAGCACGTAGGCTCAGCTGATGGCCGACCACACCCCTGACCCCGATTCCCCCGGCTGGTACGACGATCCCGAGGGTCACAAAGGGATGGAGCGCTATTGGAACGGCTCAGCTTGGAGCGGTGCCCCACGCTCGAAACCCCCGAGTCTGGAGTGGTCAGGCGTGGTAACGATCATCGTCGGCACGATCTTGTTGTCGGCCCTCGCATGGTGGCTGTTCCTAACTTGATGCGCTCATGAGAGTTGAGCGGCCTGAGCCCGTGAGGGACCTCGACTGGAGTCCTGACAAGGCCTCCGAGCTTGCCACCTCTGTCGGCGACATCTGGGCGGAGTGGCTTGAGGCGCTTCCGGAGCTTCCTGTTGCCCGCCACGCGCGAAGCGATGAGGTTCGCGCAGCCGTAGGCATCGAGATTCCCGCCTCAGGAATGGGACTCGCAGACCTCGATGGCCATCTCCGCGACGTCGTCTTCAAACACTCGATGTACCCGGGCCATCCTGGCTTTCTGGCCTACGTGAGCGGTTCGGGCACGGTGCCCGGGGCCGCGGCTGACCTACTGGCATCTGCCATCAATCAGAATTCTGGAGGGTGGCGGTTGTCGCCGGCCGCAAGCGAGATCGAAGAGCACCTCGTCCAGTGGTTCGCTCGCAAGTTCGGGATGCCTGCAGGCTCCACCGGTTTCATTGCGACCGGAGGTGCGATGGCCAACCTCGTCGGCGTCCAGCTTGCGCGACTGAAGAAGGCAGGCTGGGACGTTCGAGAAGAAGGCGTGAGGGGAGGGCCCCAGCTGCGGCTCTATGTGTCCACGGAGACTCACGTGACAGTCGATCGTGCCGCGGAAGTCGCAGGCATAGGTCGAGCGGGTGTCGTGCATATTCCTGTCGACCATGACCTTCGGATGGACATGGCAGGTTTGAGACAAGCGATCGAGGCTGACATCGAAAACGGGATGCGGCCGATCGGCGTAGTCGGAACCGCCGGCACGACGGGTACCGGGTCGATCGACCCTCTGGCAGCCATCGCAGACATCTGTGATGAGTTCGACTTGTGGTTCCACGTCGACGCCGCATACGGAGGGGCAGCGGCTCTCACAGAGGAGTTGTCGCCTCAGTTTTTGGGAATCGAGCGAGCAGACTCGTTGGGGTTCGACCCGCACAAATGGCTCTACACGCCTATCGCCGGAGCTTGTGTCATCGTGCGTGACCCTGAAGTGTTGGGTGAGGCCTTCGGGCTACAAGCTTCATACGTTCTGGAAGGCGAGGAGCACACAGGCTGGGGGAGGGACATGGCGTTCCTCAGCCCGAACTTCACCAGGCAATTCTCCGCATTCAAGATCTGGGTCTCGCTGCTGGCCCACGGCTGGGACGCCTTTGAGCGGAGGATCGTTCACGATGTGGAGTTGACGAAGTACCTCCAATCCCTGGTCGAGGAGCATCCAGAGCTCGAGCTGGTGTCTCCACAGCGGTTGTCGATCGCAACCTTTAGATACGTGCCGACTGATCTCCCTATCTCGGACGACCGAGAGTCCTACCTAGACGATCTCAACGAGAAGATCATGTACGACCTCGAGTTTCAGGGAAAGGTTTACCCCTCAAACGCCGTGGTCAACGGGACGTTTGCAATCCGGAGCTGCATCGTGAATTTCAGGACGGAAGCGGAACAGATGGAGACTCTCGTACAGGAGACCGTGAGATTCGGGCGGGAACGCCACGCCCAAACGAGCTAGAGCGGGTCGTTGTCGCGGTCGGGATTGGCGAGGTTGTGTTTCCAGGTCACATTCAGAATCCGCCATTCACCGCGGGCCTTGACGACGTGCAGAAAATCGATCCACTTCGTGGAGTAGACGCGCACCGAAGCCATTCCCTCTGTCACATCATCGATGAACAGCTCATACTCAGTGTTCTCCTCTCGGCTTTGCCCAGACGCGGCCCAGTCGACCATCAGCTGCGGGGTCACCCAGTTGAGCTGGTCGACACCGCCTTCGCTGAAGTACCGGCGTTTCAAGGCCTCGGGGTGATAAGCCTTGGCATGACGGTCCGGATCACCGTCGACCCAGCCGAACAGGTAGTCGAGGGCTGCGGCCTCGATCGCATCGAGGTCTTCTTTCGATGTCTGGGTTTGGGGGATCACAGTTGCCATCTTGAGCTCCTAGATCAGTGCTGCGATGCTCGCAGCAGCGCGGCGGGCGCCGTCGGTCTCGACTTCCAAGTAGCTGGCTCCTTCTTCGATCGCGCGGCCCGCAGTCTCTCCCAAGCTGTCGGGGTCGAGGTCTGAGAATTCCATGAAGTGTCCAGCCCGATAACGATCGAGTCGTGTGCGTACGTGGAAGTTCTGTTCGAAGTGGTTGCGCAGCGGTATGTAGATAAAGGGGGTCTGGGTGGCGGTCAGCTCCATCGTCGTGGTCAGGCCACCCTGGACGATCGCTAGATCACATGCGGCGAGGTGCCGGTAAAGGCGATCTACGTATGCGCGGTATTCGACACCTTCGACTTGCGGAAGGGAGTTTGGATCGATCCTCGGGCCGGTGACCATGATCATTCTCAAGCATGGGATCGCGGCCTTCATCTCCGAATGGGATTTGGCTATGCGCTCGAGCAACGAGACACCGACACCGGACCCACCGACGGAGACGATGCAGACCTTCTCGCCGGGTGCGTAGCCAAGATCTTCACGCAGCTTCTCTTTTGTGCCGAGATCGCGAGGGTCGAAACCGGTGACGTATCCGGAGAATTCGAAGTTCTCCTCGGTCCAGTCACGGATCTGGGGGAGGCCGGGGCCAAAGCTTCGGTCGATGATGTCTTCGGGAGACCCGACGAAAATCGATCTGTCTCGGACTCGTGGATAGCGAGCGATCTGTTCGATCATCTCGGCGTTGTAGTCGGCCGCGACGAAGGCTTCCCTAACTCCGCCCGAGTCCATGGGCACCCAGCCAACGAAGTCTGTCATCCATGCCATCGGAGCCTTCTTGACCTCTGGGTTCTCGTGCAGGTGATAGTCGAGCTCCCATGCTTCATCGGCGATGACCAGGTCGTACAGGCCCTCAGCGACAACCTCATCGAAGACCATGAAGTTGGCATTGAGGATCTCGTCCATGTTTCGAATCGCCTGGAAGGCATGAAGGTCGTGTTCCCCGGACTCTGACTCGATGTGCCCGGACTCACTAGCGAGGTACTCCGACGCCGGATGGATGCTCTCTTCAGCTGCATCGAGGACTCTGGTGACGGGGTCCTGGGCGAGCCATTCGATATGAAGGTCCGGTTCGAGCAACTTCAGTTCCTGAGCGATCGCCAGATCACGCCGGGCGTGGCCCAAACCGATTGGCGAGGAGACAAATAGGGCCTTCTTGGGTCTAGTGAGCCCGATGTGCCAGCGAGCTTCCTCCCGACGCAACCCATAGAGGCGGTCGACGAAGTGTCGAATCGCCTTGTTTACCCGCACCGGGTAGCGAGCTTGAGGGAGGTGGCCTGCCCCTTCGATCAGGAGGAGTTCTGAGTTGGGAACAATGTCCGCGAGAACCTCGGAGCTCTCGCAGGGGAGGATTCGGTCGTCAGTGCCGTGGATTATCAGTGCCGGTGCGATGAGATTTCTCAGACCGGCCTCGATCTTCTCGATGTCGATTGACGGTGGGGCGCTTGATTGGAGAGCGATCTGTTCCCCCGTAGTTTCCAATGCCCAAGCAACCATGTCGTCAAAGAGCTTGGTGCTGCGAGGGTCCGACGCACATTGTGCAAAGAAGAATCTAACGAAGTCTTCCCAGTCCTCCCTCCAGTGGTGGATGTTGTACTTGAACCAACCTTCTGGTCTTCCGTTCGGTGGATCCATCATGCCGGAAAGGGCTTCCTCACGTTCCGGGGCTGTGATTCCCCACGGATGTGCAGCTCCGATGGCCACAAATCCATCTACGCGCTCCGGGTGCAACGCGGCAAGGGCCGCCACCAAGCCGCCGCCCATTGACAGTCCGAGCGCGACGCAGGTCCCAGTTCCTGTCTCGTCCAACACCGCTACGGCGTCTTCGATCAATTCCGCCGCACTCATGCGGCCAGGATCCTCGGTTCGGCTCGACTTGCCGTTGCCCACCGGATCGAACGTGATCACTCGATAGTGCCGAGACAGATAGGGGATCTGCATCTTCCAGTGACGTGAATGGACGATCTGCCACGTGGGGTTCAAAAGCAAGGTGGGCCCGGTGTTTTCGTAGACCTCGTAATGGAGTTGGGCGCCGTTCCGTTCCAGGCAACCTTCTCGGTCTGGGTATCTAGCCCTCATCAGATTGCCTCCTCGGCCCGTCTGATCTCCTCGCCCAGTCGGCGCAGTGCTTCTCGGAATGGCACGAGATCTGACTCCATGTCGGACAGGATCAGAGCTTCGGCCCCAATGAATGCTGCAGAAATGAGCGCAGACACATGAACTGGGTCCATGCCACCGAAGTTCATGCCTTTCGCCTGCGCTTCGCTAGCGATCTCGGTGAGAAGTCCCGACCAGTCGCCATAGATGACATTGATCTCTTTCCTGATCGACTCAGAACTCCATCCCGCTGCCGTCATCTCCATCAGCACCCGGACGTAGCCAGACTCGATGTCCTCGTCGAAGAAATCACAAGCGAGATCCCACCTCTTCCACAAGGGGATTTGGCTGAGGAACATCTCCCGCTGTCGGTCGAGAGCCTTCTCGTTCTCAGAGCGGAGTAGTGCGAGTATGAGTTCGTCCTTTGACCCGAAGTGGTAGTGGATCTGTGACAAAGGGACTTCGGCCTGATCCGCGACGCCTCTTGTCGACACTGCCGCGTAACCGTCTGCCAGCAAGCGCTCTCGGGCTGCTTCGAGGATTCTTGTCTTCGTTGATTCGCTCATCTTATCTTCGTTCGGTCGATCGACCGATGTGAGAAAGATACGAGTTGCCTTCGGATCTGTCAACCGGTCCGCGCACACCTGGAGCCCGCCTGAGTAGGCGGGCTCCAGGTCTTCGAGACGTCTAGCTCACTCGTATGAGATGGCCTTCAGCACGTCGAGTTTGGCCGCCTTCCGTGCAGGTCCGATCGAAGCGATCAGTCCAGCCACACCGGCGATGACGATCCAGATGAGGAGTTGTCCGGCCGGAAGAGCGAAGCTCCCCAAACCGTCATCTGCCAGCGAGGCGACGACTCCATATCCGATGCCTGTGCCGATGGCCACTCCGAGCAGAGCACCAAAGACGGCAGTGATGAGGGCTTCCCAGCGCACCATCTGGCGAATCTGGGTGCGGACCATGCCAACCGCCCGGAGCAAACCGATTTCTCGGGTCCGTTCGACGATGGACAGGGCCAGCGTGTTGGCGATACCCAGCAGTGCGATGACCAGGGCGAGGCTCAACAGACCCGTGAACAGGGTCACCAGCTGATTCACCTGAGCTTCGGCCTCGGCGATCTGCTCTGACTTGGTGTTGACATCGATCGTGGGGAATTCCGCCAATGCAACGTCCGCTGCTGCCTGTCCTTCTTCGAGGGTGACGCCGTCAGCGAGACTCGCGAAGGCGATCGTGATTTGGTCATCACCGATGTTCGTGAAGAACTGGTCCTCGGAGATCACATACTGCGCAAACGTGGCATCGGTAAACGTCCCGCCTATCTCCATTGGGACCTCGCCAACGCCGTTGAACACGACGGTGACGGTCTCGCCCACGCTCCAAGCGTTGGTTTCGAGAGCCTCCTCGAAAACGAGCAGCCGGTCGCCGAGTTCACTCATCTCGATCGACGAGCCCAACTGGTAGACACTGTCCACAGTTTCTGGCTCGACTCCGGCAACGTTCAGTTCTGCATCGTCGATCTCAAACAGACCCGCGCTGATGGCCGAAACGACCTCAAACTCCTCTTGGGCACGAAGCTCGTCGATCGCCACCGGGCTGACGCCCACCTGGAAGTTCGTCGATGCGAACGCCAGGTCAGCCGGGAACGACTCCTCGAGGGTGTCGCTGATCGATGAGCTGATTGACGCAGCGAAGATCGAGGTGAAGGCAACCAGAGCGACTCCGATCATGAGCGCTGACGCTGTTGACGCGGTCCGCCGTGGCTGTCGGATGGTGTTCTCCCGAGCCAGCTTCCCTGTGACGCCGCGTATTGGAGCGCTGAGGAATCGAGCAACCGGCCTGGCGATCAGAGGAGCCAGCACGGACATACCGATGAAGAGGCTCAGTGCACCGGAGGCAACGAGCGACAGAGATGTGCTGTTCTCGAGGATCAGTCCGAGCGCCATTGCTGCTACGCCAACAGCGGTCACGATTGTCCCAACGATCGACCTTGTGCGGAGCGACTTTGGTGTTGCCCGTGCACTCGTCTCAGACATCGCTGCGACCGGCGGTATCGCCGAGGCACGTCTGGCGGGAAGGAGGGCTGAGACCAAGGTGACTCCGATTCCGACAATCATCGAGACAACGATTGTCCGGATCTCGACCGTCAGCGGCCCATCCGGAATGCCGAGGCCGGCAGCGTCCATCGCCGTCTTGATCAGCTCAGCGACTCCGATCCCTGCCACGACACCGACAGCCGATGCCACGACAGCGATGATCGCCGCTTCAACGAAGACCAGACGAACTACCTGCGAGCCTGTTGCGCCGATAGCTCTGAGGAGAGCAAGTTCTCTGACCCGTTGGGCAACTGTGATCCGGAACGTGTTCTGGATGACGAAAGCGCCGACGAACACGGCTACTCCGGCAAAGGCCAGTAGGGCAGTGCTCAGGAATCCGAGCCCCTCGGTGACAGCGTCGAGCTGTTCTTGGGTCTGTTGCTCTCCGGTGACCACTTCGATTCCGCTTGGCACGGCAGCCGAGATGTCAGCCACGAGAGCTTCCGGTTCGACGCCGTCTTCAGCAAGAACCTCGATTGCCGAGAGCTGGCCCTCGAGATCGAAGAGCTCTTGGGCTCGTGTCAGCTCAAATGCGGACAGAGTGGCGCCTGCGAGGTTGTCTTCTGTTCCGAAGTTGGCAAGACCGGTGATGGTGAATGTGTCGATCCCGCCAATGGTCTGGATATCGATCGCGTCGCCGACCGTGAGGCCCTGAGCCTCTGAAGTGGCTACGTCGATCACAACATCCGTCGGCCCGGCTGGCGCCGTACCGTTGCCGTCTGCAATTGTGAGACTGTTCAGCTGGGGTTCTTCAGTCCAAGAGAAACCCAGAGTCGGTGGGCCTTGCCCGCCGATAGGTTCCCCTGAAGAGTCGATCATCTGAGCGAAGCCACCCACCCCGCCTGAGGCGACGGCTACACCCTCAACAGCTTCGACATCGGCTAGGACGGACTCGTCGAACGACTGGGCGTTGGTGGACTCTGAGTCGGGTCGGACGGTTGCGTCGACACCTGCGAAGACGTCGGTGAAGAGCGTCTCGAATCGGGCGTTGATCGTGTCGGTGAATACGAATGAGCCGGCCACGAAGGCGACTCCGAGGACGATGGACAATGCGGTGAGTGCCATCCTCAAGCGGTTGGCCGTGAGGCCTTTGATTGCGGTGCGGAACATGGTTCAGCTACCCAGCGTCTTCATGCGGTCGATCACAGACTCGGTGGTCGGATCGTCCATCTGGTCGACGACCTTGCCGTCGGCGAGGAACACCACACGGTTGGCGTAACTCGCGGCGACGGGGTCGTGGGTGACCATCACGATGGTTTGGCCCAGCTCCCGTACTGCTGTCCGCATGAATTCGAGGAGCTCGGAACCCGACTTGGAATCGAGGTTCCCTGATGGCTCGTCGGCGAAGATGATCTCAGGTCGCGAGACGAGTGCACGCGCCGCCGCCACACGTTGCTGTTGGCCACCAGACAGCTCCGAAGGCCGATGGTGGAGACGGTCACCAAGACCGAGGATCTCGACCACCTGGTCGAACCACTCTCGGTCGGGTTTCGTGCCAGCAATGTCCATCGGCAACGTGATGTTCTCCTCCGCGCTGAGCGTCGGAATCAAGTTGAAGGCCTGGAAGATGAAGCCAACACGTTCGCGTCTGAGGAGCGTCAGCTTGCGGTCGTTGAGGCTTCCCAGTTCGACATCGCCGATGTACACCGTACCGCTGGTGAGGTTGTCCAGGCCGGCGAGTGCGTGAAGCAGTGTCGACTTTCCGGAGCCGGATGGCCCCATGATTGCGGTGAAACGGGCTTTCTCGAACCCGATGTCGATCCCGTCAAGGGCGCGCACCTCGGCGGTGCCCGTCCCGTAGATCTTGACGCCTTCGCTCATTCTGGCTGCGATCGACGTCTCCAATTTGCCCGGAGCGATAGTCATGTCTTGTTCCTTTCTTCTCCTGGCCTCATCCTCGGAGTAGTTGGTCATGAGCACATCGGGCGCAAGGTCGTTTCAGCCTCGTCACAAGGGATTAGGGGAAGCGGGTGTCGGTTCCTACTCAAGGATGAGATCAACTTCCCGGTGTGATCAAGCCGGACTCGTAGGCGGCGACGACTGCTTGAACGCGATCGCGCAGCTGGAGCTTCGTCAGGATGTGGGAAACGTGTGTCTTTACCGTTGTCTCCGACACGAAGAGCTCTTCGCCGATCTCGATGTTCGACATTCCCTTGGCCACCAGACGGAGCACCTCCACCTCTCGTTCGGTGAGGTCATCCAGGCCAGAGGCAGCTGATGTCTCGGGCCTACTGGCGAATTCCGAGATGAGTCGCTTCGTTATCGACGGAGCGATGATGGCGTCTCCGCTGGCGATGACACGGATGGCTTCGATCAGCTGGTCGCCTTCGGCGTCTTTCAGCAAGAATCCTCCCGCACCCGCTCGGAGCGCTCCGTAGACGTAGTCGTCGAGGTCGAAGGTGGTCAGCACGATGACCCGGGTGTCTTGGTTTTCTGTCGTGATTCTCTTGGTCGCCTCTAGTCCGTCCATCACGGGCATTCGAACGTCCATCAGCACGACGTCGGGGCGTTCCCTTTTGGTGAGTCTCACTGCCTCTTCGCCGTTCTCGGCTTCGGCGATGACAGAAAGGTCAGGTTCCGACTCGAGGATGAGTCGCAGGCCGGAGCGAACCATCGCTTGGTCGTCTGCGATCAGGATGGAGATCATGAGTGGGAGGGGATGGTGGCATGAACTCGGAAGCCACCGCCGGACTTAGGCCCGGCCTCGAACTCGCCCCCTAGTACGGCGACACGTTCTCGCATGCCGATGAGCCCATGGCCCCCTTCTCCTCGGTTGGTAGTCCCTGCTCCTCGACCGTTGTCAGTAATCGAAACCTCGAGCTCGTCCGGGGCGTATGCGATGTGAACCGCTGTAGATGCGTCAGGCCCGCCATGACGGATCACGTTGGTCAGTGACTCCTGGATGATTCGGTAAACCGCCAGCTCAGCGCTGTCTGAGAGTGTCTTGCGGTCCCCGCTCACCTTCAGGTCGACTTCCATGCCGGCCGCTCGCATCTGCGTAACAAGCTGCTCGATATCAGCGAGTTTGGGTAGTGGTCGGGTCTCCGCATTGCCTTCGTCTTCCCTGAGGAGGCCCACCGTCCTGCGCAGCTCGGCCAGAGCCTCGTGACCCGCCACCCTGATCGTCTCTAGAGCGTCGGCGAGTCGAGGGTCTGCGTTGGAAGCGATGCGGGTCGCCCCCTCGGCTTGCAGAGTCATGACCGTCATCTGATGGGCCACGACGTCATGTAGCTCCCGGGCGATTCTCGCTCGTTCCTCGACAACGGCCTGTTTTGCTCGTTCCTCTCGCTCCCTCTCAGCTAGCTCGGCACGCCTCCGCAGCTCTTCCATTCTTTCGCGATGACTATGGATTTCACGGCCCAGCAGTAGTGGAGTGATCGTGGCTATCGCCGTTGTGAACAGAGCCATGACCGTCACGGACTCGAGCGACAGCAGGCCAACCGTGGTCCACAGCAGGATTACTGCTGAGCTGATCCCCCCGATCAGAGCGGACCGATTGCGATCGAGCTCTGCGCCGATCGTGTAGAAGGCGATGAACACGCCGAATGCTGCGGGGGTGTCGGGGTAGTCGAGTCCACGGTCGATAACCCATGCACCAAGGACCGTTGCGAGAACGGGCACCGGGTAGACGCGCCTGAGTGCAATAGGTGCCGCCATCAAGGCGATCAGTACGTAGTGGAGGGCGCCCGCTTCCCGGCTGTACTCGACGAACGAGCGGTCGCCGAACGGAAGCTCTACGAAGGTTCCGAGGGCCAGAAGAACGACGGCAATGAGCGCGTCGAAGCCCAGCTGTTTGGGCGTCAATCCCTTGAAAGCGCTCACAGCCACAATGGTATTGCGGGCTGGTCGCTCGGTCATCGGTCGGGGGAACGAAACGCTCTCATCCGAAGGTATGAGTCCGGATGAGCGTTAGGTTTGTGGAATGGAGACACCACCGGCGAGTCTGACCCGGATGCTCGAAGCATGGAACGAGAACGAGCCGGCCAAGGTTCGTGACCACCTCGAGGCATGTCTGCTGCCAGACGTGGTGTTCATCGATCCCTCGATTTCTCTAGTTGGCATTGATGCGTTTGAAGCCAACGTCCATGCGACACATCGCAGGTTGCCGGGGGGCATCTACTCCCGAACGACGGTGGTCGACTCGCACAACAACCTGCACCGATACGGGTGGGCCATCCACCGGGACGGTGAGCTTGTTCTGCCGGGTTTCGACGTGACAGAGACCAACGATGAGGGTCGCGTTGTCCGTGTGCTTGGGTTCTTCGGTCCGCTTCGCGACCTCGAGTAGGTAATCCAGTTGCAGCTCTCACTTGTCGTCGGTAGTTCCAAGCTCAGAAGAGTTGGCTTTGTCGGCTTTCCGGTCTGGGAGCTGTCCAACGAGGGTGAGATCCTCGCCCGCCTGGGTCGTATCAGCGGGTGGTCGATCTACTTCGGTTTCGGTCAGAAAGTCGAGCTGGCTGACGGAACACGGTGGCGGATCTCATCGACAGAATCGGATGCGGGTATCTCGGCCGTGGTTCGAGACGCGAACGGAGAGAGGCTCGGAGTAGCGAACGTCGGACCATCGGGATACGGAATCCACGGTCGAGACTTCTCCTACTTACTGTTTCCGCGCGTCGAGAGCCGGATAACCACTCCAAACAACTGGGTTCTCAGTTCACCGGAGGCCGAGTGTGCCGAGGTGGTCCGACATCCGCTGACCCTCACGGCATTGGTTCCGGTGCCAACTGTCGCTGTCCTCCTCGCCTATGTGCTGGTGCGAGTTGGCATTCCCGGCGACAAGAAGATCGAGTTGCCCGGGGTCCAATGGACAAGCCAATGAGCCTCCGCTTACAACCCTTTGAGGTCGTCTGAGGCAAATTCTGGCCCATGTCTGACCCAGCCACCGAACCGAACAACGTCTCGCAGCTTGCTGATGAGGTTCTGCGTTTGGCGCGCGCCCATGACAACAAGGCTCTTCTCTCGATTAGAGCCAACCCGGCGACGGAAGCGCTTCTCGCCGAGATGTCTGATCGACAGTCTGCCCAAATCCGAGTCCACCTGAATGCTGCCGAATTGTGGAGACAGAAGCAGAACCGTAAGGCGGAGGAGAAGCTCGATGCGGCGGCTAAGTCTCTCGATGAGCTGGACACGGTCCTGGCGAAAGGGATCTTGAACAAGATCGACTCCGAGATCTTGGATCCCGACACCCTGGAGCGCTACGACGAGCTGCTGCTCGGAGTGACAGCTCGGGCTATGGAAATCGAAGAGATTGAACAGTCACTGCCGCCCACACCACCAGGCGACGACCGGAAACGCAGGCGCTTCTGGCGGCGCTGACCTGCATCTTCACTCATCCTCGAAGGTTCGGTAGACATCGATGGCGAAGGCCGTGTTCATCACCAATACCGAAACGAACATCACCCAATAGAGGTTGGGTTCCGACTCTCTGATTCCGAACTCGACAAACGTGAGGCCCAATACGCCGGCCAGCCAAAGAACGGCCAGCCCTTGCTTCAATCCCGCGATCAGGTAGCCGAGCCCCGGCAGGAAGAAGTTGGCGATAGTTGCGATCCATTTCTTTCCCATGATCCTTGTCCTCTCTGAGTTGACGTTGGGCTCCGATCAACGTATATCTAGGGAGAGGGATGTGTAAATACTGAATCCTCCTGAATCTATATTGCTGAGTACACATCAGGTATGAGTGACGCACTAACCGATATCCTCGACTCGATCCGGATGAATGGATCTGTCTTCTCGCGAGCGGAGATGACAGCGCCATTTGGTGTTGAGTCCGGTTCGACCCCGACAGGGATCTTCCACGCCGTTGTCCGTGGAAATCCATGGATCAAGCTGGCCGATAGCGACTCCGCTGAGGAGTTGGAGCCGGGAGACATTGTTCTGTTCCCCTTCGGCGACAACCACCTGATCACTGATGAGCCAGGCTCGAGCCATCAGCCAATCGGGCTCCTGACCTCTATCGACGAGCGGGGGATGGGCCACCTCATCGTCGAAGGTGGCGGAGCGCGCACGTCCTTGCTTTGTGGAACTGTCGCATTCAACGAGTCGGCCGCGCATCCGCTGCTTTCTCTCCTGCCCCGCATGGTTCGCGTGAGTGACCTCGAGTTGGCGCAACGGCGAGTGGTCGAAGATCTGATTCGGCTTATCGCCGCCGAGGTTGATGCTCCGGCGCCCGGGAGTGACATCCTCGTGAAGCGGTTTACTGACGTGTTGCTGGTCTTCGTGCTTCGAGGGTATGTCGCGACCCTTGAACCGGGACAAGGAGGTTGGCTTGGTGCGCTGCAGGATCCGTCCTTGCGGGCCGCCCTCGACCTCATCCATTCAGATCCGAAGCAGAACTGGTCCGCCAGTGACCTTGCCAAAGCAGCCGGAAGATCAAGGTCCGGCTTCTTCAGCGCCTTCAAAGAGGCAGTTGGAATGACCCCGGGTGAGTATCAAACCCGGTGGCGTCTCCATCTGGCTGCTGAGCTGCTTCGGGAACATGGCTATTCGGTGGGAGCTACTGCAAGGGAAGTGGGGTACGGGACCGAAGCAGCATTCAGCAACGCTTTCCTCAAGTTCATGGGTGTTCGCCCCGGGGCCTATCGCACTGCTGCTTGACTCAGATTCGGTAGCGCTGACGTTGCTTAGGCTGGCCCGATGGAAATGGCCAGATCGTGAAAGAACGGAACGCCGACGCCTTGATCCTCTTTGGTGTTACCGGGGATCTGGCCAAGAAGCGCCTGTTTCCAGCCTTGTATCAGATGGCTGCAGACGGCGAGCTCGACATTCCCGTGGTCGGAGTGGCGAGAACCGAGGGCGGAGACGACGATCTCAGGTCTTGGGCGCGGACAGCCGTGGAAGAGTCCGGCGAGGAGTTCGACGAAGCGACTTTCGGCCGTCTCTCCCGCCAATTGACCTACATCTGCGGTGACTACACAGATCACGACACCTACGACGAGATCTCGAAGCGTCTCGGTGATCGAGAGTGCACGGTGTCTTATCTAGCGATCCCGCCGTCGCTGTTCGACGACGTCATCGGATGTCTGTCGCATGCCGGCCTGAACAGACGAGGCCGTGTTGTTGTTGAGAAGCCTTTTGGTCGAGATACAGACAGCGCCACCGAGCTGAGTCAGATCATCGGTAGGCACTATCCCGAGGATCGCGTCTATCGCATCGACCACTTCCTCGGCAAGGAAGCCTTGCAAAACCTCATGGTCTACAGGTTCTCCAACACGATTCTCGAACCCATCTGGAACCGGCACTACATACGCGGCGTCCAGATCACGATGGCCGAGGACTTTGGCGTCGAAGGCAGAGGCTCGTTCTACGACTCGGTCGGTGCGATGCGAGATGTCGTTCAGAACCACCTGCTGATGCTGGTGGCGCTGTTGGCAATGGAACCTCCGATTTCGGACCGACCTGACTCCCTTCGTGACGAAAGGGCAAAGGTCATCGAGGCGATCCGCCCTCTCTCGCCCGGGGACGTGGTGAGGGGTCAATACGTCGGCTATCTGGAGGAAGATGGCGTAGCGGGTGACTCTGAAACGGAGACCTACTTTGCGACGCGGCTTGAGATCGACTCCTGGCGTTGGTCGGGTGTGCCCTGGATCATCCGGACGGGAAAAGGCATGGCACGAACGGTGACCGAGGCTGTCGTCGAGTTCCACAAGCCACCACGCACTCTCTTCCGCGACGCCCAATCCGAGCCTGGGCCAAACCGTCTGAGCTTCATGTCGAAGCCCGAGGACAAGATCACCCTTTCATTGCAGGCACGCCGGCCGGGGAGGGAGCTAGTGAGCTCGCCAGTCGATTTCGAGGTGGCGCCGGATACGCAGAGGGGGACGACTGTGGACGCGTACCACCGGCTCCTTGGGGACGCCTTGCGTGGTGACCAATCGCTGTTCGCTCGCAAGGACGGCGTCATGGAGTCGTGGAGGGTGGTTCAGCCAATCCTCGATGCTGCGCCGGGCGTCCATAACTACAAGCAGGGCTCGTGGGGGCCGGAGGAAGCGGACGAATTGGTTGCTGACTGGGAGTGGTTGACCGACGGTGACGCATGAGACCTCGATGTGTGGGAGCGATGCTCAGGGCCGGACGGCCAGTCCGGCATCGAGGTACATGGCATCGATGACGGCCATGTTTGCGATTGAGTCTTCGAGGGTCACCAACGGTGCGACCCTGCCTTCGATGACGTCGGCGAAGAATCGCAGCTGAGCCTCATATGTCGCCGGGCCTCCGACTTCGAGGTGATCGGAGTCGCCTTCGATGTCCCAGGAGAGCCGGTTGCCTCGTTGCGGGGCAAGTGGGTTGTCGGCACTGACAAAGCCGTTGGAAGCCTTCGCCGTGAGGTACGCCCGCATCTCTCCGCCGACGAATGAGGCTGAAATGGACGCTGACGAGCCATCGGCAAACGCCATCGTCGCTCTCGTCGTGTCGTCGATTCCTTCGGACGGTCACATCCATCTCCGCTCGAACAGAAACTGGCTCACCAAGCAGTGTCCGCACCCAGTGAACCGAGTAACAACCGAGATCCATCAGGGCGCCGCCGCCGAGGTCGGCCCGATACCTGATGTTGTCTTGAGGAACGCTGGCGACGTCGAAGACGGCCTCGATTTCGACCGGGGGTTGCAGTCTCGAGACCTGCTCGATCATTGAATCTGCGAAGGCGTGGAACCTCCAATGGAAGGCCTCCATCAGAACATTTCCGGTGTTTCGAGAGGTTTCCGCCATCAGTTCCGCGTCGGCCCTGTTGCCGGCCAGCGGCTTCTCGCACAGAACGTGGAACCCCTCTTTCAGAGCCGCAATCGTCCAGTCACGGTGAAGCGAGTTGGGTGTCCCTACGTAGATGGCGTCGAGCGAATCATCCTCCAGGAGTTCTTGGTAGCTGCCGTAGGCCGTGGGTATGTGGTGCTGCCCGGCGAATGACCGCGCCTTGGCCAGCTCTCTCGCTCCGACCGCTGCGACTTCCACATTGCTAAGAGTCTTCGCCGGTTCCACCACGGCTGGAACTGAGATCCTCGCAGCCGAAAGCAGTCCTAGACGCACGCCAGCGAGCTTAGGTGGGGCGGCTCTCGGTAGCCGACGAGTGGGAGACCACGTCTTCTAAGTAGGAGCGGCGCTGGTCCGGATCGCTGATCCGTTGGGCACGGGCGAGCACCCCTGCTTTGGTCTCCTCTCTCAGCTCCTTGCCCTGTTGGGGGTCAACCGCCTCCATGACCTCAACGGCTCTGAGCCTCGCGGCTGTCGTCTCCACGGCGCCTTCGAAGAATGCTTCCCCTTCTTGTTCTAAGGCTTCTTGAGCCATGGCTTGCGCTGCGTCGAGGTCGCCCCTGCGCAGAAGGGCGACAGCTGCTGCGATCTTGGATTCGTTAGCCAGATGGACCTCGCCGAGCTCTGACCGGATGCCGGCTGATGTCTTCAGTGATTCGACGGCGAGATTCAGACGACCCATGTCGAGGTGGCATAGACCGATCCCGTGGTGGTCATAGGCCTCTCCGCGCCGCCTACCGATCCGCTTGTCGATCTCCAATGCTTCTCTGTAGAGCGCCAACGCTTGACCAGGGTTGCCCATGGCTCGATGTGTTGACCCCAGGTTGCCTTTGCTGATGGCAACACCCCAGGCATCTTCCATGCCTTCCCGAATGGAGAGCGATTCTCCGTAGTACTCGAGCGACTTGGCGAAATCGCCCACAGCCCAGGCGGTGCCGCCCATGTTGTCGAGGTGGTCACCTTCACCCATCCGATACCCGATGTCTCGACTCGTGGCTGCACCTTCCTGATGGATCTGTCGTGCCCGTGAATAGTCGCCGAGGGCGAAGATCGCTGTTCCAAGATTGTTGAGGGCTCCGATCACTTGCATCACGTGGCCGCCTGAGGCGAACGCTTCCGCCGCTGTTGTGTGCAGGGCGGCCGCCTTCTCGAAATCGCCTGACTCCCAGGCGATTCCTCCAGCCAGGTCGTCCAGCGCCGCAACCCGTTGCCAGTCTTCGTTCGCAGCGGCATACGAGCGTGCCTCCTCTGCCATTTCGAGAGCTTCGGAGTTGCGACCCTGATATCGGGCCAACTGGACTCTGGTCATGAGTACTGCTCCGTGGGTCGCTGTCGAGGGTTCCACTGCGTTCAGAGCCTTTTCGGCCTCAACGTATTCGCCAAGCGAGATCAATAGTCCCGCCTCGAGCAGCGCAAGGTCTGATGCCAGGTCGATCGGCCCGTCTGGTAGTTGCTTCATTGCAGAGAGGATCTCCTGTTGGGCTTCTCGGTCGCCTCGTATCTGGTGAACGTCGTGTTGTCTGCGCAACAACTCGAATCGGCTCTTCACTGCGTCCCGAGGCATGAGATCGAGTGAGCGTTGGAAGTGGCTGAGGGCTTCTTCGTTGTCGTATCGACTCGCAGACTCGGCTCCGGCGGCTGAATAGAGCTCAACGGCCTTTTCGGTGTCGCCCGCACGGTCGAGGTGGTAGGCCCTTTGTGCGGCCGTCCCTTCAATGTCGGGAAAGAGATCCCCGATTGCGGTCGCGGCTTGGGAATGAATCGATCGCGCATCCGCGTGAAGCAGCATTCCATACCCCGCATCGCGGATGAGAAGGTTTGTGAATCGGACCGTGTTGTCGTCGATCGGGTTCCAGATGCCTGCATTGACAGCGGCGGCGACTCTGTCCTTGACTGCAGACGGCTCAGAAGAGATGCGCTCGAGGACCCGGATGTCGACGTCCCGGCCGAGGACTGCCGCGGTCTGGACGGTTGAGCGAACCTGTGGTGCAAGGCCGTCCAGACGGGCCACGAGCAACCTGCGCATGTCCAGAGGTACGTCAGACTCGAGGGCTGCGAGGGCAGCTTCGACCCCAACAATGGAGTCGCTCTGGTTCAGGTAGTGCGCTAGCTGCAGGGCAAAGAACGGGTTGCCATCAGCACGGTCGACGAGGGTTGCGATCGCTTCGTCCGACATCGGCCGATTGATCGAGAGGACGCTGAGCTGCGTCATCTCATCACTGCTCAGCGGCTCCAGCTGGATGGTTCGGCTCCTGCCGAGCTGTTCGGATTCGGAGTCTCGGGTTTCGATGATGATGGCGAGGCGTGCCTCGTCGAGCTCTTCGGAAACTCGGTGCAGAATCTCGGCGGTTCCTGAGTCCATCCATTGGCCGTCGGCAATCGCGATGACTACGGGTGAGCTGCGGTCGACCGCTTCGACCAGGTTCTGCACTGCGATGACGACGTTTTCGAATCTGGTCTTGGGGTCCAGCATGGCTGCCCGCAAGACGTCGTCTTCGAGTTCGAGGAGGTCGCCCAGTGTTGCTCTCGTTCTGGCGAGCTCCGTGGATGAAGCGCCGGTGCCGGACAGGGCTGCCAGGTATTCATCGAGCCGTCCACCGGTCTCAGCCCTACCTGGACGCCCGAAATATCCGGCCATTGCGTCCCGGATGGTCGCTAGTGGCTGGGTGCTGATCTCGTCCGCCTGAGCGCGCACCCATACTGGTGCCGGCTCACGCCTGCTGAGATGCTCTTCGAGCACATTCACCAGCTTGCTTTTACCGATCCCAGGTTCGCCGGCAACGATGACCACGCCAGCGTTCTCACCAGACCACAACGGGGCGAGTGCGTCTTCCAGCGAGTCCAGCTCGTGCTGTCGCCCGACTAAAGACCCGTCCAGGGCATCGGCCACGCGAACCGGGGGAACATTGGTGATCTCCCAGGTCTCAACTGGGTCCGTGAAACCTCGATACTCGAGGTCGCCTATGCGGTCAAAGCCCCACGGTTCAGCGAGACGCTCAACCACATCTGGGTCGGCTCTCACCTCGCCCCACTCAGCAGCTCCACACATCCGCGATGCCAAGTTCACGCTCGGCCCGATTGCGGTGTAGACCTCGCGGTTCGAGTCTCCGATGAACCCGGTGAAAGACACGCTCCTGGTGACACCGGCCCGCAATGCCTGTCCGAACTGGGCCTTCAGGTCGTCAACGAAGCGGAGAGCATGGCCTACGTCGTGCTCGCGGCCCACCGGTGCGCCCCAGAGCACGAGTGCCAGAGTTGTTCCAGATCCGATCGCGGGAAGAGTCACATGGTTCAGGTAGCCCTGACGGAACGACAGCCGATCGAGTACAGCCAGGATCGCCGTTGCACGGTCACTCTCGATCTCGACGAAGACTGAGACCACGTCGCGAAACTCGGACCTGAGGTCCTCCGACTCGAGGTAGTCGGGCACAAATCTGAGTGACGACTCGGTGGATTCCGATCTAGGACTCGAAGGCACCACGTCTTGGGTATCTGGAGGCCTGACACAAGCAAAGCCCTCGGCCAGGTCGTCGGCCAGTTGGCCTCCGAGGTGGGTCCGTGCAGCGGGGCCTGCCGAGATGAGACCCCCAGGTGTCAGCAGTTCACCAGCGCGGGCTTCGTCGATTGCTGATCCGCTGGCCGCGTAGGCGGCGTTTTGATCAGAGTCGGCTTCATCCGACCAGATGATCCAGTTAATAGAGCCCGCACCGATCGTGGCACGGACCGTCAATGAAGCCGAACCGGCAGGAGTCTCAAAGCTCGAAAGCGATGCGAGGTCATCCATGACTCTTGCGGCCGCCCTGGTTGCGCGAGCGACCGCCTTACCAGGCTCGCCGGCAAAAACGGCGAGAATCCCATCGCCCGCCATCTCAACCACCGCACCGGATTCGGACACCACGTTGTCGACCATCGGCTTGAAGATGGCGGTGAGGATCTCGGCAAGGCTCTCAGCACCCTCGGTGCCGAATGGTGCGAGTCGGGCTGAGAGTGCGGTGGAACCCTCGGCGTCGATGATCAGCGCCGCTCCCACCGTTGAATGCTCGAGCGTCCCCTCCGACGCAAGTTGCCTGACGGGAGAGGGGACCAACTGGCGCATCCAGCGAGGCTATCCGAGTCGCGGCTGTGACCCGCCTTCTCGAACGCCGAATTGGTCGCCGACTGGTCAGCCGACGGAGAGTTCTCGAGACTCTCGAACCCACATCTCGGGCTTGACGAGGTCGAGGAGACGAGTGTTGATCTTCTTGAAGTCCGTGGTTTCGATCTCACCCGCGTTGTGGAGTTCGTTACAGATACGAATCGTCGCCACCCAGGTCTCGATCAGGTCGTCACGACTCCAATCTTCACTCTCGAAGCCGGTCTTCAGATCGCTCACCAGACCCTGGAGCGCTGCCAGGCTGTCTGGCTCGGGACCCACTTCAGGTTTTGCTTCCTCGACCTCCTGTTCCGGTAGCACTTTGACCCGGTTCAGGTTCTTCTGCAGAGCGGATATCGAACGGAGATCGGCATTACGGGCTCGTCTGCCCTTGATGGGTGCCCATGCAGCCACTAGTCCAAGGACAGCGATGGCGACGAGACTGATTCCCATCCAAGGTTGAGGCTCCATGCCTATGTCGGAGACCGCCGCACACAGCTGTATTGGGTCGTTGCCGAGATAGCCGAGTGCTGGTGAAGCGCAGTCGGTGAGGAACACCCCTGCCGCGCCGATAGTCAGCGATGCAGCGGTCAAAACCAGTGCGAGAACCACAGCTTGTTGATCGGCCTTGCGTCCGGATCTCTTGAGTCAATTGGAGGGTGAGACGGTTCCCAACTCGTCCCAAACGGTGACGCCAGCGGCTGCCCTCAAGAAGCCATGTACATAGTCCGGAATCCCGGGTGCGCTCGCTTCCGTGAGGCGGGCCATCTCGTCCTCGGTGAGGTTCCAGCTGAGAGCACCGAGGTTGTCGGTCAGTTGGGCGACGGTCCTTGCCCCGAGGAGAACTGACGACACCGCAGGCCGGTTGCGCACCCAATTGAGTGCGACCTGACTCATCGTCGACCCGCGGGCGTTTGCAATATCTTCGACCGCTTCGAGGACCTTCCAGGTTGTTTCGGTGTTGCGCCGGTCGTACGCCTCGACCCCCCTGTTTGGGTCTTCTCCGAGTCGGCTTGCCCCTTCAGGCCTCTCAGATCGTGAGTACTTGCCGGTCAACCATCCGCCTCCGAGGGGCGACCACGGGAGAAGTCCAATCCCGTTGTCCATGCACGCCGGCAGGATCTCCAGTTCGATGTCCCTTGCCAGCAGGTTGTATTGGGGTTGGATGGACGCTGGCGTGGGCCCACCGACCTCGCGGGTGGTCCACACGGCCCGCTCTATCTGCCATCCCGTGTAGTTGGAGAAGCCGATTTGGCGCACCTTGCCGTCTTCAACGAATCCGGCGAGGGCGCCGATGGTCTCGGCGAGCGGGACATTCGGGTCCCAGGCGTGAATCTGATACAGGTCGATGTAGTCGACTCCCAGTCGGGACAAGCTGGCGTCAACGGCGCCCTTGAGGTATTCGGCTCCGGCGCCGCGGAGTCCCTCGCCCATCGTGAAGAACGCCTTGGTGGCAACTACCAACTCATCGCGGTTGCCCCGCATCGAGATCCAGCGACCGACGATCTCTTCGGAGCCTCCTCGTGAGTAGACGTCTGCCGTGTCGATGAATCTCCCGCCAGCTTGAAAATACTCGTCCAGCATTGCATGTGACGCGGCTTCGTCGGACTCCGCCCCAAAGGTCATCGTTCCCATTCCGAAAACGCTGACTTCGAGACCCGAACTGCCTAGTGCTGTCTTCTCCATCTTGGGGAAACTACCGCTGTATCCGGGATGAGCAGCGTCGACCGCACGTCGTGGGTTAGTTGGCGAGCGCTTTGCGGAGCGATCTCTCGAGGTCTGGTTGGCGGAACTCGTAGTTCATCTCGGTCAGCCTCGCGGGGATAGCACGGGTTGACGACAGTCCAAGCGCTTCGGCTTTCTCGGATCCGAGGACCAGCTTCATTCCAAAGGAAGGAGCTGGCAGGAAAGAGGGCCTGCTCAGGATCTCTCCGAATGTCCTTGCGAATTCGGCTTGCTTCACCGGTTCGGGAGCCGTGATATTGAACGACCCTGTGTGGTCTCCCTCCATCAAGTGGATTATGGAGCCGACGACATCGTCGATATCAACCCAACTCCACCATTGCCGTCCGCTGCCGAGTGGGCCTCCGAGGCCAAACTTGAAGAGGGGAGTGAGGCGATCGAGCAAATCCGCTCCCGGCCCGAGCACCAGACCGGTTCGGGGATGCACGGTGCGGACCCCGGCTTCTCTGGCTGCGTCTGCAGCCTTCTCCCACTCGGCGACCAGGGAGGCCAGGAAGTCGCCTTCCGGACCCCTTGAAGAGGCTTCCGTCAGGACCTCGTCACCACGGTCTCCGTAGTAACCGATAGCCGAAGCTGAGATGAATGCAGTCGGTGGACTGGCGGCAGAGACGATCTGATCGGCCAGAAATCGAGTCGTTTCGATCCGGCTGTCAATCAAGATCCTCTTGCCCGCGTCCGACCATCTCCCATCTCCCAAACTCGCTCCGGAGAGATTGACGACGACGTCGACATTGTTGAAAGCCCGGTCGTCGATGTGTTTTTCGTAAGGATCCCACTCGAATTCATCGGCATATCGGGCTTCACGTCGAACCAGTCGACGAACCTCGGATCCTCGGCTGCGGAGGGCATCAGTGAGGGCGGATCCGATCAACCCGGAGGCGCCAGAGATGAGAACTGTCTGGTTGGAGGTCACGGCAAGTATTCGCTGCGGTCAATCACAGCGGATGCCAACTGCCGGAGAAGTCCCATCAGGACTGGCCATTTGACCCTGTTGGATCGCCCCGAACGGACGGACAATTGGCCGAAATGAAGAAACTATTGGTTCTAGGGGCCGGTACCGCTGGCACGATGATCGTCAACAAGCTTCGGCCACGTTTGGGTGACGAGTGGTCGATCACGATCGTCGACCAGGAACCGGAGCATCACTATCAGCCGGGATATCTGTTCGTGCCCTTCGGCACGTATCAGCCATCTCAAATCGTCAAGCCCAAGAAGAAGTTCATTCCAAAAGGCGTTGATCTGGTCATGGGCTCACTTACCCGCCTTGATGCAGATCAGAACGTCGTCGAGTTGGCAGATGGAACGGTTCTCGAATACGACTACCTGGTCATCGCAACCGGAGCGACACCTCGACCCGAAGAAACCGAAGGGATGAAGGGCGACCAGTGGCAGGAGAACGTGTTCGACTTCTACACCCTCGAAGGCTCCTCGGCCCTAGCGGACAAACTTCGCGATTGGTCCGGAGGTCGCTTGGTGGTCCACATCTCCGAGCTTCCCATCAAGTGTCCCGTCGCCCCTCTTGAGTTCGCCTTCCTCGCCGACTCCTACTTCCGCGACAGGGGGAACAGAGAGGCGGTGGAGATCACCTACGTGACGCCGCTGGACGCGGCTTTCACAAAGCCTGTGGCAGCCAAGCGGCTCGGGACGATGCTCGAAGATCGCGGGATCACTCTCGAGCCCGACTTCTACATCGAGTCGGTAGACAACGAGACACGAGAGATTGTGTCGTACGACGAGCGCCGGATCCCGTTCGATCTCTTGGTCACGGTCCCCGTGAACATGGGCGCGGACTTCTTGGTCGGCACTGGTCTGGCCAACGACCTGAACTACGTGTCGGTTGATCACGAAACCTGCCTGTCGAAGAAGAAGGACAACATCTTCGCGGTCGGCGATGCCGCGGATCTGCCGACCTCCAAGGCCGGGTCGGTCGCGCATTTCGCCATTGAGATCTTCACCGAGAATTTCTTGCAGCATGTCGAAGGTCAGGAAATGACGCATCGCTTCGACGGTCACGCCAACTGCTTTGTCGAGTCGGGTGGTGGCAAGGGGATGTTGATCGACTTCAACTACGAGACACAGCCTTTGCCCGGCAAGTATCCGATTCCGGGTCTCGGTCCCTTCAAGTTGCTCGAGGAAACGGAGTTGAACCATCTCGGCAAGTTGATGTTCAAGTGGGTCTATTGGAATGCACTGCTGCCTGGCCGGGACCTGCCACTTCCCGCATTGATGTCAATGGCAGGCAAGGAGGATGTTGAAGCATGACTCAAACGAGAAAGGAGGTCGAGCCTTGAGCTTGGCCACAATCGCTGGCCATGAAGTTCACGTCGACGACGAGGGTTTCATGACCGAGTACGACGAATGGAGCGAGGACCTGGGGAAGACTCTTGCTTCCAATATCGGAATCGAAATGACCGACGACCACTGGAACGCGATCCGGTTCCTGCGCGAGGACTACAAGTCTGAAGGTGTCACAGCGACGCTTCGTCGCGTCACGAACACCGGCGGCATACCAACCAAGCAGCTGTTCCAGCTGTTCCCCAAGAAGCCGGCGAAGAAGATGGCCTATATCGCCGGGCTGCCCAAGCCAGTTGGCTGCGTCTGAAAGGAGACTCACTTTGGCAACCACAATCGAAGCTCCAATTCCGACCTTTGAGGACGAGAGCAGCGGCGAGCGCAAGCTGGCCATTATCTGCTCCAAGGGGTCGCTCGACATGGCCTACCCAGGGCTGGTTCTGGCGAACGCTGCCCTCTCGGAAGGCATCGAGACGCACCTTTTCTTCACATTCTGGGGATTCGACATCATCAACAAAGAGACGATGGACCACCTGAAGTTCACGCCTCTCGGCAATCCGGCGACCCACATGCCACCCATGTTGATGGGTCTTCCCGGGATGACATCGTTTGCCACTCACATGATGAAGAAGCAGATCGAGGGGATCGACATCCCGGATGTCCCCGAGTTTCTCGAACTGATCACGGACGCAGGTGGCCATCTCTGGGCGTGCCGCATGTCAGCCGACATGATGCATCTCGAAGAGGACGACCTCTACGACCGTGTCGAGGCGATCATCAACGCCGCCGACTTCATTGAGATCTCTGAAGGAGCCCAGACGATCTTCATCTGAGCCGTCTGCGGGTCGGTCGCGGTAGGAATGCGTCTAGTGGCCGAAGGCCTCTTCCAGCCACCACGAGGCATGCCCGGCGATCTTGGCGTCGATCAACATCGGCTTCTTACGATCCCCAGCGAGCCACGCCCGCAGGTGATCGAGGTCGTCGAGGTTTCTCACCGTTGCTGCCTCGAACCCGAAGCCTCTGGCTATCGATGCGATATCCGTCGGTGGAAACTCAACGGTCCGAAGGTCGTGGCCATCCGGTCCGAAGTGGTGCACTTCGGCTCCGTATGCGTCGTCGTTGTAGACCACCACCACCATCGGAAGGCCGATACGCACAACGGTTTCGAGTTCCGCGATCGACATGAGGCCACCTCCGTCGCCGAGTGCCGCGACGGTCAGCCTGTTTGGCTGAGCAAGTCCGGCCCCGATCGCTGAAGCGAGTCCAAGCCCTATCGACTGGAACGCTTGTGTGAAACAGAATCCCCATTCATCGGGCACCGAGAGGTAGGCACTCGGCCAACCCATGAAGTTGCCTGAGTCGACACTCACGATCCTCTCGGCTGGGAGGATGTCGTCCAATGCGATGCTCAGAGCTCGCGGGTCTATCTCTGTATCTGTACTGAGATCCTCGAACGGGACGTCTCTCCAGTGGATTGAGGCTTCCAATCTCGCCCTGAGGTCGTCCGATCGGTATCCCTGGGCCGGCTTCAGCTCCTCGAGCGCCAGAGTCGCCGTCACCCGCGCATCACCCACAACACCCTCGGCAACCGGTCGCTGAGAACCGATGGCTGCCGGGTCGTTGTCTACTTGGATCACCCGGGCGCGCTCACCAATGAGGCGTCCATGTCGCATGGTCCACATATTGAGTGCGCAACCCCACCCAACGATCAGATCAGCCTGCTGGATGAGCTCAACTGCGAGAGGCGAGGAGAATCCGCCGGAGATTCCGAGTGACCACTCGCTTTCATTGAACAGGCCATTTGCGACCGCTGACGTAGCTAAGAGGGCGCCCGCACGGTCCGCCAGAGAGCTGATGGCGTGCCCGGCACCCGGTCCACGCGCACCTCTGCCGGCGACGAACACGGGTCTAGATGCTTCGGTCAGGGCTTCTGTCAGTCTTGCGAGATCTGAAGGGCTCGGAGGTCGGGGGTTCGGCTCTTCGGGCGCCACGTTGTTGCCCAACCCATCTGCCTCCTCGTGAAGTAGGTCGATAGGAAGGTTCAACACGACAGTGCGTCGTTCGTCAACTGCCACGGAGACCGCTTCTTGAACTGAGGTAAGAGCGGAGCCGGCGTCCTTGATGGTCACCACCGATGCGCCCACCGACACCGCCAAAGCCTCCTGATCCACGTAGAAGTTCGATCTGGGATTGGTCGCCTGAGCCGCAAGCACGACCATTGGCGTTCTGCTCTTGGCGGCCTCTGCGACGCCTGTCATTGCATTGGTGAGCCCACAGCCCTGATGGACGCTCAAAACCGTGAGTTCTCCGCTCATTCGTGCGTAGGCGTCGGCCATTGTCGCCGCACCGCCCTCGTGGCGGGTGGCCACGAAGTTCGCTCCCGACTCGATCATCGCGTTGGTTGGATGGAAGTTCCCTGAACCAACGACTCCGAATGCCTGGCGGACCCCCGCATCAACGAGGGCGCGGCCGACTGCGGACGCAACGTCCACTTAGTTTTCGACCAAAGCGAGGACTCGGACCGGTGAGCCTGAGCCCTCGACGATCTTAAGCGGAGAGGCGACCACGACCGCTCCTGTTGCTGGAAGCTGGTCGAGATTCTGAAGCTGAGCAAGACCGTATTTGTTGGCGCCAAGGAAGAACGAGTGGCACGGGAATGGGGGTTCGAACGAGTGGGCGGCTCCAGCGTCGGTGCCGATGGTTTCGACCCCAATCCCCTGCAGGACCGATTCCTCAGCGACCCACTGAGCACATTCCGAGGACATTCCCGGACTGGTGGGACCAGTCTCTGTGTTGTTGATCATTTCCTCTTGAGTTGTTCGAGAGGACCATCCGGTCCGACAGAGGAGCCAACCGCCCTCAGGAAACGCACCATGCTCCTCCTGAAACGCATCCAGATGGCTCTTTTCGATGACGAAGTTTGGGTCGGCTTCCACCTCGCTCGTAACGTCGATCACCACAGCTGGTGCCACGAATGCCGCCACCGGTACCTCGCTGATGTCGTCTTTGTCTTGACCCGTCACCCAGTGGATTGGCGCATCGAAGTGGGTGCCGGTGTGCTCACCGGTCCGGAAGTTGTTCCAGTACCACGCCGGTCCGCGATCGTCGTACTTGCTGATCTCCTCGAACTGGAATTGCGCCGTCTGCCCGAACTCTGGGGGGAGTTCCAGTAGGGGTGTTTCGCTGGACAGGGGAGCCGTGAGATCGACGACCTTTACGGTCCCGCTTGCAAGGGCGCTCGTCAGGTTCGATAGGACGGACATGGTTCCTCCAATGGTTGGGTTCCTCTATCTATGGGTTGTTGCTTGTTCTCTTAGGCGGTAGCGCTGGACTTTCCCGGTTTGTGTCCTTGGCAGCTCGGCCACGAACTCCAATTCCCGTGGGTACTTGTACGGGGCGATGTCGTTCTTCACGAAGTCCTGCAACTCTGACGCCAGGCCGTCGGAAGCCTCGGCGTGCTGACCGAGAACGACATAGGCCCGCACGACCTGGGTCCTTGTCTCATCCGGAACTCCGATGACCGCAACTTCGGCCACATCGGGATGGCGGAGCAAGGAGGCCTCAACTTCAGGTCCGGCGATGTTGTAGCCAGCTGAGATAATCATGTCGTCCGCTCTCGCCTGGTACCAGAAATAGCCGTCCTGGTCTCGAAGGTACGCGTCGCCGGTGATGTTCCAGCCGTTCCTGACGTACTGAGATTGCCGTTCGTCGGCAAGGTACCTGCATCCGGTCGGTGCCCGGACCGCCAGAAGGCCGACTTCTCCGTCCGGGGCTGGATTCATCTCCTCGTCGACCACGGCGGCTTCGACACCCAACAACGGAAGTCCGGTCGAACCAGGACGGATATCGTCACCGGAGGCGGAGATGAAGATGTGCAACAACTCGGTCGCCCCAATCCCATCGATCAGCGGAATTCCCATTTCCTCGTAGAAGGAAGTCCATGTCGGCTCTGGAAGCGTTTCACCTGCTGAGACGCCGGTGCGGAGTGACGACAGGTTGTATTCGCCACGCGAAGACACCATTCCTCGGTACGCCGTTGGAGCTGTGAAACACACCGAAGCGCCGTGGGTCTCGATTGCCGACAAGAACTCGGGACCGGGGCGCTCGGTGAGTACGGTCGCCGCCCCCACCTTCATCGGAAAGATGACGAGGCCTCCCAGCCCGAATGTGAAGGCGAGTGGAGGACTGCCGCAGAAGATGTCGTTTTCGAAGGGTTGAAACACAGGGACGAACATGTCTGCGATGGCCAGGACGTCTCGATGAAAATGCATCGTGCACTTGGGTTCGCCGGTCGTTCCGGAAGTGAACGCCAGCAGAGCGACATCATCTGCTGCGGTCGGCACGGCCGTGAATGAGTCGCTCTTCGAAGCTGCACGCACCATCAGGTCTTCTGCTCCGGAACCTCCAAAAGGCACGGTCTCGACGTCTCCGGTCACCTTGGACATCTCTTCCATGAGACGGGCATCACACAGTGCGATCCCGATTTCTGCCTTGTCGACGGTTTTCTGGAGCTCGTTTGCACGGAGCAGGGGCATGGTGGTGACGACAACGCCGCCCGCCTTGACGATGCCGAGCCACGCGGCGACGGCCCAGGGATGATTGAAGCAATGCAGCAGGACGCGGTTGCCCGGGACCAGCCCTAGATCTTCAACGAGCACGTTGGCGATTTGGTTCGCCGCAGCGAGCAGCTCGCCATACGTCAGTTCGAGGTCACCCTGACCCGCGATCACACATCGCCTGTTGCCCCAACCCCGTTCGGATACGGCCCTGTCCAATAGGAAACTGGCGGCGTTGATCTGTGTCGGGTACGCGAGGGCAGGGTCGTTCCAGTTGAGCTTCGGCCACAGGTCACGTGACGGCAAGTTCTCGGCCGTGAAGGTGTCAACGTGGGCACTGAACCCAGTCGGAAGCGATTGTGGGTTCAAGCGGTAGGGCCACCTTCTGTCGACGAGCAGCGAGTTCGACTGCGGCGACCTCGCCTATTCGAAGTTATGACGCCGATCCGCCGAAGACAAAGATCGAGATCGGCGCGACTTATGTCGCTCGGGTATCGCTCATAGGGACCCCAATACGTCGGCAATCCGCTGTGTCGCCTCATCGATGCGCTCATACGGTTCCGACCCGAAGCAGATTCTGAGATGACCCTCTCCTTGGTTCCCGTAGAACGACCCCGATTCGACTGCGACGTGACCCTCTTCGAGTATTCGCATGGCGATCTCATCTGATGAGAGCCCAATGGCGGACACGTCCGGAAAGGCATAGATCGTCGCCTCCGGACTCGGACAGGTGACTCCGTCAATTGCGTTCAGCCGATCGCATAGGAGATCACGTCTCCTCTGGTCTTCTTTGACCATCTCTTCGACGGGGTCGTGGGGCCCCAAGACTGCGGCGAGCGCCCCCTTTTGGGCGAATACGTTTGGGTGTGTCGACTGGTTCATGGTCACGCGCCGCAAGTCCGCGATGAGATGCTCTGGGCCGGTCGCATAGCCCAGCCGCCATCCGTCCATCGCATAGGCCTTGGTGAAGGCGAAGAGGCTGATGGTTCTCTCCCACATCCCGGGCAGCGAGGCAATCGAGATGTGTTGTGTGTCCTCGAAGGTTATGTACTCGTAGACCTCGTCGGTGACGACAAGGAGATCTCGCTCGATGGCGACTTGGGCAACTTGTTCCAGCTCCTCTCTGGTGAACACGCGACCAACCGGGTTGCTGGGGTTGATCAGGCAGATCATCGTCGTCCGGTCGGTCACCGCTTGCTCCAAAGCGGCTCCGTCGAGACGCCAGTTCTCGTCTTTCACCAGTGGGGCGGTGACGGTGTGCCCCCCGACCAGCCCGACTTTCGCCGGGTGTTGTGGATAAAACGGATCGGTCATGATCACTTCATCGCCCGGATCTATGCCTGCTTCGAACACTGCCATGGACGCCTGCGTGAGTCCGTTGGTTATGAGAATCTCGTCGGCTGAGGCGGGGATCCCGTTGAACTCCCGGAGCTTGGAGGCAAGGCTCTTCCGCAGTTCGGTGTCTCCCGAAATGTCCCCGTAATGGACGACTCCCTCGTCGAGGGCGGTTTTGGTCGCCTCCTTGATGTGTTGTGGCGTGTCGAACGAGGGTCGGCCGAACTCCAGGTGGATGACGTCGACGCCTTCGCCTTCGAGGCGCGCTGCAACCTCGAACATTCCGAAGCCCTTGCCTTGCTGGCTGAGCATTCTTTGCGCCGGCCATTTCATGTTTCGGTCCTTTCTGATGTGTCGGCGTCAGCCCTGAGGCGTCCGAGCACATCGTCGATCTCCGCGAAGTGACAAGCTGTCGGGTGGTCGATGCCGTCGCGAATGGTCAACTCGGGTGATGATTGCTCGCAGATGGCTTCTGCCCTCCAACACCTGGTCCGGAAGCGGCATCCGCTGGGAGGGTCCGCGGGGCTCGGAACATCCCCCTCGAGGACTCGTCTGCGACCTAAACCTCTCTTGTCGGGGTCGTCTGCGGGTACCGCGGATAGGAGGGCCTGGGTGTATGGGTGACTTGGAGTCGAGAACACCTCCTCCTTCGTGCCGGTTTCTACGATCTCTCCGAGATACATGACGGCCACTCTGTCCGAAACATGTCGGACAACAGATAGATCGTGACTTATGAACAGATACGCAAGGCCGAACTCGGCTTGGAGGTCCGCCAAGAGGTTCACGACCTGGGCCTGAATTGAAACGTCGAGGGCCGACACTGGCTCGTCCAAGACCAGGAGTTGGGGGTTGAGAGCGAGCGCCCGGGCGATTCCGATCCGTTGCTGCTGTCCGCCAGAGAGCTCATTCGGGTACCTGCTCATCTGGCTTGTCGACAGGCCCACTATCTCCATGAGTTCCTCGACCCGTCGCTGACCCCCATCTGAGTATCTGCCGTGGATCTTCAGGGGCTCGGCGATGATGTCTCCGACGGATCGCCTTGGATTGAGCGAGGCCAGAGGGTTCTGGAAGACGATCTGCATCTCCCGGCGGAGTTCGCGGAGTTGCCGACCATTCCAATCTGTCACATCTTGGCCCCGAAACTGGATCCGGCCTGAGTCGGGTCGCAACAGTCTCATGGCCACACGTCCGAGGGTTGACTTGCCGCAGCCGGACTCGCCGACCAAGCCCATGGTCTCTCCTGCTCGGATAGTGAGGTCAACATCCTCAACAGCTCGGATGTGTCCGGTGGTACGCCTCAGTGCGCCAGACTTGATGGGGAAGAGTTTGGTGACCTCTTCGAGGACCAGGATCTCTTCACCCGTTTCGGCTCGCTCGTGGATGGAGCTTCTAGGCATCGTTCCGGTCTCCAGCAATCATCGCTTTTCGCCAATCGGTGACTTCATCGGAGAAGTGGCAAGCCGCCAATCGTGCATTGCCGACGTTGGTCAGTTCGGGAAGGGTTGAACTGCAGAGCTGACGTTCATTCGACATCTCACAGCGCGGGTGAAATGCACACCCGGTTGGCACTGACAATCCTCCCGGAGGTGTACCGGGAATTGGCACGAGGCGTTGTCCATCGGAGTCGAGACTTGGGAGACTCGATAGAAGCCCAACTGTGTATGGGTGTTTCGGGTCATGGAAAACATCACCAACCGGGCCGCTCTCGACGACTCGACCCGAATACATCACAAGCACCCGATCGGCCATTTCGGCTATCACGCCGAGGTCATGGGTGATGAGGATGAGTGCAGCGTCGGTTTCTCGCTGTGCCACTTGGAGGACTTCGAGAATCTGCGCCTGGATCGTGACGTCCAGCGCAGTAGTTGGCTCATCAGCAATCAGTACTTCGGGTCGATTCGCGATCGCCATTGCGATCATCGCCCTCTGTTTCATGCCTCCTGAGAACTCATGTGGAAACTGGTCAAGTCGCTGGACGGCGTCAGGTACGCCCACCATCGACAGCAATTCGACCGCTCTAGCTTTGGCCTCTTCTGTCGTCATATCACCGACATGTGCCTCAACCGCTTCGATGAGTTGTGTCCCGATCGTGACCACGGGGTTCAGTGATGTCATCGGGTCTTGGAACACGACGCCAAGCTCTTTCCCTCTTAGTTTGCGTAGCTTCCGCTTCGACGCCTTTGTGATGTCTTGCCCGTTGAATTCGACCGTTCCACGAGTTATCTGGGCATAGCGGGAGGGCAGAAGTCCCAGTACAGAAAGGACCGAGATCGTTTTGCCGGAACCGGACTCGCCGACGATTCCCAGTGTCTCACCTCGGTCGAGGTGGAAGGAGATGTCTCGTGCGGCCCGAATCACCCCATAGGGGGTTGAGATATCGGTGGTCAGCCCAGAGACCTTCAGAATCGGATCAGGCATCGACGGCCTCATAGATCTTGCGGTTGGGTAGTCGAATTGCAGCGACCAGGGCCACGAGGGTTATGGGCACCGAGACTGCAAATACAAAGGTGACGCTGGCGGAGGCTGCTTCACGGACCGCCGTCTGGAGCGACTCCGTTAATCCGTCGACTAGAGCTGGCGTCTCGATGATCGCGTCCGGGTCGAGTCCGGCTGATGTCAGATCGAGTTTCGACAGCTCGACGGTCAGTCGAACTGTGAGTAGCGATCCGAGCGCCGCCACGCCCAGCACGCCACCGAAAGAGCGAAACAGCTGCGCCATAGATGTAGCGGTTCCGATCTGGGTATCCGGGACAGTCGTTTGCATCGCCAAGACCACCACTTGCATGATCATCGAAACGCCGAGCCCACCAATAACGAGATAGAGACCGAGTACGACGAATGAAGTCGAGGAGCTCATAGTTGAGAGCAGAAGAAAGCTTGTCACTATCAAAGCCGTGCCGGCGATCGGGAAGATCCTGTAGCGCCCATTGCGTGCGATAGCTCGGCCGACCAAGACGGAACCAACCATGAACGCAAGCATGAGGGGGAGAGTGGCGAGGCCGGAAGCGGTCGCGCTCTCTCCAAGACCGAGCTGAACGTAGACCGGGATGAAAACGATGAATCCGAAGATGGTCGATCCGGTGACGAGAGCGACGACCATCCCGGCGGTGACCCCTCGGCGCCTGAAGAAGTGGACCGGCAGGATCCCGTCTTTCTGGTGTCTTTCGACCTCAATCAGGGCGATGCTCGAAGCCAAGAAGACCACAGCGAGCGTGAGAACGGTCGGGGAGGTCCACTCCAGCACTGATCCGGCGAGCGTTGCGATCAAAACGGAGCTCGAAAGTGCAACGGCCAGCAGAAACGATCCAAGAACATCAGGGTTCACGTCCGCTCGTTGCCTGAGGTTGGGTATGAATGCGAACGTCGCGGCCATACCGGCCAAGCCAACCAGAGATGCGAACAGGAAGACCCATTGCCATCCGATGTTGTCGGCGATGACCCCTCCTGCAAGGGGTCCGGTGATGCTGCCGATCGCGAATAGCGCGGCAATCCATCCCAGATACTTGGAACGGCGTTCAGCCGGGACCATGTCACCAACGATCGTTTGAGCAAGCACCATGAATCCGCCCGCGCCAGCCCCTTGGATTGCCCGAGCAAAGATCAGTCCGCTCATCGTCGCCGCAGTGGAAGCGAGCAGACCACCAACCACAAAAAGGAGTTGAGCGAGGAGGAGAAGCGGTTTACGGCCGATCGCATCCGACCATCGGCCGTATAGGGGCAAGGCGATTGTTGAAGTCAACATGTAGATGCTGACAACCAGCGGCAATTGGTCGAGACCACCTAGATCCCCGACAATGACTGGGAGAGCAGTCGCAACCATCGTCCCGTCGAGTGAGGCGACGATGATGCCAAGGACAAGGGCGGCCATTGCTCGCCTGAGGGTCTTTCGCTCGTCAGTCATCGGGCACGACAGCCTCGGCTTCGATTTCGATGAGGAGGTCCGGATGAACCAGGGCGGAGACCTCGACGAGGCTTGCTGCAGGAGGGTGTTCGGCGAAGACCTCGCGGTGGGCTTCGCTCAACTCCGGGGTTCGCGTGATGTCGGTCACAAACATCCGTGTCGCGGTGATGTGAGCGACATCGCCTCCCAGCTGATTGACCGCATCGACAATTACCTCGAGGCAGCGAGCCGTCTGTGCCTTCATGTCACCCACACCAGCGATAGAGCCGTCGTCCAGAAACGGGGCCGTAGCCGCCACCCAAATGTGATTGCCCGAACGAACAGCCCGGCAATAGCCAGCCTTCTCCTCAAAGGGTGAGCCAGACCAGACCCGTTCCATATCAGCCCTCCGCCTTTTCTTTGTTCTTGACTCGCGCCCTTGTTGTGGGATCGAGCGAGTCTCGGAGCCCATCTCCGAGGAAGTTGAACGCAAGGACTGTCAAGGCGATGGCTGCGCCGGCGAAAGCGAGAATCCACCATCCCGAGCGGAGGTAGTCGCGAGAGTCTCCGACCATTCCTCCCCAACTCGGGTACTGCGGTGGGATTCCCAATCCAAGGAAGCTCAGCCCGGACTCGAGGAGCAGCATCCGCGCGATCCCAAACGAGCTGAGAACAATGATCTCAGATGCGAGGTTGGGCAGTACGTCCTTGAACATGATTCGAATCGGTCCCGCGCCGAGAGCCCGGGCAGCTTCCACGTACTCTGTGTTGGCGATCGACAAGGTCGATCCCCGCACGATTCGGGCGTACTGAGCCCAACCCGTGATGCCGATCACGAGGATCAGTGGAACCAGTCCGGTACCGACCACGCCGACCACCGCGATGAGCAAGATGATCACTGGAAACGCGAGTTGGACGTCGACCAGCCTCATGATCACAGAGTCGGTTCGCCCGCCTGCATAGCCGGCAAGAACCCCGGCGGATATACCGATGATCGCTGATATTGCGATGGCCGAGGTCGCTATGAGCATTGAGAACCTGCTGCCATAAACGACACGGCTGAACACGTCTCGCCCGATGTTGTCCGTACCCAACAAATACGCTGGGTCTCCGCCCTCTAACCAGGATGGGGGAATCAATCGCTTGACCAGGTCCGAGGCGGCCGGATCGTGCGGTAGCCAGTCAACGGGCCAGAACGCCGCCGCTGTGACCAACAGGAGAATGACGACCGAGATCAGGTTGGTGGGTCTACGCAGGAATCGAAGGACGGCCGTCACCCCTTGGTCCCTTCGTAGAGATCAATCCTGGGGTCCATCCATGTGTACAGCAGGTCGACGATCAGGTTGACGAAAACAAAAACGACGGCAGTCAGCATCACAACTGCCTGGACCACAGGGAAGTCACGTTGCAGAACCGAGGTGACGGCGAGTCTCCCAATGCCGGGCCAGCCGAACACGACTTCCGTGATGACGGCTCCGCCGAGTAGTGCGCCCACCTGGAGACCGATGACCGTTATCACCGGAATCAGAGCGTTGCGAAGCACATGCCGTGTCATCACCCGTCGTTCGCTTATTCCCTTGGATCTTGCCGTTCTGACGTAGTCGCGGCTCATCACATCGAGCACGCTCGATCGGGTGAATCGGGCGATTATGGCGATCATGAAAGGGGCAAGGGTCAAGGCCGGCAGGAGCAAATGCCTGAGGGATCCAGGTTCTCGCCCGCCTGTCGGGATCCAGTCGACGTTTATCCCCAAGAAGACCAGGAGTAGAAGCCCCGTGTAGAACGGCGGCATCGCCTGGCCTATGAACGCCCCAAATTGGACCACCCCATCGGTTGCCGTTCCGTGTCGCATCGCCGATATGACACCCGCCGGCAGTCCTACGACGAGTGCAAGTGCCAGTGAGGCGGCCGCCAACTCGAGTGTGGCGGGCACCCGTTCCATCACGATCTCGAGAGCGGGCTGTCGATAGCGGAAGCTCTCACCGAAATCCCCTTGCAGCACCCCGCCGACGAACGAGAGGTATTGGACTGGCAGCGGCTCGTTGAGCCCGAGTTGCTCCCGCAGGTTCTCGCGCTGCTCCTCGGTTGCATCCAATGGAAGAAGAAGAGTCGTGGGGTCTCCGCTGAGGCGGGTCACGCTGAAGGTGACGATCGAAATCAGGATCAACACCGGGATGATCTGTAGGAACCGACGTAGGAAGGCGCCTCTCATGAGTCCACTTTGGTCGCTTTCTCGATGTGTTGGGCCATTTGGTTGAGGAGGTCTTTGTGGGTCCAGGGGATCCAGTAGTGGCCTTGTTTGGGTCCTCCGTAGGTGAAGGATCCTTGGTA
>JANQRA010000005.1 GCA_028284765.1 Acidimicrobiia bacterium
CGAATCCCGATCCTGCCGCAACCGTCGTCGCTTTGAGGGAGGCGCCGGAGGGGTTTGAGGTGCTTGTCGTAAAACGAAACTCCCGCGGCTTCTTCGGAAGCCTCGTCGTGTTCCCTGGTGGACGCGTCGACGCCTTCGACATGAGCGAGGGTGAAACGGCCACGTCTGAGGCGGCCCATCGCCGAGCCGCCGTCCGCGAGTTAGCCGAAGAAGCCGGCTTGGTGATCACAGACCGGGGAATCCGACCCGCCGTCGGCGTCAAAGGTCATGACTTCTATGAATGGCTCGCAAGCGAGAACATCGCGACAGACGCATCTTCGTTGGTGCTCATATCCAGATGGGTTACGCCGGAAGGCGCGCCACGGCGTTTCGATACCAGGTTCTATCTGCTGGCTTGTGACCAGACGCCGGATGTCGAAATCGATTCCGACGAGTTGGTCGACTTCCAATGGGTGACACCCGCCGAGGCCCTCCAGAGATACGAATCCGGAGATTGGCCCATGTGGCTCCCAACCATCGCTCACCTTCGTTGGCTCTCGAAGCGAAACTCGATTGCCGAGGCCATAGAGTCGGCGCAAGGAGCGGACGGCAGGACGTTGATCGAGCCAAAGCGTGTGGAAGATGGTTCGATAGTGCCCATCCACCTTCCAGCGGAGACGACGTGAAGATCGATCGAGTTCTCGCCAACAACCCCGGCCCGTATACGGGTCCCGGCACCAACACATGGGTAGTAGATGACGGGTCAGGGGCCGTCGGGATCATCGACCCGGGCCCGGTCGAGACCAAACACGTGAACGCCATCATGGACGTTGTGGGCAAACGGAAGGTGGATGCCGTGCTGGTCACACATACCCACATCGATCACGCGCCGCTTGCCAACCCCATGGCCCGTGACCTTGGTGTTCCCGCCGTCGGCTATGCCCCGGGCCCCCACTTCCAGCCGGATATTCGCCTCCTTGATGGAGCAAGCTTCGACGTAGGAACGCTCCGGCTCGAGGTGGTGCACACGCCGGGGCATGCAGATGATCATCTCTGCTTTCGCGCCGGAAACGCCTTGTTCACGGGCGACCACATCATGGGTGGCTCGTCAGTAATGGTGGAAAAGATGGGTCCGTACCTCAAGTCGCTTGAAAGGCTGCGAGGGCGTGGCTTGGAGCGACTGCATCCCGGTCACGGAGAGGAAATGGACAGTCCTGACAACGTCATCGACTGGTATCTCGAGCACCGAAGGCAGCGGCACGAGGAGATCTACCGGGCCATCTCAGCAGGGAACGACCGTGTGAGCGATGTGGTGGAGGTGGTCTATGCCGATGTTGACCGGAGTCTCCATCCACTTGCTGCGACGTCCGTCGAAGCTCACGTCACGTTGCTCAAGGATGAAGGGCGGATAGCCTTAGAGGGCGATCGGCTGATCGCACTCCCAGCCCCCCATGAAGAAGCTCCTTCGGACATTTAGCGGCCTCCTGATCGCAGCCCTCGCCATCCCGGTGGCGGCGCAGGTGACAGACGAGGACATCGACGCGGCTCGGCGCGAGGTCAATCGATTGGTCTCCGAGTCGTCAGAGTTGGGTGAGGCCGTCATCGAGGCGTACGGCCGCCAGCTAGATCTCGACCACGAGATCGAGAGTCTCAGTATCGCTATCGACCGCGCAGGTGTTCAGATCGCTGAGACCGAGGCCCGGTTGGCCGAATTGGCCGTCTCGCTTTACATGGGGTCGACCAGCGGGACGAACCTGTCGGTCCTCTTCTCAGCCACCGACGAGCAGTACCCCGCCAGTATGGAGTACCTGCGAGAGGTGAGTGGTGTTGACGAGGGTGTCGTCGATCAACTCGTCAACCTCAGGGGTGAGCTCGATCGCCAAACTCTCCGTCTCGGAGATGCCCTCGAAGAACAGACGACACTCACCGCCGAGCTCGAGAGCTTGGCTGTTGAGTTGCAAGAGGATCTCGTCGCAGCCCAGGTTGTGTACGACGAGCTTGTTGCCCAGCAGCAGCGTGAGGAAGAGGAGCGACGTCGACAGGAGGAGGAGCGGCGTCGAGCAGAAGAAGCCAGGCGTGCCGCGGAGGCGGCTGCGGCTGCAGCAACCACAACGACTGCGCCGAGCTCCACCGAGACCACTTCGGGCTCTGGAACGACGACGACAACCACTCCGGCCGCAACAACGACAACTTCGCCGCCTCCACCACCGTCGGGGGGTGGAGGGGCTTGCCCTGTCGCAGGGGCGGTGTCTTTCTCAGACACCTGGGGAGCACCCCGATCCGGTGGGCGGACACACAAGGGCGTCGACATGATCGCGGCACGTGGAGTACCCATAGTTGCCATCTACTCCGGGCGGGTATCACGACTGTCCAACAGCGCTCTGGGTGGAAAGTCGGTCTACTTCATCTCGGATGCCGGTGATCTCTACTACTACGCCCACCTCGACGGCTTCGGAGATATCTCGGCTGGCATGTCCGTCCCTGAGGGATATGTGCTCGGCTACAACGGCTCGACTGGTAACGCTCCGTCGTGGCTGCCGCACCTGCACTTCGAGTACCACCCCAATCAGGCAGGCGCCGTCAATCCATACCCTTTGGTCAAGTCGATCTGCGGATAGGACCAAATGAAAACGAGGACCCGATGGGTCCTCGTCCTCAGGGCCTCCCTAGCCCCAAACTCCCAGCGCTGGCCAGGTGCACGTTCTATGTGAATTGTCGTCACGGAGAGTGATTGGTAAAGGATGGTTGACTAGTCACCCGGAGTGACTAGTCACTTGCTGTGGAAACGGCTTATCCCGACACGAGCGAGTCGTAGCTTCTAGGGTCGCCCCAGCCTCGATCTAGGAGACCACGCGTTGAGCACACCCGAACCCCCAAGCGACCAGCCTGTCCCAGCCCCCTCCCATCCGACGCCACTGGCCGACTGGGGAACTCGAGCCGTGGGCCTTCTCATCGACTGGATTCCAATCATTCTCCTCAACGTTCTCACGTTCTGGTCGTCGGCTCTACGCAACCTCGCAGGTCTCATCGGGATTCTCTATGTCGCTTACCTGGGATACATGGAAGGCATGACGGGACAGACACCCGGCAAGGCAGTCATGGGGACCCGCCTGGTGGATCAACAGGGGTCAGTTCTCGGGACTGGTGCCGGTATAGGACGGAAGTTCGTCCACATCCTCGACAGTCTGGTTTGCCTGCTCGGGTGGTTCCTACCGATCGTCGACGACAAGCGTCAGACCATCGCGGACAAGGTCATGACCAGCTACGTGGTCGAAGGAGTGGAGAAGAAGCCCTTCGCAGTCGACCTGTGGATGCCTCCGAGCGATACTCCGGCCGCCTAGGCCGCCCCGGCCTCCAGGTCGGCAATCAACTTGGCAATTCGTCCAGTACATGTTTCGAGGTCGGCCGGCGGGATCAAGATCGCGATCTGATCCACTGCCTCCCTTAGAGCAGCACCCGCTTGGGAGCTTGAGTCGGTAATGGCTGGAACACCGGTGTCGCCACCGCTCACGATCGAGTGATCGAGCGGGATCGAGCCAATAAACGGAACGCCGAGTTCCTCGGCGAGCTCGGTACCGCCTCCCGAGCCGAAGACCTCGCCTGACATGTTCTCGACGACGCCGATGACAGGCATGTGTGATCGACGGGCCATGTCGGCCACCCGGATGGCGACTCTTTGAGCCGCGCTCTGCGGTGTCGTCACCACGACCATCTCAGCCTGGGGGAGCATCCTTGTGAGCGCCATTTGTACGTCTCCTGTTCCCGGCGGCATATCGAGGATCAGGTAATCGAGCTCGCCCCAGTTGACCTGCTTCAAGAACTGCTCGAGTGCCTTGGAGAGCATCAGTCCGCGCCACATGAGCGCCGTCTCTTCCGATTCCACGATGAGGCCAGTGCTGACCACCTTCACACCGTGGGCCGTGGTCGGTTCGATCAGCTTGGTTTCGGCGTCGGCCTCGAGACGTCCGGTGGCTCCCATCATCCGGGGAATGGAGAAACCCCAGATATCCGCGTCGAGAAGTCCGACTTTGAATCCGAGGTTGGCGAGCCCGACGGCCACGTTGACTGACATCGAAGACTTGCCCACGCCACCTTTTCCGGACGCAATAGCGATGACCCTTGTCGTCGAAGACACCTGAGTCGGCTCTGCGTTGTCTCGGGCCTTCTGTCTGGCAACGGACATCAACTCAGACCGCTGCTTCTTCGTCATGGCGGTTGTTCGAATCACCACGTCCTCGACCCCAGGCACAGAAAGAACTCGACGCTTGGTGTCACCTTCGATCTGGCTGCGCAGAGGACACTCGGCGATAGTGAGCGCCAACCCAACCTCGACCACGCCATCGTCGATAGTGACGTCCCGGATCATGCCGAGTTCGACCACGTTCCCACCCAACTCGGGGTCGTTGACACCCTCGAGCGTTTTCATGATCAGGTCATGTGTGACCGTGGCAGCCATAGCGTCAGGATAATTTCCCCTACGGCCATAGTGGAATTACATGCTTGCATCGGTGGTTAGAATGGAGGAGACTCAGGTAGGAGCCAATGACACAGATTCTTTCCATCAAGTCGTCCAAACCACAGAAGACCGTCAACCTGACTGACACGGCTGTCACCAAGGTGGCTGAGCTCATCGCGGAAGAGGGAGAGGCAGGTCTCGCCCTCCGCATGGCTGTGCGTCCCGGTGGTTGTTCCGGATTCTCCTATGAGATGTTCTTCGATTCCGAAGTCGACGATGCCGACATCGTCGAAGAGTTCGGTGATGTCAGGGTGGTCGTCGACTCTCAGAGCGCTGAGATGGTTCGAGGCGCAACCCTTGACTACAAAGAGGGTCTGATGGGTGCTGGCTTCGCCATCGACAACCCCAACGTGACTCGTAGCTGCGGCTGCGGCAACTCCTTCAGCTAGACCTCCCAAATCTCGGTACTCTCCGGGGATGCCCAAAAGTGTTCCCGAAACTCCATCCGCGCCTCAAGCGATGGGACCGTATTCGTTCGCTACGGAGGCCAACGGTCTCGTCTTTCTGTCCGGCCAGGTCGGACTGATTCCCGAAACCGGGGGTCGAGCCCCCGACGACGTGTCTGCTCAAACCCATCAGGCGATGTCGAACATCGGTGGGGTGCTGAGCGACCTTGGGCTGGGATACAAAGACATCGTGAAGACCACGATCTTCCTGGCTGACATGGACGACTATGCCGAGGTGAACGAGGTCTACGGGTCCTACTTCGAGAGCGAGTTTCCGGCTCGGTCGGCAATCCAGGCCGGTGCCCTCCCAGGGGGATTCCTGGTCGAGATCGAAGTGATCGCCACACGATGAACCAGCAAGAGATATTCGAAGCGCTGGGGATTGCCGAACAGAACAGTGGCGTATATGCAGGTGAGTGGCTGGAGGCCACCGGGGACACCATCGATGTGACCAATCCTGCGACCGGCGAAGTCATGGCCTCAGTGACGCTGGCGTCGCTCGACGACTACGAGAAAGTCGTTGAGTCCTCCGTTGAGACATTCGAACGTTGGCGCACGCTCCCTGCTCCGAAGCGGGGCGAGTACGTCCGTCTGTTGGGAAATGCCTTGCGGGAGAACATCGACACATTGGGCGCACTCGTCACCCTGGAGATGGGCAAGATCCATGCGGAGGGTGTCGGCGAAGTTCAGGAGATGGTCGACATCTGTGACTTCGCAGTTGGCCTGTCCCGTCAGCTCTACGGGAACACCATGGCCTCCGAGCGCCCGAATCACCGTATGTACGAGCATTGGCACCCGTTGGGCCCGGTGGGTGTGATCTCGGCGTTCAACTTCCCGGTTGCCGTTTGGTCGTGGAATTCGACAATCGCAGCTGTCTGTGGCGACACCGTGCTTTGGAAGCCTTCCGAGGCCACCCCACTCACCGCGATCGCTGTCACGAAGATTGCTCAGGGGGTCATGGCTGGGTCCGGTTTCGAAGGTCTCTTCAACCTCGCAATCGGCGACGGCAAGACCATCGGAAACGCGATGAACTCCGACATCCGGCTCCCGCTCATTTCTGCGACCGGCTCATGTGACATGGGGCGGATAGTCGGGCCGGCAGTGGCTCAGCGAATGGGCCGGACGATCCTCGAGTTGGGCGGTAACAACGCAGTGATCGTTATGGATGACGCCGATCTGGACCTCGCGGTGCGGGCGGCCCTGTTCTCTGCCGTTGGCACCTCCGGTCAGCGATGCACAACCCTTCGGCGTCTTCTCGTTCATCGGGCTGTAGCGGACAAGGTGGTCAATCGTCTTGCTGAGGCCTACGGCCAGGTGACGATTGGGGACCCTCTGGATGCTTCGACCTTGATGGGGCCCGTGGTCTCGGAGCGAGCCATCGATCAGATGATGAACTCACTTGAGATCGCTCGGGAGCAGGGTGGAGAGATGGTGACCGGTGGCAACCGACTCGATCGTGATGGCTACTTCGTTGAGCCGACCATCGTCAAAGTTCCGAAGTCTGCATCGATCACACAGGACGAAACGTTTGCGCCGATCCTCTGGGTGATTGAGTTCGACACACTCGATGAGGCGATTGAGATCCAGAACGGCGTGACCCAGGGGTTGTCCTCAGCGATATTCACGGAGTCGATGAAGAACGCCGAGCGCTTCCTCTCTGCCGCTGGCTCTGACTGCGGCATCGCCAACGTGAACATCGGCACCTCCGGAGCCGAGATCGGCGGTGCGTTTGGTGGCGAGAAGGAGACCGGGGGCGGCCGTGAGGCCGGCTCGGACGCGTGGAAGGCGTACATGCGCCGTCAGACGACGACCATCAACTGGGGCGACGATCTGCCCTTGGCCCAGGGAATCGAGTTCGGTTAGTCCAGATCGGTTACGCGTGGCCTAATGCCGCGTCGAGCGCGGCGATCAGGTCTTCAGCGTCTTCCAGGCCGACTGACAGGCGCACCAACCCGTCGGTTATGCCAGCAGCGATTCGCTCGTCGCGAGGAACGGCGGCATGGGTCATGGTCACCGGGTGTGTGATCAGCGATTCAACTGAGCCGAGATTCTCCGCCAGAGTCCATAGTTCGATGTTGTCCATGAGTCGTTTCCCGGTTTCGACTCCACCCTTGACTTCGAAGCAGACCATCGCGCCGTAGCCGCTGGCTTGTTTGGAGGAGAGATCGTGTTGAGGGTGGTTCGCCAAACCGGGGTAGTTGACGTAGTCGACCTTGCTGTGCGTCTGTAGAAACTCGGCGACGGCCATCGCATTTGCCGATTGTGCGTCCATCCGCACGGACAGGGTCTTGGTTCCCTGGAGCGTGAGCCAGGCGACCATCGGGGACATGACTAGCCCTGCCGAGATCCGCGCAAACGCGATCTTCTCCTGGAGCTCTTTGTTGTTGACGACCACCGCACCGCCGAGGGTGGCGTTGTGGCCGTCGAGGAACTTGGTCGTGGAGTGAACGATGACATCGACCCCAAGTTCAAAAGGGCGCTGGAAGTAGGGAGTGAGGAAGGTGTTGTCCGTGACGTGGATCACGCCGTTGGCCTTGCAGATCTCAGACACGGCTGCGATGTCGGTGACCTTGAGCGTTGGGTTGGCGGGGCTCTCGGTGAAGACGAGCTTGGTGTTGTCTTTGGTGGCGTTGGCGACCGCCTCTGTTTCTGAAGCGTCCACGAACGTGACATCCACGCCGAGCTTGGAGAGGAACTGGTCAGCGAACCGGTAGGTGCCGCCGTACACGACGTCGGCAACAACGATGTGGTCACCCGCCTCCAGCAGAGCGAGGAACACGGCCACGGTGGCAGCCATCCCGGATCCGTATGCGGTGGTATCCACCCCGCCTTCGAGTGCGGTGAGTTTCTGCTCGAAGGCCCGTACGGTCGGATTGCCGGCCCGGGAATACGAGTACCCCTTCCCCATGTAGGTGTCGACCGACTCCTGGACAAAGGTCGTGGACTGGTGGATCGGTGTGAGGATGGCCCCGGTGGTCGGATCCGGTGTCACACCCTCGTGTACCTGCTTCGTGCGAAATCCCATGCGCTGGATTGTGCCACCTTCCTGCGTGAGCAGATAGTCCGCTGTGAGCGGCCTATCTGCTCACGCACGACCGACTGCGAGCAGTCGACGCATGCACTCGTCCTCCTCGTATCGAAGCATCTGCCACGTCAGCCTCAGTACTCGATACCCCGCTGCAAGGGCTGCCGCGTCGCGAGCTCGATCACGATCATGGTCGGCCTGCCGGTTGTGCCACCGACGCCCATCAGCCTCAACAATCAGGTGCCATTCGGGAATCAATGCGTCGACGCGGGCAGAGGTTCCGTTGAGATTCAGGGTCACTTGCCGTTGATATGTCGGTATCGGTGCCTCCTCCAAGAGGTTGTAGAGCAGTCTTTCGAGTGCAGACGACGGAGGCTGGTATCCAATCGGCGATCGCTCTTTGAGCAGTCTCCGGAGGGTGGGTAGGCCAGGCTGTCGCGCAAATGCCAGACGATCGAGGATCGGGTGGAAATCCTGTATCGCCACCTTCTTTGCGGCCATCTGATCGTCAATCATGCGCTCAACCAAGGATGGCGATAGCCACATCGACAGTGTCAGGATGGTCTCACTCGCCGAGGTGGCGGTGAATCCGTCGATGTGAACTGTCTCTACGTCGTCGAAGTGGCGGGCTCGTATCACGCGAGCTATCGGTGACCGATTGCTCCCTCCGTACGGAACCAGGATCTGTGGGCGGCCAGGCCCAAATCCCGGAATGCCCAGCAGGAAGGCGGCTGATCTGCCTCCCGCCACGGCTCGAGGATGGTCGAGCAACGCGGCAGTGAGCTGCCGCCCCCAGGTCGCCGGAGCAGCCGAACTGGCATAGACGCCGGACGTCAAGCGAACCCATCGACCAGATCCGACCCGCTGCGCAATCTGATGTCTGGTGAGCCCGAGTTCGAACGCCTGCGCACGACTGATGACCCCATGTTGTCTGCGCATCAGCGCCGCTTCCGGCTCCGTATCCCCCACGTACCCATAGGTACGTGAGTGCGGTTGCGTCTTCTAGACCCTTGTGCGTGAGCAGTTAGTCCGCCGTGATCGGCTTATCTACTCACACACAGACCGAATCAGCCGAAGCGGTACCCGACCGATCGGACCGTGGTGATCCAGCTAGATCGTTCTTCGCCGAGTTTGGCCCGGAGTCGGCGCACGTGGACGTCAACGGTCCTCGCTCCGCCGTAGTACTCGTACCCCCACACCTTGGACAACAGCTGCTCGCGCGACCAGACCCGCACCGGGTTCTCCACCATGAAACGGAGCAACTCGTACTCCATATACGTGAGATCCATCGCTTCTCCGCCAAGCGTCGCCTGGTAGTTCAGTGGATTGAGCTCGAGGTCTTTGAAGACGAGGATCGCCTCTACATCGCCGGTCTTGACCAGACGCTTGAGCCGGATGCGGAATTCGACCGGATCGGCAGGGGCCACGACGAACTCAGTATTCATGCTTTCGACGACGGTGAAATGCTCCGGCCTGATCACAACCAGGACCGGCAGGCCGAGCACTTCTTCGATGCGACCTACTTCCCTCAACGTCCTCACAGCCCCTTCAGCGGCCTCCACGACCAACACATCTATGTCGAGTTCCGCCACTGCTTCGACCGAGAGCTCGTCGAGTTTCGAAGTCTGCGCTCCGGCCAGTGCCAGGCCGTCTACCACCTCAGCTGAGAGATCAGCGGGGTAGACCGCAGTGTTCACAGAATTGGAAGATAGGTATCGAGCTCGAAGCCCGACACGTGGTGCTGGTACCTCTGCCACTCAGCTCGCTTGTTGCGTAGGAACCAATCGAATACGTGCTCCCCAAGTGCCTCGGCTACGAGATCTGATGACTCCATCAGGTCCAGGGCCTCGGCGAGAGTCTCTGGGAGACGACGAACCCCCATCGCTTGCCGCTCGGAGTGAGTCATCTGCTTGACATCAGCTGCGATCTCAGCGGGAAGCTCGTAGCCCTCCCTGACACCCGTCAGTCCGGCCGCCAGCATCACCGAAAGAGCGAGGTATGGATTGCATGCCGCATCTGGCGCCCTGTATTCGACCCGCACCGAAGTTGGCTTGCCCTTCTTGACCGACGGGACCCGCACCAACGCCGACTGATTGTTCCTTGCCCAGGACATGTAGACCGGCGCATCAAACCCGTCCACCAAACGCTTATAGGAGTTGACCCACTGGTTTGTCACCGCAGTCATCTCAGCGGCATGTCGCAAAAGCCCCGCGATGAAAGCTTCTCCGATCTTCGACAGGCCGCCTTGGGTGCCTGGCTCGTGAAACGCGTTGATATCACCTTCAAAGAGTGACAAGTGCATGTGCATGCCGGAGCCGTCGTAGTCCTCGAGAGGCTTTGGCATGAACGTCGCGTATATGCCGTGCTGCAAGGCAACCTCTTTCACCGTCAAGCGCGAGGTCATGATGTTGTCGGCCATCGTGAGCGCGTCCGTATACCGGGCGATGATCTCGTGCTGACTTGGGGCGACTTCGTGGTGAGAGTGCTCGATCGGGATTCCCATTTGCTCGAGTGCGTTGATCGTCTTGCGTCTGTATTCCTGGGCGACGTCGAGCGGGGTGAGATCGAAGTAACCGCCGCGGTCTAGAACTTTCGGATTCGGACCGCTGTCCTCGAAGTAGAAGAACTCGAGCTCAGGCGTGGCGAAGAAGGTGTAGCCCATCTCCGACGCCCGTTCGAGGTTGCGTTTGAGGACGGTGCGCGGGTCGCCATCAAACGGCTCGGAATCAGGTGTTTGGATATCGCAGAACATTCGGGCGACCTGCTGCTCGGAACGCCAGGGAAGAATGGCGAAGGTCGAAGGATCGGGTTTGGCCAGCATGTCGGCTTCTTGAATGCGGGCGTACCCGTCGATCGAAGAGCCGTCGAAGGTCATTCCTTCTTCGAAGGCCACCTCTAGTTCAGCTGGGCTGATCGAAACCGACTTGAGGAAGCCAAGGACGTCCGTGAACCACAGTCTGATGAATCGGATGCCGCGTTCTTCAACGGTCCGCAGGACGTAGTCGGATTGTTTGCTCAAACTCGAATGAATCTATGCGGAGCGACGACGCTCTGCCAGCCACTTTCTACGAAGGGACTTGCGTTCTTTCTCCGATGTTCCACCCCAGACTCCTGACCTTTGGTTGGTCTCCAGCGCGTAGGTGAGGCAATCCTCTGCCACGGGGCACACTGCACAGATCCCCTTGGCTTTGGAGATGATCGCCTCGTCCGGTGACTCGCCCACCGGGAAGAACAGCTCGTTGGGATATCCGGCGCAGGCGGCTCGGACTCTCCAGTCCGCAGCCAGGTCGGCTGCGATTTGTGTCGGCCCGTAGGTCACACAGCCATATTCGCGGTGTGACCTACGGCTCGCAAAACGAGGTCAGTCGTCTCCGAATCCGGCGTCGCGGTCCATCTTCTCCTCGTCGATCAGACTGTCAAGGCCGGAGGCCTCGGCGATCTCTTGGTGATCTTCCTTGGTGAGACCGCTGGTGTCTCGCAGCTCGCCGGTCTCGGAATCCCACATGCCAGCTTCGTAGTCGGTGCCCTTCGCACCTCCAGCAATCGCGGTCGCAATGCTCTCATCGCCCCCGTCGCCGCTGTTGCTCAAGTCATCGAGATCGACGTCGCCGTCGCCGTCAGTGTCTCCAGGAACACCTGCTCCGGCACCGGCTGCACCTGCGGCCGGAACGCTGTCAGTCCAGGCGGAGGTGTCTCCCGATTCGAAACCGTCGGTGAACAGCGTCTCGTCATCAGGATCTTCGCCAGGCTCGCCTGCGCTATCACCACCTGCAGCTGCCGCTGCTCCACCAGCTCCAGCCGCCGCGGCCGTTGCGCTCTCCACAGCTGCCTGTCCACCGCGTCCGGCGAAGGTCAAGATGATGATGATGATCAGGATGATGATGATCAGGATGATCGCCACGATCGAAGGCGTCGTCAGACCGTCGCTGGTCAACTCCACGAACCCGAACCCATCACAGGTGCTGGCAAAACCGCCCACCATGAACACACCGGTGAGTTGGTCGATCGGGATGCCCTGGGCTTCGGCATAAGCCCTCACGTTGGGGATGTCGCCTTCGTTGGCCGGGCTCCCGCCCTCGTTGCCTTCTTCGCCGTCATCGAACGGAACTGCGATTCCACCGATCTCGACCCACATCTCCCACTGGTAGTTCATGAAGATGGTTGGCGAAGCTGCCTGCCAGTTGAGTGAACCATCGGGATCTATCTGGAACGGATTTCCGCGCGAGGTATCGGTCACTGTGGTGGAGTCCGGTACCGAGCTTGTCGCTTGAACCAGGCATCCACCATTGAGCTGGCCGCTCTCACCTGCCTCACCGATTCCGAGAGCGCCCCAAACCAGTGCCGGAATGAGGAGGATCAGTGCGATCACATAGGTGACGGTGGACCCTTCCCTGCCAACGCTCAGTAGCAGCATGACGATCACGCCGGTGACAGCGGGAATCAGGAACACGGTTATCTGGTCGAGTGGCCAAACGCCCTGCTGCTGGAGCACCACGGCTAAGGCCAGACCCAGGATGAAGCCGAGGATGGCTCCGGTGAGTGGCTTACGCATGCCCCACAAACTACGCGATTCGTTCTATGTCCTGCCGTTTCTTTTGCTCCGCGCGACGAATAGCCTCTAGCCGATGCCACGGATTCGGGCTGCCTCAATCGATGAGCACAAGGAACAAACGCGGCGCGCTCTGCTCGAGGCTGCCCAGGCGATGATCGATGACGCCGGTACGGCTGAGGTTCCCTTAGGCGAGATAGCACTCGCCGCGGGGGTAGGTCGGACCACCTTCTACGACTACTTCGACGACCGCGACGATGTGATCGCTTCCCTGGTGGAGGAGGAGCTGCCTGGTGTCCTCAGCGATCTGATCGGTTCGGTTCCCACCAATCTCCCAGCCGACCAACGTCTGGCCGCGCTGGCGAGTCGGCTTGTCGAGTTTGTTGCATCAGACAGAGTTCTCGGTGTCATCCTCCACAAGGAGGTCGGCCGCATGGGTGTGGGGGCTCAAGAGCGAATTGCCGCAGCACATGCGCAGTTGGCCAGCGAGATGGCTTCTATCTACCGGAGCGGAGTTGAAGAAGGAGTCTTCCGCGCGTTGCCCCCATATCTCGCCGGTCGCTTCATACAAGACATGATCATGTCGGGAGCCAGGGCGCTCTTCGATGACCCTCGCCGGGTCGAGGAAGTGAAGAAAGAGCTAGAGACCTTCCTTTTGGGCGGCCTCCGCAATGGCTGACCTCGTCAATGCCGACACCTATGTCAATCGTGAGCTCTCATGGCTCGAGTTCAACAAGCGCGTGTTTTCTCTCACCGGCCGAGAAGACTTCCCGTTGCTTGAGAAGGCGAAGTTCCTGGCCATCTGGTCATCGAACCTCGACGAGTTCTTTCAGGTCCGCGTTGCTGGTCTGAAGGAGCAACTCGCTTACGGACTCAAGTCGTCGACACCGGACGGTCTGTCGCCCGGCCAACAGCTGGCCGCCATTCGAGCCGACGTCGACGCCCAGTACTCAGAGGTCTCCAAGCGGTTTCTCGCCGAGATCGCACCGGCACTGGCACGTGAAGGGATCGTCTTCAGCGATTACTCAACGCTCGACGACGACGATCGCGAGTTTCTCGACGAACAGTTCCGCGAGCTGGTGTTCCCGGTCGTCACGCCTCTGGCGGTAGACCCTTCGCACCCCTTTCCGTACATCTCGAATCTTTCTTTGAACCTGGCGATCTTCGTTCGCAATCCGGAGACGGGGCTAACGAGATTTGCTCGCGTGAAGATCCCGCCGATCCTCCCGCGATTTGTCGTGTTGCCGGACGGCGAGCGATTCGTTCCGCTGGAGGAAGTCATTGCCTCGCACCTTGGGTCGCTGTTTCCGGGGATGGAAGTGCTGGGACATCACGTGTTCAGGGTCACCCGCAACGCCGATTTCGAGGTGGAAGAAGACGAAGGCGGTGACCTCCTAATGACGATCGAGTCGGAACTCACCCAACGTCGGTTCGGGCGCGTGGTCAGGTTGGAGGTACATCCGGACATGCCCGACGACGTGCTCGATCTCCTCATGAGGGAGATGGGTGCCAACGAGGACGACGTCTATCGAGTCGAGGGCCCCCTGGATTTGTCCGGATTGTGGAATGTCTTCGATCTTGATCGTCCAGAGCTCAAGTTCGATCCCTTCACCGGGATCACTCCGCCACGACTCGCGTCGAGTTCGACGGAACAGGTGGACTTCTTCGAGGTGATACGGCAGGGGGACCTCATGGCCCATCACCCTTACGACACCTTCTCGTCGACGGTGGAGGCGTTTGTCCGCCGAGCCTCCCGCGATCCCGATGTGCTGGCGATCAAGATCACGCTGTACCGCACCAATCGGGACAGCCAGATTATGCAGTCGCTCATCGATGCAGCTCGGGGCGGCAAGCAGGTTGTGGCACTTGTCGAGTTGAAGGCACGTTTCGATGAGGCAAGGAACATCGAGTGGGCCCAACGACTCGAGGATGTAGGCGTGCACGTCACATACGGCGTTGTGGGACTAAAGACCCACACAAAGCTGGCTCTAGTCATGCGTCGGGAGGGCGATCGCGTCGTCCGGTACGCACACATCGGCACCGGCAACTACAACGAGAACACGGCGCGCATCTATGAGGATGTCGGGGTCTTCACATCGGACCAGGCCCTCGGGTCCGACTTGTCCGACCTCTTCAACTACCTCACCGGCTACTCACGGCAGACCCAATACCGATCTGTGGCGGTATCTCCACAAGGAATCCGCAGGCGCATCGTCGAATTGATCGAGGACGAAGCCTCACGAGATGACGGGCACATCACGATGAAGATGAACTCCCTCGTGGATGCCGGAATCATCGAAGCTCTCTATCGAGCATCCCAAGAAGGGACGCGAATTGATCTGTGTGTGAGAGGTATCTGTGGTTTGGTGCCAGGAATCCCAGGGATCTCAGAGAACATCAGCGTTCGTTCGATCGTGGGGCGCTATCTCGAGCATTCCCGTATCTACCGGTTCGGTGCGCGTGGTCGGGAGCGGACGTATCTGTATGGCTCCGCCGACATGATGCCGAGGAACCTGGACCGACGTGTTGAGGTGCTGGCTCCGATTTCCGACCCCGATCTGCAATTCAGAATCGATGAGATGTTGGACGTGGTGTTTGCCGACGACAACCTCTCATGGGAGTTGGGCTCCGACCGCGAGTGGACGCGCGTTCCTGTCGAACACGGCATTGACGCCCATGTTGCGCTTCAAGAACTGGCCCAAACGCGCGCCTCCGGCACGCTTTGACAGTTCATCTCCCGTTCACCTGAACATTGCCGGAGAGTTAACCCGTCTCCTTAGCTTTGCCCGCGGCTCTGGGAGGGCTGTAACGCTATCAAGGAGATAACGACGCAATGAAAACGCGAACCTGGGCTGCGCTGATTGCCATTCTGGCGCTAGTCCTCGCGGCTTGTTCCCCTTCGGGTGGTGACGACACCACGACTACCGAAGGTGATGCCGGCGACACCACGACGACTGCCGGTTCCGATGGCGGAGACGACGGTGACGACGGTGACGACATGGAGATGTCCCAGTGGGGCCTCCCGATCATCAGCCCGCTCGACGCAACACCCGGTGATATCGGAATCGCCGGTTCCTCCACAGTCTTCCCACTCTCGACAGCAGTGTTGACGCAGTGGATCGACGAAGGTGGCACCGAGTACACGATCGATTCGATTGGATCCGGTGGTGGTTTTGAACGGTTCTGTGTCGAGGGTGCATCTGACATCTCGAACGCAAGCCGTGCGATCAAGGATGAAGAGTTTGCGGACTGCACCGCGACGTGGGGTGACGAGCCGATCGAGATTCGTGTCGGTTCTGATGCTCTTTCGCTGGTCATCAGTCCAGGAAACACCTTTGCCGGAGAGTTGACGCTCGAGCAGATTGCAACGGCGTACTCGCTTCCCGCCGGTTCAACTTGGGCTGACGTAGATCCTTCGTTCCCCGCGCATCCGCTGCAGACATTCTCACCGGGTGCTGACTCTGGAACGTTCGACTACTTCAACGAGGTTGTCTTCGACGAGGCAGACCCCTCGCCGATCCTTTCCTCCGGAGCCCAAATCGTGGGTGAAGATGACAACATCACCGTCGAAGGTGTTGCTGAGGATGGCTGCACCGAGGGTGACACATCGACCACCTGCGCAATCGGATACTTCGGATATGCCTTCTTCCAGCAGAATGCCGACCGACTCTCCGTCGTGTCAGTCGACGCTGGTGAAGGCGACGGCCCAATCGTGCCGAACGACGAATCGGTGAACGAGGGCACGTACCCGATCGCTCGCCCGCTGTACATGTACACGGCACCGAGCGTCGTTGCCGACAAGCCTCAGGTGGCGGAGTTCATCGCCTACTACCTGAACAACGTCAACGACATCATCGGCGACGTGGGTTACTTCCCCGCTCCCGACGACAAGCTCCAGGAAGCTGCAGACAACATCAAGGCTGCCGCTGGTTGGTAACCAAACCCTGACAGTTGGATCCTGGCCGATGATTCGGCCAGGATCCTTCTGGGTGAACTTCTATGACTGAGACCTCGACCAGAACTCCAAGACGCTCCCTCGGCGGGCAGCGGCGCGTTTCGGAGAAGCTGATCCTGGTCTCGTTGTTCGTTTGTGGGGCGATTTCGATCGCCACCACCATCGGAATCATCTACGAGCTCGGCAAGGAATCTCTCCTTTTCTTCCAGGACCCTCAGGTCTCGTTCTGGGAGTACATCACGGGCACCATCTGGCAGCCTCAGGCCGGGAGCTTTGGTATCTGGCCTCTGATTCTCGGCACCATGCTCATCACGGTCATCGCGTTGACCGTGGCCATCCCCATCGGGCTCGCCTCGGCTATATATCTGTCGGAATACGCGAGTCCCCGGGTGCGCGGTTTCTTCAAGCCTGCACTCGAAGTTCTCGTCGGAATCCCGACGGTTGTCTTCGGCTTCTTCGCCGTGACCTTCATGACCCCAATCCTTCGCGACATTTTTGGAGCGGATGTTGTCGGGTTCTTCAACGTTCTCTCAGCCGGCATCGTGGTGGGGATCCTCATCATCCCGCTGGTCAGTTCCCTTTCTGAAGACGCCCTCTCCGCAGTCCCGGATTCACTCCGTCAGGCTGCCTACGGCTTAGGTGCCTCCAAACTCGAAGTATCCCTCCGGGTAGTCGTACCCGCGGCGCTGTCGGGCATTGCCGCCGGCATCGTGATCGCTATGTCTCGCGCTGTCGGCGAGACGATGGTGGTGACACTGGCTTCTGGTGCAGCCCCTAGGAATTTCGTCTTGGGTCAGGACCCTTGGTCCTACATCCTGAGCCCGTTTGAATTCGGGCAAGCGATGACTGGCTACATCGTCATCACCGCTTCGGGTGACCTCTCCTACAACACGATCGACTACAACTCGATCTTCGCCATCGGTCTGACGCTGTTCTTGATGACCCTGGGCCTGAACTCGCTGTCACGAAGAATCGTGGACCGATATCGGCAGGAGTACGAATGAGCATCGAAGCGCCACTCCGGCCTACCGAAGAGTTCTATCCATCGGGAGATGAGTACGACAAGTTCCTGAGTCGTAGGAAGCGTCGCGGCCGGATCGTTCAGATGATCTTTCTGCTCGCTTTGGCGACCGCGGTTCTCGCACTCATCACTCTCCTCTACACCATCATCAACGACTCTTTTGGGCTGACCGCGGTCGTGAACGAAACCGAGCCGGAGGAAGTTGTCGCCTCACTTGGGTACGACCCGGCCGAAGTGGCGATCGAGGACTTGAGTTTCGACGAGTTGGTTGGTGTGCTCCAAGGGGCTATCTCAAACAACGTCGGCCGGCGTCTCGAGCGTGAGCAGCGGTTCTATGAGGACCGGCTGGTGTTCGAAACAGAATCGGTGTGGGCAGAGATCTGCTCGTCAGGGGAGCCGCCTGCCGGATGTGATGCAGCTCCGAGAAGTCAAGCCAGCGTCTTGCAACTGGTCTATGAACGTGTCGTGGTGCCAGATGTGATCGCCTCCTATGAGTTGGTGCCCTCTCTGTTTGCCCCTGAGGCATTCGAAGAAGAGATCGAAGAGATATTCATCACCAGCCCCGACCGCTTTCCGGACTACACCTTCGATCAGGTCCAGTTCGAGTGGCGCGCATGGCTGAGCTGGACGTTTGTCACCGCTCCTGCCAACTCGAAGCCCGAGATCGCTGGAATCAGAACTGCGATCCTCGGCTCGATGTGGTTGGTGGCAATCACTATCTCGTTTGCCGTGCCGGTTGGTGTTGGCGCCGCCGTCTATCTCGAGGAGTTCGCGAGGCCCAACAGGTTCAATAGCTTCATCCAGACGAACATCAACAACCTCGCCGGAGTCCCTTCGATCATTTACGGAATGCTCGGTCTGGCGGTGTTTGTACGAATATTCGAGCCGTTCACGTCTGGGGCCATATTTGGCATCGAAAACGACAACGGTCGAACTGTCGTCGCTGCCGGGCTGACCCTTGGGCTTCTGACGCTTCCGGTTGTCATCATCAGCTCCCAAGAGGCCCTCAAGGCCGTACCGAACTCTCTTCGACAGGCCGGCATGGGTCTCGGTGCAACGCGGTGGCAGACCGTCAGGAGTCAGGTTCTACCCGTTGCCCTGCCTGGCATCCTGACGGGTACGATTCTGGCGGTGGCACGCGCAATCGGGGAGACGGCACCGTTGATATTGGTGGGTGCGGCCAGCTTTATCACCTCCGACCCGACTGGCCCGTTCTCAAAATTCACGGCATTGCCCATTCAGATCTTCCAGTGGACGTCGCTTCCTCAGGAGGAGTTCCGCAATCTGGCCGCCGCGGCTTCCCTCGCACTCCTTATCCTGCTCCTCGTACTCAACGCCGGAGCAGTCATCCTTCGCAACAAATACTCCAGGAGAATCTAAGTGACCCATGAGACGCAAGCTCCCGTGACCAAGCAAGAAGAGCCCGCCACGAAGGTAGATGAGACGACGGCTGAGGGAATGCCAGCGCCGGAGGCGCCAGGCGTCATTCAGACAGTCGGGATGGACATCTATTACGGCGACTTCAAAGCCGTCCATGATGTCTCACTGAACTTCGCCTTCAACGAGATCAGTGCGTTGATCGGCCCGTCGGGCTGTGGCAAATCAACGGTGCTCAGATCCCTGAATCGCATGAATGATCTGATTCCTACTGCGCGAACTGACGGTGAGGTCTTCTATCACGGTGAGAACATCTATGGGGAGGGCGTCGACGCGGTAGAGGTGCGGCGCCGGATCGGAATGGTGTTTCAGAAGCCCAATCCGTTCCCGAAGACGATCTATCAGAACATTCTCTGGGGCGCCAAGATCAACGGGTTCAAAGGCTCCAAGTCGGATGCCGACGCATTGGTGCAGGATGCCCTAGAGCAAGCGGCCCTTTGGGAAGAAGTGAAAGATAAGGTGAACGAGAGCGGCCTCTCGTTGTCAGGTGGCCAGCAACAAAGACTGTGCATCGCGCGGGCGATCGCCACCAAGCCTGATGTGGTTCTGATGGACGAACCGTGCTCTGCCCTCGACCCAATCGCAACACTTCGCATTGAAGAGTTGATGCTGCAGCTGAAGGAGAACTACTCGATCATCATCGTGACCCACAACATGCAGCAGGCGGCTCGGGTTTCCGACAAAACGGCCTTCTTCAATGTGGAGTTGAATACCAAAGGCCAGCGGACCGGAGAACTGGTCGAGTTCTCCCCAACCGAGAAACTCTTCACGTCCCCTGATCGTAAGGAGACCGAGGACTACATCACTGGAAGGTTTGGATGACCGACGTTCACGACACCCAAACTCACTTCCACGGTGAGTTGGCTGCTCTAGAGCAAAAGGTGTTGGGCATGGTCGACCGGTGCGAAGGCATGGTCGAGCAAGCCGTCGCCGCAGTGACTCACGGAGATCTGGAACAAGCTGCCGATGTGATCGAGGCTGACGGGGAAATCGACGAGGTCTATCTCGAAGTCCATTCGGAGTGGACCACGCTGATGGCCCGCTATCAGCCACTCGGTTCGGACTTGCGGCGGATGACGATTCTCCTGCACCTCAACACAACGTTCGAGAGAATGAGTGCGCAGTGCGCCAACATCGCCGAGGTGGCTGTAGCCAATCATGAACTGCCCAGTGTCGAGAGGATCAATGAGCAGGTGCGTGAGATGGGCGACTTGGTCCGTCCGATGATAAGGACCGCTCTTGGAGCGTACGTCCGAGAAGACTTGGACGAGGCCAGGCTCCTCCCGGCCATGGATCATCCCGTGGATCGCATCAACGCCAATATGTACAAAGAAGCTGTCGCGGCGGGAGGCAGTCCCCAACTCCTGGAGTGGGCGGCCAAGATGATGCTCGTTTCGAGGGCACTCGAGAGGATCGGTGACCAGTCGGTCGACTTCGCCGAGCAAACGGCATATCTGATCACCGGTGACCGGGCCGGCTTCTACGAGAGCCTTCCAGCCGACGATGACGCTGACTGATCACCGTCGGCACCGAATTCTCCTGATTGAAGACGAACCCGGTCTTGCAGACTCGGTCCGGTATTCGCTCGAAGCTGAGGGATTCGATGTCGACGTCGCCGACACGGGTGTGGCCGGGCTTGAGGCAGCCCGCCGTCTCGAACCCGACCTTGTGTTGCTCGACCTGATGCTTCCCGAGATGTCGGGTCTCGACATCTGTCGGCAGATCAGGACCAGTTCCGATGTTCCCATCGTGATGCTGACCGCCAAGGACTCAGAGGCGGACAAGGTGACCGGCCTCGAGTTGGGCGCTGATGACTACATGACGAAACCGTTTTCGATGCGAGAGCTGATCGCACGAGTCCGCGCACAGCTGCGACGCGCCACCCGAACAGGGGTGCTGTCAGAGACCAACGAAGTGCTGCGAGGCGGCCCTGTCGAACTGGACATCGATGCTCATGTGGCGCGTGTGTCAGGTGAAGAAGTCGAACTGCGACCAAAAGAGTTTGAGCTTCTCGAGTCACTGATGAGACGAAAGAACCGGCTGGCCGCCAGGCATGCACTGATCGATGAGGTGTGGGGACCGTCCTACTTTGGTGATACCAAGACCCTGGACGTACACATCAAGAGGCTCCGCGAGAAGCTCGAGGACGATTCCTCCAACCCGAAACACATTGTCACGGTGAGAGGTCTCGGCTACAAGTTCGTCGATGAATAGTCGGGCGAAGCTCTCCACCAGGCTTCTCCTCCTCTATTCGATCATCTTCCTGCCTCTTCTCGGTCTGATGGCTGTCGCCGTTGACCGGGTCGCAAGTGCGCAGCTGCTCGAAGACATTCAGGAGAACCTCGCCGTTGCCGCCGACCTGGCCTTCACCAGCCTTCCTTCCGACCCGGCCGAGTATGAAGCTTGGGCGGAAGAGATCTTCGAGATCGGGGCATTCCGGACAACTCTCATCGACGAAGACGGTGTGGTGCTGGCTGACTCTCACACTGACCCAGCGACGATGGAGAACCATGGCCAGCGCGAAGAGATACTGGAAGCTGCCGCTGGCGAGATTGGTCTCGCTCGTCGGTTGAGCGTCAGCACTGGCTTCGATCAGCAATATGTGGCCCTTCCGCCTCGCGACGGTCTGTTCATGCGCACGTCAGTCTCCACGAGAGTCATCAACGACGATCTGAATGCGCTGCGCTGGGGGATCGCGATATCGGGTCTGGTTGTGGCCGGAATCGGGATCGTGGTCGTCGCAGTGCTCGCACGAAGGATGGCACGACCCATCACCGAACTGACCGAACAAGCCGAAGCTGTGGCAGCTGGGGACCCATCGGTCGAGCCCAGGCGATCGACCGTCGCTGAGATTGACGCGCTTGGTGTGGCGATATCGACCATGGCGACAAATCTGCGGTCCCGTGTGTCGGACGCGGAGCAGGCGACCGAAACTCTCGATGTCGTCCTCTCTGCGCTGCCGCAGGGGACCCTTCTCATCGGTTCGACTGACGAGATCGTTTACTCGAACTCATCGGCCGAGCAGCTATTGGGCAGGATTCCGGACAACCTGAGTTCCCTCGCACCCCACCAACTGCAGACGGTCGTCCGCGATGCTCGAGATGAAGGTGAAACAGTGCGGGTTGACCTCGAGCATGGAGTCCCCGCACGGCGACTTAGGGCACTCGCCATGCGCTTCTCCGACGACAACCGTGTCCTCTTGCTGGTCATTGACGTGACCGAGCGCGACCGGGCCGATTCGATACGCCGCGACTTCGTAGCCAACGCATCACATGAGCTGAAGACTCCGGTGGCGACAATCATTGCTTCTGCTGAAGCGATGCAGATTGCGTTGGATCGCGGCGACCAATCCGCTTCCGGATTCGCCGAGCGAGTGGAGAGCTCGGCCCGCCAACTGGACAGCCTTGTCAGTGATCTTCTCGACCTGTCCCGACTGGAGCGAGAAGAACCGGAGGTGGCCAAGACCAGGGTCGACCTCCTGGTTAGGGACGAGATCGAGAGAGCGCGTCAGCCCGCTATAGAGAAGGGTCTGTCGATCGACGTCGACGTGGAACCGGTCGTCGCCAATCTGAGTCACCGAGACGTTTCTATCGCAGTTCGCAATCTGCTCGACAACTCGATCCGCTACACCAACGAAGGGGGGACCGTTGGTATCAGCGTCCAGGCTGAAGACCAACTGACGATCTCAGTGTCGGATACCGGCGTGGGGATACCTACAAGAGATCTGGAACGCGTATTCGAGCGTTTCTACCGAGTCGATTCGGCACGCTCACGAGCCACCGGCGGGACCGGCCTTGGTCTCTCCATCGTGAAACATGTGGCCGAATCTCATGGAGGATCGGTGGCTGTTTCGAGTGAGCTGGGTGTCGGGACAACCGTCACCATCTCCCTCCCAATAGGGGAAGATCCGAGCGACAACTAAACTGAGGGGGCCTCCGCGGCTCTCTCATGATCGAATCCATCTCTCAGCCTCACGACCTACGCTCGCTCAGCTACGAGCAGTTGGACGACCTCTCGACAGAGATCCGTAGCTTCATTCTCGAGAAGGTCTCAAAAACCGGTGGCCACCTATCTCCCAACCTCGGGGTGGTGGAGTTGACCTTGGCTTTGCATCGCGTGTTCGACTCACCCCGGGATCGATTCATCTGGGATGTAGGCCATCAGTCTTACGTGCACAAGATCGTCACCGGACGTGCTGACCAATTCGACGACCTCCGCCACACCGGGGGACTGTCGGGCTATCCGAGCCGCGAAGAGTCGGAGCACGATTTCGTCGAGAACAGCCACGCTTCGACCTCCCTGAGCTACGCACTTGGCCACGCTCTTGCTGACTACGAGGGGTGGACGATCGCCGTCATCGGTGACGGTGCCCTCACCGGGGGAATGGCCTATGAGGCCCTCAACCACATCGCGGTGGCCAAACCCGAGCGCTTGATCATCATCCTCAACGACAATGGGCGTTCGTACGCACCGACTGTCGGCGGTCTAGCGGCGCTATCCAACATCGCCCACTATCGAATCGACCCCCGATACGAAAAGGCGAAACAGACCCTCGGGCGGATGCTGAGGGGTATCCCTCTAGTCGGTGAAACCGCGGACGAGATGGCCAGCCGGATGAAGGATGCCGTCAAGCAGATCGTTGACCCCGCCACGGTGTTCGACGCCCTGGACCTGAAGTACACGGGTCAGATCGACGGCCACGACATCGAACTCCTCGAAGAGATCCTCAACCAGGCGAAGACCTACGAAGAGCCTGTTGTCATCCATGTGATCACCGAGAAGGGGAGTGGGTACAAGCCGGCCATCGAAGACGAAGAAGAGAAGCTGCACGGTGTCGGCGCATTCGATGTCGCCACAGGCAAGGCCCACAAGTCCGAGCTCAAGCTGACCGAGGTTGCAGGACGCGCGCTAGCCGAAGCGGCGGCGAGCCGACCGGATCTGATCGGTGTCTCGGCCGCAATGGTCTCGACCACCGGTTTGAAGCAGATGTCGCAGCGATTCCCAGAGCGTGTCATCGACACCGGCATCGCCGAGCAGCACGCGGTGACGTTGGCTGCGGGTATCGCCATGGCAGGGAAGAAGCCGGTTGTTGCCTTGTATTCGGCTTTCCTGCAACGAGCTTTTGACCAGGTGGTCGCCGACGTGGCTCTGCACGATCTGCCGGTCACTTTCTTGATCGACCGCGCCGGGATTACCGGTCCCGATGGGCCGTCGCACCACGGCGTATTCGATCTTTCGTATCTTCGAATGGTGCCCAACCTCGTCGTCGGTGCGCCTGCAGATGCCACAGAGTTGTGCGCCATGATCGAGACCGCGGTCGACCATGACGGGCCCATTGCGATCCGCTACCCAAAAGGTGGAGCGGTATCAGTTCCGTCAGTGCCAGTAGCCCCGCTGGAGATCGGTGAAGCCGAGCTCTTGAGTGGGGGAGAAGACGTCCTTCTGGTGGCCATCGGGAGAATGGTCGAAACGGCAGAGAAGGCAGCCGCCGAGCTCTCGTCTCGAGGGTTGCAAGCCGGAGTGGTCAACGCCCGCTGGGTCAAGCCGCTCGATCCAAGAATCGTTGAGTGGGCTGGATCGGCCAAACGCGTGGTCACCTTGGAGGACAACGTTGTAGCCGGTGGTTTCGGTGCTGCTGTCATGGAAGCGCTCGCTGCTTCAGGTGTGACCAAAGACGTCCTCAATATCGGTGTGCCTGATGAGTTCCTTCCGTTTGGCTCGCCCGGCGATGTGATGGAGTCGGTGGGCATGGACCTCGACTCGGTGGTGGAGCGCATTCTCCTCGAGGGCTAGTCGCCGATTCTGCCGGGAATGGCCACTCGGCGCTCGTACCAACGGAGAACCAAGCTCAACCCGAGTGTGAGCACCACGTAAATGACGACCAGAATGAAGAACGACTCACGGAATCGGAACGTGCTTCCCGAGTAGAGACGGGCCAACTGGGTCACCTCACGCACTGCGAGCACAGTCACCAGCGAAGTGTCTTTCATCAGTGAAATGAGATCATTGCCCAGGGCGGGGAGCATGTTGCGGACCGCTTGGGGCAAGACAACCTTGCTCATGATCTGTCTTTCTCGAAGCCCCAACGACCGTCCTGCCTCGGTCTGCTCTCGATTCACTGATTGGATGCCAGCTCTGAACACTTCAGCAATAAATGCCGCATAGAAGAGTGACAGAGCTGCGGCACCGCGGAACGCCTGAGGAAAAGACCGACTGGGCTGGTTGATGAGATCGGCGAAGGACGGGACCAGCACAAAGGCCACGACGAACAGGAAGACGATCATCGGGATTCCGCGTATGAACTCGATGTAGAGGGCGGCCGCGTTCTTCAGGAAAGTGTTCTTAGAAACCCTGGCGAGCCCGATGAAGAGTCCCAAGACCAGCGCTACGACAAACGAGCCGAAGGTGAGGTAGAGGGTCATGAGGATGCCCTCGGTGGCTCGCAGTGGCCAGGGGAAGATGTTCTCGAACGCCTCCCGGTACTCGGGGCTGAATATCACCGCGATCACCAGCGCTGCGACAATGCTCAACATCGCAACGAGCCACCATGGGAACTCCTTGGCGTCGAAGCGGTAGGCGCCTCCCACTGTGGGGGCTAGTGGAGCCGCCTGTGGATCAGGTTCTTGTGTCATAAAGGAAACGCCCGGTCAGAAGACCGGGCGCACCTTATCCAGATAGTTGTTGGGCCAGTCGACTAGCCCAGGTCGTCGTAGGTCACGTCAAAGTCAGGACCGAACCACTTGCGACCTAAGTCGTCCATGGTTCCGTCGTCGATCATGGCCTGAATGGCCTCATTGACCGGGTCGACCAGCTCTGAGTCGAGCGGGAAGATGAAGCCAAGGGGATCGGACTGCAGCGCGTCGTCGATCGTCTCGATCTCTTCCGCGTTTTCACCGATGTATCCGAGGCCAGCGGCGTCGTCGATGATGACCACGTCGACATCGCCTGCAATCAGCGCCTGTACGGCCAGGGCAAACTGGTCGAACGCCTGAATGCGATCAGCTCCAACCAACTCCTCGGCCAGCTCGAAGTTGGTGGTACCAACCTGAGTTGCGACGACAGCATCAGAATTGATGACGTCGTCGGCGCTCGAGAAGCGATCGTCGCCTAGCTGCTTGATGAACTTCTGGGTGACTGTCATGTACGGATCAGAGAACGCAACGATTTCTTTGCGCTCGTCTGTGATGGAAATCCCATCAGCCGCAGTCATGATTTCGCCCTGTGCGACCTGATCGATCACGGCAGGCCAAGCAGCCTCCACGAACTCGGGCACGCAATTGAGGCGCTCACAGATGTCATTCCATGCGTCGTAGTCCCAGCCCTGTCCTTCGGTCTCACCCGCAAGGATGTAGTTGAAGGGGAGGTAGGCGTTTTCGACACCGACGGTGACAGTCATTCCGTCGAGATCGGAGCCGTCGATGGTTCCGCCCGAATCATCACCACATGCGGCGACGACCAAGGCAAGTACCGCCATGAGGGCAACGATTCTTGCTTTTTTGATCATTTCTAAGGGTCCTCCTATCGGAACCAAACCAGAAGGGTATTGGCGAAGACGCCAAGTTGCGAACCGGGTTTTGGGCGGCATCGCCAGGAAGGATATGGCTAGGGTCGATCGTCGAGCGCGCTGCGCTTTTGGCTGCGCGCACCCTAAATACGGAGGAGTAATGAAGAGAAGCAAGCTCTTGGTGGCCTTGGTCGCCCTGACGCTGGTCTTCGCAGCCTGTAGCTCAGAAGGTGGTGACGACACCACCACCACCGCCGGTGAAGACGGCGGAGGTGACGGAGGAGGCGACGGAGGCGGTTCCGCACTGCAGGAGGTCCTTGACCGCGGTGAAGTCAACTGCGGTACACGCGACGCCCTGACCGGTTTCGCAGTGCTTACCGAAGATGGCGAGCACGTCGGTTTTGACTCCGACTTCTGCCGAGTGATCGCTGCGGCCCTGTTCGGCGATGCCGAGGCCGTAAACCACGTCGATCTTGAAACGGCAGACCGGTTCACCGCATTGCAATCAGGCCAGATTGACGTCCTGGTGCGCAATACGACTTGGACCGCTAGCCGGGACGGCAGCGAAGGCGCCACGTTCTTGGCCACGACGTACTACGACGGTCAGGGAATGATGGTCCCAGCCGACGCTGGATACTCGAGCATCGAAGACATGGACGGCGTGATCGTCTGCGTCGCCAAGGGAACGACCACTGAGGGCAATGCGGCCGCCACGGCGGATCGTCTTGGTCTCGACTGGGAAGTTCGTCCCTTTGATGACAACGATCTGATCCAGGAAGCCTTCGGCGCTGGCCAGTGCGACGGATGGAGTGCAGACTCCAGTGCCCTCGTCGGTCTCCGTGCCGACCAGCCTGACGGTCCTGACAGTGTCTCGATCCTTCCTGAGGTCTTCTCGAAGGAGCCTCTCGGTCCTGCAGTTCTCGATGGCAACGACGCTCTCGCACAAGCTGTGAACTGGGCGATCTTCGCCACGATTCAGGCTGAGGAGTGGGGGATCACGTCTGCGAACGTCGATACGTTCTTGGACTCTGAGGATTCGAATATCAGGAAGTTCCTTGGAGCCTCGTTCACCGACGGTGACGGCAATGAGACGACACTCGATGCTGGCCTGGGCCTGCCCACTGATTTCGCCTATCAGGTGATCAGCCAAGTGGGCAACTACGGCGAGATCTTCGAGGCGCATCTTGCGCCACTCGGTCTGGAGAGAGGCGTCAATGCCCTCTGGTTCGACGGTGGCCTGATGTACGCACCGCCTTATCGCTAAAACCTGAAACGAGTGTGGGTGGCCGACGGCCACCCACACTCCGTTCTGAATGACCGCACCACCAACAGCGCGAGCACCCGCACCGGAGGCCAAACCTCCGTTTTATCGCAACGTCAAGGTCCTTTCGTGGGCCTTCCAAGTTGCAGTGTTCTTCGTTGTTCTGGCCTTTCTGCTCTGGCTATGGAGCAACTATCTGACCAACACCGCAAATAGCGGGATCCCCACCAACTTCGATTTTCTTTCCAATCCGGCGAGCTTTGCGATCCCGGGGGCTGAATTCGACTCGAATGAGTCTGTACGCAACGCATACATAATCGGTCTGCTCAACACGATCCGAATCTCGATCGTCGGCATCATTCTCGCCACCATCCTCGGCACCCTCGTCGGTATCGGCCGTCTTTCACAAAACTGGGTCGTCCGCAAGCTCTCAACGGTATATGTGGAAGCGATTCGGAATACCCCGCTTCTCGTTCTCATGACGTTCACTTTTCTTGGCGTAGTGCTCCAGGTGCTTCCTGCGATCGATGAGGCCTGGGACCTTGGCTTCCTAGTGGTTTCGAATCGTGGGATAGGTGTCCCGTGGTACTCAGAGGTTTCCGGTCTATACCTGCTCGCCGTACTTGGGCTCGGTCTCCTTGGCTTTTGGGCAGTCGCTCGTTGGCGGCGAAGCGTCGCCGACCGCACCGGCACACCAGCCAGAGCCGGGCTCTATGGGTTCTCGGTCTTTGTGTTGATCTGGGCCGTTGGTTGGCTCATTGCCGGACCCACTTTCACGCTGCCGGAGATCGACGGGCGACAGATCGAAGGTGGTATTCGCGTTGATCCGTCCTATTTCGCAGTTCTGATTGCACTGGTGCTCTACACCGCTAGCCAGATCGCTGAAATCGTTCGCGGCTCGATCCTCGCTGTGCCAAAGGGCCAGGGAGAGGCCGCCAGTGCACTCGCGCTCTCGGGCTTTCAGCGGATGTCGTTGATCATCCTTCCCCAGGCGATGCGAATCGCCATACCGCCGTTGGGCAATCAGTACCTCAACCTCATCAAGAACTCGTCACTCGGTGCGGCCTTTGCATACTTCGAGTTGACCAATGTCACCCAGATCACCGTCGGCAACGGGTCACCCGCGGTTCCGGCCTTCTTCCTCGCACTCGTCTTCTATGTGGCGCTGTCGTTGATCACTTCCGCGGTGGTGAACCTGGCCAATAGTCGCTTCAAGTTGGTGGAGAGATGACAACTGTGACCGACGACAAACGCGCGACACCGCCGACTGGCGCCGCCTACTGGGTCCGCAAGAACCTGTTCCGATCTCCGCTGGACGGCGCAATCACCGTTGTCTTCGGCTCCCTCTCGATATATCTGCTCTTCAGAGCGGTCATGTTTGTTTTCGTCAACGCTCGCTGGGAGATCATCAGAGTCAACCTCAAGTTGCTCCTTGTGGGTCGCTGGCCATCTGACGAACTTGCGGTACTGGCGATTTCGTTTGCGGTGCTCGGCATCTGGGGTGGGATGGTTGCGGGGATCATCGCGGGAAGGCAGCGACAGGCCGGCACATCTGAAGCCGCCAAGATGACCCCGTCACAGCGCACGTCCGACCTCGTGAGACGCTTCGGGCTGATAATCGCCACGATCCTCCTGTTGCTGCTCCTCACCACCGGGTCTGGACCGTGGTTGGCCATGTTGATAACTCTCGTCGGTGCTGTGTCGGGCTACTGGCTGGGCCGCATGATTGGGTCACGACGGCTCGGATCAGCGGGTAACTGGGCTCTCACCCTGGTGATGCTGGCCATTCCGGTTGCGATCTTCTTCTATATGACCTCTTCAGTCCCTCTCGCCGAGTGGGAGGGGTTCATGTTCAACCTGACATCGGCGGCGGCCGGTATTGCCCTCTCGTTCCCAATTGGTGTCCTGTTGGCTCTGGCCAGGCGTTCGAAGCTCCCCCTTCTGAAATCGACAGCCATCGTCTACATCGAGTTCGTTCGAGGTTCACCTCTATTCGTGTTGCTGCTCCTTGCCAACGTTTCGCTCGAGTTCTTCGTGCCCGAAGCGCTGGCTCCATCAAAGGTCGTCAGGGCGATCGTCACATTCACGGTTTTCTCAGCGGCCTACATCGCGGAGATTGTTCGAGGCGGTCTTCAGTCGGTTCCGAATGGGCAATCCGAGGCAGCGAAGGCGCTTGGGCTCTCGCCGTACAAGCAGACTTCCCTCATCATCCTGCCGCAGGCTCTCCGGGCAGTGATCCCAGCACAGATCGGGCAGTTCATAGCCCTTTTCAAAGACACGACCCTTGCGGGCGTCGCGTTGGGAATTCTCGACCTGCTCAATGGAGCCGGAGCCATTACCCAGCAGCCGGACTTCCGTGGCCAAGGCCTGATTATTGAAGCGTTGGTGTTCGTAGCCTTCTTGTTCTGGGTCGGCTCGTTCACCATGTCGAGAGAAAGTCAACGTTTAGAGAAGAAACTTGGAGTTGGGATTCGATGACTGACATCAATTCAGAAGTGTTTGCTGACGCGACCGCCGTTCAGGGCGACGTGATGATTGAGCTGATCGGAGTCGACAAGTTCTTTGGCTCGTTCCAAGCTCTCACCGACATCAACCTGAAGATTGCTCGCCAAGAAGTGGTTGTGGTCATCGGGCCGTCTGGTTCCGGTAAGTCCACGATGATTCGTTGCATCAACCGGTTGGAGGAGCACGACGCCGGCCGCATCATCGTCGACGGGGTTGAGCTCTCCGAGGACGTCAAGAACATCCAGGAGATCAGACGGGAGACCGGCATGGTCTTTCAGCAGTTCAACCTGTTCCCTCACCTCTCGGTCCTCGACAACGTGACACTTGCTCCCAAGCAGGTCCGCAACATGCCCAAAAAGGAGGCTGAGGATCTGGGCATGGAACTCCTGACCAGGGTGAAGATCCCGGAACAGGCCAAGAAGTATCCAGGGCAGTTGTCCGGTGGGCAGCAACAGCGCGTTGCTATTGCCAGGTCTCTCGCGATGACCCCGAAGGTCATGCTGTTCGACGAGCCGACATCGGCTCTCGACCCCGAGATGATCGGCGAGGTCCTCGACTCGATGAAGGACCTGGCGAAGGAAGGCATGACGATGATCGTCGTGACCCACGAGATGGGGTTTGCCCGTGAGGTGGCTGACCGCGTGGTCTTCATGGCCGACGGTCAGATAGTCGAGGTGGGCACCCCGGAGCACTTCTTCACCAACCCCCAGGAAGAGCGCACCAAACTCTTCCTCTCCCAAATCCTCTAACCCCTTTCTGCGAACCCGGGGTTCATATCGCCATATTTGGCTGATATCACCCCGAGAACGTGACTCTGGATAGCGGGGTCGGCTATTTAGCCTTATGGACCGGTGTCCACCAGTTCCCTCCGTCGTGTCTCCATGTTCGCCGCTGCTGCCGCGCTGGTGCTGAGCGCCTGCAACGTCGTGCTTGGCGAGGAGGCCACTACCACGGTGCCCGACCCCACCACCACGACCACTTCTTCAACGACGACCACCTCGTCAACCACGACAACGTCGACATCAACGACCACGACAACAACCATCCCGCCAAAGCTCGAGCTGACAATCTCGGGTACCGGCGACGTCAACCTGGACCCCGACTACATCTCAGCCTTTCGCTCCAATCCTTATTCCTACGCTTGGGACGAGGTGAGGGACATCCTGCTCGCGGATGACCTGACGGTCATCAATCTCGAGTGCGCGGCCTCCGATCTGGGTTCGCCCGAGCCCAAGGCTTTCACTTTCCGATGCCCGACTGAATCGTTGACCTCTCTTGCGCCCGGTGGTGTTGACGTCGCTTCTCTCGCCAACAACCACGGCGGAGACATGGGCAAAGAAGCCTTGCTCGACGGCCGGGTTCAGTTGGAAGCGGTTGGCGTAGCTCCGGTTGGTGTGGGTGCCAACACGACGGAGGCTGGCGAGCCAGCATTCTTCGATGTCAACGGATGGAGGGTCGCAGTTGTGGGCATGGGTGGGGTCAAACCTCACAACGGCTGGTTCGCCACCGAAGACAACCCGGGGATGCTCAACGGCGACGACATCCCAACGATGGTCGAAGCGATCGAATGGGCCGCCTCACAAGCTGACATCGTCGTCGCGACCATCCATTGGGGTGTAGAGCTCGACCTGACTCCGAGAGCCACCGATATCGAGATCGCCGACGCTTTGATCGCGGCAGGCGCCGACGTGATCTTCGGTCATCATCCTCATCGTCTCCAGCCGTATGAGGTGAGAGATGGCGCGGCAGTGTTCTGGTCTCTTGGCAACTTCGTCTGGCCTACGCTGTCCACTCTTGGCAGGACAACAGGTGTAGCCCAGGCAGTGATCCAACCGGACGGGACTATCGATGCGTGTTTGATCCCTGCTTTCATCGAACAGCCAGGTCAGCCGTGGCCGACCGGTGAACGCGAATGCGTGTCTGACACGTTGGATACTCCGTGAGATCGAGAACCGGCCCCGCGGTCCTGATCGTCGCCTTCGGGGTGATGCTCGGCTTCGTCGCGTTTCTGGTCGTCGGTCCGCGTGAGTCGACGGGAGATACGACGGCTACGCCGTCAACCCTGACAGAGAATCCAGACGACACGACTCCACCTGGCTCCGAAGGGCCGGGAACCACTGACGACAGCCCACCCGCGACAACCACCACAACGCTTTCCGACCTTGTCCGGGAGCCAAACACCATTCCGGGGTGGACTATCGGTAGGCCCTGGGGCGAGACGGTTGGCCTGACCATGTTCCGGGGCAACCCAACCCGGACGTACTACGGAACCGGTCCCATCGGAGACAATCCGACACGACAGTGGACCTACCCAGACGCTCCAATGTGCTCGCAGTCGACCAACCTCGGCCAGACGACCACCTGGTGTGGCATGGGATGGACCGGGCAACCCGCCGTCTACGAACGTGAAGATGGTGTCACTGAGTTGATCTTTGGTGCCTACGACCGGGCTATCCACTTCGTCCATGCCGAGACCGGCCAAGACATCCGCCCTCGATTCGTGACCGGCGACATCATCAAGGGGAGCGTCACCGTCGACCCCGACGGCTACCCGTTGCTGTACTCGGGATCTCGGGACAACAAGCTCCGGATAATCGCACTCGATCGAAGCGAACCAACTGAGCTTTGGTCATTGGATGCCTACGCGGTCGACGGGATCTGGAATGACGACTGGGATGCCAACCCGTTGATCATCGACGACATGATGTACGAAGGCGGAGAGAACGGTTGGTTCTTCGCCTACGAGCTGAACCGTGGGTACGACGCCAACGGAAACGTGACTGTTGACCCTGAGATCAAGTTCTCGATGAGGTCGTGGAACCAGTCACAGCTCGATCGTCTCGCCGACAGCAACGTGTCCGTCGAGAACTCAGCCGTGGCCTTCGAGGACCGGGTCTACTTCGCCAACTCGGGTGGCCGCATAATCGGGCTCGACGTCTCAGATATCCGTAACGGCAACGCCCCCATCGTGCTCGACTACTGGGCCGGTGGTGATGTCGACGCCTCGTTGATCGTTGACGAGGACGGCTTTGTCTATGCGTCCATCGAATACGAGCCATCGCAGATGGGGCCGACGGAGCAGGCCCGTCAGGACGAAGTCGGCCAACTGATAAAGCTCGATCCCAACAACCCCGACAACCCTCGCGTTTGGGGCCTGGACCTTCGTGTCCAGGGCAGTGACTCAGGTCTTTGGGCCACCCCCGCTCTTCATGAGGGGTACCTGTACACGAACACCCACCAAGGCTCGCTGATTGTGGTCGACACCCAGACCGGAGACATCGTCTGGTCAGACAACTCGATTGGCTGGCACTCCTGGTCCTCACCATCCGTTGTGGGTCAGACTCTCGTATCTGCCACCTGCACCGGCGAGTTGCGCGGCTATGACCTCGCCGACCCCGCTGACCCGCAGCGCATCTGGTCGGTGGATGTTGGCAATGCCAAAGCCTGCGTCGAGGCCACGCCGGCCATCTGGAACGGAACCATCTACATCGGTTCCCGTGACGGCTACATGCGAGCGTTCAGGTAGCGAGATCCTGCGCGGCGGCCAAGAAGTGGCGCGCCAACCTCTCGACCTTTGAGTCCCAGTTCGTGACATCGAGGTAGCGGGTTCGGGTGCCATCGCCCAGCAGAACGTCGTCCGGATCGTCGAACTCGATGCCGTGCTCGAAGAGCAACGAAACACCCCCTGGTCTTAGGAAGACCCCACCGATGTAGCCGACATCTGTGTGATAGCCGAGCCCCTTCCACCCGTTGTAGACCCGCTCTTCAGCGTCGCGGAGCACGTCCAGAACGACTTCTCTCACCTCTAGGGCGACGTCACCGATCTCTGCTGGGAACTGTGCGAGAAGCTCGTCGACGGTGAGTCCGGGTTTACCCATCAGCACTCCATATCATCGTCGGCTGATGAAAAGACTGCTGGCGCTCACCCTTGTCCTGGCTGCCTGCTCGGGAAGTGGATCGACCGATGATCAGACGACCCAGCCGACACCTGCGGACACGACCACGACTGCACCGGTGGAGACAACCTCAACTACTCAACCGCCACCCGACTGCCCTGCAGCTCCATATGAACTGACTTGGCTTCCTGTTGACGTTGGAACTGGTGAATTGAATCCGGACGAGTTGGAGCCTGACGTTTGGACCAGTGTCCCTGGAACCAACACAACGTTCATCCCGAGGTCCGACGACACTGTGGCGATCGCCTTGATTCGGGGAACTCTCCCCGCCGTTGATTGGCCAGGGGACAAGATCGAAGTCTTCATCGATGGCACCAGGGGAGTGGTAGGTCCGCACCCTGATGGGGTGTGGGCGGCCGGATGGTTTGAAGAGCCTGGCGAGCGGTGCGATCAGTATTCGATGGTCTTCTATCCACCTTGGAGTCGCGAAGATGTCGAACAGGTGCTCTTCTCGATGAACCGGGTAGGCGGATAGACACCGGTGGCACGAAGAAAGGGCCCCTTTCGGGGCCCTTTCGCTTGCTTGCTCTGACTACTGGGGTGAGCCGGCTGGCTGCGTGCCGTTCTGGCTCTCCTGCCACATCTCGCCCATGGCGGCGACTGCTCCCAACACACCCGACGTGTCGAGCGGTAGGAAGATCTTCGACGCCTGACCATCTGCCACTCCCTGAAGTGTCTCCAGGTAGCGAATGGCGATGAGATCCGGTGTCGGGTCTCCGTTGTGGATGGCCAAGAACACTCTTTCGATCGCCTGACCTTCACCTTCGGCCACTGTGAGCTTCTGGTACTTCTCGGCGTCAGCGACTCTCTTGATCGCTTCTGCCTGACCATCGGCTTCCAGCACCTGAGATTCTTTCACACCCTCAGCCTTGAGGATGGCGGCTCTCTTCAGACCTTCAGCCTCGGTGACGGCGGCACGCCGATCACGCTCAGCCTTCATCTGACGGTGCATCGCGTCGGTCACGTCGACCGGCGGCTCGATGCGCTGGATCTCGACACGGACCACACGAACGCCCCACTTGTCAGTGGCGTCGTCGAGGATCTGCCGGAGCTTGGCGTTGATGATCTCTCTCGAGGTCAACGCGGCGTCCAGGTCGAGATCGCCGACCACGTTTCTCAAGTTGGTCTGTGCCAACTTGGTGATGGCGAGGATGAAGTTTCCCACGTTGTATTGGAGCTTCACCGGGTCGGTAGCCTCGTAGTAGATCACTGCGTCAACAGTGACTACCACGTTGTCTTTGGTAATGACTTCCTGCGGGGGAACGTCGATGACCTGCTCACGCATGTCAACCTTGGTAAGCCGCTTGACGAAGGGCATGACCCATCGCAATCCAGAATCCACGGTCTTCTCGTACCTACCTAGGAACTCGATGAGTCCCTTCTGATAAGGGCGGACCACCTTGAACCCCGCCGCGGCCACCACGATCAATACGACCGCGAGGAACACAAACAGGATTACTACTGCTTCCAATTTCTTTCCTTTCTTCTCCTACGTCTGAATTCGATCGTTCTGGGCAGTGTTCTCACTGCGACCTGAGCGAAGGTCAGGCGTCCTCTAGTTGCTCGACGATCAGCCGAGCGCCGTCTACTTCCGTCACCACGATGCTGGAGCCGGCAGGGATCTTCCCCAATGCCGTTGCCCTCCACTCCTCATTGAGGATCCGCACCATGCCTGAGCCGGTGTGGGGGTCGATGCCTTGCAGCACGACACCCTCTGAGCCGACCCAACGGTTGGCACCCACACGGGGTTGTTCGGCCTCGTCCTGCCGATTGATGAACTTGCGGAGGTACAACAACGAAATCGTTGAGACCCCGAAGAACACGAGCCATTGGGCGAGGAGGTTCACTCCAAGCCACGCCAGAATTGCTGCCGCGGCTCCCCCTATGGCAAATGGCAGGAGGAAGAAGCCGGCGGTGAATATCTCACCAATGCCGACGACGATGGCAAAAATTGTCCATAACCACCGCCATATCTCTTGGTCCACGTCGCTACCTCCTTGTCCTGCGACGACCGCGGCCGCTACTAGCGCCGTTGTCGCCACTCCGTAGAAGAACGTCTCTCTACGGAACTCTCTTCTCCTCCTGGTACGTCCGCTCTGAATGTCTGACCAGCTGTCCACGGGACGTCCCCGCACGGCAGCAGCCCAGCCTTCGGCAAAGACGGCCAGATCGCCGACGACCTCGTCGACCGTCCGCCCGTCTCTCTCCGCTTCGGCGAGGTGCATGGCCAGCTCGTTGCTCATGCCTTCCACGACGTCGTGGGCAAGGCCGGTCTCGAGCCAGTACTTCTCGGCGTCGGCAACTACTTGAGCCCGATCGCTCACTTGCCACCTCCGTTCAGCACACCATCGACCGAATCGCTGAATGCGTGCCATTCGTCACGCCATCTGGACAAAGTCTCTCGACCCTCGTCCGACATTCGGTAGTACTTGCGGGCAGGGCCCTCCGAGCTCTGAACCAGATATCCCTCGATCAATCCCTGCTTCTGCAGTCGGGAGAGAAGGGGGTATATCGAGCCCTCACTCGCCAGGTCGAGTCCTCGTTCACTCAGTTTGCTGACCATCTCGTACCCGTATGACTCCTGCTCATCGATGATCGAGAGCAGGCACATGTCGAGTACGCCATGTAGCAACTGGGTTGTATGACCCTGCCCGGCACCTTTAGGTACCATGTCCAACATGATACCTTAAGTCGCCAGGTTGTCAACACGACAAGGTTGCTTGCGGGGCAAGGGCCCGTTTCTCGACCGTTCTGTGTCAGATGTGGGCGGTGATAGGGCCCCGGGTTGACACAGAACGAGTCGAGAGGTGCGTTTAGTGAGTGTTTGGAGGTGTCTTCAACAATCGGGGCATGGCATCAGGATGGTTTGGCGGTGGGGTCTCCACGACTTCCGGGTACGTGGCAATAGGTGTGTTGGGGACCTTGGGGGTGGCTGTCGTCGCACTGGGCCTCGCACTCACCAACAGTGAAGACGCCCCGGAGGCGATCGATTGCAAGTACGAAGCCGTTGAGGTCATAAGTGAGGCAACTGTCGATCTACCGGACGAACCCCAGGCTCCCGAAGAAGGCGGACCACCCACGTGGACACCGGAACAGTTCCTCAACAATCACTACGAGAATTGTGTTGCCGAAGGGGAGACAAAGGTCATAGTCAATGGTCTCCCTGATGTTTCCGGTGTGTACTCCACGACCGGAGGCAACGTGTCTCTCGAAGGTTGGTCGCTGGGCGACAACGAGTTCTTCGTGAACGTTGGTCGCTGCTATCTCGATGATTCACATGTCTTCACGACCAAGGCGATCCAAGTGTCAGACACAGTGAGCGAATTGGCTGAGGACGGCTCCGACGCCGTTGTGGGAGGCGAGTTCATCACAGTGCACTTCGGCATGACGGGTGAAGGTGGACCATTTGCCGCCGTCACCAGGGAGGAGCTTCTGTCGATCGAAACGACGGAGGGGGACGGAGCTGTGCTTCCCTCGATGGGCCTATCCCGGGTCACCCATAACTACTCGCCCCACGTGGACGTCACGATGGTTCCCGGTGTCTTTGATCCCGAGACATTCAAAGGTGCGTTTGCCTTCGGGTCGCAGGCATACAACGACCGAGACTTCCAGCCCTGGACGGATGCCCCGTGGAACGGCACCCCGGACTATCTCTTCGAGATCCTGGTCTTCTGCAAGTAGAGCGTTTAGAGGACGTTTGGTCTCGCCGGATAGATCTGGTCGCAACAGAAAGAGGAGTTGTGATGGAGAAGAGATTCACCGTGTACGTTGTGTTGGCGCTTTTGCTCGGAGCGTGTGGAGGTCAGGCAGTTGAAGACCCGGAAGTCCAATCGACCGCTCGGCAGGAGCAGCCTGAGCCGACTTCGACGACAGTCTCGGCCGAGGCCCCGACCTCTCAGGTCGCCAGCCAACCTGCCGAAGGCGACGGCACCGTCACGATCGGTTCCCAGACGTGGACGTTCGCTCTCAACGGCAACGCCAGCGAGATCTGCATGCCGAACACTGGTGGGTCCTTCTTCGTCAACATGTTCGGGGAGGCCGACGACGGCACCCAGATTGCTCTAAGCATTCAGACGCTTGGCGACGGAAACGCAATCGTCCAAGCTGGGGCTGTTCAGATCACGGGTGAGTTGTGGAAGGCCGACAGCAATGTCTACGACACCGTTGCGAACGTGGAGGGCTTGCCAGAGGGCATCGGAGCCGAAGTGTCTGTTGAGGGGAAATCCATTTCAGGTACCGGCGTGTTTTACGAAGATCGAGCCCTAGCGGAGGCGCGAGCTGGCGGATCGAACTACGACGCGGGCGTGTTGGAAGGCACCTTCTCGGCCACTTGTCCGGATGGTTAGTCGGCTAGACGCTCCCTCCGTGATGACGCTTCGAGGGCGGCTCAGAGGAGAGTTGATCTCTCCAGAGGATTCGTTGTACGACGATGCTCGCAAGGTTTGGAACGGAATGATCGACCGACGCCCCGCCCTGATTGCCTACTGCGAGGGCACGGCCGATGTCATTGCGTGCGTCGACTACGCCCAGACGACCGGTACTCCGGTGACCGTACGAGGCGGTGGCCACAGCGTGGCAGGCAGAGCCGTTGCTGATGACGCACTTCTCGTCGACTTGTCGCACATGCGGTCGGTCCAGGTCGATCCACAGGGAAAGACCGCGCGCGTAGGCGCAGGGGCGACGTGGGGAGTCGTCGACCATGAAACCCAAGCCTTCGGGCTTGCGTTGACCGGCGGTGTCGATTCTCGGACGGGTGTTGGAGGGCTTACGTTGGGCGGTGGCGTCGGGTTCCTGGCGAGACCATTCGGACTTACGATCGATCATCTCCTTGGCGCTGAGGTCGTGCTCGCTGATGGGCGGGTTGTCAACGCCGCTGAAGACGAGCATTCAGACCTGCTTTGGGCCCTCCGCGGTGGGGGAGGCAATTGTGGGGTAGTCACCGCGTTCGAATACCGACTCGATGAACTCGGTCCGGAAGTGATGCACACTCAAGTCTTCCTACCCATGGGCCAGGCTGCGGAAGGCCTCTCCTTCTATCGGGACTTCATGGCAGCGTCATCAGAGTCGGTCAGTTGCTTCGCCCTCTTCATCAATGTGCCTCCCGTGGAGCCGTTTCCCGAAGAGTCGTTCGGTGAGACATGCCTGGCACTGGTGGCCATGCATGCTGGCTCAGTCGACGAAGGGGAGGCTGAACTGAAGCCGTTCGCCGAGTTTGGCTCGCCCTTGCTCTCCGTTCTGGAGCCAATCCCTTACGCAACCTTGCAGTCGAGCTTCGATACGGGTGCTCCCGACGGTGGCCGCTACTACTGGAAGGCCCAGTACCTGAATGGTCTCACCGACGGCTTCATCGAGACACTCGTGGACAGGGTTGACCCTCTACCCGGAGCTTTCTCCAACGTGTTCATAGAGCCGTTGGGCGGAGCAGTGAGCCGGGTCGATCCAACAGCTACGGCCTTTCCTCACCGGGATGTCGAATTCGGGCTTGGTATCTCATCGGGTTGGGAAGACGCAGCTGAGGACGGGAAGGCAATCGCATGGACTCGCGCACTCCACGATGACCTGCTCCAATTCGGGACCGGCAGTGTCTACATCAACTACGTCGATCGTGACGAAGATCGAGCTACCGATGCCTACGGGGCCAATCTGAGACGGTTGGAAGCGATCGGAGCGAAGTACGACCCGCACGGGATGTTCAGACGCTGAGCAGCCCCTCGGCCAAATCCGACAGATACCTGGCGCCGACCCGGTCTGCTTCAGCCTTGGCGTCCATCAGAATCTCGACCGATTGTGCTGCTTCACCCTGGCGAATCTGCGCATACAAGCGGTAATACAGGTTGTCGGCGGCCTCTTGTGCCTCGGTCCACAACTCCGGACTCGACTCTTGTAGGCGGGACGCCTCAGCTGTTGCGAAGGCGATTGTGGTCCTTGGTGTCTCCATCTGGTCGGAAACGTCCAGCATTGCCCCTGGGTTCGACTTCAGCTCCACAATGCTGTCCATTGCACCGTCGATGGCCTCTCGCGTCTCGTCGATTGTTGTCTTGCCCTCCAGGAAATTGTCCACCTCGGCGCGAATCAGCACGGCCAATGACATGATCTTCTTGGCTTGATCCGCACCCGAATACTCCCTTGATACGTATTCGTCGACGATCGCTCGCACCTCTTCGATATCGCTTCGGCTGGAGTGGACCTCCGCCGAGAGCGTGTAGTACGCATGCTCCCACTTTGGGTTGAGGCCCGCATCAACAACTCTGATCAAGTCCTCTTGCGCCGCGGTCAAGTCGCCACGCATCCAGTCGTATCCGGCTTTCACAAACAGATGGTTGAGCAACTCGTAGCCCACGACGTGCCGGTCGGCCTCGCCGACCGCGACCAGCGCCTCGACCAGGTCCCAGTCCCCGGACTGAAGGTATGCCCAACCAACCCAACCGAAGTGATAGTGCCGCCACTTCGGATAATCCCTCGCTGCTGCGACCGTTCGGTCGGCATATCGCTTGAAACGTTCTCGCCGCGCACCTGGCGTTAATGCTGCTACTTCTAAGGCAGCCTCGTTCACGGCCATCGTGGACTCGATGTCACCCGCTGTGGGTGCCATCTCCGCAGCCCTGTCTAGCTCTTCGAACGCCGCTTTGCTGTCCCCCGTCCAGGCATAGGTCAGAGCGAGGTTGAGTCTCGACCTCACCTCTGCAACCTGATGCTCCAGTTCCACAGCGATGTCTACTGCTTCGTTGGCGTATCTGAAGCTGGCATCCATGTCTTCACCCAACACTCGGGTGAGGCTGCCCATCGACCTCGCCACGAACGACTTCACAACGGAAGCAGGGGTTGAGGAGAAAACCTCGTATGCGAACTCTCCTTCGGCGAGAGCGGTGGCGGCATCATTCATTTGGAAGTGTCCGCCCATGCTCATTGCCCTCAACTCGGCGCGTCTCAGCGGAACGTCGCACGTCTCGATCGCTCGCTCCATCCACATCATGGTGTTGGTTCCGTGGTCGAGGTCCTCCCAGTGCCAGAGGATCGCCGAAGCGATCTGGCCCGCCGCAACACCGTTGCCCTGTGACTCCGCCCATTCGTAGCCAGCCAGCAGGTTCTCGTAGTCGAGGTGTATTCGGTCGAGAAGGTCAGACCTCCCAGCTTCGTGGATCCGTTCGTAGACAGATTCAGAGAACTGAACACACCAGCCGCTGTGTCGCTGGCGAGCTGCGCCCGTCGGATCTGACGCCTCGAGCTTCTGCGACGCATATTCACGGATTGTCTCGAGCAAGCGAAAGCGTTGAGTGTCAGTCCGGACTTGGCTACTGACTAGAGAGCTGTCGACGAGGGTCGCCACCATCGCTGCAACCCTCGTCTTTGGGATCTCGTCGTCACTGCAAACGAACTCGGCCATGTCCAAGTCGAAGCCCCCCTGAAAGACGGTGAGTAAGTCGAGGACCCTTCGCTCTTCGGGGGCGAGCAGGTTGTAGCTCCATTCGATGGTCGCTCTCAACGTCTGGTGTCGCTCGGGAGCGGTGTTCTGACCAGCAGTCAAGAGGTCCAACCTGTTGTCGAGCCGCGCTACAACATCGGCAGGGGATGTGGTTGCGGCTCTGGCTGCGGCCAACTCAATCGCCAGCGGCATTCCTTCCAGTCGGCGACAGATGTCCGCAATTACGTCAGGCTGAGTATTCCGGTCGAGCCGAGCGCGCTCAATGAATAGCTCCATGGCTTCAGCTGGTTCGTTGTCGACCTCCGAAAGCTCGAGACCGGGGACCCTGAATACGGTCTCTCCCCTGGCGCGAAGAGGTGCTCGACTGGTGGTGAGGACCTTCAGGCTTGCCCCCGACTCGAGGAGCTCGGTCGCCACCTGACTTGCCTCCACCACAAGGTGCTCGCAGTTGTCCAGGATGACCAGCGCTCGATCGTGGGCCATCACCCGACAGATTGTTTCGAGTGCGCTCTCTCCTGGGTCCAGGCCCGCCGCATCGGCGATTCGCTCCGGAATTCGGCCACCATCGTTGAGGTCAGCCAATTCGACAAACCACAACCCGTCGGGGAACCGGTCCTGCACGCCGCGAGCCGTCTTGATAGCCAGCCGAGTCTTCCCACTTCCGCCAGCACCGGTGAGGGTCAGTAGCCGTGTGGTGTCGAGCCGCTCGGAGATTTCGTCGATCTCACGCTGCCTGCCGACGAACGAATCAAGTTCTACTGGCAGGTTGTCTCGTGCCTGGGAGAGTGACGAGTCGTGAAGGAGGATCTTCTCTTCGAGACGTCGAAGTCGCTCACCTGGCTCGGTGCCGATCTCTGCGAGGTGGTCTCCGACCTCTTGGTAGGCGCGCAACGCATCCGTGGTCCGGCCGAGTCGATACCTAGCGGTCATGAGGTGCTGCCAGAGCCGTTCCCGATACGGGTGCTCGATCACGAGCGCCTCGAGAGCTGGCAGCGCCTCCTCGGATCTCCCCAATTCGATCAACAGCTCGGAATGCCTTTCCAGCATCTCGAGGTGCACTTCAGTCAATCGGGCGATCTCCGGGCGAGCGAACTCGTCATCCGCCACGTCTTGATAAGGGTTGCCAGCCCAGTGGGCGAGGGCTGACTCGACCGCGGCCAGAGCCTGTTCACCGCTCTTTTTGGTGGCGGAGGAGGCAAGCATGTCCAACTCTTGCGAGTCGAGAGTGTTGTCCTCGAGATTCAGCCGATAGCCGTAGCCCTCAGTTGCAATAACCCCGTCTCCGAGCTCCTTTCGCAACCCAGAGATGTGGGTTTGGAGCGCTGCCCTAGCTGTCTCAGGAGGCTGGCTATTCCAGAAGCGGTCGATGAGAACGTCCGTCGAAACGCGCCCACCATTGGCAAGCGCCAGGATTGCGAGCAGTCTCCTGCGGGCAGGTCTGTCAAGGGAGACCTGCTCCCCATCACGCTCGACTTGGAGCGGCCCGAGCACCTTCACCTGAAGGCCCATCAGGGCGATACTGCCACTTTGACAGCGGGCTCTGCTCTACGGATTCAGCTTGTCCCGCCTCACGACCTCAGCCGTGACCAGGATCCAGGCCACGGTGGCGAACATGATCATCCACTCGAGAAACGATGGAAGCCAGAACCCTGGACGATCGGGACCCGACGGACCCTCCAGCATCGTGTCTCGGTCGATGTCCATGACTAGCGATGGCATGAAGAGAAACAGGATGAAGCTGAGTGCCGCCACGCCGCTAGCAACGGCGAGCCACTTAGGAAACGGCGAGGCGGACGATCTCAACACGTAGATCGTGAATGCTGTCGTGAACACAAATCCACCGAGGAAGAAGGTCAGGGCAGCCAGGGTGTGATTGCCGAGGGCCTCTGGCGGACCAATCGGGAACAGGCCGACTGCGCTGATCCCAAGCGCGGTGATCACTCCGATCGTGGAGATCACGGTCATGGCCTTCGTGCGCGCATACCTGCCGAGGCTCATCATGAAGAAGGCGAAGATCAGTCCCCCAATGATCAACCCGACGTTGAACACCCAGGCCAGTTCAGACACGCCGGTCTCTCCCAGTTCGGAGATGTTGTGGTTCAAGAAGGAATACGAGTCCCCGAACTCACCCTCGTACGCGACCGCGGCGATCAGTGACGTCGTCGCGACGACGATCGACCCGATCCAGCCTGACATATAGATGGATCTGCTGAGGCTGTTGTTTGCCATGCCCACCACTTTGGTGTGACGGACGGCCGATTCAGTCGATTTCGACAGCTACCAGATGAAAGAGGGCTGAGTCATCACGTAGCGGTCGAGGCTCACCACGGGTGAATCCATCAAGAGCATCTCATAGAAGGGATCAATTCGGTATCCGTTCTCGAGGGCCCATCGAACCGTCTCGGCGGCTGCGGCAGGGATGGTGATTCGGAAGTCCTCGGCTCCTTCTCGCCCTGCAGCTGCTTCGAGCAGCGCAACGGTCGGCTGGAGGTCCTTGGCGTCCTTCACTCCAACCGGCCCCACGTACATCCCCTGCAGGCCAAACGCATAGCCAACGGTCTCGGTCCCCCGTATCACCCGAAATAGGGGTCGGTCGTTGGTCAGGAATTCGAGGTCGATGTCGCGCTCGTAGCCGACCACATCCCGGTCGATCTCTCGTACTTCGTCGGTCAATTCCGTCGGCTCGAGCTGGATGTCACCGTCCGGCTCAAACCTCCGCGGTGCGCGTCCCAGTTCGATGCTGTTGCCATAGACACTCACGCCCGACCGCAGGTACAGGCTGAGGGCGAGCGGGTTCTGCGTCGCAAGGATCGACCGCGACGTGCCGCGCGTTTGTGGAAAGGCCCGTTCCAGGATTCCCCTCCCGACACCTCGTCCCTGAGCATCAGGGTGAACGAAGAAGTGAGTCAGCTGGAGGTGCCCACCTCGTTCGACCGAACGACCCCAACCAACGATGTTCCCGTCGAGCTCGGCCACCCAGTCTTCGGCAACGGTGTTCTCGAGATGGACCATCATCGACCCCTGCCGGCCCCACGCACCTTCAACTCCGTCCTTCTCCTCGGGGCTGACCAGCCCGATGTCTTGGACATACTTGAACACCGACGCCCGGAACATCCGGTAGGAATCGTGCCGGTCGTCCGGTTCATGCCGGCGATATCTCACTTCGCTCATGGGGAAGAACCTAGGCGGTCCCACTTGCAGGGTCCTTGCAGATCTGCGGCGTCTGAACTTGACATGACAGCACTCAAGTTTCCTACTAAACTGTGGATAACCTATGAATCCTGAGAAACTGACAGCAAGAACCCGTGAGGCCCTGGTCCTAGCGACTGGACTGGCACGCGAGCACAACCATTCTTCGGTCCTGCCTCAACACCTGGCATTGGCTCTCCTCGGTCAGCAGGGTGGAATCGTCTACCCGGTCCTCGACCGGATGGCAGTCAACCCTGCAGAACTGAGACGTAGCCTCGAAGCCAGCCTCGACAGCCAACCACACGTATACGGGGATGCCGAAGTCGCAACTTCGAATGAGCTCTCAGCCGTGCTCAATGAGGCTGAGCAGGTCAGATCATCGATGGGAGACGAATACCTATCGATTGAACACCTCATGTTGGCCCTCGCTGAAACTCTTGGGCTTGATCGACCCCAACTCGAGTCGATCGTGGCCGAGGTCCGTGGCGGTCGGCGTGTCACCTCCGACAATCCTGAGGACACACTTCAGGCGCTAGAGCAGTTCGGCCGCGACCTCACGGCCATCGCCCGTGAAGGGAAACTCGACCCGGTAATCGGGCGTGACGACGAGATCCGACGCACCATCCAGGTCCTCTCTCGACGCACCAAGAACAACCCCGTGCTGATCGGTGAGCCAGGTGTCGGCAAGACAGCCATCGTCGAAGGCCTCGCCCGACGCATCGCTGATGGCGATGTTCCTGAAGGTCTGAAGACCAAGCGCATAGTGGCACTCGATCTGGGAGCCATGGTCGCCGGAGCCAAATACCGAGGTGAGTTCGAAGAGCGCCTCAAGGCTGTCCTCGACGAGATCAAGCAGGCCGAGGGTGAGATCATCACCTTCCTCGACGAGCTTCACACTCTGGTCGGTGCCGGAGCTGCCGAAGGTGCGATGGACGCTTCCAACATGTTGAAGCCCCTGCTCGCCCGAGGTGAGCTCAGGCTGATTGGTGCCACCACGCTCGACGAATACCGCAAGCACATCGAGAAGGACGCTGCACTCGAGCGTCGGTTTGCGCCGGTGCTCGTTGAGCCGCCCAGCGTCGAGGAGGCCGTCGGCATCCTCCGTGGCCTCAAAGAGCGTTACGAAGTCCATCACGGCGTTCGCATCACCGATTCGGCCCTGGTGGCTGCCGCTGTTCTCTCCGACCGCTACATCACAGCTCGGTTCCTACCGGACAAAGCCATCGATCTGATCGACGAGTCCGCATCGCGGCTTCGCATTGAGATCGACTCGATGCCGGAAGAGATCGACGAACTGACACGCAAGCGGATCCAGCTGGAAATCGAGCGTGAAGCCCTCAAGAAAGAGAAGGACAAGAACTCCAGAGAGCGTCTCGACAGTGTTCAGCAGGAGATTGCCGACCTCACCGAGGAGATCGATGGCCTCACCGCGCGTTGGGATCTGGAAAAGGAGGCGATCTCTCAGATCCGTGACCTCAAGGGCCAGATCGAAGCCGCCAGCCGCGAGGCGGAACTCGCCGAGCGCGGCGGAGACCTCGGCAAGGCTGCCGAGCTTCGCTACGGGACCATCAACGATCTCGCCTCCAGGCTCGCCGAGAACGAGGCGGAGCTGGCCCGGATCCACGAGCAGGGTTCGATGCTGTCCGAAGAGGTCACCGACCAAGACGTCGCGGAGGTGATCGCCCGCTGGACCGGCATTCCGGTCACCAAGCTGATGGAAGGCGAGACCGAGAAGCTCATTCATCTCGAAGAGCATCTCCACCAACGGGTCGTCGGTCAGAGCGAAGCGGTGAAGGCGGTCTCCAACGCCATCCGCAGGAGTCGCGCCGGTCTGAGTGATCCGCACCGACCGGTTGGGTCGTTTCTCTTCCTCGGTCCTACCGGAGTTGGAAAGACCGAGCTTGCCAGGGCTCTTGCGGAGTTTCTGTTTGACGATGAACGTTCAATGGTCCGAATCGACATGTCCGAGTACATGGAGAAGCACTCCGTCAGCCGTCTCATCGGAGCTCCTCCTGGCTACGTCGGCTACGACGAGGGAGGGCAACTGACCGAAGCGGTGCGGAGACGGCCGTATTCGGTCGTGCTCCTCGACGAAGTGGAGAAGGCGAACCCGGAGGTGTTCAACGTTCTTCTTCAGCTTTTAGACGATGGACGTCTGACAGACGGTCAAGGGCGAACGGTTGATTTCACGAACGTCGTATTGATCATGACCTCCAACCTCGGCTCCCAATTCATCGATCCCGATCTTCCGAGAGAAGTGGTCAGCGAGAGAGTCATGGGTGCGGTCCGCGATCAGTTCCGACCTGAGTTCCTCAATCGGATCGACGATGTGATTGTCTTCGACAAACTCAGCCAAGAGGACCTGCGCCAGATCGTGGAGATTCAAATGAAGTCCTTGAACTCCCGTCTTGAGGCCCGGGGCATCGAACTGGCGGTGACCGAGGACGGTCTCGACCTTCTCGCCGAGAGGGGATACGACCCGGTCTATGGGGCTCGACCCCTGAAACGTGTCCTCCAGAGGGACCTGGCCGACCCGATCGCGACTGCAATCCTCGAAGGCCGCTACTCCGACGGAGACACGATCAAGATTTCGGTCGGTGACGGTGAACTGGACCTCGACTGATCTGTATTCTCGTCTTGAGGAGATTGTTGGTTCTGCCGAGCCGACTACCTGATGACCCACCTTCCCCGAGATCCAGCTGATCAGGTTGCGACCAAAGCCGATATCGCCCGGCTCGAGGCGCGTTTCGACCGACTGGAAGATCGGCTCGACAGCATGCAGCGTTTCTACGTCGGCACAGTCGTGGGGTCGATGACGGGGCTTACCGCGATCTTCTCGCTTGTGGTGGCATTTCTGGGCTGACCAGTAGCTCTCGTTAACTCGGCAGGCCGAATTCCCGTTCGGCCAACAACGGCTCGGTGTTTAGCGCCCACCAGACAACCCCGACAGCAGCGCCGATGTGCCATATCCCGTGCATCTGCAGCCACGATTGGGGGTCACAAAGAGGGTTCCCCGTCGCTCCGAGGCGACCGATCACAGCGGTGACTCCGATGAGGCTCATGGGCAGGAGCGTCCGAAGCGATCGGTCCCTCCCCAAAACGAAGTAGACGGCGGCGACAGTGACAGCCAGTGCCGCTGGGTCGGCTACGGACGGCAATGCGGCGAAGAGGACTCCGAACCCGACCAGACCCGGTAGCCGGGACCACCCTTCCCAACTCTGACCGAGTCCTGCGATGACCAGGATCAGCCACGCAAGGGACACGTCGTGAGCCCACTCGGATCCGGCCCACATCGGACCGTGGAAGAGGATTGAGCCGACGCCTGTCGCGATCAGCGCTATTCCGATCCAACGGAGGCGTGGCTTGGCGAGGAGGTATCCACCGCCGATCAGGAATGCGGCACATGTGATGGTGTTGATGGGCTGGCCGAGGAAACCAGTCCCGATCGCCTCACAGTCCGTGGCTGCACCCATTCACGTCAAGGTACCTGCCCACACTCGCAAGCGGCTGGGGTCAGGCATGAGACGCCTGAGCCTGGCAAGCCAAGTCATCACAAGCTGCAGTCGACCACCTCCACGATGTCGAGATCAAATGTCACGTCCAAGGGACCACCCTCTCCTTCGACCGTGAAGCTGCCGGAAAGGTTGTTTCCGTTGATCTCCAGAGGAGCCGCGTCCATCTCGACGCCCTCATGTGCGAGATCCATTGCGAGAGACCTGGGAACGCTTCCGATTTCGTCGACGTACCAAGTCCCGTCAGGTCCCGTGACAAATGGTCCGGCTTCGAAGTTGCCGAACGACCCCGAGTCGGTTCGAAGCTGGAGCTCAGGCCGGAATTGCACGTAGGTGTACGCGTCGGCATCCGGCGGCACACCGATCACATCCTTGTTCGAGATCTCGAGAAACAGTGCTTCGAGACCACCGTCCAACTACACGTTGATGTCGAGATCACCGGGTTGCGGATCGAACATGTCGTCGATCATGCAGTTTCCGACCCACGCCGGTTCGATGGTTTCGCCGTTGATAGTCACAGTTCCCGAGCCTCCGGGCGGCAGTCCCGAAGACTGAGAACCACCTTCGTTGGCTCCGTCGTCCGAGTCGTCGGCCTGGTTCGTGGCAGGGGGGTTGGTGCCCGACTGAGTCTCGTCACCTCCGGTGTCGTCACCGGACCCACACCCGGCCGCTATCAACACCATCAGCAGTAGCAGGACCACCAACCTGAATCTCATTCGGCTTCCTCCAGCGCGTCGACCAAGGAGCGTTGTCGCCCCGCACTGAACGTACGGGATGACGGTTCGGGCGCCCGTACTCAATCCCAGCCGCAGACCTACTCATTTCCGTACGCCGGGGACTTCGTTGCCGAGTAGCTTGAGAAGCAATGGCGGCAACGTTGGTAGGGCGAGAGAACGATCTGCGTCGTGCCCGGAAGGTTCTCGACGACAGGGGGGCGGTTCTCCTTCATGGGCCTTCCGGAATCGGCAAGACGGCGATCTGTGACGTGCTCGCCGACGAGTGGCTCTCGAACCAACAGCGTGTGGTGGAAATCCGCGGTACTGAGGGTTTGCGCAACGTTCCGTTTGGGGCACTGACACTATCGTTGCCGTTGTCACTGGAAGGCTCAGACTCCGACATCCTTGCTCGCGTTCGGGCGCTACTAGCTGACGGAGAGGATCAGGTTCTCGTCGTTGTGGATGACACCCACCTGCTCGACCCGCAGAGTGCAGCTGTTGTCAGCGGGCTGGCCCAAGTGTCGGATGTTGCCTTGGCCATGGCGGTTACCTCTGGCGAGCGAGTCTCCTCCGACATCACTGCCCTTTGGGCAAGATGGCCTGAGTGCCGCATTGAGGTCGGACCACTCGCTCGAGCTGAGGTGCAGGAGCTCGTGAAGAACCTCACCGGGGTGATGCTCGATACCCGTATGACCGAAGTCGTCGAGAGTCTCACCCTCGGATATCCGCTCTACGTAACTGCTGTTGCTTCAGAGCTGGCGCATCTGCAGGTGGTTGAAGGCCCAGATCTTGAGAGCTGGATCCACGCCCTGTCAGGCTCCACCGATCGTCTAGTCCGATTGATGGAGCGTCGTCTCGGGCGGCTGGACCGGGAGGACAGGCGTCTCTTCGACCTCATCGCATTCGCCGAAGACCTTCCGCTCGCCATCTTCTCCGATCAGTCCTCGATTGCATCGCTGGAATCCCTGAACGGTGGTGGGCTCGTCAGAGTCACAGCCGATCGGGTTCAAGTGGCCCACCCGCTTCTTGGTTCAGTTGCCCGCAGCACCCTGACCACCGAGGGGAGGAGAAGCTGCGCTCGATTGGCAATCAGTCTTCTCGACGGTCAGACCGAGGACGGCGATGTTGCCGCCGTTGTGCGTAAGGCACTCAATGTTGGCGTTGTCCCAGACGTCGAGCATCTGCGCGCCGCCGCAGAGGTGGCTTTCAATTCACGGGACTACGGCAGTGTGTCGCGAATAACCGGTGTTGTCCCCGAGGATCCGCAGTTGAGAACACTGCGCGCACGCGCAGGACGCTTTCTCGGAGAAGTCCCCGACACTGACATCCCTCTCGGCCTCGACGACGATGGCCTCACCGAATACCTGAGTGGCACATCACATGCCATCGCCTATGTCGAACGTCGTTTCACTGACGCCATCGATTACTTGCGAGATGGCATGGGCTTGGTCCAAGGCCAACAAAACCGGAATCGTCTAGCCCTCGAGTTGATGATCCTCTCTGCCCTGGTCGGAGACCTGGACGCGATGCTGGGAGCGTCACGAATTGCAGCTGACAATTCAGACCCCGGGTCCCGACTACTTGCCCTCTCGAGCACACAACTGGCCGAAGCGCTGACGCTGTCTACCGCCTCAGCGGAAGACACTTATGCCGAGGGCCGCGTTCTGGTCGACGAAGGGGCCACCCAGGGAATGCTCGAAGAGCAACTCGCGATGAGTCGAGTCATGGTCCATTTGGCCGAGGGTCGATTCATGTCCGCACGCGCCGGATGCGAGTCGTTCGGAGAGAAGACCCTCGCCGGGTCGTGGTTGACGGTGGAATCGGTTCTAGCCGACGCCTGGTTGCCCTCAGCGGAGGCTCTTCGACTGGCGGAGGCGGCAGTCGCATCTCTCGAGGAGTTCGATCCCCTGGCGAACCTTGCGCAGGCGAGATACGTAGCGGATATGCGAAGAGCCCAGCTGGGCCTGAGCCCAGCGTCGACCGATCACGCGACACACGAAGAGGGGGTAGCCCGGATCGATCAGCTCATGTCTCAGCGAGCGGATGCGTGGTGGGCTTTGGCAGACGGTGACTCGACCGCCGCGAAACGTCTGGTGGAGGTCGGTCGAGAGGGTGTTGCGATGGGGCATAGGTTCTGGGGTCTGTGTGCCTTCATCGATGCGATCCGTCTTGGAGCAGGCGAAGAGGTTGTTGGAGACATCGAGCACCTCGTGATCACCCGGGGTGCTGGTCTTGCCGTTCTCGCTGCGCGCGCAGCCCGTGCGTCCATGCCTGAAGAGCGGTGGGCCTTGTCCCGAGACTGGTGGTCGGCTGGTGCTGACACATACGCGATCGAGGCTGGGCTCCGGAACGCCGAATCAGGCGACATCGACTGCCAGTTAATGGTGCACTTGATGGCGCGTCGTGGCGCAAAACCGCTCATCGGAGACCTCAGCTCGATGGAAAGCCCTTTGTCTGATCGACAGATTGAGACCGTGGAGGGTGTGCTTCGAGGGGCAACCAACGAGTCACTGGCCGAGGAGTTGTTCGTCTCGCGCCGGACGATCGAAAACCACCTTCACAATGCCTATCAGGCTTTGAGTGTTCGCGGAGGAAGAGAGGAACTGCGAGATCGATTCGGTTGGGTCTACCGCGAATCGGGCACCTAGCCGCTGGTTGCCAGTCCAGATCTTGGTTCTTCGTGGAACAGGCTCCACTCGAACCAGAAGGCTTCCTGGGTCGGGAGTTCCTCGCTGGACCAGTCGTCCAGAGCTTTGAATAGGTAGGCGCTGCGCCCGATATGAGTAGTGGCTCCCGCTTGATCCCCTTGTAGCTTCGCTTGGAATGGCGAGACGTCGACCGATGAACGCAGGCTTCACAGCGGTGGGCGCGCTGACGATCGTCCTGTGGCAAGCCGGTCGTGGTGGTAGATCGGCAGCGAGAGACTGTTGAACCCGTTGCGGGCCGGTGCCAGCCCTCAGAGGACCAGCTTCGACTTGTCCAGACTGCTTCGGCGGCTGGTCGTTTTGGTATTTGCCCTGATCCAGGCGGTCCTCGTTGCTCGAATCTTGCTCGATCTGGGTCTGTTCTCGACGGAGAGCGGCTTTGGTGAGTTCGTTGTCTCGATGAGCGACTTCCTGGCGGCGCCGGTACAGGGTATCGGCAGTGGTATCAGCAACATGTTCGGCGGGCCGGGCCTCGAGAGCATCGCCGGAGAAGGGTTCAATGCCGTGATGCTGGTGGCCTTGGCTGGTTGGTCGGTGGTTGAAGGCCTGGTGATGCGAGTCGTCCGCAAGTTCGACCAAGTGTAAGAACGTGATGCTGGCGACTTCCCAAATGAGCCATCGCCGACGCGGGCCAACCTATCGGACCGCTGGCACTCCACTTGTAATGATGGCCCTGATCTTCCTGCTCAGTGCGTGTGGTGGAGACCAAGCGGGAGAAACCCCACAGGAATCCACCGACGTCGAAACGCGGCCAGACATAACGCCGTCCTGCGTGGAACTCGACTATCCATGTGATTGGAGAGACGCGGACCGGGAGGTGCTGATTGACACCCTCAAGCTGCTCGATGAGGTGGCGGATGCGTTGGCAACGGGCGAGTCCGTAGAAGACGTCGCGGCCCGGCTGCAGTCCACCGCAGGCGTTGTCTCAGTCAACTGGGCGGAGGAAGGGATCATATTCAGAAGGGACGGAGGCCTTCCTGTAACAGCCTTCACCGAATCGGCCTCACCTGTCTACACGTCATCCGATGCCACTGAACCAGAGACTTCGGCGGCTGCGTTCTCTCCGGACGCGATTCGAGCTTCATTGCCCAACGAAGCTGCAAGTCCGGCGATTCTGGCGCAGTCGGCTACAGAGTCCTCCTATGAGCCGGCCAGGGCACCCGACATTCGACCCAGACAAGTCATGGTGCTCAGTCCCACACGCTCTGCGGACCTGGCCGCAGCGGTAGCTGCCAGCAGTGGTGCTGGAGTGCTCCCTCCGTCCGCTCCTCCCAGTCAAACTCGAGACACGTTTTCAGCAAGCGAAGACTTCGAAGTGTTGGACCTGCCCGATGAACAGGCCCATCCGGGGCATTGGGCAAACATGGGGGCGTTTGACGCTGTTGTGATCGAAACGCACGGCGCGTACTACGAATGTCGGGACGACGGTTCGGTCTGTGGGCTCTTCCTCGCTGGACCGCTCGCCGGGCCCTACCTCGAGGCTCTGGGCTTGACGGAGGAAGATGTCGCGAGCGAGTTCGAACCCGGCGCAACGGATCCTCAAGTCGCCTATCAGGACTTCGGTGGATTTACGTTCGCTCGGCTCTCCATCGACGGACGAATCCACATTTCCTTCGACGACGACTTCTTCCACCAACTGCCGGGCAGCGGCGTAGGAAGGAACATCGTCATCGTCAACGCCTGCAAGATGGGTGAGGAACAGGTCTCGACTACAGCTCTTGCCAGCAATATCGCAGGGTCGCGAGGCGCTGTCTTCTCTTGGGACAGAGGGATTCCCCGAGTGTCCTCTGACGCCGTTACAGCGACCCTCGCCGAATTGCTCATCGAAGGTGCTGACCCTGATGCCGCGATGGAACAGATGCGACAAGATGGCCTCAACACAGCGCTCTATCGCGGTATCGAAGCCCGGTTGCTCTTGTATCGCGAGCCCGGTGTGAGCTTGCGAGCGCGCGATGTTGTCGTCACTCACGTTGATGGTGTAGTCGCCGAGCCTGGCGCGACAATCTCGGCCAAAGGAAGGCCCGAGGATGGTCAGAATGACCGGATCGGCGGTGTTGAGATCCGTATCGACGGTGTCAACTGGAACGATCGCGACTCGACCACCGTCGAAATCAAGGTGGATGGTCAGCCCATCAAGGTGGTCCAAGACGGCAACGAAACGACATCGCCTGCTCTCAGCGATCGCACCGAAAGAGGATCGACATCAGGCTCGTGGGAGAGGCATGTAATCGATCTAGACAACGCAATTCTTCCGTTCGATCTGACGAGGGAGGACGTCACGCAAGGCCGAGGTCATGTGTGGGAGGTGATCGTCCAGGGATCAACAGGCGGACCTTCGATACACAAGATCGAGCCCGTCATCTTCCGCCTGGGTTCCGTCCGCATACTCAATCCCAACAACACCGCACCGTTGGAGCCCAACGATCAGGTATTCATTGAAGGTGAGGCGGGTGACGGTGAATCTGAGACCTACCAACTCATCGTGCGCGTTGAGCACCTCGACGAATCGGCCGATTCGGCCGCCTACAAAGTCGAGGTTTCGTTTGATGGCAATGACGAAGTCTTGGCTCTCACCGAGTTTGAGAGTCTCGGAGATGGGGCCTATCGATATACCAGAGAGGTCGACCTGGGGGATCTCCAGATGCGAGAGAATCCGGTTCCGGTCTCAGCGAAGTTGACGCTGGCTTCGGACGGTGAGGTCGAGATGGTTGACGAAGTTGACGCGACGCCGATTGTGCTCGTACTGGAAGAGAGCGGCCCGGGTGAAGCGACGATCATTGTTGGAGGATCCGCATGGGAGTTTGAGCTGACCGAACTCTTGGGCGCCTCTTGCCGGCTCGACGAGAGTTCACTTCTGGTATCGGGAGCGGTAGACGGAGACCAGGAAGGCGTCACCTTCTCGGCTGACGTGCGTTCCGACGGCAGTGGGTACCTGGACGTCAACGACTATCCGAACGATCAGTTTTGGATGGCCGCCGCTGATCGAGAGAACATGACTGTCCTTCATCTCGTGCCGGACGGGCAGAGCCAAATCGACTCGATTTCATTTGACGGCCGTGTCGTCAGCGGAGAGGCGACGTTCATCGATGCGAGGGCGTTCGAGGACGCATGGCTCACCAATGGGGCCTATCCGGCCCCGGTCACGGGTTCTTTTGAAATCCGCTGCCCGGCCCCGTAGGGATGGATCGATATCGGCCGCGACAGCTCGCCTTGTACCGGAGGTCACGCTGCGAGGTCCGTCGCGTGGGCAAATCGTGATGCATCTTTGAATAGCCCCGGTTTGTCTGGTCACCAGTAGCCGTGCCGTCGCCTGACCACGCTCGGAACCCTCGGTTCGTCAAATAGGCCTATTCCTCGTCGAGGTTCTCTACGTAGTCCTTTGCCACCTCTTGGCCCTTGTCGACGTGCTCTGAGTGCTGGCCACCCGTCTTATCGTCCACGAAGTCTCCGGCCTTGTCGATGCCATCCTTGACGGCGTCTTTGTTCTCGGCGGCAGCCTTCTTGCCCTTGCTGAACCAGTCTTTGATTCCCATGTCGTCTCCTCGCAATCGGAAGGCGGATCCTATTCGACTGGGGAGGGCCACCGGTGGGGCTGATCGCTCTCTAGCTCCCGAGCCCGGTCCAGACCTTTGTGCCCTCGTGGAACTGGCTCCACGCAAACCAGAACGCCTCGTGTGTTGTCAGTTCCTCGCCAGATTCGTCGTAGACCCGGATCGAGTCGTCGAGACGGACGGTCATTCCGTCGTACTCGATCGGTCCTTGTTCGAGAGCCGAGCGAGTGGCCGCTACAGGGAATGCCACAGGAGTTCCGTCAGGTGCGAAGACCCCGACGACCTTTTCCTGGATAGGCAGACGGGGATCGACATCGCCGATCGGGAAGATTGGACCGTCAGCGTCGCGATCACCTAGCGGGTTCTCCCGATAAGTGCGTCCAATGCCACCGTCTCGGGCGAGGATCCGCGTGTCGGGATGTGCCTCTTTCCACTCTGCCCAGGTCGAAGCTACGACGGAGACCTGTTCCAGGACGACGTCATCCTCGGCGAGTGGACCGGTTAGGGCTTCTCCGGTGAAGGTGTCGATACCTGATCCTGTTGTCAGGTCGTACATGAACTTGTTCGAACGAGACAGCAGTCCTGAGGTGCGAAGAACCACGCGATCGACGCCCTCAACATTGTCAGTGAAGTACGCCTGAGCTGACCCGCAAAGAGTGCAATAAGGAATCCCGAGCTCGCGGCCGCCAAGAGTGAGATTGAGCATCTCATGGACTTCCATCTGGTTCTTGGGGAGTGCGAGTGCTTCGCCGTTGACCACCACCCCGAAGACAGTCTTGTCGTCGTCGTACCAGTCCCCGCCTGCTGCGTTGGTCGTCTCCGGGTTGTCTAGTGCTGGGATGCAGTTGCAGGGGCCGTTGTCGTCGAACTCTCGTGTGTCGGCGAGGACTCCTCCCCAGGTGATCCATCGCCAATCCACATCGCCCTGGTCACCGTCGAAGAAGGCACGCCAGGTCGGCTCCACACCACCGAAGACCTTTGCCTTGGCCTCGGGGTAGCCCTCCCAGGCCGGCAGGTCCCAGCTCATGAGTGCGTTCGTAGCCCAAACAAAATCCACTTCAGCGGGTTGGAATGGTGCGCCGGTCAAACGGCTGAAGGCACCGACAAGCTCGTCGCGTGCCGGTCCGCCCTGGTAGAAGCGGAGCAGGTCAGCGATGAGCCATCCCACCCTGGGATCATCATGTGCAACGAGATCGTTGACGATGTCGACCTCCCACTCGGACATGAATAGCCCGTCCAACAGTTGATCGACATCCGCTTGAGCTTCTGCGCTCAAGGGGCCATCAGGTATTGGCGGCGGAGGAGGCAACTCGGGCTCAGGAGGAACCGAGGTCGTCGTCTCGGGTGCAGTGGTCGAGCTGTCGGCAGGAGTTGTTGTCGTTGAAGCAGCAGGTTCAGCCACGGTCGCACACCCGGCCAAGACCAGCACACCCAGAACAATCGACAATCGCATTGATGGTCAAGGTAGATCCGATGATGTCTTGTGGGGTTAAAGGTCAGAATCTGGTCAGAGTTGGCACGAAACTCACCTAATCAGGCTTATACCCATCGAGAACATCGTCGCTGCAGCGGACCGCATCGCGTCCCATGCCGTTGTCACACCTGTGGTGTCGTATGAATCAGTACTGCTCAAAGCTGAGAATCGTCAGCGCGCCGGCGCCTTCAAGTTCAGAGGGGCCTTCAACAGACTGAGCCAGATCCCGGAATCTGAGCGTTCTGCCGGTGTCGCTGCAGTCTCGTCCGGCAATCACGGAGCGGCAGTGGCCTCCGCCGCTGAGATCCTTGGGATCCCGGCAACCATCTTCACTCCGAAGGACGTACCAAAGGCGAAGCTCGACTTGATGGTGGACGCTGGTGCCGATGTTCAGACGTTCGACCGGTCGATACCCGACCGGGAGGCCCCAGCCCGAGCATTTGCTGAGGATTCCGGCGCAACGTTCATCCACCCGTTCGAGGACCCCGAAATCATGGCAGGTGCGGGCACGACTGCGCTTGAGCTCCATCGACAGGTCGGCAAGCTGGATCAGCTGTTCGTGCCGATGGGTGGTGGAGGTTTGATGGCCGGATGTGCCTCGGCCATGTCGGTGCTCGACACGCAGTGTCGGCTCGTCGGGGTCGAGCCCGAGGTTGCCGACGACACCCGACGCTCTTTCAACGCTGGTGAGCCAGTCACAGTTGAGAACCCTCAAACGATTGCGGACGGACTTGCTGTTCCACGTCCAGGAGACAACACCTTTGCCATCAACTCTCGCCTGGTATCCGAGGTGATGACGGTGAGCGAGAGCGAGGTCCTGGAAGCAATGGCATTGCTGTTCACCGAAACAGGTGAGGTGGTCGAGCCCAGTGGAGCCGTTGCCGTCGCCGGTGTTCTGAAGGCTCAGCCCTCCGGAGGGGTCGCTGCGATCCTCTCAGGCGGAAACGTGGACGTGGACCGCTTCCCGCAAGTATTCAATCGATGAAGTCAGCCGGCTCGCGTCGTTGACGATTGACCATCAGCCTGAGGACATCAGGGCGGGAGTAGTGGCCCGTTGGGTCGAAGTTGTGGCGTTCTCTAGAGATCATCGAGAGGTCGAGGTCCGCAAAGATGACCGTTTCCTCTCCTGGCGCACCCTCAGCCAGGGTCGAGCCATCGGGTGCCACGATGATCGCGCCACCGGTCGAATACGTATCGCCTTCATCCACCATCGCATCGCGAAGAATGAAGTCATCGGGAATGTGGTCAGCGGTGAGAACCGCTCCTGAGCTGATCACAAACACCCGGCCCTCACGTGCAATGAAACGCGATATGTCGTGGCTCACTGCCGGGGACCCTGGCCACGCGGCGACATGCACTTGGGTTCCTTGGGAGTACATGGCGGTACGGGCCAGAGGCATCCAGTTTTCCCAGCAATTCAGTCCGGAGACTTTGACGCCCTCCCAGTCGTGGGCCATGAGTCCCGCACCGTCCCCATCGGCCCACATCAGACGCTCGCCGTAGGTGGGTTTCAGCTTCCGGTGGACACTGACGATGCCCTTGTTCGGGTGAATCGCGACCAGCGATGCGTAGACGGAGCCGCGAGATGGTGCCTTCTCGACGATGCCCAAGTACGTGAAAACCCCTGAATCGGCGACGGTGGCGACGACGTCCTCGAGGTCTCCCGCAGCGAGGTCGACGGCCTGGTCGATGTAGCGAGCCCACGCTTCTTTCTGATCAGGGTGATCGAAATAGGAGGCGTGGGTGTAGTCGGCCCAGGACGGGTAGCCGGGAACAAACGTCTCGGGAAAGGCCATGAGTTGCCCGCCCTCCGTCCCGGCTCCGGTGATGGCCTGACTGACCTTCGCCAGGGTGGCCTTCTTGTCGAGGTAGACGGGTGCAAGTTGGGCGGCAGCGACACGCATGGGGAAATCCTACGACACGAGAATTGAGTAGTTGAAGGACTTCAATTGAGCGAACAGGGTGCGCGGTAGATGGGTAGGTTTTGAATTCCGAACGCCCGGATGCATGAGAGGAGTCCGATGAAACGCCTACTAGTTCTACTGATGCTGTTGTCCCTCCTGGTCGCTGCGTGCGGTGGCGGAGACACTGAAGACGGTGGAGACGACAACGCCGATCAACCCACCGCGACCCAGGCGCCATCCGGGGACGACAGTGACGACGCGCCACCGACAACTTCAGATGTGAACGACGACGAGGACGACTCGGAACCTGAGGGCGAAGGCCCGTCCACAGCGACCGTCACGATCGGTGACATGACCTACGAATTCTCATCGGAGGGCGCAATCGTCGCACAGTGTCTCCCCGACCTGTTCGGAATCATGTCCGTTCAGCTGCCCATGGCAGATGGTGGTGATGGCTCCATTGAATTGGCTGCCCTGCATGAAGGCACTGACCCAGCGGTCGTTGGGCAAATCAACGCGATAACAGTGAAAATCGGCGATGACGACTGGGTGGCCGATCCTGAAGACGTCAGAATCGCCGGCAATGCCGACTACGAGGGCCTGAGCCAGGTTGATTCGGTAACCGTGAGCGGCAGCAATGTGACGGGTACAGCGACATTCGTCAACACATCCAGTTTCGACGGTGTCGAAAGTGCCACCGGGACGTTCGAAGCCACGTGTGGTGAGGAGCGGACCTCCTAGAGCACAACCTCAAACGAGTCTGAGCCCACGGGCACTCCGTTGGCGACAACGGTTAGTCCGTGGGTTCCTTCGTACAGGGTGTAGGTCGTCGCGTTCGCCCGCAATGGGTGGCGCTTCTTCAGGGCTTTTGTTTCCCCCTTCGACATCTCGATCGTTTTCAGCTTGAAGACCTTGGGCTTTGTTTCACCATTCGCCTTCACGAAGTCGATTGCGTAATCGACGATCAAGCTCTCATCCGCACTCGCCTCGAGAACCACGTCGAATTCCAATGCCTCTCCCGCCTTGACCACCGGGGATGAGACATGAACCTTCGCGGTGACATCAGGATCGGTTGAGAAACCAAGCAGTTCGAGTGCCTCTTCATTGCCCTGTTTGATCAGAGTTCTCAGGGCATGTTTGGTCATCCAGGCCAACTCATATGGCTCCTGCCGCCCATCGGACTCCCACCGACGGAGACGCTCTACGACCAGCGACGGATGGACCTTCGCTATGTCGTTGAGGTGGTTGGCCACCGATCGTGTCACGTATCGAGTCGAGTCTGCATGCAACGCGTCGAGGAGCGGTAGGGGGCGTTCGATGTCGGTCGATAGCCGTCCTGCCCAGGGCAACCTCGGCCGGGTGCCTTCGCTGACCAAACGTCGAACGTGGTAGTTGTCGTCTTTGGTCCACTCCATCAAGCGTTCGAACACCGAGTCCGGGTAGCGATCGATGAACGGTCGTATCGGTCCCTCCATCGAGAACCGCATCGTCAACTCGCGCAAGAGAGCGAGAGACGTTTCGAGATTGTCGAGGCCACGGTCCTCCACGTACTTGCCGAATGGGGCGATGATGAAATCGCCGAAGTCGTCGTCGGAGAGGCTTGGATCGAGGGGAGGCGGCAGCGAGGCTTCTATCTGTCGTGCCGCGACATCGAAATCATCGTCCAACTGTTTGCCCATGGTTCCCGCGATGAGCGAGATGCGTTCTTTCAGCTCCAGATCGAGCATCTCGGCCATCACCTCTGACTCGAATTGCTCTTGTTCGAATCCGTCGACCCCACGCGAGAGAAGGCCGCCGAGGTAGGCGACCTTCTCCCTGTTGAACAGATGGTCTTTGAGGCTAAATCGCTCTTCCGTCACAGCGGTTGAGCGTATTCGCTCAGCCCCGGGAGGCGTCCGTCTCCACGTGCCAGACCATCGTGACGCTGGTATCTGTCACTTCAACAGACTTGAGCGTGCTGTCCGGGTCCTTCTTGCCTTCCTTCTCCAGTTCCCTGGCCAAGGCGTTGTTCCAGAACTCGACGATCCATTCAGGCATGGGCTCGCCATTCCATGTGGCGTCGTAGATGTCCACAGTCAGGAACCCCTCGCTGGACACCCCGAGAGTGGCCTCGAACGTCACATCGTTGATCTCACCCGTGTCCTCATCGGGGCCCGTGCCGTCGATGGCGATGTATCCGTCGTGGAAATTCACATCCAGCTTCTCAGTCGATGGGTCTTCGATCTGCGTCTGGATGGCTTCCTGAAGCTTCTGCTCGTCGATCACTGACTCCACCGTCAGCGATCCGTCGGGGTTCGCTTCGATGTCAATAGTGCAAGCCGCTGTGAGGAGCCCGAAGGCTACAACCGTGGCTACAAGTGTCATTCTCCGCATTTGTTCACCTCCTGGGGTGTGTCTCTTGCCCTCAAGTCGACCGAAGATGACGCAAAGTCGGTAGTGGCTGCTGCCACGATTGGCCCATGACAGATGTCATGAGTGTGTTGACATCGAGCACGTCGACCCCCAGCCTTTTGTCGAAATGAAGGCGCAGAAGCAGCCAATTGAGCCAGGAATCCTGAGGATCTTCAGGTGGTACGTAGGGATCAGGCTCGCCTTGCTTGCTCTTGTCGCATTGGCCAACCGTGGTGACAGCCCGCCCGATCCACCTCAGTTCCCGGGTACAGGTTTGGTTTTCTTTGGAGTCCTCTTTCTGTGGCTCATGTGGCCGCCCGTTGAGAGAAAGGCGGGTCGTTGGTTTCTGCCGTTTGCGATCTTGCTCGCCACCGTTGCCCCAATTGCTGACACCATGGCCAATATCGCCGGTCGGCTTGAGGCAGGAGTGGGACCCAACGACTCACTCGCCGACTACTGGCTGCCGTTCTTTCTCCTCTTCATACCGTTCATCATCACCGCCTGGCAGTACCGCTATCGGTGGGTGGTCGTGTTTGCCGTTTTCTCGACGGTGGTGGAGATCGTCGCTCTCTCGGCGGTGTTCCTCGATGAAAACGTCGAGCAGATAGAGATTCTGGGTGCCCTGCTCGCTGCCCGCGGCCTGCTGTTTGCCTTCCTCGGCTTCTTCGTGTCCAAGCTCGTGGCTCGCCAACGCGACCTGCGAGCGGAGTTGGAGAGTCAGGCGTTTGTCCGGGAGCAGCTCGCTGCAGGGAGGGAGAGGACGAGGCTTGCTCGAGAGTTGCATGACACCCTGGCCCATACGATGACCGCCACAGCTATCCAACTCGAGGCAGCGGAAGCGTTGTGGGACAGCGATCTAAAGCGGGCGAGAGAACACGTTGAGGTCGCGCTCGATGGAACCAGGGTTGGTCTCGATGAGGCCCGTCGGGCTATTGAAGCTCTCCGTGCGTCACCTCTCGAGGAGTACGGCTTGCAGGGTTCATTGGAGTGGCTGAGCCAAGAGACAACTGCCAAGACCGGTGTCACGACGCTGCTGGAACCGAATGACGGGATTGGAGATTTAGGACCGGACTTGGAGCAATCCGTCTACAGAATCGTCGACGAGGCGATCGCCAATGCCATCAGGCACGGACAGCCGAGCATGGTGAAGGTCGGTCTGACAGCCACCGACGGTGAGGTGACAGTGTCGGTCTGCGACGACGGCTCGGGCTTCGACCCCGACGCCGAAAGGCCGGGCCACCACGGCATCACCGGAATGCGAGAGAGAGCCGAGCTTGCCGGAGGCACTCTTGAAATTGACTCCTCCGATGGTGGGACCACGGTCACGTTTAGGGCTCCGGTTTCATGATCCGAATTCTCATTTGTGACGATCAGGAAGTCGTTCGCGAAGGCCTGCGGACGATTGTCGACCTGGTTCCGGAGTTCGAGGTCGTTGGTGTGGTCGGAGATGGGTCTGCGGCAGTCGACTTCGTCGGGGCCAACCAAGTCGATCTCGTGCTCATGGATCTGCACATGCCGGTCATGAACGGGGTCCAGGCTATCCGTGAACTCGATGCTCATCATCCTGATGTCAAGACTCTCGTACTCACGACCTATGGCGATGAGTCCTGGGTACTCGATGCGATACGCGCCGGAGCGTCGGGGTACCTGTTGAAAGACGCGCCCAGGGCTCGGCTCGTGGATGCGATTCGGGGGACGATGGATGGCGAGACCCACCTCGACCCATCCGTAGCCGGAGGATTGTTGGTGAAGCTGGCCAGCCAGCCAGTCACTGAGTCTCTGTCGCTGGGCAACGAACTAACTGACCGGGAGTCTGAGGTCCTGGCGTTGTTGGGCAAGGGGCTATCCAACGCAGAGATAGCGGATCGTCTGTATCTGTCGGAAGGAACCGTGCGCAATTACGTGAGCTCGGTTCTGTCCAAACTCGGAGTCCACGACCGAACGCAAGCCGCAGTGCTGGCGGTCAAACACGGCCTAGCCTGAAGTCATGAACCTCTTGCTCTGGGTGGTCGCATGGGCGCTTGCCGCCCTGTTTCTGATGGTTGGCTTCGTCAAACTGACCAGTACCCGCGAGGAGCTACTGGCACAAATGGAGTGGGTGGAGGAAGTAAAGCCTCGGACCATCAAGATCATCGGGGTTCTGGAGATACTGGCCGCAGTTGCACTGGTGATACCGCCGCTGCTCGGTGTCGCCGTCTTCCTCACCCCGCTGGCGGCTGCCGGCATCGTCTTCCTGATGCTCGGCGCAGGCATGCTTCATCAACGCCGTCACGAGAATTCGATGCTGCTGATGAATCTCATCATCGCAATGATGGGAACCTTCGTCGCGGTGGGCCGATCCTCTTGGGAGCCCTTCTAAGCGTGAGCGCTAAGCGCGAGATGCTCGCGCCATCTGCTCACACTGGGCTTAGAACGGGGGGTTGCCGAAGCCGGTCACGGACGACGAGAAGCGGTCGGTGCCGACGTCGCCTTGAGGAGTGAGCTGCGCTTTAGCCTTGCCACCGTCGGGTATCTCGAGTTCGACCAGGAGCGCCTTGCCGGCGACGGCGGTCCCCCGCAGAGTTTGGACGATTCCTTTCCAGGAGCCCATCTCGGAGTCGAGTTCGAGCGCGGCGGCGCCCGTGGTGAGGAGGATCCCGTCGCTCCCAGAGATCCGGACTGGGCCTGTATACGAATCTGCCACTAGTTGTCCCCTCCGTAGATCCGGCGCACCTGTGATCTCAGAACGATCTCTGGTGGGCGCCCGGCCTTCTCCGCTTCCTCTTCCATGGTTTCGATCTTGTCGCGAAGCCGGTCCAGCTTCTTCTTGAGGCGTTTGTTCTCTTCTTGAAGCACCAATACGCGGCGTACGCCTTCGAGGTTCATTCCCTCAGCCGTCATGTCTTGGATCAGCTGCAGGCGTTCGATGTCTTCTTGCGAGTATCGGCGTGTGCCACCCGGTGTGCGAGCAGGATCGATCAGCCCTTTCCGCTCATAGATGCGCAGTGTCTGCGGATGCATGCCCGCGAGCTCGGCGGCAACCGAGATGACGAACACGGCCCTTCGGGATTCAGTCATTCTGTCCTCCTCATCATCTCAGATGGGACCGGATGTCTTCGGTCTCATGGCCGGCCAATTGTTCGAGGATCTTCTTCTCATCACGACTCAGCTTCTTGGGCACGGCCACGTCGACCGTGACCAGTAGGTCTCCGGGTCGGCCTCGCTCGGGAGAAATGCCCTTGCCACGCACGCGGAATGTCTTGCCAGAAGGTGTGCCTGCGGGGATCTTGACTTTCACTCCGCCGTTCAGGGTCGGCACCTCGATCTTCGTGCCAAGGGCGGCCTCCGAGTAGGTGATAGGAACCTTCAGAGTCAGATCGTTTTCACGCCGACCGAATCTCTGACTCGGGGCGACCCGGATACGGACCATCAGATCACCAGAAGGCCCACCGAACTGGCCCGGGGCACCTTTGCCGCGAAGACGGAGAGTCGACCCGTCTTTGACACCGGCCGGAACTCGAAGCTTCACAACTCTTCGTCGATTCTCCGTGCCGGAGCCACGGCATTGCGAGCACTTGTCTTCGACCAGGCGACCTGACCCATGGCACTGACCACAGGGTTGGCTGAAGGAGAAGAAACCTTGGTTCTGCGCGACGACCCCCTGGCCACCACATGTGGGACAGGTCGTGATGGTTGAGCCTGGCTCTGCGCCTGATCCGTTGCACTTCGAGCAAGAAGCTCCGCCCTCGAGTACGACCTCCGTCTCGGTCCCGAACGCTGCATCTTCAAACCCGATGGCGAGTTCTGTTGCGAGATCAGAGCCGCGAGTCGGCCCACTGCGTCCGCCGCGCGACCCGAACCCGAAGAGGTCGCCGAGGCCACCCATACCTCCGAGGAGATCCTGTAGGTCCTCGACGCGCACCTGCTGACCACCAAACCCGGTGCCGAAACCACCACCCGGGCCACCGCCGAAACCCTGGAAGCCACCACTCGCAGCCAGTCGTCTGACCTGGTCGTACTCTTTGCGCTGTTCGACGTCGGACAGGATCGAATAGGCCTCGGAGATCTCCTTGAAGCGTTCCTCGGCTGCAGAGTCGCCAGGATTCGCATCCGGATGGTGCTTCTGAGCGAGCTTGCGATATGACTTCTTGATCTCTTCCTGGGATGCCGAGTCGGCAACCTCAAGGGTCTTGTAGAAGTCCTTTTCGATCCAGTCGCGATTCATCAGTTCAGTTCCAAGACGACCAAGGCCGCCCGCAGCACCTTTCCGTTGAGTCGGTACCCGCGACGAAGCTCTTGGGACACAACCAGGTCGCCTTCTCCTTCTGGTGAGCTCACAGGCTCGTGGACTTCAGGGTCGAAGGCCTCGCCAATTGCGGGAATCACTTCGAGCCCATCCCCTTTGAGAGCGTCAAGCAGCTGGTTTCTCGTGTTCAGCATGCCTGAGTGCATGTTCTTCTCAGATTCGGTCTCGGGTTCGCCCGTCAGAGCGGCGTCGAAGGAATCGAGAACAGGCATCAGTTTGACGACGACATGCTCCGTGGCGCGATCGAGCGTTGCTTCGGCCTCGGCTCTGGTTCGTTTCCGATAGTTGTCGAAGTCGGCGGCAACCCGTTTCAAGTCATCGAGATAGGAGTCCGCTTCGGAGCGCGCGGTCTCCAACTCGCGAAGCAGCAGGTCGACCGCGTCGGCGGGATCGGTCGGCAGCTCCAGCCCCAGAGATTGAGGATCTGGAGCTACCTCCGGTCGGACGTCGGGCTCGACTACCTCGGCTTCGACGAGCTGCTCGGCCGCCTCGGTGTTGGCTTCATTCATCCTCGTCAACGATCTCGGCTTCGACGACCTCGTCCTCTTCATCAGCCGTTGATGCGGAGTCACCCTCAGGCTGTGCCTGTTCAGCGGCCTGCTGATACAACCGGGTTGCCATCGCCTGGCTGGCTGTGACCAGCTCCTCCATCTTCGACCGAATCTCTTCAGTGTCCGCGTCGGCGTTGCCGAGCACCTCGTTGAGGGCGCTCTTCGCCGTCTCGACCGAGGTTTTCTCTTCGTCGGTCATTTGGTCCCCGGACTCTTCGATGAGTTTGTCGGTCTGGTTGACGAGCTGCTCAGCCTGGTTTCTGGTCTCGACAGCCTCGCGACGCTTCGCGTCCTCTTCGGCGTAGGCCTCGGCGTCGTTGACCATGCGATCGATGTCATCCTGGGCGAGGGCAGTGCCACCCGTGATAGTCATCTGCTGTTCCTTGCCGGTCGCCATGTCTTTTGCGTTCACATGGACGATGCCGTTGGCGTCGATATCGAACGTGACTTCGATTTGCGGCACACCCATCGGGGCGGGAGGAAGACCGGTCAGTCGGAACTTGCCGAGACTGTTGTTGTCGTTCGACATGGTGCGCTCACCTTGAAGTACGTGGATCTCGACTTCGGGCTGATTGTTCTCAGCCGTGGTGAAGATTTCCGAACGCTTGGTTGGGATGGTGGTGTTGCGCTCGATCATCCTGGTCATGACACCGCCCTTGGTCTCGATGCCGAGAGTCAAGGGAGTCACGTCGAGGAGGAGGATGTCTTTGACGTCGCCCTTGAGGACGCCGGCCTGAATGGCGGCGCCTGCAGCCACCACTTCGTCTGGGTTAACACCCTTGTGGGGTTCTTTACCAGTGAAGCTCTGGATCAAATCCTGAACGGCGGGCATACGCGTGGACCCACCCACCATCACGACGTGATCGATCTCAGCGACGTCGATTCCGGCGTCCTTGATGGCCTGCTCGAACGGACGCTTGGTGCGGGCGAGCAGGTCTTCGGTGAGCTTCTCGAACTCCGAGCGGGTCAGCTTGTACTGCATGTGCAGGGGTCCGGCATCGGTTGCGGTGATGAAGGGCAGGTTGACCTCAGTCTCGGCAACCGTGGAGAGCTCGATCTTCGCCTTTTCGGCGGCTTCCTTGAGCCGCTGGCTGGCCATGCGATCGGCAGACAGGTCGACTCCGTGGTCGTCATTGAAACTCTTGACGAGCCACTCAATCACGGCTTCGTCCCAATCGTCCCCACCGAGCTGGGTATCGCCGGAAGTCGCCTTCACTTCGAACACGCCTTCGCCGATCTCGAGAACGGACACGTCGAAGGTGCCTCCACCGAGGTCGAAGACGAGAATTGTCTGGTCGGTCTCCTTGTCGAGGCCGTATGCAAGCGAAGCAGCGGTCGGCTCGTTGATGATTCGAAGTACGTTGAGCCCTGCGATCTGACCGGCTTCTTTGGTGGCCTGCCGCTGAGCGTCGTTGAAGTACGCAGGAACGGTGATGACCGCATCACTCACTGTGTCGCCGAGATATGACTCGGCATCTCTCTTCAGCTTCATCAGGATGCGTGCAGAGATCTCTTGTGAGGTGTACTTCTTGTCGTCGATGTCGATCGACCAGTCGGTACCCATGTGTCGCTTGACAGAACGGATGGTCTGATCGGGGTTGGTGATTGCTTGACGCTTGGCTACTTCGCCAACGAGAACCTCGCCGTCTTTGAAAGAGACGATCGAAGGGGTGGTTCTCCCACCCTCAGCGTTGGCGACGACAGTCGGGTCGCCACCTTCGAGGACGGCGATCACGCTGTTGGTTGTGCCCAGGTCGATACCTACGGCGCGTGACATATGTATGGATCCTTCCAGAGTGATTGGTTGAGTCAACGAGGATTGTACAACCTGAGTGTGGTTGTATCAAGTTCTGGTAAGAAACCGGCTCTGAACTGGGATTATGTCAGGCTAGACTCTTGATGTATTCGACCAAATCGTTGATCTGGGCTTCTGACAGCTGATCTACGTAGAAAGTGGGCATGAGGTCGTCATAACCCTCGACGATCTGAGCCCCGGGGTCCACGATCGAATTGAACAGGTAGGTGTCGTCAGCGATGACCTCGTCGCCGTCGGTGAGTGGTCGAACGCTGCCAGCGATTCCTGCCCAGGTGGGACCCGACCCTGGTCTCCCATCGACGGTGTGGCACTGCAGACAGCCTTCCGACTCGGCCAGTGTCATGCCCCGGGCTGCGGCATCCGTGTCGACGGTGAGAGGCGCGGATGTCTCCGTCGTGCCGTCACCCAGCGACTCGCCGGTGAACAGGAAGAGGCCGACACCGACTACCAATACAACGAGTAGGGCGAGGGCACCTTCGGTCCAGCTTCTCATCGGGGGAGAACCGTATACATGGTCCCGTCAATATAGGGTTTGGCCTGGTGGCATCCCTAACCAGACGTCAATTCATCGGTGCCGCGACCGGTCTGGGTTTAGCCAGCGGAGTGTTGGCGACGCCGGCGCGCAGCATCACGATCAATCCCCGTGAGTCATGGGCCCAAGGTCTCGAGCCGAAAGGACCGCTGTCGTCTGAAGACGTTCGCTTCTTGATCGTTCACCATTCGGCTTCGAACAACGGCCATACCTCGTCTCAGGTGCCGGGGATTCTCCGCGGTTGGTTCGACCTCCACACAACGAGCCGAGGTTGGAACGACATCGCCTACAACTTCGTGATCGATTCAGCTGGTGGTGTCTGGGAGGCCCGAAAGGGGAGTCTTGCCGGAGCAGTCGCCGGTGATGCCACCGGCGGCAATCAGGGTTTCACCCAACTGGTGTGTGTCATTGGTGACACGAACACCCAATCGGCAACACCTGCAGCCCAAGCGTCATTGGTTTCGGTCCTGGCGTGGCTGGGTGACCGCTACGGGATTGCGACTACCCCGGGCTCCGAGGTCACCTTTGTCTCGCGCGGTTCGAACAAGTGGCCCGCGGGAACGACAGTGACTACCCCGACCATCTGCGGTCATCGGGATATGAGCACCACAACTTGTCCGGGGAACAGTCTCTACGGGTATGTGACCGGCGGTTTGATGGCCGACGTCGAAGCGGCCAGAGGTGGATCCGCGCCCCCCACAACTACGTCAACCAGCACGACCACGCCAACCACGACGACAACATCCACCACCACCACTGTTCCGCCAACGACGACAACCGTTGCTCCGACGACAACAACGATTCCGCCGTCGACTACTTCGCTGCCGGCATCCACAACAACACTCGCGGACACCTCATCCTCGGCAGCCCCTTCGACCTCGACATCTCCCACCACTATCCCGCTGGCCGTAGCGGAGGATGCAGATCCCCCCGGAATCCCGGTGTTGGGTGCGGCCGCGGCCACCGGCTTGTTGGTCGCCGGAGCCGGGCTCCTTGCATGGCGCGCCCGCCGGATGTCATAAAGGTGAAATGGTCGGAGGGCCGACAGAGTCGGGCATAAAAGACAGACCGCCGACATTTACGAACTCATGGAAGCTTCGGACGTAGCCCTCTTGATTCCGCGCCTTTGGGCGGGAATCGTGATGATCGCCCACGGAACGAACCATGCCCGAAGTCTTGACGGCACCACCCGCTGGTTCGAGTCGGTCGGATTCCGCGCTCCTCGTCTCAATGCATTGCTTTCAGCTGTCAACGAGATTGCGATCGGGCTCGCCTTGATCCTTGGAATCCTCACCGCACCAGCCGCCGCTGGACTGGCGGCCACCATGCTCGTGGCCTTCTGGGCGATTCACCGGTTCGCTGGCTTCTTCGTCTTCCACCGGCCTGACGAGGGATACGAGTACGTGGTTACGTTGATCGTGCTCGCCCTAGTGATCGCAATGCTGGGACCGGGTGCGATCTCCCTCGACGCGGTGCTCGGTATCGACGTCGCACTCGACGGATGGGCCGGAGCTGCCATTTTCGCTGGAGGTTTGGCCGCTGGAGCCGGGCTGCTGGCCGCCTTCTGGAGAAGACCTATCAAAGAAAAGGATGACCAATGAAGCTGGAACCACTACCGAACAACCTCGTTGAGACGCGGGACGCCTTGCATCAGATTGCGTTCTTCGCTGTCAGCCCGGCCCGCTACAAAGCCGTCGGAAGAATGGGGCTCGCGGCAACACCTGGCGGTTTCGGGACCCCCGAGTTCGACGGTCGAATCGCAAGGGTCGACGGCACCCTGCTCGTCCACGAGCAGAACGGCGGAACTGCAACACGAGAAATCACGACGATTCGCGAAGCAGCGGAGTTCTATGGCAACGAGTACGAGGTTGAATGGTTTGAGAACTTCCACGACCCTCTGGCTCCCGCTGATCCTGATGCGCCCCTCGTCGTGGATCAAGAGGCCAGCCACTCAATCGGAAATTGGTTCGAGTTTGGTTTCGACGTTCTCAATCGCTTGCGGACTCACGGGACTGCCGAAGACGATGTCTCGGAGGTCCAGCTCTGGCCGGAACACTTCGACCCCGCTACCGAGCTAGGCAGTCAAGAGAAAGGCGAGCGAGCGAGTTTTGGCGCCTCCCCTGGCGACGGAGCACACCCCGAGCCGTATCTGTACGTCGCGGCGTGGGGCGAGATCGACAAATCGCACGCGTATTGGAACGCCGAGAGTTTCAATGGATCGAGCCTCCCCTACTCAGAGTTGCTTGCCGCAGATGATCCGAGGGGGAGGGCGCTCGAGTTCCTACTCGAGGGTTATCGCATCCTCCACGGAGGCTAGGGAAGCCACCAAACCTCGGCCTGATGCGACGATCTGGCCCAGAGCTCGCTTGTAGGTTTCATCAGTACCGCCGTAAGGATCCGGGATCTCGTCGGACTCGGTTCCCTCGTCATATGTCCTGAACAATCTCACCTTGGCCTTGGCCTCGGCGTCGGGGGCAGCTGCAAGAACGTCCCGAAGGTTCGATCGGTCCATCACAACGATCACGTCGAAGCGTTTGAAGTCGGCCGAATTGAGCTTGCGGGCCCTACCCGCCACATCGAAACCGGCCGCGGCGGCGACGGCTATCGCCTGCGAGGTAGGAGGCTCTCCCACGTTCCAGGCCCCGGTGCCTGCAGAGTCGACCTCGACCGCCAGGCCGGCTTCTTCGGAGAGCGAACGGATCACTGCCTCGGCGGTAGGTGAACGACAGATGTTCCCGGCACAGACCGCGAGGACCCTGATCGTCACTCGCCTGCCGCTATTCGGTCTCGAGCGATCTCGATGTACCGCGCCTCCGTTTCGAAACCCACGAAATGGCGGTTCGTTTGGATGGCACTGACGGCGGTCGTCCCGGATCCCATCAGTGGGTCGTATACGAGGTCACCCTCATAGGTGTACAACTCGATCAGTCTTCTCGGTAGGTCGATGGGGAACGGAGCAGGATGCCCGACCCGTGTCGCCGATTCGCTTGGGATCTCCCAGACATCCAGCGTGGCTTCCAGGAACTCCTCGGTTTCGATGGTCGGAACGTGCGGAAGACCGCGCTCTTCGCGGACCTTTCGTTTAACTGCTCGATCGAATCTGCCTTTGGAGGCAATGATCACGCGCTCGGTGACATCCCTGAGAACCGGGTTCTGTGGTGAGCGAAACGAGCCCCAGGCACAACTGCCACCGGCTCCCTTGGCCTTCTGCCAGATGACCTCACCACGCAGGAGCAGTCCAAGGTCGTTCTGAAGAATCGAGATGACGTCCGATGAGAGTGACCGGTAGGGCTTTCTGCCGAGATTGGCGACGTTGATGGCCATGCGGCCCCCCGGCTCGAGCTTGGGGAGCGCGGCAGCAAGCACTTCATAGAGCCATTCCAGGTATTCGACGTAAGACGCTGGCACGTACCCGGATGCGAGCTCGGTCTCGTACTCCTTGCCCGTGAAGTACGGCGGTGAGGTGACGAGTAGAGCGACGGAACGGTCGGCAATCTGAGAATCGGTCACATGCCGAGCGTCGCCATGAAAGATCTCATTGACGACGGCCGGCGGCTCGACGCGCTCGTCTTCTGACAAAACGGGCGGCGAGAACCGTTCGTAGAATGAGGTCGAATCGTGCGACTCCCGCTTACCCGACCCGAAGTCGGAAGTGGCCGTCGCCAGCCGCTGTCGTGCCATTGTGGACAAAGTTACAGCCGAGGCCGCGTCGAGCGACAACAATCAGCATCAGATGAAGATCGTCCTGCCTGAAGATCGACCGCGTGTCGACGTCCCACTACGAGACCGGATCGTTGTCCTGAGCCCTGTCATC
>JANQRA010000008.1 GCA_028284765.1 Acidimicrobiia bacterium
CACCAAAGCGGGCAGCAGGCACTTAGAGAGCCAACCGGCCAGCGCCTCGACGCTACGGGAACACCCCGCAACGCGCCCCCAGTCTCAATCAGGCACATAAGTGGGCTGCCTCCGACTAGCCAGGGGTCGACGCGCCTATTTCCACTGAGTCACTGCCTCAGCCTTGGTACCGATTGCCGCAGCGAGCCCGCAGAGAACCGGATACAAATGGCCGGCAGGAGGTACGGTCGATCCGCTGTGTCAGTCTTCGCTTCCGAGGTCGCCAATGGTCTGCTTGGTATCGGGCGCGCGGTCGACGAGCTCTTTAATGATCGAACCTCTGACCCTCTCCCCACTGCTGGATCGGAAAGGTCCAAAGAGAGAGAAACTCCATACGGATCATCGGACGGGGGAACAGACCTGACTATCGGGATCGTGTGGGTGACGCTTGGTATCCCGTCCGATCACCTTCAGGCCGCACACCGGCTAGTCCTCAACCCGAGTGGCGATGCAGGAGTTCATAGGTACGCCGTCCTTTCATGTCTTCGGGTTGTCCTCGAGGTTTCATCGATTGCCTGGTGGTTGACCGAGCGAGGTATCGGTGCTCGCAAGCGGTTGGAGCGGACCCTCACCTTCGCCCAACACTCGGTGTCACTAAGGGACCGAGCCGAGCGAGCCCGCACGGAATCGACCGATCTCTCCTACCTGACTGCGATCCAAGAGACGATTCACCGAGTGGCCGTGGAACATGATGTCCGACGGTTGATCGGCGAGAAGAAACGTCGCATTCCTGATGCCACTCAACTGATAGGCGACCAGTTTGAAGCACTGGGAGGACACCGGGGTGATGCCATATCCATCTACGGCCTTCTGTCGGAATTCACTCACGGCAACTTCCTTGGAACGATGCTTGGCTACAAGAGAGACGCCAAGGGCACGCCCGTTCTCAGGCCGAGGGTCCCTCTCGGTGAGATCGGTATTGCGGCCAACTATGCGTCAGTGGGGCTTTCTCTGACCGTCGAACAGTTCATCGAATTTATGGGCTGGGACGTCGAGGCGTGGAGCATGGGAGTGCAACCTCACCTTTCCGCTATCGAGGCGGTAGCTGAAGCGACCAAGGACCTCGATTAGGGGAGACAACGCATAACTCGTGGCCGACAGGGCGCCTAAGAAGAGCTCTCCATTTCCATTGGGGTCCCGCCCTGAGTCCACTCCTGACTTCATCCGGTAAGCCTGCGTGAGTTGGCGAGAGAGAGCACCTCATTCCAAATGAGGGGGTCACAACACCAATCTTGTGGGGCGCCTGTGGGTCGGGAGCCACGGCCATCGCCCAGATCGGCCACGTGAGGGCCCACCAGAAATGCCTCTGAGCAGGGGTTTTAGTGGAGCTGATCGGATTTGAACCGACGACCCCCTCGTTGCGAACGAGGTGCTCTGCCAGGCTGAGCTACAGCCCCATTTCACCTTTCTGTGTCAGTTTGCACCTGTAGAAGCGGTAGGAACTGACACGGAAGGGTTGGGACAAACGATTCTAAAGGCCCCCTGGTGGTGAGGCCAGATAGTCAGTTGACGCGACGGTCGTGGCCGGCCCACTCCTTGTCCCTCAGGACGTACTTCTGGATCTTGCCCGTCGACGTCTTGGGAAGCTCTTCCACGATGTCCACCTCGTCTGGCGCCTTGAACCGGGCCACTTGGGACTTCACATGCTCGATGATCTCGCTTGGCTCAGCCGTCATTCCGTCCTTCATCGTCACGAAGGCCTTTGGTCGCTCACCCCACTTCTCATGGGGCACTGCGACTACCGCACACTCCAGAACCGACGGATGAGAGGCAATTGCCTTCTCCACCTCGATGGTCGAGATGTTCTCTCCGCCGGAGATGATGATGTCCTTCGATCGGTCTCGCAGGTCGATGTAGTTGTCGGGGTGCCAGACCCCGATGTCACCTGAGTGGAAGAACCCCCCACGGAAGGCCTCCTCCGTGGCGTCGGGATTGTCGAAGTAGCCCTTCATCACATTGTTGCCACGCATGACGACTTCACCCATTGCCTCACCATCCCGAGAGACATCACCCATCTTCTCGTCGACCACGCGTGTCGGCTCGGCAGTGACGAACGACACGCCCTGTCGAGCCAGGAAGCGCGCCTGCTCGGTGGGACTCATGTCGACCACGCCAGGCTGAATCTCGCAAACCGTGTGGGGCCCGTAGGTCTCGGTCAGTCCGTAGACATGCACGATGTCGGTGCCCAGCTCACTAAGCGACTCGATCAACGACGGCGAAGGTGGGGCGCCGGCGGTCGTCACCGTCAACGGTCGTTCCAGGCGGGCAGCGTCCGGGTGGTTGGCCATTCCGATCAGCACGGTGGGGGCGGCGTTGAGATGGGTCACGCCCTCGGAGCGGATGAGGCGCCAGATCTCAGCAGGGTCGACTGCCCGGAGGCAGACATGGGTGCCTCCAATGCCGGTGACGCCCCAAGTCGTACACCAACCGTTGCAGTGGAACATCGGGAGGGTCCAGAGGTAGACGGACTCGGCCGAGTGCTTGGAGTGGATGATCTCCGATAGCGAGTTCAGATATGCGCCTCGATGGGTGTACATCACACCCTTGGGCCGCCCGGTGGTGCCCGATGTGTAATTGATCGAGATCGTTCGCTCCTCGTCGTCCACGGACCACGGGAGTGGATCGTCACTCCCCCGCTCGACGAAGTCGCTCCATGAGGTTGTCTCGTAGCCGACACCGACTCCAACCTCATCGATCGCGATGATCTCGGAGACTGTCTCCAAATCGTCAACGATGGAATCGAGTCGCGCCAGCAACTCCGTATCTCCAACAAGGATCTTGGAACCCGAGTGGTCGAGGATGTAGCGAATCTCCTCTGGAGAGAGCCGGGTGTTGACTGCCACCAAAACCGCTCCAAGGAGAGGCACTGCGAAATGGGCCACCAGCATCTCTGGGACGTTGGGGCACAAGTAGGCCACCCGGTCTCCCTTCTCGATTCCCGACGCCTCGAGGGCTCTCGCCACCCGGGTTGCCTCGTCGGCCATCTCCGAATAGCTGATCTGCCGATCGCCGTATGAGATTGCGGTCTTGTCGCCAAACGCAATAGCTGCACGCTCCAGGAAGGACAGCGGCGTCAGCTCGGTGCGATAAACCTTGTCCACGGCGTTCAAACCTCCGGCCATTCAGGGTCTCGCTTGTCCAGAAAGGCGCTCATTCCCTCCTGGGCGTCGGCGCGCGCTGCGTTGCCGGCCATGATCGGCAGGGTCACCTCATACGCAGCGTCCTCGGGAAGTTCGGCCTGGGCGTAGTAGGCCTCCTTGCCGGTGGCGATTGTCGCCGAAGAGAATCCGAGAATCTTGGAAGCGAGTTCCTCGACTTTCTCATCGAGATCGTCGGCGGGTACGGCATCGTTGATGAGCCCCCACTCAGCAGCCTTAATCGCTGGAATGGGCTCGCCGGTCAAGAGCATCTGCATCGCACGTTTGTGGCCCACGGCTCTGGACACTGGAACCATCGGCGTCGAGCAGAACAGCCCGATGCTCACTCCAGGGGTTGCGAACCAAGCGTTTTCGGAGGCCACCGCGAGGTCGCAAGACGCCACGAGCTGACAACCAGCGGCGGTAGCGACACCCTGCACTTTGGCAATGACCGGTTGCGGCAGCTTGTGGATGCCCTCCATCATCTCGGTACATGTCGCGAAAAGCTCTCGGTAGTAGGCGCCGGGCCGATCGATCATCTCGGCGAGATCATGGCCGGCCGAGAACGCAGGTCCCTCAGCAGCCAGGATCACGACCCCCGCCTCCCTCGGCACTGCTTCGATGGCCTTGATCACCTTCTGCAGCATCTCCAGGCTGAGCGCATTGCGCTTCTCAGGACGAGCGAGAGTGATGGTGGCCGTGCGGTCATTCAGGTCGAGCCGTACGCCTTCGAAATCCATACTCGGAGAGTAGTGGAGGCCGATCTCCCCATTCTCGAGAGAGCTAGCCCCGTATATGGGACTGGCTACCTGAGGTTCCTAGCCCCGGAGGTCGTTGCGGAGGCGTTCTTGGACGACGGTGGTGGTGAGATCCGAGCGGGAACGCTCGACCAGGGATCTCGAAACGTCGGTGGTCCTTCTCAGGCCGGCAGTCATGCCGTCTGGGTAGTCAATCTCGGCAAGGAGATCGACGATGCGATCCATCTCGTTGAGAAGGTGCTCAGCACCCGAAACATCACCGGAACGCAACATGTCGAGCATCCGACGGCGCATCTCACCAACGGCCTCGCCGAGACCATGGAGATACGGCACGGGGTCCATCGCGAGCTCGGAGAAGGTCGGAATCTCCTCTCCTGTGAAAACGGCTTGCGTGATTCGGGCTTCGGCGTACTCCTTGGCAGCGTCGGTGACGACGTTGTGGGTAGCCACCTGGGGAGTGTCGACTACCGCTGCATTGATCTCTCCGAGGAGCGACTTTGCCTCATTCGCCAACTCCTCTGCCTTGTCGAACTCGGACCGGTGCAATGCTCTGATTGCGTTTGCCGACGCGCGAATGACCCGCCTGGATTCGGTGATGGCTTTCTCCCTCGCCTGGAACCGGGCGTCGAGAATCTCGCGGGCGTCAGAAACGACGTCAGGGTTCAATTGGCGATGACGCGTATTTGGGGCTCTTCCCACTCAGTCGGCCGCTCGGCCACATGAGTGACTTTCAGGCGCTCCATCCGACGCTGCTTCATCTGGTTGAGCATTGCGGCGTAGAGGAGAATCAGAGAGAGGAAGAACAATCCCCCAAGGGCCCATGGGATGGAAGAGAATTGCCATGCTGCAAAGAAGGACCCCGCAGACAACACAGCAAGAACGCCGACCGTGCGGCGCCGGCGATTCTTGATCTGATCTCGATGGCTCGCACGCAGGTCAGCTGCGGTTTGTCTCTGAACGTGGGCCATCGAATGGGACCAGCGATCGAACTCCTCAGTGGAGTTCATGGAGGTCGAAGAGCCTCGCTCGCCGAAGACAACTGGAACGAGATACACGGCCCAAATCGCCGCGATCACCAGCGCTCCAATTATGAGGGAGGTTTCCATATGACTTCAGTTACTCCGTCCGATTCGAAGAGTAGCGGTCGAGGAACGTTTCAATCAACGACCTCTTGTCTTTGCCAGGTACCGGTCCGTCCCCCCTCCTTCTTGCGAAGGCGAACCGATTCGATGACCACTCCCCGCTCAACACCTTTGACCATGTCGTAGATGGTGAGTGCAGTGGCAGATACCGCGGTCATGGCTTCCATTTCAACCCCGGTCGAACCTGTTGTCGTAACGGTAGCGGTGATCTCAATTCCATGTGTAGCCGGGCTCAGCGACACATCAACAGAGTCGATCTGAATCGGGTGACACAAGGGAACTAGATCGGACGTTTTCTTCGCACCCTGAATACCCGCGATCCGCGCGACTGCAGCTGCGTCGCCCTTCGGGAGACTGCCTTCGAAGAACTGAGCAACCAGGTCCTCCCGCATCCTCACCGTCCCTTCGGCGATGGCGATTCGCCGGGTTGGCGCCTTTCCGCCGACGTCGACCATGTGGACTTCACCAGTCTCGGTGAGATGGGTCAGCTTCTCGTTACTCATCGCCGATGCTCCGGGTTTCGGCGGCGGTGAAAAGCTCGAGTAGCACTTCGTCTCCAGGTTCGACACGATCTACCCCGACTCCCATCACCATCAGGGCGTCTGCGTTTGCAGCACCCGAGAGGACATGCGAGCCATCCACGCCGCTGCGGACAAAGCCCTCTTCCGACTCCCGGACTCTGACGAATTCCTCTTTCTCTGGATCGGACACGAAAGACTCGCCAGCAACCCCGCGAACTCGCGGACGCAGCAACCGGTCAGCGCCCTGCATCGCGAGCAGCGCCGGTCGGACGTATTGCTCGAACGAGACAAAGACGGACACCGGGTTGCCGGGCAACCCGAAGAAAGGACGCCCGCCGACAACGCCGAATCCCTGGGGCTTTCCCGGCTTCATTGCGACGGTGAAGAAGTCGACCTCGGCCTCGTCTCGCAGCACGGCTTTCACAACATCGAAGTCGCCCATCGACACGCCGCCGGACGTCACGATGACATCAGCCGTAGCCGCTGCTTCCCCCATGGCAGCCCGAAACGCCTCGGCGTTGTCGGGAATCCTGCCTATGTCGACAACCTCTCCGCCTGCTTCCGATACAAGAGCGGCGAGCATCGGACGATTCGAGTCGCGAATCATCCCCGGAGCCAACGCCTCCACGTCAGCCGGGGCCAGTTCGTCTCCGGTCGACATGATTGCGACCCGTGGCCGGACGGCGACCTCCGGGCTGGTCACGCCGATGGTGGCCAGTGTCCCAACGTGGGTCGCTTGAATTCGGGTACCTGCCGAGAAGACGGTCGTGCCCGCTGAGACGTCGCCACCCGGGAGCCTCACGGAGGTTCCGAAGGCAGGTGCCGTGACGATCTCGACGCGTCCGTCCTCTTCATTGGTGTCTTCGACACGCACGACCGTGTCCGCTCCATCGGGCATCGGGGCACCGGTCATGATTCGTGTCGCCTGGCCCTCCCCTACCTCAAGAGACCCCACCTCCCCGGCTGCCACGCCTTCGATGATCCGGAGTGATGCGCCAGGGACCGCAACGTCCTCGGCCCTCACCGCGAACCCATCCATCGCGGAGTTGGCGAATGACGGAACGTCGTGAGGCGCTACGACGTCTGTGCTGAGAAAGCGGCCGACCGAGTTCGCCAACGGGACCTTTTCCGCACCGGTCCGGACGATGGCCTGAAGAACCCTCGCGCGATATTCAGTGACCGGCCTCACGAGAGATCAGCGCCGAGAGCGACCGTGGCCTCAACCAATCCGGCCGGAGTCCCGACATCGAGGAGGTCAGTCTCAGCCACATATCCTCTGAGCCGACCCGCCGCCCCGAGGGCGTTGATTGCATCGGTCAGCTGAATCTCCCCTCCGACGCCCGGAACTGTCTTATCCAAGATCGAAAAGACCTCGGGGGTGAACAGATATCGACCCACCAGGCCCAGTCGAGAAGGGGCATCTTTAGCCCCAGGCTTCTCAACCGCCCCGGCGAGGTCGAGGTAGCCGTCGTTGACATCGGAGCTGGGTACGACCACTCCATACTTCGAGAGAAACTCGTCGGTGAGTTCACGCAGGCACATCACCGAAACGGAGCCATCGTCGCTTCCAACAGCCATCTCGCTCAGGACATCTTCGCCGGGCCGAACGATGTTGTCGGAGAGCAGGCAGAAGAAGCTGCGGTCACCGACCATGTGGGCCGCCTCATTGACAGCATGGCCGAGACCCAGGGCCTCCTCCTGCACAACAGGGCGCACCACCATGTCCTCGAGCGTCGGAAGTGGGCCTTCGAGACTGAAGTGCTGAGCGACGAGATGCCCGGCATCGAGATCCACCACGATGATCGCTTCCTTTGCCCCGGCTCGCGCTGCCTCCTCGACCGAGTACTGAATCTGGGGCCGATCGACCACAGTGATCAACGCCTTGGGGACTACACGTGTTGCCGGACGCATACGCGTGCCCCGACCGGCTGCCGGTATCACCGCCACATCGATGCTCACGTGGTGACTCTCTTTTCGTTTCCGCGGACCATTCTCAGCATGTTGTCCTTATGTCGCCACAGCACAAGCAGGATGATCGCTGCCAGCCACAAGAGGGAAAGCCCCTCGACTCCATAGAGCATGGCGAGAGGGATAGCTCCGAGGACAACGACCACCGAGGATATCGATGCGGTTTTGGTCAACCAGGTGAGCCCTGCCCAGACCACACCCACGATCAACCCAACCTGCCAAACGGTGAAAATCAGAACGCCCAGGCCGGTGGCAACTCCGCGGCCACCTTTGAATCTGTGAAAGACCGGATAGCAGTGGCCAATCACCGCAAACAGTCCGGCGAGAAAAGCCCAATGAACGAGCGGATCCGTAGATGCCGCAGCAATCATTCCCATCGCAGCTGCGATGACGCCCTTCATGGTGTCACCGATCAGCACCATCGTGGCCGGCCACCTTCCGACGGATCTCAGAACGTTTGAGAACCCAGGGTTACCGCTACCTACCTGGGTGATGTCAACCCCGTGCATCCGAGAGACGATCACGGCGAAGTCGATCGAACCAATGACATACGCCGAGGCAAGGGCAAGCGCAATGGTCGTCGTCATCTCGTCGGATCATATTGGCAAGCACGGAATGGAAGACACCGACAGGCGGTTCTAAAGTCGGAATCTCAACTCTGAGCGGTCAGAACACCAATGCCCACCTACGAATACACCTGCAAGGACTGTGGCGAGAACATCGAAGTCTTCCAGTCCTTCTCTGACAAACCACTGAAGAAGTGCAAACAGTGCGGTGGCACACTGCAAAAGGTGTTCCACGCCCGTGGCATCGTTTTCAAAGGCGGAGGCTTTTACGCAACCGACTCGAAGTCCTCCTCTTCAACGAAGACGAGCGATTCAACCGCCGGAGACTCCAAGCCAAAGCCCGCCAAGAAGGAAAAAGCCACAACGAAGTCGACCTCGACTTCAGACTCCGACTGAACCCCTTCTAACGCCCGCCTCTATCCCTTACCTTCGATGTCATGCTGTGGCTGCAGCCTCTGCCATGGGTTCGTTGGCTTTCGGTAGCTCTCATCTTCGTGACTGCTGCGTGGATCGAGTTCCGACCCGACCCGACAGTTTCGGTGCCGTTCGCAACCGAAACCATCGCCCCTGGTGAGGCAGTCGATCAGGCGAATTCGGAATTCTTAGATGTCCCGGAAGGTGAGCTCGTCGGAGCATCGCTGGGGGATGTGATCAACAGGACAGTCTTCGCCGGGGAACCAATTCTGACCACGCATGTCGATACCAACTTCGGGGTGGTTCCCAATGGTTGGTGGGTTGTGCCCGTCGCCCTGCCGGAAGGTGCGCAAATCGGGGATCCGGTGCGGTTGGTGATGTTGGACTCCGGGACTGAAGTGGAAGGCATAGTCGCGAATCCCGGTTCAGACGACCCGTTCAGTTCCGTGGAAGGTGGTGTTGCCCTTCCACCGGAAGGGTCGACGGAAGCAGCGATTGCATCTGCGAGCGGTCGCATCGCTGTCCTCCTGTCCACTGGTTGATGGCTACCGTGCCGGAGTGCTCGCCGCAATCATTTGGGGTCTGGTCCAAGGACTCACCGAGTTTCTGCCGATTTCTTCATCGGGTCACCTCGTCATCGTTCCCGCATTCCTCGCGGAGTGGGGGATGGACATCTCACAGCCCTCCTTGGCGATGTCGGCCGCCCTCCACCTTGGCACCCTTGTCGCCGTCCTCATCTACTTCAGGGAGGACCTTGCTTTGATGTTCCGGGCGAGGTCGGACCCTGATGGACGACGCTTGATCCTTCTCATCGCTATCGGCACGGTCCCAGCGGTAATCGGCTTCTTCGTGCGCGATTCGGTCGAGGCAATTCAGGATGACGTTCGCCTCGTTGGACTCATGCTTCTCGTCACAGGAATCGTGCTCGTGATTGGCCAGATCGCCGCTCGTGGTGTCCGCAATCTCCTGGATGGCCGCGTTCCGGACGCCGTGGTGGTGGGCATAGCGCAGGCCTTTGCCCTCATTCCGGGCATCTCGCGCTCGGGGATGACCATCGCCGCTGGAAACATGAGACGCTTCGACCCCAGCGAAGCGGCCCGGTTTGCGTTCCTGTTGGGCATCCCGGCCATCGCCGGCGCAGGCTTGCTTTCACTTCCCGACCTGGTTGACGAAGGCGCTGCTATCGGCGAGCTCCTGGTCGGACTGGTCGTCGCAGGTGTATCGGGATACGCGGCAATCGCCCTTCTCTTGGCTGCCCTCCGCCGGGTAGGTCTGTTCCCCTTCGCCCTCTACTGCTTCGTGGTCGGCGGCCTCACCATCGCCCTCCTCTAAGGCGGGCAACCCGGGGTTCATATCGCCACATATGGCTGATATCGCCCCGAGTTCCAAGGGCGGGTATCAGGGCTTGCGCAACTTGATCCAATATCCGCCGGATACGGCGATATCAACCCGGGGTTCGGGTTACTGGGAGTAGTTGGAGGACATGCGCATCGTCTCGGCGATGTGCACGTTGATCAGGGACGGCAGACCAGAGTCCCTGGCACGCTCCAGGGCCGGGATGATCTCGGCTGGATCCTCAACGAACTCGCCATAGCCTCCGAGGCCTTCCACCATCTCGTGATAAGGCCGAACGCCGAGGTCCGTGGCCACCAAGCGATCCGGATAGGCCATGCGATGGAAGGTCTTGATGTTCGACCACACACCGTCGTTGCCAACGACACCAATGATCGGGAGCCCGAGCCGGACCATGGTGTCGTACTCCATCCCGTTGAACCCGAAGCCACCGTCTCCGAACACGACCCCGACCAGCTTGTCGGGAAACGCCACCTGGGCGGCGATCGCGTAAGGGGCACCAGTTCCCAACGTGCCGAACGGACCAGGGTCGAGCACATGGCCGGGGTGGGACGTCTGCAGCCAACGTGCCGTCGTCGACACGATGTCTCCCCCATCGACCGAGATGATCGAATCGGGACCGAAGAACTCGCTCACATCTCGTGCAAACCGCTGGGGCATGACAGGTGATGAGTCGTCGGCGGCCGCCGCCTGCGCGGCTTCGGTCTTCTCTGCTTCGGCTTCCATGATCGATTTCGCCCAAACAGACATGTCAGATCGGCCCAACCGATCGTCTTCGACCAGTTGGCTGACCACAGTCATTGGATCGGCCACAACTCCCAGATGTGCTGGTCGGTTCCAGCCGACCTTGGCCGGCTCGGCGTCGATCTGAATCACAAGAGCATCGGCGCCGATTTTCTCCCCATACGAAGTCCGGAAGTCCCAGTCGACACCAAGGGCCAGGACAACTTCAGCCTCTGCCATCGCCCGGGACCGGACGTGGTTGCCGAGAAGTGGATGCCCATGAGGAAGCGAGCCACGAGCCCGACTGGTCAAATAGGTCG
>JANQRA010000012.1 GCA_028284765.1 Acidimicrobiia bacterium
TCGGCCAACTCTGCCAGACGGTTCTTTTCACCCGGTCTAGCCCCCGCCCCGGCGAAGATCATCACCTGCTCGGCTGAGCTGATCTTCTCGACGATCTCGCCCAGAGTCGACTCGTCAACCCCGAAACCTGCTGACTGGCGGTACGACTCCGGCATCTTGACTGCCGACTCCTCGACCATGTCGAACTGCACGTCCATTGGTATGTCCAGGAATACCGGCCCACCTCTCCCTTTGAAGGCATTCCTTGCCGCGGTTGCGACGTAGTCGCCAAGCCGATCCACTTGCCAAGCTGTTGCAGCCCAGTTGGTGATGGAATGGAAGAGCCGGGTGTGATCCATCTCCTGGAGCCCACCCTTCAGCTCCTGGCGCACGAGGTGTCGGCCACCGATGACCAGCATCGGAGTACTTCCGTAGAAAGCTGTGGCGACCCCGGTGATCGTGTCGGTGACTCCTGGACCAGCGGTGACGGCGGCGACACCGAGCCTCCCGGTCAGCCTTGTGTAGGCCTCCGCCGCATGTGCAGCCGTTTGTTCGTGGCGGACGTCAACGACCCGGATCCCTTCGGTGACACACCCATCGAGGATGGGAACGATGTGTCCGCCGGTGAGGGTGAAGAGCGTGTCGACACCTTCGTTCTTGAGAGCTCTGGCGACGATCTGGCCGCCATGGATCTTGGCCATCCGAAGACCTTACGACAGGACGTGTTCGAGGCCGAGATGAACGCCTGCCTCAAGCGATTGAATGTTGCGCACTGCCAGAACGGCCCCGGACGCAAAGGACTCATAGCTGGTCGATAGATGCTCGATGGAGAGGACCTCTCCGGTGTTGGACAAAGCAACCTCTTGCTGTGAGATGAGACCGGGTAGCCGAAGGGCATGCACCCGAACACCCTCGACGTCAGCCCCTCTCGCGCCTGGCACCAGCTCCTCCGAGCCGCCCGCTGATGACCCACCACCCGCGTTGATTCCCATGGCTGTAGCAAGAGCTGTCCCGCTCGGTGCGTCGGGCTTAGTGGAGTGATGACGCTCGATGACTTCCACCGCCTCGAAATGCTCCGCTGCCTCGGCGGCGAACTTCATCATCAAGACCGCGCCTATCGAGAAGTTCGGGACCACAAGGCAGGGGGCCTCGCTGATCCATAGTCTCCGCAACTCGTCGAGGCGCTCAGGTGTGAAGCCGGAGGTCCCAACCACGGTGGCCATCCCCAGTTCGGCCCAAACAGTGAGATTGTCGAACACGACATCCGGATGGGCGGTCTCGACCATCACGTCGGCATGGGCTCGCAGCGGATCAGCGACAATCGTCACCCCGCCCATTTCCTGGCCAGCCCGGTTGGGGTTGTACAGCGACGTGATTTGGAGGTCGTCGGCTGCCGAGACGGCATCGATGATGGGGCCTGCCAACTTTCCGCCAGCCCCTGAGACGGCAACCTCGATCACAGGTCAGTCCATCGTCATGGCAGTGCCGGCAAAGCCACCAGCAAAACCGCCAAGCAGGACTCCCGGCAGCGCCGCGGCCGCAAAGGAATCGAAGACGTCGAGATCAGTTATCAGCCAAACCCCCAGCGTGAGAACGACGAGGCACGCAGGGATCCCGATGATCACCCCACGACTGATGGCCTTACCCATCCGAGCGGCAGGTGTGACGCCGCCTTCGTCAATAGCTTCAGACATGTTTCGCCATCATGCCAGATCAGCCTCTGGTTCGTTGTCAACGGTGGTTTGTACCAGGTCCGCTGGTGAGTCCATCCGACGGGCAGCCCATATGAACGGAAGCTGAAGCACATAGAGACAACCGGAGATCGCGTATGCCAGCCCGAGGGAGTAGACGTCGGCCACTCTTCCGAGCACTGGCTGTGCGACGACACCCCCAGCGCTGCCCATCAAGGATGAAAACGACAGCACCGTGGCTCGCTGTTGTGATGGGATGAGGGCGTTGACGTAGGCCTGCTGCATTGGGCCGGACAGAGCCCATCCGAGTGCCGTGACAGTCAACAACGCTGTCGCAAACCAGAATCCGATCGGAATCTCGAAAAGGGTCGCTGCACCAACACCCACGAGGGCGACCGACGAAAAGACGACCTGGGCCATGATCACTCCAGTCCGCGTCTTGAAGCGTTTACGCGCCCAACCAACCGAGGCGCCGCCAACCATTTGCGCCACAGCGAAGACCGCTGCGGCGATACCTGAGAGATAGAAGGCCTCGGGATCGCCGAAGAGCTCCAGGAGGTAGGGCTGAAAGGCGTAGAAAACCCAAATCCCCACACCCGCCGAGAAAGGTGCGGCAAGCATGAACATCCGGACCGGTGGATTGCCGAGGCCGTGTTTGACAGATGCTTTGACGATTTTTTGGACCTCGTCACGGACAGAACTACCTGTCACCGGGGTGTAGCCAATGTCGTGCATCGCGACGAATGCGGCAATGATCACCGCAACCAGAAGCACCGACCGCATCACGTATGGAACACCAAGGCTGATCTGAGCGAGAAAGCCTCCGGCAATGGTTCCGATGAGCGTGGCGGCACCAGTGACTGTCTGACCTCTCCCGAAGACCGTTTCAATCGGCCCGTCGAAACCTGTCGCGTCGAGTGCGTCAACGAGCCAGGCCTCCGTGGCACCTGAGAAGAATGTGAAACCAAGACCGATGAGGGCCGACACGACAATCCACCAGACGATCCCGGCCTCCCAAGCCCAGAGACCCAGATAGGCAGCGGTCGTGATGAGCAACGTCGTAGCGCCAAGGATGAACGATGCCCGTCGGCCGATGGTGTCCGCCACGACGCCTGTTGGGACCTCAAAGAGGACCATGCCGGCCGTGAACGCGGCGTTTGCCACGAACGCCTCGGTTATCGATAGCCCCGCATCGAGAAGGAACAACGTGTTGACACCCCAGATCAACGAGGCGGCGAGCGTTTGGAGGAGCAGCAGCGTGAGGTATGTGCGTTTGACGCGCTCCGGCGTCATGACTTCCGACTGTTCAAAGTCCAGTTAGCGTAACCGGCAGATGTATGTCCCTTACGACGAAAGAAAATCCGAGATCCCATTCGCTTCTGCCGAGTACATCTCGTTTGCTTCACGTAACTCGTTCCTCGGGTGCCCAGCGGTTCCAATCGACGACCTAGGGGACGGCGAGGTCGTAATCGTCGGTGCGCCGTTCGATTGGGGTACCTCCTACCGGCCCGGGGCGCGATTCGGACCATCAGCCATCCGCAAGGCTGACTACGGAGCCATGGACGGCTACCGACCCCATCTCCCGACAGGTCTTGATCCGTTTGAGGTGCTCGGAGTGGTCGACGTCGGTGACGTATACGTCCTCCCCGGCCAGCTCGAAGGCTCAATCGAGCGAATCGCCGACGTAGTCACCAGTATCTGTGCGGCCGGGAAGGTGCCGATCATCTTGGGTGGTGACCACTCGATCACGTGGCCGAACGCCCTCGGGGTAGCGCGGGTCCACGGGTTTGGCGAGGTTGCCCTCATCCACTTCGACGCCCACGCTGACACCGGGTTCGTGCAGAACGGGTCACTAGCCGGGCACGGCACACCGATGCGACGCCTCATCGAATCCGGAGCGATTCCCGGTCATCGTTTCGTCCAAATCGGTCTACGCGGGTATTGGCCGGAACCTCAGGTGATGGAGTGGATGAAGGAAAACAAGATGCGATCCTTTCTGATGCAGGACATCGTGAAGCGGGGGCTACCGGATGTAGTCGACGAGGCGGTGAACTATGCGATGGATGGTGGTGCCAAGGGCGTGTTCATCTCCGTAGACGTGGACGTGGTCGACCCTGGACTTGCACCCGGGACCGGTACCCCAGAGCCCGGAGGTCTGAACGCCAGGGAAATCCTCGACTCGGTCCGACACCTGTCGCGCGAGTTGAACGTCCTCGGGGCTGATGTCGTCGAAGTCAGCCCTCCCTACGACGGAATCGCAGCACAAACCGCCTATCTGGCAAACCGGATTGTCCTCGAGGTCATGAACGGGATGGCGGAGCGAAAGACCGCCACCGGTCCCTGACCCTTCGATAGCCGCGCCTCACCGCCCTGAACAGCCAGATCGTCAGAGCGGTGGCTGCAATCACGAGAACGATCACGACGATGATCGCAAGAATCGGGTACTCGATTGCCAATAAGACGAGCGTGGCGACACCCAGATCCTCTCCCAAAGACACAGCCACGTTGGACACGGGCTCCGGCGAGGTGTTCACCGCAACTCGAGTGCTCGCCTTCGCCGCATGAGCATCGAGAGCCAGCAGGCCCGAGGTGATGGCGCCCACGGCAGCGCTGATGCTTTCTGACTCGCCAGCGATGACTGCGCCGAGAGCTGCAGCTCCGATCGGTCGGACAAAGGTGTGGATCGTGTCCCAGAAGCTGTCGAGAAACGGAACCTTGTCTGCGAAGAACTCGACAACGAACAGGATCCCAGCGACAACCATCACATCAGTTCGTTGCAGCACTTCCGGGACGTCGGCCCAACCGGTCCGACCGGCCGCGCCGAGCATGAGCGTCACCAGGTAGAGGTTGATTCCTGACGCCCACCCGGTGCCAGCGATGGCGCCAAGTGTTTCAATCATGGTGCGTACTCCTCAGAGCTGGAACGTCTCCCAGGGGTGGTCACCCGGGACGCCCCACACTGCCCTCATGGTCCTCTTTGCAGGTTCCACGATGATCGCACCGCAAGTACCGACCTCGGTCATGTCGTCCACACGTCGTGATATCTGCGGATCGGCGAAGAAGGCTTCGAGATCATCCGCAGTTTCGATGCCGATCTGCAGTCGGTCTGCGGAGTTGGTCACCCAGATCGGGTCGCGAGGACCCTCTTCGGCCGCCGTCTCTGGCACGAGACAGCTGTTGGCGTGAACCAACGGACGACCATTGGTCCTCGTGACCTTCTTGTTTTCGGGCATGGCTTCGATCATCGCTCCTTGCCCGTCGGGTCCCATCACGAAGTAGTTGTGACCACCGGCCAGGTCGGCGTCGAGGATCACCTTGACAGCATCGTCTAGATCGGTCTGCTCGAGGGCCTTCCGCACCACGAAGGGCCAGGTGACACCTGGCTTTCCCCAGGCCGTGAGATTGTTGATGCCCACCCCGATCCCGGCTTCGTTCATTCCCATCTGACCGAGACAGCCCGTGGTGGTCTGCACGTACGCATCAGGACCGACAAGCGGGTCGATCTTCAGAATGATCACGAACTCGCCGGCCGAGGCGTGCATGTCCCAGGTTTGGGCGAAATACCCCTTCTCAGGATTGATGATCCCGGTGCAGTTGTGCTCCTCTGGCCCGCTACCTACCCGCGTCCTGACCACATCGACGAGATCGGTGAACCCACCGACGGCTACTGCTTCTTCAAGAGAGATGCCTGCGCTCATCGCCATGGATGCCATCTCTTCGTAGAGACTCTCCGAGAAGGCTTCATGGTGAGGCAGTGTCTCCGCGGCGCAGCTGAGAATGAGGTCCCGATTGGTCTCGCCGCCCGCCCAGGTCTCCTGGGAGCTCAGTTCAATGCGATCGTCGACGTACTTGCGGATGAGGGCGGCGCAGGTCTCGCCGTGCGCTACTCCAAGGTCGGCCGCATCTCCATACACCTCGAGAACTCGCAGATCTCCGCCAAACATGGACCCAAATGTAGTTGGCGCGCCGCTCTCTCTTCCGATCAGCCGTCGAGCGTCACCGTGTGAGTCGCATATTCCTCTTCGGTCCGCTCAAAGCCGAGTGCCTCGTAGAACCGCGACCCATCGTCGGTCACCGTACGCACCCGAACCCGATCAAAGCTCTCTCGCGCATGGTCGAGCAGCACTGTCACCAGGTCGGCCCCGACCCCAAGACCCCGGAAATCGGAGGCGACATACACGTGACGGATGCGTCCGACACCAGGCTCATCGATGTAGGGATCGATGTTGAGGCCGCCAACGGCGATCGCCTGGTGCCCATCAGAGACGACAAGCAGGATCTCACCAGTTCGATCGAATCGATTCGCTCCCGACTCCCAGCTCTCGAGGAGCTCGGACATCATCCCGAACCCTTCAGTCCGCGCCGCCGCCTCGAGTCCTCCCAGCTCCACCGTCGCGTCGGTAACTCGGACAGTTGTAAGTCCTGCCACGATGCCATCGTATGGAGCGGATCGTCGTCGTGGGTACCAGCGGGTCGGGCAAGACCACGCTGGGACGCGCTCTCGGCGAGGTCCTGGAGATCCCACACCTGGAGATGGATTCCGAGTTCCATCGAGAAGGCTGGGATTCGACCCCAGACGACGAGTTCGGGGAGATCCTTCGAGAATTCGCAGCGCAATCCACCTGGGTGGCGGACGGGAACTACACCAGCCACGGGAGTCGAGAGCATCTCTGGCCCAGGGCAGACACCTTCATCTGGCTCGATCTCCCGAAACGGACGATCATGCGGCGCGTCGTAGCTCGAACCCTGAAAAGGGTCGTCACCAGGGAGAAACTGTGGGGCACGGTGGTCGAGCCGTGGTCGAACCTGTACAGCACCGACCCCTACAAAAACCTCATGCTCTGGGCGTGGCAGACCTACGACCACAATCGGGAGAAGTACGAGAAGATGATCGCCGATGGCTCATGGAGCCACGCTGAGGTCTACCGGCTGCGCACACCGGCTGAAGTCGACTCCTTCGTCGTCGGACTCAGGCCAGATCGTTGACTCGGTCGTCGTAGATCGGCGCAACCTTCGACCAGTCGAAACGACCGACGTCTTCTGAGGTCACTCTCGAAAGTCGCGCTCGACGACCACCATCCGAGACGGCCTTGACCAGGAGAGCATCGAGTTCGCTGTCGCTCTTGTACAGCACCTCGCGATGGACTGGTTCCGGCAACAAACCCGGATAAGACAGGTCGTCAGGAAGCACTGGCACGGCGCCGGCAGCCATCGCCTCCACCACAGCTATGCCGAAGAACTCATGGTCGGCGGTGCTGAGCACCACGCTCGCTTCATTGAGCAGGGCCTCGTATTGGTCCCTCTCCGCGAATCCATAGTGAACGACCCGTTCCCCTAGGGCTGCGCGACCCTCCTCGAAACCCTCGGGAGTATTGGCGAAGTTCTCGCCGCAGATAGCCACCCGGAAGTCCAACTCCGTATCGGCGAGTCGGGCCAGCGCACTCCACATACGTGCGGGATTCTTGTCGTGCTCCCACCTCTGATTCCAGATCACTAGCGGGGGTTCGGGCTTCGGACCGCCTTTGACAAATGTGAGATCTACTCCAACGGGAACCACGGTCGACTTCAACCACACTCCGTCGACGAGGCTCGTATGCCGGTGGTCCGGGAAGTGATTCAAGAACTTGGGCAACGCTTCGAAAACGGCATCGCGATGGAATGCGGTGTTGAACCAGACCTCGTCAGCGCGAACCATCGACGACCAGTTCATATAGGCATAGGCAAGGTCGTCTCGTGCAGTCGGCGACAGCGGATAGGTGAGCTGGTTTTCGTGCATGTAGAGCACGGTCTTTGCATCCGCAAGACGTCTCCCTGCATGACCCAGATACGACGGGAGGTCGAGCATGTCACTGGCAATCACCACATCCGGCCTCAGGTCGGAGGCAGTGAGCTTTCGAGCGAGAGTGAGAGAGCCTCCAAACATTCGCCACTTCCAGAATCGGCCCGCCAACGTATGCAAATTCACATGGTGGGTGCTCGACGATGCATACCCCTCAGCCCAGGCCCGGTGGGAGCCACTGAAATAGGGCTCTACGAGAAGGACTTCAGACACCGGCTCAACTTAGGCCGACAAACGATTCCAGAACTAGCCTCGTGGCCATGGGATCTTTCTGGCATCCCTTCGCCGAGATGTCCAAGGTGCGGCATGCGCCTTTCATCATCGATCGCGGCGAAGGCATTTACGTATACGACGAAGACAACAACCGCTATCTAGATGCGGCGGCATCTCTGTGGTACATGAACATTGGCTACGGCCGTGACGAGATCGTCGACGCGATGGACGCTCAAGCTCGCAAGCTGCCTGCCTTCCACTCATTCATCGACTACGGCACCCGTGCGCCAATGGAGCTGGCAGCCAACATCGCCGCCGTCTCCCCCGACCCGGAGTCGAAGGTCTTCTTCGGATCAGGGGGGTCAGACGCAATCGACACCGCTGCCAAGCTCGCGCGTAGATACTTCAATGCCATCGGCCAGCCGGAGCGGACCGTGTTCATCTCTCGGGAGTGGGGCTATCACGGAATGCACACCTACGGCACGACACTTGGTGGCATGGAGCCGAACCTGGCCGGATACGGCGGCGATCTGGTACCTGATGTGATCACTGTCCCCTACGACGACTCTGAAGCGGTGGAGAAAGCGATCGACCATGCAGGAGCCGACCGAGTCGCCGGAATCTTCGTAGAGGCGGTCATTGGAGCCGGTGGGATCAGACCGGTCGAACCCTCTTACCTGACGGATGTCCAACAGCTGGTGCACGATGCTGGCGGCCTGTACATCTCCGACGAAGTCATCACCGGCTTCGGCAGGGTCGGTGGCTGGTTTGCTGCCAGCAAGTACGGGCTACAACCCGACCTCATCACCTTTGCCAAGGGAGTCACGTGCGGATACGCACCTCTCGGCGGCGTGGTGGCGGCGTCGCACATCGCGGAGCCTTTCTTCAACACGCCGGGGCTTATCTTCCGCCACGGCTACACCTATTCGGGCCATACGACGGCTTGCGTAGCCGGACTGGTGGTGATGGATATCATCGAACGGGAAGGACTTCTCGCCCGTGCCGCAAAACTCGAGGGTGAGATCTATGACGCGTTGGCACCGCTCGAAGAGCTGGATGTTGTCACCAACGTCCGCCGAGGAGTGGGTGCGCTGGCCGCAATTCAACTCGACACAGCTGATGACACGCTTGCGCCACGCGCCGCCACGGCCTGTCGTGAAGCGGGCGTCCTGACGAGGGCAGTCGGCGGTGGCGGCCTTCAGGTGAGCCCGCCCTTGACCATGACCCCAGATCAAGTCGAAGAGATGGGTTCTCTATTCAGGGCAGGGCTCGAGACTCTGTGAAACAAGCCCCGTTCTGGGTCGACGATCATCCGCGACCCGACGGACTGACCGGAGAACTCCCCGACCAGACCGACTACCTCGTGGTCGGGTCCGGATACACCGGGCTCTCAGCGGCGCTCCGGCTGGCGGCTGCGGGCAAGGACGTAACTGTGATCGACGCCGGAGACATCGCTGGGGGCGCCTCCAGTGTCAACGGAGGGTTCGTATCGCGCGATGTGAAAGCAGGCATCGACAGTGTCTACGCCGCCTACGGCCCTCAGATCGGACATGAGATGTGGAGAGCGACAGAGCGAGCCGTTGAGCTCGTCCGGGACTACGCAGAACGGCCTGGGATCAACGCGGTCACCCATACCGGTGGGATGGCGGCATTGGGCCGAGGTTCCAAGGACCTCAAGAGATTCGACCGACACGCTGCCTGGTTCCGGTCGAAGTTCAACACCAACTGGGAGGTTGTCGACGCGCGAGACATCCACACGCTGGTCGGTGGCGAAGCCTTCAACGTCGCACTTTTTGATCCCGACGGTTTTGGGGTTCACCCAGCGCGCCTTGCGTTCGGTCTGACGAGGGAAGTCCATCGCGAGGGCGTCCGTCTCGTCGACGGATGTCGTGCGATCGGCTTGGAGCGGAGCTCCAGCGGAATGCGAGTGACCACCCAGCAAGGGGCTATCGAAGCGGGCGAAGTGATCCTCGCCACCAACGGACACACGACGAGGGAACTCAGCAAGGAGTTGAATCGGCTCCTTCTCTCGATCGGGTCGTACATCATCGTCACCGAGCCGCTGGGAAGGGAGGCCGCCGAAGCCATATTCCCTGGAGGGGTGGTCGCGTGGAGACACAAGCGCCTGCTCAACTACATGCGACGCACGCACGACGATCGAATCCTCATCGGTGGTCGCAAGAGCCTGCACACCGGTCTCGACCTAAACGAATCAGCCGAAGACCTGCGCGACGCCCTCCTCGGCTACTGGCCCGAGCTGGAGTCAGCGGCAATCACCCACGTCTGGGGAGGAAACCTGGGCGTGCCGTTCGACCTGACACCCCACATCGGCCGCATCGACGGTGCCTGGTACGCGCTCGGTTATGCGGGCCATGGGGTGGCTTTGTCGTGCCAACTCGGGTTCGAACTTGCGGGGATGCTGTTGGGAGAGGACCCGCCGAGCGCGTTCAGCCAGATCCACCACCCTGCACGGTCTTACTACTCAGGGCGCAGCGACTGGTTCTTGACGCCCGTCTCGACCGTGTATCGGTTCCTCGACAGATTGAACATCGGGTGAGCCAAAACGGATACTCTGAAGCCATGCCTGCCATCTGGCGCGACCGACTGATCTACGCGGCGCCGTTCATCGCTGTGGCCGGAATGCTGGCGGTCGCTCCTTCTGACGACGGGCCGACGGTCTGCCCAATTGCTCTCTGCACAGGCAACGCATGCCCAGGCTGCGGGATGACTCGGGCGATCTCATGGCTGATTCGAGGTGACTTCGCTACCGCCTTCACCTATCACCCTCTCGTCCCCTTGATTTCAGTCCAGTTGGTAGGTGGATGGATCTGGTTCGTGCTCCGACGCACCGGCAAGGTGGCACCAATGCGTCAGCGAACGCTCAACGCAGTCCTCATAGTGACAGGGGTTGCTCTTCTTGCGGTCTGGGTGACACGTTGGGCGCTGGGGACACTTCCCCCGGTTTGAACCGACGCCGCGCCAAATAGATCACCAACGCCAGCCCACCGGCCACCAAAGCGACCTGGAACGGCACAGACCATTTGGAATCGGCGAGATTCGACAAGGTGTCTGCGATCGGCGCTCTTCCGCCAGTTGGGTCGAGCACCCAGGAGCCGACCCGGAGCAACACCGCGAAGGTCAAACCAGTGACGGCCACCTTCGTCAACAGCTCCCGGAACGCACCGTATTTGTCTTCCGACACAGCCACGATCGAGTAGCCGAGCACACCGATACTGAGCGAGGCAATCAACACCGCAATCCCCAATCGCGAAGCAGCAGGTGAGGAGGCGCCGACGATGGCGCTCGTCCCCGGCTCGCGGATGACCAGAGGGTCGAGATCGTTGACAATCTCAGTCACCTCAGAGATCGAAACCGGAACTCCGACCTGCGATAGCCCTGATGCGACGTCCGGGATCAGGGGTGTCAACAGACCTTGCATGTCGATTGAGGAGCCACCCGGGTGCGACGAGGCGGCAGCTTCGACGACTTCGTTGACGAATCGTTCGAGACTTCCACCCACGGCCGTGGACTCAACCAGATACGTAACTGTCGGCTCGACGAGGTCAATGTCCACTCCAGCTGCAAGAAACTCAGCGGTGGCCCAGTCGGCAATCAGGTCGAACGTTTGAGTCGACTCAGCCAGCGGCGCAACCGACTCAGCAAGCTCATCTGTGTCCACCACAATTGCGCGGCCCCATAGGGCCAGAAACAAGACAGTGACACTCAAGCCAAACAACCACGTCGCCGTGGTCTTCCACACCTTCGCCAGTTTCATTTGATGACGAGTGCAGGGTTACTTCGAATACGCGGCCGCTTCTCGATCACAGCGTCAGCCAGCTGGTCAAAGGCACGGGCAGCCTCCGACTCAGGTGCGGCCAGCGAAACCGGAACACCGGAGTCTGCGCCGCGACCCATTTCCGGAAGCAACGGAACCTTGGCCATGAGGTCGACTTCGAGCTCGTCTGCGAGGGCCTGGCCGCCACCCGAGCCGAACAGCTCATAGCGCTTGCCATCGTCGCCAGTGAACCAAGACATGTTCTCCACCACGCCGATCACCTGTTGATCAACTTCTGCTGCCATCAACGCTGCCCGTCTCGCCACCCGCTGTGCCGTGGGCTGTGGGGTGGTAGCCACCACGACCTGAGCGCGAGGAAGGAACTGAGTCATCGAAATCGCGATGTCACCGGTGCCCGGTGGCATGTCGACGATGAGGAAGTCGAGGTTGTCCCAGAACACGTCCTTTAGGAACTGCTCGATCGCCTTGTGCAACATTGGCCCTCGCCAGATGACTGCCTTGTCCTCACCGACGAAGTAGTCCATTGACATCACCTTCACGCCATGAGAGACAGGGGGGACGATCATCTCGCCCACCATCACGGGCGGATTCACGATGCCCATCATCGCCGGGATAGAGAAACCCCAGATGTCTCCATCCACGATTCCGACCTTGTTGCCCTTCTTGGAGAGTGCAACCGCAAGGTTGGAAGAGATTGAAGACTTGCCGACCCCGCCCTTTCCGGAGGAGACAGCAATCGTTCTAGTTGCGGATCCAGGTTCACCAATCGGTGGACCGGACTTCTCCTTGAGATCTGTCATCCAAGTGGTGACCGCCTCGTCGTCCATGACCTCGACATCGACGTCGACGCTGTTGGTGTGACCATCGAGGGCCTCGCGAAGACGCTCGTCCAAACCGTCTGGCGGGCCGCCGGTGGGAAGGAGAAGTTCGACTTTGACTTTGCCGGTGAGCTTCTTCGAGACCTCCTTGACCAGTCCGAGCTCACCCAGGGTGCGGCCGACGAAGAGTGGAGATTCGATGGACGCGACAGCGTCGAACAGTTGGTCTTGGTCGGGCATTTGAGAAATTCCTGGAAGGTGTAGGAGCCTTCAAAAACTATAGTTTTGGAAAGGGACAACCCCACATGGACAACAAGACTCTCGATCGCCGCATCTCAGACCTGACGACAGCGTTGGGAGACCCGACGCGGCGCGCTATCTACATTGCAATTCGAGAGTCCGGGGAACCGATGACCACCTCAAAGGCTGCCCAACTCTTTGAGATCCACCCAAACGTGGCCCGGCACCATCTGGACTTGCTCACGGAAGGCGGATTTCTCCAAGAGACTCAGACGCGGGTCAGCGGATCCAGTGCCGGACGTCCCGCCAAGGCCTACGAGGCTACGAGCATGGAAGTGGACCTCCACTTCGCCCCTCGTCGTTTCGAGATGCTCACCGAGATGCTGTTCCAGGTTCTCGAGGAAGTCTCGCCCCCCGATGTGGCCGAGGTGGCGGAGAAGGTCGGCCGCACTTATGGAGAACGTCTCGCTGCCGAGATCGGCACCCCCACCGATCCCGGCTACGACGAAGCGGTCCAGGCGGTCGCAAGCGCGATGACCGGCTTGGGTTTCTTGGTTGACCCCGATGTCGAGGGCCAACGGCTGCTGACGTCGCATTGTCCGTTCGGGGAGACTGCAACTAGCCACCCTGAAGTGATCTGCTCTCTGGACCGCGGGATCGTGAGAGGTTTGTTCGGAGCACTGAGTTTCAACTGCGACCCGGTCGTCATTCCCCATCAGCAGCTCGACGACGACTGCGTCACCCAAGTACCTGTCACGATCAGCAACTGACCACTAGTCAGTGAACCCTGGGTTCCTGACTTCGCTGGGCGGGGGTACGAACCCAGGGTTCGCAGTAACGAGAAGGTTGGGCGGTCTTGCGCGGTTTGGGGGAATGGGCGAGCTTCCAGGGCTAGTTAGGCTCAAAGAAGCTTTGAAATAACCCGAAAGGCTGAACATGTCCAACGACCCATTCGGGGCACGCACCACGCTCGAAACAGCGCTGGGTTCACGCGAAATTGCCCGAATCGGCGCTCTCGAAGGCGTCGGAAATCTCCCATATTCGATCAAAGTCCTGCTCGAATCCGCCTTGCGTAACCTCGACGGTGTCGCCGTTACCGAGAAAGATGTGCGAGAAATCGCCGCCTACAACGCCAAAGACGTGGGCGAAGTTGAAATTCCCTTCATTCCAGGACGCGTAGTGCTCCAGGACTTCACCGGAGTACCTGCAGTCGTCGACCTCGCAGCAATGCGAGCCGCAATCGTCCGTATGACCGGCGATGAAGGCTCGGCACAGAAGGTCAATCCACTGATCCCTGCCGACCTCGTGATCGACCATTCGGTTCAGGTCGACGCTTTCGCTCGGCCGGATGCGCTGTTGATCAACTCAGCGAAGGAGTTCGAGCGCAACCAGGAGCGATACGAGTTCCTCAAGTGGGGACAGTCGGCCTTCGCCAATTTCAGCGTCGTCCCGCCGGCGACAGGCATTGTCCACCAGGTCAACCTCGAGTATCTGGCCAAGGTGGTCTGGGACGATGGCGAGCACCTCTACCCGGACAGCCTCGTTGGGACCGACTCGCACACGACGATGATCAACGGCCTCGGTGTCGTCGGATGGGGCGTCGGAGGCATCGAGGCCGAGGCTGCCATGGTCGGCCAGCCGATCTACATGCTCCTTCCGGAGGTCGTCGGCTTCAGGTTGACGAACAAACTGCCTGAGGGCGCAACCGCCACCGACCTGGTTCTCCGGGTCACTGAGATGCTGAGGCAGCACGGTGTTGTCGGCAAGTTCGTCGAGTTCTACGGACCAGGCCTCGACGACATGCCTCTTGCCAACCGAGCGACGATCGCCAACATGGCCCCGGAGTACGGGGCGACCGTCGGATTCTTCCCGGTTGACGACCAGACACTGAAGTACCTGCGACTGACCGGACGCGACGACAAGCTCATCGACACAGTTGAGGCCTACTACAAGGAGCAGGGTCTATGGCGTGACGAGAGTCACGACATCACCTACTCGGCAACTCTCGAGCTCGACATGTCAACGGTTGAACCGTCACTTGCCGGGCCGAAGCGTCCTCAAGACCGCATTGCCTTGTCGGCTATGCAAGACCAGTGGCAAACAGACCTGGCAAACACGTTCGGTGGAGGCGGAAGCGGCCCCGCTCAGACCAGCTACGAGGGAGCGGACTTCGACCTCGTCGACGGTGCTGTTGTCATCGCCGCGATCACCTCTTGCACCAACACCTCGAACCCCGACGTCATGGTCGGGGCGGGTTTGGTGGCACGAAAGGCACGCGAACTCGGCCTACAACGTCAGCCATGGGTCAAGAGCTCTCTGGCACCCGGATCCAAGGTCGTCACTGAGTACCTGACCGTCTCAGGATTGCTCGAAGACCTCGAAGCTCTGGGTTTCGGCGTGGTCGGCTACGGATGCACCACCTGCATTGGCAACTCCGGCCCACTGCCGGACCCGATATCGGCATCAATCAACTCGCACGACTTGGTTGCGGCCTCAGTCCTTTCAGGCAATCGGAACTTCGAAGGGCGCATCAGCCCGGACGTAAAGGCCAACTACCTGGCGTCTCCACCCCTGGTCGTCGCGTACGCGTTGGCCGGTTCGGTCGATTGGGATCCTGTCAACGAGCCGATCGGCCAGGACCGCGATGGCAACGACGTGTTCCTCGCCGACATCTGGCCGACACAGGACGAGATCGCCTCGATCGTCGCCACGAGCGTCACCCAACAGCAGTTCATCGAGAAGTACAGCGACGTGTTCACCGGCTCGGACGAGTGGCGGTCGATCGCTACCCCAGAGTCCGACCTGTATTCATGGAACGAAGAATCCACGTATGTGCAGGAGCCCCCGTTCTTCACCGACCTGACACCTGATGTCGCGCCTATCCAACCGATCGTTGGTGCGCGCGCCCTCGCCAAGTTGGGAGACTCGGTGACTACGGACCACATAAGCCCTGCCGGCTCCATTGCCGTCGACTCACCCGCCGGGCAATACCTGATCGACAACGGTGTGCAGCCGCCCATGTTCAACAGCTACGGCTCACGGCGAGGCAACGACCGGGTCATGACGCGCGGCACGTTTGCCAACATCCGTGTTCGCAACGAACTGGCACCTGGGACCGAAGGTGGTTGGACAACTGATTTCACAGACAACGAGGTGAAATCGATCTACGAGGCTGCTCTCTCCTACAAGGAGGAGGGCGCTCCCCTCATCGTCCTCGGTGGCATCGACTACGGAATGGGCTCATCTCGCGACTGGGCTGCGAAAGGGACGTTCCTCCTCGGAGTCAAAGCCGTGATCACCAAGTCATTCGAACGGATCCATCGTTCCAACCTGGTGATGATGGGAGTCCTACCCCTGAACTTCGTCGACGGTGAAGACGCAGCCTCATTGGGGTTGGACGGAACCGAGACCTACAACGTGGAGGTCAACGACGACCTGCGTCCGCGGCAGACGATCAAAGTCACCGCAACCAAACTGGACGGGACGGTCGTCGAATTCGACACAGTGGCACGAGTGGACACACCCATCGAGGTGGAGTATCTCCGCAACGGTGGGATCCTTCACTACGTGTTGAGAAAGATGGCTTCTGAGTGATAGCGGGCCGGGGCCGCTGCCCCGGCCAAGCTTCAAACTGACCGGCATTTTCGTCGCGGTGCTCGCGGTCGGTCTGCTGATCGGTTGGATCCTGCAATCCGACTCGTCGTCCAGTGCCGTGGCGACCCAGGGGGAGCCAGCCCCGAACTTCACCGTTGAACTCGTCGAAGGTGGCACCTACACCCTCTCCGAGTCAGTAGGCCAGAAGGTTGTCGTCAACCTTTGGGCGTCATGGTGCCCACCCTGCCGGGAGGAGATTCCAGACATCTCGATTTTTGCCGAGGCGAATCCGGATATAGACGTGATCGGCGTTGCTGTTGAAGAACCGGCTCAGACCGCGATTGACTTCGCGAACGAGATCGGTGCCTCGTATCCGCTCGCAATCGGGACCGAGGAGTTTGAGGATGCGTATCCGAACTTTGGCCTGCCCGTGACCTACATCATCGATGAAGACGGGAATGTGGCCACGGTGTGGAACGGCATCGTCGACCAGTTTGTTTTGGACGACCTCGTGAAGTCGTCCTGACTACGAGAACTTGGCCTTGTGGAGTTGAACGAACTCGAAGTTGGGGCCCGACACCATCTCTGCCCACAGGACCAGCCGCTCGCGTGCCGAGAACTTCGGATGACAGGTCGTGAGAGTCAGCCAGCCGCCTGGGCGTGGATCGGTGACCCAGATATCCGTAGGCAGGACGACCTCGATCTCCCTGACCTCATAGACATGGGTGCCTACAGCCGACTCAACTGATATTCGGTCGCCAGCCACGAGCTGATCGAAGTCGAAGAACGGCCGACCGTAGGTGGTCCGATGTCCAGACAGAACTGAGTTGCCAGGCTGGCCGGGCAACGGGGTCGATGGCATGTGACCAGGACCGCTCCTCAACGTGGCGCGGTCCACCCCTTCGTAGACGACGAGACCGTCAATTCCGAGCTTGTCGATCGACAGAAAGGCGAACGCAGATCCAGGCTGTGGCGTGTCCTCTGTGAAGAGTTCAACGGCATCAGGGGTTTCCGGCGGCGGTGCCACGTCCGGGGGGAGGAACTCCGCTGGGTCGACTGTCTCGACGTCCGGTTCGACGGCTTCGAGCTCCTCGACCAACTCCTGCTGAGCTTCCTCCTGCACGCCAGCGTTGAGCCAATCGGTGACAAACAGCTGCCAACCGAGATAGCCAAAGATGAAAACCCCACTCCAAATGAGGGTCCAACCGACAACCTGGACTCTGTACCGCATCGGCGGTCAGGCTAAATCCGGACGGGGCCTAATCCAGGCGGGAACTTCGTCGGAATGGCGGCAGTTACTCTCGTCAACATGACGCGCGGACGAACGATCGCAGTGTTCCTGACAGCGCTCAGCCTCGTAGTTGGAGCATGCAGCGGAGCAGGGACGACGTCCACGACCACCACACTCCCGACGCCCACGACCACCACGGTTCCAACATCCTCAACGACTGAACATGAGGCCACCGATGTACAAGACGAGCTCAATTGGGTCGTTGACCTCCTAAACGGCGAGGAACTGACCACTGAGGACTACGAGACGAGATTCAGCGAGTCGTTCCGAGCCATCGTCTCATACGAGCAGATGGTGGAGATCGCCAACCAGTTCGGTCTCACAGCGCCGTATTCGGTGGTCGAACGGTCGGGCGACGCAACGGCCGGGCAAGTCGTCGTTGTTTCGGCTTCTGGTGAGGAGTTGGTGGTCATAGGCGAACTCGACGCCAACGATCAGTTTGAGACCCTCCTCCTCCAACCGAGAACCCCCACCCTCGAAGATCCGCCTGACACGATCGAAGAGGCGTTTGACCGGACGGCCGAGATCGGAGACTTCCGAGGAATGGTTGCTGAGATCGGCGTGGACGAGTGCTTGCCGATTCAGTCCGCAGCTCCGGCCGAACTCGCTCCGCTCGGGTCGATCTTCAAGCTCTACGTGCTTGCTGCCCTCGGGGAGGCTATCGAGAACGGAGACCTGGCATGGGATGACACATTCGAGGTCCGAGAAGAGTTGAAGAGCATTCCAACTGGTGACCTACAGAACCGACCCGTCGGCTCCGAGGTGAGCGTCCAGGAGGCCGCGCTCTTGATGATCTCGATCTCGGACAACACGGCCACCGACCACCTCATCGACCTCCTCGGAAGGGAACGTGTGGAACAAACTCTGGCCGAATACGGCCACAACTCACCACAGGCCAACATCCCGTTTCTGAGCACCCGTGAGTTCGCCACCCTCAAGATCGGACCTGCGTCAGGTCTACGAGACCCGCAGTGGATAGAGGGCGATGAGGCAGCGCGCCGAACCATCCTCAATCAGATTGCCGACATCTCTGTCGATGACTTGCCGGTCGGTGAGTGGGTGGCACCGATCGACCCCGACCTGGTCGAATGGTTCGCAAGTGCCGAGGATCTCTGCAGGCTTGGGTCCAGTCTTCTGGCTCTTGCCGAGGAGGTCCCGGAGATCGTGCCCATCCTGTCGACCAATCCTGGTGTCCCACAGCAAAAAGATCACTGGGGGGATATCTGGTTCAAGGGAGGATCAGAACCAGGGTTGCTTGCCATGTGGTGGCTTACCGAGGCCGACGGACGTCACTTCATGACCTTCGGCTCGGTGGTCAACCGCGACGTGGTCTTCGATCAGATGGAGCCGATCCTGCTCCTAGCCGCGGCCCGGGACCTAATCGAGCCCTGAGCGGACTAGCGGCCCGACCACTCCGGTGGACGTTTCTCGATGAAGGCGCGCACACCTTCCTCGGCGTCATCGGACAGGGCTATCGCCGTCAGGCCACCCTGGAGTCGATCCAGTGCGGTGTCGAAGTCGGCGTCGGACATCCCATTGAACGAGTCCTTGCCCATGAGGAGCGTCGCTGGACTCGCCGCGACAAGGCCCGCCACGACTTCGTCCACCGCCGCGTCGAGATCGGTTTTAGCAACGACACGACTCACAGCTCCGAGTCGCTGGGCTTCGTGAGGGTCGATGATGCGACCAGTCATCATCAGATCCAGAACAGCCTTACGGGGCATCGACCGCAGGAGGATCGCGGAGATCATCATCGGCCACAGTCCGACACGGACCTCAGTCGTTCCGAGTTTGGCTTCCTCCACACAAATGGTGATGTCGCACGCAACGGCAAGGCCAAAACCGCCCGCGAGGGCGTGACCGTTCACTCGAGCCACAGTGGGCTTCCCGCCTCGCACCATCGTCCGAAAGAGATCGGCGAGAACTCCACGCTGTGCATGTAGACCGATAGGATCATCGACAAATGAGCTACTGAGGTCTCCGCCGGCGCTGAACGCTTTGTCGCCAGCGCCGGTGTAGACGATCACACCCACATCAGGATCGGCAACGGCCTGCTTTGTGTACTCATAGAGCCCCGCCATCACATCGACCGACATCGGGTTTCGACGCTCCGGGTCGTCGATCGTGATCGTCGCCCGGCGCTCACTCACCTCATATCGAACACTCATGTCTCTAGCCGTTCTCCAAGCACTACCGTCGGGACCCCATGCTATGGCTTGCGATCGTCCTCTTCTGCGCTCTGGCGATAGCAATGCTCAGAGGAGGACGGTTGGTCAACCTGGGCGACATCGAGCTCCGGTCCTGGTGGCTGCTGGTGCCAGCCATTGCTCTCCAGTTCGCAACTCGATTTGTCCCCGAAGACGAGTCGTTGGAGTGGATCGGAATCGGGATGGTGTTGGCCTCCTTTGCCTTGCTCCTGATGCTCGTCGTTTTCAATCGAAGCCAGCGCGGAATGTGGATCGCTGGGGTGGGGGTGCTCATGAACTTCCTAGTTATTGCTTTCAACGGAGGCATGCCAGTACTTGCAGAGGCTGCCGAGGTGGCCAGCGGCTTCACAGTCGCCGAGCCCGATGTCAGCGGAACCTTCAAACACACACTGATGGACGAGTCGTCTCGTTTGGTCTTCCTCGGAGATGTGATCCCGCTGCGGTTCGCAGGTGTCAGCGAAGTGATCAGCCTGGGAGATGTGTTCTTGGCGCTAGGCCTTGGAGTCTTTCTCGAACATGAACTGCGTCGGCCGAGACGATTCTTCAAGAGGGGTGCTCAGGCCGAGCCAGGCTCAGCCCGGCGTCAGGACTGAACGGGAACGGACCCCAGAACTCCTCGCCGGTCGAGGATTCTGCGGAGAGTGGCGACCATCGCCGGGTCGTACTCGTAAGCAGCACCGGCGTGCAACTCCTCGAGCGCATTCAACGGCGACATCCCATCACGATGGACTTTCCAGTCGTAGGCAGCAGCAACCTTGATGATCCTGGATACGAGTGAAATGTCAGGGTCGGTCTGCTCACCCGGCCGACGATAGGGCTCGTACTGCTGACGGACCTTGTCCGCGACACTTTCGACATAGGGAGACTCGGCGATGATCTCAGCACTCCATCGGGCGATGTCATCATCCGTGTAGCCCATCCGAATCACCTGGGGCTCGCTCAACGAGACCCGGCCAATGTCGTGCATTAGTGCGGCGTACTCCACCTCTTCCACCTGGACCGGACCGAGCCCGATGCCCTTGGCGATGGCGGTGGCCATGTCCGTCGTCCTGTCGGCGTGGCCGTCGACACCCAGACCGGAAACCTCCGGTATGCGTGCCAAGGCACGGATCGTCTGTCGGTAGGTCGTCTTGGTGTCCTGGAAGCGCTTGAAGGCAACGTGGGCAAAGGAGTACGGCAATAGGGCGATCGGGAGCGCCCACCAAGTGATCTCAGGGAACAACTCGCCAAAGAGCGCTCCGGTCAGAGTCAGACCCATGAAGACATTCAGGTCTTGAAGGAAGGCACGGGCTAGATAACTCCGGGAGAGTTCACGCGGCCCCACCACCAGCAGCGCCCGGATCAGTACTTCTGCGACCAGCCATGCGCTGACAGCCACGGCAAAGGGGAAGAGGTCTTCCCATCCGCCATCGAGGTCGGCAAACAAGCCAACACGCATCGAGGAGTAGACGATCGCATAGACCACATAGCCACCGAATCTCCTGACCATGACCGGCAACAGTTCGTTGTGGCTCTCGCCTCGCGAGTGGCGCAGGACCCAAACGGCGGTCAATCCGATGCCGTAGGCAGCGATCGAGCCGGCTGGCTCGATCATGTCGAGTCCGGAGAACACAAACGGAACCGCTGCAGCAACGGCCAGTCCCATCGTGAAGTGGTTGCCCGAGTTCGATGTCGCCACCCCGAACATCGAGCCCAACGCCAGGGCGGTCGAGGCAATCAGGATGTAGAACGGATTGCCGCCCGCTTCCATCGCCGAGAAGATCCCGACGATCAAGGCCACGATCGGGAACAGCCACGATGCGGCGAGAATCACTCGAGGGTGCCAGTTAGCCACGAAGCGTCAACTCCGGCTCTTCGGCGAGACGTCGTGCCATCTCTTCGTCGTTGACATGCGGAGCACCCCAACGCCGACCAGACTTCTTTAGAGCACGTTCGAAAGCATCTACCACCTCAGGGTGGAATTGGGCGCCCGACTGATTACGGAGCTCACTCAAGGCATACCGCTGGGACAAGGCCATCCGGTATGACCGAGCAGAGGTCATGGCGTCGAAGGCGTCTGCAACCGCCACGATGCACGCAGCAAGACTCGGCGTCTCACCCTCCTTGTGGCCACGCCCGCCGTATCCGTTGCCGTCGTAGTGACTGTGATGCCCGGATGCGATCTCGACCATCGGCTGCAAGAAGTCGACCTCGGCCAGGATCTCCTCGACGAGATGCGCGTGCTCCTTCATGGTGTCGTACTCCTCGTCATCGAGACGCCCCCGCTTGCGGATGAGCTCAGTCGGTACGGCAAGCTTGCCTAGGTCATGGATGAGAGCCGCCCACTTCAGCTCTTCGATCTGGGTGCCACTGAACCCGTACTCCTCACCGATCATCTCGGAGAAGTAGGCAACGCGTTCGGTGTGGCCACGGGTGTACATGTCTTTGGCCTCGAGAGTCTTGACAAAGCCCTTGATTGCCGAGAGATGGGAAACCCGAAGCTGGGCGTAGGCGTACAGCGACATGTGGCCGATCCCGTAGACCCCGATTATCAGGACCAGCACCGCCGGACGCTCGGCGATCAGGTAGGCGGCACCAATCAGGCCGCCCAGGGTCCCCATCGAGAACTGTGCGAAGAAGAGTGCTCCCAGGTGCGACCACGGCTCGAGACGGTCATAGGGGTAGACAGTGCGAACAGCATGCCGAATCAGCGCCTGCTGGAGAAGAACAAAAAAGGCGGATGCAACAATGGCGGCGGGAAGCACTACAAACAGCGTTTGCGCCTCAAGCGATGTGACTTGTCTCAGACTCACATCAAGGATGAGGCCCGACACGCCGGCCGCGATGACCATCTGCCCGAAATTGGCCATTGGTTGGAACCAACGACGTTCCTTGAAATCGGCCGGCACAAATGGGCCCAAGGCCGCCATCAGCACCATGCCCAGGGTCGCGCTTGACCCCGGTTGCAGAGCGAAAATCACCCCGGCGGTCATGATCACCATGATCGACGAGGACTGGTAGAGCTTGTCGTTGACCTCGACAGCGAAGAACTCGAGGCCCACGTAGAGAACCGTGAAGAGGGCCCAAAGTGCCCAGTCCGGGGCTTCGCCGAGCACGGCGGAGGCGACGAGGATGGCAAAGCCCATAACCGAATAGGGCACAGCGACTTTGAGTCTGCGCTGCACCGCTGGATGAAGACGCCACCAACGACGTCTCGCTTTGTCCAACCCTGGGATCTTCACAACAGGTTTGCCTTCTAACGGTGGTGAGGCGACGTCTCCTACTCAACCGATCTTCGAGCCCCTAGACACAATCAAAAAGATGTGTCCGGTGGCGCTCGTTCAAGAGACGAACCCAACGGTTGCTCATTTGAGTATCACGTCCACCGAAATAGTCATTTGTGTCAGCGTTGGGCGCCAGACACAGACAGTTCCGCTCCGCTTAGGTAGATGGGCGAGTGATTTACATCACGGCCGATCGAAGACGTCGCTTCTCACCAAGTTCCCTGAATCGGGAACCCTTCAGATGTCAAAAGGCCCCTGACTACGCCCGCCATTGGGATACGGCAGTCGGTCAAGGACCGTCTGCCCCACTATGCCCACATGGATTTCCTTCCAGCGGAAGGCAATCTAGACCCATGTGAGGATCCTCACAAGAGAAAAGAACCTCCACGGGTATCACATTGAGTGGTCAACGTATACGCTTGGTAGCAAGTCGGATGGACGTAGTCGCACTCCAGGAAAAGATCAGCAGGATCGATGGGGTCGAAGCCGCAAGGGTGGTAGCGGGGAACGGTCACATTGATGAGGTCCATGTACTCGCGCGCCAAAACAAGGCCCCGAAGCAACTCGTGCGCGATGTGCAGTCGCTCGGCCACGCCCTTTTCGGGATCAGCATCGACCGACGAGTTGTCTCCGTTGTCCAACTCTCGGACGCCGCTCTTGGCTCGGGCGACCGACCGGCACTCGTCGATGTCGCTGAGACGCTCGAAGGCAGCCAGGCCGAGATAACCGTCACCCTCAGGTGGAAGGAGCGTCTTCTGGTGGGCCAATCAACTGGAGCCGCAGCCTCTGCGACGCGGTGGCGCCTGGTTGCCGAGGCGACTCTGGAAGCTGTCCGTCAGTCCATCCACAGCGACATCGGCCTTGGCGTCAGTTCAGTGGACATTCCGAGCCTGGGAAGTCGCAGGATTGCCATTTCCCAAATCGTGATGGTCACCGATGCCTCAGAGCGGATGCTCATCGGCTCCGCTTACGTCGAGGACGAGGAATCGAGGGCTGTCGTCCGTTCGGCACTCGATGCCCTCAACAGGTTGCTGCCTGACCTGAAGACACCTTGACCGTCAACGCGGTCGTAACCCCCCACCATCTGTCAGCCGAGGCGGGGCGCACGGTCATCGAGGCAGGCGGCAATGCGGTCGACGCCGCGATCGCAGCCGTTGCGACACAGGGTGTTGTCGCTCCCGAGACCTGCGGGCTCGGCGGAGACCTCTTCGCTTTGGTCCACACACCGGGATGGGACGTCCCACTTGCCCTCAACGCATCGGGACGCGCAGGGTCCCGGGTGTCGGCTGAGTCGCTGCGAGCAGCAGGTCACGAGACCATTCCCGAAGACAGCGAGGCAGTCGCGACGATCCCCGGATGTGCGGACGGCCTTGCCACATTGGCAGCAAGGCTTGGTTCGCTGTCACTGCAGGCTGCGCTACAACCGGCGATCGACCTTGCAAGTCAGGGCTTCCCTGCTTCTAACGAGCAATCAAGAGCATTCCAGCGCCAGGCAGCCGTCTATTCGACCAATCCTGCAGTGCGCAGCTTCTACCCCGCCGGCCAGCCGGTCTCGCCAGGTGACCAGGTTGTGCGCCCGGACCTGGCGCGCACTCTCAGCGATCTCGCCGAGGGTGGCAGGAAAGCCTTCTACCTCGGGATTCCCGGTGAGGACATCGTGAGAGCGGTCGATGATGCCATCACACGCGAAGACCTCGAAGAGAACCAAGCCGAGTGGATCGAGCCAATCTCGGTGGATGTTGCCGGTCTCACTGCGTGGACAATCCCACCGAACTCCCAGGGCTATCTCGGACCGGCCACCCTCGCAGTTTTCGAGATGCTGGACCCTCCTGACGATGCCGACGACCCGATGTGGTGGCACCTCCTGATTGAGGCGTATCGGTGTCTCGCTTGGGAGAGAGATGACATCGTTTCCGACCCATCGACGGCTCCACTTCCTGCCAACCTGCTGATGGATCGTCCCAGGTTGGAACGAGCAGCGGCGACGGTTTCCAAGACCACGACAGGTACCTGGCCGACCGACTTGGGACGAGCATCCGGCACCGCGTATCTGACTGTGACCGACACCTCTGGCATGGCAGTTTCGATCATCCAATCCAACTACCGAGGCACAGGGTCGAGGTTCGGCGCTGATCGTTCTGGATTCCTTCTGCAGGATCGGGGCCTCGGCTTCAATCTGACATCGGGGCACCCCAACGAACTTGCCCCCGGCAAGCGGCCACTGCACACGCTGTCACCGACCATATGGTCCGACGAGTCGGGCCCTCGTTGGACGCTTGGCTGCCGCGGCGGGCCCATCCAGCCCCAGCTCATCGCTCAGGTGGGAGCCCGCGCCATCTTGGGGCAGTCCGACTTGGAGGTAGCTCAAGATGCACCGCGATGGACAATTGGTGACTTTGGGCCGAATAGCCCGTCGGTGCTAGACATCGAACCGGGTATCCGGTCAGCAGTCACCGACGACCTGGGTGCAAAGGGTCACCACCTCAACCATCTGGAGTCACCTCAGGGCGGCTGGGGCCCGGTCTCGATCATCGATGTCCAAGGCGGACGGGCGGCAGCAGACCCCCGCGTGGACACAACACATGCGTTGGTCTTCTAGGGGCAGGTGAAAGCCTTGTACTCAGCCTCGCTGGCCAACATCTCCTTCAGACGAGCCTGAGCCTGCTCCACGTGCTCGACAGCGGTCTCCTTGCTCGGAGAATCTGCCCGATTACCAATTGTCTCGGTCTGTGAGTCGGTCGAGTGCTCCTCGGTTTCCCAGTTCCCAGTCGCTTCCCAGACACCGCCACGACAGACGTACCACTGCTTGCACACGACCGTCACCCGCTTGAAGGTGATTTCGGGGTGGATGCGCACTTTGTCGGTCGCAGTGTCAAAGTCCCCTAAGGCATCTTCGATCTGTCCCTTGGTCAACCCGGCCAGGGTCCCCTGAGCAATGCCTGCCTGCCCGCCAAAGAGGCGATTCCAGGATGCCATCGAGGATCTGATCACAACATTCCCCAAAGGAACGGTGAAAATCTCCTTGGACTCATCGACGAGCTTCGACTCACCTTCAGTGCACTCCCCGGAGGGCTCAGGATCACTCGGCGGAGTCGGGCTCGGAGGTGGCGGTGGCGTCGACCCGGGAAGGGCGCCTGCGGCACCAAGACATGCGTCAAGGGCAGCTCGCGCTCTGGACATCGCCTCCCGAGCGGTCTCGACAGCAGCGTCGGCTTCGGCGAGTCGTGCTTCAGCCTCGGTCAGATGTGCTTCGACATCCGGGCGGATGCTCTCGGCCGCGTCGGCCTCTGCCTCCTTCTCCTGCCAGAGCCGCAACTCTTCAGGATCCTCGCCGTCGGGTTCGGATAGCCGGTGAGACGTCGCCTGATTTACCCGACTGACCTCTGCACTGGCCCGGTCTCGGTCGGCCTGGGCATGCGCCTGAGCTTCTCTCGCCCGCTCGTATGCCCATGTCGCAGCGTCATAGGCCTCCTGTTCGGGTTTGCAATCCTTGCGAGACCTAGTCCTCCCGACCGCAACTGTCACGCCCGCCACGAGCGCCAAGGCAACGGCGATCCAGAACCAAGGAACTCCACCGCTTTCTTCCAGATCGGATGGCGGCTCGGTTGACTCGACCTCACCGGATCCCTCGTCGCCTCCGCCGACCTCGGCATCTCCAATTGGCTCGCCGTTGACCAGGACGACCCCTGTTCCGTCACACGCCTCCGGGCCGGAGACCTGAGTGGTGACGTTGCCCGTATTCGGGTCAATATCGATCTTGAACTCGTCCCCGCCGGGGCTGGTGCCTTCAATACGGACAAACCCACTGACAGCAGCCCAAAAATTCGTTCTCGCTCCGGACTGGTTCCACACCTGACCGTCCTGACCCTCAACGAAGGTCCCAGCGAGGATGTCTCTGACGAAGTCCTCTTTGGCGAAATAGCGCGTGCCCGGAGGTGGGCAGCCACCAGTCCCGATGAGGACCGGTGTGGGCGTCTCGCCTGTGAAGAGCAGATTCAAAGCCCCCGGTGCACCTTCGAGCTCGTCTTCGGGGATATCCATCTCAAACGTGAGCTCTTCGCTGAACTCGGAGTACACGTCTGTCACCGGTGCCGGAACCGGGCCGGATGACTCAAAGACGCTCACCGGACCTCCGGCACCGTCATTGGCATAGAGCGCCGGGTCGATCTGCAGCTCACCCACTCCGAAGATCCTCTCCGGGCCCAAGAACGCCACGGTCGTGTCCTTCACCATCGCCACCACGTCCGTCGGCCCGAATGGCCGGGCCATGTCGTTCTCGTTGACACGCAGTGCAATCACAACTGGTTCAGGACCATCGCAACCGACTTGAAGGAGCCTTGTCCGCTCTCCATCGACAAGTGCGTCATGAGTGCCCCCGGGAAACCACTGAGCGAGGTTCTCCGAGGTCAAGGGATTGTCGACCGAAGTCAGCGACTCACCGACCCAGGTTCGACCTACCCAGCGAGGAGTTTCGCAGGTTGTATCAAAGGGTTCGGCGAGCTCGACAGCCCATATCAACGCCGGAAACTCCGGAAGGATCACAGGTTCATCGATCAGGCCGGACTCGCCGTAAAACTCCCAGTCGGCGAAGAGGACCGCTAGATCGGCTTCCACACCAGGGTTCAGCGGTGGAAGCTCGTTGAACGTATCCCCGAAGAACTCACTCAAATCTGTAAGTGCAACTTCCGCGTCAGCTGACACTCCACTCGGGTAGATCCCCGATTCTGTGTCCACGAACACCGGGCCCGACCCGAAGTTGACGACGGATTGCATCTGTCTGACGATCGGCGAGTCGGTGTCTTCGTTCTCGACGGCGGCGCCTTCCATTTCGTCCCCAGCGCTGAACCCTTCAAGCAGCTGGACAACAGGTTCGTAGCTCGTGAGCGATTCCTGAGCCACGGCGCCCAACGAGAGCACGAGCAAGCCAACAGTTGTGAGGGTGACCACCCACCTATTCATGTGTTCCTCCTGAAAGACAGCCTAAGCCGTCAATCCGGCCTGAAGCTGCGAAATCACCTGCTTCAGGGCATCCCGATCTTCAGTCAGGGGCCCTCCGATCGTGTAGAACCCGACTCGCTGGACCCGGTCGCCGTAGCGGTCTTTGATGGCAGAGGCCAGCTTGTCCAACGGAGCGATGACACCTGCTCCTTCGAGCGCCGCTTCCGGGACCTCCCCAGGCATCTTGTCCCACTCACCACGTTTCGACATCGCCGTGAGCTTGGCTCCGAAGTCCCAATCACTTGCCTCGAGTACATGGCGATAGGAGGGTGTCGAGGCGTAGAAGGAGATCTGTTGCCGGACCGCCGACTTGGCACTCTCGATCTGCTCCTCGGTCTCCCCGGTCATCACGAACACCGTGGTGACCATCTCCACATCCTTGACCGAACGACCGGTTTTCTCTGCGCCTGATGCCATGTTCGGGAAGACGACCTTGTCCAGGTACGGCACGGTGTGAAAGGGATGGACGTGAAAGCCTTGACACATCTCCCCGGCCAGAGCGGAGAGGTATGGCCCGACGCCCGCGATGTAGACGGGGACGTCAGCGTGAGGCATGGGTCCCGGATCGAAGAACGGGGTCATTAGCGACAGCTTGTAGTACTCACCTTCGTACTTCAGTGGCTCGGACATGTTCCAGGACCGCCAGACCGCTCTCATGGCTTCGATGTACTCGCGCAATTGAGGGCCGGGCTTGCCCCACTGGGACGAGAAGCGCCTCACGATGTGTCCACGCACTTGGGTGCCCAGACCCAACATGAACTTCCCCTCTGTCTGACGAGCGAGGTCGTATGCGGTCATGGCCATCGCAGTTGGCGACCTAGGGAACGCGACAGCAATCGCTGTCCCAAACTCGAGCTCAGGAGCAGCCGCCGCCGCGTGGGTTACCGGCAAGAACGGGTCGTACTGAGTCTCGGCGGTGAAGAACCCGTTGTATCCCAGATCGGCAGCGTCCCTTGCCGCGTCCGCGGCGAGATCCGGAGGAGATGGGGTGAAGTAGTAGTCGACCTTCATTGAATCCAGAGTAGAACGCCACAATCGGACGGGTACGCTGTCGGGATGAAGAAGTTGGCCAAAGCCATCGGTTTCATCGGCGGAAGCCTTGCGGTCGTCTGGGCGATGCGAGACCGCTTCATTTCGGTTGCGACATCACGGGAGCCGGAGCCGCCAACCTTCAGAACGAGCGAACCCAAGCCCACCGTCGACACGATTGACGGCATTGGGCCGGTGTTTGCAGAGCGCCTGACAGCTGCCGGGCTCGGCGATTTAGAACGCCTCGCTTCGGCATCGCCCGACCAGGTGGCGGAGGCTGCAAGTGTCAGCGTGGCGAGGGCCAAGAAGTGGATCGACCTCGCTCAACAGTCCGACTGAGTGGCCTACCTCACAGCCCCAGAAGACCTGGGCGACCTCTTTCCCAACGAACCCTCGTATCGCGCTGACCAGTTGCGGGAGTGGCTCTACCGCACTCCGGTGATGAGCACTGACGACATGACCAACCTTCCCACCGCCATCAGGGAGTCAGTGGACCTTTGGCCGTTTGAAGTCGAGATCGAGCAATCAGCAGACGGCGGACGCACTCGCAAGTGGCTGTTCAGAGCGCCGGACGGGGCAGCAATCGAGGCTGTCTTGATGGGCTACTCCAAACGTGCGACCTTGTGCATCTCCAGCCAGGCGGGTTGTGCGCTGGCTTGCACTTTCTGCGCGACGGGCCAATTCGGATTCGAGCGTCATCTCGAACCGGGGGAGATCGTCGCGCAGGTCGCATATGCCCAGGCGTTCATGCGTCAGATAGGCATGCCGGGAGTTCCTAGCCGCGTGACCAATGTCGTGTTCATGGGCATGGGCGAGCCGCTTGCCAATTACGACAGGGTGCGAGAGTCGATTCGCAGAATGATCGAGGTCATGGGCATGTCTGCCCGGTCGATCACCGTGAGCACTGTGGGCATGGTCCCCGGGATTCGCCGACTCGCCGATGAACCGTGGCCGGTATACCTGGCAGTGAGTTTGCACGCCGCCGATGACGAGTTGCGCACGTCGCTTGTGCCGATCAACAAGAGATACCCGATCGCCGATCTCGAAGCGGCGGCCTGGGAGTACTTCGAGAAGAAGGGACGTCGGATCTCGATCGAATGGACGATGATGGATGGTGTAAACGACACCTTCGATCAGGCAGACAAACTCGCAGCCATCGCCAAACGTCTCCGAGCGCACGTGAACCTGATCGCTCTGAATCCGACACCCCTCAGCGACGAGCGCGCGCCGACCCGTCTACATATCCAGGAGTTCGCGGACTTGCTCAAACGAAAGGGAGCAAACGTCACGATCCGGGACACCCGCGGCAGAGATATTGACGCTGCCTGTGGTCAGCTCCGAGTTTTATCTGGAAAATCCCGGAGAGATAGTTAGGCTCAACCACGCGGAGCGAGTCAGGGGCTGAAGGAGCTGTGCCTTCATATGCCCAAATCCCGTCGATTAAGAGCCCTATTAGTTGGCTCTGTTCTTGCGCTGGTCATCGCGGCCTTTTCGCTCGACTACACCGTCAAGAGAGGTGACACTCTCGGAAAAATCGCCAAAGAACATGGCGTTTCCGTTGCCGATCTAGTCGCCGAGAACAACATCTCGAATCCCGATCTCATCAGGGTCGGTCAGGTTCTACGTATCCCCGGAGAGGACGATGAACCTGATGTGATCCACGTAGTCGCCTGGGGTGAGACCCTGGGAAGAATCGCGAGCCAATACGGCACCTCTGTCAGTGCGATCGTTGAGTCCAATGACATCTCAAACCCCAACTTGATCAGGGTCGGCCAGGAGCTGGTTATCGCCCCCAACAGTGGAGGTAGCGGCAGCTCGGGCTCGAGCGGCGGAGGAACCTCTTACGCCGGGCAGCGTCACGTGGTGAAACGCGGCGAGACGGTCAAGCGAATTGCTGATCAGTACTCAGGTGTGAGCACCAGCGACATCATCGCCGCCAACGGCATCATCAACAACGTCATCTACTACGGGACCGGTCTTCTCCTCACAGGACCGAGCTACGTTGCCTCCGGAACCGAAGGCAACTCGACCTACACCGTGCAGCGCGGCGATCGACTCGCCGACATCGCCGCACGTCACGGCATCGGCCTCCAGCAGTTGATCGCCCTCAACAACATCACCAACCCGAACCTCATTCGTGTTGGCCAGAAGCTCGACATTCCGGCAGGGTCCCGTTGGGTGTGCCCGATCGACAACGCGTCGTTCAGAAACGACTGGGCCTTCCCACGCGGTGGTGGCACACGATGGCACGAAGGCAACGACCTCTTCGTCAAGCAAGGGACTCCGGTGATGGCCCCGGCTCCAGGAACGGTCACGTTCAAGACCGGCACCATCGGTGGCCTGCAGTTCACACTCAAAGGTGACGACGGCGTGACCTACATCGGGACCCACATGAGCGCGTTCGGCAACGACGGCCGCGTCAATGCTGGCGACGTGGTGGGGTACGTAGGCAACACCGGAAACGCGGTTGGCACGAGCCCTCACCTGCACTTCGGTATGTACGTGGACGGGCGAGTTGTGAACCCCTACCCCACGTTGCATGCCCACGGCTGCACGTAGCCTCAGTTGGGTCTGGTGACCTCGAAGCGTTCTTTGGTCCCGATGTAGCTGTTGCCGGCCATCCGGCCAACTGCCCGTAGGGCATCGTTGTCCACTCGGGTTCCGTCCAGCACGCGCTCCTCGGCGTGAATTGCAACCACGTCTCCAACCACAAGACGGGTCAGGCCCGCCTCACCAAGCTCGACCACCTGGCTGACTCTGCACTCGAGGTTGGCGGGCGACTCGGCAACCAGCGGCGCATCGACAACCGAACCTTCCATTGCTGTAAGGCCGGCAATCTCGAATTCGTCCGCATCGGCGGTGAAGGAACCAGACGTCACCGACATCGCCTCTACGACCTCTTCTGAAACGATATTGACTGTGAACTCACCGGTTCGTTCCGCAAGGGTTGACGAGTCTTTGGGTCGATCAGGATGGCTGCCTGCCGAAAACAGAACGACAGGTGGGTTCGAGCTCACCACGTTGAAGAAGGAGAAGGGTGCGAGGTTGTTGGAGCCATCCTCACGCCTGGTCCCAATCCACCCGATGGGCCGTGGCACAACTAGACCCGAGAGCAGCTTGTAGTTGTCTCTCGTCTCGGTTCGGGAGAGATCGAAGAACCTCTTGCTCAAAGCATCACCTCTCTGAGGTGGTCGAGCCGGATCGCACCAGCAGCAAGCATCTTGCGATGGAACTCCCTTGGGTCGTAGTGGGGTCGGGAGTGTGCCTGATCACGTATGCCGAGGATCTCACGCTCACCGACCTTGTACGAGATGGCCTGGCCGTACCATCCGAGGTAGCGCTTCACCTCAGACTCCGAGATGTCGCGAGGCTGGATTCCGACGACGCTCATGTAGTCCACGGCCCGTTCGTAGCTCCACTCCTCGCCGGCGTGCATTGGGGCATCATCGGGAATCCTCAACCCGAGATGACAGCCGATGTCGACGACGATCCGACACGAACGAAACAGCTGGCTGTTCAAGAGACCGAGGCGATACTCAGGCTTCTCGAAGTAGCCCAACTCGTCCATGAGTCGCTCTGCGTAGAGGGCCCAGCCTTCACCTGACCCCGAATACCAGATGACCGTTCGCTGGAATCGAGACAGGTTCTCTTTCTCGAACATGGCAGTTCCAACTTGTAGATGATGTCCCGGGAAGCCCTCGTGATAGCCAGTTGAGACCTCCTGGTAATACGGAAGCCGCTCCCTCTCACCAGGCGCGTACCAAATCGAGCCCGGGCGACTGAAGTCTTCCGATGGGCCGACGTACCAAGCACCTAGCGGCACTCCGGGAGGTGCGACATTCACCGTCACTGTGCGCAACTCCTGAGGGACCTCGAAGTGCGCTCCAGCTAGCTGGTCGATGGCTTGCAGCTGAAGATTGGAGATGAACTCGACAAACTCTTCCCTGGTCGCGGCTGATCGCGAAGGGTCGGTCTCGAGCAGCTCGATCACCTCCTCGACACTCATTTCGGAATCGACTTCGCGAGCGGTCACCTTCATCTCGTCGCGAATCCGGCGTATCTCATCCCAACCCCACTCGTAGGTCTCTTCAGGATCGAGTTCCATCCCTAGAAACTCCTCCGCACCGAGCAGGTACTCATCACGCCCCACACCGTCCTCATCACGGGCTGATGAGAGATATGAGCCTTCGAGGAAGTCAGCCAACCTGCCGGAGGCTTCTCGAGCACGGCCGATTGCAAATCCAAGATCGTCGACTTCCTCACCCAGCTTGTTGAACAACGAGTCCTCGGATGCAGCGAACCTGGCTTGGGCAATCACCGACTCAACCTGACGGCGGGCAACCGTGTCTCCTCGATCAAGGCCAAGCTGGAGCGAGTTGATGTACCCATCGACCATCTCACCCATCCCGTTGAGGCGAGCCCGGATGGCATCTCCTGCTTCGCCGTCCCCTTTTGGCATCACGTCGAACACGTCGCGCATGACTTGGAAGGGGCTGTAGATGTGGTTGAGGTCTCGCTGCCATTTGAGGGACTCGTGCCGTTCCAGTCTCTCCGCTATCCAACGGCTGAGCACCTCGGATGCGAACTGCTGTTTGGGCTCGTCCGCTTCCGATGCGGCGAGGCGGTCGAGAGTTGAACGATACAAATCGGCCCTGGCCTCATGGCCTTCCGGCGAGTAGTCGGTCAACTGCTCGTCTCGTCCGCCGATGCCGTAGTTAGTGGCTGAGATGGGATTGAGGTCGGCGTACGCCTCGGTGAATTCGTCGGAAATCTGAAAAGGAGTGGGCATTGACCGAGCAGGCTAGGCGCCGCTGGGCGTTGTTCGCTTTCCGATACTGTTGCCGAGGTGTCAGAGCTGATAGAGGTCCGTGAGGACGAACGATTCGATACGGGCCGACTCACGCGTTGGCTATCTGACCAGCCGGGTCTTCCCGAAGGTCAACCCCAGGTCCGACAATTCGGTGGAGGGAAAGCAAACCTGACGTATCTGCTGCTCTTCCCTGGAGGCGAGGAGCTAGTGCTGCGCCGCCCTCCACTCGGGCCAGTCGCGAAGGGTGCCCACGACATGAGTCGGGAGTACCGGGTTCTCAGCAGGTTGTGGCAGTCGTTTCCGAAGGCGGCACGAGCAGTGGGGTTCTGCGATGACGAATCCGTAATCGGCTCAGAGTTCTTCATCATGGAGCGACTCGACGGCGTTGTTGTTCGCGGTGAGATCCCCGAGGTGTTCGGGTCGGGCAAGAACCCAGATGCCAATCGAGGACTCTCGGAGGTTGTGATCACCACGTTGGCCGAATTCCACTCCGTCGACCCTGCCGAATGTGGCCTCGACGACCTCGGACGTCCCGCCGGCTTCCTCGAAAGACAGGTGGTCGGATGGAGGGAGCGTTGGGCGAAAGCGAAACACGAGGAGAACGAAACCGCTGAAGGCGTAGGCGCCTGGCTGGCCGACCACCTCCCTCCAGAGGAGAACCCAACTCTTCTTCACAACGACTGGCGTCTCGACAACATGGCGGTTTCGGAAGCCGACCCCCGCGTCTGTGTCGCGGTGTACGACTGGGACATGGCGACGCGTGGCGATCCACTGGCCGACCTTGGGACGCTGATGGGCTCCTGGTTCGACCCCGGGGAAGCGCCAGACGGTCTGTCGATGATGCCAACGACGGCCGAGGGATGGATGCGACGCGCAGAGGCCACTGAGTTGTATGCCGAGAAATCCGGGCGAGACATGTCACACATCGACTGGTACCTGGTCTTCGGATCCTGGAAGCTGGCCGTGGTCCTCCAGCAGATCTACATCCGCTGGCTGAGGGGTCAGACTCAGGATGAGCGGTTCGCAATTCTCGATCAAGGCGCCCGCCATCTATTCGAGCTGGCACAGGCCCGGATTCCCTAGCCCCACAACTGCCTACCATCGCCGGTTCATGCAAGCGGTCGAAGCAACAGACATCGTCAAGACTTTCGGAGACGTCGTCGCACTCGATGGAGTGAGTCTCGAGTTTGAAGAAGGCATCGTGTACGGGTTGCTCGGTCCGAACGGAGCGGGCAAGACGACTCTGATCCGTGTGTTGACAACGTTGTTGAAGCCAGACTCCGGCACTGCGACTGTCGCGGGAGTAGACGCAATCAACGACCCGGTCGGAGTCCGGACCAAGATCGGCCTCGCCGGACAATTCGCCGCTGTCGACGAGTTCTTGACCGGTCGTGAGAACGTGGAGATGGTCGGCCAGCTCTACAACCTGAGCAAGGAAGAGGCGAGCAGCCGAGCGGACGATGTTCTGGAGCGAATCAATCTCATCGACGCTGCCGACCGCCCGGTCCGGACCTACTCGGGAGGCATGCGCAGACGTCTCGACCTGGCCGCTTCGATGGTGGGGCGGCCCGAGGTGTTGTTCTTGGACGAACCAACAACCGGCATCGACCCTGGCAGCAGACTCGACCTATGGGACCTGATCGAAGAACTGGTCGAAGGTGGAACCACCCTCTTGCTGACGACCCAATACCTGGACGAGGCCGATCGACTCGCCGACCGGATTGGAGTCATCGACCATGGGAAACTCATCGACGAAGGCACCTCTGACGAGTTGAAGGACCGCACGGGTGGAAGTGTCGTTGAAGTTCATGTCGCTGAGCAAGACCGATCGACCGCAGCTTCGGCTTTGACACCTGTCGCGGGAGGCGAGCTGATCACCGAAGGTCAGGCGTTCATGATTCCGGCCGGACGGGGAGCCGAGACACTGACCGACGCGGTGAGAGCCCTCGACGATGTGGGCGTGAAAGCCCAGGACATCGGTCTTCGCCGACCGACACTCGACGACGTGTTTCTGACTCTTACGGGACACAGGGCACAGGAGGATTCCGAACCAGATGCGGAGCCGGCCCGCAGGGGGCGCCGATGACTGTCAGAACCACTAAGCCTCGCAAGAGAGTCAAGGTGTCGGATGCGGTGAGACACACCGCAGTTATCACGCGCCGCAACACTCTCCGGGTCGTCCGACTGCCGCAGCTTCTGCTCTTCTCGACGATCCAGCCGGTGATGTTCCTGCTGCTCTTCAACTACGTGTTTGGAGGCGCGATCTCACTAGGCGGTCCGGGCACACCCACTCTCGACCAGGACTACATCAACTGGCTGATCCCCGGGATCCTGGTGCAGACTGCGGTATTCGGCGCCACCGCAACCGCCCTGGGTCTCACAGAGGACCTGGGAGCTGGTGTCATCGACCGCTTCCGATCGTTGCCAATGGCGAGATCGGCAGTCCTCGCCGGCCGCACGTTTGCCGACCTGGTTCGCAACAGCTTCGTGAACGTCTTGATGCTGGTAGTTGGGTTCATGATGGGATGGCGCTTCGAACAGGGTGCATTGAAGATGCTGCTGGGCGTCTCCCTGGCGTTGCTCTTTGGCTACGCCTTCAGCTGGGTCATGGCGACCATCGGATTGTTGGCGAAGACGCCCGAAGCCGCTCAAGCGGCCGGGTTCCTGCCGATATTCCCGCTCGTGTTTGCGTCGTCAGTGTTTGTCCCAACTCAAACTATGCCGGAGTGGCTGCAGGTCTTCGCGGAAAACCAACCGATCTCGGTCCTCGCCGACACGGTGCGATCACTGATGGTCCCTGAAGAGTTTCTCGGCGTGCTTGGCTATGACCAGGGTCAGCTGATTCTCCAATCACTCCTTTGGATCGCGATCATCATTGCGGTCTTCGCCCCTCTCGCCGTTCGGCAATACCGCAGGTCGGTCGGCTGACTTAACCGATTCCTCACCCTGCCCTGAGGCTGATCTAACCCCCAACCGCGACCTTCTGACCAGGACGTTGGTCGACAACAAGGAGGAATGATCATGCGTCGAAAACTGAAGACACTGGGTGCAGCGCTTCTCAGTGTTTTCCTCGTTGCCTCGGTGGCATTCGCCCAGGAAGATGCCCCCACGCCTGAGCATGGGGACCGGCCCGGCAAGTCGATATGGGCCATGGGTGACGGCTCGGCAGACCTGAGTGTCGACCGCGGTCGGGTGCGGGTCTTCGTGGTTGGCGATATCACGATCGAAGGTCCGGCCGACCTCGACGTTCAGATCGAGTCGTTCGAGACCTCGTTCGCTCTACCCGAGTCGGACGGAGGTACCACGTCGATCAGCCTTGCGGGCTTTTCGGGGTCTGTCCTCGTCAAGGGTGCCGACTACACCGTGTCGGTAGAGGGGAACATGACCTTCCACGGACATGGCAGCGGTGACGTATCCCTCGACGGAGAAGGCCTGTGGAAGACCCGCAGCGACCAGGGAGTCTGGCCCGAGGACCTCGGCTTCAACGACTAGATAACCCGAACCCTGGGTTCCTACCTTCGCATAGCGAAGGCACGAACCCAGGGTTCGTCATCAGGCCCACCAAAGTGAACTGCCGGTCCACGAAGCCGCTGCCACCAGGGTGAGGATCAGAACCTCGCCGGTTTGCTCGCACGCGCCAAGGACATCTCCGGTGATCCCACCGACCTTCGAAAGTGACGCTCGTCGCCACCACCAAACTCCAATCCCAACAAGCACCAAGCCTGGAATTGCCCACCAGCCCAGGGCGGCGCCTGAAACCAGCAGCGCAAACAACACACCGACCAGGGCACCGCGTCGACCAATGGCCAGGACCCCCAAACCATCCGACCTGGCAGGTGGAGCGAGGACCATCAGCGTGATCGCACCGGCCCGTCCAAGCGAATGCGCCACAACCAGACCCGCCAAAGCTATCTCCGGGCCAAGCGATCCGACCGCGAGCACTCGCCAGACGATTGAGATCGAGAGCGCGGCAGTGCCATAGGTGCCCAGCCTCGAGTCCCGCATGATCTCCAGAGCCCGATCGCCAGTGGCTCCCGAGCCGAAGGCGTCGGCAGTGTCAGCGAGCCCGTCCTCGTGAAATGCGCCCGTGAGCAGCAGGCCAACCGAAATCGCGATGAGCGAGGCCAGAGGAGAAGGGAGAACCTGATACGCCGCCGAGTACACCCCTGCCAAGACGAGGCCCACGACCAACCCGACCACCGGGAACCAAGGAGCCGCACGACCCAGCGCATCTGGTCGCTGAGGGACCGGAATCCTGGTGAGAAAGCCGGCGGCCGCGACCAAGCCGCTCACAAGAGCCCGATCTCTTCGAACGTCGCGACATCCGTCACCGACCTTGCTGCGATCCTGACGATAGGAAGAGCGGCGAGCGCACCACTGGCCTCACCCAACCGAAGTCCGAGATCGAGGATTGGGTGCCGCCTCAGTTCTTGAACGAGAAGCCGGTGGCCACGCTCTGCCGACACGTGACCTGGCCAGCAGTGGTCGAGCAAGCCTGCGTGAGCCAGCTCGAGCGGCATGACAGAAGCAGCAACCACGAATCCGTCCAACAGCACGGGAACGGACGACACGCGAGCCTGGTAGACCGCGCCGGCCATGGCAGCGAGTTCCCACCCTCCGAGTTCACGCAGAATCTCGAGTGGATCATCTGTCTCCACACGGGCGACGGCCTCCTCGACGACCCGCTTCTTTCGCTCCATTCCCTCAGAGTCCAGGCCAGTTCCATGCCCTACCCAGTCCGAAACAATCCCGTCGAACAGTGCGTGCGAGACAGCAGATGCGGCCGTGGTGTTGCCGATGCCAACCTCACCCGGGATCAGCAGGTCGAGACCCTCACCAGTACCGACGCTGTCACGCCCAGCTTGAAACGCGTCGTCAAACTCCTCAGGCGTTAGAGCCGGTTCGACTCGAATGTTGCCTGAGCGGATCTCTCCCAACCCAAGCGGAATGACTTCGATCGTGGCTCCGACCGCGTCAGCCATTGCGGAAACGGTGGCAACACCAGACTGGATCGCCTCGACCATGGCCACAGTCACGGAGGCGGGATAGGCACTGACGCCTTCATGTGCCACCCCATGGTCGCCGCCGAACACAACGACCTTGACGGTCTCGACTCGTGGTCGGGAGTTCCTTTGCCAAGCAGCAAGCCAGACAGCCAGATCGTCGAGAGCCTTGAGCGCTCCGTTCGGTCGAAGGACCCGCGAGGCTCGATCGAGTACGGCAGCTGCCGCATCCTCATCAGGTTGAGCCAGCGCAGCAGGATCAATCAGCAAGCAGGTCCTCCAGCTCCAAAGCTCTTCCCGCAACGACCAAATATGCCTGAGTGGACGCTCTGGCGAAAACCTGATTCGCAAACCCTTGAAGATCCCTGAATCTGCGTCCGAGCGGGTCCATGGGCACAAGCCCCGTACCGACTTCGTTGGAGACCACAATTGTCGTACCAAGCCTTTCGGCAGCACTTCCCGCTGCCGAGCCAACGACCGACATGATCTCTTCGTCGGTGTGATCGGCCAGCAAGTTCGAGATCCAGAGCGTCACACAGTCGAGAATCAGCGTTCCGGCAGGGTCGCAGCCGGCAATCGCTTCAACTAGATTTACCGGCTCCTCGACAAGAGCCCAATCATCCGGCCTGCCGGCTCGGTGCCTTCGGATTCGGGTCTCCATTTCGTCATCGCTTGCTTGACCCGTGGCCAAGAAAGTCACTGGCGCACCGGAGCGGTGAGCTAGATCAACGGCGAGCCTCGACTTCCCAGAGCGCGCGCCACCGAGAAGGAAGATCAATAGTCGATGCCCCTTCGGGCCATCACACCCTGGTCGAAGGCGTGCTTGATCTTGACCATCTCCGTGGCGGTGTCAGCTGCAGCAACAAGCGCCTCTGACGCGTCGCGACCGGTGAGCACGAGATTGACTTTCTCAGGTCGGCTCTGAATCGTCTCGATCGCCGTCGACTCATCGATCCATCCCCAGTTGATCGGGTACGTGACCTCATCGAGTACCACCAGGTCGTAGTCGCCGCTCGAGATCACCGACACCGCGTGATCCCAAGCAGCACGGGCGATCGCTTCAGACTCGTCCATGTTCTCTGAGTCCCAGGTGAAGCCATCTCCCAGTGCCCACCAATCGATCCCGATCTGGGCACCAACCTTCTCCTCGCCAACGCTCCACTTGCCTGACTTCAGAAACTGGATCACAGCCACATTCCAACCCCTAGCGATGGCGCGAATCGCCGTACCGAACGCCGCAGTGGACTTTCCCTTGCCATCTCCGGTATTGATGAGAACAAGCGATTTGGCGCGGACGTCTCCGGTTGGTGGCGCTTCTGTAGGTGGCTTTTGATCAGGCATTTGTGCTCCTCATTGGTACGACGACCGGGCCATCGGGGTCGTTCAACACCCTGATGCTCGGACCGTAATGGGGTTTGAGTACAGCCTCGGTGAGTACTTCTGCTGGAGGGCCCTCGACGACGAGGCGACCTTCACTCATCAGTACCAAACGGTCCGCGAACCGTCCGGCGAGAGTCAGGTCATGGGCAGCAAACACGACTGTCAGACCCTCTTTGCGACGCAGGTCATCGATGACGTCTAAGACCTCGACGGCGTGCCCAACGTCGAGGCTGGCGGTTGGCTCGTCGAGCAGAAGGACAGGGGCCTCCTGGGCCAGGGCCCGAGCCAATACCGCCCGCTGAGCTTCACCACCCGAGAGGGTCCCGAGGGGTCTGCGGGCAAGGTCGACCAGATCGAGGCGTTGCAGCGCTCGCCGCATCGTCTCGACGTCGTGGGCACTCTCGGCTTGTAAGTAGGTGAGGTGAGGAGTGCGACCAAGCAGCACATAGTCACCGACACCCATGTCATCCGGCAGGACCGGTCGCTGTGGCATCCAGGCGATGTCGAGCCCAGCTCGCGCCGCGCGATGGTCGAAGCTGACCAGACCCGAGTACTCGACCGACCCGACCGCCGCATGCATCAGAGTGGACTTCCCAGCTCCATTGGGCCCGATAACGCCGACCCACTCTCCTTCGGCAACAGAGAGTGAAACCGGCCCCACAGCCGTATGCCCGTTGAATTGAACCGTTACCTGGTCCCAAGAGATCATGTAGGCCCTTTCATGGTCCGCAGGACGAGCAGAAAAAAGGGAGCTCCGAGGAAGGCAGTTACAACGCCAATTGGGAGTTCTGCGGGTGAGACCACCGTGCGCGCCACGATGTCGGCCAGCATCAGGAACGCAGCCCCGAACAGAACCGAGAGGGGAATGATGACTCGGTAGCTCCAGCCGAAGAGAAGTCGAACCGTGTGCGGAACGATGATCCCCACAAAGCCGATGAGCCCGCTCACCGACACGGCCGCAGCAGTGGCCAAAGTGGCCGCCACGATCACGACAGCTCGCACCCTTCCAACGCGCACGCCGAGTGCACCGGCCTCGTCATCTCCGATACTGAGCACGTCGAGAAGACGTCGCGCCCCAAACAGGACAATGGTTGCCACCAACGCGTACGGGAGGAGACCCACGATCTCACCCCACCCGACTGTGTTGAGCCGCCCGAGAATCCACGCATACACCTCGCGGAAAGTGTCCACATTCCGCTGCTGAAGATACGTTTGGAACGCCGTCGCAAATGCTGCGACAGCAACTCCAGCGAGTATCAGAGAGGTAGCCGATCGCCTTCCGACCGAACGACCCAGGGCATACGTAACCGCAACGGCCGCCATACCCCCGACAAAGGCAAGCGGTGCAAGCCAAGTCGTGTCTTCCGTCACCACGAAAGCGAACGTTGCGCCGAGGCCGGCACCTGCGGCCACACCCAGCAGGTAGGGGTCCGCCAACGGGTTGCGAAAGACACCCTGATAGGCGGCGCCTGCCACCGCAAGGACGCCGCCAACGATTGCCCCGAGAACCACCCTCGGGAGACGGATCTCGAAGAGGATGTTTCTCTGGACCTCGCTGAGCCCAGACTCAAGGTCCACTCCGGGGATCAGGTCGAGCAGAGCGCGAATGACAGCCATCGGCTCGAGACCGGCCGCACCGACAACCGACCCGAGAAGAGCAGAAGCACCCACCACAATCATTGAGATCGTGAGAGCCTTCCACCCCAATCGGGCCGACCTGGCGTGTGTGGAGTGGGTCGTGTCAGCTCTCGCTTACGTAGGAGTCCAAGGCATCAGCCACGGACTGGGCGAATTCAACGATTCTCGGTCCCCAACGGGACGAGACATCAGAGTCCAACTCGACGATGTTCCCCGACATGACGGCGCTCATCACATCCCATCCGGGTCTCGCCGAGACGGTCTCGACTGACTCGCCGTACAGGGTGTTGGACAGGAATATCAAATCCGGATCGGCGCCGACGACGAACTCGCTCGATAGCTGGGGGAACCCAAACGCTGAGCCATCTTCATCGGCGGGATCAGCGATGTTGTTCAGACCGAACAACGAATACAACTGACCGATAAACGTGGTCGAGGTCGCCGTGAAGAGCGTGCTGTCGATCTCGTGGTAGTAGCTGATCTGGGCACCATCTGGTGCATCGGCCGCGAGCTTCTCCAGGTCGTTCTGGATGCTCTCATTGACCACAACAGCTCCATCGATTTGGCCGGTGGCGATGCCGAGACCCTCGATCTGTCGGTAGACATCGTCGATGGTGAATGCAGATCCGTAGGAGATCACGGCCACGTCGGCCGCCTCCAGCGATGCGACCACATCACCGGGATCGAAGCTGATGACCACGAGGTCAGGCTCGAAGGCGAGAATTGCCTCCACGTTGGGTGTGAAACCAGACAAATCCGTCATCGGTGCCTCTGCCGGGTAGTTCGACTGATCGTCTACCGCAATCACTTGCGGGCCAGCTCCAATGGCGAACAACATCTCAGTCGCCGTAGCCGAGATCGAAACGATTGACTCCGGTCGCTCGTCAATAGTCACCTCTCCGTTGTCGGCAGCGACGGTGGCCGGGAAGTCGGCCATCGCTGCTTCCGTGGTGGTCGTCGCCGGTGCCAGAGTTGTGGTTGTGGCAGGCGCCTGCGTCGTTGTGGTGGTCGACTCCCCTTCGCCCGGGCTGCAAGCCACGAGCAAGAGCAGAAGCGCCGCACCTACTGCGGTCTTTCTCATATAGAAACATCCTCCGTTTAGGAGGATGAAGCGGTGGGGTTTCCCTGAACCCACGGTTCCGTCTTCATCCGAGACATTCACGTGGCCCAAGGGTCAGGCGACCTGGCTTAGAACGGCTCAGATCGGGCGATGATTTCATCGAACGACTTGAGACGCCATCACAGTTGCGGGACAGCGCCGGACTCTCACCGGCTTCGCTGTTCCCCCGGGCACCTGCCTTTTGTGGCAGGCCCCCGGGAGGCTAACAGCGAGGAGGAATCGATGTGTTGGCCGCTCTAGCTGGTTTCTTCGGTCCGCACTCCCAGCGTCACCGTGACGGTCTGTTCTTCTCCATCCCGGACGATGAGAACATCAACTGTCTGTCCCGGTTGGTTGGCTCTCACCTGTGCGATGAGATCGCCCTGATCGAGGATGGGGACCCCGTCGAAGGCGATGACAACATCGTCAACCTGGAGCCCAGCCGCTTCCGCAGCGGAGTCAGGAACTACGGAGGTAATTACCGACCCAGCTTGACCGTCCGACAGCATCGACTCACCGGTGACCCCCAAGAAGGCTGTCTCGAGAGGAATCCCGGAAACAATGCTGTCGGCGTAGGCGATGGCAATGTCCGAAGGAACGGCGAAACCGACACCATCGTTGGCACCGGACTCGGTGAAGATCGAAACGTTGATCCCGACCACTGAGCCGCTTCTATCAACCAACGCTCCGCCGGAGTTGCCGGGATTGATCGCCGCATCGGTCTGGACCATCGCCGAGCAAGTATCAAAGGAGCAATTCGTCTGGTCGACCGCGGAGATGATTCCGGCAGTGACGGTGGATTCGAGGCCCCATGGGCTGCCGACTGCTACTGCGAGCTGACCCACCCTCGGCTTGTCGGTGTCGAAAGTCGCGGGAGTGAGCCCAGTGCGATCGACCTGAATGACCGCGATATCGACCTGTGGCGCTGTGCCCAAGACTGTGCCGGTCATCTGCTCGCCGTCGCTGAATCTGATCCGAACTTCCTCTGAGCCCTCGACCACATGAGCTGCAGTGATGATGAGTCCATCTGCGTCATAGACCACACCTGAGCCGAGCCCCCCAACGGTCTGGATGTGGACCACGGACGGGAGGATCACCTCAGCGGCGTCGGCGACTGGCTCTTCGCCGGGCGTGAAGATTGGTGCGACGACATCCACGGCTTCTGGCGCGGTCGTCGTCGTGGTGGCCCCTTCCACGCCGAGGGCCGGCTCGTCGCCGTCGGCTGTCAAGAACATGAGTCCCGCAACGATGGCCGCGACGGCGCCGAAGAAGAGAAGTGCTGCAAGCCAGTGGGACATGCGCCCGTCGTTTGCCGTCTGTTGCTCAATCAATTCTGACCTCCTGGAACCCCGAACATATATGCGAATCGCTAACCGGGGCCTAAATCAATGGTGAAGCTCTTGTAAAGGATTCGTTGTCGGAATCGCATCGGATGGCTGCTCTGTCGGAAGCCACACGACCATGGTCGTACCTCGGTCGCCAACGCCGGAGAAGCTGCCAAGTCCTCCTCCGTGCCCCTGGGCGATCTGGGTCACGATCGACAACCCGAGGCCAATCCGATCACCGGGATCGTCCGGCAAGCCAGGCCCGGAATCATTTACCGCCAACCATGCCCAGCCGTCTGTCACGCCACTGGCAACCAACACCTTCGAGTCAGGCGGAGAAGCGTTCACTGCGTTGTCGATGAGATTCGTTAGGGCACGATCGAGCGCAACTTCGACGCCCAAGACGACTGCCGGGCTGGGCTGGGAGCTGAGAGTCACACCACGCTCGCTCACCAAATTGGTCAGGTCCGACACCTTGTGTTCGACGACGTCTGCCAGGTCGAGAGTCACCGATTGGGAACGGCCTGCCTGGAGCCGGGCCGCTGCCAGCAGCTCCTCGATCATCTGCGACATCCGTTCGGCGTTACGACGAATCGCCTGTCCGGCTGACTGCCACTCTTCTTTGGTTGCCGCTGGATCGTCCGCAAGCAAGTCGACATTTGACCGGATCACGGTCAACGGTGTTCTCAGGTCGTGGCTGGTGTCCGCGAGGAACTGGCGCTGCGACGTGAATGCAACGTCGAGCCGTTCGAGCATCTCGTCAAACGTGTCACCCAGCTGTTTGATCTCGTCGTCGGGGCCATCGAGATCGATCCTCCGACTCAAATCCGACGCTTGGATGTCACGAGCGACTGAGGTGATCTCAGCTACAGGTTTCAACACCCGACCCGACATCACCCAGCCGACGACGATGCTCAGAAGGAACAGCGCCGCTATCGCTACAAGCGTGGTCTGAGCGACGCGATCGAGAACGATCTCGTTGTAGATCGACTCGATTGCTCGGGCTTCGACTTCCTTGATCTCGGGCATGACCACGACCGTGCCATCGACGAGTGCAACCCGCTGGCCGGTCACAACCGAGGTCATCATCGTCTGCGACTGAAGCCATTGGCGATTCAGGAAGTACAGAAGAGCGAGGAGCCCACCTCCGATGCCGAAGACAAATGCGGAGTATTGGACGGAAAGACGGAACCTGATCGACTGCCAGCTGGGCATCAGTCGTCTTCCAGCTTGTAGCCCCGTCCCGGAACCGTCGTGATGAGTTGAGGGTCGCCCAGTTTCTTGCGCAGGTTGCTGACGGTCACACGTACAACGTTGGTCAGTGGGTCCGTCATCTCATCCCACACATGTTCCAGCAGGTGCTCCTGGCTCATGACGATGCCGGCGTTTGCCATGAAGTAGTGGAGGAGGGCGAACTCCTTTGCCGTGAGGTCGAGTTTCTCCCCGTCCCGCGCAGCGGTGAAGCGCGCATGGTCGAGGACCAGCGGCCCGACTTCAAGCACGGGATCGGTTTCAGTGTCTCTTCGAATCAGGGCTCGCACCCGCGCTGAGAGCTCTGGAAACGCAAACGGCTTCACGAGATAGTCGTCGGCTCCCGAGTCGAGGCCAGCGACACGGTCTTGAACATCGTCGCGAGCAGTGAGCATCAGGATTCGCGGCCGATCTCCCTCCAAGGTTGGGAGGTCTCCGGACACCAGGTCCCGGCACAGCTGAAGACCGGAACCATCGGGCAGGTTCCAGTCGAGCACCACGAGGTCATAGCCATTGGAACGCAGCTTCATGTCTGCGTCATACGAGGTGAGGGCGACATCAATCGCATGACCATCCCTACGGAGGCCACGGGCGATCACATCCGCCAAGTCTGGTTCGTCTTCAACAACAAGTAGGCGCACAGGAAGAAAACGATACGCCGCGATACGTAATTGGCGAATAAACCGGAATTTCGCGGCTCAAGGGCAAGTATGGACTTCCGACCTATAAGGGTCGGCAACCTTTTGCCGAAACTCAGAGTCGGAGATACTGATGGTCGTGACATTCATCACAGAAGACCGGGACGGGTTTCACACCTACACCGGACATGTGGTCAGCCGGGGACCCTCAACCATTGTGGTCCTGCTCACAGAACCCTTCGGTCTCGCCGGACGATCGGTCCAGTTTCCGATCGACGACGTGATCGAAGAGAAGGTGATTTCGGCCTGACCCCAGGACAAGCCAGCCTTCCGTTAGGCGCTGGAAACGCGCCCGCGGTAGGAGCCCCACTTCCAGGCGACCCGCGCCGGGCCCGCTCTGAGAAGATCGGGCACTGTCCCGACGACCACTCTGAGTAAGGCCGCGACGTTTCTCCACACAGTCCTATCCACCGAGGGAACCCCATGCTTTCTCTTGAGAGCAGCTCTGGCGGTGGCATAGGTCCGGGCCTGCCGATATACCCCAAGCAGCGAATCCCGATATCGGTAGTGAACCACGGCCTCCGGAACCCAAACCAGCTCTGCCCCGACCTCGGCCGCCCTCCAACAGAAGTCAGTGTCGGAGAATCCCGGAAGGTCTTCGTCGAAGCGACCAACCATGTCATAGACATCTCGACGGAATCCGAGATTGCTCGAAGCCGAATGCCGAAGCTCAGGATCCCGTTCTTGTAGGCCGCGAGTCTGGGGAGCGCGTCGTTGCTTCAGCCAGGTACCACTATTCAGCTCTTCGACCTCGAGCCGACCGGCTGCCAGTTGGTTCTCCTCGAGCGCTGCACTCAATGCCTCGATCCATCCGTCCCCAACAACATCGTCTGCGTCGCAATGCAGGATTACCTCCCCTTCCGACGCTTCAAGCCCGATATTCCGGGCGTAGGCAACGCCCTTCTTGTCGGAGGCAGAGACAACCACAAGTCGCTGGATCTGGTCCCGGAAACTCTCGACGATCTCGAGACTGGAGTCGGTGGAGCCATTGTCGGCAACCACCAGTTCCCATGGATGAGGGCACTCTTGCGACGCGAGAGCGTTGAGCTGCTCCCCCACGAAGCGCTCCTCGTTGTAGACCGGCATAACGACGCTTATGAGCACTGGGTGTCAGGCTATTGGCGACCACTCCCATAACTCAAGAGGGTGCCCTTTTGCGGCGGGAGCGATGGAGATAGTCTGATCTCATGTTCTTGGACGCTTCGACACTCGAGGCGATGGCCATCGTCGGTGGGATGGGAGCCATCGGTGGGCTCATCGGTGGGTTCGTGGCTTCTGCCGACAGCCTGTTTGGGTCAGTCCTCGTAGGGATCATCGGCGGCGTTGCCCTCTCCGCCATCCTCGCAGGAGCCGGTGCTCCGGCCCTCTACGGCGTGGGAGAACAGAACTTCTCCATGGTGTGGGGTGGCATCGGCGGTCTACTTCTCGGCTACGTCGTCGGCCGCTCCAACGTCTGAGCGTCTCCTATCGGAGACGTTGGAGTTTCTTCGAAACTCCCGCTCCGCGGAACGGACTGAGTTGGCAAGGCAAACTCAAACCTGAGCGTCTCCTATCGGAGACGTTGGAGTTTCTTCGAGACTCCAACACCTCGCAACGGCCTGAGTTTACAAAGCAAGCGCACACCTGAACTTCGCGTATCGGCGACGCGGTAGCAGCCGGCCGACCGGCGTCTGAGCGTCTCCTATCGGAGACGTTGGAGTTTCTTCGAAACTCCCGCTCCGCGGAACGGACTGAGTTGGCAAGGCAAACTCAAACCTGAGCGAAGCTCAGGCATCAATCAGCCGATGGCGCCGGCCGCAGCCATGTTGAGCTCGATGAGACGGTTCATCTCGACCGCATACTCCATGGGGAGCTCCTTGATGATCGGCTCGATGAAACCGGCCACGATCATCGACGTTGCCTGGTCTTCGGTCAGACCGCGGGACATCAGATAGAAGAGCTGATCCTCGCCGACCTTCGACACGGTGGCCTCGTGACCCATCTCGGCGTCGTTCTCCTCGACCTCCATGTACGGGTAGGTGTCAGACCGGCTGTCCTCATCGAGAATCAAAGCGTCGCATCGGACGAAGCTCTTGGCGTTCTCGGCGCCGGGCTCAACACGGACAAGACCGCGGTATCCGGACCGACCTCCGCCCTTGGAGATCGACTTGGACACAATCGTCGAAGTGGTGTCGGGAGCTGCGTGAACCATCTTGGCCCCTGCGTCCTGATGCTGACCCTCTCCAGCAAAAGCGATTGAGAGCACCTCGCCATGGGCGCCCGGCTCCATGAGCCAAACCGCCGGATACTTCATCGTCAGTCTCGAACCGAGGTTGCCATCAACCCACTCCATCGTGGCGTTCCGATATGCAGCGGCACGCTTGGTGACGAGGTTGAAGACGTTGTTCGACCAGTTCTGGATCGTGGTGTATCGGCAGCGACCACCCTCTTTGACGACGATCTCCACCACCGCCGAATGCAGCGAATCGGTGGTGTAGGTCGGCGCCGAGCAACCCTCGACGTAGTGAACGTAGGCACCTTCGTCAACGATGATCAGAGTCCGCTCGAACTGACCCATGTTCTCCGAGTTGATGCGGAAGTAGGCCTGCAGCGGCTGTTCGACGTGGACGCCAGGCGGCACGTAGATGAACGACCCACCGGACCACACAGCCGAGTTCAGAGCAGCAAACTTGTTGTCGTTGGGCGGGATGACGGTGCCGAAGTACTCCTGGACGATCTCCGGGTACTCACGGACCGCAGTGTCCATGTCGGTGAACAAGACACCTTGAGCCTCGAGGTCTTCCCGGTTTCGGTGATAGACCACCTCGGACTCATATTGAGCGGTGACGCCAGCCAGGTACTTGCGCTCTGCCTCGGGAATCCCCAACTTCTCGTACGTCTCCTTGATGGACTCCGGAACCATGTCCCAGTCCTTCTGCTGTTCACCCTCAGGCTTGACGTAGTAGTAGATGTCGTCGAAGTCGATGGTGTCCAGCGCACCGCCGCCTCCCCATTGGGGGATCGGCTTGCTGAGGAACCTCTTATAGGCCTTGAGCCTGAAGTCGAGCATCCATTGCGGCTCCCGCTTCATCGCGGACATGTCACGGATGACGTCCTCGTCCAGACCCTTCCGTGGCTCGAAGGCCAGCTCGACTTCGTCTTTCCAGCCGAGTTGGTAACCACCTAGATCAATATCAACTGTTGCCATTTGGCATCACCTCAGAGTTTTCAACAGGATCGGATGCGTTTGAATTTCCACTATGCCGATAGTGGCAATTGTACCCGCCCGTCCGGGACACGTAAAACGCCTGCTCAGCGCCGCCGGGCCACTACCCGGACGATTGGCCATGTCACGAATCTGAACATCTCCGCAAGCTCCTCGAGCATCTCGCGGATGACACCGGGTCGCTCATAGGTTCCTGGTGCTCGATCAACCAGATACCGACGCTTTGTCGACATGACGTCTCGACCCAGACGCTCCAATACGCCTTCGTCCACGCCTTCGAGCGAGGTTGGAAACGTAAATGGCTCGGCGTGCTCGGCCGTTTCGATGTCGAAGCCGCGGTTCTGGAGTGTCGTCACCAGCATCGGGACCTTCAGGCCATACCCGGTTTCTCCGTGGGGTCCCTCCCGAGGCGGGAGGCCGAGGTAATTGACGAGTTCGCGTCGCCCTTCGTCGAGGGGCATGGCGAACTCATGGAACGCGATCACGAGGCGGCCGCCAGGGCGGAGGACTTGGCCGAACTCCTCGACGACGGTGTCGGGGTCGGCCCGGTCACCCTCCCACGTAGGAAACTGCAAAACCATCCGAGCCACCGCTAGATCAAACAACCCGGCTTCGAAGGTCTCAGCGATACGGCCTGCGGCAATTCCGGTCACCCAGTTCAGTTCTCCGTTCGGAGCGGTGGCTTCCGGCAAGGTCGACACAACTTCCGCTCCCTGCTCGGTGAGATAACGGCTGAGATCGCCCAAACCGGCCGAGAAGTCGAGGATCCTCCCATCGGCCATCTCCCTGGGAACCAGGTTTTCGATCAGGTAGTAGACGAGCGGCCGCATCACGTGCCACGACCGATTGGCTTCCCATGTCATTGAAGTATCTTCGTCCGTATGCCAGTGATTGTGGTTGGCGCTGACACCGAGGCGGGCGAATCGATCCTGAACGCCCTTTACTCACCCGACAGAGAGATACGCGTTTTCGTGTCCGATCCCAGTCGAGTGGACTCCTACCGGGCGCGCGGTATCAAGGTGGCGCTGGGCGACGTTTCCGATGACTCCCACGTCGAGGGGGCAGCTACGAGGTGCTTCTCGGCTGTGCTCATTGGCACGGCAGCCCGTGACGGTCGAGAGAGGTCGTTTGCCAAGGACGAGCGCGCGGTGCTCGACGGTTGGGCCTCGGCCACCGCCAACTCTCAGGTAAAGAGAGTCATCTGGGTCGACGTCGAAGACCCTCCCGCCTCCAACGCACCCGAGGAAGCGTCGGTGGCCCTAGACGAAGATGACTATGCGATCAGAGTCGCTGAGCTCGATGAGGCTCACTCGATCGAGTAATCGCCCAGATCTCTGAGAGGACCTGCCAGCCTTTCGGCCTCGATCATGTCACGCTCGAAGGCCTCGACCAGGATGAAATAGGGATTGATCGACCTGCCGTTCAGGCGAAGCTCGAAGTGGGTATGAGGGGCAGTGTTCTCCGCGTTGCCCGAGTCGCCAACCCACCCGATCACCTGACCCTTCTTGACTTCGCGGCCTTCTTCGATGCGCGGCGCCACTGTCATCGTCCACGGGGCATCTCCGTCATCTGTGCCGGGGGTGTCGTTGTTGAGGTGTACGTAGTGGGATGTCCACCCGGCTCCGTGCGAGATACGGACGCTACGACCGGCTGAGCCGTTGTAGCGGATCTGGTCGACCACGCCATCGGCAACTGCGTAGACCTCGGTCAATCTGGGCGCCATCAGGTCGGTGCCTTTGTGACGTCGCCCACCCGGGCGGGGCACACCCCAAGTGTTCGAGAATGTCGTCTCAGAGATTTCTTGGGGAAAGGCAACCTCGAAAGGAGGTGCCGAGTGGTGGGCGGCAACTGGAGTAGTTGGAACTGTCATCAGCCCGGCGAGGGCGAAGACGAACACGGCTATTGAGACTCGGGAATTCACAGATCCTCCGTCGATTGGTGGGTGGATGCCCAGGGTCCTGGCAGATTCCTGGGGCTTGAAGAGCGATATTGGGACTGACTAGTCCCTCGATGCCCCAGAGGTTACGAGAGGACCCCGCCTATGCAAACAATTGCAAGCACTCAAACCACCTGTGGAGGCTGAGGTCGCGCCCGAACATTGAACCTGAGCCTCGACACAGGTGCCCCGTCCACCGAGATCACAAAGGAGTAAGCCCCTTCTTCCTGGAAGGGGAGATTGTTGAAGGTGAACGATCGAATGAGTCCGTAGTCCGACGCATCAGGCGGTCGTGCGGCGTTCGGGTTGAGTCTCACGTCGGCTGTCAGAGGCTTCGGGAGGAGCCCCTTTCCGTCAGCATCCTGCAGTTCGACTGAGAGGTTGAGGATTTCCGCATCCCAACTGACAGGGACGCGCAGCCGGAGCCCAATTGCGAGACTCGGGTGCCTGGCGGGAAACCCACGAACCCAGAGGGTGTCCCATCCCCCACCGAGGATAAAGAGCTTGCCCCGCACGGCCTGAACGGCATCCGCAAGCAGAGCTACATCGACTGTGGGCCCGAGCGAGTCGGGCGGAGTCTCCATCACATGGTCGACCCTAACGACCGGCGTATCGGTAACGTCCTCAGCGATCCACATGACTGATTCACAAAACATCACCCCTGCCGAGGGCAAACTCGGCGTTCTGACTCCTGGCATGGGAGCGGTGGCCACGACATTCGCTGCCGGAGTGCTGGCCGCCAGGAAGGGCTATGCCCAGCCGACCGGCTCAGTAAGTCAGCTTTCACACATACGTCTTGGCAAGCGCGACGAGGACCGGAACCCCCTGATAAAGGACTTCATACCCCTGGCCGGGCTCGAGGATCTGGAGTTCGGCGGGTGGGATCCCTACTCGGATGACGCATATGCCGCTGCAATGAAGGCGGGAGTGCTCGACGCTCGTCACATCGAGGGAATCGGTGAGGAGTTGCGTGCGATTCAGCCCATGTCAGCTGTCTTCTCACCACGTTGGGTGAAGAATCTCGAGGACACCGATCAGGTCAAAGACGGTTCGACGCACATGGACAACGCCGAGTCTTTGATGGAGGACATCGACCGCTTCCGTGCTGAGAAGCAGGTCGACCGGCTGGTCACGGTGTGGTGCGGATCTACAGAAGCCTACGAGGATCCGAGCGAAGTCCATCTCGACCTCGCCAGCTTCGAGCAAGGCCTCAAGAACAACGACTCGGCCATCACGCCATCTCAGGTATACGCCTACGCCTGCCTGAAGATGGGAGTCCCATTTGCCAACGGGGCGCCCAACCTCACGGTGGACATACCGGCGATGCTCGAACTTGCCGAGCAGGAGGGCGTTCCCATCGCCGGGAAAGACTTCAAGACGGGACAAACCCTGATGAAGACCATGATCGCCCCGGGTCTCAAGTCTCGGATGCTCGGCATCAACGGATGGTTCTCAACCAACATCCTGGGCAACCGGGATGGTGAAGTGCTCGACGACCCTGAGAGTTTCAGATCCAAAGAGGTGTCAAAGCTCGGCGTGCTCGAACACATCCTCCAACCCGACGTCTATCCGGACCTCTACGGGGACATCTATCACAAGGTTCGAATCAATTACTACCCACCCAAAGGCGACGACAAAGAGGGGTGGGACCACATCGACATCTTTGGCTGGCTGGGCTACCCGATGCAGATCAAGGTCGACTTCCTATGCAAAGACTCGATCCTTGCCGCACCCATCGTTCTCGACCTGGCCCTGTTCATGGACCTTGCGGCGCGAGCCGGCAAGACCGGGATCCAGGAGTGGCTTTCTTTCTATTTCAAGAGCCCCCAACACGCCGAAGGGATCTATCCCGAGAACGATCTGTTCATCCAGTTGACGAAGCTGAAGAACAACCTCCGTCACATGATGGGTGAAGATCTGATCACGCACCTCGGCACGGAGTACTACGACGAGGGGTGATGAAATCAGCTTGGAGAATCATGAGATGATTCTCCAGAGAAGTGGCTGAGGCGGTGCGATGGATGGGATTCGAGTCGGTGATCATCTGATACCCGAATCTGCGCTGGAGGAGATCTTCGAGACCAGCGGCGGACCAGGTGGTCAACACGCAAATCGCAACGAGACTTCTGTGCGATTGCGGTTGACGGTGTCCGAATCCGGACTCCCCTCTCACCTCGCTTCAACAATCGTGACCAAGCTGGGCCCGGTCGTGGAAGTGACGAGCTCCGAGTCGCGATCGCAATTTCGCAATCGCTCGATGGCCCGACGCAGGATGAAAGAGCAACTCGAGCAAGCACTGAAACCCGAACGCACCAGAAAGCCGACCCGCCCAACGCGCTCATCGCAACGCCGCAGAGTGGAATCGAAGAAAGCACGCTCGGAGACCAAGCGACTGCGACGACGGCCCAACATCGACGACTGACCCAATAGGCTGCCACTCATGCCTATGACCCCCGAACGCTGGGATTTCATCAGCAACTACGCCACCGAAGTCTTCCCACCCGCTGACGACCACCTCGATGGTCTGATGGACCGTGCACGCGAAGCCGGGCTCCCCTCGATCGCAGTCAGTTCAGACGTAGGGATGCTTCTGAAGATCCTGGTCTCGCTCACCGACGGACATCTCGCCCTCGAACTTGGAACACTCGCCGGCTATTCAGGAATCTGGATTGCGCGCGGCCTGCAGCCAAACGGGAAGCTGATCACGGTGGAGTACGAAACGCTCCACGCAGAGTTTGCTGAGAGAGAGTTCGAGATGGCTGGCGTTGGAGATCAGGTCGAGATCGTTCGAGGCGCGGCCCTGGATGTCCTGCCCTCGATCGCTGACAAAGTTGGGAGCGAAAGTGTCGACTTCGTATTCATCGACGCAGTCAAGAGTGAGTACCCCCAGTACTTCGAAGCAATCCGTCCGCTGATCAAGCCGGGGGGTCTCCTCGTAGCTGACAACGTGTACGGGACCGGTGCGGGGTGGATCGACGAGGGCTACGGGACGGACAAGTTCAACCGATTGGTGGCGGCGGACCCGGATTTTGATGCTGTCGCAACTCCGATGCGCGAAGGGGTCCTGATTGCCAGGAGAAAGGCCACCTAGACCAGGGCAAGGGCTGCCCTGCGGTCGGGCTTCCCAAGCTCGGTCTTCGGGATTGCCTCGACTTCGATGAATCGTTTCGGCCGATCCGGGCCGGTGAGTATTTCCTGGGTGACCGCAGCCAAGTCAGCATTGGCTCCCACGTAGAGACAAACCACTGCTTGACCCCACTCGTCGTCCGGAACGCCCAAGACGACGACATCTTGGACAAACGGAGCGATCACCGCTTCGACCTTCTCCGGATCGACGTTTACTCCCCCGGTGACGATCACATTGTCGGCACGACCCATGACCTTCAGAACCCCTCCCTCCATCACACCAAGGTCGTTGGTCACGTACCAGCCATCGGCATCCACTACGTCCGTCGAAACCATCGGTCCGCGTATCGCGATCCGCCCTCCACGTATCTCGATCTCGACACCTGGAAGGGGATGCCCGCCGTATGTGAGCGGCGCGCCTGGTCGAAGAGTCGCCACCTGCCCGAAGGTCTCGGTCATTCCGTAGGTTGGGAGAACCGGCAGCCCGACACGCACAGCTTGCTCCAACAATCCGGGCGGAATTGGACCCCCGCCCACGAGGACCGCTCGCACTCCATGGAAATGCCCCAAAGGAATCAGGCGTCTGAGCATTGTGGGCACAACCGAAACCATCGTCACATCCCTTCGGATCGCTTCAGCCGCCGCCTTCGGATCGAAACGGTCGAGACGTGTGATACATCCGCCCACATATGCCTGCCGAACGACGATGGACATCCCGCCGACGTGGCTCAGGGACATGGCCAACAGCCAGTTGTCGTCTGCACCGTGGCCGAGGTGTTCAGTCGAGGCCTGAGCGGCCGCCTCGAGGTTCGCCATCGACAGCCTGACAGTCTTTGGAGGGCCTGTCGTACCTGACGTGCGCGCTGCTACCGATTGAGAACGATCGATCGAGCGGAGCAAGTCGAAAACCGGCTCGTCGCTCGGCGCATCGGAACGCACAACTTCGGTTGCTTCGCCATACGTCCAAGTGGACCTTTCGGTGGTGAGGAACGTTCGATCTGGATCGACGCGCTCTAGCCAATTGATCACGGCCTGATTTTGCCCCTTATGCTCCGGCTTCGTGGTTTCAGAGTTGTTTGACACATCAGCATGGAAGAAAGTCGACGAGTTCGACTTCAAGGACATCACATACCACCGGGCCGTTGACGCAGGTGTGGTGCGGATCGCGTTTGACCGGCCCGAGGTAAGAAACGCCTTTCGACCACAGACAGTCGACGAGTTGTACAAGGCGTTGGATCACGCTCGCCAATCCACCGACGTTGGTTGCGTCCTCCTGACCGGGAATGGCCCCTCCCCCAAAGACGGAGGTTGGGCCTTCTGTTCTGGTGGCGATCAGCGGATCCGAGGAAAAGACGGATACCAATATGGAGATGAGGCCAGCACCGGCAGGCTTCACATTCTGGAAGTTCAGCGTCTGATAAGGACCATGCCCAAGGTCGTGATCTGCGTGGTGCCCGGCTGGGCAGTTGGCGGCGGCCACAGCCTTCACGTTGTCTGCGATCTGACGATCGCTTCCGAGGAGCACGCAATGTTCAAGCAGACCGACGCAGATGTCGCCTCCTACGACGCCGGATACGGGTCGGCCTACCTGGCCCGACAGGTTGGACAGAAGCGGGCCCGTGAAGTCTTCTTCTTGGGACGCGACTACTCGGCCCAGGACGCCTATGAGATGGGCATGGCGAACGCGGTGGTACCACATGAGGAGCTCGAGGCCGTTGCCCTTGCGTGGGCCAAAGAGGTGGTCGCAAAGAGTCCGATGGCACAGAGAATGCTGAAGTTTGCCTTCAACATGATCGACGACGGCCTGATGGGCCAACAGGTCTTCGCTGGTGAAGCCACTCGATTGGGGTACATGACCGAAGAGGCCGAGGAGGGACGGGACTCCTTCCTCGAGAAGCGCGAAGCCGACTTCACACGCTTCCCCTGGTACTACTGACCCGATGAGCACAATCGCCGCTTGGAAGACGGCGGCACGAACTCACACTCTTCCCGCAGCGGCGGTACCCGTGCTGGTCGGCGGTGGCCTGGCCTATGGACAATCGGTGTTTCGGTGGGATGCCTTCATATGGGCCCTCATCGGCGCACTCGCTATACAGGTTGCTGCGAACTTCGCCAACGATGCCTCCGACGCGAAACGTGGTGCCGACAACGAGGATCGATTGGGTCCACCGCGGATGGTTGCCGCAGGTGTCATCACAGCCCGCCAGATGTGGATTGCGACATGGCTGGCGGTCGCCGTTGCAGGTGTCACCGCGATCGCCCTCACCCTTATCGCCGGCTGGGTGATTCTCGTCATAGGGGTGACATCGGTCGTCGCCATGCTGGGGTACGTCGGCGGGCCGGCGCCCTACGGCTATCGAGGCCTGGGAGAAGTGTTCGTCTTCATCTTCTTCGGCCTGGTTGCCACCGTGGGCTCACGGTACGTGCATGACATGGAAGCTTCGATTGAGGCTTGGCTCTTGGCGATACCAATCGGAATGCTGGTCACGGCGATCCTCGTGGCGAACAACTACCGAGACCTCGCCACTGATCGGGCGGCAGGGAAGCGCACCCTCGCAGTCATCATGGGCGCGGCCGCAACCCGTCGTCTCTACATGACCTTGATCTACGGCTCATTTGTGGCCGTGGCTGTGTTTGCGATTGCAGGCTGGATTCCCCTTGCCACCCTGTTTGTCGGGTTCTTGCTCCCGTTTGCATCGGTCCCGGTTCGAATCATCAACGCCAAGACCGACGGACCGGCCCTCATTAGGGCCTTGGTCGCAAACGCTCGTCTCCACTTCTGGTTTGGAGTGGTCCTGACAGCGGCGGTGGCATTGACATGAAACCGCACAGCGGGTCAGAGTCGTCCAAGTTGTCATGAGAAGGATTCTTTGGATACTCACTGTCGGACTTCTGATCACAGCCTGTGGCAGCGATGACTCCGGCGACGACTTGTTGGGTGAGTGGCAGCTGATCAATGGAGAGGTCGACGGGCAGACTCTCGAGCTGGTGCCGTCGCACCCAGTCACCATCACATTCGCGGAGGACGCCTTTGGGGGCACGGCATCTTGCAATGGATACGGCGGGGTCTATCAGAGGGCCAATACCGCGATCATCCTCACCGACATCGCGGTGACGGAGATGGCGTGCTCACCGTCTGAGACGATGACGCTCGAATCTCAGTTCCTCGAGGGGTTAGCAAGGGCCGACGGCTTGCTTCTCGCAGACACCCTGTCGTTGACCGGTGACGGTGTGAGACTGATGTTCCAAGCAGTGGAACCAGTCGAGGAAGCCGCCCTCCTCGGGACGGTTTGGGTCCTCGACACCCTGATCCAGGGCGACGCGGCGAGTTCGGTTTCCGGAGATCGCGCCACCCTCGAGTTCTTCTCGGACGGCTCGGTGATCGGTAGCACCGGGTGCCGGGGGTTCACCGGCCAATACGTGGTCTCGGGAGCGGAAGTGGTCATCACCGACCTTTTGGCAGGTCCCGAGGAGTGCCCCGGGGAGTTGGCCTCGCAGGACAGTCAGGTCATCTCCGCTATCGAAGGAGGCTTCCGCGTCGACATCGACGGCGACCGCATGACTACCTGGACCCACGGCGACGAAGGGCTCGGCTACCGGGCCGAAAGCTGACAACCAACCGTTCTGTGAAGATCTAGAGCCCCGTGAGGGGCGTAAACCCTCACAGAACGGACAAGAAGCGGTTCACTCGTTCGGCGATGATGTCCGGTCTTTCCATTGGCAGGAAGTGCCCAGAGTCGGGGACGAACTCCACTCCCGCTCTTCGAAACTGGGCCGCCTGGGCACGTGCGAAGGGCTCGTCAATCGTGTCTGAGCTCTCGCCATACATGAGCAGGACCGGGACTTCGATCGACGGGAGCAGCTCCCAGGTCGCATGGGCCGTAGACCCTCGATACACATCGGCCTCGACTTCAGCGGCGCAGGCGATCTCCACCGGACCTTCACCCAGCCATCCACCTTCCAGATATCCGTCAAGTGCGTCAGGATGCCACTCCGCAAAGGCCTCCTTCTCCAGGAAGTTCGCCCTCGCCTCCTCGCGACTCGAGAAGGATGCCTTCCGCTTCAATGCGACTTCGGCCATTGGGGTGGGCCATCGGCCAAACGGAGGAGGGAAGACGATGGGCTCGACCAGAATCAGTGCCTTGAACCTCGATGGATCGGCTGCCTGAGCCATAGCCAACGCTGCAGCCCCCATCGAGTGCCCGACTCCGACTCCCCCCGGCTCCGTGACTGCCAGGACGTGCTCGCCAAATGACTTCCAATCGATCGGGAGCTCAACCGCAGGACCTTGCCCGTGGCCCGGATGGTCGAAAGCCGCTACCTCGGTCTCGATCGACTCGAATACCGGCCGCCAGACCAGACCGCAGAAGCTGGTGGCGTGTGAGAAGTAGACAACCATGGCTCGGCGAGGCTAACCAAAGAACGGAAGATGTTTCGGCCCTGTCGAATGGTCGATTTGGCCCTCAGATTGGTACGTTGTCGCCTGAGAGGAGACGACACTGAAACAGCTCTACGACTTCGAACAAGGCGACAGCTCACAGCCCGACCTACTTGGCGGGAAGGGAGCCGGGCTTGCCGAGATGACATCGCTCGACCTTCCGGTCCCACCGGGTTTCACCATCACGACCGAGGTGTGCCGTCAGGTGATCGATACCGGAGAAATCCCGCCCGGCCTATGGGAGGAAGTAGACGCAGCAATCGAGCGTCTGGAAGCGAAGACCGGCAGGAGCTACGGATCAGGCCCGGTCCCGATCTTGCTATCTGTCCGATCGGGAGCGAAGTTCTCCATGCCAGGGATGATGGACAGCATCCTCAACATCGGCATCAACGACGAGGTGCTCGAATCGCTCATTTCGTGGTCGGGTGATCCCCACTTCGCGTGGGACGCATATCGACGATTCGTTCAGATGTACGGGGATGTCGTGCTTGGAGTCTCCGACCACCTCTTCCAGGAGGTCCTCACTGAGCTGCGGAGGGATCGAGGGGTAACTGACGACTCGAAACTGAAACTGGAAGATCTGCAGAGCGCGACCCACCGATTCAAGGCGATCATCGAGGAACACCGACCGGGTGAGCTACCGACCGATCCCCGAGAGCAAATCAGAGGAGCGATCACCGCAGTCTTCGACTCCTGGACCAATCGCAGGGCCATCGACTACCGCCGGCTCAACGGCATCCCGGACGACCTCGGAACAGCGTGCAACGTTCAGATGATGGTGTTCGGCGACTTGGGCGAGGACTCCGGCACAGGAGTTTGCTTCACCCGAGATCCGTCAACCGGACAGCGCGTCTCTTTCGGCGACTACCTCCAGCAGGCCCAAGGTGAGGATGTGGTTGCGGGCATCCGAAACACGGTCAGTTTGGATGATCTCGCAGAGCTTCATCCGGAGTGTCACGGCGAGCTAATCGAGATCATGGAAGGACTCGAGACTCACTATCGCGACATGTGCGACATTGAGTTCACGATCGAAAAGGACACCCTCTACATCCTTCAGGCGCGCATCGGTAAGCGCACAGCGGAGGCTGCCGTTCGGCTTGCGGTGACGATGGCAGACGAAGGGCTCATCGACAGAGCGACAGCGATTCGGAGAGTGAACCCTGCATCCTTGGAACAACTGCATCGCCCCAAGATCGACCAGGCCAAGGCACCAAGCCCCCTCGTTAGAGGCGTGGCTGCTTCGCCTGGTGCGGCGACGGGCAAAGTCGTGTTCACCTCGGACGATGCCGTTGAGTTCGCCAAGGCTGGTGAGCCATGCCTCCTGGTGCGGCCTGAGACAACACCCGACGACATCCATGGAATGGCTGCAGCGACCGGAATCCTCACGTCTCAGGGTGGAAAGACCTCTCACGCGGCAGTGGTAGCTCGAGGAATGGGCAAGCCAGCGGTCACTGGAGCGGCCGAACTCACCGTTGACGTGATCAACGGCATCGCTTCGTACGGCGACATCGACATCTCCCAAGGGGACGTCATAACAATCGACGGCACGACCGGTGCGGTCTATCCCCAGCAGGTCGACCTGATCGACCCTGAACAGCTACCGGAGTTGCGAACCCTCCTCGAATGGGCTGACGAGATCAAGGGCATGGATGTGCGCGCCAATGCCGACACGCCCGAAGATGCTGCGGAAGCTCGTCGTCTGGGTGCCGTTGGCATCGGTCTGGCTCGAACCGAGCACATGTTCCTCGGCGAGCGGCTCGAGGTGGTTCAGCAGATAATCCTCAGCGGTCCGGGTGAGGAACGCCAGGAGGCTCTTGCCGAACTCGAGCGTCTCCAGGTACAGGATTTCGAAGGGCTTCTCGAAGCAATGGACGGATTGCCGGTAGTCATCCGGCTCCTCGATCCCCCTCTGCACGAGTTCTTGCCATCTCGTTTGGAACTGGGCCAGGAAGCGTTGGTGCGAGTTCGGGCGGGCCGGCCGATCGACGACCTTCAAGCGATGTCGGAACAAGTCGCGCGTTGGGAGGAGGACAATCCCATGCTCGGTCTCCGCGGGGTTCGACTCGGGCTGATGCTCGACCAGCTCTACCTGATGCAAGTGAGAGCAGCCGTCACCGCGTATGACCGCAGGGTGGCTGATGGCGGCTCACCCAAGTTGGAGATCATGATCCCCCTGGTGGCGGCCACCGAGGAGCTCAAGCGGATGCGGCAGATGATCGACCCTGAAATCGGAGACCGTCCGATTGCGGTGGGGACGATGATCGAGCTTCCGCGTGCCGCTCTCACAGCCGGGCACATCGCCGAGGTTGCGGACTTCTTCTCATTCGGGACCAACGACCTGACACAGATGACATACGGTCTGAGCCGTGATGACGCAGAAGGTTTGTTCCTGCGGGCATACATCGACAGGGGCATTCTGGACAGCGACCCGTTCCAAACACTCGATGTGCGTGGTGTCGGAAGACTCGTGAGGGTCGCCACCGAGGAGGGCAGGGAGACGAACCCTGAGCTAACCGTCGGAGTCTGTGGAGAGCATGGTGGTGACCCAGCGACGATCAAGTTCGTGAAGAGCCTTGGTCTGGATTACGTGTCATGTAGCCCGCCACGAGTGGAAGGCGCGCGGCTAGCAGCTGCCCAAGCCGAGTTAGCCGACTAGACGGGCTACCTCTTCGAGGACTCCGTCCACACCCTCACCGGTGGTGGCGGTCGTGGACAACACCTTTGCGTCTTTGCGCTCTGCGGCCTCACGCAATGCACGCCTGACGTCGTCGCCCCCTGGCCGATCACCCTTGTTCACCACGAAAAGGTCGGCCACCTCCACGACGCCCGCTTTGTCAGCTTGGACGTGGTCTCCCCAGGACGGTCCGACCACCAGGACCACTGCGTCTGCGAGATTCATCACCTCGACCTCGGACTGTCCGACGCCCACAGTCTCGACCAACAACCAATCGAACCCGGCCTCGCCCATGAGATTCAGAACGTCAGCGGCGGCGGCGGCGAGACCTCCCAAGTGTCCTCGGGTGGCCATGGATCTGACGTAGACCCCGGGGTCACCGACGTGGTCCTGCATGCGTATTCGGTCGCCGAGAATCGCACCGCCGGTCAACGGACTGGACGGATCGACTGCAAGCACCCCGACGGTCTCACCTCGATCTCGGATCAGGGTCACCAGCTCCGCAATGAGAGTCGACTTGCCAGCTCCCGGCGGTCCGGTGATACCAACAACAGGTGTCGTTGACACACGGCCGGGACCGGGCTCTCCGCCCTCGATACTCGATATGGCGAGCGCCAAGGCTTTGCGATCACCCGATCGGACTCTGTCGAGGAGAGAAGCGTCCACAGGGGGAGGCTACGGGCTGGTCAGAGGGTTGGCAGGGAGATGCCGATGCCGTCTTCGGCGTCGTCGAGGCCTGGAGCGTCGGCGGAGGCGACGACCTCTCGAACACCAGGAACGCGATCTTTGAGGATCCTCTCGATACCGGCCTTGAGCGTCATCATCGAAAGGGGGCAGCCACCACATGCGCCAACCATCTGAAGCTCGACCCGGCCTTCATCAGCACCGAGAAGCACGATGTCACCACCGTCGGCCTGGACGGCGGGACGAATGTACTCGAGCGCCTCGTTCAGCTTGTCGGCGTTGATCGGAACGTCCTCCACAGGAGGAGCAATCGTGACGGGAGTGGAATCAGACATCGCTTCCTAAAACAGCTTCTCGTTCGAGATTGTTCCGGATTGTAGGGCTCACGATCGGTGAATATCCGCACCAAGCGAAGCCAACCGCCCAACGAAGTCCTCATACCCCCGGTCTATGTGCGTTGGGTCGGATACCTCGGTCCTCCCCTCAGCTGCAAGACCAGCCAGCACCAATGCGGCACCAGCACGTATGTCGGGAGCAAGGACCGGACATCCAGAAAGGGCCGGAACACCACGAATCACGGCGTGTTGGGCCTCGATCGAGATATCAGCGCCCATTCGCGCCAACTCCCCTACGTATCTGTATCGGGCGTCGTAGAGATTCTCGGTTATGACCGAGGTGCCAGCAGCCAGCGACAGAAGAGCGACCATTTGGGGCTGCATGTCCGTGTGGAAGCCGGGATATGGAAGCGTGGCGAAGTCCACGGCCGATGGGCGGTCCGGACCACTGACCCGAAGCCACCCGTCGCCTCGATCGACGTCACATCCAGAATCGGCCAGCTTGCTCAACTCCATTCGAAGATGGTCGGGATGACAACCCGTCACAGTCACATCCCCGCCAGTGATTGCGGCGGCGACGGCATAGGTACCTGCCTCGAGCCTGTCGGGAATCACCTTGTGGTCAGCCGGCCGCAGACTCTCGACCCCGCTGATGTTGATGATGGACGTCCCCGCACCCTCGATCTGGGCGCCCATCGAGGTCAGCTGACCGATGAGATCTTCGATCTCTGGCTCGCGGGCGGCGTTGACGATCACCGTTTCACCTTCGGCCAGGACACCGGCGAGAAGGAGGTTCTCCGTTGCTCCGACGCTTGGGAACGGAAGCTCGATCTCAGTCCCTTTCAATCGACCGTCAATGGTCCCCACCAATTCTCCGTGGATGAGCTCAAACGAAGCCCCCATCTGCTCGAGACCATGCATATGCCACTCAATTGGCCTCGCCCCCAGATCGTCACCTCCTGGCAGGGCAACGCGGGCTTCCCCGCACCTTGCAAGCAGTGGCCCGAGCACGATGATCGATGCGCGCATGGCTCGCACGAGTTCGATGGGTGCCTCCGGGAGTGGCTTGTCCGGTACGACGATCCAGAGTTCGTGGTGTCCGGCCTCCACCTTGCATCCGGTGTGCTCGAGCACCCTGGTCATCAATTCGACGTCGAGGATGGATGGGACGTTCGTGAGATGGTGACGGCCCGGAGCGAGCAGTGTTGCCACGATCTCCTTCAACACCGCGTTTTTTGCGCCAAGGGCGTTGACTGTCCCGGACAGCTTCCGGCCGCCCTCAACGATGATCTTCGACATTCGCAGCAGAATCTACCCGTGGGTCGGGCCAACTCCCGGTGACCGCTGAGTGGGCTGATTGGTGGCTACCCTGCCGCCCCAATGAGAATCGCAGTTGGATCTGACCATGCCGGGTACTCCTTGAAGGAGCATCTCTCTACATGGCTGGCCGAATCAGGACACGCCGTTTACGACCTGGGCACACACTCCGCGGATCCGGTCGACTATCCCGACTATGCCGCAGCCGTGGCTCAGGCCGTGCTCGACGGACGCGCCGACCGAGGGATCGTCGTTTGTGGGTCAGGGGCGGGAGCATCTATCGCTGCCAACAAGCTGACGGGAATTCGAGCTGGCGTCGCTCATGACTCCTACACAGCGCATCAGATGGTCGAGCATGATGACGTCAACGTCCTCTGCCTGGGGTCGAGGGTGATCGGTCAGGCTCTCGCCGAAGACCTCGTGTCGACATTCATCGAGGCGAAGTTCAGCAGAGAGGACCGGCACGTCCGGCGTCTCGACAAGATTCGAGCGTTGGAGGCTTAGCCTCCGATACTGCGCTCGGCGAGGAGCTTCATGGTCTCGAGACCATTGATGCCGACCTCACCCGAGAAACGGCCCAGGTTGACGTTGTCTCCATCGAGGACCGCGTAGAACGGTGTCCCACGCATCCCGTAGGCGAGCACCGCGCTCGAGTCGGCGTCATCCATGATGGTTGGAGCTGTCCAGCCTTCATCCTCCAGCCAATCCTGCGGAGGCCAATTTGGACGAAGCTTGTTGGTGAGGACGGTGATCGCGTAGAGATCGACGTCGCTGCCCAGGCCGCCGTTATCAACCCAGTCCTGGACTACAGGAACCTCGTTCTGACAGAACTGACACCAGTGTGCGAGGAATATGACGATCTTGGGTCGGCCATCGGCCTCGATAGCGACTGGCGTGTCGTTCCAGTCAGCACCACTGACCGAGGGTGCGGTGAATCCCAGGGCTGGATCGGCCGTAGACGGGTCGGCGAGGAACGGGAGGTTGTCGCCCTCCACCGTGACTTCCCCGAATCCGATTTCGTCGGCTAGACCGGTCTCTCCGGCGATCGAGAATGCCAATAACACGATGAGTGCGAGACCCACCAAGCCTCCGATGATCCACCAGAGACGGCTGTTGTTGGATTCAGGCTGTTTCTTCCTTGAAGCTGTTTTTGTTGACATAGATACCAAGTAGGACGCTGATAACGATAAACGCACTCCCGGCCATAAATGGGATGCTGATGAAGCCGAACACGTCGACGTACTTCGACGAACACGGATTGTTCAGGTCGCAACTGCCCCCTTCGAGCGCTGGAAAAGCTTGAACCAGGTAGTGCCAAACCGAGATTCCGAGACCTACCAGAGACAACGGCAACGCGTAGTACTTGGCCGCCCAGTCTCTCCGGATCGCTCCAACCAGCAGGACGACTGACAACGGATACATCGCAATTCGCTGGAACCAGCAGAGTCGACACGGCTCGAATCCGATCACCTCGGAGTAGATGAGGCTGCCGACCGTCGCCACAAAGGCGACCAACCATGCCAACCACAAAGCGCTTGGCCCAAGGATCTCGGCTACTTGTGGACCTTTGACCAGCCGCCACGCGAGCAAGCCAACAGCACCGGCCAAAGCCACCAACGAGAGGATGGCAACGAGGTTGTTGTAGACGAGGATGAGGTCCGCAGACATGGGTGTTGGGGGCGACGTTATCGTCGGACAGGACCAACACACGGAAGCGCCCATACAACTATGGCAGTCCCGACCGGATTCGAACCGGCGTTTCCGGCTTGAAAGGCCGGCGTCCTAGGCCTCTGGACGACGGGACCGGGTACGGGTCAAAGGTTACGCTGGCTGGGACACTCATCCCAACTCTCAGAGCGCGAATTCTTCAGTCGGCTGGTGTGAGTGCAGAACCCCGCCGGTCTGCTGCCGGTTCTACAGGAAGCAATCGTCCCCCTGATTTCTCCAAGCGATAGGTGACCAGCGCAAAACCCGTGAAGATCAGGGCTATCCAGAGGCCCCTCGAACCGCGGAGTACAAGCTCCACAGCCGCATCGAAGTTGAGATCGACTCCGAACACGGCGTCGAGGACCCAACCCATCGCCACCACAAACACGAGGATCGACGCATACGTCATCAACGGCAGATAGACCCGAGTGCGTCGAAGGATGTGCAGGGCAGGGAATATCAGAGCGATAAGTGCGATCTGGCCGAGCTCTACCCCGATGTTGAACCCGAGGAGGGCGAAGATCCGGTTGCCTCCATCAAGGCCTAGATCAGCGAGCAGTCCGGCGAACCCGAGTCCGTGGAACAACCCAAACACAAGTGCGAAAACCCACTCTCTGTTGGAAAACACGGGCCGGAGGTTGTGGAGTGCAGCCAAGGCGATCGAGCCGATCACTATCGGCTCCGCGACGTCCAGTGAGATCACGAAGGAACCCACTCCGCCCAACACGAGGGCGATGGCGTGTCCGAGGGTGAAGCTCGCGACGATCTTGACGACGCGAACGAGACTGGCGCTCAAGTTGTGCGTCGGGCGCCAACCAACGGCGGAGGCAAACACGAGGCCGGTGGGCAGGAGCAGCGCCAACATGAAGAGGATGTGATCGGAGCCGACCTCGATGTGGTCGATCCCGAGGCCTATTCCGGACGTGATGGCTTCACCCCAGGAGGTCTCATCGACGGAGACCACTTGACGTGGCTCCTCGGCCGTGAACACCAAGAAGTACTCGGCTTCGTTGTCGAGAGTGGCCGAACGCCAGTCGGAATCGACAACGAGGAAGTTCAGCTTGTCGGGCCTGGCTTCGATGACCGGATCGAACTCCACGAAGAATTCACGAGGTGGGGTTTCGAATGAGTCAGTGACCACGAACGGAAGGACCACATAGCTACCCAGTCCAGGAAAGAGCACCTCGTAGTCGACGAATTCGAGCTCCCAGGACAAATCACCCTGACCGAGTTCCGTGTGCCTCAGCGTGTAGCTGATGATCGACTCGTAGTTGGCCTCGACCGCCGCCCTCAAACCCGATTCGTCTTGGGGGATCTCGATGCCAAGCACGGCGCCGAGGTCAGCCACGGGGTACTGGACAGATCCCTCGACTCCATCGTCATCGATCTCGACGTACAGATAGGTCTCTTCTCCGGCATGTGCTGCGGCTGGACCGGGGAAGGCAATCACGACGGCAGCAACCACGGTGAAGACCCCAATGAGGCCCTGCCAACGATGACGTCTCGTGGCTACGTTGCTCCTCCGCATGCTTGATTTCCGGAACAGATTCTTAGGAATCGTAAGCCGCCGATCAGTGCTTTCACCTGATTGAGTTCCCGGCCCTAGAGCCTGGTCAGGCCAGCTGGTTGGTCGCCCGCTCCAAACGTTGCAACGTCCTCTCGCGTCCCAAGGCTGCGATCGACTCGAACAACGGTGGGCTCACCGACGATCCTGTGACGGCGATGCGGATCGGTTGGAAAGCCTTGCCCGCACCGATCCCGAGGAGTTCGGGAAGCGCACGTAATGCGCTTTCGATCGCAGGTATGTCCCAATCGCCGAGATCTCCGAGCGCCTCGTTCGCCGCGGCAAGTGTCTCTGCGACCCCGTCTTTGGTCATCACCTTGTTCCACGACGTGTCGTCATATGCCTCGAACTCTTCGAACAAGAAGACGACCTGATCACCTGCCTCAGGCAGGAGCCTGGTTCGCTCCTGCACAAGCGGAGCAATCGCCGAGAATGTGTCGAATTCCCCTCGGGTGAGAGCACGACCCAGGCTGCTCTCGACCTGTGGACGCACCAGATCGGCGAACCTCTCGGGATCCATCGCTCGGACGTACTCACCGTTCATCCAGTCCAGCTTGGCGACGTCGAAAGCGGCAGGGTTCTTCGACACGTCGGTCAGATCAAAGGCGGCAACTGCCTTGTCCCGGGTGAAGATCGTCGTCTCGGAATCAAGCGACCAGCCGAGGTTCGCCAGGTAATTGAACATCGCATCGGGCAGATATCCGGCTTCGCGGAAGTCAGTGACCGCTGTGGCTCCGTGACGCTTGGACAGCTTCTTGCCGTCCGTGCCGAACAAGAGCGGCAGGTGTGCGTAGGTCGGCTCCTCAGCACCGAGGGCCTTCGTGAGCACGATGTGCTTCGGGGTCGAGGGCAGAAGGTCCTCACCCCTGGCGACATGGGTGATTTCGTAGTCGATGTCGTCGACTGTCGATGCGAGGTGATACGTGGGGGTTCCGTTGCTTCTGAGAATGATGAAGTCGTCCACGTCGGCCGCCGCAAACGACATGTCCCCGCGCACGACGTCACTGAACTCGACGGGACCGTCCTGGGGAACCGAGAGCCGGATCACTCCTTCGCTGGCCTCAGTCGAAGGACGTCGGATGTAGTGGCCCGGGTGTTTGCCCTCTTTCTGAGCCTTGCGACGGAGCTCTTCGAGTTCTTCAGTGGGCCGATTGTCGAAGTACGCATGCCCTTCGTCGACGAGGCGATGGGCAATGGAGGCGTAGTAGTCAATCCGGTCCGACTGGCGGTAGGTCCCATGAGGGCCACCCACTTCGACCCCTTCATCCCAGTCCAGTCCAAGCCAACGAAACGACGCCAGGATCTCATCCTCGAACTCCTTGGTAGAGCGTTCGAGGTCGGTGTCGTCGATCCGGACGATGAAGGTCCCACCCGTGTGACGTGCATAAAGCCAGTTGTAGAGGGCAGCTCGACCCGTCCCAACGTGCAGGTAGCCAGTAGGCGAAGGTGCCATCCGAACCCGGACACTCATGATGCGGCCACGACTCGATTGGTGAGCACACCGATACCGTCCACCTCGACCTCCATGAGGTCACCCGGCTCAACCTTCCCCACACCCGACGGTGTGCCCATCAAGATCACGTCGCCAGGCAAAAGGGTCGTGAAGGCGGTTATGTACTCCAGGACCTCGGCGACTCCGAAGACCATGTCGGCCGTGAAACCGGCCTGCCGCACTTCGCCATTCACCCTTCCGATGACCGCTAGCCGTTCCAGCGGGTCCAACTCGGTCTCGATCGCAGGACCAAGAGGGCAGAAGGTGTCGAAACCCTTGGCCCTGGCCCACTGGCTGTCTTTGCGTTGAAGGTCACGGGCGGTGACATCGTTGGCTGCGGTGTAGCCAAAGATGTACTGAGAGGCGTCCTCCGCCTTCACATGCCTCGCCGGCTTGGAGATAACGACTGCCAGCTCCGCTTCGTGGTGGACTTCTTCGCTGATTCTGGGATGTACGACGTTCGCATTCGACCCGATGACTGAAGTTGCCGGTTTCATGAAGACCAGAGGCTCCTCAGGAACCTCGCCCTGCATCTCGGCGGCGTGGTCTTCGTAGTTCTTTCCCACTGCCATGACTTTCGTCGGAATCACCGGTGACAAGAGCGAGACCTTCGGCCACGGAACGACGATCTCTGTCGGCTCCCATGCGACGAATGGAGAGCCTTGATACACGAGAACACCCTCGGCGTCAGCGACGCCGTAGACGATGTCGTCGTCGGACTTGATTCTGACGATCTTCATTGAGACCGGGACGCTACTGACTCGGAGACGCTAGGACTTCTCGCCGAGCCGCAGTGCGTATCTGACTTGCTCCGGCTTGTTGATGATCAACATCGGGTCGACTTCAGAAACTGCGGTCTGGCCCGGGCGCTGGTCGTGTGCTGTGGCATCCAACCACCGCTCCCGACGGGCAAGGAGATCTTCCCCAGCGTTCTCGTCGAAGCCACACAGAACCAAGGCAACCTCGATGTCCTCAGGTACCGGCGCTCTCCCCAGCCCTGCGGCTCTGGCCATCACGAGCCCAGCCACGACCTCACGAAGGCGAGGATCGTCGATAGGCATCTCGGCCTCACGAATCAACCGCAGCCCCCAACCGGCATCGGGACCCGCCGATCCGAACGCCCCACCGCGGGGCACATCCTGGGGACCCGTTGGCACCCCGGGCTTGTTGGCGCGCCATTTCACGGCAACGCCTGGCTCGAGCGACTCCCTGGGTCTCTCTGCCTCGGTGATCTCGACGTTCGGCTGCTGGGCCATCAGACGTAGGAGAGCCAGTGCTTGTAACCGTCGAGCTTCCCGTTGACGGCTGCGGAGAAGGACTCCTGGGCCTGACGTGTGATCGGGCCTGGCTCACCGGGACCGACGTCCCGGCCATCGATGGCTCGTATCGGAGTCACCTCTGCCGCAGTTCCGGTGAGGAAGATTTCCTCTGCCGTATAGAGGCTTCCCCTTGCAAGGTCGCCTTCGACGACTTCGACGCCATCGGCCCGAAGCAGTTCGATCACTGTGTTCCTGGTGATGCCTTCGAGAATTCCCGCAGACACGGCTGGCGTATGAACGACTCCCTGATTGACGAGGAAGATGTTCATGCCACTTCCCTCCGAGATCGACCCCGATTCGTTGAGGAGAATCGCCTCATCGAACCCGGCGCGTTTGGCCTCGAGTTTGGCAAGCATCGAATTGAGGTACCCACCAGAGCCCTTCGCGGTGGGTATCAGCGAGGTGTGAGAGATGCGGCGCCAGCTGGAGACCATGGCACTGATCCCGTTGCTCACACCGTCTTCGCCCAGGTAAGAGCCGAAGTAGAAGGCAGCCATCATGTTCTGCACTTCGTTGTTGGATGGATCGAGCCCGATTGCGCCCATTCCGTAGAAAACGAGGGGTCGGATGTACGCGCTGTCCAGTTCCGTGACACGCAGGAGCTCGAGGGCGGCTTCGCTCCATTCCTTTGCGGTGTATCTCATCGGAATTCCGTAAGCACGAGCTGAGGCGTCCAACCGGTCCATGTGCTCCTGAAGGCGAAATACCGCTGTGCCGTCTGGCGTGTCGTAGGCGCGAATACCTTCGAATACCGCAGTGCCGTACTGAAGTGCGTGTGTCAGAAAGTGGACGGTCGCCTGATCCCACGGGACCATCTCGCCGTCGCTCCATATATGTGATGCGGCGTCCATGACCTAAGGCTAATCCAACCGGGGAATGGCGAAACTGGCCCCTAACCTTGAGCCGCGTGTATCGGGTTGTCGCGTCTTGGTTCGGCACCGGTCTCATCCTGGGGAGGCTTCGTGGTTCAGACTTGGGATCGGGAACCGTGGGTGCCTTGTTTGCCTTTCCGATTGCCTTTGCGATCGGCGCCTGGTGGGGATGGGCAGCACAACTGGCAGCTGCACTCGTGGTGATCGGATTGAGTGTTTGGTCGGTACGCCCTCTTGTCGACTCTGCAGGCGATGCCGGTTGGATCGTGGTCGACGAAGCTGCCGGCACGTTCGTAGCGGTCATCGGGCTGTCTCTCTGGCCTGCCGTCATCGCCTGGGTCCTGTTCCGACTTGCTGACATCAAGAAGGAGTTGGCTCCTGGAGTCTCCCGCGCCGAAGCGCTTCCTGGTGCCTTGGGCGTTGCGGCCGATGACGTGGTCGCGGGTCTGTACGCGCTAGCAATTGGCTGGGTGGCCCAGCTATTGCTCTAGGTTTGGGACCATGGATTGGCAGATATCAAACCTGGTAGTCGGTGTCGACGGCTCTGATGGCAGCCATCGTGCAGCTGAGATAGGCGCATCGATTGCCCGGCATTGGAAGGCGAAACTCATTCTGACGACTGTCGTTCGACCCCCAGAAGGTTGGTGGGGAATCGGTGGCGCACCTCCGACGCCCGAGGCGTTGTCCGCCGCGATCGTCGAAGGCCAGCAGAAGGTTCTTGGCGACTTAGTGGATGGTCTCGACCTGGAGGGAATCGAGTACGAGACGGTTCAGGAGCTGGGCGACCCAACGACACGGCTGTTGGCCGTAGTCGAAGACCGGGAGGCCGACCTGTTGGTGATAGGGAAGCGAGGAGCCAGCATCGCCGAGCGGGTTCTGCTCGGATCCACGGCCGACCGACTCAGCCAGCTGACCGATTGCCCGCTCCTCGTGGTCCCTTAGGCCTCGACTTTCACGCCTCGCCAAAAGGCGACGTGGTCTTTGATCTCGGCGGCAGCGTCTGGCGGGGTCGGGTAGAACCAAGCAGCGTCAGAGTTCACATCACCGTCGACGACGACGTCGTAGTAACTGGCGGTGCCCTTCCATGGGCATCGGGTGTTGGTGTTCGAACCGCTGAAGAACTCCTTGTTGATCGACTCAGGGGGGAAGTAGTGATTTCCCTCGACGATCACGGTCTCTTCGCTTTCGGCCAAGACGGCGCCATTCCAGGTTGCTTTTGCCATGCCTGCCGAAACCGGACCACTGCCCGGTGTATTCCCTAGCCTTCGACTGTGTCCGTAGTTGGCATCATCCCGGTTCGATCCTTCTCTGCGGGCAAGCTGCGACTCGCCGAGCATCTCGACGGCCAACGACGCGAGACGCTCGCGCTGCGTCTCGCCACACACGTGACCACGACCGTGGAGACTGCCGGTCTCATCCCTCTGATCGTCACGGCAGATCCTGAAGTCGCCGAGTGGGCAATTCGGTCCGGATTCGGAACAGCTGAAGATCCGGGTCTGGGGCTCAACCAGGCCGCCAAGGCTGGGATGGAGTGGGCTTCGACGAATTCGAGCCCCTGGGTGGTCATCCACTCCGATCTCCCACTTCTGGCTGCAGACGACCTTCTGGAGCTTCGAACCATCCTGATCGAAGGCGGTCGCCCGCTGGCACCTTCTCTTGACGGGGGCACCTCGGCCCTCGGAGGCGTTCGGCCGCTCGACACGGCTTACGGCACGGCAAGCTTCCATCGCCATCTGGCGCTCATGGAATCGCCCTCCGTGGTGGTGACAACGGGCTTGCTGCACGACATCGATTCCGCCCCCGCACTGGCATCAGCGGCCCGACACCCTCGAGGCCGCTGGCTCAGCGGGTTCACGCCGTGAACCGCCGAGAGGTTGTGATCTCGTGGATCACCGCCGCCCTTCACGAGGTGGAACCGGGACGGCTGATCGAGAGCTGGATGCAAACCGACACAATTCATCGGCCGCTGGCCATTGGGAAGGCGGCACCGGCGATGATCGGTGCACTCCCCTCCGAGACCGGCCTGTGCATCACCAACAAACTCGCAGAGGTGCCTGAGGGGACAAATCTCGTCATCGCGGATCACCCGATACCCGGGCGTCGCAGCTTCGAGGCGGGAAGAGCCGCAGTCGACTTCGCTAAGGCCGCTTCGATTGCTCTTCTGAGTGGTGGCGGTTCGGCGCTGTGCGAACTGCCCATTCCGGGACTCGAAGGTGCCCTGATCTCGAAGATCGGGCACACGCTGCTTCACAGCGGACTCCATATTGAAGAAGTCAACATGGTTCGCGCCCACCTGTCGCAGGTGAAGGGCGGTGGGCTCGGCCCTATCCCGACTTTGGCGATCAGCGACGTCGCCGGCCAGCCGGCGGCGGTCGTGGCATCCGGCCCGACTAGCTGGGTGGAGCGAGATCCGGGTGCGGCACTTCAGATGCTGCGCTCCGTGGGCATCGATCTCACCGCGAATCAAGAACGAGCAATCTGGGCATGGAGCCCGCCTGAGCCCTTTGAGTCGGATGTCGTCACGATCGCAGACGGCAAGACAGCCGCTCTTGGGTTGTGCCGAGCCGCTGAAGGCAACGGCATCGATGCGAAGCTGAGTGATCAGTGGATCACGGGCGAGATCCACGAAGAACTCGACGCCTTCCTGGCGCGCACCGACGGGGAGTTACTCGTTGCCGCAGGTGAGCCAACACTGTCTCCCAAGGCAGGCGGGGCGGGTGGCCGGAACACCCACGCTGCCCTAGAAGCCGCCCGCCGGATAGCCGGGACGGACACCGTTTTTGCAGCGGTGGCCACAGACGGGAGAGACGGCAACACATCCTTTGCCGGAGCGATCGTCGATGGAACAACGATATCTCGTGGCGGTGATCCGACCCTCGCACTCGAGAACTTCAACTCAGCTCGATACCTCGAGGCAACCGGAGACGTCCTGATGCTCGGCGATACCGGAACCAACGTTTCCGACATCTGGATGACATGGCGATAAGGCCTATATTGAAGACGTGACCAAGACAGTTGTTATCACCGGTGGGACCGGAGGTCTCGGAACGGCCCTGGTCCGTCGGCTCCAAGCGCTGGACTACCGGATCGCAGTGACGTATCTCCTTCCGGAGGAAGCCCAGGCTTTTGAGAAAGAGTTCGATGTCGACGACGAGACCGTCATGCTGACCCGCGTCGACTGTACGAACGCGGAAGCTGTGAATTCCCACATCAAGGATGTCGCCGAGCGATGGGGTGAGATACACGGACTGTGTGCCCTCGTCGGCGGTTGGGCTGGTGGAAGGGACGTTGAGGAAACCGACGACGTCCGATTCGAGCGCATGCTTGACCTCAATCTGAGATCCGCCTTCTATGCGGTGCGCGCAACCATCCCTCATCTCAAAGAGGCAGGTTGGGGCCGCATAGTCCTCGTCGGCTCTCGCGGAGCCGTGAACAACTTCGAGGCACAGGCTGCTTTCAACATCTCAAAGGCCGGTGTGGCCTCTCTGGGCCAATCGGTGGCAACTGAGCTCGACGGCACGGGTGTGACGGCCAATGTTTTGATGCCGTCGGTCATCGACACACCAGCCACCAGGCGGTCTTTGCCGTTTGCCGACTACGTCGACTGGCCGACGCCAGATGAGATCGCAGCGGTCGCCGAGTTCCTGCTCAGCGAGGACTCAGGGGTCATGAGCGGAGCTCTCGTACCGGTCTACGGTCGGGCGTAAAGCTCGAGCCACTCGCCATGTGGCTGGGCCAATCCGATTCTCTCGAGACCAGATCCCACGTCTATGCAGAGGTCGGCCCCTGCCGCTTCCTTATCGAGCCATTCCATCGAGATTCTGGCCACCGGTCTTCTCAGCCGTTCCTCATCGACGATGCGCGATAGTCGCCGACGATCCTCACGGCCGAACTGGTTGAGGATGAAAGAGTTGATAACGACTGCCGACTCACCCTCGGGGAGGGCATCGAAGACCTCCACAAGTGTCTGTAAAGCGTCACCCGCCACTAGCTCCGTCGGCACTGACCAGGTGATGTCGATGGCGGCCAGCAGTCGCTCCCGTCTTTCGTGGTGTTCGGGCCATATCAGAGCCTCCAGCCAGAGACGATCATCCTCCACGTGTACGTCGATTGGGTTGAGGTCGAGCCCCACACGTGACAGGACCATCAGTTCGTGTGGTGTGACCGGTTCTCCTCGCATCTCCGTCGTGAGGCGGACCCTTGAGTCCTTTGGTCCCCAAGTTGTCTCGCCCCATCGATACGCGTAGCGATCAAATCCGAGATTCAGACCCCCGCTGGTTCCGAAATCGATGAGGTGGAACTCCTGGGTACCGGTGGCCCAGAGTGCCGGCACGAGTGCGACACATCTTCGGGGCTCGTTCGTCTGGGTGTATTTGGTACGGCCAATCTCGGCGATCTCCCCCCGCCGGCTGAGGACGAAATCCCTGAAGGGACCACCCGACTCTCTCACCGGCAGAGGGTCACTGCCGAGATTCTCATAGAAGGCGGCAAGGTCGTGGTTCTGATCCTTCAGCAACAAGAACTGAACACCAGCAAACAACATGTTCTGCCGCGGCGGGTTTTCGATTGAGTTGAGAACCTCGAGAAGCTCAGAGTCGGATGCCACGACCTCGTTGAGGTGGTGGTACAGCGGCGAGGTTTCGAAGTAGACGCCGTAGGCGCGCGCCTGGTCGGGTGACAGGGGTGGAGGGCCTGTCAGAAGATCTCCCGGCGATAGGCCGTGGCAAGCGCGTCTGCGTATTCGTTCCAACGGTTACCGCTGTGCGCCTTGATCCACAGGATGTTGGCTTTGGGTCTGGCCTGTGCAAGTGCGTACGCCTCTTGGACCAGTTCGAGGTTGGCAATAGGCCCCGGAGACTTCTTCTTCCAACCCTTCGCCTTCCAGCCTTCAGCCCATTGGGTGATGATGTTCACCACCAGTTGGGAATCCGTGTAGATGTTGGTCGGTGTGTCGGGAGGCACCATGTTGAGCCCAGCGATCATGGCCGTCAGTTCCATACGGTTGTTGGTCGTGTGAGGCTCTGACCCATGGTCTTCCCTGACGACCTGACCATCGACCACAAGCACAGCTCCCCAGCCGCCAGGGCCGGGATTGCCTTCCGATGCCCCGTCGGTGAAGACGCCGGTCTGAGGCCCATCGTGGTAGTTGGCCAGGACTTCGGCGATGGACAGGTCTCGGTTCTTTGACCTACTCGGTGTTGACGCTGATGCTTGGGGCTCACCTTTGTTCCGACAGTCCATGCACTGCTTCGGAGTCCAACTCGGGTACTTCTCCTTCACCTGCGTTGGAAGGTCAAACGACTTCCCGCAGGTTTGGCAGGCGAACTCCCCGCTCACTCGAGATCCTCGAGATGGGTCGCAACCGCGTAGTCGAGGATCTGGGGGCCTGAGTCGGTCCGGGCGATGTGGGTAACTGAAGTGTTGGCCGGGGTGAAGAGCGACTCCGCGTGAGTGTCGGTGGTCTTGGTGAGAGACGAGATGTAGGAGCGGATCGCTCCGCCGTGTGCGACCACCAACGTCTGTGAGCCCTCGCGATGCTCGACCCGATCGATTGCACTACCGAAACGGGTAGCCAATTGTGTCCAGGTCTCACCGGTCTTTCCTCTAGGCAGGTCTTCTCCATCCCGGAAGATTTTCTCCATCTCTCCGGGGAACCGCTCATGAATCTCTTGGGTGGTGAGACCCTCCCACTCGCCCATGTTGACTTCCATGAAGTCTTCGTCCGGTATTGGTCCGTTCAGTGACACCTGCTGTGCGGTCGAAAAGGCGCGCTTGAGTGGGGACGAGTACACCAGGTCGTGCTGGCCATACGCCTTGCCGAGGGACTCGGCTTGACGGAGGCCGACCTCGTCAAGACCCCAGTCGCCCTGTCCTTGCCACATTCCGCGGACGTTGGCTTCGGTTCGGCCATGTCTGATGAGCGCGATCACGTCGTCACCGTCGTCGAGATAGCTCTGCACGAGTTTGGAGACCGGGCCCAAGTGCCCGGTGTCATTGAAGACTGCGAGTCTGGGATGTCCGAACTGGTGGTAGATCCTGGTGATGCCGGTGTTCGAGGTGAAGGAGTGGACTCGCCCCTTGACTCCGGCCATGTGTCGGTGGAGGACCGACTGCATGAAGCCACCATGGGTGACCACTGCCACCCGCTCGTTGTCACCCATCTTGGCGAACAGTTCGTCGACGGCACCTAGGGCTCGCTTTGTGGCTTGGTCGAGAGACTCCCCGGTGCCCCCAAAAGGGATGCTCCGATCTTCGAGGGCGGCTTTGAGTTCGTCACCGTGCTGTTCTTGCACCTCGGTGAAGTGTTTGCCCTCCCACTCGCCCATGTTGATCTCCATGAAGCGATCGTCGATGACCACTTCTTCTGAGAACGACTCTGCCGTGAGACGTGCCCGTTGCAACGGCGATGAGATGACTGCGTCAAACTCCCAGTCGGAAAGGCGTCTACCCAGGGCGTCGAGCGTGTCGACACCGTGGTCGGAGAGCGGACCGTCGGTCTGACCGTTCCAGATCCCGTCAACGTTGGCCTGCGATTCGGCATGACGAACAAAGACGATCTCTTTGCGGTCGAAACGGGGTGGGTAGGGCTGACCTTTCACGATGGCGAGATTAAGCCGGGCTCACCGAAAACCCGGATTCGACGCCGTCCGGGCGAATTCTGTAGGTTTCGAATAATCTCGAAAGAAGGAGAAAACTAAGTGTCATTCTGGGACCGATTGGTCGAAGAAGCACGATCGCTTGGTGAGCTGACCCTCGAATGGGCAATCCTCATCGGCGTTGCCCTACTTGTACTGATTGTCGGACGCTGGATCGCACGTCTCATCCGCAGGATCGTGACGGGGCTCTTGGGCGCATCCATCCTCGACGGGGTTTGGGAGCGTTCAGGTGTCAACCGAGCGATGGCAAACACCGATCAGACCCCCGCGACGGTGGTCGGAACGGTTGTGTATGCCTACCTGATGATCGCCGTGGTCCTCGTGGCAGTCCGGGTGCTCCGACTCGACACGATCGAAGTGTTGCTCCAGGACCTTCTCCTGTGGATCCCGCAGTTGATTCTGGCCGCAATCGTGGTTCTCATCGCAGCAGCCGCTGCGAGCTGGACCAAGGACTTGGTACAGCCATTCGCCGAGAGCCGAGGCCTCGGTTGGCTCGACAACCTGGTGTACATCGCCATCCTCGTCTTGGGCGTGGTTTTCGCTCTGGACATAGTGAACATCTCGTTCGCCGAGGAAGTTCTTCAGATCGTCATCGCCGCCTTCGCAGTTGCTTTCGCAATCGCATTTGGCGTCGGTGGCATCGACACCGCCAAGCTGTGGTGGAGGGAATACGGAACTCCGTCTTCCTTCAAGAACGCAGGCGGCTCGGGCGGCTCCGGTGGTGGAGACCAGGCCAGCCACTAAGAACGTCCAACTACTGGAAGAGGGGCCCGTATGGGCCCCTCTTTTCGTTTCTGGGTTCAACCAGACCGGCATGAACCCACCACAGTCGCGTAGTTTCGGAAGATGGGAACCAGCGCACTGCTGGCTTCCGAAGGGAGGTACGCATGTTCGCCACACGCGCCATGCAGATTCAGGCTGTCGCCTTTCTCGCCTTCGGGCTCGTGCTCTTCATCATCCCCGATGTCTACAACGAGCTCTTTGGTTGGGAAGATGCCGACACCGTCCTCGGACGACTGATAGGAGCCACGTTCATTGGACTTGGCTGGGTCGAGCTGAACTCGGCGAGACGAGGTGATGCTCTGCCGTTCGCGGTGGTCCCGACACTGCTGGTGCTCGCCTTTGTCTGGGAGATGACGGCTGACACGTTTGCCGGGCCGGACGAATGGATCTGGTTCAACGGCGGCGTCTCGGCAGCATTCGCCGTGATGATGTGGGCGGCCGTCTTCTCAGACAGTCGCTAACAAAGAAGGGAGGGCCCGATCGCGGGCCCTCCCTTATTGAAAGCGCGATCCGACTGCCGCTAGCCGATGAAGGCCGAGGCGAAGATCAGCGAGACGATCGTCATGACCTTGATGACGATGTTCATGGCCGGACCGGAAGTGTCCTTGAAGGGATCGCCAACCGTGTCACCGATGACTGCCGCTTTGTGGGAGTCGCTTCCCTTGCCGCCAAAGGCGCCGGTCTCGATGAACTTCTTGGCGTTGTCCCAAGCTCCACCCGAGTTGGCCATGAAGATGGCGAGCAGGAATCCGGTGACCAGGGCACCGCCGAGGAGACCGCCGAGCATCTCCACGTCGTAGAAACCAACGACCAATGGGAGGGCGATAGCGAGCGCACCAGGAATGATCATCTCCCGGAGGGCACCGGCCGTCGCAATATCGACACAGGAGGTGTAGTCGGGCTTGGCTTCCGGATCGCCTTCTTTGAGACCCTTGATCTCGCGGAACTGGCGACGAACCTCCTCGATCATCGTATTGGCCGCTCGTCCCACTGCATTCATGGTCAGAGCAGCGAACAGGAACGGGAACATCGCCCCGATGAAGAGACCGATGGTGACTGGCGCTCGCGAGATATCGATGGACTCGAGATTCACCGCCTGAGTGAATGCGTTGAATAGAGCCAAGGCTGTGACAGCAGCAGAGGCGATGGCAAAGCCCTTCGCGATGGCGGCCGTTGTGTTCCCGAGCGAGTCGAGCGCGTCAGTCGCCTCTCGAACCTCCGGGTCGAGGTGCGCCATCTCTGCGATACCGCCTGCGTTGTCTGCAATTGGACCGTATGCGTCGACCGAGATCGTGATACCAAGGGTGGCCAGCACTCCGATGGCAGCGATGGCAACTCCGTAGATGCCGCCTCCGTCTCCCATCGCCCAGTCGCCTGCCCAGAAGGCGGCGCCGATGCCGGCTGCGACCACGAGGACTGAGAAGGCCGCCGAGCGCATCCCTTCGGCAATACCGGAGATGATCACCGTGGCGGGGCCGGTCTGGGACTGGCGAGCGATCTCCTTGACGGTCTTGTAGTGATCGGATGTGAACCACTCCGAGATCTTTCCGACGAACCAGCCAACGATGAGACCGGCGACAACCGCGATCCAGATGCCAACCCAGTTGTCAACGAGGTCTCCGAAGATCCAGTAGGCCAGACCTGCCACACCGGCAGCAGTCACGATCATCGCGAAGTTGGTACCGCGGTGAAGTGCAGCAGCGAGATGCGACTCGTCCTTCGCCTTGACCAGGAAAGATCCGATGATCGAGGCGAACATTCCGAGTGAGGCCACAGCAAGCGGGAAGATGATGGCTTCTGCCTGGAACGCAAGGCCTCCGAAAGCGAGCGCCGAGTAGGCAACGGGAGCCACGATTGACCCAACGTAGGACTCGAAGAGGTCGGCACCCATTCCAGCGACGTCGCCAACGTTGTCACCAACGTTGTCAGCGATGACGGCCGGGTTGCGAGGATCGTCTTCGGGTATGCCGGCTTCAACCTTGCCGACGAGGTCCGCACCGACGTCAGCAGCTTTGGTGTAGATACCTCCACCGACACGGGCGAAGAGAGCGATGGAAGAGCCACCGAGACCGATGGCAGTGACGATGTCAACCCAGTCGGGATCGGCCAGCGGGCCGTCGACGCCGAATAGCCAGAAGCCGAGGCCGACGCCGATGAGGCCAAGGCCGGCCACCGTGAATCCCATGACCGCACCACCGCGGAACGCGACGGGCAGGGCTGCAGGAATGCCGCCGGTTCGGGCGGCTTCGGTGGTTCGGGCGTTGGCTGCGGTTGCGATGCGCATGCCGACGAATCCGGCGAGTGCTGAGAGCACAGCGCCGAAGACATAGGCGACGGCACCCCACGGCGCACCCCAGTCGAGCAGTGTGGCGATGAGCACCGCCATCACAACAACGAAGACCGAGACCCAGGTGTACTCGCGCTTGAGGAAGGCCATTGCGCCTTCCCGAATCGCGGTCGCCAGCTCGACCATGCGCTCGTTGCCCTGGGGGGCAGCCAGCACGGCGCGGGTGTAATACACGGCCAGCCCAAGGGCGAGCACTCCCGCGACGAGCGCGATGTACAGAATCGTTTCCGTCATTTGAGTAGTTCCTCCACGGAGATCAGAGAGATCGGAGCGGCCGGAAGTATAGAGAGAGGGGTCCCCCGAAGCCGAAATCGGGACAGATGGAGGCTGTCGATCCCGACATCGAGCCTGCACAACGTTGCGCGGAGCGGCACGCCATGCAGGTTCGACATCAACGACCGAGATCGGGATTCCTCGAGCCTGCACAACGTTGCTCGTAGCGGCGCGCCATGCAGGTTCGACGTCAACGACGAATCAGTGAGGAGCACTCCCGACCAGATTTGAACTGGCGTTACCGGCTTGAGAGGCCGGCGTCCTAGACCGCTAGACGACGGGAGCTGGGTTGTGTCAGATCATGGTATTTGACCTGGCTCGGGGGGAAGGACTCGAACCCTCAATAACAGGGCCAGAACCTGTCGTGTTACCTATTACACCACCCCCGAACGCGCACACTCCGCAGAGGTACGGAGTGAGGAAAAAGGATAATCGCGGCACTCCGAGAGTGTGAAGTCCGAAGTGCGGACTGCCGATACATCCACATGCTCGAATTTGTCATCGGCTATTCCGCAGGAAGTGCCACAGCCAGCCGCGCCGCCTCGCTGGCAAGGAGTGCCGCCGTGGGTGATGCAACGATCCAGACCAACCGGATCGAAGACCTCAACGAGAGGATCGATTCGATGGCGCTGGTCCTGCGCGCGATGTGGGCTCTCATGGAAGAGAGCGGTGTGACCACGGAGCAACTGGTTGCCAAGATCGAAGAACTCGATCTTCTCGATGGGCACGAGGACGGCGCAATGGCCCAACGAGCACCCATCGATTGCCCGTCGTGTGACTCCAAAGTTGCGCCCGGACTCTCGGCCTGTCAGTTCTGCGGAGCCGCCGTTGAGACCGAAGACGAGCATCCTTTGGGCGGGGTCTAAGGCACCAGCACCGGTCGGGCACCGGCAGTAGCCCGAACCAGGAATGGGTCGTCGTCATCCACGAACACACCCAGAAGAAGCGGTTCGAACTCTGCAACAAGAGTGACCTCGACCAAGTCCGCACTGACCAGAACATCCATGTCGACCACGGAGATCGATTGCCAATCGACAGCCGCAGACACAAGTCCTGTGGCTCGATTGGCTTCGAGGATCAGTTCACCCGACTCCCGGTAGACGCTCTCGTCAATGCCGGACGCGCCAGCGATAGCCGCTGAATCCGCCACCGCCGCCAGCTCTCTTTGCAACATCAGCCCTCTCCAATAGTCCAGCCCGAGTCCCCCGAACAACAGCAGCAGAATCGAAAGGCCGAGCACCCAAATGGTCACGGAACCGCGTTCATCGGTCACCCAAGACTCCTATACAGGTCAGTTGGCTCAGCGTGGTGCCCGTCAACCCAAAGTCCCCCCACAGGCCCCCAAGGCGTTTCAAACAGCGGAACGAATACTTCCACCTCCAACTCCACTACCGAGCCTCGGGCAAAGCTGCATGAGCCGGCCCCTCCAACTTGTGGAGCCGCTCCACACCACCCCGCGCGAACGTGCTCGTCCTCGACCCCGGCGGCCATAAGCACGTTGGCCGCCGTAGCCAACCCGCTCGCCGGATCGAGATGCAGCACCGCCGTTCTCGAGCCTTCCGCCGCGGCGGCCTCAGCCGTCACTCGTCGTTCCAGCCAGGGACCAAACGACACCACGACCAATGCCACCGGTAGGAGCAGTACTCCAATGGCGAGAGCGAACTCGACCGCTGCGTGGCCCCGCTCGTTCCTCACGGTTCGATTGCGGCTCTCGACTCAATGTTGACTGCGAAGTCGGGCGTCACTGGCGTCCATGACTGGAATGAACCGCCGCCCATGGCGACCATGTCCTGTCCCTCAACACGACAGTCGATGACAATTCCGTCGCCCATCCGGCCACCTAGAAGACCACTCAGAGCAAGACTTGCCACCGATTCGCAGGCATCTACTCCCTGAGTGGTCCCAGCGCGGGCTCCTTGTTCGACCGCCGAACGCAACGCCCCGCGCCCATATTGGACAACAACGAGGTTGGCAAAGATTATGAAGACGATGAGCGCCAATCCCGAAGCCAAAACGAACTGGACGGACGTGACTCCTCGGTCGCCTATGACCCCAACAGGCTTGTCCTGATCCACCCAACCACATCAACTCCGAGTGCCTGCAAAGCACCCCAAATGACGACGAGCGCAGCGATTGCCAATGCTGCGTTGCCCATCAACTCCGCTGTGTTGAGGCCCCGGTCGTCGGTTCTCAGGGCATGGGCCCATGTTTTCAATGCCGGCAGCATGTCTTGCCTCCTTTATTGCCAGCTAGTTATCAGGTAAGGGAGCGGCGCTGCCACGAACAGGATCAACACAGGCGCCAGAATGGCGATCGTGGGAACCAGCATCGCGGCGCGTCGCTTAGTGGCCGATCGCTTGATCGACTCCCGCCTCGTTTCCCGTACGTCTTCAGAAAGTGCGAGGAGCCCCTGACCAAGATCTGCACCACGTTCTTCAGCGGTCGCCAAGAGCCTGTAGGTCCGAGAGCAATAGGGTTCTGGTGTCAGCTCGGCGATTCGCCGGAAGGCATCGGCCGCCCGCCATCCCGCCCGGTGCAGGCGTAGCGCCTGCTCCAACTCCGAGATCACCTGCCCGCTGCCGCGTTCGCACGTGGAGCGCACAGCCTGGACGACTCCTCCACCGGCTCGCACCCTCATCGCGAGAAGCTGATTCACCGTATAGATCTCAATCTTCATCAGCTCACGCCGCTCAGCGATGGCCCGATCGACGGCACCCCGACTCCTGCTGGCACCAACTATCAGGCCCAAAGCGATCAGTACCAGCCGGACAGTGGGGGTCGCTTGGATAACCCATCCAACGATTGCGCCGGCGGCTGCGAAGAAGGCCAAATCCCGCAGCTGTCGAATCCGATAGGCAGTCAGCATTTCCTCCTCGGGCAAACCTCTAAACCAGCCGGCCTGTCGCAGCCGAAGGATCGATTCGGAACCATCGGACCTCTCCACCTTGGATCCGACCCAATCGGCGATCTCCTTGACGATCGGCCCAAAGATCGACTGGACCGTGCCGCCCTGAGATCGAGCAATGCTTCCCAGATTGGGATTCAGGTATGGCTCAACACGGCCGCGAAGCCGCTTCGGCGGTGGGATCACCAAACGGAGTGCAAGCCCGACAGCAGAGGCCGTGACGAGCGCCGTGAACACGACGAGGGGATCAAGCAACATCAGTGATCACCGAACACTCGGGGTTCAGCAGGTTGCCGCCCGAGCCGGGTCGCTACGGCGATGCCAACCAGGCTCAGCACTCCTCCGACGCCCACGACTAGAAGCCCTCCGGCAGATCCATAGAAGTCGCGGAACGGACCCGGTCGTGCGGTAATGGCAACCAAGACGAGCCAAGGCAGCACAAAGACAATCCGGGAGTTGATCTTCTGCTCTAGAGCTTCGGTTGCGATCTGTTCCATCGCCCATAGGTCCCGTGTGGTCGAATCCGCCAAATCGCTCAGGATTTCCGGGACTGCTGTGCCACCTCGCTGATACGCAAGGATCAAAACCTCGATGACTCGGTCGGAAGCAGCATCTGCCAGGTCTTCCTTGATCATCTCCAATGCAGGGACAACACCCATGCTCCGGGAGTAGACATCAAAGCCCTGAAAGACCTCCCGCAGCGGCGCAGGACCGAAGGTTGCAACTGATTCGATTGCGACGGGTAACGATGAACCAGATCTGACTGATGTGAGAATGTCTCTCAGCCCGTCTGGCCAAGACTCTTGCACTCGGGCAACGCGCTGGGCCCGCCTTCGGACGAAGTAGGCGCGCGGAAAGGTCCCGACAACGACAGCCGGCACCAAAGACACGATGGGCAGACCGGTAACTGCGTAGACCGCCAAGAAGGTGACCGATGCGACGCCCGCAATCGTGAACCAAAATTGCGTGCGAGTGACTTCGAGCCCGGCCATCGCAGCTTTGGGCTTGTCATCATCGGACGGTCGACGAGTCTTCGTCGCCCGGAGGTAGACGATCCCACCGAGGGCCAAAGCGGTGGAAGCTGCAGCTAGGAGCTCGATCATCTGGCCTCCAGGAGTTGAGCTAGGGACTCCCGTTGCAGGACCTTCTCGATCCTCGCTTTGAGGGCTTCCGGTGGGAGCGATCCGGTCCAGTCCAGCGGCGACCCGAGAGAAGTACGCGCGAAGATGGGTTCCGACGAGAAGTCATCGTGCAAGGCCGGAACCACGGCTCTTACCTCCAGAACCTGACGCTTGATGTCTGTGCCACCCGGCAAGACCTCTCGGTCGACATGAACTACAAGGTCGATTGACGAGGCAAACACCTTTCGAACCACCCTCTCCGGAACGTTCTCGCCTGCCATCAGAGCAGCATTGACCAGCGCTTCGAGAGCGTCGGCTGCGGAGTTGGCGTGGATCGTGCACGCCAACCCACACCCAGCGTTCACAGCTCGCGTTAGTTCAAAGGCCTCGGCGCCTCTGACCTCGCCGACAACTATGAGATCCGGCCTCATGGCAAGGGTGACCTTGACCAAATCGCGCAGCGTCACCTCCCCGGACCCGTCAAGCGATGGTGGTCGTGCCTCGTAGTAGGACCCGTGAAGCAAAGGGACGTGCAACTCCCGGACCTCTTCACAAGCTCGAATGCAATGGGAGCCCGGAACCGCGTTCATCAGTGCGGATAGGAACGATGTCTTGCCGGCTCCAGGTGGACCCGAGACTATTACCGACGCACCAGCCTGCATCGCCGCTTCCAGAAAGTCAGCGGCCTGCTGTGAGAGCGAGTCCAAACCCACCAGTGTTCGGAGGGTTTGGTGACGCAAAGCGTATTTGCGAATCGTGGCTGAGAGCTGGTCACCGATTGGCGGGATGACGACGCTCAGCCGAGCACTCCCATCGAGGACTCGAGCCTGGGCTATCGGGTTGGACGCGTCGAGACGGCGGTCGGTTGTCGCCATCAGCCGCTCGATGGCTTGTCGATTCTCATGCTCGGTCGTTGGGTGGTCGGCGGCACGAAGCTCACCTCCCGCGATGAGGTAGGAGATCCGATCCCCCTCTATGAAAATCTCCTCGACGTCGTCCCTCGCCAAAAGATCGTGGAGGGCACCACGGCCAGTCACTGATTGAACGAGGCGTTCCACGGTGACCGCCGGGTCCGCCAGCGACTTGCCATCTCCGAGGTGTGCCCTCTGTTGATACTCGGCCACTGTCGACCGCGCGAGGGCCACCACAGCGTCCTTTTCTTCAGCGGGGTCGATCCCCTCGCCATCGATCTTCTGAAGAGCTGTGCGCCTCAGCTGCTCGTAGACGTCGGAGGTCACGGCAAAGCTCCCTCTAGGACCTCTGCCATCGGGTCCAGAGCCTTGACGAAACGCCCCTTCTCGACTGGGCGACCGTCCCATGCCGCGTCGGCGACAGCTTTGTCATATGGCAATGCAACAAGCGGAGTGTGCGGGTGAGCTCGGGAGAGTTCAGCCAGGACCTCAGACCTCTTGAATCCCGATGGGATTCCGTTGACTACCCCCACCACCGACTGGGCCCTGCTTCGTAGGGACTCCAGCGTGGCCGAAAGGCGTGCCACGCCAACGGGGTCTGGGGATCCCACCGCGATGGCTGTCGAGAATTCTCGAATGAGCCCAGGTGGGACGGCGCGAAGAGGACCCAAGTCGGCAATAACTACCTCAGTCGAGCCTGAGAGCCAGTACAGGATCGCAAGGACGTCGGGTTTCGAGAGCGGACTTCCACGACCAACGTCAGCCCGACCACCGACAACCTTGAGCGGTTCGAGATCGAATAGCCCTTCCCTCCGGTCCGGATGGTGAAGGACAGTGTCCAGGACAGTCCGGATGTTGGGGTGGAGAGGCAAGCCCAATCTCTGTGCAATAGAAGGCCAGCCTTGATCAAGATCGACGAGTGCGGTTGCGGCACGTTTCGACAAGGCAACCGAGAGGCCAACGCTGACCTCTGTGATGCCCACGCCGGCAACCGGCCCGGTAACTGCGACCGAGAAGAGTCCAGGGTCTTCAGACTCCGGAGTAGCAACCGGGGCACCGTGCACAACTGCAACATCGATCTTGTGCAGAAACTCCTCCGGCGAGGCATCGGCTTCGAGGACATCGGAGATACCACAGTCGAGAAGACGGCGTTTGGCGTGGGGCCCGTCTTCTGGCGCAAAGACGCCAACGACCTCAATGCCACGCCGTTTGAGCCCAAGGACCAGACCCGGGCTGAGGAACGAGCAGATGTCGTCGATCACGAGAGCATCGATCGTCATTCCTTCGATCTGATCAGCTGAGAGAACACGTCCAACGATCCGGCCGCCACCGTGATCAAGGGCATACCTGTGGAGCCTGTCGGGCCAGGATCGAGCCGAACCTGCAAGAGCGATGTTGACCATCAGCCTCCGGCCCCAGTGGTCTTGATGACTTCGAGGGAACCGGAGTCGAGCGCTTCAGCAAGCGCCAAAGCCTCGGACTCATCAACAGCCAGCAGTATGTGGAACTGGCTGACGGAACCGATTGAGCCTGACCCCGAGTCAGATACACCCACCACCTCAAGGTCGCGAGCGACGTAGGCGGCTTGGGACGCAACGACCGAAATCACATCGACGGTATCGCCAATCGCGACCTCTCCACCCGCTGCATGCTCGAGAGGGACCGGCAAGCTCATGGTCCGCAAGCCATTCGGTGCGGCCGGTGCTCCCAGCGCATCGATCAGCACTGGCGCGTCTGCGGAAATCGGACGCGTGAAGACAAAGCCCTCGTGAGCTGAAAGGTTGACCTCGGTAACCAGCGCTCCCAGACCCTGGAATCCTTCGGATAGGGGCACCAGCTCAATATCTGCACGATCGAAAGTCGAGCCGACGGGAATGGGCTCGCTGGCGACCGCAACGAGAATCGTCGACCCACGATCCGATAAGACAAGGAGGTTAAGGACAAAGGCGAGGATGACGACAACAGCGATAAGGACGTGTTTCGCCGACAAACGTCGACCGAAGCGCCGACGTCGCGGCTGTGAGGTGCCCGCTTCCCTCAGTGTTGAGGAGGCTGACGTTGTCACCTGCCCGGCAACCTATCGTCTAGAGACAAGCGAAGGTCGAGAGCGCGAAAACTCATGGACAGAGACAGAGAACCCGACCCCCAACTGGCATCTGAGCTCAGGAGCACGGCCGGCCAGGAGTGGAACGAAGACGCCGCTGAAGATGAACGTCTGACTGAGGTGCACCGTCGTCGGACGATGACTCTTGGCGACCAGGCCAAGGAGCTCGTCAATCGCGGCGACCGAGTTTCCGTCGAGTTCGGCGGACACTCGTTCAGCGGCCTCGTTGCCGCTGCAGGGTCCGATTACGCCACGGTCAACGGTCCCGGCCAGGTAGCTGACATTCGCCTCGAGGAGGCGAGGTGGTCGATTCTCCCGTCGGACATCACAACCGAGTCGAACGTCGCGGGAGCAGAGTCCTTCAAGGCCCTCCTCCATGAGCATTCGGCCGGAGCCAAGGTCGTGCGCTTTGCACTCCCCGGTGGGGACATGGTGATCGGAAAGGTCACGGTTGTCGCCGAGGACCATGTCGAGATGGCGGATGTGGACAACCGAGCCCTGATAGTTCCGCTCAAGCTCATATTCGCAGTCGTCAGGTCTCCTGACGCTCAATAGACCCCTCCTCGGCAGGGACTGCCGGATGGGCCTTGAGGAACGCGTGAATCTCCTCTCGGAAGAACTTGAAGGTGCGGCCACCGGGGAGCTTGTAGGCGGGTAGTCGCCCTTCCCTGGCATAGCGTCGAACCATTTGAACGTTCATGCCCAGCATCTCTGCCACTTGGGCCGCGTCGAGGATCTCTGGATAGTCCTCAGCCATTTCTCGTCCTCGTGTTCACGGTCCTGACCTTACGTCGGCGATCTCCTCAAGTTAAGGGGGTCGCTACCTAGGTGAACTTGATCCGATATCCGCCGCATATGGCGATATCAACCCCGGGTTTCGGTTTTGGGGCGGGTTTCGTACCAGTAGACGAGGAGGACGCCTATCCCCGCGCCCACTGCGTTGGCGACGAGGTCAAGGGCGTTGTTGCCGTAGTCCCCGACACTGACATTCGACATCGAGGACCCGATCAGCTCGGCGATCTCCACGACGGCGCCGCCACCCTGGACCGTCAAGAACGTGAGGATCAGCATCCCACCGAGGTGATAGTCGGTCCCGGCCCATCTCTTCGCCGCCTCCCAGGCGATCGCAACAAAGGCGAACGCGGCAAAGGCATGGAAGATCTTGTCGTACGGAAGCGGACCGATCACCTGGTTCACATACAGCGGACGATCGTCGATCAGAAGCACACCACCCACCATGTTGAAGAAGCCCACCAGTGACAGGGCCCACAGCGCATACGGCGGCCACTTGGCCCAACGATTGAGGATCGCAAACAGCACAAACAGCCCGACCGTGATCCCCGTATAGAGATTGGTGAGCTCACTGCCTACCGACTGGCCGTAGATGTAGAAGCCAACCGTGTAGACGACTGTGAAGGCGATGACCGCACGCACGGACGAGAAAGGTAGGGCATTTGTACGGCCTGTGAACACTTATAGGCTGCAAGACAATGGAAGACACCGTTAAACCCGACTCAGTCGAGCCCACTGATTCTGAAGCCAACGAGGAATCAGAGGACGTCACCCAGCCAACCAAGCTGATCCGGATTGCCTCAATGACGAGAGCGATGCTCGACGAGGCGAGACAAGCCCCGCTAGACGAAGGCGGTCGGATGAGAATGGCGGCGGTCCACGCCAAGTCGGTCGGCGAGCTACAAGACGTTCTTAGCCCGGAGCTTCAAGCCGAGTTTGCCGAGATCATGGTCCCGCTCAACTCCGAAGGTGCCTCCGAAGCGGAGTTGAGGGTTGCCCAGGCACAGCTCATCGGCTGGTTGGAAGGTCTCTTCCATGGAATTCAGGCTTCTCTTTGGAGTCAACAGATGGCTGCACAGACTCAGCTTGCTGAGATGCAGAAGAGAGCACTGGGAGCGCCGTCCGAAAAGAACGACGACCAGTCCGGTCTGTACTTGTAGCCGCTAGCTGACGCGTCGCTGGGCCACCTGGCGTTCGCGACGGACACGGCGCCGCTCACGTTCACTCAGACCACCCCAGATACCGAACTTCTCGCCCATCTCAATCGCATAGTCGAGACATTCTCCCTTGACCTCACATGCACCACAGATGGCTTTGGCCTTCCGAGTGGATGCGCCCCGCTCAGGGAAGAACAGGTCGGCGTCTGCACCACGACAGTTGGCGTAGTCCTGCCAGGACAGCTCACCCACCGCAAGGGCGTCTACGAGCTTGCTCTGCATTCAGGATCTCCTCACAACCGTGTAATTACACGTTTGACATTATGGGATGGCGCGCGCGGCGTCAAGACCGCGCGCGTGGGTCTCCGGACCCCCACTCTCCTTCTGTGTCAGATAGGGGCGGCATAGCCGGACGTAACTGACACAGAAGGACGGAAAGAACGGCTCACACAGGAATGTCCTCTCCCCCGTGGAGTTGGCATAATGAGATGGCAGTGACACAGACGGTGGAGAAAAAGAAGCGGGCACCCTTCCCTGTCGAGTTCTATCGATCGGCTGTAGGCAAGAAGTGGGTCATGGCCATCACCGGCCTCGGCATCATCGGCTTCGCCATCGCCCACATGATCGGGAACCTCAAGATCTTCCTCCCCGACGTGGACGGCATCCCCGACATCGACCTCTACGGCGAGGCCCTCCGCGAGCTATTCGTGCCGATCTTCCCCGAGTACGCGGTTCTCTGGATTCTCCGGACTGGCCTCATCCTCATGTTCGTCCTTCATGTTCATGCGGCGTACTCGCTGACCATCATGAACCGTCGTGCCCGGACCACCGACTACGAGGGCCCCCGCAGCTACATCGCCGCCAACTACGCCAGCAGGACGATGCGTTGGAGCGGAACGATCTTCTTGTTCTATCTCCTCTTCCACCTTGCGGACTTCACGCTCGGGATTCAACCCGCCGCACCCGAGACCTGGGAGTACGGGGAAGTCTTCGCCAATTTCCAGGCCACATTCGACCGCTGGCCGGTGACAGTTCTCTACGTAACTGCAGCAATCCTTCTGGGCATCCATCTCTATCACGGCGTGTGGTCGATGTTCCAGAGCCTTGGAATCAACAACCCACGGTTCAACACGTGGCGGCGCTACCTGGCCGGAGGACTCTCCGTGATCCTCACCCTCGGCTTCATCGCCCCACCGTTGGCCGTTGCATTTGGAGTCATCACATGACAACCACGCTCGAATCAAAGGTTCCGTCCGGTCCCCTTGCTGACAAGTGGGAGAACCACAAGTTCAGCGTCCGGCTGGTGAACCCCAACAACAAGCGGAAGTTCAAGATCATCATCGTTGGCTCCGGCCTGGCCGGTGCCTCTGCTGCAGCGACCCTCGGCGAACTCGGATACAACGTCGAGGTCTTCACCTTCCACGACACACCTCGTCGCGCCCACTCCATCGCGGCGCAGGGTGGAATCAATGCGGCCAAGAACTACCACAACGACGGCGACTCGGTATACCGGCTCTTCTACGACACCATCAAGGGTGGCGACTACCGAAGCCGGGAGGCGAACGTCCATCGCTTGGCTGAAGTGTCACTCAACATCATCGACCAAGCCACGGCCCAGGGTGTGCCCTTCGCCCGCGAATACGGCGGGCTACTGGACAACCGCTCCTTCGGTGGCGCACAGGTGTCGAGGACCTTCTACGCCCGGGGTGCCACAGGCCAGCAGCTGCTGCTCGGTGCTTACTCAGCCCTGATGAGGCAAGTGGAGACAGGCAAAGTCAAGCTCCATACCCGCATCGAGATGCTCGACGTGGTCAAGAAAGACGGCCGTGCTGTGGGCATCGTCACCCGCGACCTGGTCACGGGTGAGGTCAAGAGCCATTCGGCCCATGCTGTGGTTCTCGCCACCGGCGGCTACTCGAACGCCTACTTCCTCTCGACCAATGCCATGGCATGCAACGTGAGCGCCATCTGGCGTGCACATCGCCAGGGGGCAGCATTCGCCAACCCTTGCTACACCCAGATTCACCCCACCTGCATCCCGGCATCCGACGAATTCCAATCGAAGCTGACGCTCATGTCGGAGTCGCTGCGCAACGACGGTCGGATTTGGGTTCCGAAGAGCGCCGACGACAAGAGGGGTCCCAACGAGATTCCGCCGGAGGACCGGGACTACTACCTCGAGCGGATGTATCCAGCCTTCGGCAACCTCGTCCCCCGCGACGTCGCTTCGAGAGCCTCAAAACGGATGGTGGACTCAGGCAAGGGTGTCGGTCCCCTGGAGAACGGCGTGTACCTCGACTTCCAGAGTGCGATCGAGCGAGAGGGCAAAGACGTCATCGAGGATCGCTATTCGAACCTCTTCGAGATGTACAACCGGATCACAGACGAGAACCCGTACAAGGTGCCGATGCGAATCTACCCGGCACCGCACTACACCATGGGTGGTCTCTGGGTGGATTACAACCTGATGACCACAGTGCCCGGCCTCTACGCCATCGGAGAGGCCAACTTCAGCGACCACGGGGCCAACCGTCTTGGGGCGTCGGCGTTGATGCAGGGTCTGGCCGACGGATACTTCGTGCTCCCCTACACGATCGGCGATTATCTGGCCGACTACCTCGGCGACTCGGTCGTCCCGACCGATGACCCAGTCTTCAACGAAGTCGAGGACGCCGTGAGCGGCCGCGTGGATGGCTATCTGTCAGCCAACGGAACCCGATCGGTCGACTGGTTCCACAAGGAGCTGGGGAAGATCATGCTCGATCAATGCGGGATGTCTCGGAGCGAGTCCGGCCTGCAGAAAGCACTCTCGGATATCCCCGCCTTGTACGAGGAGTTCCAATCGGATATGAGGGTCCTTGGCACCAACGAGTCGATGAACCAAAGCCTCGAGAAGGCGGGACGCGTCGACGACTTCTTCGAGCTGGCCCAAGCAATGTGTGTCGACGCCTTGGCCCGCGATGAATCGTGCGGCGGCCACTTCCGCGAGGAATTCCAGACCGATGAAGGCGAGGCGCTCAGAGACGATGAGAACTTCGCCCACGTTGCTTCTTGGTTCTGGACCGGCGACGCCGGCAACCCCGAGCTGGTCAAAGAGGAGCTCGAGTTCGAGAACGTTGCACTGACCACCAGGAGCTACAAGTGAACATCGTCCTTCAGGTCTGGCGTCAGGACAGTCCCGAATCCCGGGGCGGCTTCAAGACTTATCAGGTCAAGGACATCTCAGAGGAGATGTCTTTCCTCGAGATGCTGGACATCCTCAACGAGAGGCTGATCAACCAGGGCGAAGAACCGATTGCCTTCGACCACGACTGCAGGGAAGGCATCTGTGGCACTTGCGGAGTCATGATCAACGGGCAGGCACACGGCCCCCAGCAGGGGACTGCAACGTGCCAGCTCCATATGCGGAAGTTCCAGGACGGAGAGACCGTGGTGGTGGAGCCCTGGCGAGCGACGGGGTTCCCACTCATTCGCGACCTCGTTGTCGACCGCTCCGCGTTCGACCGGATCGTGGAGGGCGGCGGATACATCTCTGTCGACACCGGTTCTGCCCCAGACGCCAACCTGATCCCGATTCCAAAGCTTGTGGCCGACACTGCATTCGACGCGGCAGCCTGCATTGGCTGCGGGGCATGCGTGGCGGCTTGTCCCAACGGAGCAGCGAATCTGTTCACGGCGGCCAAGATCTCCCACCTCAATCTTCTGCCGCAGGGACAGTCCGAGCGTTGGAGCCGGACCGAGAACATGGTTGAGATCATGGAGGAGTTCTTCGGCTCTTGCACTAACCACGGAGAGTGCGAAAAGGCTTGCCCGAAGCAGATCTCCATCGACTTCATCGCACTCATGAACGCCGACTACGTGAAGGCCAAGTTCAAGAACCGCAGACTGGTTTCTCAGAACGGCTGACTGGTCCGACCGCGTTTTAGGTCTAGCGACCCCTCGGATACCTCGGCATATTCCGTAACGTATTGGTGGTAGTTGGACTCTGGATTTTCTCGATGTCTCCGTACAATTCGGGCGTAGAATGGAGTGGGGCGACGAGATCTGACAAGGCATGAACAGAAGATCAGTCAGGGACAAAGAGAGGGGAGCCACCCTCGTCGAAGCAGCCATTGCTTATGGGCTGCTCTTTCTCGCGCTGTTCGCAGTCGTCGAATTCGGGCTCGTATTCAAAGACTGGCTGTCGGTCAGTCACGCTACGCGCGAAGGTGCGCGGGCCGGCGCCACCTTTGGAGATGACCCCTCATCGGACATCAAGGTGCTGGACGGCGTCGAGGACACCCTGCTGCCGATGGGCCTGACCGCAGGAGATCAGGTGACAGTCTTCCGGGCCAACAATCCCTCGCCTTCTGAGTCGCAGGTCTACACATATTCGCCCGGATTCGACTGCTCTGACCCGGGGATGATCTTCCCGCCCGGCGATTGTTGTGATTGGTCTCCCTGTCCCGAATTCGGAAGAACTAACTACACCGTCCCAGGCTGGGACCCGACCACGCGCGACATCACGGCACCAGGAACCGACCGCATCGGCGTCACCATTCAGTTCTCACACGACTGGATTACCGGATTCATCGGTAGTGGCACCCTCGATCTGACCACCACCACGGACTTCCAGCTCGAGCCTCAACTCTTCGAAGCCCCATGAGACTGTTCAAACGAGACGAAGGCGCATCGCTAGTCGAGATCGCCTTGGTCGTTCCGCTTCTCGTAGCCCTGGCGATAGGTCTCGCCGAAGTCGGCCTGCTCGTCATCGACAACATCACCGTCTCCAACGCCGCCCGCTCAGGAGCTCGTACCGGTGCGGCCGCCGCCGACGTGGCGACCGCAGACGACTCGATTCTCGAAGTGGTCGAAGAAGACGTGTGCAACCTTCGATACGGAGATGTGATCGCGGTGCGGATCTTCGAGGCAAACTCCGACGGATCCATGCCACCCGTCGCCGGGCCCCTCGTCAACAGTTACATCCCGAATGGCAACCTGAACTGCAACGCCGCTGGCCACTCTTTCATATGCGACCCGACGTACAGCTGTACCTGGGGGATGGCGGATCGCGACAACGTCCCGCCCGGTTTCGACGCCATCGGCGTCGAAGTCGAGTTCTCACACAACTGGGTGACCAACTTCATACCTTTCCCGACCAACAACCGAACCGAAACCGTGGTCATGCAATTCGAACCTGACACGAGTGTGGGGGGATGATGAACCTGTTCAAGAAGCTAAATAACCGAGAAGAGCGCGGATCGGCGATCATGCTCGTGGCCGGGTCGCTAGTGCTTCTCATGGGCATGGCAGCATTCGGTGTTGACCTTGCCTGGTTCTATCTCAACTCCAGCCAGGTACAACGCGCGGCCGATGCTGCCTCGCTCGGTGGGGTCATCCACCTTCCTGCAGACGAACCAGCGGCGATTCTGAACGCCGAGGCGGTCGCTCTACAGAACGGCTATGACAAAACCGACCCTGACACCAGCGTCAACTCGGCAAGGGTCTCCGCAAACCAGCTACAGGTGACCATCTCCCAGGAGGTGCCCACCTTCTTCCTCAAGGTGTTTGGCTGGGACACCCAGACCATCACCGAATCAGCAACCGCGGAGTACATCCCGCCCCTCAAGCTGGGAAGCCCGTCGAACAAGTTCGGAAACGACCCCAGCTGCTACTCGCCAGGAAACGACTGCGCGGGGAACTTCTGGGCCAACATCCACGGCACGAGGACTGACACCAGAATGGGTGACGCCTACTCCTCGTACTGTGAGAACGGTTCTGGTTCAAACGACACATGCCCCCAAAACCCACAATGGCGGGACACGGGTTATCTCTACGGAATCATTCCCGGTGGGAACAGCATGACCGTCCAGACTCTCGACCTGAACTTCCATAACGAGTCAGGCGGAATCGCCAACGGTGACGACCATCGGACTGGTGATCACAACAACTTCTGCAATGACGTCGCCACGTGTGTCGGCCCTGACATCAGAGTCAACGTCTACCGACCGGACCCGACACCGCTGGACATCTCGGACAACGTCCTCCATTGCACCGAGGTCTACACCCCCCAGCCGCAGTTCGACCCGGACGATGACCCGCCGTTCAACCCGTCTGAGTGGAATTACTGGGACACCGTTTGCAACGGCGCCATCAATACCGCTTCAGCTCCCGACGGCATTTGGGTGATACAGATCGTCGCCAACGACACTGACGGCGATGGCCGCACCGAGTTGGTGGATGGAGATCAAGATCACAGCGGGCTCAACCGCTATTCCATCCGGTCCGACTCAGCCAACATCTTTGCACTTGGCGACTTCGCCATCTTCAACAACGCTGCCGGCACTGCCACCCAGTTCTACCTGGCCGAGGTTCCCGACTTCTATGCCGGGAAGACATTCGTGGTCGAGATGTACGACACCGGAGAATCAGCGGACGTAGGGACACTTCAGCCGATCGACCCGCAAACAGGCGCTGTCTTCAACTCGGGCGAGTGCCGCATCTACTCACGAGCGATTACGGACACCAGTTGGGGTGCACCCGACGCAGTGATTCCAGCGGGCACCAACTGCCAAGAGTCGGTGGCACCAGGTGAATACAACGGACTGTGGCTCAAGTTCGAAATGGACTTGCCGCTGTCTTACTCATGCACCACCTGCTGGTGGCGTATGAACTACAACTACCCGTCGGCTGTGAACGACACCACCACCTGGCGGGCCTTCATGATCGGGAATCCAATCCACCTCGTTCCCTAGGTCCACATCCACATATCCGAGGCTTTGCGCTGCCGAGATTTGTGGTCAAGACACTGACCGTGATTGCCGATCACTAACAGTAGTTCTCGAGCACGGTGGGAAATGGCGCGAGCCAGTGGCGAAGAAAACGGGGCAACCCTCATAGAGATGGCGGTCGCCTTTCCTCTGATAATCCTCATGATCGTGGGGCTTATCGAGATTGGAATGGCGTTCAAGGACTTCCTGACGATTTCAGCAGCTTCGAGAGAGGGGGCGCGAGTCGCCGCGCTTGCCGGCACTGACTCGCAGTCCGACTGTGCAGTTCTCATCTCGATCGCTGACCTCGTCACGCCTGGTGACTTGGATCGCATCGACCGAGTTGAGATCTACAAAGCTGCCGAAGGCACTGGCACACAGGGCCTAACCAACACCGCTGTCCTCAACCCTCCCCACGATCCGATGAATTGCCAACAGCCCCACACCGTCACGGATGGCTGGACCATTTCTCCTGTGAACTATCCCGCGGGGTCACGCCAAACCGAGGTTGGCTCGAGCAATCTCGACATCGTCGGCGTCAGGGTGATCATGACCCGGAGTTGGATTACCGGGTTCCCGCCATTCCGAGGTTCGTTCACGATCAACGAAACCACCATCACGAGAGTTGAGCCTGAGGTGTTTGCCCCATGAGAAGGAAACTCGAGACGATCCTTTCGAAGGTCCAAAGAGACGGGGAGAAGGGCGCGGCCCTTCCGATCATCGCGTCGATGATCGTGGTTCTCATCGGACTGTCGGCCTTCGCAATCGACTTGGGCTGGCTGTACCTCAACAGCTCCAAGGTCCAGCGGGCCGCCGACTCGGCAGCGCTGGCCGGAGTCATCTACTTGCCTGGAGATACGGCCAACGTCACCAACTTCACAGTGAATGGCGCAAACGCCAACGGATACGACGTCGGCACCGTCAACGGCACCGCCATCCCGGGCGGGGGTCCCGACGTTCTCACGTGGTCCGGTTTGGCCGACAACCGACTTCAGGTCACGTTGGAGTCCCAGATCCCGACCTTCTTTGTGAAGGTTCTCGGCTTTGACTCCTTCGACATCAGTCGCACAGCGACGGCTGAGTATGTGAAGCCGGTTCCACTGGGGAGCCCCGATCCCTGCTTTGGCATCGGCATCCCGTCCATCGAAGGCGGCGACTGCACTCCGAGCCCGAATCAGAACTTCTGGGGAGCGATCTCCGGGCCTTACACCAACAAGCACAACGGCGATGAGCATGCGACCCGCTGGTGGTCAGACTCAGGGTGGAGTCCGCCGGAGAACGCCAACAGCGCGTACCGACCCGCCGGCTACTACATGGGAGTAGAGGTCCAGCCCGGCACCTCCAACCTGGCGATCGACATCTACGACGCAGGTTTCTACGACCGTCCCAATTTCAGCACCGAGACCGGCGACAACGAGCAGAACACGGGAGGTGGCGCGGACACTCACTTCGAGTTCTACACGTTCGACAACACACCGCTGGACCCGACCGACAACACACCGATCGCCGGCTGTCGATTCGACATCAATTCCGAAACCTCGTCCGGGACCTACGAGAACCGCTGGGCACGGCTCTGCACGATCGCCAATCCTCCTCCGGGTATCTACGTTCTGAGAGTGTGGACCACCGGGAATCTCGGAGGGACCAACCAGTACGCGGTGCGAGCCGACGCCACCGGCCCAGACGCCAGGGTATACGGAATCAACGACATCTCGATCTTCGTCAACCGGCCAAGCTCTACCTCGATTTTGAATCTTGCGGAGGTTGACCAGGTTCACGCGGGCAAGGTTCTCGAGATCGACTTATACGATGCCGGTGAGGACTTCGGCGGTTCAAACGCATACATGGAGGTAAAGGACCCGGCGGGCAATACTCCGACATGCACCTGGGCTGCTTTCGACGAGGGCGGGGCCCAAACGGCCTCCGGAACTGGCAACTGCCGGATTCAGACCGCCAACAGTGGTGGCCCGCTGTTCAACGGGGAGCTGCTGCGAATCCAGATCGACATAGCCTCCGGGTACACATGTGGCAGTGACTGCTGGTGGCAGATGCGGATCGAGAACAACGCTCCTCAGGACCGCACCACTTGGGCAGCTCGGGTGATCGGAAACCCGGTCAGGTTGACACCGAACCCATGAGACTCCCCATCAATCGCTCGGAGAAGGGGGTGACTCTCACCGAGTTCGCCGTCTTGCTCCCCCTCCTCCTCCTGCTGGCAATCGGAGCATTTGAGTACGGGATGCTCTTCAGGGACAGCTTGTCGGTCTCGACGGCCGCGAGGGAAGCCGCCCGGGTGGCCGCCTCGAGCGCAAACTATGGAGACGCGGACTGCGTGATCCTTGAGGCCGGCGCGGCGGCGCTGCAATCCTTCGAAAACGGAACCATCGACCAAATACAGATCTACAAGTCTGATGCCTCTGGGGCGATTCCCGGTGCGTCCTCGAGCACCATGCGGCGATACCGACCTGCCCAGCCTGGAGACGTGGGTCTTGTCTGCAGCGGTGAGTGGTTCCCAATCCACTTGGGATCCTCTTGGGATCCGAGCGATCGAGTCAACGACCCAGGAAATGCTGACTGGATTGGCGTTCGGCTGGAGTACTCACACGTATATACGCTGAACCTGCTGTGGTTCAGCGGCAGTGAAAGCCTCTCCGACGAAGCCGTATTCAGGATCGAGCCACCGGCGCCATAGACCTAGCCTTTAACGTGGCTGGATGCGGCCTCTGCCTACTTATCTGCCTGCGCTGATCACTCCGTTCTCACAACGAGGCGAGGTCGATACCAAAGCCCACACACACAACCTACGAGTGCTCGCGGACCGGGGCATCGAAGGCTTCCTCATCGGCGGCTCCAATGGTGAAGGCCCCTATCTAGAACCCGGCGAGCGAGGCAAACTCGTCAAAGCAGGTCGACGTCGGAAAGCACACCTCATGTGTGGCATCGGCGCCGAGTCGACCCGGATGGCGCTGAGCCAAGTCGAGGAGGCAACTGACGCCGGCGCCGACAGTCTGCTGGTTCTCACACCAACAACGCTGACCAGAGGAAGAGACGAGGCCGTGCTCTCCTTCTATCGAGCAATCGCCGATCGATCGAAGGTGCCGGTACTGCTCTACTCGGTACCGGTAGTGACCAACTACAGCCTCCCGTTGGAGCTCGTATGGCGTCTATCGCGACACGAGAACATTGTCGGGATGAAAGACTCGAGCGGCGACGTCGTGAGACTGCAGACAATCGTCGATGCCACGCCCCGAGGATTTGCACTCTTCTCGGGTGCGTCCAAGGCGCTAACGGCAGCGATGGCCGTTGGATGCCATGGAGCTATCACCGGAAGCGGCAACTACGCCCCAGAGTTGGTGCTCAAGACCATGGAGCTCGCCAAACAGGACGCAGCATCAGCCCGACGCAATCAGAAGAAGTTGTCGTCCCTCTCTTCAGACGTCGAGGCACACGGCGTCCCCGGAGTCAAGGCTGCAGCCAGGGCCGCCGGTCTCGAGCCGGGGTATCCGCGACAACCCCTAACCCGCCTGTCCCGGGGCGTGGAGACGTCGATCGCCAAGCTCATCAATTGAGCGTTCGCTCAAATTCTCTCTGAACAGCTAGGCTCCAGCAAAACTCACTAAGGAGAAACCTTGTCCAAGTTCCTCAGCGAAGAGTGGGCCAGTGATGTGTCGGCCGCCATGGCTGCACACGAAGGCTTCAAGAATGCGCTCGGCGCAGCAGACCTCGCGATCCAATTCAACGTCAACGACGCTCCGGATGGTGAAGTCGCCTATTACCTCGCCGCAGACGGCGGAGTCTCCAATCTCGCCCTAGGCACTCTGGAGAACCCCGACATCACCGTCGCCCAGTCCTACGAGACGGCCGCAGCCATCTCCAAAGGTGAGCTGAACACCCAGACCGCCTTCATGACTGGCAAGCTCAAGGTCTCCGGGAACCTGGCGAAGCTGATGATGCATCAGGCAGCAGTCCAACAGTGGGCGGCAGCGGTCAGTGAGCTCGACGTCGAGTACTAGACGACCCTGACAATCCACTTTCGAAGAGCCCGCCAACCCGGCGGGTTCTTTTTTGAATCCGGTGTCGATAACGGACGCGTATCTTCGTCAACCAGGTGTAGGCACCGAGCGAGAGAAGGGAAACACGATGCCGAAGTACGCAGCACTCATCTATGGAGACGTAGCCGAAGAAGAGGCTCCCGACCCGGAAGTCATGCAGCAGGTAATGGCCGAGTACATGGAGTTCGGCCAGAACAACGGACATGCACTTGCAGGCGGCGAAGCCCTCCACGCACCGAGCACAGCTACGACGGTCACCGTCGAAGGGGGCAAGGGTGGAAAGGCTGTCTTCACCGACGGTCCATTTGCGGAGACCAAAGAAGTCCTTGGTGGCTTCTATCTCATCAACGCCGACGACCTCGACGGGGCACTTGCCGTTGCACAGCAGATCCCTGGCGCATGGCACGGGAAGGTCGAAGTCCGCCCGGTCATGGAATTCGACGACGAGGGCCAGCAGATCAGCTGACCTCACCCACAAATCGCCCCGCCGGATAGGGTTCACCCTATGTGGCGGGGCGTTTTTCGTCTGGGGGCAGGAGTTTTGCTGTTGGCACTGCTCTTGGTCAGTTGTTCCGACCAGTCCGCCGACACAGCCCCCAACCAATCGACGACTTCGAGCGAAGCCCTCGACCAGACGGCCTCCCCGAGTTGTGAGATACCGCCCGGCGAGGACTTCGAGATCACGGCCGAGGTCGAACTCGAGCTTCTGGGATCAACCGACGGAGCAACCGTCTATGGCGCGTTGTATCCCCATCCCGACTACGAGGGCAACCCATGGTCGCATTGGGGCCAGGGTGTCGTCGCAGAGAACGGATACTTTTACTCAGCAATCGGCGACCATCTTGGACCGGACGGGAACTCGTACATCTACGAATACCGGCATGAGACCCGCCGCCTCGCCCTCGTCAGTGATGTGCTTTCACATACCGACCACGACCAAGGCCAATGGGGCTACGGCAAGGTTCACTCACAGATGGTCGAAGGTGGCTGCGGTGAGATTCTCTTCTCGACCTATTGGGGGAGCTCTCGAGGGCTCGAGTACAGCGGCACCTACACCGGTGACATCCTCTTCCGGCTGAATCCGTTTGAAGCCACCATCGAGGCGTTGACGGTGCCGATTTCGGAACACGGGACACCTTCACTTGCCATCGACCCTCAATCCGGGCTCCTATATGGAGAGGCTGCAGATCCGAAGCTGAAAGCCGACGGTGTTGACGGTGGTCCTTTCTATGTCTTCGACATCGAGACCGCCGAGGTCATCTACGAAGGGCCCGACCAACCTCACGCTGGATTCAGATCGATTCTCGTGGACGCCGACGGTGGCGCGTTCTACTCGACCGGCGATGGCAACCTCGTCAGATACGAACCTTCCACCGGGGAGACTTCGGAGGTTTCAGGCTTGCCAGGAGGCTGGATCCGGGCGGCAACTCTTCCAAGGGCCGACGGCACGGTGTTTGGCGTGACCAGAGAGCCCGATCGGTTCTTCAACATGGAGGAACCTGGCGAATTCGAGGCTCTTTCCGACGCATTGGGCTACACCACGAGCCTGGCTCTCGATCCTGACGGCTCACGGTTTTTCTACATGCCCGGGGCCCACGGCAACTCCAGCGAGTGGGGATCACCCCTGATCGCCGTTGACACTTCGACCGGCGATCAAGACACGATCATCGAACTCAACGAGATCGTTGAGGATGCCCTGGGCTTCACGGTGGGCGGCACGTACAACGTTGCGGTCAGTGACGCCGGGGACGAGATCTACATGGCCGTGAACGTTGGCGCTGTTGGTTCGGACTCGACATTCGGCGAGGTCGTGCTACTCGTGATCGAACTCGCATGAGGCGAGGTACATACCTCGTGGCAGCAATGCTGGTGGCTGCGAGTTGCTCGACACAATCCGAGACCACAGAGACGACAGACACCCCCGCATCCACGACTTCGACCGGATCCACGTCTGAGGAGGCAAGCTCCCTCACATGTTGGACCAGCCCGGCGCCGGGAGTGGAACGCGACCCCGCATTCGTCGATGTGACATCCGACATGGGATTGGACGAACCGTTGAAGGGCATGCACGGCCACGCCGGGATATGGACTGACGCCAATGGGGACAGTGTTCCTGACCTGTTTGTCGGCACCTTCGCCGACCGCGAAGATTCGGTCTACCAGGAGCGTGGAGCCTCCGGCCCCTCCCCCGATCGGCTTCTTCTGGGTGGTTCGAGTTTCTCTGCAGCCAACGTCGAGTCAGTCTTCTCGAGAACGTCTGGAGGTGCAACGGCAGACCTCGACTCGGACGGCGATCTCGATCTGGTGGTGGCCAGGAACATCAAAGACATCGCCCTGGGGCAGGAGCCAACCTCCGTCTATGGAAACAACGACGGCTCTCTCGTTGCCGTCGAAAGTGGGCTGCCAGCCGACCTCGGAGGGCGTTCCGTGGCCTTCATCGACTACGACGCCGATGGGTCTCTGGACATATTCGTGGTGGTCGACCAGTACGCCGGCGAAGGCAGCCGGCTGTTTCGAAACGAAGGAGGCCTCGAGTTCGAAGATGTGACCTCAGGGGCCGGCCTCCCTACAGACGTTGTGGGTTTGGGGGTGGTTGTGGCGGACTTCAACAACGACACGATCAACGATGTGTTCGTGTCAGGCTCCAACCGCTTGTTCTTGGGCACCGGATCGGGCTTCGATGAAGCCTCTGACGACGTATTCGAGTGGGAGACGTTCGGACCTGAAGACGATGTCGCAGGCGTGTCGGCGGCCGATGTGAATCGAGACGGAAACATCGACCTGGTGGTGGGTCACCACTTCAACAGCACCGTCGATTTCGGTGAGCGAGTGCCCATCCGTCTCTACCTGAACGATGGATCGGCCTCGTTCACCGACGTCACAGAAGCAGCTGAGTTGACACCGTTGCCGACCAAGGCCCCGCATGTGGAGTTCGTCGATCTGAACAACGATGGCTGGTTCGACATCTTGACGTCAGCTTCCTCGAACGGAGGACCGGCCGTTTTCATCCACGACAGGCTCGAGGATGGCATCCCGGTCTACAAGCAGCCCGATGGCCTGGGCGATCTCCAATACTGGGTCGGGGCCCCCACCTCCGACTTCAACCGTGACGGTCTGGTCGACGTTTTCCTGGTGGAGTGGGAACCGTCGCTCCCCTCCCTGCTCCTCCAGAACACAACTGAGGGTGGCAACTGGATCGAGACCTCGGTCTCCTCAGAGTTTGGCAACGGCATCGGCTGGCGGGTCGATGCGTTCGACTCCGACGGCAACCTGATCGCCGCCCGTCACATCACTTCCACCCAGGGGTATTCAGCAGGTGTGCTCCCGACGGCCCACTTCGGTCTCGGAGACGTCGACATGGTCAACCTGCGGCTCACCCCCTTGCTCGGAGAGCCGATCGAACTCCATGACGTCGCCGCCAACCAGCATCTGCGCTGGCCTGATGGCTGCTAAATCAATCCGAGTGCTCTGACTGCCTCGCGCTCCTCTTCGAGCTCGGCAACAGACGCATCGATCTTGGCCCGGGAGTATTCGCCGATCTCGAGACCTTGAACGATCTGCCATTCACCATCGCGAACGACACAAGGGAACGACGAGATCAACCCCTCGGGCACTCCATAGGAGCCGTCGGATGGCACACCCATCGACACCCAGTCACCTTCTGGGGTGCCATGGTGCCAATCGCGCATGTGATCGATGGCTGCGTTCGCCGCTGAGGCCGCCGACGACGCGCCACGGGCAGCGATGATCTCGGCGCCTCGCTTGGCCACCTTCGGGATGTAGTTGTTCTCGACCCAGTCGGGGTCGTCGACGAGATCGAACGCTGACTGGCCGTCGACTTCGCAGTGGATCATGTCCGGGTACTGGGTCGTCGAGTGATTCCCCCAAATGGTCATCCGCTTGATGGAGCTGACCGGCTTGCCGAGTCGTGCCGCAAGCTGGCTCATGGCACGGTTGTGATCGAGACGGGTCATCGCAGTGAAGTTCGAAGAGTCCATTCCGTCTGCGTTGTTCATGGCAATCAGCGCATTGGTGTTGGCGGGATTACCGACCACAAGGACCTTCACATCCCCGCTGGCATTCTCAGCGATCGCGTTCCCCTGGCCCGTGAAGATCGCTCCGTTGGCAGCCAGCAGATCGGCACGCTCCATCCCCTGTTTCCGAGGCATGGCTCCTACAAGAAGAGCGAAGTCGGTTCCGGCGAAAGCTTCACTTGCCTGATCGGTCATGGTCATGCCCGAAAGCAGCGGGAAAGCGCAATCATCCAGCTCCATGGCGACACCCTCGAGGGCGCTCATCGCCGGAGTGATCTCGAGCATCTGAAGATGAACGGGCTGATCCGGACCGAGCATTTCGCCTGAGGCGACGCGAAACAAAAGGCTGTAGCCGATCTGGCCGGCGGCACCGGTTACGGCAACTCTGACAGGTGAATTCATGAGCCTGAATCTACCGGCCGGTGGGTCAGGAGATGAAGTCGAGTGCGATGTCGAGCTGAGGCGCCGAATGAGTGATGGCGCCAACCGATATGAAGTCGACACCGGTGGCAGCGATCTCTCCCACAGTCGAGAGATTGACTCCTCCTGAAGCCTCGGTCGGCATCCGCCCCGCACACATCTTCACGGCCTCTCGAAGCATCACAATGCTCATGTTGTCCAGCAGCACCCGGTCAGCATCCGTGTCGAGGACCTCTGAGAGCTGGTCGAGATCCTCCACTTCAACGACGATCTCCATGTCACCTACTGACGCTCTCGCCGCCGAGACAGCCTGGCGTATATCTCCGGCAGCCATGATGTGATTGTCCTTGATCATCGCCGCGTCATAGAGGCCGATTCGATGATTGACACCACCGCCAACCGTCACCGCGTACTTGTCGAGTATCCGGAGGCCAGGCATGGTCTTCCTCGTGTCCATGATCTTCGCATTGGTACCAGACACCGCAGCCACATAGGCGGCAGTGGCTGTGGCCACACCCGACATCCGTGCCAGGAGGTTGAGGGCGGTGCGTTCCGCGGAGAGCAGGGATCGCGACAAGCCGCTCACGCGACCGATCGTGTCTCCTTCGGGTGCGACCGTGCCGTCGGGTGACATCTCGATGTCGACCGTCGGATCGATTCGATGGAAAACGGAGGCGGCTACTTCAGCGCCTGCGACGACACCCGGCGCCCGCGCCACAAAGTGCGCGGTCGATCGGGCCGACTCGTCGACAACTGAGTTGGTTGTCACATCTCCGAGATCACCGAGATCCTCGATGAGGGCTGCCTGGACAATCGCTTCGTAGTCGCCCTTCTTCACGCGACCTTGACCGCCTCTGCGGGGCCTGGCATCACCAGCGCTCGGACCGCCTGCATCGGATCCGGCTCGGGATAGTCCGCGCGATAGTGGCCGCCGCGCGACTCAGACCTGCGGAGAGCCGCCATGACCATCAGCAAAGCCAGGTCGGCCGCGTTCTTCCCGGACGTGGTCCGTTCCAGGACCGGCTGCAGGTCGAGGATGGCGTTGCGTGCCTGCCAGAGACCATCCCCGGTCCTGATGAGGCCAACCCGTTCCCACATGATCTGACGGAGATCCTCGACTGTGGGGCCGGCAACGACAGGCATCTCCAGTCCGTCTTTCGGGGCTTCAACGTTGGTGTCCGGTGGCTCCACGTGGTTGTTGTCCACGTCGTTGGCGACTCGTGCACCAAAGACGATCCCCTCCAGCAGCGAATTGGACGCAAGGCGATTCGCACCATGAACCCCCGAAGATGAGCACTCTCCAACCGCCCACAGGCCGGCGACTGAGGTTCGGCCGTTGGTGTCGGCATCGATTCCACCCATGAAGTAGTGGGCGGCCGGAGATACCGGCAGAAGGTCCTCGACCGGGTCCAGCCCGACTGACATGGCGTGGGCGGTGACGGTTGGGAACCGCTCATGGAAGTTCAAGATCGAGCGACCGTCGAGATACGCGGCCGACCCACGGTCGTACTGCCAGAAGATGGCCCGGGCGACGATGTCGCGTGGTGCCAACTCGGCCATTGGGTGGTACTGATCCATGAACCGGCGCCCGGAACCGTCGACCAAAGTGGCCCCTTCACCACGCAGCGCTTCGGTCAACAGAGGCATCGGATCTTTGCCGGCGTTCAGCGCGGTGGGATGGAACTGCACGAACTCGAGGTCTGCGAGGCGGGCACCGGCGCGAGCGGCAATCATGATCCCCTCCCCGGTGACTGCCGGCGGATTTGTCGTGTGGGAGAAGACCCGACCCGCACCTCCAGTTGCCAGAATCACGGCGGTTCCCAGGTAGATCGTCCGCTTCTTGCCTTCAGCGGTTACGACGCCGACTACGCGATCGCCGGATCGCGCGAGATCGATGACTCTCCCCTCGATGATCTGGACGGTCTCTGCTCCCTGGACGGCGTTGTTCAAGGCTCGCATCACCTCGGCTCCGGTGGCATCACCATCAGCGTGGACGATTCTGCGCTCGTGATGGCCACCCTCCCGACCCAGGAGCAGGGCCCCATCGTCGTCCCGATCAAACTCGGCCCCCATGGCGATCAGTTTTCTGATGGCCTCTGGACCCCCAAGAGTCAGCGCAGACACGGCCTCGTCGACGGCAAGTCCCCCCGACACGGCCATAGTGTCGTCGGCGTGAGCCTGCGGAGAGTCGTCCTCAGACAGGGCCGCCGCAATGCCACCTTGCGCCCACCAAGTGCTCCCCATCTCTGGGGTGGTGATGACGACTGACCTCTCGAGCCCGAGGGCAACTGAGAGTCCGGCAACCCCGGCACCCACAACGATTGGGGCGTCGACCCGGATGATTTTGGCCATCAGTCTTGGCGACCGACCTCGAGCATCCGAGAAACCGCCTCCCGGGCACGCACTGCTATGTCTTCGTCGATCTCAACCTGATGGGTCATCGTCTCGAGAGACGTCTCGATGTTCTCCAGGGTGATCTTCTTCATGTGCGGACACAGGTTGCAGGGACGCACGTATTCCGTATCCGGGGTGGCCTCAGCGACATTGTCGGCCATTGAGCACTCCGTGAGCATCATCACCTGTTTGGGCTGGTTTCGCTTGACCCAGTTGATCATCCCGTGGGTGGATCCGACATAGTCGGCTGCGTCGAGGACATCGGGAGGCGACTCCGGGTGTGCGATGACGAGGATGTCGCCCATGTCCCGCTTGTAGTCCGAGATCTCTTCGCCGGTGAATCGCTCATGAACCATGCACGAGCCTTCCCACAGAACCACCTCAACGTCGGTTTGGCTTGCCACCCACTTCCCGAGATACATGTCGGGGGTGAAGATCACCTTGGGGACTCCAAGCGACTCAACCACCGCAAGCGCATTGCTAGAGGTGCAAGTGATGTCCGATTCGGCCTTCACTTCGGCCGAGGTATTGACGTATGTGACCACCGGGACGCCCGGGTACTGCTCTTTGAGCCTCCGCACGTCCTCGCCGGTGATGTTGTCGGCGAGGGAACATCCTGCCTCCAGGTCCGGGATCAGGACGGTCTTCTGAGGGCTCATCAGCTTGGCGGTTTCCGCCATGAAGTGGACACCCGCGAGGACGATGACATCCGCATCCGTCTCCAACGCCAGATAGGCCAAGGCCAGGGAATCGCCCGTGATATCAGCAGCCAGGTGATAGATATCGGGCGTCATGTAGTTGTGGGCCGCGACGATTGCATTCCGCTCTTTCTTGAGCCGGTTGATCTCGTCGATGGTCGGCTGTAGAGCTGCCACTTCCTCGGGCGGAAGCACATCGCTCGCCCGGGTTATCTGAATCGTTGTCACCTGGTCTCCCGGATTTCCAACAATTGTAGGTGCCGCTTCTCGTTGACCGATTCCTACACTGTCCACATGGCCAACCCAGTTCTGAGCAGAGCCTTCGACTCGAAAGACACCCAGACCGCCCAACCACCGGTGATCGACACCGGCGACACCATGACAATGGGCTCCGTCGTCCGTCAGACCGGATTCCTCTTCCTTCTGCTGCTTGGAGGAGCGGTGTTCGGCTGGACCCAATCCAGCGTCGAGAGCTTCGGCTTGATCTTCTGGGGACCGCTACTGGCGGCCCTCGTTATCCTGATCGTCACAGTGGTCAGGCCCCAATGGGCCCGTTTCACGGCCCCGCTCTATGCGGTCGTCGAAGGCGTGCTCGTGGGCGCCATTTCCAAGATCTACTCACAACTGTGGGACGGCATCGTTCTCCAGGCAGTCATGGCAACACTTGCGGTCTTTGTCGCGATGTTGTTCCTATATGCGAACCGCATCATCAAGGTCACCGAGCGACTTCGCTCCACGATCGTCGTCGCCACGGCCGGGGTCTTTCTCTTCTATCTGGTGTCGATCGTCCTCAGCCTCTTTGGGGTAGGCATCCCCTTCATCTGGGATGGCGGACCTTTGAGCATCGGCCTCAGTCTTCTGATAGTCGGGATCGCCGCGTTCAACCTGTTGCTGGATTTTGACCTGATCGAACGAGGTGTGAACGAGCGCGCACCAGGCTGGATGTCGTGGTTCGCCGCCTTCGGATTGATGGTGACCGTGGTCTGGCTCTATCTGGAGATTCTCCGGCTGCTCGCCCTCACCCGGGATTAGTGGCAGGCCGAGTTCGGGGTCAGCCTTTCTACATATGCGCGATGATTGCGTCGCCGAACTCTGAGGTCTTGACCTTGGTCGCACCATCCATCAGGCGCTCGAAGTCGTAGGTGACGGTCCTCGCCGAGATCGCCCCCTCGAGACCCTTGATGATCAAGTCTGCGGCCTCGTCCCATCCGAGATAGCGAAGCATCATCTCCCCGGACAAGATCACAGACCCGGGGTTCACCTTGTCCTGACCCGCGTACTTCGGAGCCGTGCCATGGGTCGCCTCGAAGATGGCAACGCCGGTGTCGTAGTTGATGTTGGCTCCTGGAGCGATACCGATACCGCCCACCTGGGCCGCGAGCGCATCAGACAGGTAGTCACCGTTGAGGTTGGTGGTCGCGATCACGTCGTAGTTCGCCGGCCGAGTCAGCACCTGCTGCAGCATGGCATCAGCGATGACGTCCTGGACGAGAATCTTGTCACCGGCATCCCCTCCACTGTCCTCCCAGGAGACTGCCTGATCCGAAAACTCGTCTCTCACCAGCTCGTAACCCCAGTCACGAAACGCTCCTTCGGTGAACTTCTGGATGTTGCCCTTGTGTACGAGCGTCACGCTCTCCCGACCGTTCTGAATGGCGTATTCGATAGCCGCCCTGATGAGGCGCTTCGAGCCGGTGACCGAGACCGGCTTGATTCCCACACCTGAGTCGGAACGGATATCCCAGCCGTAGGAATCCTTCAGGAACCGCAAGAGATCGGCAGTCTTTTCGTCGCCTTCTTGAAGCTCCATCCCGGCATAAACGTCTTCCGTGTTCTCGCGGAAAATCACCATGTCAACAGCACCCGGATCTTTCACCGGAGAGGGAACACCTTCGAACCATCTGACCGGCCGCACACAGGCGTAGAGGTCGAGGATCTGCCGCAAAGCGACGTTCAGTGACCTGATGCCGCCACCGACAGGAGTGGTGAGCGGCCCTTTGATGCCCACCAGATACTCGCTGAACGCATCGACTGTCTCGTCCGGAAGCCAGAAGCCGGTCTCATCAAACGCCTTCTGCCCTGCAAGGACTTCCTTCCATGCGATCGATCGATCACCCCCATATGCCTTCTCGACTGCGGCGTCGAACACGCGCACGGCCGCTGCCCAGATATCGGGACCGATGCCGTCCCCTTCGATGAAAGGAATGATTGGGTCGGATGGGACAGCGAGGCCGTCCGGCCCCATCGCGAGTTTCGTTGCCATGGAAAGAAGCTCCTAGAGAGAGATCAGAAGCAGCTGACACTAGCCCCATGACCCTTTAGGTCACCTTTCGGGAACAGCAGCCAATATTGCAGTCATGAACAGAAGACGACTCCTGATCATCGGTGGCCTGATCGCCGTGCCGGTGATCGCAATCGGAGTGTGGCTCACTGCCCCGCTCATCTTCGACAAAGAGGTTTCCGAGGACTTTCCGATGGCGGCCAATGCCGAGATCCCTGATGACATGACTATCGAAGAGGTCGAGGCCGAGATGGAAGATGCCGCCGACCAACCTGACACCGAAGCCAACGACGACATGATGGAGGGCGGACCCACAGCCCTCGCGATGGGCAACTTCGTTGATGCCGACGACTTCCACCAGGGCAGCGGCACAGCGACGATCTACGAACTGGAAGACGGCTCCCACGTCCTTCGCCTCGAGGACTTTGAAGTGACCAACGGGCCTGACCTACATGTCCTTCTGGTGCCCGAGTCCAACCCGGAGTCAGGCGATGACATCGAGGGCTACATCGACCTCGGTTCTCTGAAGGGCAACATCGGCAATCAGAACTATGAGATCCCTGCCGACGTGGATGTCAGCCAGTTCGGAAGCGTGATGATCTACTGCAAGCCGTTCCACGTCATCTTCAGCACCGCAAGCCTGGGATAGCCCACCTTCTGGTCAGGAACGGCGGGTCTGCGCGGCTCGCAGGGTGTTGGAGAGCAACATTGCCCTTGTCATTGGTCCCACTCCGCCTGGCACCGGGGTGAGGGCTCCTGCGACCTCGGCGACGGCATCGAACTGGACGTCTCCGGCCAATCCTCCATCGGTCCGGTTTACGCCTACATCGATCACCGTTGCTCCCGGCTTGACGTGATCGGGACCGATTAGCCCCGGCACCCCAACTGCGGCGACCAGGATGTCGGCCTCCCTCGTTACAGAGGCGAGGTCTCGAGTTCTCGAATGGGCGACGGAAACTGTGGCATCGGCCCCACGCTCGGAAAGGATCATCGCCAACGGGCGGCCTACCAGGAAAGATCGGCCTACCACCACTGCCTGCTCGCCGGACGTGCCGATCCCGTAGAAGTCCAGCATCCGCATGATCCCGCTCGGGGTACACGGCCTGAGACCGGAATGGCCCAGCATCAAACGGCCGAGGTTGAACGGATGAAGACCGTCGACATCTTTGGCGGGATCGATTCTCTGCACCGCCGCTTCGCCTTCCAACGCCTCGGGCAGGGGAAGCTGGACGAGAATTCCATCCACCTCGTCATCGGCATTCAACTCATCGACGAGTGAGAGAACCTCTTCCTGGCTGACGGACGCAGGCAGTTCGTGATGGATCGACCTGATCCCGACCTCACCGGCGTCGCGCCTCTTTCCTCTCACGTAGCTGTGCGATGCCGGGTCATCGCCCACGAGGACGGTGGCCAAACCGGGTTGATACTGCAGGCTTGCGACCGCTGCCCTGACCTCGTCCTTCACGGATTGGGCAACGACTTTGCCGTCGAGGATTCGCGCAGCCATCAGTGCCGGAAGTGCCTCATACCGGTGAGCACCAGGGCGATTCCGTGCTCGTCCGCAGCTTCGATCAGTTCCCGGTCGTTACGTGAGCCTCCTGGCTGGACGATGGCGGTGACTCCCGCCTCCGCCAGGACGTCGAGCCCGTCCCGGAACGGAAAGAAGGCGTCGCTGGCGGCAACCCCTCCCCTGGCCCTATCTCCCGCCTTCAGAACGGCACGCTCCCCGGCACCGACTCTCGACTGGTCTCCAACCCCGACACCGACCGCTTGCTTGCCACTGGCTATGACAATGGCGTTGGACTTCGAATGTGCCGCTACCGCCCAGGCAAAGCGCAAGCTCTCCATCTCCTCGTCCGAAGGTGGCCGCTGTGAGGCCACCTGCCAGCCCTCCATGCTCAGTCGATCTTGGGTCTGCTGGAGGAATCCTCCATCGAGTCCTCGGTAGTCAATCCCGGTTCCAGGTGGCTCCGCGGTCAACACCCGTAGGTTCTTTTTGGATCCCAGGACGGTCAGAGCCTCGTCGCTGCCGCTCCGTGCGATGACGACTTCCACAAACTTGCCGGCGATGCTCTCGGCGACTTGAACATCGAGGTCGCCGTTGATGCCGATCACACTTCCGAACGCGGCAAGAGAGTCACCGTCCCAAGCAGCTTCGAAGGTTGCGAGCGGGTCCGCTCCGACAGCCGCTCCGGAGGCATTGGTGTGTTTGATCACCGCAACTGCCCCGGGTCCAAGATCGTTTGCGAGACGCCAGGCAGCCTCGCCGTCAACGTAGTTGTTGAACGACATCTCCTTGCCTTGGTGCTGAGTGGCGCTCAACCACCACGACCCATGACCGTCGAGAGCGAATAGAGCTGCTTCCTGATGCGGGTTTTCGCCGTAGCGGAGCTCACCAACGCGTCTCAGCGGCAACACCTGGTCGTCCCCGAACCAGCCGACAATCGCAGCGTCATAGACCGCGGTGTGGAAGAACGCTTCCGCGGCGAGTTGTCGCCGCAGGTCGTGGTCGATCTGATTCGCCTCGGCCGCTGACGCCACCTCGTCGTATTGAGAGGGCGACGTCACAGCCGCTACGTATCGATGATTCTTCGCGGCGGCCCGGACCATGGCCGGTCCTCCAATGTCGATCTTCTCGATCACCTCGTCCTCAGAGGCACCGGAGGCCACTGTCTCGCGAAACGGGTAGAGATTGCAGACAACCATGTCGAAACGAGTGATGTCGTTGGCATCGAGCTCTGCTTGATCCTCCGATCCCCGAGCCAGGATGCCTCCGTGAATCTTCGGATGAAGGGTCTTCACCCGGCCGCCGAGGATCTCTGGAGAGTCCGTGACTTCGGAAACACGCACCACCGCGACGCCTGCTTCCTCCAAAGCAGTGGCGGTCCCTCCTGACGAAACCACTTCATACCCACAATCGACGAGGCGCTGCACAAACGGAATCAAGCCGGACTTGTCATAGACACTGACCAAGGCCCTCACAATTGGAGCCTCTCCTCGACGAACGCCGCCACCACTTCTGGATAGAGCTCATGCTCGACAACCCGGATTCGCTGATGAAGAGAATCCGGCGTGTCGTCGGGCAGGACGTCCACCGGCCTTTGTGCGACTATCGGCCCATGGTCTACCAACTCGTCGACGAGATGAACCGTTACCCCGGTCACTTTCACGCCGTGTTGCAGAGCCAGCTCTACGGGGTTGGCGCCCGGGAATGACGGAAGCAACGAAGGGTGGACATTGAGGATCCGATCCGGAAACCGGTCGACGAAACTCGGAGACAAGATCCTCATGAATCCCGCAAGGACCACTCCCTTTGCGCCACTGCTCTCGACGACGTCAGCCAGCGCTGCAGAGAAGTCGGAACGTGACTTGTACTCATCCCACAGAACGGTGGCCTGCCCGATCCCAGCGTCTTCAGCACGGGCAAGGGCTCTGCTGCCGGGACGGTCGGAAGCCACCAGAACGATGTGCGGGCGCACCCCGGGATGGTCGATCAACGCCTGGAGGTTGGTCCCCGAACCGGATGCGAGTACTGCGATGTCTATAGGAGTCCTCCGGAAGGCGACGCGGCGGGAGTGTAGGCCATCCATACAGGTCGTGATTCACGGTCCAATTGCCTACGATTCAGGTAATGACGCAGTTTCATTCGGTCGACGCCGACTCCTGGGAATCCTGGGTAGCCGAAAACAACGCGATCGTGCTTGATGTTCGCGAACCAAAGGAGTGGGCGTTGGGCACCATCCCCGATTCGGTGACCATCTCGCACAGTGACATCGTTGCCAGGATGGACGACCTCGAAAAGGGCACACCGATCCTATGTGTGTGCAAAACAGGCGGCAGAAGCAGCAATGTGGCCAGATTCCTGGCGTTCAACGGATACGAAGTCGCCAATCTCGAAGGCGGCGTCAAAGGATTGGGGATGCCCAGTTGAGCTACTTCGTCGAAACCGTCCGCACGGAGGGTCTCGGCGACTCGACTCACGTGTTGGTCCATGACGGCCTGGCCCTCATCGTCGACCCCCAACGCGACTACGACCGATTCGAGCGTGTCCTCGATCAACACTCGGCCGAACTCCGATTCGTCCTCGAAACGCACGTCCACAACGACTACGTGTCGGGTGGGAGCGATCTAGCCAAGAAACACGGCGCCGAAGTTGTGATGCCCGCCGGTGCAGCTCCCACCTTCAGACACACTCCCGCCTTCCATCGAGAAGACCTACAGATGGGAGAGCTTGTCGTCCGACCTCTTCACACGCCGGGCCACACACCGGAGCACGTCTCATACGTCATCGTGTCCGAAGGCGTCGAGGTGGCGGTGTTCTCGGGGGGTTCACTCCTCGTCGCTTCAGCGGGTCGCTCCGACCTGTTGGGGATGGACCGGGCCGACTCGCTGGCACGCCTCCAGTACCGGTCAGTGAACCGACTCGCAGAACTACCGGACAATGCCCATCTCTACCCGACTCATGGGGCGGGAAGCTTTTGCACGACCACTGGCGCCACCAACGTCACGTCGACGATTGGCGAGGAGAAGGCGACAAGCCCGATCCTGGCTTATGAAGACGAAGACGCGTTTGTCGCCGGCCAACTGGGCAGCCTCGTCCCCTACCCCAGCTACTACCCAAACATGGCTCCCATCAACCTTGTAGGGCCTCCCACTCCTACCTTCGAAGTACCGCACATCACATCGGTGCCCGACGGTGTGACCGTCGTTGATGCGCGCCCCAAGGAGGACTATGCCGCCGGCCATATCCGGGGTTCGATGGGTGTTCCGCTACGCGACAGCTTCGGGACCTGGGTCGGCTGGGTCACCGAGTTCAACACCCCGCTGGTCCTGGTGCTGAACGACGATCAGGACGCAGACGATGCCGTGCGGCAACTCGTCCGTATCGGATACGAAGACATCCGAGGGATCATCACAGAGCTGCCCGAAGACTTGGTCTCCTACCCGCATGTCGACTTGGAGACCTACAAGGATGCGGTGCAACGTGGCGAGCAGATTCTCGATGTGCGTGCGCCAGACGAGTGGCAGTCGGGCCATATCGACGGTTCGTCTCATCGCTACGTTCCCGACTTGGCGGATGCTGCTCTCGACCTTGACCCGTCTCGCCCCGTCTGGGTTGCTTGCGGTACAGGCCTCCGCGCCACCACCGCTGCATCTCTCCTGCTCAACCAGGGGTTCCAGCCCAAGGTCCTGGCCGGAGCCGGAGTATCCGATGTTCTCGCCCACGCCGAGGTGACATGAGCGAACAGCAGACTCGAGCTAACGCATGGCTACTTCCAGTAGTTCTCGGAGTAGTGGTCGTCGGACTTGTCGCGATTGCCCTGACACGAGGCCCAGTCGAGCTCGATCCTGACACCGCACAAGGAACTGTCCAGGAGTACCTGGTTGCCATGAACGATGCCGACTACGAACGGGCACTCGAACTCCTCCATCCGCAGTGGGCCGACGGTTGCGAGCCAGATGATCTCCGCAATGTCGGTCGGCGCGATTTCACAGCACGTCTTGGTCACATGTCGTCTTCCGGCATTCGCGAGGAGTTCGGAGTCGTTGGGGAGGAGTTCCCCACCGGGGAGGACCTTCCCGGAGCGACCGAGTTCGTGGAAGTGACTATCACCCAAGGCGACGCCGGTTTCGGGGGCGGATGGGATGAGTACGTCGTATTTGAGTTGGTGGAGGACGACGGCTTCTACTGGCTGGTAGGCGACCCATGGCCTTACTTCACCTGGAATTGTCGAAACGGATTCTGAGCCGATGAGTGCGTTGCTCGGGCTCCTTCTCCTCCTCGGGATTGTCATCGCAATCGTCGCCCTTGTCAGACGTCTGATCTCGAACCAAGCGGACGAAGCGTCAGACGGCCACGACATCGTGGCGTACCTGGTGCTGGCCCTGGCGATGGGGGTCGCCGGATTCGCCATGGCCCGGTTGGCTACGTCGGCCTTTCCCTCCGACGCACTCGTCATCGACCCGTCCCGCGACTTGGCGGCGTCACTACCAGCCTTGATAGTGGCGAGTCCATTCGTCGTATATTTCTGGCGTCGGCAAGCCGAGCGACGAATCGCCTATCCGAATTCGATCGGCTGGGGTGTCTACCTGACGATCATCCTCCTCCTGTTTGGGATCGCCTTCGCGGTGACGGCGGTGATGTTCATCAACGGTCTTCTCGGAGACGACACAGCGAACTGGGCACAGGCTGTCGTATTCGGAATCATCGTCGGACTCCACGAGGCCGCTGCTCGTCGATCACCTCCCGCAGGAGACGCTGGAGAGATCTATCGCGTGGTCGGTTCGGCAATCGGGCTCTTCACGCTCGGCATAGGCCTGATCGGGCTCTTCGGCGGTGGTGTTTTCAGCTCCATCTTGGACGGCATCTGGAATGACTTCTCGGGCAATGTCGAATGGCTGCCCTGGACTGCCATGGTCATTGTTGGAGCACCGATCTGGATGTACTACTGGTTCAGGCCTTGGGCGGACAACCCTGGCCTGCCACGCAACGCCTGGCTGGTCGCAGTGACGTCGGGGACTATGGCCATGACCTTGGTGGGAGCTGTGGGAACCATTGCCACGGTCATCGACGCGACCGCCGGGAACAATCGCTCCAGTGCGGATGCCACCCCCTTCTTCATGGCTGCAGGCCTCGTCGGCCTTGCCACCTGGGTCATACATCGTCGTTCCATGGGTACAGCTCGCAGCGATTCAATCCGGTTCTACGAATACGTCGTCGCCGCCGGGTCGCTGGTCTCCCTGGTCGCATCGGCTGTCACCCTCACTCAACTTGCCTTCGGCGACCGCACGATTGTGGGGGGCGATGCTTCAGATGTGATGATCGCCGCGGTGTGGCTGATCAGCTCGGTGGCCGCATGGCTTTGGTTCCATACCCGGTGGACCACGGGTGTCAGGGAGGAGGAGACCGCATCTTGGCCGCGTCGGCTCTATCTGCTCGGCGTTGGTGCCGCCTTCGGGATTGCCGCTGCAATCGCCTTGATAGCCGTTCTCGTGGTTATCACCCGACGCACCCTCGACGGTCAGGAAGGCGGGTCGCTTCTGATCCCCAGCTCAATCTTCGTCTTCAGCGGATTGGCGGCTTGGTACCTACTCACGCTCTATTTCCAGAGTCGCGAACTCGTGGAGTCGGAAGAGGTGATCGCACCGTTCGATGTCACGATCATCTGTGGACACCCCGGTCCGGTGAGTGCAATGCTGCCTCCGCAGGCCAGGGTCAGGGTCATCCACCGAAACGACGGCCACGGCATCATTAGCGAGGAGACCGCTGCGGAGATTGTGGAAATGGTGGGCCATCGGTCCAGCCACGTCTGGGTAGACGACGAAGGTGTCCGCATTGCGCCGATTGGCTAGCGAACGCAATCCGACCATGCTGACCGGCTCATGAGATGGCTCTCCTATTGGTATCTGAAGATCAGGGGTTGGCGATTCGTGGGGGAGGTCCCCACCCTGCCCAAGATGATCATCATCGGGGCGCCTCACACGAGTAACTGGGACTTCGTGCTCTTTCTGGGTGCTTTGCACCACTTCGATCTACACGTCAGCTACCTGGGCAAGAGCGAGCTCTTTCGTCCTCCGTTCGGATGGATATTCCGGAAGCTCGGCGGGATCCCAGTCGATCGCACCAAACCCGGAGGGGTTGTCGAGCAGGCAAGGGCCGCATTCGAGGCAGTCGCCGAGAGGGTCCTGGTCATCGCCCCCGAGGGCACCAGATCGGCCGCGAGGGAGTGGAAGACCGGGTTCATGAAGATTGCCGAAGCAGCCAAGATCCCGGTTGTCCTCGCCGCCGTGGATGGGGTCGACAAGACAGTGACCATCGGACCGGCCCTCTCCGTCGAGGACGGCTTCATGGACCGGGTACGGGAGTTCTACGCCACGCAACGTGGCTATCGACCTGACAAGAAAACGCCGGTGCGTCTGAGAGGCGAAACGCCACCTTCATGATCGCTCGGCCAGCTTTCTGAAGTCATCGTTCAGATCTCTTCCCGCTGTCCCAAAGCTGAGCAAGGCCTTTCCATACTTCTCCCGGACCTCATCAACCGAATCCTCCAAGCGGCTGCGCTTGATGGCTTCGAGGCTTCCTGAGCGAAGCACGTCTTCATCATCGAGCGGAAACTCCAGTTGAATGTTCCGGTCGGTGGTGAGGTTTGAGACCGATATGCCGATCAGTGTGACTGTCTCGCCGGGATTGTCGGTGAGAGCGCGATCGAGAAGGACGGCGCCCAGGTTGGCGAGTGCGGCCGTAGAGCCGGTGTGAGAGCGCAAAGTGTGGCTTCGGGTGACTGAACGCGGGCCCGGGAAACGGACCCGTACCGTCAATGTCGACCCCGCCCGTCCTTTGGCCCGGAGCCGGCGACCGACCCGGTCAGCCAAACCGAGCACCACGACCGCCATCTCCTCGCGGTCAGAGAGACCGCGGCCCAGCGCCTGCTGGCTACCTACCGATCCGGCCCGACGTCCGCCCGTGACCGGTCGCGGATCGCGATTCCAGGCCAGGGCGCGGAGAGCGGCCGACGAACCCGGTCCCAGCTGTGGGACGAGGGCAGGGCCCGGAATCGACGCGAGCTCCCCGATCGTTTTGATACCGAGATTGTGGAGACGGGCTGTCGTGACCTTTCCCACCCCCCACAAGGCCTGAACCGGAAGTGGGTGGAGAAAGTCCAGCTCCTCGCCGTGCTCCACCACCACCAGACCGTCGGGTTTGGCCCGGGCCGACGCGATCTTCGAGAGAAACTTGGTCGACGCGATGCCGATCGAAATCGGGAGGCCCACCTCATCACGGACTCGCCTCCGGATCTCGCGAGCGATCTTTCTAGGCGTCCCCAACAGGTGGGTAGTGCCCCCCACGTCGAGGAAAGCCTCGTCAACGGAGATCTGCTCAACGATGGGTGTGGCATCGTCCAAAATCGCCATCACCTGATCGGACAGCTCCAGATAGCGGTCGAAGTGACCGTCGACCACAACGGCCCCAGGACAAATGGCCAATGCATCGCGGACGCCCATCGGAGCTCGCACTCCAAACTGTCGCGCCTCGTAAGAAGCGGCTACGACAACACCGCCGCCGACTAGAACCGGCTTACCCCGGAGGCTTGGATCGAGCAACTGCTCAACCGACGCGTAGAAGGCATCGAGGTCGGCGTGGAGGATGGTCGGCTCCATACCCCGGATCTTGTCTTCGGCCTGTGACAGTTTCAGTAAGCGGAGCGTTTCAACGCTGCCCGGTCCACTTTTCCTAGGTGTGTTTGAGGCAGCTGGTCGACGAAGTAGACCCGCCGAGGATGTTTGTACGCCTCAAGATGGTGAAGCACCCAATCGATCAGGGTCTGCTCTGCAACCTCCTGGCCCCGGACCACAAACGCGACCGGCTTGCTCAACCCGTCGGCGTCTTCAACCGCTACTACGGCACACTCCTTCACTGCCTGATGGTCCAGCAAGACCGATTCGACTTCCTGGGGCCGGAACCATTTGCCCTTGATCTTGATGGCATCGTCGGCGCGACCACGGTGACTGACATAGCCATCGGCGTCGATCGAAATGAGGTCTCCGCCGACGAACCAACCGTCTCGAAACGCATCGGCGGTCTGATCGGGATCGTCGTGGTAGCCGAGCGCCAACGAGTCGCCTTTCACCCACATCCGACCCACCTCGCCTGCCGGTACGTCGTTGCCGTCCTCATCACGGGCGTGTATCTCGAACCCCGGAACCACGGTGCCCAGCGTCCCCGGCCGAACGGCATCGACAGTGTTGGTGACAAAGATGTGCCACATCTCGGCTGTGCCGAGACCGTCGAGCAACTCAACCCCGAACGTGTCTTTCCAGCGGTGGTAAAGGGTCTCGGGCAGCGCCTCGCCAGCTGACGTAGCCACTCGCAGACTCGAGAGATCGCGATCCGCGGCTCCGGGATGAGAGAGCATCTGATTGATGGCCGATGGCACGTTGATCAGCACAGTCGGACGATGCTGTTCGATCTTCGAAAAGAGGACTTCGGGTGTTGGATGGTCTCGAAAGAGAACTGTCCTTGCCCCAACAGACATCGGGAACAAGAGATTCGAGCCGGTGGCATATCCGAAGTAGAGCTTGGGCACGGCCATCGTCGTGTCGGCTGCGGTGAGACCGAGGGCCCCTTGGCCGTAGAGACGGGTCGTGTTGACCAGACTCCGATGCGTCTGAATAGCCGCCTTGGGGAGCCCGGTCGTGCCTCCCGAGAAGATCCAGATCGCCGGGTCTTCGGGGCTGGTCGGATGTGACCGCCCTTCGAAGTCTGATGTGACGATGCCGGAAGGGTCGATCACCGCTGGACGAACTTGATTGAGAGCACCTTCGAAGTGTCGCCTGTGCATAGGATGGACAACTGCCGCGTTTGCTCCCGTGCGGTCGATGGTCGCTCCCAACGTGTCCGCTTTCAGGTGCGGATTGAGCATCACTACAACCGCTCCCAAACGGAAAGTGGCCATCAGGCTCGCCACGTACCCCACTTCGTCAGGCATGACGATCAGTACCCGATCCCCCTTGGAGGTACCGACATCGACCAGCGCACGCTCGTAGCCGGCCGACAAGGCGGCAACCTCGGTGAAGGTGTAGTCGCCCTCGTCGCTGATTATGGCTGTGCGATCTCCGTTGCCTTCCTCGATTCGGGCACCAAGGAAGAAGTCGTAGGCGTTGAGAGTCTCCGGCCAGACAGTCACGCTCACCGACGCTAGCTGTAGCGTGGACCGCTGTGAAGGTCGCACTCATCACTGGAGCGTCCTCGGGTATCGGGCGAGCGGCGGCGCTAGAGATGGCGAGGCGCAAACACCATGTGATTGCCGCCGGGCGTTCAGAAACACGGGCGAGCGCGGTCGTCAACGAGATTCAGGCCGAAGGGGGATCCGCCGAGTTCTTGCGTCTGGATCTGGCTTCTCTGTCGTCGTGTCGCGAGGCCGCCGGGGGGTTCGAGGCGAGCGGTCGAACCCTGGACGTTCTGATCAACAATGCTGGGGTTGGAGGCGTCCGTGGAGTCACCGAAGACGGATTCGAGCTGCACTTCGGCACCAACCACTTGGGCCACTTCGCCCTCACCCACCACTTGCGCCGTACGTTCCAAGCCGGCACCCGAATTGTTGTGGTGTCCAGTGAGGCGCATCGTCGAGCTCCTGGCATCGACTGGGGCCGCGTCCAGGCCAAGACCCGGCTGCGCAATCTCTTCGCCGACTACGCAGTGTCGAAACTGGCAAACATCCTGTTTGTCCGACGCCTGGCGGAAATGCAGCCGGACTGGAACGCATATGCGGTCCACCCGGGGGTCACGAACACAAACATCTTCCCTGCGATCGCCAAGCCCCTGTTTCGCAATCGGGCGACACCGGAAGAGGGTGCACAGACGGTGGTGTGGTGTGCGACGGAACCAACCTTGTCAGGCGAAACTGGTCTCTACTACTCCCGTGAATCATCACGAGATCCCTCCGAGCCAGCGCTCGATGACGCCCTCGCCAAGGACCTCTGGAACAGGTCTGAACGGTGGTGTGGGGTGGCTCCACAACACGGCTGATTTCGATTGACCGAGGTCCCGACCGAGCGGGCATTTCGCCCCTACC
>JANQRA010000016.1 GCA_028284765.1 Acidimicrobiia bacterium
TCGCAGTCGTCGAGCTCTACACAGGATCACTCGGCGAACCAGGCTCCGACGGAGAAACCCTCCTAGCCATGCTCAAAACCAACGCCCAAAGAATCGCCGGCACCCTCTCTTAGGAGTCTGGCGAACCGTGAGTGGGCAATACCTCCAGCCCAGGAGAGGTGTTGCCCACTCACAATTTCGGCATGAAGGAGACTGATTGTGCAATCCGTTGAGACACCGACCGCTGTTCTCGTTGGGCTCGAGAGCAGTGGAAAGTCGTCCCTCGCTGCAGGACTAACCGGCCACGGTGGAAGTAGCCGGGCCAACTTCCGCGGTTCGACAGTGGCCGTCCTCCGCCATGCATCGCCGGAGATAGCCGTCATCGACACTCCAGGCCTAATCAGGCAATCGGACTCAGAAACCACTCGCCTCGCGGTCGAAGCCACCAAGGAAACAGACGCGACAATGATCGTGGTCGTCCGGTCGGGGAGTATCGATCACGACCTGGCCAGTCTCCTACCCATAGTTGCGGGGCGTCCGGGGATTGTGGTCGTCACATTCGGCGACAAAGTCGACTCGAGGACGGCCACCCGCACACTGGAGAACCTCTCGAAAGAGATGGAAGTCCCGGTGATGATGGTCGACGCCCGCGACGTGGACGCCTTCGCCCGAGATGAAGTCCTTGCCAGTCTCCAGGAAGCGAAGATCCTCCCCCGGTCCGCACCCACCGTGGGCTGGAGCATCGAACCCCGACCCGGTCCGCTCGAATGGCCGCGCCTCGGACCGATCCTTTCTGCCCTGCTGTTGCTGGCGCCGGCAGTAGCGGCAGTGCTATTCGCTAACACAGTCGCCGGCTGGGTTGAGCCAGTCGTCGACTCCGCTATGGCACCGCTCGTTGCCTTCTTTGACGATTCCGGCTTCTTGGCTGACGTATTCGTCGGCGACTACGGCCTGTTGACCATGTTCCCCTTGCTCTTCGTCTGGGCCGTCCCGACGGTGGTCGTCTACGCAGGCTTGATGGGTGCCTACAAAGCCAGCGGACTCGTGGACCGACTCGCCGCATCATTACACCCGGCAATGCTGCCCGTGGGTATCGAAGGAAGAGACCTGGTTCGTGTTCTGATGGGGCTGGGCTGCAACGTCCCGGCTGTGGTGTCAACCAGATCGTGTGCCGGCTGCACACGTGACACGACTATCGCCGCAATCGCCTTCGGTTCGGCGTGCAGCTACCAGATGGGTGCGACTCTGGCCGTGTTCGCCGCAGCCGGATCGCCTGCCTTGGTGGTGCCGTTCCTGCTGGTACTCGCCGGGTCAATGCTGATCTACGCCCGCCTCACTTCGGATCCCACGGCTCGACGTCGACGCAACCTGCTGCTGGTCGACCACCGTTCGTTTCTGTCGATGCCGCGCATGTCCGACATGGCACGGGAGGCATCCGTTTCGATTCGACAGTTCTTTGCCACAGCGATTCCCATCTTCCTCGGAATCAGCGTCGTTGCGTCGCTTGTGGATCGGTTGGGTCTCCTCGACGCCGCTGCTTCAGCCTTGGGCCCGATCATGGCGGCGTTCAACCTCCCCACCGAAACAGCTCTAGCTGTCGTTTTGGCCTCGGTGCGCAAGGACGGACTTCTCTTACTTGCCAGCGATGGGATCGCTCCGATGCTTGATGCTGCTCAGCTTCTCACAGCCGTATACCTCGCTGGGGTCCTCCTCCCTTGCTTGGTAACGGTGATGACCATCGCTCGCGAGAGATCCGTGCAGATGGCGGGACGCCTTGTCGCTCGTCAGGCAGTCGCCGCGATTGCGTTCTCCTTGCTCATCGCTTGGATCGGCGCGGCGATCATCTCGTTGATTGGGTAGAACCGCCGCCCGGAGTCAGCTCAAGCTGGGCTAAGAAGCCGGCCGGAAGATCAGCAAGCGCAGGTCTGGTCGCAACAGCTCAGGTCGTCGAGAAGGAATCCCGACCCTTCGAGCAGCTCGAAGTGGCTGATGTCTTCACCGAGCCGGTGCGTGATCTCTCGGGCGACAACACCGAACCGCTGGCGGAACTTGTAGATGAAGCAGAAGATGATGTTCTCGTGGCGCAATACCGGACCGCTGAGGAAAAGCCCGGGAGTCTGCGTCGACTCGTCAACGTCGTTCACCACGGGGTACCCGTCATCTCGCATCTCAAAGTGAGGCATCATCCATTGAGGCAGTGGGCGATAGCCGGTGGCGATGACGGGGGGTCCGTCACATTCCCATCGACTGCCGTCGGTTGTCATCACGGATAGACCCCGCGTTTCGGATTGGATCCCTGCAACTTTGGTGTCGCCGACCAACTCGATGCCAGCCATTCCGTTGCGCTGCATCCGATCAATTGTCCACGGCGACAACACGAGGCTTGGGTCACTTTCGCGGCCACGCCATGGCGACTTCTGGTCGATGACGGTGATCTTCTTGCCCAGGGCGCTCAAAGACAGAGCTGCGTCCAAACCGCTTTCGTAGCCTCCGATGACGACGTGACTGGTGCCAGGCAGGTCGTCCCAGCTGGGGATTTGAGAAACGTGGACGGCGTTCTCGATACCTGCGATTGATGCGCTGTTGGGGAAGGAGTACTCACCCCCGGCCCAGACCACGAACCGTGCATGGAAGCTTGCGCCTTCGGTCGTCGTGAGATCGAACCCGTCCGCGTTCGATGAGATTTCGACGACCTCGTGACCCGTACGGACATCCAGCTCGTATTCGTCGACCACCAGATTCAAGTACTCGGCATATTCGGCGCCTAGAGGGTGCTCAGTGCGGAGAGAGAAGGCTGGTGAGGTTGTGGGCGTGATCGCGTTCAAGTCGACTGCGCCGAATGCATTGGAGGTAAAGGAGGGTGTCAGGAGTCGGGTACCCGCCGTCCATCGGTCAAACGAGGCGCCGACCTCATCTCGCTCGAGGATGACCGAGTCGATTCCGCCATAGAACTGAAGAATCCAGGCAAGGCCGATTCCGGCAGGCCCTCCGCCAATGATCACGACATGGTGGGTTTTCTTTTTCTTCACAACTCGACCCTAACTTTTTTGATAACCATTCTCAACTTAGGTGACTTGAGGAAACAACTTGCCAGTCCCATTGCGCCTGGCTAGTTGCGAAATCGAAATTCCTCATAATGAGAATCGTTTTTATATTGTAGCCGGAATGACCTTTGATGTGGATGTGGCAGTCGTCGGTGCCGGACCAGGCGGTCTCGGGACCGTCCTGAACCTTCTAGACGCAGATCCGGGCCTCCGGCACGGGATGTTGGTCGTCGACCCGTCTGGTTCGTGGCTCCATCGTTGGAGGTGGCAAATGGAGGCTATGGGGATATCTCACCTACGTTCCCCCGCCACCCACCACCCGCACCCTGACCCCTGGCAGTTTCGTAAGTGGTGCATGTCGCGACCATCCGGACTGGTCATGAGAGACGGCTACGAAATGCCCGCCACACGAGCCTTCCAGGACTTCGTCGACGAGACGATTGTTGAGCACGATCTTTCAGAGGCGGTCACCCCCGATCACGTCGAGACAGTCACGCAGAAGCCCTCCGGTGCTGTGGTCCGGCTTGCCAATGCGGGACCCATCACGTGTCGGCGGGTGGTCCTAGCGACGGCGTCCCGGCGGAAGAGGTTGGGCGTCGCATTCCGGCACTTTCGCGACCGCCGCGTCGTCCATGCCGAAGATGTCGACCTCCCTTCCTTGGAACTGTCGGGCCGGCGCGTCTTGGTGATTGGAGGTGCGCTTTCTGCCGCCCACCTCGTGATCGGCGCGAACGATGCGGGAGCCGAGGTCACGATGGCGGTGCGTGATCGGTTTCGCGTTCGGAAGTTCGACGTGGAGCCAGGTTGGATGGGTCCGAAGTATCTCGACGGATTCAATGCAGAAACGGATCGGAGCGTTCGACGAAGAATCGTGTCGTCGGCCAGAGACGGAGGCACGCTGCCCCCTTGGGCTCGCCGTGAGCTCGCCAAGCTGGCTCAACGAGGCTCGCTCAGAGTCATCCTGAAGGCGCCGCCCACACGGGCATGGATCGCGGAGAACGGTGTCCGGGTCCAACTGGGAGAAGAGGATCTCGAGTTCGACCATGTGTGGCTCGCCACGGGCTTCGAGACTGATCTAACTGAAGAACCGACTCTTCACGATCTTCTCCAAACCCAGGACGTACCGATTCATCAGGGCCTACCGGAAGTCGACCACGAGCTACGTCTTCCGGGTACTGACATCCATCTGGTCGGTGGTCTCGCTGCACTTGAACTCGGCCCGGCCGCGGCCAACTTGCATGGGCTGCGTCGCGCAGGGCTACGCGTCGCCCACTCAATCGTCCCCAACTACGAACCCGTCTACACGGCCCATCTGCACTGATCCCGAGAAGCGATCAGGTCCGACCCAGCTTCGAGGTCATCGCCGGCTGAGAACGCTGGCATGGAAGGCGGCGCTCAACAAGATTCCATCGTCGGTTGAGGTTGCGAACGCGGAGAGATGATCGATCAACCGCTCTCGTGCGAGATCGGCCACACCACCGTCGCTGAGCGCAGAGAAGAGGCGACCCCACCCGCCCGACCACCTCACGAGCTGATCCGCGCAATCTGTGATTGAGTCGAACGGGATGAGCACTTCGTCAGCACGCTTCACCACTGCCGACATCGAAGTGCCATCGCACAGGCTGTCAATCTCTGTGGCCCACCTCCACCAAGCTGGCAGCGGCGGTCGCTCCGGCAATAGATCCCAAATCGAGTCAGGAACCATGAACACATTATCCGGGTCCCAAGCGGTGACCCCGAACAGGCCACCGGAGCGAAGGTGCTTACCGATGTGCAGCAGAGTCTTCTGGGGCTCCGGCGAAAACATCACCCCAAAGGTCGAAGTCGCCAAGTCGAACACTCTCTGACCGATGGCATCATCAAGATGATCAAAGTCTCCGACCTCGAACCGCACCTCCGTCGAGGCGTCTTCGGCTCGGCTCCGAGCAATGTCCACCAAATCGGGCGTGAGGTCTATCCCGACAACCGTCGCACCGCGAAGCGCAGCCTCGATCGCCACCGCCCCTGTCCCGGTTGCGATGTCCAACAAGCTGCGGCCTTCGATCGGCGCACCCGACACCTCAACTAGACGATCCAAGATCGAGATTGATGCTGGGCGAATCCAGTCGCCCGCTATCTCGTAGGATCCTTCGCGCCAGATCTCGACTCGGGGATCCAAGTTGCTGTCGGTCATCGCAGCACACCTGTCTGTCGCACAGGCGATCGAGACGGATTGATCTTCACGACGCCCCCGTTGGTCGACCTGGTTGGGCGGATGTATGCCAGCGGCCGTCGTCGGCTCCAGGCGCTTCCGAGCCGGCGATCCTCCACCGCCGAGCCGACTGCTGTGCTGCCCACATGTCGGCGTACCGTCCCCCTTGGGCCATGAGTTCGGTATGCGTGCCTTCTTGGGTCAGCCGCCCGTCATCGAGCACCACAATGCGGTCAGCAGCCACGACCGTGGAGAGGCGATGGGCAATCACAATGACCGTCCGGTCTCGAACGAGCGCGTCGATAGCCTGCTGCACAGCGACCTCACTTTCCGTATCTAGAGCTGAGGTTGGCTCATCGAGGATGACGATGGGAGCATCCTTGAGGATCGCTCGTGCAATCGAAATACGCTGACGTTCCCCGCCGGAGAGCGCTCCGCCGATCTCGCCGACGGTGGTGTCGTAGCCCTGGGGTAGTCGAGAGACGAACTCGTAACAGTTTGCAGCCCGAGCGGCGGCTTCGATTTCGGCGTCGGTTGCGTCAGGACGCGCTAGCCGGATGTTCTCCGTGATTGTGTCGTCGAACAGGTAGACGTCTTGGAAGACCACCGAAATGTGTCTCATCAGCTCTGCGGGTTCCAAAGTCCGAATGTCCACCCCACCGAGGGTCACAGTTCCCTGCTGGGGGTCGGCGTACCTTGTGAGCAGACGAGTCACGGTGGTCTTACCGCTTCCGGATGACCCGACCAGTGCCGTGAGGCTCTGGGGTGGGAAGTTCACGGTCAAGTCCTTGAGCACTGGTGCCGAGCCCCCGGCGTAGCCGAAGCTGACACCCTCCAGCGCCATCTCTGCGTCGTTGATGTCGGCTGTTCGCTTCTCGACGGACAGAGGCGCCACGGCCAGTAGTTCAGCGATTCGCTCGATGGCAGCCTCCATGAAGTCGAACATCACTGCCAGGTTGGCGAACAAGGCAAGAGGCTCCGAGAAGCGCACGGAGATCGCGACCAGGGCAAAGACCACCGAAGCCTCGAGACTGGAGTCGAGCACGAAGGCAGCGCTGAACGCAGTTACGGCCACGATCCCGACTTGCACAATCGTCGACATCAGGATGCTGGGCCATGTGCCCAACTCATTGCCAGTGGCCTGCGTCTCCCGCAGCGTCCGCAGGCTGTCACGAAGTCGGTCCGAGCGAGCTCCCACCTGGCGGGTCGCCCGGAGGACCGCAAGCCCTTGCGAGTACTCGACGAGCTGGGAGGCCACGTCGGCGTGCGCCTCATTGGATTCCCGCGTCGCGCGCGAGCCGCGCCGGCGGATTGCCATGTAGACAGGAACCGCCACCGGAAAGACGACGAGCAGCGCAAGTGCGATGCGCCAGTCGACGAAGAGCGTGGCAAGGATCGTCACTGAAGGCGCGACGATGGAGATGATGACGACGCTATAGAGGCTGCCTGCTATCGACACGACGTCCTGGACGTTGCTGGTCAGCACCATGTTCAGGTCACCCGTCCGACGGGCAGACAGCTGTTCCGCAGGCATCCGTCGCAATTGCCCTCCGAGATCCTCACGGACCTCATCGGCCACGTCTATATAGATTCGCCACTCGGCACGTGTGCCGAGGTAGCGGAGCGCAGCGTCGAGTGCGATGAAGAAGGCAATAGCGCCAACCCACCACCACACGGTTTCGCTCCCAGCAAACAGTGCATCGAAGAACCCGAACAACCCGGCATAGGCCAGTCCCTGGCAAACGGCTGCGAGAAACGCCAGCACGAGCGCACGCCGCATCAGATAGGCGTGGGAGCCGCAGATCTCGAGCATCTTGCGGAAGGTGTCACGCATTTCGGACCTCCTCGAAGCTCTCCGTCTTGCGCAACTCCCAGCCGTGGCCCTTCTGATAGTGGTCCCAGAGAGCGGCGTAGCGACCTGAGGCCGCAACCAGCTCGTCGTGGGTGCCCGACTCAACGACCTCACCTTTGTCCAGCACGACAACCTGGTCGGCGTCGACAATGGTCGACAGCCGGTGGGCGACGATCAAAAGGGTCTTTCCAGCAATGAGCTGAACGAGGGCCTCGTGAATGCGCACCTCATTGTCGGGGTCGGCAAAGGCGGTTGCTTCGTCGAGGACAACGATGGGTGTGTCCTGGAGGATCGCACGTGCGATGGTGATTCGTTGTCGTTGACCTCCCGACAGACTGGTCCCCCGCTCCCCGACAACCGTGTCATAACCATCCGGGAGCTCGTGGGTGATGAACTCGTGGGCCTGCGCCGCGGTTGCCGCTGCTACCACCTCGGCTTCGCTGGCTTCGGGCCGTCCCAACCGGATGTTGGCCGCCACAGTGTCGTGCAGCAGAAAAGGAGCCTGAAAAACGAAAGAGACGTGCTCCATGAGCGTGTCGGCGGTCATGTCACGAACGTCCACGCCACCGATCAGCACCGCGCCGGTGTCGACGTCCCAGAAGCGGGGGACCAACTGGGCGACGGTGGACTTTCCGGCGCCAGACGAGCCGACCAAAGCCGTGACCGTTCCCGCCGGCATCACGAAGCTGACGTCGCGAAGTGCATCATTGTCTCGGCCGCCGTAGCGGAAGGTGACGTTGCGAAACTCGATTGACGACTCAGCGGGAGTCTGCCCGTCCAAGGTCTCCACCAGAGGTTCGACCGCGCGGAGTTGTCCCAAACGCTTTACGGCAGCACTTGCTTCATTCAGATGCTGCTGGAGCCAGATGATGGGCACGACGGCGTCGGTGATCACAGGGGCAATGATCAGCACACCCAGGAGGGTGGACACATCCAAGGTGCCGGCGTTCACAAAGACCACACCGAACGGCAGAAGCACCAAGACGGAAGGGAGGGCGGCGAAAAGCGTCTTGGCGACGTATGCCCCGGTCTGAGTCCGGGCCGTCCATTCCCGCAGCATTTCAGTCGAGTCGTGTAGCGCGGTTCGATAGCGACGGAACGAGCCTGTCCCGTCGTCGAACGTCCGCACCACCTGCATACCCTGGATGTACTCGTTTATGACCGAGTTGATGCGTTCGTTGGCTTCATCCACGGAGCGGCGAGCCTCCTCGTAGTCGCGGAAGGCGAAGAACATCGCGATCGCTCCAATCGGAATGATGGCCAAACCAATCAGGGCCAACCGCCAGTCCAACAGGAACAACACCACAACACCGATCACGGGTGCGCTGATCGTCTTGGCAAACAATGGAGTCGAATCAGCCACGAACGCGTGTAGTGCCCGGACGTCGTCCATCAGGACCTTCTTGAGAGCGCCGGACCCGGTCGTCACCACGTAGCCGAGTGGCACTCGCGCCAGATGGTCTGCCATCTCAGTGCGAAGGATCTCCTCGAGTCGGTACGCCGCTAGGTGTGCAAGACGGAACGCGAGGACCCGGGCCACAAACGCCGCCACCACTCCGGCACCACTGAGCGCAAGGAATTGCCAGACACGCGTAGCGTCGATTTCCGGTGAGACGAGTTCGGTGGCGACCGGCAGCAGTGCCAGCAATGAGACGAACCAGGCCAGTGTGCCTACAGCTGAAATCGCCATCGCCGTTCGCACTTGACCATTGACCGGTGCGATTACCTGCCAGAGGCCGAGCTCTTCGGTTTCCTCCGTGACCGATGGTGCCGCCTCAGGCACGGCGTCGTCGTGTTCCATCGTTCAGCCAGTGGCGAATGACCATCTCAGGCCCGGCCTACGGCAGCCACCTGATCGGCAATCTGACGTATCTTCAGTGATGTCCCAGCCAGTTCGGCTTCTAGTTCGTCGAGGGTGACGGGTCGCCACACCCCTTCTACTCCCACACTTCGGAGCATCTCGTCGCCGTCCCAGACCTCATACCGGGTCGAGAACATGTCCTTTCCGGTGTCGAGGTGATGGACTGCCCGGTACTCATACTCTCCCACTCGACGGGTCTCGACCACCTCGTTGGTTGTGTGATCCCACCCCGGATCCACAAGCTGAAAAGTGACCAATCCCAGGCCTTCGTCGCTCAAAGTTCGGTCCAACCAGGCGAAGAGTTTCATCCTGGCCGGGCGATCGAGGTGGCCGAGCATGTGCGCACAAACGAAACCGTCGATGCTTCCCTTGAGTAGGCCGAGGTCGTCTGGTGCCGAGCCCGCGACAACGGTCACCCTTTCGTCGAGTCCAGGAACAGTGGTGACCCGGATCATCAATGCGGTGCGCATGACCTGGTTCGGTTCCAGGGCCATCACCCGAGCGGAAGACTCCTCGGCGAGAACAAGCGTCCCCATGCCGGTGCCCGCACCGATCTCAGCGATCACGGCGTCGCTAGTGAGGTCACTGAAGACACTGGCCACGGATGGCCTCAGCTTTTCCCACGGCTCGACCATGAATAGATCGTGGAATTCGGCGAGTTGGTCGTAGTGGTCTGTCACGTTGGACTCCTAATGAGAACCATTCTTAGGGTATCCAAGCCTCCTCACTTGATCAATCCATGGATTGATGGAATAATGAAGTGTGGCTCCAGATCACGAACATCCATCTACGCCTTCTGCGACCCTCGACGAGGCCAGCCTCGATGAGGGGGCCAGGCTGCTTTCTGCCCTGGGTGACACCGAACGCCTCCGCATCCTCGATCTGATCGGTGATGGTGAGGTCTGTGTCAGCCAGTTGGCCGAAGCGACGGGTGCCGGGATGACCACCGTCTCGCAACGACTGCGAGTGCTGCGCGAACGCGGCCTCATCACGTCGAGGCGGGAGGGGAAACACATCTACTACGCATTGGCCGACGAGCACGTGAGTGATCTCGTGCAAATCGGAATATCACACGCCCTCGAAATCGGGGGAGGAAGGGGCGGCTCATGAGCCACTCACACACCCATGTCCATAGTCTCGACTGCGAACACAAGTCGGTGGCGCACGACGGCCACCACGACTATCTGCACGACGGCCATCTCCACCATGCCACCGAAGGCGGCATCGAAGATCACACCCTGACGGTGAATGCCGACAATCCTGACACGTGCACTCCTGAGCACTTCTGCAATGAACACGGTGGCGGCCATTCACATGGAGACAACTGCGGCCATGCAGCGGTCCCCCATGGCGACCATGTCGGCTACTTGGTTGACGGGCACCTGCACAGGCCACATGAAGACCACTGCGACTTCCACGGTCGCGTTGTTGCATGATCTGAGATCTCAGGCGTAACCGGACCGGCCTCACCAAACCGGAAGAGGTGCAGCCACCGACGCTGGTAGCAAGACCGACAGCAGGGCCCCAACCACATCGTTGCGGACGCGTACTTCGTCGTAGAAATCAACCGCGAGCGTGGCAAGGTCCCGTCGTCCGCACACCAGCTCAACAAGGGCCGGCGTCGAGAGGAAGACGTCAGCCTGTGAGTTGCGGTCGAGATCAGACGGCACCGCGGTGACGACCCCATCGGCAATGCTGACGGTGGCAGCAGCGTCTTCCAAAACAACCCGAAAACGAATCCGGGCATCTGCCAGACCTACGTTCGGAAGTCGCTTGGACATGCCTTCCAACACGCCGCAGAAGAGCGAAACCGGATCGGAGACCCTAAGGCGCCAGAGTCCGTCGGATGAAGGAGACGAAACGGCCCCAAGGGCGGCTAGTGCGGGATGACCCGAAGCAAGGTCAAGCGAAATCGCCTCACCTGATCCGCCAGACATTGATGGGACTTCAGGCAGAACACGCCACAACTCAGCTGCCGCCGCTTGAGAAACCACCCAGTGGAACCTGGGCTCCAACGGCTCAATCATGTCGCAATGGAGAACGCCCCCACGGGTCATTCGCTCGTGCGCCAGTAATCCAACGGGTTGGGCAGTGTCCTCATCGACGAGGACTGCAAATCGGCGACCCAAGGGATTGTCGGTCCGCTGGCCCAGCGCCCTGTCCACGACGCCCTCATCCCAGACGAACGCGACAGGTGAGCGTGTACTGGCTTGTCTCACGGCAGATCTGACGACACCGCGATCGGCCGGCCCGGCTTCCCGCACGACGAGCCTCGATACGTCTGATTGGTCGTCGTTTCGGCCCAACGGTCTGGAACCTGCGCTGAAGGCCGGTAGGTAGCCAAATCGGTGGTACATGCCTGGGATGCCGAAGACTGCTTGGACCTGGTCGACGTGCTCGCCTTGTAGCGCTTCGATCAATGACCGAGCAAGCCCATGTCCCCTATAGGAACTTCGCGTCCCGACATCCTCCAAGGTCATCACATCCACCGAAGTGCCCCGAATCGTCCACTTGTGGACCACGGCACTCGCTGATGCAGCGATCGTGCCGTTCCCCATCTCGGCCACGAGCGTCCGAGCATGTGGGGCTGCTCCAGGTCCGGTGGGATCAATGAGGTCGAGATGACGAGAAATCCAGGTCGTCCCGAAAACCTCCTCGCATAATTCGACAAGCGCAGGGATGTCATTGCGCGCTGCCGGTCGAACCCGAAACTGATCCTTCACAGCGAAGCAGCCTCGCTCTCGTCCCCGTCTGAAGGCCGACCGGCTCGAGACCTTCGGCCGTTCACCGCCGACAAGGCAAAAACGGAAGTACCGGTGCGCGGGTTCTGGAGCACTACACAGTCGACACCGAAGACCTCCAGCACAAGGTCAGGTGTCAATACTTCATCGGGAGTACCGGCTGCAACCACTTTTCCCTCTTTGAGCAGAACGACAGCATCACAGAAGGCCGAAGCCAGGGTGAGATCATGAATCGCCGCAATAGTGGTAGCTCCCGCATCCCGAACCCGTTCCAGGAGATCAAGCTGATGCTGGACGTCGAGATGATTCGTCGGCTCGTCCATGACAAGAACCGGAGTCGTCTGGCATAGCGCCCGAGCCAGATGGACGCGCTGGCGCTCGCCACCCGAGAGAGTCGAAACCGGCCGCTGGGCCAAGTGGTCGACATCCAGGTCCGCTAGAGCATCCATGGCGATCTGGCGATCCTCAGCAGTCGGGCTCGCTATTCGACCCCGATGCGGTAACCGGCCGAGTAGTGCGAGATCCAGCGCCAGGAGCTCGATGTCAGCCGGAGTGTCCTGAGGGAGCACTGCACTGCGACGGGCACTTCCCAAGGCCGACAGCTTCCACACGTCGTCGCCACCAATCGAAATCGCCCCCCGACGAGGAGCGAGAGCGCGATAGACGGTACGCAAAACAGTCGACTTCCCACATCCATTGGGGCCGAGCAGACCGACGACTTGACCCGGGGCAACCTCGATCGAGACGTCACGAACCACATCAACACCAGAAAGCTCGACTGTCACTTGCTCGACGCGAAGTTCCATCAGCTCACCCCCGTTGGAGAACGACGATCCCCATGATGCATGACCCACAAGAAAAACGGAGCGCCGAGCACGGAGGTAATGACACCAAGCGGCAATTCGCGAGGCGCCACGACGGTGCGCGCAGCCAGGTCGACAGTGACGAGAAAGACGGCGCCGGCGAGGAACACAAGCGGGATCAGCCGACGGTGTTCCGCACCCACCAATATCCGCACCAGGTGAGGAACCACAAGACCGACAAACCCAACTCCACCAGCTATGGCCACAGCCACTCCAGTCAGCAATGAAGTCACCAACAAAAGCTCAGTGCGAAGCCGATGCACGGACACACCGACACCGATAGCAGTCTCGTCACCAGCAAGAAGGGCGTTGAGGAGACCGGAACGAAAGAAGATTGCGGCAATGCCAACGCCAACGACGGGGGCGAGCAGTCCAACATCCATCCAATCAGCCGCTGCCACCGTCCCTAGCAACCAGAACAGGACACTGAACACTTCTTCGGCCTGAGTGGTCAACGTTAGAAAGCTGGTCAACCCACTGAACAAGAACGAAAGCGCAACACCGGCGAGGATCAGGCGAACTGGCTCGACTCGACCTTCTCGCCGACCGAGAATCAAGACGGCGAGTGTTGCAATGATCGCTCCGGCGAAGGCTGCCACCGAGCGGGTTAGACCTCCGAGAGCGCTGACACCAAGCACAATGCTCAACACGGCACCCGTCCCGGCCCCCGAGGAGATGCCGAGGAGATAGGGATCAGCCAGTGGGTTCCGGACGACCGCCTGGAGGACTGCCCCAACCCCCGCCAACGCGGCACCAACGAGTGCCGCGGTCATCACCCTTGGAGCCCTTAGGTCCCAAATGATGTAGGTCTCGAGTTCAACGGGCGACGGATCGCTCCACCAAGGAACCAACTGATCGGCCACCACCGCCAGGACCCGGCCTGGCGCTATCCCCACGGCACCCGATGCGATCCCAAGCACCATCACCGTGGGCAGGGCGATGACGAGACCGGCTGTTAGCCAAGTGGCCCGGCGGGTCACCCGCCGAACGCGTCGGGATGCAGGTTGGCGGCTAGATCTCGAATCGTCTGAGCGTAGCGAGGGCCCACGTTGAAGCCGAGCGGATCGACGGCGAAGGCCTTCCCGGTCTCCGCTGCGGGCACCGTTGGGAACGCAGCCAGAATGCTCGCGGCCACTGCGTCTGGGTCGGCGGCAAAGATCAGTACGAAGGCCTCGGGCTCAGAAGCAGCGACTACCTCTGCACTTACCTCTGCGGTGCTGCCCTCAACGTCGGCCATCAGGTTTTCCCCACCTGCAAGCCGCAACGTGTCGGTATAGAACCCATCTGCAGCTAGCACTCCAAGTGGGGGTGAATCGGAGAACGTGACAATCGTGCCAGTTGGGTCGGAACCTCCAACTCCATTCTCTACCTCGGCGATGGCCGCCTCGATCTTGGCGATGGCAGCCTCTGCTTCCTCAGGAACCCCGAAGATCTGCCCAATCGCACGGTATTCGGCATAGACGTCCTCGATGCTGATGTCTGCAGGGTCGACGCCCGGGCACTTCGCCGGCGATATAAAGGCTGGGATACCCAACTCGGCGAGCGTATCCAGAGAAGTCCTGCCGCTTGAGTCGTCAAAGTCGTAGCCAGGCTCTGTCGAGTACACGAAGTCTGGGTCAGCGGCGAGAAGTGGCTCTTGGGGAGGAGCAAATGCGTCGCCCTCGACGATGACCGGAATGCCATCAATGGCCTCCGCCAACTCTGGGAGCGGATCGGTTTCGTGCTCGGTTCGAGCCACCACGGCATCGGCTACGCCAACCTCTGCGAGCAGTTCCAGAGCCGGCTGGTAAAACGTCACTGCACGTTGAGGTGCAGATTCGAAAGTCAGTTCTCGTCCGCAGTTTTGGATCGTGAGCGGGAACCCGGAGTCGGCACTGTCACTTGTTCCTTCAACGGACACCGATGTCGTTTCAGAAGATGTGTCATCGGCGGCTGATGTACATCCGACGAGAAGCGCCGCGAGAATCAACAGCACGGAGTAGCGGTTCATAAATGAGGGCCTTTCCCAAGAAAATGCGAATGAGAATCGGTACTGTATCTCGACCTAGAAAACTAGTCAAAGCATCCGGAGGAGAGCGTGGGACAATCGAAGGACGGCAAGCGGAGGCAAATGAATGTCGAGCTCTCGGTTGAGGTGATTGCCAAAGCAAAGGCGGCCGCGATCCAAGCGGGCTCAACTCTGGCTGAGCTCGTAGAAGAAGCGATACGCGCACACCTGGTCAGCGGCGCCAAAAGGCCGGGCAACGCTCCGGACCCAATCCCGGTCGCCTACGTCCAAGACATCCCTCGTGCGGTCGAATTCCTCTTAGCGCTTGGTTTCGAACCGAGGTTTGCGTCAGCCGATGGCTCATGGGTCGAGTTGGGGGGGCGCCGGGCCATCCTCGCTCTGCATGCAGGAGCCGGCGAACCGTATCCACCGCAAATCGAAGTTCGACTCGATTACCCAAGTCCCCTTGAAGCCGCAGTTGAGACTGCCAAAGCCCACGGGTTCGAGACAGGCCCGATTCGAGACCAGGCATTCGGCCGAAGCCTCCAGGTCCAGATGGGGGGAGTTCACTTCCACATCGACGAGTGGTCTGCGGACTTCGGCAGACCTTGAACCTCTCTTCGTTGGGGGGATAGGCCTCGAGGTACAGATAGATCGATCCATTCGCCTCGCGCTGTCGGCTTGAACGACCAACCGCCATACTGACGACCAATGGTCAGTAACAATTCGCAACATCAGCACTCCCACGGAGAAGCCGACTTTCAACCGATAGAGCGTCGATGCGACGTTGCGATAGTGGGAGGTTCGGCTGCCGGTCTCGCTGCGGCACTCCAGCTGGGCCGCCAACGCCGCTCGGTGATCGTGGTGGATGCTGGTGAGCCCCGGAACGCACCCGCCTCTCATATGCATAGCTACCTCGGGCATGAAGGCGTCCCTCCCGAGGACTTCCTCTCCTTGGCTCGCGACGAGGTTCGGAGCCACGGATGTGAGGTCTTAGGCGATGTAGTGGTTGACATCAACCGTTCCGGTGCCGAATTCCGCCTTCTGCTCGGTAGTGGTCACACCCTGGTCGCCCGGAGAGTCCTCGCCGCTACCGGCATGACCGACCTTCTGCCGGACATCGAAGGACTCGATGCCCACTGGGGGGTCAACGTCATTCACTGCCCGTTCTGTCATGGTTTTGAGTTCAGAGACAGACCAATAGTGGTGATCGTCACTGATCCAATGGGGCTACATCCTGCCGTCCTCTTTCACCAGCTCACAGATCAACTCACACTCATCCTCCACGACGGAGTCGAGGCCGACGACCCGGCATTGGAGCCTCTTCGATCCATCGGTGTTGAAGTCGTGGACTCCAGGGCAGCACGGGTAGTCAACGGAGAGACGCACGAGCTGGCGGTCCAGACCGAAAGCGGCCAGACCATCGAAGCCGGAGCGGTAGTAGTGGGTCCCCGCTCGGCGGTGCGCGCCGAACCGTTCGCCTCAGTTGGGCTCAAGCCCATCGAAGACGCCGACGGCCTGGGTGACTTCATCGAGTGCGACGCCATGGGCGAAACCTCAGTACCAGGCCTGTTTGCTGCGGGAAATCTGACCGACCCCAGCCAACAAGTCCTGCAGGCAGCAGCCAATGGCAGCCGGGTCGGAGCGGCGATCAGCTTCAGCCTGGCCGACGAGGACGTAAAGAACCCCATCTCGATCAGCGCAGGTCAGGCGGACTGGGACGCTCGATACAGCGGCGATCAGATGTGGAGCGGAAACCCGAACGGAAGCCTGGTGCTAGAGGTCGGGGATATGGCGCCGGGACGTGTGCTCGATGTTGGTGGCGGAGAAGGCGGAGACGCTGTCTGGTTGGCCCAGCAAGGCTGGGATGTGACTGTCTCGGACATCTCTCAACGAGCTTTGGACCGCTGTGTGGAGGCCGGCGAGAAGCTCGGAGTGGAAGTCAACCAACTCCGTGCGGACGCCAACGCTGCGAACCCGTTCGGTGGCGAGCAATTCGATCTCGTCTCAGCTCACTACCTCCCACTCCCCCGGACTCCAGATGCTCTCGGAATCAGAAACCTGATGAGTGCGGTGGACGAAGGCGGAACACTTCTGATCGTCAATCACGACCCGGAACCAATGCGTGGCTCGGTGGCAGAGCGGGATCACCATCTTCCGTTTGATCCCGACGCTTACTTTTTGCCTGCTGATTTCGCTGCTTTTCTCACCGAAGCTGACGGATGGGAAATCGAGATTCACGACAAGCGCCCCCGAGTTGGCGAACACGCAACAGCTCACGTCGACGACGTTGTGCTCCGTGCCCGCCGGGCGGAGACAAGATCGTGACTACACCACAGTCTCCAACACCCGACCTCGGGGGCGTTCCTGAGACCATGCTCTGGACGCTTCACAACCGAGCCAACGAAGTAATGCGTCCGGACAGCATGCTCGACGACCCAGACTGCCTGCGAATCTACGAGAGCATCGACTACGACTATCAGCGGAGTTTCGGTAAGCCCGATAGCTCACACCCGGATCGCTCGCTCCGCTTCGATGAAAGAGTAGAGAGATGGATGGTCGAGCATCCCGATGGTGCGGTCCTCGAGCTCGGTGCCGGACTCGAAACCCAGTTCCAGCGGGTCGACAACGGCGTCGTGCGGTGGTATTGCATCGACGTTCCCCAAGCGCTCGATGTCCGTGAGCGGTTCTTGCCGCGGTCACCGCGTTGCGAATATGTGGCCGCCAGCGCATTCGACGTTGAATGGATGGAACAGATTGAGCCGAGCATTCGTGAGGTGTTCGTCTCGGCGCAAGGCCTATTCATGTACTTCATCGAGCCGGAGGTTGAAGGGTTGGTGGCTGCAATATGCGATCGGTTCGAGCATGTCACGCTGATGTTTGACGCCATCCCACCTTGGTTCTCGGAGAGAACCCTGTCGGGCTTCGCGAAGACCGAGCACTACACCGCACCTCCTATGCCGTGGGGCATCAAGCGAAGCAAAATCGAACAGACCCTTCGGCTGTGGAGCCCACATATCCGGTCGGTGGAGACCCAGTCTTATGGAGCACTTCGAGGACCCTTACGCTGGGCACTACCTGTCTTCTCCGCCATCCCCGTGCTCAGAGACGTCCCACCTTGTATCGCTGTGGTGGAGAGCCACAGCCGCTCTGCATAAGCTCGGGCGCTGGTGCGATCTTCTCAATCAGACGTTTCGGGCAGCCTATCTGCATCGGGCTGACCGGAAGCCGTCGAGACTGAAAACCCCTTGGAAAGAGCTCCCACGAACGCCAGAACAACCAGACCCAGCGCGGTCAGAGCGGGCAACAGTTCACCTTGTTGATACAGGAATCCGCCCACTGTGGGACCGATCACGAAGCCGACCACCTGGGCCGCCACCGTGAAGCCACCGAGGGCACCTTGATCTCGTGCTCCGACACTGAGGCTGGCACCGGTAATCGCTCCTGAGAACGCAAGGCCGTTGCCCGAACCCATAACCAGGCCACTGAGAACGAACAATGGAATGTTGGGGGCAACGAGGAGCAGGACGATCCCAACACCCAGGATGGGAAGCCCGGTTCTCACCAGCGTCGAAGCCTTCGGATTGCGACGTTGCACGATGAGCACCTGAACCGCCACCAGGCCAATCCCAACTCCGGTGAGCACTGCCCCGGTCACGGATGAGGCGGTCTGGTCATCCAGACCAAGCCTGTCTTGAACGAGGAATCCGAGGGTGGTCGCAAGTAGTGCGACCCCGGTGAAGAGCACTACGACCAGCACCAGCATCGGTCGGGGTCGTGGATCACGCCAGGCCAGAGGAACCTCGTCTTCGTCCGGCTGCTCCGATTGATATCGGGCAGGCTCGGGAAGTCGAAGCCTGACCAGCGCCGCTACGCCAACGGCAAGCGCAGCCGCCGTCCATAGGGGGACCGTGAGACCGAAGACTGCTAAGGCACCACCGACGGCTGGCCCGACAATAGCGCCGAGTCCACTGGCGATACCCACCAAGGCAAGAGCCCCGGCTCTCTCCTCCTCGGTGCTCGTGTCAGCAAGGTAGGCCTGGGAGGTGGATGGGACGGCACCTGCCAAAGCACCGCCGAGGGGTCTAGACACCAAGAGAACGGCAAACAGAGCACCGCCGGTCAAGGTCCCCGCAAAACCGAGTTCCATCCCCAGGGCGAACGCGGCCGATGCGATGCCGTAGCCAATCAACCCGACTGCGATGACTCGAACCCGGCCCACGACTTCGCTCCGCCGGCCCCACCAGGGGGCAAGAAGACCAGATGCCAAGGCTGAGGAAGTCACCAACAGGCCACCCTGAAACTCGCTCAGGTCGAGACCCCGCACGATCCCGGGGAGGATCGAGAGATAGATCGAAGACGCTACCGAAGCATTGAGCAGCGCAATGAGAAGGATGAGCCGGTGGGAGCGCCTCCTCTCGGCGTCTGTCACAGCTGTCGGAGATTCAACATGCCAGGACGACTGTAATGAGAATCATTCCGCAGTTGAACAGGCAGCTTCCGGTCAGCCGAAGGGGCCGGACTGCCGCCCGACCCCCTGGTTCACGATCGCATCGGCGATATATGGCCGCCGCAGCGACCGAGTCTTAGATGTCGTAGTAGAGGTGGAACTCGTATGGGTGAGGACGGAGCCGCACCGGGTCGACTTCATGATCCCGCTTGTATGCAATCCAGGCGTCGATCAGACCCTGGGTGAACACTCCACCTTGCAATAGGAACTCGTGATCCGCTCCCAAGGCGTCCAGTGCCTCGTCGAGACTTCCCGGAACCGACGGAAGACCTTCGAGTTCTGCCGGCGGCAGGTCGTAGATATCCTTGTCGACCGGGTCGTGGGGCTCGATGCGGTTCTGGATTCCATCCAGTCCGGCCATCAGCATCGCCGCAAACGACAGGTACGGGTTGGCTGCCGGGTCCGGACAGCGGAACTCGAGCCGCTTGGCGGCCGGGCTCTGGCTGTACTGAGGGATCCTCACTGCAGCTGATCGGTTCCTGCTCGAATACACCAGGTTGACCGGGGCCTCGAAGCCCGGAACCAGTCGGTGATACGAGTTGGTGGTCGGCGCTGCGAACGCAAGCACCGCCGGGGCGTGCTTCAACAACCCACCGATGTACCAGCGAGAGATGTCGGAGAGGCCGGCGTAGCCGCCCTCGTCGTACATCAGCGTGTCACCGTCTTTCCACAGCGACTGGTGGGTGTGCATCCCCGACCCGTTGTCCTCGAAGATCGGCTTTGGCATGAAGGTCACCGACTTGCCCATCTCCCAGGCAGTGTTCTTGACGATGTACTTGTAGAGCGTGATCTTGTCAGCCGTACGCAGCAGCGTGTCGAACTTGATATCGATCTCGGCCTGACCGGCGGTTCCAACCTCGTGGTGCTGGACCTCGATCTCGATGCCCGCTGCTTCGAGATTGTGAACCATCTCGGAGCGGAGATCCTGGTAATGGTCGGTGGGTGGGACAGGGAAGTAACCCTCCTTGTAGCGAGGCTTGTATCCGAGGTTTCCACCCTCCTCGAACTCACCGGAGTTCCATGCACCCTCGATCGAGTCGAGGAAGTAGAACCCGGAGTTCTGATCCTGACCGAACCTGACGTCGTCGAAGATGTAGAACTCGGCCTCGGGACCCCAGTACGAGGTGTCAGCAATGCCGGTCGAGACGAGATACTCCTCGGCCTTCTTGGCGATGTACCGGGGGTCCTTCTCATAGGGCGTTCCATTGATCGGGTCGTTGACGAAGCAATACAGAATCAACGTCTTCCTCGATCTGAACACATCGTCCACAGCGGTGGCAGGGTCCGGGATCAGGATCATGTCGGACTCCTGGATGTCCTGGAATCCACGGATGGATGACCCATCGAAACCAAAGCCTTCGTCAAACGAATCAGTCGTCAACTGATGGGATGGAACTGTGAAGTGTTGGACCTGCCCTGGCAGGTCGCAGAATCGAAGGTCGACGAACTCATACCCCTCGGTCTCAATGAGGGACAAGACGTCGGCAGCCGTCTCGGTCACGATGACTCCTTTCGCTTGCGTCGTGAACCGGGGCATTTGTATCGGGTGCGGTTTGCCTGGCGGTTGCTGAAGTGTGAACGCTCTGTTTCGGGGATTACCGGGTTGGCGACCACACCAGCCCCATAATCCAAACCGAAGATGATCGACGTGTTCCACTGGGATCGGGACGGAAACGTGACCCGTTCTGACGACTACACGTCTACGCCCGAATCGGGGTGGGTGTGGGTAGACCTGGTCGACGAGAGCATGGAGTCCATCCAGGAGGTTGGTACCGCCTTCTCGTTGGACGCGCTCTCGATCGAGGAGACGATGAGCGAAAACAACCTTCCGCTCATCGAGGAGCAAGCGGGGTATGTGTTCCTGGTGCTCCACGGGTTGGCGTTCGGATCCGGCGAGAGACTGACGACACCAGAGATCGACATCTTCCTTGGGACGAACTTCCTCATAACCATCAGAGACGCCACGACTTTGTCCGTAGACACCATCAAACAGAAGATCGCGGATGGTGAGGAAACCAGGGCAGCATCACCATCCGAGCTCCTCGCGTCGATGGCTCTCAGTGCCTCTCGTCGAACGGCTCCCCTGATAGTCGAGCTACAGCGACAAGCTGACAAGTTGGAGGAGCTGGCCCTTCAGGCGGACCCGAACACAATCGTGCAATCCCATGCCCTTCGCCGCGATGTCATCCTTCTCAGACGAGCCCTATCTCCGCAGTACGAGGTGTACCGGGAGTTGTCCGACGCCCAACACCCCACTCTCACGGCCGACGCCCGACGTCGTTTCAACCGAGTGGCAGACGCTCACATGAGGGCCCTGGAGTCACTCGAGGCGGGCCGTGCTCTCTTGCTGTCTGTGCTCGAGATCTACCGGGGCGCCGTCGCCGACCAAACCAACGAGATCATGCGCGTCCTCACCGTGTTCTCGGCCATCCTTCTCCCTCTGACCCTGGTCGCCGGCCTGTGGGGCATGAACTTCCTCATGATTCCCGGATCCGAAGTCGAGAACGGGTTCTGGTGGCTGGCTGGTGTCATGGCCGCAACTGCTTTGGGGCTGTGGCTGTATTTCGCCAGGAGAGGGTTCATCGGTGCTCCACGACTCCGCGACATCCCCAAGGCGGTGGGACTCGGACTGTTCACTCTCGGCACCGCGCCGATCCGCGTGGTAGCTGGGGGCCTCAAGCAGCTCGGGCGCACAGGCGACTCAGACTCCTGACTACCGTCGAATCCCGTGCCAGCCACCATCGTTCTCGGAGCCCAGTGGGGTGACGAAGGCAAAGGAAGAGTGGTCGACTTCTTCTCCGAGTCGGCGGACTATGTCGTTCGATTTCAAGGTGGCAACAACGCCGGACACACCATCGTCGTCGGCGACCAGAAGCTCGCTCTTTCGCTGATCCCGTCGGGGATTCTCTATCCGGACTGCACGCCCGTCATAGCCTCGGGGACGGTGGTCGACCCTTCGGTTCTATTGGCAGAGATGGACATGGCCGCCGAGAAGGGCCTCGATCCATCCCGGGTCAAGCTGTCTTCAAATGCCCATCTGATCATGCCGTATCACCGGAAACTGGATGCAGCGATAGAGCGGTACTTGGGCAAGAACCAAATCGGGACCACAAAGAAGGGAATCGGACCGGCCTATACCGACAAGTTCTCCCGATTCGGCATACGAGTACAGGATCTGTTCGATCCCAAGATCTTCCGGGAAAAGGTGGAAGCGGCCCTCGTCGACAAGAACAAGATCCTCCCTCGGGTCTACAACACACTCCCAATGGAAGCCGACGAGATCGTCGATGAATACCTCGGCTTCGCCGAGCGGCTGGAACCACACGTGGCGGACACGTCGCTATTGCTGCATCGAGCGATCGAGGCGAACGAGGCAGTTCTGTTCGAAGGCGCCCAAGGCACGCTTCTGGACATCGACCACGGTACGTATCCGTTTGTCACCTCTTCCAACCCAACTGCCGGTGGTGCTGTTATTGGATCGGGAGTTGGCCCGAAGGCAATCGATGAGGTCGTCGGGGTCGCCAAGGCCTACATCTCGAGAGTCGGAACCGGGCCTTTCCCGACAGAACTCCACGATGAGATCGGTGACACGATGATCGAACTGGGTGGTGAATACGGAACTGTCACCGGCCGACGTCGCCGATGTGGCTGGCTCGACCTCGTCGCCCTTCGCTATGCCGTGCGTGTCAACAGCCTCACGAACGTCTTCCTCACGAAGATGGACATTCTCTCCGCCTTCGACACGATCAAAGTGGCGGTCGGATACAAGGCGCCAGAGGGCGACTTCGACGAATTCCCCGACCAGCAGTCAGTGCTCTATCACTGCGAACCGGTCTACGAGGAGTTGCCGGGATGGGGAGTCGACATCACCGGAGTCCGGGACTTCGGAGATCTCCCTGTCGAAGCTCAGGGTTACGTCCAATACATCGAAGATGAAATCGGTGTCCCCATAGGTTGGGTATCGGTCGGTCCAGAACGAAGTCAGTTGGTGAGCCGAGCGTGAAGGTGCTGCTCCTCGGTAGCGGGGGACGCGAACACGCAATGGGCTGGAAGCTCGCTCAATCCTCTCGGGTGAAGGAGCTGATCTCACTTCCCGGCAACCCTGGTCTTGCGACGCTTGGACCTGTCATCGAAGGCATCGCTGTGGACGACGTCGGTGCGATCTCAGCGATGGCGAAGATCCACGGCGTCGACCTCGTGGTTGTCGGGCCCGAGGCGCCGCTAGCCGCCGGAGTGGCGGATGCCCTGCGGAGGACTGGTGTACCTGTCTTCGGGCCGACCAGGAGTGCAGCTCGACTCGAATCGTCAAAGGCCTTTGCCAAGGATGTAATGAAGCGAGCGGGCGTCGCAACGGGCGGATCATCCACCTTCGAAGATCCAGCCGACGCCATCTCACACGTCGAATCCACCGACGGCCCGTATGTGGTCAAGGCTGACGGCTTGGCAGGAGGGAAAGGTGTCCTGGTCACCGAGTCAAGGGCAGACGCATCAGCCTGGGCTCAGGAATGGACCGAGCATGGCCCTGTGGTCGTCGAGGAGTATCTGGCCGGCCCGGAGGTGAGCGTCTTCGCGGTCTGCACTGACAGCGGAGCCGTGGCACTCGAGCCTGCCCGTGACTACAAGCGGCTACTCGAAGGGGACGAAGGGCCGAACACCGGAGGGATGGGCTCGTTCTCCCCTGTTGACGATCTGCCCCCGAGTCTGGTTGAAGACACGATGCGTGATGTGGTCCAGCCGACCCTCGCTCAGATGGACCTTGACAGGAACCCCTTCAGCGGCTTCCTCTACGTCGGGCTGGTCCTCACCTCCCAGGGTCCGAAGGTCCTCGAATTCAATGTCAGACTCGGCGACCCGGAGACCCAGGCCGTCCTGCCACGGATGGAGTCGGATCTAGTCGATGTGCTCGAAGGAGCCGAACCCGTGTGGAACGACCTGGCGACAGTCAACGTCGTCTTGGCTGCAAAGGGGTATCCGACTTCTCCCGAGAAAGGAGCGGCGATCAAAGGGCTGGGAACTGACTTCGGCGAATCGGTTCACGTCTTCCACGCCGGAACTGTCTCCGAGAACGGCAAGTATTTGGTCAACGGTGGTCGCGTCCTCAACGTGGTCGGGACGGGGCCCGACATTCGCTCAGCACGTCACCGGGCCTTTGCGGCCGTGGAATCAATCAGCTGGCCAGGGATGGCCTACCGGACCGATATCGCCAGCTGAGCCGTCTTTGCACTCGTCAGCCCCGTCTTGGTTATGCCCTGGTGGTGGGCACCCGATAGCATCTGCCTCTCATGAGTGAGATCTCGTTCGAACGTCCCGACCCTCTCGATTTTCTCGACATCGATTCACTGCTCTCCGAGGAGGAGATCCTCCTCAAGGAGACCGTCAAGTCTTACGTCGATAAAGAGCTGAAACCCAACCTGGGTGATTGGTGGGACAAAGGAACCATCCCCCACGCCGAACTGGCAAAGGCCTTCGGTGACATGGGGATGCTCGGCATGCACCTCGAGGGCTACGGCTGTGCAGGAACCTCCGCTACTGCGTATGGCCTGGCCTGTCTAGAGCTAGAGGCAGGTGACTCCGGCATTCGCTCTTTCGTCTCCGTTCAGGGATCGCTGGCGATGTTCCCGATTTGGAAGTTCGGTTCTGAGGAGCAGAAGAACGAGTGGCTTCCACGAATGGCAACCGGCGAAGTGATCGGATGCTTCGGGCTCACCGAAGCAGATTCGGGTTCAGACCCAGCTTCGATGCGCACCACCGCCAAGAGAGATGGCGGTGACTGGGTTCTCAACGGTTCCAAGATGTGGATCACCAACGGCTCCATCGCCGATATCGCAGTGGTGTGGGCGCAAACCGACGAAGGAATCCGGGGGTTCATCGTTCCCACCGACACCGAAGGGTTCTCCGCTCCTGAAATCAAGAAAAAGGCATCGCTGCGGGCGTCGGTGACATCGGAGCTGTTGTTCAACAATGTCCGCATCCCTGACGAGTTCGTCCTCCCTGGCGTTGCGTCGATGCGAGGGCCCCTCTCCTGCCTGAACGAGGCTCGCTTCGGGATCGCCTTCGGAGCGATAGGCGCAGCGAGAGACTGCTTCGAGACCGCTCTCTCTTATTCCAAAGAACGGGAGCAGTTCGACACTCCCATCGGCTCCTTCCAACTGACCCAGCGGAAGCTGGTGGAAATGATGGTGACTGTGCAACGAGGAACTCTCGTCGCGCTCCATCTCGGTAGACGCAAAGATGCCGGCACTCTGTCCCCTGAGCAGATCTCGTTCGGCAAGTTCGACAACGTCCGCAACGCACTAGAGGTCGCCAGGACCGCACGCTCGATACTCGGGGCCAACGGCATTACGTTGGAGTATCCGGTGTTCCGGCATATGTCGAATCTGGAGACAGTCTTCACCTACGAGGGCACCAACGAGATCCACACCCTTGTGATGGGTCAGGCCTTGACCGGCCTAAACGCGTTTACGTAACTCGGCACTGAGATCGCCGTTGTTGTCCACGGCAACCTCATCCATTTCCAACCAGTTCGCAATCGTCCGGACCTCCTCTGCGAGAGCAGCTCCCACGTGCGCCCTGTCGACGCCCGGTTCTGCAAAAGCGCCTTTGACCCGGAGGGTGGACATCTGACGGTCTGACTTCAGGTCCACGCGAGCGACTAGCTCACCGTCCAGCAGGAACGGCAAGACGTAGTAGCCATAAACCCGCTTTGCCTCTGGGACATAGATCTCGATGCGGTAGTGGAAGTCCCAGATCCTCTCGATGCGAGGTCGGCACCAAACGAGATTGTCGAATGGCGAGAGCAACGCTGTGCCACGCTTCTTCCGAGGAAGCGCAGCGTCTGGATGGAGATACCCGGGCTTGTCCCAGCCTTCGACTTCGACCTCAATGATCTGGCCCGTCTCTGCCAACTTGGCGACCAGGGGGCGGGTGGCTGGCATCCTGATTCGGTAGTAGTCGCCGATGTCCTCGGCTGTCGCTACACCCATGGCCTTCACCGCCTCGAGCAGCAGTTCGGACTGGGCGACGTCCTTCTCGGGAGTAGGCGCTTCGAGAGCGGACCTCGGAAGCACTCGTTCAGGGATGTCGTAGAGCCGCACGAAGTTCCTCGGTCGTTCGGCGGTGGTGACACGGCCCTGCATGAAGAGAACCTCGAGCGCGAGCTTGCCGGTGTTCCAATTCCACATCGACCTCCCAGGGCGCTTACCGGTGTCTTCAAGGTCGGCGGTCTGGATCGGCCCGCCTTCAACAACCTGGCTGTACACCTCTTCGATGTAGTCGGGCGCCTTTTCCTTCAATCGCTCCATTGCCTTCCAATGGACGTCACCTTCCATCTGCCAACGAAACAACCGATGGTGATCGACTGGGAGGAGCGAAGCCTCATGCCCCCAGTATTCGAACACCTCACCAGACCGCCAAAGCCAGTCGTCCAGGCGATCTCGGTTATACGGGCCGAGCCGACTGAAGAAGGGCATGAAGTGTGCCCGACTGAAGTAGTTCACCGAATCGATCTGGATCAGCCTGACCCTGTCGAGCACCTTTCGGAAGTGGCGTCGGTCGATGCGACCGGATGGGCGTCCGTCGTTGAAGCCCTGCGCTGCCAACGCAAAACGCTTCGCCTGGTCGTTCGTGATCCGCCGCATCGACCGGAGACGCTAACCGGCGTGCCATGATCGGGGCCGTGATCGAGCGGTACACCCTCCCCGAGATGGGCTCAATCTGGTCCGAGCAACGAAAACTCGAGACCTGGAAGGCTGTGGAGGTCGCAGCCCTTCGAGCGTTCGAAGGCCTTGACGTGGTGCCGGACGGAGTCGCTTCAGCAGTCGAGAAGGCACCGTGCCCCACTCCGCAAGAGGTGGCTGAACGGGAGGCAGTCACCAATCATGACCTTGCTGCGTTTGTCGACCTACTGGGAGCGGGAGCAGGCGACGAGGCCGCAGGCTGGGTCCACTACGGACTTACTTCATCCGACGTGCTCGATACTGCAAGTGGTGTCCTCCTGATGGAGAGCGCCAACTTGCTGGCTGCCGCTTTGGCCGACCTGGCGTCGGCAGTCAGACAGCGAGCCGTCGAACACAGGGAGAGCTTCATGGTGGGCCGCACCCACGGCATCTGGGCTGAGCCAACGACCTTTGGCCTCAAGCTCGCCGGATGGGCTTTCGAATTGGACCGAGACCGACAGCGTCTCGACGCCGCGCGTGAGGCCGTGTCCGTCGGCAAGATCTCAGGAGCAGTCGGCACCTATGCGCACGTGCCGCCCACGATCGAGGCTGCGGTCTGTGAAGAGCTCGGCTTGGGAATCGAGCCAGCCTCGACCCAGGTCACTGCACGGGATCGACACGCCCAATACCTGACATGTCTTGCACTGATCGGGGCTTCGATCGAGAGGATGGCAACCGAGATCCGACACCTGCAACGGTCGGAGGTCGGGGAGGCTCGCGAAGGTTTCAGGAAGGGCCAGAAGGGCTCTTCAGCAATGCCCCACAAACGCAACCCAATCCTCTCGGAGCGGATGACCGGGATGGCACGTCTCTTGCGGGGTTATGCCCAGGTGGGCCTGGAGAACGTCGCCCTCTGGCACGAACGCGACATCTCCCACTCCTCTGCCGAGCGGGTCGTATTGCCAGACGCCTCGATTGCTCTCCACTACATGCTGGTGCAGTTCAAGGGCCTGGTGGAGAACCTGGTCGTCGACACGAACCGCATGATGGCCAACCTCGAATCGACCAAAGGTCTGGTCTTCAGTCAGGCAGTGTTGTTGAAGCTCATCGAGTCGGGCTTGACCCGTGACGAGGCCTACCGGCTCGTCCAACGCAACGCGATGGCCGCGTGGGACGGTGACGGGTCCCTCCAAGATCTCCTGTCAGCCGACCCCGACGTCAAACTCTCGGACGAAGAACTGTCCTCTTGCTTCAATCTGGGACGCGTCGTTGACACCTCATCGGTGGTCTTTGACCGTCTCGCTGCCCTCTAACTCGATCCACTGACGTGCACTGACCGTGGCTCAACAACGGTCATTGCACTTCAGTGACGAAGGGGTTGAAATCGGGCCAGTCGGTCATTCTTCTTGGTGAGGTGTATCGGGATCGGCTCATCGACCAAGTCGCTGCCAAACAGCACGGCGTCTTCTCGCGCAAGCAGGCTTTGGATGCCGGGCTTACCTCCGAGGCGATCGATTGGAGGATTCAAACGGGCCGTTGGCAGAGGCTCGCCGCAGGCGTCTACGCCAACCAGGCAACCAAGGCCACCTGGGAGAGGCAACTACAGGCGTGTCTCCTCGCCAAAGGAGGGTCAGTCGTGGCTGGCCATTCCGCGGCAGTTCTCCATCGGATCGAGGGATTCAGTCCGGGGCGGCCGACCGTCATGGCTTCGTCTGAGGTGAGTCCGAGAATCTCAATCGGACGGCTTATCCGCTCAGCGGATTTCGACCTCGTGGACAAAGTCATCGTGAAGGGGTTCCCTGCGACATCCGTAGCGGAGACGTTGTGGACCGTCGCCGAGAGCAACCCAAAGCCCAAATGCTCGACCTGGTGTCACAGCAGGTCGCGCTGGGCCGAACGCGCCCGAAACAGCTTCACGACGTGCTGGCTCGGGTGGAGGGGTCGCGCCAACGAGGCCTACCCAGTTTCAGGGCGGCGGTCCAAGCTGTGGAGCCTGGCTCACATGCAACAGCCGACAACGTTCTGGAAGCCCGGCTCTATGCACTGCTAAGTCGACCTGGGGTCCCGCCGGTGAAGAGACAGCACCCGGTCCTTATTGAGAAGCCCTCTCGTGTGGACGCCTTCATCCCTTCTTGGAGCCTGGTAGTTGAAGCGGACGGTCGTACCTGGCACATGCGGCAGACGGACTTTCAGAGAGATCGGGATCGCGACAATCACCTTGCGGCTCAAGGTTTGCTGGTTCTTCGTTTCACCTATCAAGACCTGACGAAACGATTCGACACCTCGCTGGCGACTCTTCTCCGCGTCGGCAGTCACCGCGGTGCAATGACCGTGACTCGACAACGGTCATTGCACTTCAGTGGTGATGGTTAGGCGAGGAGTTTGGCTTTGGCGGCCGCGAATTCCTCGTCGGATAGAACCCCGGAGCTGTGCAAGCTCGCCAGCTGGGTCAGCTTGGACATCATGTCGTCGGCGGGTGCAGGAGCCTGGGGTGCTGCCTGCTGCGCCGCGAGCTGGGCCTGCAGGTCGGCCATCTGGGCTTGGGCTTCAAAGGCGGCTTGATTGGCTTGCTGTTGATCGGCAGCCGCTTGTTGTTTGGCGGCCTGGCTGCGGTTCATTCCACCCACAACTGCGTTGGCGGTCCCAGCGACCACGGCGGTGCGGGCCATCGTCCCTACTAGTCCTGGGCGTCCTCTTCTTCTTGGCATCTTTACTCCTCTTCCAGAGCTTCCATTACTTCTTCGACAACCGCTCCTGGCACACGCATATTCGCCACCAAGATTCCACCGGAGTCAACGATGGCGTCGCGGAACGGCTTCGCCCACGTGTGTTCGAAGACCAATGCGGCTGCAGAGTCACCGGGGTCGAGCGCGGCTGCAAACTCTTCGATGTCGTCGTCACTCAGAAGACCATTCGCTTCACCAACCAATGCGGCCAGTTTCGCTACCTCGGGACTGGAACCCTCTTCGGAGATCTCGACGAACTCGATGTCGCCCTGATCGTCTTTGGAGATAAGTAGACCGTCGACAATGGAAATCACGTCGTTTTCGACGAGATCCTCCAATGCCGGCATGATCTCGCCGTTGAACTCGCTGCCAGGGAAGGCAACAACCACAACCTCAATTGGGCCCAAACGCATGTGCCCTCCTTTCAAACTGCAGCGACTCTACCGGGCAAACTGAGTCCTCAGCCCAGGCTGTGGACCTCCGCGAGCTGCTCGGCAAAGGGCCTGGTTGGCAACAACACCGCAGCCCCGTAGGACGTCCGGTAGTTGCTGACGTTTATGGAGAATCTCGCGACGTTGCTCTTGGAGACCCCCCGGTACTTCCAACCTGTGGCCACTGCCTGACCGAATGACCAGGAGCTGTCGAGTCGAACATATGAGGCAACGGCTGAGAGCCTGTCGGTCAGTGACGCCGGGGACGAGAAGTTGGAAGCCTTACCAGCGAGTTGAAAGAGGGCGTCTTGCTGAAGCCGCTGGCGCGAGAAGTCTCCTCCGCCAGCACGTACCCACTCCTCACCTTGGAGAACCTCAGGCTGACGCGACCTCACCCATGCCAAAGCCGTTTCCCCGTCGGCGTTGTGACAGCCCGGCTCTTCGATCAAGAGATGCGACTTCAGATCCCTCGTCGGTTGATCGACGCAGACCGTTATCCCGCCCATCGCATTGACCAAACGGGAGAAGCCATCGAAGTTGATTCGAGCGAGATGGTCGACGGGAATACCTGTGTAGTCCTCGACCATGATCGCCAGGAGCTCGGACCCCGAGGCGACGCCCGCGCACCCACCCAGACCGCTATTGAGCCGTGTGAAGGTTTGCTTGCAGGCGTTCCAGACGAAAAGGTCCCGGGGCAGGCTGACCATGATCGGGGCACCACTACCCGACGGCTCCAAAGCGAGAATGATCGTGTCGGCGAGGAAGCCTGAAGCGTCGGTACCAACCAGCAGGTAAGACTCGAAGGTCGAGTCGTCGATCGGTTCGCCGAACGCCGCGAGGTTGAATGGCTCTGCTTCCGGTACGGATTCCAACTGGGCACGGATGAGCTCTAGCTCTTCGGTGACGTCGTAAACCGGCTCATTGAAGTAGTCGAAGGCGGTGACCGGTGGCGAGCTTTCCGAGGAATCCGGAAGCGCAGCGATGGCCTCCCTTGCGCCCTCCGGGTTGAAGTCCTCGACGGCTACGGAACCAAGAGCCACATTGAACTGATACGCGTAAAACCCAACGACACCGAGAACCACGCCCAGAACTACGGAGGCAGCGGTCTTCCAGGGGTTGAAAACGACGTATTTGACCAATGACAAAACGACCCCAAAGACTAGAGCGGGCGGTCTTTCAATCCGTGGTGATGTAGACGGTCCCGGTGAACAGCGCGATCTTGCGACCGTCGTCCCTCACCACATCAGCCCGATAGGTACCCAGAGTCCGGCCACGGGTAACTTCCGACACTGTCGCCACCAACGTGTCCCCCGGTTGGCATCCACCGCTCAACACGAGGTGAGTGTCGATGGCCACTGCGCGATCGCCGGCCGAGTTGGAAGCCAGAGAAAAGGCACAATCGGCCAGCGAGAACACCATCCCCCCGTGTCCACCGCCCAGGAAGTTGGTGTGTTCCTCACCGACCTTCATCGAGACAGATATCAAGTCGGACTTCACTTCGACGAGCTCGATACCAAGACTCTGGGCGTAGGGGTCCGAAGCCAGTAGTTCCGCTACGCGTTCGTTGTCGAAGCCACTCACCACGCCACGTTAGAACACAGCATGCAGGGCGCTACGCTCCCCACGCGTGGTCGCACTACCTCACACGGCATCAGGCAAGGTTCGAGAGGTCTATGAGATCGACCCCGAGCATCTCCTCATCGAAGCCACCGACCGGATTTCGGCATTCGATGTCATTCTCAACCAGACCATTCCTGACAAGGGGAAGGTGCTGACCGGGCTCAGCCTGCACTTTTTCGAGATGCTCGACACGCCAAATCACCTGGTCTCGACCGACCTCGATTCGATCAAAGGTCTCGACGACCAACGACGCACGGACCTCGAAGGTAGAGCGATGATCGTCAAGAAGGCAGAGGTGATCCCGGTCGAGTGCGTCGTCCGCGGCTACCTGTACGGCTCGTCTTGGCGTGAGTACAGGGACGGCGGAGGACCCACGACGGAGCATCTACCGGAGGGCCTCGAGATGGCAGAAAGTCTTCCCGAACCCATCTTCACCCCCGCCACAAAAGCCGAGGCAGGGCACGACGAAAACCTCACCGAAGCGCAGGCCCGAGCAACACTCGGAGACGACCTCTACAACGAGCTCCGATCGCGATCGATGAGCATCTACGCCACGGCAAGTGAGTACGCCCGAGACCGCGGTGTCATCCTCGCCGACACCAAGTTCGAGTTTGGCTACGTAGGGGATGAGTTGATCCTGATCGACGAGGTCTTGACCCCTGACTCGTCTCGATACTGGCCGGCCGACAACTACCAGACCGGAACGGAAGTTCCCTCCTTCGACAAGCAGCACGTCCGGGAATGGCTGGAGCAACAACCCTGGGACAAGGAACCCCCGGCTCCGGACCTGCCCGAAGACATTGTGGCCGGTACCCGGGCACGTTATGTCGAGGCATTCGAGCGAATCACAGGGACTTCGTTCGCTCAGTACGGGAGGAAACAATGAGAGTGTCAGTCGCCATCGACCGTCGACCTGAAATCGCCGACCCGGAAGGCACAACGATCCTCAGAGCGCTGAAGGAGTTGGGCTTTGGCGAGGTCGCCTCGGTTCGGATGGACCGTGTGATCCATCTCGAGGTCGACGGGGACGATCCCGACGAGGTGAAACGAAGGGTCGAAGAGATGTGCAAGCAGCTCCTGGCCAACCCGGTTCTCGAGGACTTCGTGGTCACGGTGGATCCGTGAGAACAGCGGTCATTGTCTTCCCGGGTGTCAATTGCGAGCACGACGTGGTCTACGCCCTCGAGGCCCTCGGCGGCACCGCTGACCTCGTTTGGCATCGAGATACCGACCTCTCGGAATTCGACGGGGTGGTGCTCCCCGGTGGGTTCGCGCACGGGGACGCCCTACGAACTGGGGCGATCGCCCGTTTCTCTCCCGTTATGAACGAAGTTCAGAGGCTGGCAGAGGCCGGATCTCCAGTACTTGGGATCTGCAACGGCTGGCAGATGCTTTGTGAGGCGGGGCTTATCCCCGGTGCCCACATAGCCAATACGGGTCTCTCGTTCATTTGTCGCTACGAGGAGGTCGAGGTCGTGGACACAAACTCGATCCTTACCCGGGCGGCTGAGGCTGGGGACCGGCTCCGGATACCTCTCAACTCCTACGAAGGGAACTGGGTCGACCCGTCGGATTCGGGTCGAATCGTCTTGAAGTATGTGAACGACCCAAACGGATCTCAGGGTTCAGCAGCGGCTGTCAGCAACGAGATGGGCAACGTCGTGGGCGTGATGCCCCATCCTGAGAGGGCGACCGACACTTTGCTCGGATCCACCGACGGCAACGTGCTCCTCGGCGGATTCCTGGAGTCACTGGTACCGGCATGACGACCACACAAGAGCCTGTCCATCGTCAACTGGGGATGACCGACGACGAGTACGACTCGGTCATCGAAATCCTCGGAAGGGAACCCAGAGACGCCGAGCTCGCCATGTACTCGGTGATGTGGTCCGAGCACTGCTCCTACAAGTCGAGTCGGAAGCACCTAGGACGCTTCCCGACGGAGGCTCCTTGGGTAGTGGTCGGTCCGGGAGAAAACGCAGGAGTCGTCGACCTCGGCGACGGTTGGCTCGCAGCCCTCAGGATCGAGAGTCACAACCATCCTTCGTTCGTCGAGCCTTACCAGGGTGCAGCCACCGGAGTGGGTGGAATTCTGCGAGACGTCTTCACGATGGGAGCGCGTCCGATCGCCCTTTGGGACCAGATCCGATTCGGGCCCCTGACCGAACCGAAGAACCGCTACCTGTTCAAAGGGGTGGTCGCCGGAATTGCTGGGTACGGCAACGCCGTCGGTGTCCCCACCGTTGGCGGTGAGATCGAATTCGATGACTGCTACTCGGGCAACCCCTTGGTGAACGTGATGTGCCTCGGCATCCTCAAGCGAGATCAGCTCGTCTTGGGCACGGCAGGGGAACCCGGGTCCATCGCCGTGCTTCTTGGCAAGGCAACGGGACGCGACGGTATCGGCGGAGCGAGTGTCCTGGCGTCTGCTTCATTCGACGACGAGTCAGGAGACAAGAGACCCTCGGTTCAGGTCGGGGATCCATTCGAGGAGAAGAAGCTGATCGAAGCCTGTCTCGAGTTGTACGAACGCGGGCTCGTGGTCGGAGTTCAAGACCTGGGCGCCGCCGGGCTCTCTTGTGCGGTATCCGAGCCGGCCGGGCGAGCGGACGTGGGTATGGATGTCGACCTGAACTCGGTTCACACCCGCGAGAGTGGGATGACAGCACCCGAACTCCTGATGTCGGAGTCGCAAGAACGGATGATGGCCTTCGTCGCACCCGAGAATGTCGAAGACGTGCTGGCCGTCGCCGATCGGTGGGAAATCGACTCGGCTGTGGTTGGTGAGGTCAAAGGCGGAGGAACGCTGACGATCCGACACGACGGTGAAGTGGTTGCGGAGATGCCAGCTGCATCCCTGGCGGACAATGCCCCCCTGTACGACCGACCATCCGTGCGACCGGACTGGATCGACGCGTTGCAGCAGACACGGTTTGTCGACGAGGGGCTTCCGGTAAGCGAAACACTCTCACGCCTCTTGGCAGATCCGGGAATCGGATCGTCAGCCTGGGTCCATACCCAATACGACCACATGCTCTTCTTGAACACGGTTGTCGGTCCGGGCTCGGACGGTTCTCTTCTCAGAATCAAAGGAACCGACAAGGGGATATCGGTTTCCACCGACGGCAACGGGCGACTTTGCTATCTCGATCCCCGAGTCGGGGGCGCTCGACTCATCTACGAGTCGGCTCTCAACGTTGCGGTGACCGGCGCCGAACCGATGGCTGCGGTTGACAACCTCAACTTCGGGAACCCCGAGAAGCCAGAGGTCATGTGGCAGTTCATAGAGTCGATCGAGGGCATGTCCAAAGCTCTCGAGGCACTGGACATCCCGGTGGTTGGAGGGAATGTCTCCTTTTACAACGAGACGGACGGGGTCGACATCCATCCCACTCCGGTTGTCGGGATCATGGGTTTGGCCGATCCGATGCCAGCAACACCTCCACGGCTCGACCGGGCAGCGGAGTCGATGGAGGTATGGGTGGTCGGACCGGACCCCACAGACAACCTTGCTGGATCAGCCGTTCAGCGCCTGAGCGGAGAACTCACAGGCTTGCCGACGAAACCATCTCCGGAGACGGCCCGGGGAGTCATCGACACCGCGATCAGGCTGTCGGGAGATGTGCCGGTGTTACACGACATCTCTGACGGTGGGCTGGCGGTTGCGCTGGCTGAGATCTGCATTGCCTCCGGGGTTGGCGCAGAGGTTCGAGACGAGTTCCCCTTCTCAGAAGACCCTCACCGTTTCCTCCTGGTTGTCCCACCAGGGAAGATGCCTGAGACCGATATGGCACGACGCATCGGCACAATCGGAGGCGACCAGATCGTCATCAATGGTGAAGACCTCGCCCTCTCTCAGGCGAGCGACATCTGGAACCACGCTATCGAACGGGCCCTGGAGACCTGAGCCCCGACCCGATCATTACGATGCGCTGGTGTCACGAATGGTCAACATCGTCGGAGGTGGGCCTGCTGGTCTCTATCTGGCGATCCTCCTCCAGACATCGGACGAAGACTTCGATGTCACCGTGTACGAGCGCAACCCGAAAGGGGCTGCGTACGGATTTGGCGTCGTCTTCTCAGACGAGACACTCGACAACTTCAAGGCCGCCGACGAGCCGACGTACGACGCGCTGACCAGAAGCTTCATCCAATGGGGCGACATCGAGATCAGACACTTCTCGGCACCTGAGCCCATCATCTCCGGTGGCCACGGGTTTGCCGCAGCCAGTCGCAAGTCGCTTCTCGAGATCCTTTCGAATCGCGCCGTCGAAGTTGGAGCCGACGTTCGGTTCGAGCATTCGATTTCGTCGATCGACGAGGTCCCACCAGCAGATCTGGTGGTTGGTGCCGATGGTGCCAACTCACTCATTCGAACTTCTCTCGCCCAGCACTTCCGGCCTTCGGTCGTTCCGAGAGTGAACAAGTACGCGTGGTTCGGGACTCCAAAGGTGTTTGACAAGTTCCATTTCATCTTCGAAGACACACCACACGGCATGGTCTGGGCGCATGTCTACCCCTACGACCACACGGGCAGCACCTTCATCGTCGAGATGGCCCCCGAGACGTGGCGTGGCCTTGGACTCGACAGAACCGAGCACGACGTCTTTCCTCCAGGCGTATCCGATGAATTAGCTCTCGAGACCAGCACCGAGCTCTTCGACGATCATCTCGATGGAGAAGGTCTGCTCGGGAACAACTCGAAGTGGCTTCAGTTTCCGGTGATCAAGTGCGAGAAATGGAGCCACGAGAACGTCGTCCTTATGGGCGATGCGGTCCACACCGCGCACTACAGCGTTGGGTCGGGAACGAAGCTGGCGATGGAAGATTCAATCGAGCTGGCGAGACTCCTCGTGCAGGGCGGCGACGTCGGAGATCTCCTCGCACGCTACGAAGAGGAACGCCGTCCAGCTGTCGACTCCTTGCAGCGAGCAGCCAAAGCGAGCCTCGAATGGTTCGAGGGAGCGGACCGCTATCGAGACATGGAGCCTGAGCAGTTCGCCTTCTCTCTCCTGACGAGAAGCCAGCGCGTTACCTACGACAACCTTCGGCTCCGGGACGCCGAATATATGGAGTCTGTCGACTCTTGGTATGCCGAATCGATAAGTGCTGAACCGGATGTCCCACCGATGTTCACCCCGTATCAGGTCAGAAACGTCACTCTCCCCAACCGGGTGGTGGTCTCTCCGATGGACCAATACTCGGCGAGCGACGGGATGCCCAACGATTGGCACCTAGTCCACCTCGGGTCGCGGGCGGTTGGAGGTGCGGGTTTGGTGATGACCGAAATGACTTGTGTCTCCCCGGAGGGTCGGATCAGCCCGGGAGACGCTGGCATCTGGTCGGAAGAGCAAGCGGAGGCCTGGAGCCGCATCGTCGACTTCATCCACGAGAACTCTGAATCGAAAGTGGGAATTCAGCTAGGTCATTCCGGACGGAAGGGGTCAACGAAGCTGATGTGGGAGGGCGATACCGAGCCGTTAGAAGAGGGCAACTGGGAGATCATGTCGCCGTCACCCATCAGATACCGTCCCGAAAACCAGGTTCCACGCGAGATGACGCGTGCCGACATGGACGAAGTGCGTGAGCAATTCGTTGTTTCGGCCCGGCTTTCAGACTCGGCGGGGTTCGACTGGTTGGAGCTTCACTTCGCACATGGCTATCTGCTTTCGAGCTTCCTGACTCCACTCGCCAACCAACGATCCGATGAGTACGGCGGATCACTGGCCAATCGGATGCGATATCCGCTTGAGGTGTTTGACGCGGTCCGCCAGGTGTGGCCCACCGGGAAGCCGATATCGGTGCGAATATCGGCTACCGACTGGGCGCCGGGGGGCTTCGATGGAGACGACGCTGTGGAACTGTCCCGCGTACTCAAGGAGCACGGTTGCGACCTGATCGACGTATCCACCGGCCAGACCTCCATGCATGCGCAACCTGAGTACGGAAGGCTCTATCAGACACCTTTCGCCGATCGGATCCGCCATGAGGCCGGCATCCCCACGATGACGGTTGGTGCTGTCTCTTCCATCGACGACGTGCACAACATCCTCGTGGCCGGGCGAGCGGACCTCTGTGTGATGGCCCGACCTCATCTCGTAGATCCGTATTGGACTCTGAATGCCGCAATCGACCTGGGGTACACCGATCATGATTTCCCAGTCCAGTACCTGTCGGGTCTCGCTGCCAGAAGACGTGAGCAGGACCCAATCCCTCCTGACATTTTCAGACGTTGACCTTTACTTACGTAATGGCTTTCCATAATATAATGGAATGCCATTGCATACAGACACTGCGCTTGTTCTCGACCGACCCGAACAGCTGAAGGCACTTGCCGACGACACCCGGGCCAGGATTCTGAGAATCCTGCAAACCAGGTCAGCCAGCGCCAAAGAGTTGGCTGACCTCCTCGAGATGACCCATGGCAAAGTCGGTCACCACATCAAGGTTCTGCGTGACGCCGGGATGATCGAAGTCGTCGAAGAGCGAAAGGTCCGCGCCATGACTGAGAAGCTCTACGGCCTCACCTATTCCAGGATCGAGTTCGCCGTGCCTGGCACCGACCGTCTTGGCTTCACTCTTTCTCAAGCAGTCCGGGAGGCCGCCACCGACCAACCCTTCGATCCTCCAGCGGCCCTTCTCACGGCTCGCATGAGCGAGAAGACCGCGGAGGACTTCCGTGAGCGATTGATGACTTTGGTCGAGGAGTTCGGTAGCGCTGCCGACGAAGAGGGCGAGATCTACGGCTTCGTCGCTTCGGTCTTCGCAACGGACACGCCATGAGCCAGGAGATCCTGTTTCTCCACGGAGGTGTGATCAACCGACACATGTGGGATCTGGTTCGAGGAGAGCTGTCCTCCGACCCAACCACTCGAGCCATTGACCTGCCCGGTCATGGGGATCTTTCCCATCTCCCCTATTCCAACGAAGCTGCCACCGAAGTGGCCATTGAGGCTCTCACTGCACCCAGCATCCTGGTTGGACTGAGCCTTGGTGGGTATGTGGCGCAGATGGTCGCTGCGACCCGGACCGACCTCGTGTCGGGAATGGTCCTCTCCGGGGCCACCATCGACTATCGAGGCTGGGACGGTCTTTCGACAAAGCTCTACGGATACGCCTTCCCATTGCTGGCCAGACCCGCGATGAAGACGTTTGCCAAGAAGCTGCGGGCCGACTTCGGACCCGAGTTCGCAGAGCCGATCATCGAGTCTGGGCTCTCAGCCCGCGGAGCGGGTCAAGCCCTCAGGCGACTGCCTGGTCGCGACTACGCCTCAGAGTTGGTCGACTATTCGGGGCCGATCGTGATCGCAAACGGCGAACGAGACACATCGAACCGCAAGGGCGAAGCTCGATTCATCGAGAAGAACCCTCAGGCTCGTGTGATTGTCATCGAGGACGCTGGACACGCATGTGCAATGACCCAACCCGCCTCCTTCGCTGCCGCTGTCGAAAGTCTTCTAGCCTCGGTGGGGTGACATTCCTCGGAGCAGTCCTGACCGGAGGCCAAAGCAGTCGCATGGGTCAGGACAAAGCAGACGTCGTCTTGGGCAATTACACGATGCTCGAACACGTCACCAACGCTCTCCGTGACGTGACCGACCACCTGGTGCTTCTGGGCCCGGAGCGGTCGGGCTATGAGTGTTGGCCCGATGAACAGTTCGGAGGTGGGCCACTGTCAGGTCTGGCTACCGCGCTGAGCCGGCATGCAGGGAGTCATGTCCTGTTGGTGGCCGTCGATCAACCACTTATTCGACCCGAAACCGTGAAAGCGATGCTCGACCTGGCTGACGAGATCCCCGTAGTACCTGTCGACTCTTCTGGGGTCCGTCAGGTGACCTGCGCCGTCTACCCAACTGCGACCGGGGTCATCGCCGCGGGCGAGGTCGAGGCGGGGGGATCAGTGCAGAGCTTCCTGGACGCGACATCGTTTGCTCCCGTGTCCCCAGACGTTTGGGGGAATTGGGGTGAAGACGGGCGCAGCTGGTTCAGCGTCGACACACCTGACGATCTCGCAGTTGCCAAAACCAGATTCAACCTCTGATACCAGAGAGCCTTTGCTCGACCAGGCGCCGCTCGGCCGCGTTGGAACTCAAATCCAGAGCGCGCCTGAATTCCTCCTCGGCGGCGGTCATGTCACCTGAACGTCGGAGGAGCTCACCACGAGATGCGTGATATGGGTGGTATCCGTCCAGGTCCACTCCCTCTAGAGCACTGAGTCCGGCTTCGGGTGAGTCTGCATAGCCAATGGCGACGGCGCGATTCAGCGCAACGACCGGGGAGCCAGTCAAAGGCAGCAACCGGTCATACAGCCGAACGATCTGAGTCCAATCTGTCTCAGCCCACGTGCTCGCCGAGGCGTGACATGCTGCGACTGCCGCCTGAAGCGCATAGATGCCAGATTCATCTCCCCGGTAACCGACCAATGAGAGTCCCTCGGAGATGTTTTCCCTATCCCAAAGCGACCGATCCTGGTCCTGGAGGAGGATCAACTCACCGTGTCCGTCGACACGCGAAGCTCTTCTCGAGTGATTGAGAAGCATCAGCGCCAGCAAACCTCGGACCTCAGACGATTGAGGGAGTGTCTTGTACAGGATCCGTCCCAATTCGATAGCCGATTCGGCCAGATCAGCTCTGACAACTGCGTCACCTGATGAAGCGAAGTAACCCTCGTTGAAGATCAGGTAGACGACCGCAAGGACGGCATCGATCCGGTCCTCCAAAACCTCATCGGCTGGCACCTCAAACGGAATGCCGGCACTCCGGATCTTTGCTTTCGCTCTGACCAGCCGCTGAGCCATCGTGGTCTCGCTGACCAGGAACGCATCGGCGATCTCCTTCGTCGTCAGGCCGCCCAGCGTCCGGAGTGTGAGAGCGATCTGCTTGTCAGTTGCGAGCGCCGGATGGCAGCAGGCGAAGATCATCTGAAGCCGGTCGTCACTGATCGACGCACCAAGCATTGGGACGGCGGGCCTCTCCGACTCCACCTTCTCCATGCTGGCCACCAGTTCCTTCTTGGCGGCGTACGTCGTGGCCCTTCGGATTCGATCGATCGCTCGACGTCTGGCGACGGTGGCTATCCAACCCCCCGGGTTGGCGGGGATCCCGGTCTCGGGCCAGGAGCGCATCGCCTCGGTGAAGGCATCCTGGATTGCCTCTTCAGCGAGATCGATGTCGCGCACCTGACGCGACAGACTGGCCACGATCAGGGAGTAGGACTCGCGGAATGCAGCTTCGATCGAAGTGTTGATTTCAGTCACAGAGACACCAATAAGGTTGGCACACATGACCGACAGAATCTCGACCCTGGTTTATGTGGGCGATCCGATGTGCTCGTGGTGCTGGGGGTTCGCACCTGAGATCGAGTCGCTCGCCGAGGAGCTCCCCGTCCAGGTCGTGGTCGGGGGGTTGCGACCAGGACCTATGGCTCATGCGATAGACGACCGAATGGCGGAGACACTTGCGCATCATTGGGTCGAGATCGCAGAGAAGACCGGCCAACCCTTCGATACCGCCTTTCTGGATCGTCGGGATGGCTGGCTGTACGACACGGAGCCGTCGGCGATTGCAGTGACGACACTTCGAAACCACACGCCGGAGGCGTCGCTGGCGTACTTCGCTGATGTCCAACGGGCGTTCTACTCAGAAGGAAGGGATGTGACCGACTTCGCGGTACTGACCGAGATTGCGACGGAACACGGTGTCGAACAAGACGGGTTCTTGGAGGAGATTCAGACAGACGACGCCAAGAAGCGCGCATGGCAGGACTTCTCCCGTTCACGCAACTGGGGGATTTCGGGCTTCCCGGCCCTCATCGGCGAAATGGAAGACGGCAGACTCGCCCTCCTCGCCAGGGGGTGGACACCGGCCGACCTGATACGGCAGCGTATTGAGTCTCTATCGGAGACCTCAGTCAGTTGAGAGAAGACCCCATCGAAGTGCCCAAGATTGCGGCAAGTGCAGTCATCGCGCCCAACGCCACGATCCGCGGGGCTGTCACTATCGAAGAGGAAGCGTTCGTCCTCTTCGGTGTGGTCATAAGGGCGGAGCTTGACATCATCAGCGTGGGCGCCCAAACCAACATTCAGGACAACTCAGTCCTCCACTGCGACGAGGGAATTCCCTGCATCGTCGGCAAGAGAGTGACCATCGGACATGCTGCTGTCGTCCACGGCGCACAGATCGGGGACAATGCGCTGGTGGGAATTGGAGCCCGAGTGTTGAACGGGGCCAGTCTCGGAACCGGAGCCTGGCTAGCCGCAGGCTCAGTGCTGACCGAGGGCAGCTCGGTACCGGATTGGACGCTTGCGGTGGGCACCCCAGCGCGGCCGGTGAGGGACCTGACTGACGCGGAACTGACTCGGGCAGACGAAGGTGTCGACCACTACCTGGAGCTGGCCGGTCACTATCGCGAAATCTTCGACTGAAAGTCGAAGAGCCAACTGTATTCAGCAACCGGAGCGGCCTACCATCGCCGAGTGCCCGAGGAGGCGAGTAGCCCAGAACTGAGCGGACCCCGCGAGGCGTGCGGAGTCATCGCCGCATACTCGACCACCGAGCGTGTCTCCCACCTCCTGTACTTCGGTCTGTTTGCCCTCCAGCATCGAGGCCAAGAATCTGCGGGAATCGCAACCTCCAACGGCGAGACCGTGACCGTCTTCAAGGATCTGGGGCTCGTTGCCCAGGTCTTCGACGAGCCCGCACTAGCCGGGCTCGACGGGCATCTGGGCATTGGCCATACCCGCTACTCCACGACAGGCTCGACCAATTGGGAGAACGCCCAACCTGCCCACCGTCAGATTGGCAACACGTCGGTAGCGCTTGGCCACAACGGCAACCTGACCAACACCCACAAGCTTGCGTTGGACCTCGGTGTGAGTGATGCAACCACCGACTCCGATCTGATGGCGGAAGGCCTGGCCAGGGCAATAGACGACAATCGCTCCGACGGCCGCGGGCTCGAACTCGCCCTGATGGAGATCGCTCCAACCTGGGAAGGAGCTTTCTCTCTCGTCATCATGGACCAGGGTCGGATTGTCGGTTTGAGGGACCCCCACGGATTCCGCCCCCTATGCCTCGGCTCGTTGAAGTCAGGTGGCTGGGTGCTCGCTTCAGAGACAGCTGCGCTGGACCTCGTCGGGGCCGACTTCGTTCGTGAAGTCGCGGCGGGCGAGATGGTCGTCATTGACGCCAGTGGACCGAAGTCCTACTACCCCTTCCAAGCCCAAGACCCCGGGCTCTGTCTCTTCGAATTCGTCTACTTCGCACGACCCGACAGCCAGATGTACGGCAGGTCGATCCACGGTGCCCGCGGAGAAATGGGTCGCATCCTCTCCGAGCAGCACCCAGCTGACGCTGACATCGTCGTGCCCGTGCCCGAATCCGGCATTCCTGCGGCGCAGGGTTTTGCGGCAGCCAGTGGGATTCCATATTCGGACGGCTTGGTCAAGAACCGGTATGTGGGCCGGACCTTCATCGAACCGTCCCAGATGCTGCGCGACCACGGCATCCGACTGAAGCTGAATCCGATACCTGAGAATCTCGACGGGCAACGGGTCGTTCTGGTTGATGACTCAATCGTTCGCGGGTCGACAACGCGCAAGCTCGTCAACATGGTCAGGGAAGCCGGAGCGACCGAGGTCCATCTCCGAGTGTCTTCGCCCCCATATCGCTGGCCTTGCTTCTACGGGATGGACACGGCTGATCGTTCCACATTGATTGCGGCCGACAAGAGCGTCGAAGAGATCCGCGAGCACCTCGGTGCCGACTCCCTCGGTTACCTCTCAATCGATGGCCTACTCGACGCAACGGGGGTGGCGGACGCGGGTTTCTGCACTGCTTGTCTCTCGGGCGATTACCCAACATCGGTCCCGGAGAACACGGACAAGTTCCACCTCGAGCGGTCCTGAATGACCTCGTACCGGCAGGCCGGGGTAGACCTCGAGGGTGCCGATCGGCATACCGAAAACATCGCCAGCCCGGTCACTGCCACATGGACCAAAGATGTCGTCGGTGGATTCGGAGGGTTTGCGGCCGGTGTCCGCCTGCCAGAGGGTTATGACGATCCGGTGCTGATGATGTCCACCGACGGAGTGGGCACGAAACTCGAAGTCGCACGTCGAACCGGATTGTGGAGCGGAGTCGGCCACGACTTGGTCGCGATGTGTGTCGACGACCTTGCGGCGGCGGGAGCGTCACCTCTCGGCTTCGTGGACTATCTAGCTGTCGGCGCCCTGCAGGAAGAGCGGGACAAGGCGATCGTTGCTTCGGTGGCGGACGCTTGTTCCGTTGCGGGAATGCCGCTTCTCGGCGGCGAGACTGCCGAGCACCCAGGGGTAATGGAGCCAACCGCTGTCGACCTCGCCGGCGCGGCGATGGGGGTCGTCGAGGCGAACGCAGTCCTCGGCCCTGATCGGGTGAGGGCGGGCGATCTAGTAATCGGACTCAGCTCCCCAAATCTTCGATCAAACGGTTTTTCTCTCGTGAGAGCAGTCATGCAGGACGATGTCGAAGCCCACGCTGCAACCCTTCTCGAGCCTTCAGTTATCTACTCGCCCTCAATCGCATCGTCCGCTTCAATCCTCAAGGCGGCCGCCCACATAACCGGAGGGGGGCTGGCCGGAAACGTCGCCAGAGTGTTGCCGGCCGGACTCGGAGCGACGATCGACACAACGTCATGGGAGAGGCCGGCCGTGTTCGACCTCATCCAGTCTTACGGAGTGGCCGAGGAGGAGATGCGCAAGACGTTCAACCTGGGGATCGGCTTTGTCGTGATCGTCGACCCGGAGCCGGATCTTTCCAGCCTGGATCACAACCCAACCGTGATCGGGACCGTCCATCCGGGCGCAGGAGTGAATCTCGTTTGAGGTTTCGCGATGCAAGCGCGGTTTCGGGTGGGCCCGGAACGTGGAAGGGGCACAACCCGGATGGCTGGGACATCGTGGGAATCACCAACGGTGGCTTCCTCATGGCACAAGCCGCGCGAGCAGTGGCAGCCGAAGCTGAAGGCCGCATACCGCTTTCAGTGACCAGCCACTTCCTCAATCCGGTCGGCGCAGGCGATGTCGAGATCGGCGTCGAAGTGCTGAAGCAAGGACGCAACCTCAGCATGATGAGGGCGTTGACCCACTACCAGGGTCGACTGTCGATTCAGACCACGGCTGTGCTGGAGAGTGCCGACCGGAAACGACACGACGCCCAACTCTTGGGGCGCCCCAGACCGCAGATTCCTCCACCTGAGGATTGCCTCCCTGCCGCACCTGCCCAAGACGCTCCTTTCCCGCCGCCTTTCACAGGCAAGGTCGACTTGCGCATACATCCGGACGACGTGGCTGGTGTGGTTGGTGAAAAGACGGGGCGACCGGAGATCCGGGGATGGTTCCGACTCAAAGACGAAGAGCCCCTCGACTCCTTTGCGGTTCTTCTTGCAGCCGATGCGTTCCCGCCTCCAATCTTCAACGCGGACCTTCCAATTGGGTGGACCCCGACCGTCGACCTCAGTGTCCAGATCCGTCGCGCCAACCCAAGTGGATGGCTGCAGTGTGAGTTCGTGTCTCGGTTCGTGACGGACGGTCTGCTCGAGGAAGACGGTGAGATTTGGGATGAGTCAGGGAAACTCGTGGCCTTGTCTCGCCAACTTGCCCTAGTTCCTCGTGGCTGATCTCCCAGTGAGGGCTGAGATCTCTGACAAGTGACGGTCCTTCTGATCCCTCGATAAGAAGGATGACTCAATTGAGTTCGCGGCCACCGTGGCCAACTGCTCATGGGTGAAGTCGAGATGGCCGCCGAGAGCCGCGTAGTTGTCTCCCACGTAGCCACCGAAGTAGGCCGGGTCGTCCGAATTGGCGCTGACGACCAGTCCGGCCTCCATCATTTGGGGGAAGGGATGATCTTCGAATCGGTCAACCACCCTGAGGGCAACGTTTGACGATGGGCAAACCGTCAGCGGAACACGCTCTCGAACCAGCCTGTCCACGAGCTCTTCATCTTCCAGACAACGCACCCCATGATCGATCCGCTCGACACCCAGGTCGTCGAGGGCGCTCCATATGTACGACGGCGGCCCCTCCTCACCGGCATGTGCGACGCCCTTGAGCCCCAGTTCGTAGGCGAGTTCGTACGCAGGTAGGAAGGGCGCCGGCGGGAACCCGACCTCAGATGAGTCGAGGCCGACCGCCACGACGCCATCGAGATGATTCTCGGCCGCTCGCATCGTCTCCAGAGCGGCTTCGCCCGGAAGGTGACGCAGGAAACAGAGGATGAGCGAGGACGTGATCCCATGCTCGACCTTTGCGTGCTCCATCCCTGCCCTGAAGCCCTCCATGAACACCTCGAAGCCGATGTTTCGCTCAGTGTGGGTTTGGGGGTCGAAGAACACCTCAGCATGTCGAACGCCGTCCTGGGCCACTCGATCGAAATAGGCGACGGTGAGCTCGTAGAAATCCTGAGCTGACTGGAGGACCGCCGCCCCCTGGTAGTAGATGTCCAAGAAAGACTGCAGATCAGTGAACTCGTACGCCTCTTTGACGGAGTTCAAGTCGGGAAAGGGCAGCTCGTAGCCGTTTCTCTCCGCGAGGTCGAACATCATCTGAGGCTCAAGCGTTCCTTCGATATGGAGATGCAGCTCTGCCTTCGGCAGCTTTCGAACAAACTCGTCCATCACCAAACGCTACAGCGCGATGTCCTCTGGCCGAACCGGAGCCCGGGGTATCTCCCTGCCGGTCGCTTGGCGAACCGCTGCGAGGACCGCAGATGTGGAAGAGATCGTTGGGGGCTCACCCACCCCCTTTGCGCCGAAAGGACCCCAACTTCCGTCTTCTTCAATGAGCAAGGCCTCAACATCCGGAGCGTCGAGGATGGTTGGCAGGAGATAGTCGGTGAAGTTCGGATTCCTGATCACGCCATCCTCGGTGATGATCTCCTCCATAACGGCCAGGCCGACGCCCTGCAGAATTCCTCCCTCGATCTGACCTCGAATCGACTCGGGGTTGAGAGCCTTGCCAACGTCCTGTGCGGTGTCGACCCGAACCACAGTCAGCAGTCCGAGTTCGGTGTCGACATCCACAACGGCGCGGTGGCCGGCCACAGCGAAGTCGGCATGAAGAGTCCCTTGCCCATCCGGGTCGGGAGCGAAGGTGGGTGGATGACGGAAAGTGACGGTCTCCGACCAACCCTCCGCAGCGAGCACGGCCATGGGCACGATGACCTCACCCTCGGAGAGCACGCCGTCGTCGCTCAAGTCGTCTCCCCCATGGTGGACGAGAATTCGGTCCCTCAGATTCTGTGACGCCTCGAGGACCGCTCCCCCGGACACCTGGGTCTGTCGTGAAGCCGAGGTTGAGCCCGCAGAATCGATCTTCGAAGTGTCGACATGACGGACTTCCGCCGCCGAAATACCCAGCGCAGAACGGGCGATCTGAGCCATGACAGTCACCAGCCCCTGCCCTACTTCAATCGCTGCGGTTTCCACGACCGCTCCATCATCTGTGATCCTGACCCTGGCCTGCGCGTAATCGTCAAAGCCCTCCGAGAAGCCGAGATTCTTCAAACCGAGCGCGTAACCAACGCCGCGACGAACGTGCTCTTTCTCGGTGGTCAACCCGCTGCCTCCAGGGAGGGTTGCCGCCGAGTCGGGAATGGGCATCGCAGCAAGTGAGTCGATGACATCGATCACCGGGAGCGGTGTGTCGATGATCTGGCCGGTGGTGGGCATTGGATCGCCACGATGGAGAGCGTTGCGTCGCCTGATCTCGAGTGGGTCGATATCCAACGCTTCGGCGAGCTTGTCCATCTGCGCCTCGTAGGCGATGCAAACCTGAACCGCTCCAAAGCCACGCATCGCCCCACAGGGCGGGTTGTTGGTGCGGACGCCGGCACCATCGACAAAGACGTTGTCGCAGTTGTAGGGACCGACGACGAAGTAGCAAGCGTTCGCGAGGACAGCCGCCGTGGTCGACGCATAGGCACCACCGTCGAGCAGAACTCGAGCCTCGACCTTGACCAGTCGGCCCCGGTCGTCGGCCTCATGTCGGTACCACATGCGAGCCGGGTGGCGGTGGACATGGCCTGTGAACGATTCCGAGCGGTCGTAGACCATCTTCACCGGCTGACCCGTGTGGAGGGCTAGGAGACAGAGATGAATGTGGAGGTTGACGTCTTCCCTGGCACCAAATGCGCCGCCAACACCGGTTGGATGTGCCCTCACCTGGTCTGATCTCAGCCCGAGGCTGGCGACGACTTGCTCTTGATCGACGTGGACAAACTGGCTTGTTGCGTGAAGGTCGACCCCGCCGTGTCCGTCGGGAACGGCCAATCCGGCCTCAGTTCCGAGGGGTGCCTGGTCCTGCATCCCAACTTCGTAGACCCCTTCGACGACCACCGATCCGGCAGCGTCAGGATCGCCTCGTCGGATCTTCATCCTCCTGAAGACATCGTCTTGCGCGTCGGCCTCCTCGGGATCGATGTCCGGTTCGAGTACCTCGTACTCGACGACGACGGCGTCTGCTGCGCGCCGGGCGGTGTCCTCATCTTCCGCAGCGACGATGGCTATCGGTTCTCCCCAGTAATTCACTTTGGTTGAGGCGAGGACCGGCTGGTCCGGGTGTTCAAGCCCGAAGAGCGCACGGCCGGGAACATCATCGGCGAGAAGTACCGCATGGACGCCGCCGATGGCAAGGGCAGGACCGATGTCGACCGAGAGGATCCTTGCGTGCGGATGCGGACTACGAGATGTCGCACCCCACAACATGTTCTCCGCGGTCAGATCCTGGGCGTATTCGAATTCACCCCGCAACTTGGGCACACCATCAGGCCGCAGGGGCGACGAGCCGACTCCGTCACGGACTGGGGACACTCTCTTGGCCGACCTCGTGGTCATGTCGTCCCCGCGAGATCTTCGAAGGCGCGAATGATGGCCCCGTAGCCAGTACAACGACAGATGTTGCCGGCGAGGGCCTCCTTGATCTCATCCGTAGTCGGCTTCGGGTTGGCTTCGAATAGGTCCGTGGCGGCGACCACGATTCCCGGCGTGCAGAAGCCGCACTGCACGGCCCCGGCTTCGTGCATGGCTTGCTGAACTGCGTTCAAGACCCGGCCGTTGGCCATGCCTTCGACAGTGGTGACTCTTGACCCCTCGATGTCGCCAGCCATCACGAGACACGAGCAGACCAGTTCATCGTCGAGCATGACCGAACAGGACCCACATTCCCCCTGCTCACATGCGTTCTTCGACCCTGGTAGCTCCAATTGATCTCTGAGCACATCGAGCAAACTCAGGGGCGCCAAAACTCTGGCGTTCGCTGGCTCGCCGTTCAGGGTGAAGTTGATGATCAACGCAGACATCTCTCGAGAAGCCGTCGAGACAAGACACCGGCGGCGTGTCTTCGGTACTCCTCGGTAGAGCGGTGGTCGGTGATCGGCCTGACTTCGTCTGACACGAGGCGTTGAAACTCTGCGAGGTCCTTGTCCGAAGGGTTAGAGACGGCAGAGATCATCTCCTCGGCTCGCCGCGCTCGCATCGGTGTCGGAGCCACGGATCCCAATGCAACCGTGGTCCGCTGGTCATCGCGGGTGACGACGGCGCAGACCGTTGAGATCACCATGGCGTTGCGGACTCCGATCTTCCCGAACTCATGTCGCTCTGGAAGAGAGTCCGGCAGGACGACGGCGGAGATCAGTTCGTCATCGGCCATCGAAGTCTTCTTGACTCCAACAAAGAACTCATCCCAAGGGATGGTCCTCCGCCCATCGACCGAGGCCAGTTCGATCTGGGCGTCAACTGCTGCGAGGAACGGATGTCCATCGCCGGCCGGGCTTGCCGTCGCGAGATTCCCGCCGATAGTGCCGGCATTTCGTATCTGCGGAGATCCGACCGTGCGGGCCGCCTGGGCAAGTGCTCTCGGTCCGTGATTCTCAATGCGACGCCAGCTCACACCGGATCCAATTCGTCGCCCTTCGAACTCCTTGACCTCGTCGATGCGACGCAGGCTGACGACCTCAGTCGGTCTCGCATGACCGAAGTTCACTTCGACCATCAGGTCGGTCCCGCCGGCAAGCGGGACGGCGCCGGCGGCTTTGGCTGCGAGCGCTTCGTCGAAGGTTGTTGGGTGGTGGACGTTCAAACTTGTTCGAAAAGCTACTCGGCGAGTTGTGAGGCAAGCCGATTGTGCTCCCGAACCAGGTCGCTGACATCCACACCCACTACCGCACCCTCCCTGACCAGGGGCTTCCCACCAACCCAGGAGTGATCGACTTGGGCGGGCGCACAGTGGACCACAGCTGCAACCGGGTCGTGCAGAGCGCCGGCGAACTCAACTCGGTTCAGGTCGATGGCGATGAAGTCTGCTGCAAAACCTGGGGCGAGGACTCCTATGTCGTCTCGACCGAGGACGGTCGCCCCGCCCACCGTGCCCATTTCCAACGCTTTTCGGGCGGAAAGCTGCTCACCCTCACCGACGCCTGGTGAAACCGCCAGGCGGTTCAACAACATGGCTTGCCGCACCTCGCCGAGCATGTGCGAGGAGTCATTCGAAGCAGAGCCGTCACACCCGAGGCCCACCGGCACGGCCGCCTCGTGATACCGAGCGATGGGTGCGATGCCGGAAGCAAGTCTCATATTCGACGTCGGACAGTGAGCCACACCCGTGATGGCTGCACCCATCCTCTCCACCTCGTCGTCACCGACGTGGACCGAGTGGGCATACCAAACGTCAGCGCCTTCCCAATCGAGAGTCTCCATGTAGGCAACGGGGCGAAGTCCGAAGTTGTCCAGGCAGAACTGCTCCTCATCGTGAGTCTCCGCGAGATGGGTGTGGAGGGAGACCCCGAGGTCCCTGGCGAGCGCGGCACTTTGGATCATCAACTCGCCGGTGACGCTGAAAGGAGAGCAAGGGGCGATCACAACCCGGGAGGTCGCTCCGCGGGCCAGGTCATGGTGTTCGGCAACAGCGCGCTGGCAGTCTTCGAGGATGGCGTCTTCCTCCTCGACGACCGAGTCTGGTGGAAGCCCTCCGTCGGACTCACCGAGGCTCATCGAGCCGCGTGAGGCGTGGAACCGGATGTTGATGTCGTTTGCGGCCGCGAACTGGTCGTCGATGCTCGACCCGTTGGGCCACAGGTACTGATGATCGAAGACCGTGGTCGCACCAGAGAGGGCTAGCTCAATCAGGCCGAGTCGAGTCGCTGACTGGACATGGTCCGGGGTCATGCGGGCCCAAACCGGATACAGAGTCGTCAGCCAATCGAAGAGCCCGCTGGCCTGGGCCCCCGGATAGGCGCGGGTGAGAGTCTGATAGAGGTGATGGTGGGTGTTGACCAGACCCGGAAGCACGATGTGGTCACTGAGATCAACCACCTCATCGGCTTCGCTCGGAAGATCCCTCGTCGGGCCGACCTGTTCGATCCACCCATCGTTGACGAACATCGCACCGTCCTCGATCTCCTTGCCATCCATGGTGGCCAGGACAGAAACGTTCTTGACGAGGAGTGTCGACACGATGGGCACGCTACCCATAGAGTCGAGCGCCATGAGGTTGAGTTCAGAATCGATGAGTGGGTGGACCGAACGGCTTGATGCGGCATCGGCACGGATCGCGGCGGACTTTCCCGGAGAACGACCAGAGCGTCAGCCGGTCCACACCGTCTACGGCGGGGCCCAACTGTTCAAGGCCGATACGCATCGCAAGCTGGGAGAGCTGGCCATGGGGTTCCTCGAAGAGTGGACGCCGGAGTCGAGCTCGTTCGAGTCCATTCTCGGTCTGGAAGGTGGACTCGCGGCAAGGGTCCACGGTGCGGTCGTCGACAAGATCGGACGGGAGCCAGTTGAGGACTTTCGCATCGACTTCGAAGACGGATACGGGCACAGACCCGACGGCGAGGAGGACGGTCATGCCGAATCCACGGCGCGCTCCCTGGCCTCCGCAGAGGAGCTCCCGCCTTTCATCGGCATCAGGATCAAGTCTCTGTCTGGCGAGTTGCATCGCCGGGCGCTGAGGACGATGGACATCTTCATCAGCACCGTGGTTGAAGAAGCCGGTGCATTGCCCGAGGGGTTCTGTGTGACTCTTCCCAAGATCCAGGACGTCGACCAGGTCAAGGTCATGGATGAGGCGCTGTCGGAGTTGGAGTCGAGCCTGGGCATCGACCAGGTGCCGATCGAGCTGATGATCGAAACGCCGCAGACCGTGATCGACGTGGACGGGTGGGTCGGGGTTCGCAAGTGGGTGGACGCCGCCAAGGGTCGGGTTCGTGGGGCCCACTTTGGAACCTACGACTACACGGCCTCGCTCACAATCACGGCCGCCTATCAGGCCATGGACCATCCTGCGTGCGACTTCGCCCGCCATGCGCAACAAGTCTCTTTGGCAGGAACAGGGGTCTGGATTTCAGACGGTGCAACCAACGTGATGCCGATTGGCGACGACCCCGCCGTCATTCATGATGCGATGCGACTCCACTACGACCACATTCGCCATTCGTTGTCACACGCCTACTACCAGGGGTGGGACCTCCATCCGGCGCAACTGGTGACACGATACGCCGCGGTATACGCCTTCTTCCTGGAAGGTCTCGACGCCGCTGGTGAACGGCTATCCAACTTCGTCGACTCGGCCGCCAAGGCCACGCTGGTCGGCGACGTCTTCGACGACGCGGCCACCGGTCAAGGGCTCCTGAATTACTTCCTCCGCGCCATCAACTGCGGCGCGATCACAGAGTCCGAAGCCACCACCCGAACCGGCCTGACCGTAGATGAGCTGAGAACGCGCTCCTTCCTCCGCATCCTGGAAGGCAGACGGGGGTAGGAGCCGGGGTAGAGAGCCGGGGGTGGTTTTTGCCGTTCTGTGTCAGTTCGCATACCTATAGGAGCTGCTATCTGACACAGAACGATGTCAGGTGGCGAGAAAGTCCTCTATCTCGGCGACGACGCCCTGCGGGTCGCGACGGACGCGTCTCGCGCTGAAGCGTCTGATCTCAATCCCGAGGTCCATGATTGCGTTCTGGCGCTCGAGGTCGTCATCCAGCTTGTCCGCGGACGAGTGGGCATCGACACCGTCGACCTCCACGGCCTTGTTCAGCTCAGGCCAATAGAAGTCAGGGATTCGACGCTGTCCCCTTGGAAAGAGCTCGTGATCGAGCACAGGCTCTGGCAGATTGGCCAGCTGCATGAAATAGAGCAGGTCGAATTCGGCGCCGGAGTCGGTGGCCTCGTCATACATTCGCAGTGAGAGGACTCGACGCAACCGCTTGGTGCCTCGTACTCCGCGACCTCCCCCTTTCCCTAGGGATTCGTACATATACTCGATCGACGTCAGGCCTTTTCGCAGGGCTGAGTCGAGCGCTTTGCTGAGAATCCGATCTGTCAGGAAAGCCGCACAGTCGAGCAGAGTCCGTTCCACAGTCGTCACTGGTATTTCCTTGCATTGCGAGATATCAAAGTTGCGCCGCGTCCGATGGACAATCGCACTCTCCGGGTAGCCAAGGTTGCCAAACGGCATCGTCACCTCAACGGGAGCACCTTGAATGCCGTCGAGACCCCAGAGCCTCAATGCGGCCCTATGCGATGCAACCGACCCCCGGCCCGCAAGCGAACACAGCGGCCAGCAGCTTCGCGTGCCAGTTGAGTGGTCGAGTATCAACCTGATACACGCCAGGATGGATACTCATCCAGCGGCCACGGCGCAGCCTGACATTGATCATCCGGTCGCTGCCGCCAAGTTCAAATACCTCCGCACGCGTTATCAAGTACTTCTGACGAGCGGCAGCGTCGATCACCCTCTGTTCAGCTCTCCCCATCCCTTGAACATGTCACCCCACTCTGACAAATCTCTTCTGTGTCAGTTCGCGTACCTATAGGAGCGGTCATCTGACACAGAACGGTTAGGTCAAGGCTCCCGTGAGCTAGCGCGTGACCGTGAGGTAGATGTCGCCGTAGGGTTCGGAGACGGGGTGGAACACCGTGCCGTCCCAGTCCATGCCGAATCGTGCCAGGTCATAAGGCAAGTGATGTTGATTGGGGAGCCGGAAGCTGATCTCAGTGATCTCGTCCACGGCCGCCAACACCGCTTCCCCCATCAGATAACCCTGATGCTGGACCGACGCGGACCAGTCCTCCATGAAGCGGTCGACCAGTGTCTTCCGAACGAGATCCCAGGTCTCCGTCGTATCAGCTGGCAGCGACGCGTACGACCAATCCGCGGTCACGGAGGTCGCAAGTAGACGGTCGGTTGCCTCTGGAAGGATCGTGAACTCATCTCGCGGGAAGCCCTCGAATGCCGATCCACGAGTCTTGAGCACCACCAAGCCTTTGACCCCCGCTGCCGTCGACTCTCGACCACCCCGCACCAAACGCGCAACGCGGCGCTGCGAACTGCCGCCGACGTATCCGGTCTCGGTCTCTCGCTGCCAGGTCGCCCCCTCGATCGAGACCGACGCGGTCTCGACATAGTCGTTGGTCAAGAAGCGGCCACACAGCACTTCGGCGAATCTCTCCACGTCGTGGGTCAGGTGTTCCTGAGCAAGTCCGTAGATCGTGTTGCGCATCGTGTCCGTCGGGAGGACATTCATGTTGTCTCCGTCCGTGTGCGCCGGACCAACGTCACCCTCGAGCAGCACCTGGACCGTGATGTCGACGAACCCGTCTTCGGGAAGGACCTTCGAAACCCTGACCTCTGACTTCCCCCAACGGTTGTCGCCGAGCGGCATCTTCAACTCCCTCGATAGGTGCTGTATCCGTACGGACTCAGCAGTAGTGGCACGTGATAGTGATCTCGATCGGCGTCGACATTGAATGCAACGTGCACAAACGGGTACAACTTGTTGCCGTACTCACCGGTCTCGAAGCCCAGCCGGTAGACACCTTCTGTGACTTCGCCAAACAAGCAACGCCCGTCATCGTCTGTCACGACGTCGGCAATTCTGTCCCAACCTGCATCAGCACGAGAGCTCAAATGGACACGCATCCCCGCGGCCGGCTGGCCGGTGCCCGTGTCGAGGACATGCGAGCTCAGTGTCGTCACGAGGTCTCCTGACACAACATGCGGCTCAGTCTGGTCCGCGTGATCTTGCGCTGCTCGCCTGCGGCGACTTTCAACTCGGTCTCTCGTTCGTTGTCGAGGCGAGACTTCGCTATCTCCAGCATCTCTTCTCCACTCTTGCCTGAGGCATAGACGATGTAGATGAAGTCGAAACGAGACTCGTATTCAGCGTTGATCGCAGCGAGTTGTTCCTCGTGACCAGCGGAGCCGGCCTGCTCCGACGACTCGACTTTGTCTCCCTTCTCGCCGATCCGGGGATGGGAGGAGAAGGCGTCCAGCCAGTCAGACTCGTTCAAACGATCAAAGGCCGATTCGGCAGCAGCAAACACTTCGTCCAAAGACGCAAACGGACGCGACATGAGCATCGTCTCTACCCAAGCCTCCGAGCCACAAGCCGCCCGGAAGAAGCCTGTCGCCGCGGTCTCCAAGAGGGCGTTGAGGTACTCGAGTCGCTTCTCCCCTGCCGGTCCCGGGTTCGCCTTGCCGCGCACCCGCATCCGGGCCAGACCTCCATCAGGATGGATCGAAAGACGAACGAACCGAGCATGCTCACCCGCCAACTCGATTTCATTCACTGAGTCCTTCTCGACAGGCACACGGTCAGCCACCTGAGTCCATTCGTCCCCGTCTTCGGACACATCGAACGAGATCCAGCCCGGACTATTGCCCTTGAAATGCGTGGTATCGGCTATCACCCGGTCGATAGCTCCGGGCAGACCAAGCTCGAATGTCGCCCAATCGTGACCTGGCCCTCGCCGACGTTTGGTCTCCCAGCCGTCCCACATACCGGCTGATTGGCTTGGAAGCAGAAGGTTCGACGGCGGTGAGTAATGGAAGTCGGACGCGGCAAGCCACTTCCCGCCCACGACAGCCGACGCTAGGTCGATCTCACCGTCAGGACAGACATCCTGCATGGCCGGTATCGGATCACCTTCCACACGAAGTCGGGCAACACCGCCATCGGGATAGATACAGAGACGAACGTGGGTGACTCGACGGTCGAGGTCAACATCGAACGAAGCACTGATGTCGCCTTCCAAACTCGTCTGCGCGATCACATCGGTCCAGTCCACACCATCACCCGAAACCTCGAGCGAAAAGGACTCCGGGTAGTTGCCCGTGAAAAAGGACGTGTCCACTGTCACTCGACGGATTCGACCTGGGATCCCGAGCGCAATCTCACACCAATCATGCCCTTCGTCACGACGACGACGCGTCTCCCAGCCGTCCATCCACTTCCCACGATCGGTGTAGGCGTCTTCCTTCCACACGGGGTTAGCCACCTTGAGCAGATTCTCCGCTTCGGCGAAGAACTCGTCGTTGAAACCAACGATGCGCCCGCCTGCAGCTTCTGAGATGAGATCGATCATTTCCGCTCGAGCATCTTCGCAGGTGACCCCAGCCTCACGTCAACGACGCGCCCTCGCAAGGTCATGCCGTCATAGGGGGTGATCGGATGCCGGTGATAGAGATCGCCGGCACGAACGCGGGTCTGACCATCAGGGTCGAGGACGACCAAATCGGCGTCCTTTCCAACTTCAAAGCTGCCCTTGCGGTCATCCAGGCCGGCAAGCCGAGCCGGGTTCAACGCGAGCCAGTCCCTCAGCTCTGGCCAGTCGATCCCACGCCCGACAGCCGCCGCCCAGGTTGCAACCAATCGGAGTTGCACTGAGGAAATCCCTCCCCAGGAAGTCGAGAAGTCATCGGTTTTCAGCTCTGTCGGGGAAGGCGAGTGATCGGAGACAACCATGCTCAGAACTCCTTCTTTCAGGCCAGCCCACAAGGCTTCTTTATGGTCGGCTGTGCGAATCGGGGGAGCGCATTTGAAGGCGGGACCTGTCACATCGTCCGCGACGAATGTCAGATAGTGCGGGCAGGTCTCTCCGCTAAGACCCAAGCCCGCGATGGCATCAACTCCCTCTGACGACGAAACGTGGAGCACATGGGCGTTGGTGCCGGCAAGCATCTGGATGGCAGCCGCTTCGGCTTCGGGAGGTCGCGAATCGAGGTACGCCGCATAGGAGCCGTTAGCCGGTGCGGTTAGGTGCTCGTCGGCCTCGGCATGGACCAACATCGGAGTGTTGACAACGACAGACAGAGGATCGGCCACCGGAGGGAACTCCGGTACTCCGGAGTCGGTCATGAAGATCTTGAAACCACATACGCCCATCTCCTCGAGCGCGTCCACCTCACTCTCGGACCCAGGAACAACACCTCCCCAAAACGCGACGTCACACAGAATTCGTCCACGTGCCGCATCCTGCTTGGTAGTCAGAGCCTCGACGCTGACAGTCGGTGGGATCGAGTTGAGAGGCATATCGACGATGGTTGTGGTGCCTCCGGCGAGGGCTGCCCTCGTAGCCGAAGCGAAGCCCTCCCATTCTGTGCGTCCTGGCTCGTTGACATGGACGTGTGAGTCGACGAGGCCTGGCAAGAGCAGCAGATCTCCGAAGTCTTCGTCAGCCGGACCAGATCCGATCTCGACAATGACGCCGTCCTCGTACCTGAGCGTGGCTGGCCGCACCTCATCGAGAACGACACGACTTGAACGGACCGACGGCATCTTCTCAAACTAACTTGGTGCCTATGACGACGGACTTCTCACCACAAGAGCGCATCATCAACTACGCCTTCCTGCTTGGAGGGATCACCGCGGCGATATTCGGTCTCATCCTCCTCTTTCGTCAGGACGCCGCCATCGGGATCGTGGCTCTGCTCCTCGGTCTCTACTGGTTGATCCAGGGCGCGTTCCTGTTGTTCAGCGTCCTCATAGACAAGACAGACATGTGGTGGAAGCTGATAGTCGGCGTCATTGGGCTGACCGCCGGCCTCGTCGTCTTGGCCAACCCGGTCCAGACCGGCACCTTCCTCGGAACTGCCCTGGCGGTGGTTCTTGGATTCCTCGGACTAGCAATCGGTGTTGTGGCATTGATTGGTGGATATCGGTCGAAGAACTTCGGGTCAATCGTCTTTGGTGTCCTGAGCGGTGCCATCGGAATTCTCGTTCTGGCAGTCCCCGAGGGCTCCTTCACGACCATGGTGACGATTCTCGGCATCATCCTTCTCGTTCAAGGGGTGGTCGCCGTCTTCATCGCTGTCCGAACCGACTAGGTAGTCTTATTCCATGGCAGTCGTAACACCGATTGCGCGCAGGAGAGGTCTGTTCGCCGCTCCCTAAACGCCGCTCCATATGAGTTGAAAGCACACGACCCTTAGGAGCACCAATGACAGACCTACTCGCCCGGCACAACGATGTTCTCGCGCCGGTTATTGCATTCGATACCGACATCCACGCCGCCTCTGCTGACGGCATCTGGGTGACCGACCCCGACGGCAATCGCTGGGCTGACTTCGCATGCGGCACGGCCGTCACCAACCTCGGACATCGTCATCCGGCGGTGGTCGAGGCTGCCCACAATCAAATCGACCACCTGATGCACTCGGGCTGCATTGTGCGCTACGACTCGATTGTCGAAGCTGCGGAACGGCTTCGAGACGTCACCCCTCCTCAGATAGAGAAGTTTGCTTTCGCCAACTCGGGAGCCGAGGCCGTTGAGGCGGCCGTCAAGCTCGCCAAACACCATTCCCGTCGGCTCGGCGTCGTCGCCTTCCGTGGAGCGTTCCACGGACGGACGATGGGATCGGTCTCCTACACAACGTCAAACGCCAAGTATCGGGACGGCTATCACCCCGTTCTGGGTGCGGTCCATGTGGCGCCGTTCCCACACCCCTATCGATGGGGGATGTCAGAAGACGCAGCGGTCGATTCTTCGATTCACGAACTCCATCTGATGCTGAAGCATGAAATCCTGCCCAAGAACATCGCCTGCTTCCTCATCGAACCAGTGCAGGGAGAAGGTGGGTACTACCCGGCGCCGGCGCGCTTCATGGATGAGGTACGACAAGTCGCGGACGATCACGGTATCGACATCATCTTCGACGAGGTCCAGACCGGTTTTGGTCGGACCGCTGAATGGTTCGCCGCCGACCACTACGACGCCAAGCCGGACATCATGGCCATGGGCAAAGGTATCGCCAACGGGTTGCCGCTGTCGGCTTATGGCGCATCAGCGGAGATGATGAATGCTTGGCCTGTTGGATCTCACGGCACCACATTTGGCGGAAACCCGGTGGCCACTGCGGCAGCGGTTGCGGTGATGGACACGATGGGCGACCTGCTCCCCCACGCTCGCAAGTTGTCGGAGCATGCCTTCAAACGTTTCCGAGAGGTTGCCGAGCGGCGGGAGACGATCGGTGATGTCAGAGGGCTCGGGCTCATGATCGGAGTCGAGTTCGTCAGCGATCGAGCTACCCGCACCCCGGATGCCAAGGCGTTCAAACACGTCCAGGCTCATGCCTTTGACCGTGAACTGATCATCATTGAGTGCGGTCCTGATGGGAATGTTCTTCGATTCATCCCACCGCTAGTGACGACGATCGAAGAACTGGACTGGGCGATCGACCTCGTTGACGAGGGCCTGGAGAGCTGGGAATCGGCCTAAGCGGATCCCGGGCACCTGGGTTCGAGCCTCATCTCATGGGCAAATTCATCGCCCAGAGTCCAATCGCATTGGACTCGAACCCCATTTCATGGGGCGATTTCATCGGCCAGGACGTTTCATCTGTCGGGAACCATCGGCGCGACGGAAACCCTCTAACGAAGCATGAGAAGGAAGATCGCGGGTCTGCTTGCTGTGCTCGCACTTGTGACCGCAGCCTGTACCACTGAATCCAACGAACAAGAGCCGTTGCCGAAACAAGGCAGTGGCGAGCCATTGATCCAGATCACTTCCGAAGGCGGGTTTGTACCCGTCGAGGTGGCTCTTGGAACAGGACCGCGCTACACACTTCTCGACGATGGGACGCTCATTCACCAAGGCGTGAGCGCGGCGATATTCCCGTCGCCGATTTTCCAACCAGCAATGGTGGTCCAGCTCGATGCAGATCAAATGGGAGACATTCGGTCCCTCATCGAGACGATGGGCCTGGCTGACCTCGACGACGAGGTCGACAACAGTCAGAACCAATTCGTGGCGGACGCCTCGACCGAGGTCATCAAATACTGGGACGAGAGTGGCGCCCACCGTCTCGCCGTCTATGCACTGGGGATCGAGCAGAACCCCAGCGAACGCAACCAGGCGTTCCTCGACCTCATCGACTACATCGATCGTGCCGCGACTTCTTCCGAGTCTGTAGAGCCTTACGACAACCAGCAGCTGCGTGTGGTTGCCGGCCCGGGGTTTGTTGATCCGGAGTTCCAGGACGTCCGTGATTGGCCGTTCGGTGAAGAAGACTTCTCGACTTGGTCCGAGTTCCCCAACGGCTGGTTCTGCAAAGTCATGGGCAACACTGACGTCTTCGACGATGCGTCCACTGCCACTCAGTGGCGACACCCCGACCCCTCAGTCGCAGCCGAGCCTCTGACCCTGCTGGTACGCCCGGTTTATCCGGGTGAGACACCCTGCCCCTGAACTGATCTGTAGCCTCGTTGCATGGCTGTGGCGGTGCCGCATCCCCTAGTGCGTGCCCTGGTGGTGACGCCAGTGGCCTTTGTCGGATCACTGATCGTCACGATCCTTTCTCCGCTGCTCCATGCCATCCTCGCCCTGATCGACCTTTTCGATCGCAAGAACTGGCGGTTCACGCGTGTCGGTGGGCTCGGTATCGCCTTCTGTGTTGTCGAGCTTTTTGGGTTGACACTCGCCTTTGGGATCTGGGTCTTGAGTGGCTTCGGGCTCTGGATGAAGTCGAAGCCGATCCACAGGATGAACCGGTGGGTGATGGATACCTGGTTGGAGCTGATCACCCGAGCTATCCGCGCGTTCATAGGCTTCGACGTCGCGTTTCCCTCAGATGACCTGCAGCCAGGACCAGCTCTTGTCCTCTCCCGTCACGCCGGGCCTGGTGATGCGTTGCTCGTTGCCCGCTCCCTGACTCACGATCACGATCGACAGCTTCGGATGCTGGGGACCACCAAGCTTCTGTGGGACCCCTTCTTCAACCATCTCGTCAAAAGGTTGCCGTTCTACTTCTGTGAGCCGCAGGCCGCGGATCCCCAACAGCAACTCGCGGACATTCAAGAAGCGGCCAGGACTATCGAGGACGACGGCGCCATGGTCATCTTCCCAGAAGGTGGCAACTTCACACCGACGAGACAGGCCGCAGCATGGGAGCGACTCGAAGCCAGACACGACGAAGAGCACCTGAAACGAGCACGGAAGATGACACACGTACTGCCACCACGCTCCGGGGGAACACTCGCAGCGATCGAGGCCGCTCCTGAGGCGAACATCTTGCTCTTAGCCCACGTCGGCTTGGACGATCTGTTCAGCCTCCGTGATATCTGGGAAAGCGTCCCCCTGAAACGGACGGTGCGTGCTTCGTTCTGGTACGCCTCAGACAAGCCTCCCTCAGATGACCGCGAGGCGATGATCAACTGGCTCTACGACGAGTGGGAACGTGTGGACGCCTGGATCGATGAGGAATTCGACTCGGTGCTCGGCGACTGAGTCAATCCAGCGGAGGTGGCGGAGGACCGAGAATGTCGATGCCCAGACTGGCGCAAACCTCAGCCACTAGCCCGGGATCGATGTCCTCCGGCCCGGGGATGTCCCTCGAGGCGAGTGGAGTGCCAAGGGCCGCCACCATCTTGTCGAACAAGGGCGGCCCCTCGGCAGATCCGGTGACATTGAGGATCGTCGCGCCATCCGAGATGACCTGAAATCCGTGCGGTATCGCACGTGGTAGGAGTGCCAACGTCCCGGCTGGACCCTGTTTCTGGACATCTCCCATTGTGAACGTCACCTCGCCATCGAGGATCACGAACAACTCGTCCTCATGGTTGTGTCGATGCAAAGGCGGCCCGAACCCCCGAGGCGCTTCGAATTCGACCACGCTCAGTTGGCCGTCGACTCCTCCCGCCACCTTGACCGTGGCGAGGTGGTTGAGGAAGTGATAGTGCTGGCCACCCTGTGGCTCAACGAAGGTGGGCGATTGCGATGTTTGTGTCTCCATGACCTCCATCGTGGAGACCAACCTTCCGAGAACCTTCAGATGATCTCAGCTGAGATGGACTCCCATCGTTCTCGAGCTTGATCAGCGAGTCTCGGTTGGTCCATTTCTTGAAGAGCTTCGATCAGAATCTCATGGCCCCTGAAGTCGTATCGGTCGACCTCGATCATCCGCCGGGCGATCGATTCCCTCGTCCCGGGCTGTTCGACTTCGATGATTGACTCCGCGGATTTGAAGAAGTGCGACCGCGCCTCATCGCGGACGCCAACCGACCAGTCTTCGTAGACGTCATCAGGCAGAAAATCACCTTGGAACAGCTCCAACGCCTGAGAGTCATTGGCCGCAGTCAACATCTGCTCCAAATCGACAGACACGTGGTTGAGGTCAAGACGGACACTCGAGCGATCAGCAATGACACCTCCGCCAAGGACCTTGCGGACGAGCGACAGCTGGACAGAAAGACGCGCGCTGAGCCTCCGCATGTCGGACTCGTCAGGCCAGCACAAGTCGATCAGCTGATCCCGTGTGACCGGCCAACCGCGGGCAGCAATCAAACGCTTGAGAATCTGTCGTGCATGCCGAGAACCCCAGTCACTCGACGAGAACTCCTCTCCATCGACCAACACCCGAAAGTGACCCAGCGTTTCGATCCGAACGTTTGGTGTGCTGATCTTTCGATCGGTCACGTTGCCAGTGGCGAACATGATTGCCATCGGCCCTCCCTCGGAACAGGCGAAGAGATGGGCGGTTTCGAAACCGGCAGCATCCATGACCGCCTTGAGGTCTTCCACCCTTTCATCGATACCTGGGATCTTGCTTCTGCGACTCGAGGTCCCGGTACCACGTTTGTCGAACGCCAGGTATCGAGTGAAAGAACCGAACTCCTCGAGCATGACCCTGATGTCTTTCCACTCCCAGGACGCTTCGATGTTCTGAGCCGTCGGGGGAATCCCGACCATTTTCGGCCCCTCGCCCCACACCTGATACCCCAAGCGGGCGCCTGCAGATTCGGCGTAGAGCAGCGGTGGTACGTGACCCGGTTTCAATTCGAGTGATCTCGTGCGGTCAGCCGGCGACTACTGGAACCTTGCTCATAGCGTCGTCGATTCGATCCTGTGGATACTCGTAATCGACCAGCTCACCGTCGAAGTAGGACTGATAGGCGGCCATGTCGAGGTGACCGTGGCCACACAGATTGAAGAGGATGACCTTCTCCTCTCCTGACTCCTTGGCACGCTCGGCCTCGTTCATGGCCTCAGCGATGGCGTGGCTCGGCTCTGGACCGGGAATGATTCCCTCGACCTTGGCGAACTGAACAGCCTTCGAGAACGTCTCGGTCTGTTGGAGCGCTACCGCCTCGATCAGGCCCTCCTCCTTGATGAGCGAAACGAGCGGCGACATTCCGTGATAGCGAAGCCCTCCGGCATGGATGGGGTCGGGAACGAATTGATGCCCAAGGGTGTGCATCTTCACCAGCGGGATCATCCCCGCGGTATCACCGTGGTCGTATGTGTAGGTGCCACGGGTCAGCGAAGGCGCAGCAGCCGGCTCGACGGCCCGCACAACCGGGTTGATGTTGCCAGCCATCTTCTCCCGCAAGAATGGGAAAGCAAGACCGGCGAAGTTCGAACCACCGCCAGAGCAACCAATGACGAAGTCAGGTGTCTCGTCGACCATCGCCAGCTGCTTGAGAGCCTCTTCCCCGATGACGGTCTGATGCATCAGGACATGGTTGAGGACCGAGCCGAGCGAGTACTTGACGTCCTCGTTGGTGGCGGCGACTTCCACAGCCTCCGAGATCGCGATTCCAAGTGAGCCGGGAGTGTCCGGATCCTCCTGGAGTAGGCGTCGTCCGTATTCGGTGTTGTTCGACGGTGAGGGATAGATCGTCCCGCCGTAGGCCTCGATCATTGCCTTTCGATACGGCTTGGTGTCGTATGAAGCACGGACCTGATAGACCTCACACTCGATGTCGTACAGCGAGCAGGCGTAGGCGAGAGCTGAGCCCCATTGTCCGGCACCGGTTTCGGTAGCGATCTTCTTCACCCCGGCTTTAGCGTTGTAGTAGGCCTGCGGAACGGCAGTGTTCGGCTTGTGAGAGCCAACCGGGCTGACGCCCTCGTACTTGTAGTAGATCCGGGCGGGACCACCGATGAGCTTCTCCAGTCCGTGGGCCCGATAGAGGGGAGAAGGACGCCATTGCCGATACACCTCGCGCACTTCCTCGGGGATCTCAACGAAACGCTCAGTTGAGACCTCTTGCAGGATGAGGTCCATTGGGAACAGGGGGGCGAAGTCGCCGGGGCCGACTGGTTCATGTGTCGCCGGGTGGAGAACGGGCGAGGGCGGTGTCGGCAAGTCCGGGATGATGTTGTACCAGTGCGTCGGCAGCTCGGACTCGGGAAGGATGATCTTTGTTGGCATCAATCGAACCCTACGCGCCGAGGCCTGCGAGAGGGGCGTAGCCTCTGCCCATCGAATTCCACGACCTGCTCGCGCTGATCGTCGCCGTCATCGGTCTGGGCGGCATCATTCTCCCCATCGTCCCTGGGCTGACGCTCCAGTTGATCGCCGTCGTCTTTTGGGCTCTGGAGGAGGACACGACCCTCGGCTGGACGGTGGCCATCCTGGCGTTGGTCGCTGGCACCGCTGCCACGTACCTCAAGTATCAGAGACCGGGGCGACGCCTCAAGGAGTCCGGGATTCCGACCTGGGTGCTGGTTCTGGCAGTTGGAGCTGGCATCGTCGGCTTCTTCGTCATCCCGGTGTTGGGTGGGCCAATCGCGTTCGTGCTGACGATCTACCTGTTCGAGATGCGAAAACGAGACGGGCGGGCGTGGCCGTCAACTCTGAACGCACTCAAGGCGATCGCCCAATCGATCGGAATCGAGTTCGCCGGCGGCGTCGCCATCGTCCTGCTGCTGGCCGCAGGGGTCTGGCTCGGCTGAACCTCCGTTTCTGTGTCAGTTCGCGTACCTATAGGAGCGGTCATCTGACACAGAACGACTCAATCCGAGGAGGTTGAGGACTTTTCGGCTATCTCGGCGACGATGTCGGCGTTGGCGAGGGTGGTCACGTCGCCCAGCTGGCGATTCTCTGAGATGTCCTTGAGCAGCCGACGCATGATCTTGCCGGACCGCGTCTTCGGCAGGTCCACGGTGAACACGATGGACTTTGGCTTAGCGATTGGCCCAATGGACTCTGCGACATGGTCCCGCAGTTCATTGATCAGAGACTCATCTCCGCTGGCACTTGACCTCAACGTGACGAAGGCGGCGATCGCCTGCCCGCTCACCTCGTCCTTCCGACCGACGACGGCTGCTTCGGCCACCGATGGATGCGAGACCAGGGCCGACTCGACCTCGGTTGTCGAGATGTTGTGGCCTGAGACCAACATGATGTCGTCTACCCGCCCCAGCAGCCAGTAGTAGCCGTCCTCATCGCGCTTGCACCCATCGCCAGGGAAGTACTTCCCTGGGAACCTCGACCAGTAGACATCCAGGTACCTCTGATCGTCGCCGTAGATGGTCCTGGCCATGGAGGGCCAGGGTTGAGTGATGACGAGGAAGCCTCCTCCGCCGAGGGGGACGCTGTTGCCCGCTTCGTCCACCACGTCCGCCGAGATTCCAGGGAAGGGGGTGGTCGCCGAACCAGGCTTCGTTGCCGTGACACCGGGAAGGGGTGTGAGCATGATTCCGCCGGTCTCGGTCTGCCACCAGGTGTCGACGATCGGGCAGGTCCCGTGCCCGATGTGCTCGTGGTACCACATCCAGGCCTCGGGGTTGATTGGCTCTCCAACGGTCCCGATCACCCGCAGGGTGGAGAGGTCGTGCTTGTCGACATGCTCGTCGCCCCACTTCATGAACGCTCTGATCGCCGTTGGTGCGGTGTAGAAGATCGAGACCTTGTAGTCGTCGATGATCTGCCACAGGCGATCGAATTCGGGGTAGTTGGGAGCGCCCTCGTACATCACACCGGTCGTTCGGTTGGCCAGCGGCCCATAGACGATGTAGCTGTGTCCCGTCACCCATCCGATGTCCGCCGCACACCAATAGACGTCACTATCTGACTTCACGTCGAAGACGTAGGAGTGAGTGGTCGACACACCGGTCAGATAACCAGCCTGTGTGTGAAGGATCCCCTTGGGCTTGCCGGTAGTGCCCGACGTGTAGAGGATGTAGAGGGGATCCTCGGCATTGAGAACCTCAGGCTCGCACTCGTCGGACTGTCCATCGACGAGGTCATGCCACCAGACATCGCGTCCATCCTGCATGGCAACGCCGTGGTCGGTCCTCTTGACAACAACCGCATGCGTAACGCCTGGGGTCGATTTGAGTGCCTCGTCGGTGTTGTCCTTAAGGGGAACCACGTTTCCGCCACGCCACGCACCGTCCTGAGTTATGACGATCCGACAATCGGAGTCGAGAATCCTCGATGACAACGCATCGGAGCTGAAGCCTCCAAAGACCACCGAATGGACCAGCCCCAGGCGCGCACAAGCCAGCATGGCGATTGGTAGCTCGGGGATCATCCCCATGTAGATGGCAACCCGATCGCCCTTGTTGAGCCCAAGCGACCTCAGGCCGTTGGCGAACTTGTTCACCTCGCCGGCCAGGTCGGAGTAAGTCAGCGTTCGGGTGTCGCCGGGCTCCCCAACCCAGTGATACGCCACCTGATCGCCGTGTGCTTCCAGATGCCGATCGAGACAGTTGTACGAGACATTGAGCTCACCGTCTTGAAACCACTTGTAGAACGGTGGGTTGGAGTCGTCGAGGACCATCGTCGGTTCTTTGAACCAGGTGACCCGATCCATCGCCTGCTTTTTCCAGAATGCCAGGTAGTCCTCAGCCGCCTCGTCGTGCACCCCTGGCTTGGCGTTTGCCTGGGCGGTGAACTCGTCCGATGGCGGGAAACTTCGATTCTCTTGAAGCAGGTTCTCGAGGGCCTGCGACATGGGTTACTCCTCTTTGGTCGACCGGTGGCCCGACGGTACCAGCAACACAATGAGGCCTGCGATGGCGGCCAGGTACATGAGGAGGTCGCCGGTTGCAGTGTATGGGGTGTCCCGAGAGTCGCCGCGATAACCCCTGTCGAGAATCTCCTTGGTCCCTAGACCGCTCACCTCGCCGAGCGAACCATCGATGTCGATGAAGGTGGATTTACCAGTCACAGCCGCATGGATGATCGGGACTCCAAGCTCGACCGCACGCATTCTTGTCATACCGATGAACTGATCAGACGTTGGCGTCAACCCATAGGAGCCTTCGTTGGTGTTGATCAGGATGACCTCTGCTCCTTCCCGTCGAACCTCTATGGCATAGCGCGAGAAGCCGCCTTCAAAAGAGATGATGGAGCCGATGTCGTCGAACAAGACCGGCCCGTCCCCGCGGATCATGTCCCTCGGCACCTGACTTAGGGCGGGGATCCAGTCGAAGAGTGGACGAAGTGGGATGTACTCCCCGAAAGGAACCGGGTGCTGCTTGCGATACTCCCCGACGATCGTCCCATCGACTTCGAAGTAGACGTTCGCGTTGATCCACTCAGTGTCGCTAACGACTCGATCGCTACCGACGATGAATCTCGAGCTGAGACGTCTTGCCTCCTCGGCGATAGCTCCTCCGATCTCGGGATTGTTGACCGGATCCGCGTTTGTGGAGCCGGTTGAACCTTCTGCCCAGATGACCAATCCCGCTTGTTCCAGTGTCTGGGTCAGCGCCAGGTGTTGCTCAAAAGTGCGAAGTCGTTCGTTGGGAGGGCATTTCTCAAACGGACATGGCGTCGATCCCTGAACGATGGTGGCCACCCGGCCGACGTCAGCGAGGATCTGCCCCTGAAGCCAGAGAAACGATGAGCCCAACACCACGACAACCCCGATGCCCCACAGGAGGGTTGCCCTTCCAGAGCTTCTGAGCACAAGCAAGGTGAGGATGGCTGCAATCGCAACGACGATCACCGTCAGGCCACTGGTCCCGATCACGGCTGCCGGAAACCGCGACCAGATCTGATCGCTCAGCGCGTACCCGGCTGCTCCCCACTCCAGACCACCAACAGGAAAGTGATACCTGAGAAGTTCCATAACAGCCCATCCACCGACCGCCAGTGTCAGCCATCTGGCGGGGCCCGCATCGTTGAGGCGGACCAGCCAGAGGCCGTACAACCCGAAGAAGAGGGCCTCCACGGGTACGAGGACCAGAGCAATCAGTTCCAGCTCGATCAGCCACCACATCAGCCCGCCGAAGAAGGCCAACCCGTAGAACATGCCTACCCAGAAGCCCTGGCGGCCGGTTTCCAACCCACGCAGGGCAATGAAGAAAAGGGTGATACCCGGGATGATCAGGATTCCGGGACCGAAGGGCGGGAATGCCAGAACCGACACAACGGCCCCGACGAGCGCGAGGAACATGGCGGGCCGAGAGCTGGTCACGGTGGAAGCGTAAGCCCAATAGAGTCTCAATCCATGTGGGAAGGTGATGTCTGGGTTGCGGTCCGTGCCGCCAGAGCCGGTGCGGACATCGTCCAGACCGGCTTCTTCCAAACCCTCGAAACTGAACTCAAGAGCGCAGTCGACCCCGTCACTCAGGTAGATCGGGACGCCGAACGAGCGATTCGAAGCGTGATTTCCAGTCACTTTCCGACCGACGGGATTCTCGGAGAAGAAGAAGGTGGTTCCGACTGGGATCAGGGACGGGTCTGGATCATCGACCCCCTCGACGGGACCGTCAATTACGTGCATCGAGTACCCCAGGTCGCAGTGTCGGTGGCCCTCTGGGATAGCGGTTCGCCATTGATCGGTGTCATCGTCGACGTGGCTCGCAACGATGAGTACGTTGCAGTGAAGGGTGGCGGGGCCAAGATGAACGGCGAGCCCATCCACGTTTCGGAGACAGCCACTCTCGAGCACTCTCTGGTGTGCACTGGATTTCCGTACGACAGGCGAGAGCACGCAAGCGCCTACTTGAGGGTGGTCGAGGAAGTCATGATGGCCAGCCAGGGCACCCGACGGCTTGGCGCTGCCGCACTCGATCTCGCGTGGGTGGCAAGTGGCCGCTACGACGCGTACTGGGAGCACGGTGGATCACAGGGTGTACAGCCCTGGGATATCGCTGCCGGGTCCCTCCTGATCTCCGAGGCGGGAGGGTCGTTCACGAACGAGTCGGGTGAAGAGAACCAGCTCCGCTCGCGAGCGCACGTCGCCAGCAATGGAAAGGTCCACGAGGAGCTACGTTCGATTGTGTCGAAGACGATGCCTGATCACCTGAGATGATGTACCACGACCATCACATCCACCCGTTCGGATATGCCGAAGTCGTAAACGGTCTCACGTTGATGGATCAGCCCGACATGGATTCGATGCTTGCGGCCGTCGCGGCCCACGGTGAGACCCGTGAGGGACCGATCGTTGGTCTCAGGCTCAACGACGAAGGCCTCAAGGAACTACGTCTTCCAACCGCTTCGGACATCGACGATGTGATCTCCGATCGACCCGTGCTTCTATACCGGTACTGCGGGCACATCGCAGTTGCCAACAGTGCTGCATTGAGGCTCGCTGGGATCGACAGCGACACACCCGACCCCGACGGCGGCGCATTCGATCGTGACCTGTCCGGGATGCCAAACGGGATTCTTAGAGAGACCGCAGTCACCCCTGTCACCCAGGCTGTTGAGGCTCGTGTGACGCCCCCGACCGACCTGGAAGTGATCTCTGCCTTGGCCACGCTCCGTCGCATGGGTATCGGGTCCATCACGGCCATGGTCTCGGCCGGAAGCTCCGTCTGGTGTGGGGTGGAAGATGAGATCGGAACCTTGATCCGGATCGGCCCTGATCTCCCAGTCGACGTCGACTGCCTCATCATCGGGTCCGAGCCAGCTGACCTCGTATCCGCCAAGGACCGACTCGATAAGGCGCAGGGCCCTTTGCGATGGATTGGCTACAAAGACTTCACCGACGGAAGCCTCGGAGGTCACACGGCGGCCATGTACGAGCCTTTCACCGACAAGCCCGAGACCAGGGGCATGGAGCGATTCGATCACAGCCATCTGGTCGAGATGGGCAGAACGGCAACCGAACTAGGCGGACAGGTGGCGATTCATGCGATCGGCGATCGCGCCAACGACCTCGTTCTCGACGTCCATGAAGAGCTGATCAGGGAGGGTGCAGACCCCGGGAATCTCCGGGTGGAACATGCCTCGATCCTCACTGATGCGACCATCGGGCGTATGGCAGAGCTCGGTGTCACAGCCAGCATCCAGCCTGCCTTTCTCGCTTCAGAGGAGTCCTGGCTCCACAAACGGCTTGGAGACGAGCGGATGTCACGCGCCTATCCGTTCAAGGCACTCATGGAGGCTGGAGTCACCCTTCTAGGAGGCAGCGACTCTCCGGTCGAGCTGCCCGACCCGGATACGGGTATCAACGCCGCTGTCGACCGACACGGCATCGGCCCGGGCCAGGCCCTTACCCGGGAACAAGCCGAGGCTCTGTTCGCACCACCCGAGAAGTGAACTCCGTCCGGGAATCTCTGGAGCGAAGGCTGGAGGAGCTTCAAGCGGAGTTGATGAGGCTCACCGCACCTCCGGAGGAGGGAGCGTCCGTGGGGTTTGGCAAGCGGGTCGGAGATGGCACCACGGAAGCCGTGGAACGGCTGGCCACCACGGCGACCGCACGTTCCATTTCGACATCGATCACGGAGATCAATCGAGCCCTCGAGAAGCTCGACGAGGGGACCTACGGCACATGCGACAAGTGCAGCGGTCCAATCGGGGAAACGAGGCTGGAAGCCCGGCCGTCGACGAGCCTCTGCGTTGATTGCGCCAGCTAGTAGCGCTGTGGGATGAAGGTCTGCTCGTTCATGGGCGGACGGACATAGGGGATGTCCTCCCGATCCGGTAGCTGAACCGGGTCCGGAACCACGTCTTTGTATTCGAACTGCGACAGCAGATGGCTGATGCAGTTGAGCCGAGCGCTTCTCTTGTCGTCCGACGGCACCACGTACCAGGGAGCTTGTTTGATGTCGGTGTACTGGAAGGTGGTGTCCTTGGCCATGGAGTACCTCACGTAGAGCCGGTGCTCCTCCAGGTCCATCTCGGACAGCTTCCACCTCTTGAGTGGTTCCTCGTTCCGGGACTCGAACCTTCGGCGCTGCTCTTCCCAGCTGACCGAGAACCAGTACTTCAGGACCTTGATGCCGGATCGAACAAGCATGCGCTCGAACTCTGGACAGCTCCGCAGGAATTCTTGATGCTGCTGCTCCGTGCAGAAGCCCATCACCCACTCGACGTTGGAACGGTTGTACCAACTCCGATCAAACATGACTATCTCGCCAGCAGCGGGCAGATTCTCGACATATCTCTGGAAGTACCACTGCGACTGCTCCCGCTCAGTCGGCTTAGGCAGAGCAACAACTTTGACAATTCGGGGACTGGACCGCTCGGTGATCCGCTTGATGACGCCCCCTTTGCCGGCTGATCCCCGTCCTTCGAAAATGACCGCCGCCCTCAGGCCCTTCTCCTGGACCCAGTATTGGAGTTTGACCAGCTCTTCTTGCATCCGTGCCAGCTCAGCCTCGTAGTAGCTCTTCTTCAGCCGCCCTGACTTGTTGTAGTTGTCTGCGCCGGCGGGCATTGTGCGCTCGACGAGGTCGTCGGCCCCTTCGGGGAGTGAGGAGAATCCAGTCATCGGAAGTGAGCCTACGCCCGTGGCATGAGCGATGAGATGCGATCTGCCAATAGTTCGTACTCGTACACCTCGTTGTAGAGGTGGGCCGAAAGCCGAACCACCTGCTTCGGATAGCGGCGCCAGAGCATCACCATCGATTCGAACCCATCGTCGATGAGCTCCTGGTTCAGCGGAGAGAGAAGACCACCAGGATCGGGCCCGTCGTAGTCGGGCAACTGAATCCCCGCCATCGACCCGACCATTTCGTTTGGGGCCGCCGGCTCGAGTCCAACCTTGTTGCACACCACATCTCTCGCCGCAAGAGCGAGCTCTCGATTGCGTTTCATGACGGCCTCCCAACCACCTGCCTCCGCGGAGCCAACCGTCTCGATTGCATCAGGGATCGTCAGCCAGGGTGTGAAGTCGTCGGTCCCGGTCCAGTCGAACAGACCGAGATAGCGACTGGCACCGTCGACGAGAGGCGTGTTCCAGGCGTGAGATACGACAGTGGGCACTGTTTGGTCGATCCGATCGCTCCTCGTGTACAGAAAGCCCGCACCCTTTGGTGAGCACACCCATTTGTGGAGATTGCCGGTGTACCAACTGGCGCCCAAACCATCGAGATCTAGAGGAACCTGGCCCGGACCGTGGGCACCATCGACCAGGACCGGGATGTCTGGCTCCAATTCACGCACGATGTCTTCAACTGGGAACACAAGTCCGGTGGGAGACGTGATGTGATCAATGACTGCGAGGCGCGTCTTGTTCGCCACGCCATCTAAAACGCGTTCCAGCACCGTCTCCGGAGAGTCGATCGGGAACGGGATGTCGACCTCGACCACTTCGGCGCCATGAGCTCGAGCCGAGTACCCCAGGGTTTGGTTGACGGCGTTGTAGTGATGACTCGTAGTGAGAATCTGGTCACCAGGGCTGAGCATCGGCTCGATCGACCGGGACACTGCGGCAACTCCTTGGCTGGCGTTGCGCACGAAGGCAACGCCCTTCCGGTCGGCCCCGACGAACCCAGCCACAGCATCTCGCGCTCGCTCTAGCCCTGGATTGAGCTCCTGATAGACGAAGCCAGTCGGGTTTGCCTCCCATCGCCTACGCCATTCGGCCTGGCTCTCCTGGACGGCAACGGGCACAGCTCCAAACGATCCATGGTTGAGATGATGAACGTCGGCTGAGAGCGACCACATACGTTGAACATATCGCCGCATGCGAGATCGATCGAGACTGGTTGTACCCTTTCTCGTCTATGTCTTTCAGTGAACTGACCCCCGAATCCATCGAAACCGGAATCTCAACACGTCTCGAAGAAGCTGAGTCCGTTCTCACCGAACTCATATCAGTCGAGGGCGAGCGCAGCTTCTCGAACACCATGCGTCCGCTGGACAAGATCAACGACATCCTCGGCTTTGCGAACTACGAGTTCTGCTTCATGGGCTACGTGCATCCCGACAAAGAGGTGCGAACCGCAGCCAAGCTCGCCGAGGAAAAGCGGCAGAAGTGGGCATCAGAGATGGTCTTCCGGGATGACCTGTACGCAGCTGTGAAGAACTACTCGTCGACGGACGAGGCAGCAGGACTGTCTGCGGAAGAGGCCAGATATCTGGAGAAGACTCTGCGTGACCTGCGCAACGCCGGACACGAGCTCGACTCCGAAACCAAAGACTTCGTCAAGGAGAAGACCCTCAGGCTGAACGAGCTGGAAGTCCAATTCCAACAGAACATCGACGAGTGGGAAGACGGCCTTCTCGTGACCCGGGACGATCTCGAAGGGATGCCAGACGCGTGGATCGACTCACTCAGCATCGACGAGGAGACGGGCAAGTACAAGGTGAGTCTGGACTACCCCGAGATGATCCCTTTCCTCGAGAACTCCCCCCGACGGGACCTCCGGGAAGAGCTTCGATTCAAGAACAGCACAGCTGCTGTTGAGGCAAACACTCCCCTGCTCGAGGAGGCGGTCGCCATCAGGCAGGAGATCGCCGAAGCCTTCGGGATGCAGTCATGGTCTGACTATCGACTGCAGGACAGGATGGCCGGAGGGCCCAAGCGCGTTAAGGAGTTCTACGCCGGCGTCCGACCGGGATTGACCGAACGCGCCACTGAGGAAATAGCGGCCATGACGAAGCTTCTCGAGGCGGATACTGGAGACACCCAGCTGCAGGGCTGGGACTTCGCCTACTACGACACCCAACAGCGCAAGACCGACTACGGCGTAGACAACTTTGAGGTGGCGAAGTACCTGCCGCTGGATGGTGTCTTGGATGGGATGTTCGACCTGACTTCGGAGATGTTCGGCATCACGTACCGGGAGCTCGATGACTTCGACGCCTGGCACGAGGATGTGCGCTTCTTCGCGATAGACGACGCGGAGACAGGTGAGGAGATCTCGCGGTTCTACCTCGATCTGTTCCCCCGAGAGGGCAAGTTCGGCCATGCCGCCGAGTTCCCGTTGATCCCCAGTCGACGTCTCGAGGACGGCACTTATCAGAATCCGGTGTGCGCCATGGTCTGCAACTTCACGAAACCCACTGCTGATGCTCCTTCGCTACTTCAGCACTCCGAAGTTGAAACGTTCTTCCACGAGTTCGGTCACGTTTTGCACCAGAACCTGGGGCGCACCGAGCTGGCAGCATTCTCGGGCACCAACACGGAAAGGGACTTCGTCGAGGCGCCAAGCCAGATCATGGAGAACTGGACTTGGGACGCGAACGTCCTGCGACGTTTCGCCCGTCACTATGAGACCGGAGAGCCCATCCCTGGGGAACTCGTCGACCAGATGATTGCCGCTCGGGATCTGAACAAGGGTCGCTTCTATCTCGGTCAGATGACGTACGGCTGGTGGGACCAAGAGATGCACAGCGGTCCGGATCGAGACCTCCAGGCAATTCACGACAAGGGGTTCGAGATCGGCCTGCTCCCACTCCATGAGGGAACGTTCACGCTGGCGTCATTTGGTCACCTCATGGGTGGATATGACTCGGCCTACTACGGGTACATGTGGTCGGAGGTGTTCGGCGCCGACATGTATTCGAAATTCGAGGAGATGGGGAACACCAACCCTGAAGTGGGCATGTTGTACCGCAAAGAGATCCTGGAGCGGGGTGGCAGTTTGGACGCAGACGACATGCTTGTAAACTTCTTGGGAAGAGAACCCTCGAATGAGGCGTTCTTAGCCAAGCTGGGTATTTCCGGGACCGAATGAGCGGTTCTGGAGGGAACCTCACAAAGGGTTCCTGACGTCTTATCACCGATACCCACGGGAGGTTTACCCCCGATTAGCGTCCCGGCACGCACTATTTGAGTGTACGTACAAGGTTGAGAGACCTTGGCCGGTTCAGGAAACCCGCCTGAACAACCGATAAACGGCAAAGAAGTGCCGGCCCAACCAGGAGGGCCACAACATGTCAGATTCAGTAAGAGGAGCAGCCATCAAAGGCATGACCCGTCCGTCGAAGCGATTCGCTACGGGCCGGGTGTGTGTAAAAAAGGGTTGTGACACCAAGCTCAGCCAGTACAACAAGGCCGAGTACTGCCACTCCCACGCTCCAATCCGCTTCCCGCGTGTCCGGGGAAAGATCGTCGACGGCGAGGAATAAACCAACCCTCGACACCCAAGTTTGAGGAAAGGACCCCGCTAAGGGGTCCCTTTCTCGTTTCTGTGTCAGTTTCCGTACACATAGGGTGGGTTTTCTGACACAGAAGTGGTCTGTTGGCGGGGGATGGATGTCAGCCTGGGGTCACCAGCGGATAGTCCCCATCGGGGTGGGAGCTCACTCTCATGGGATATCCGTACACATCGGTCAGGAGCTCGGCTGTGACTACCTGTGCTGGTGGGCCATCCGCCACCACGCGACCTTCGCTGACAATCAGAAGCCGAGAGGCATGTCGTATGGCGCTGTTCAGATCGTGGAGGACTGCGACCACGGTTCTCCCGGACTCAGCGGCATTTGCCATAGCCACGTGCGCCCTCTCAGCGTGAGCGACGTCCAGACCGGAGACCGGTTCGTCCAAGAGCCAGATCGGCAGGTCCTTCGCCAATACGGAGGCCACGTAAGAACGTCTTGCTTCCCCGGTCGACAGGCTGCGCAGCGGTCGACTTCGGAACGGGAGTAGGTCCATCAGTGCCAGAGCTTCAAGCATCTTCTCGTCCGAATCCCCAGCCGACAGGCGCGCGCCGAGACTCATACGTACTACGTCTTCAACGGTGAATCTGAGGTTGATTGGAGGTGACGGATCGAGATAGGCACGCTCGTCACTCATTTGAGAGAGGGTTTTTGACCGGACGTCTACGCCATTCATCAGCACCGTGCCCTCAGTCGGTTTGTCGATGCCGGCACCAAGACCCAGGAGAGTCGACTTCCCGGCACCATTTGGCCCGACGACAGCTGCGAACTGTCCACCTTTGAAGGTGAGTGAAGGGATGCGCAGAACCTCGCTCGAATCTATCTCGTGTCGAACACCGTCGAAGGAGATCAAAGCTGTCTCCTCCCGAGAGCCATCACAACGAGGAGCGGACCTCCGACAGCGGCGGTCACTACCCCGATAGGCACTTCGACAGGGATCGGTAGAGATCGAACGCCCGTGTCGGCCAAGAGGACAATCCCGGCCCCCACGAGGATGGCGACGGGCAGTAGCCGCCGAAAGTCGGGGCCGACGAGTTTGCGTCCGACCGGAGCCGCCAACAAGGCCACGAATCCGACCACACCAGCCAAAAGGACTGAGCCGGCCGTGGCGAGGGCTGCCGCCAAGAGCACCCGCCTACGAATCCACTTTGGATCCACACCAAGACCTTTGGCATGACGATCTCCAGTGGCAAGCACATCCAAGGCTCGCGCTCGGCGAGAAAGTCCAACCGCTCCGACAACTAGTAACGGAAGAGCCACCGCTATCTGAGCCCAGCCTGTCGCACTCAGTCCACCGAAGACGAAATAGGTGAAGGTCGGAAGCCGAGGACTCTGGAAAGCGAAGATCAATGCGAGCGTCCAACCAAGAAGAGCGAAGGTCATGCCCAGACCCAAAAGCACAAATCCCGAGGCACTCTCGCTCTCGTCGCGAACTCGACCGAGGAGAATCGCCCAGACAATCGCAAAGCCCCCAGCGAGAACCGCTGCAAACAGAGATCCTGACGACCACCCCAAGAGACCCGCCAAGCCCACTCCCAATCCGGCGGCAGAAGCACCACCCAACAGGAAGGGGTCAGCCATCTCGTTGCGAAAGGCCGCTTGTAGCCCCACTCCTGCCGCTGCCAAACCGCCCCCCGCCAGCAAAGCAGCCAGGATGCGAGGCAGTCGGATGTTTCTGACCACGCCGGCCGAGGATTGATCGGTCCCGATCAATCCCTCCCACACTTCCAGTGGAGTGAGACCTGCGGCCCCGACGAAGAGTGCGAGCACCGTGGCTGCAGCGAGGCCAACGGAGACGAGCACCACACCAACTCTCACCCCGACAACTCGCGCAGGTCCTCGATAAGCGCTGCCAACGAATCCGGCGTACGCGGGCCAAAGGTCAGAAAGTCACCTTCCGGATAGACGAGGATGGCACCACTTCGACCGGCAGGGGTCTCCCGAATAGCCGGGTGATCCACGAAATCCTCCACTCCCCCGAATATCGAAAGGCCCTCCTCCGGAACAATGATGACGTCGGGCGCTGCGGCGATCATGCCTTCGGTGGACACCGGAGCACTATCCACTGCACCACTGTCCGACCCGGCATCGATCGCTCCGGCTGCCTCTATCAACGGCTGAGTCGACATGCCGTCGCCGAACAGCAGCATCACGTCCGGGCCTCTCGTATAGACGTAGGCCACTCTTGTGCCCGACGGCTCGACATCCGATGTGACCTCCTCCACCTCGGTGCGAAGCCTGTCTACGAGTCCCGCCGCTGCCGATTCGCGATCGAGCACCTCACCGACGGCCTCGATTTTGGTGTAGAGCTGATCGAACGTCACCGCGACTTCGAGCAGCTCAACATGGGCACCAGCTTGCTCGATCAATGTCAACGCATCGGCCGGAGCGGACTGGGTGTCTCCCAGCACAAGTGTTGGCTCAACAGAAAGCACTCCTTCAGCCGTGATGAATCTCCCGACACCAACGATCGGCAACTCGAGGGCGCTTTGCGGAGCGACTGTTGTCACATCGACTCCCACGACGCTGTCACCTGCTCCGATCTCATACACGATCTCAGTGAGGTCCCCGGAGAGAGTCACTATGCGACTCGCGTCGACGGACCCCTCACTCTGCGAGGCACCCCCGCAGGAGGCGACGATCGCTGTAAGGAGGAGTAGGACGCAGCAGCGTTTCAGCCAGATGGGCAAGCTGATCTCGCCGAAGCCATGACGCCACAGAACATCTGTCGAGACAGGACCCACCCGTTGTCGGTCATGATGGCCGTGCCGGTTTGGCCCGGATAGGTTGGATTGCCCGAGAACTGGAGCGTGTAGACAACGTCAGCTTCGCTCCCGTTGACAGTGATCGACTGGATCGAAACGCTCACCCCGCCAACCGAGTCTCCGGTTGCGGCGTACGTAGCAACTGTCTCCTCGAGTCCTTCCGGATCCTCGATATACAAGCTCTTGTCCTCGAAGCTCGTCGAAGAGTCGAATGCAACGTCGTAAGCGTTGGCAATAGCGTCTGCGTCGGCATCAGCTCCCGACACGTAGCCAGCAGCTTGAGCCTCCGTTGTGGATGTCGCAGCCAACGTTGTTGTGGTGGCGGGCGGCTGTTGGGTGGTAGTCGTTTCCACACTGCTGGTGGTGGTCGTCGACTCTTCGGAAGTCCCTGTCCCCGAACCGCAGGCGGCCACTAGCAAAGCTGCCACGGTGAGGAGAAGGATGCGCTGTTGCATTCTTGTCATGAGTCGACCATGCCTTGTCGCACGGTCGACAGCGAGTCGGAACGTTCCCGACACAATGTCGGAATCTCCAGGTGATAGCTGGGAAAACAAATATTTGCACTATGGCCGTAGTGCAAATATCGTTCGGTACCTAACGACCTTGAAAGGTATCGAGTGAAGACACGAATGATTCTCGGATTGGCGGTGGCCGCGATGGCGCTGGCCGCGTGTTCGAGTGGGGTATCGGACGACCTACGGACAGAGGCAGTAGAGGACTACGCAGCCCTCGTACACGAGGCCTACAGCCTGAGCCTGGATTCTGCAATCGACATGGACCAAGCAATTGACGCATTCCTGGCAGCACCCTCGGCTGACACTCTCGATGCAGCGAAGTCCGCCTGGCTCGAAGCTCGAGATGACTACGGCCCAACCGAAGTCTTCCGCTTCTACGGCGGACCAATTGATAACGACGACACGGGTGTTGAAGGTCTGGTCAATGCCTGGCCGCTCGACGAGGCATACATCGACTACGTCGACGGGGCTCCGGATGCGGGAATCGTCAACATGCCCGACGAGTTCCCGACGATCGATGCCGACCTCCTGGTGTCGCTCAACGAGAAGGACGGGGAAGCCAACATCTCGACCGGGTGGCACGCCATCGAATTCCTCCTCTGGGGCCAGGACCTCTCCCTAGACGGTCCCGGTGACAGGTCTTTCGAGGACTACACGACTGCCGACAATGCTGACCGGCGAGGCACCTACCTCGCAGTAGCATCAGACCTTCTGCTCGATCACTTGAGCCAGATGGTCGACGCATGGGCGCCAGACAGCGACAACTACCGCGCCGAGTTCGTAGCGCTTCCGGCCAATGAGGCCATCGGGCTGATCATGACCGGTATGGGTGAATTGAGCCGCGGTGAACTCGCCGGCGAGCGCATGAACGTTGCTTACGAGGCACGTTCACAGGAGGACGAGCACTCCTGTTTCTCGGACAACACAACGGCTGACATCGTCGGCAATGCACTGGGAATCCAAATCGTCTACCTCGGCGAGGTGGGAAGCTTCAGTGGAACCGGTATCTACGACCTAGTCGCCGCCGAGGATCAGGAGCTGGCTGACCAACTGAGAGATGAAATCGCCACCAGCGTCGCCGCCGCCGAGGACATCCCGGCTCCGTTCGACCAGCACCTCGTCGAGGGGGTCAGCGACGCGGATCCAGGGCGCATGGCCATTTTCGACACGATTCTCGACCTCGAAGCTCAGACGGACACCATCGTCGCAGCCGCCGACTTGCTCGAAGTCGAGGTAAACCTGAGCTGAATTGGCTGAGTCGACACCTACTCCAATGAAGGGACGAGCCTGGCTTGTAGCCGGGCTCGTCTTCGTCGTGGCTGGCGCCGCCTTCCTGGTCTGGCCACGAGGCTCCGACCTATTGGTTGAGGCGAGTGGGGGCGAAGGAACCACCGCCGCTGCGGACCGCAACGCTTTCGGGAACTCGGCGCGGAACCTCACCGATGAGCAACGGAGAGCCTTCGAGGTAGGCGACAGCTTCTTCACCCAGAATTGGGTCACCGCCCCAGCGTCAACCGACGCCAGGGACGGATTGGGTCCACTGTTCAACGCCCAGGCATGCTCCTCTTGTCACCTCCGGGATGGTCGTGGCACACCAGACGACGGCCTTGGTCTTCTCTTCCGTCTGAGCACACCTGAAGGCGACCCAGACCCGACGTACGGCGGCCAGCTCCAGGATCGATCGATCCTCGGTGTGCCAGCCGAGGCGACGGTGCGGACGATTTATGTGGAGGAAGTCGGGACTTTCGATGACGGCACTGAATACGTGTTGCGTCGGCCGGTTCACGAGTTCGATGATCTCTCCTATGGACCATTGGTTGTGGATGTGCAGACCTCACCCCGCCTTGCCCCACCGGTATTTGGCGCCGGTCTGCTGGAAGCGATCCCAGAAGAAGACATCGTCGCCGCTGCCGACCCTGAGGACAGCGATGGTGATGGCATCTCAGGGCGCCCGAATTTCGTATTCGGGCCAGCTTCACCTGAACAGCGTCTGGGGCGCTTCGGATGGAAAGCAAATGTCGCCACCGTCGAAGAACAAGTGGCCGGAGCGTTCGTCGGCGACATCGGCATCACTTCGAGTCTCCACCCCGACGAGACATGCACTCTCGTTCAGCTCGATTGCCTGGCCGCACCAAATGGAGGTACTCCAGAGATCTCCGACGACCTCCTCGCATTCGTGGTCTTCTACAACGAGACGCTGGCGGTGCCGGCTCGGCGAAACCTCGATAGCCAATCCGTAAGAGACGGGGCCGATCACTTTGATTCACTTGGATGCGCTTCCTGTCACACACCGATGCAGCGCACAGGCGACGATCCCATCGCAGCGCTTGCAAACCAGGTCATCTTTCCCTTCACCGATCTGCTGCTTCACGACATGGGACCAGACCTGGCCGACGGCAGGCCCGACGGCGAAGCGTCGGGTTCGGAGTGGCGAACGCCTCCCCTCTGGGGCATCGGGCTGAGTGAGGTGGTCAATAGCAACGCCCGTTTTTTGCACGACGGACGAGCACGCTCGCTCGAGGAAGCGATCCTTTGGCACGGTGGTGAAGCCGAATCGGCGCGTGAGGGCTACAAAGCGCTATCCGAAGAGCAGCGAGATGAGCTGATCGATTTCCTGGAGTCGTTGTGAGCCGGGTCCTGCTGGTAGTGCCCGCCCTGGCACTGCTTCTCTCATCATGCTCGACCGGTCCAGATCAGAGTCTCGTGGTCGAGAACATCGCGAGCGAAGGGTTGATCCCGCTCATCGAAACGGCAGCTGACGAGGTGACTGCTCTGCAAACGGCCATCGAGTCCGGTTGCCCCGGTGGTGATCTAGACGGCATCGCCAACGCCTGGCGCTCCGCAGCGACGGCTTATGAGGCGGTGAACGCAACTGCTCCATTCGGGCCCGCCTCCATGGCGCGAACGACGTCGATGGTCGACTACCAGCCGATAAGCCCGACCGGTATCGACGACCTACTCGCCTCAGACGAGATTGTCGACGCCGACTATCTGGAGAACCGCTCCTCGTCGACGAGAAGGGGCCTGGGCTCCATCGAATACGTCCTCTTCGACATCGCTGCTGAATGCGAGTACGCGGCTGCCGCCGCTGAAGTGGCGACGTCCGCCACTATGGAACTCAGGTCCGCCTGGTTGGAGTCATTCGAAGGGGCTGCCCCGTTCATCGATGCCTTCACCGCCGACATGACTAGCCCCGAAGCTCTGGGGGACGTCGTGGGAGCATTCGTCGAGACGCTCAAGGAACAGCAACTGTTTGAACTGGGGGCAGCAACGGGGTCGACGTCTCAAGAAGCAAACGTCGACGCCATTCCAGAGGGGGCTCTCGGATTCGGATCTGGCCGGTATCTAGCTGAGCTGGCGGCCATCGAAACGGTTCTCAAGGCAGGCGGGGAGTCGGGGCTCCTGGCTCTTATCGAGTCTCGCGACGCGTCCGTCGCCACCGACATAGATGGACTACTTGCTGAGGCTCAGGACCGGATGTCGGCGTTCTCGATGCCGCTGCAGGAGGTCGCTGAGACAACGCCGACCCAGATTGATGCCTACCTGGAGGTCATCAGCGAGCTCAGGTCGTTGCTGGAAGCGGATGTGGTGTCGCTCCTCGACATAACCCTCGGATTCTCCGACTCTGACGGGGATACCGGTTGACTCCCACCCGGCCTGTGAGCGCCGCCTCTTCGGCCGTCTTTCGCATCGCATTCGGGCTTGTAGCGCTGGTTCTGATCGTTCGATTCTTCGCCCACGGCTGGATCGACTCGCTTCTCCTCGACCCGGTCCACCACTTCAAGTATCCAGGCTTCACATGGGTCCAAGCCTTGCCCCCTCCACTCATGTATGCCCTCTTTGCCGCGTTGGCATTGACTGCGGCCGCCATGGCTCTCGGCTATCGCCAGCGGCTGTCGGCAGCGTTCTTCGCTGTCGGCTTTGCATATGTGGAGTTGATCGACCGGACGAACTATCTGAACCACTACTACTGGATATTCCTCACCGCAGTCGTGTTGGCATTCGTCCCTTTGAGCGGCATGTGGTCGGTCGACTCCCGAAGAGGCCGAGTGACACCGAGCCGCCATATCTCCGAGTGGATCGTATGGCTTCTCCGTTTCCAGGTTGGGATGGTCTATCTCTTTGCAGGCGTCGCAAAACTCAACTCCGACTGGCTGTTCCGCGCGGAACCGCTGGCGACGTGGCTGCCGGCAAGAAGTGACCTCTGGTTGGTAGGGCCCCTGCTGGCAGTTCCTGCAACAGCGTTCGTGCTGTCCTGGGCTGGAGCTTTGTTCGACCTGACGATCGTCGGTTGGCTCCTGAACAAGAGAACCAGACTGCCCGCATACCTGGCTCTTGTCGGCTTCCACTCGACCACGTGGCTCCTCTTCCCGTCAATTGGAGTGTTCCCTTTGGTCATGGGTGTTGGGGCCCTCATCTTCTTCGAGCCGGACTGGCCGCTCAGGGCAAAGGCCAGACGGCCTCAGCCAGCTCAGACAGCTCAGACAGGCTCCACTTCGAAAGTCGGAGTGGCTCTAGTTGCTCTCTATGTGGTTCTGATGATCGCCATCCCCCTACGGCACTTCACCTTGCCGGGTGACGTTCATTGGAACGGTGACGGCTACCTCTTCTCATGGCACGTGATGCTCAATGAGAAGGCCGGATCGGCAGACTTCATCGTCACCGACGACAACGGAACCTCCTGGGTGGTAGGCCCTCCCGGCTATCTCACCGACCGCCAAGTTGCGGTGATGAGCACCAATCCAGACATGATCCGAAGAACAGCCGAGCTCATAGCCAGTGATCTCGGCGTTTCGGTGAAAGCCGATGTGCAACTCTCATTCAACGGCCGCCGCAGCGTCCAGTTCACGGATCCGAAGGTCGTGCTCGCGCCTGAGGCAACTGAAAGCGACCATTGGATTGCACCCGCACCCTCTACCTAGCCCATTCTGCGAGGAGCCGGTCTTCTGTATGGTCTCGGCCTTCTCGTTTCTGTGTCAGTTTCCACACACATAGGGTGCGTTTTCTGACACAGAAGTGGTCTATTGGCAATAGAACCTTCTAGTTGGCTGGAAGGTTTCTGTGATACACTCAAGCCATGAAGATTGGGCAACTGGCCGAGCGAACCGGCGTCTCCACCAAGGCGATCCGCTACTACGAACAGATCGGAGTCCTGCCTGAGCCCGAGAGGGCTGCCAACGGGTATCGGACATATCGGGAAGGGTCTGCCGACCGGATTCGGTTTGTCCAGGACGCGCAGAGTGCCGGTCTCTCGCTGCTCGAGATCCAGATGATTCTCGATCTGCGTGACGGCGGGGACTCGACCTGCAACCACGTCATTGGGAGCCTAAAAGCCCATCTCAATGACGTCGAGCGCCAGATGAGCGAGTTGGTCAGAACCAAGAATCGTCTTACCGACCTCATCGACCGTGCCGAATCGCTCGACCCCGCCAAGTGTGACGACCCGAACCGATGCCAGACAATCCCGAAAGGAAACCAATGACAGACAGATTGCTTCAAGTGCCAGAGGTCCATTGCGACCACTGCAAAACATCGATTGAAGGTGCCGTCGGCGACCTTCAGGGAGTGTCACGAGTTGAGGTATCGATCCCTGACACCAGTGTCGATGTGACATTCGACGAAGAGGTCGTGTCGCTCGACGCGATCAAAGAGACCATCGAGGAGCAGGGCTACGCCGTCGCAGAGTAAGACCGAAACAGTCCTCTTCGACGTTGAGGGAATGACCTGCGCGACATGCGCGGTCAGGATTGAACGTGTCCTCGGAAAGCAGGACGGCGTCGAATCGGCATCAGTCAACCTGGCTGGCGCTTCTGCCTCGGTCCAAGTCGCCGCGGATGTCGATGCCGATCGGTTGATCGCTGCTGTCGACAAGATCGGGTACGGCCTGGAGATACACGATCACGAGGACGGACCTCGGGACGTTGTCGAGATGTACTCCGAAGAGGAGAGCATCCAGAAGAAACGATTCTGGATCGCCGCTGCGTTCACGGCTCCCGCGATGATCCTCCACCTGTTCGGCCCTCACGCCCTCTGGAACTCCATAGTCCAGGGAGCGCTCATCACCCCGGTCGTCTTCTGGTCAGGGTGGCAATACCACTCACACGCCTGGAAACAGGCCAAGAACCTGTCCGCCAACATGGACACGCTGATCTCGATCGGCTCACTTGCGGCCTACTTCTACAGCGTGTTCTTCATGTTCTCCCAGCCAGCCGTGTTCTTCGAAACGGCCGGAATGATCATCACCCTCATCACCCTCGGAAAGGTCTTCGAAGCCCGAGCAAAGGGTCGAGCCTCATCTGCGGTCCACCGGCTGCTCGAGCTGGGTGCCACTGAGGCCACGCTCCTTTCCGAATCCGGGGAACGGAAGGTGTCAATCGATCACATCGTCCCGGGCGACCGGCTGGTGGTGAGACCAGGCGAGCGAATCCCCACTGACGGGAAGGTCGAATCGGGAGTCTCCACTGTGGATGAGTCGATGCTCACCGGTGAATCACGTCCCGTGCCCAAGGACGCAGGTGATGACGTCATCGGAGCCACGATCAACCAAGGCGGTCAGTTGGTCATGGTGGCTACCGCAGTCGGATCCGAGACAACCCTGTCCTCCATCATCCGCATGGTCGAAGAGGCGCAGGGAACCAAGGCACCGATCCAGCGACTCGCCGATGTCTATTCAGGTCGCTTCGTTCAGGCCGTTCTGCTGCTGACCCTCGGAGTCTTTGGTTTCTGGCTGTTCCAGAGCGGCGAGCTCAACACCGCCGTTCGCATAGGTGTATCCGTGTTGATCATTGCCTGTCCTTGTGCCCTCGGATTGGCTACCCCGACCGCCGTAATGGTTGGAAGCGGACGTGGTGCGGAGCTCGGCATCCTCTACAAGCAGGCGGAAGTCTTTGAACAGGCCGGAACCATCGACACAGTCCTCTTCGACAAGACGGGAACCCTGACCACCGGTGCAATGGCACCAAGGTCGACATCTCACGATGAGGGTCCATTCTTGAGGCTCGTCGGATCGCTGGAGGTCGCCTCCGGGCATCCGATTGGAATCGCGGTGGGACTCGCAGCTGACGAGGCGGGCATCGACCTCACCGACGCAACCGGCGTCCGGTCCGTGCCAGGAATGGGTGTAGTGGGAACCGTGGACGGTCATCACGTCGTCGCCGGCTCCGAGCAGCTGATGCGGGAAGCGGAGCTCACAGGCATCGAGAACCACCGACTCAATCTGGAAGAGTTTCGTAGTGAAGGTCAGACAGCTTTCTACGCCGGTTGGGACGGCGAGGTGCGAGGCGTCATCGGCGTCTCAGACGAAGTCCGTCCAGAGTCAGCAGCAGCCGTGCAGCGACTCAAGACACTGGGCGTCGAAGTGGAAATGGTCACCGGTGACAACCAGGAGACTGCTGAACGAGTTGGAGCCCAGGTGGGAATCGACACCATCTACGCGGGGGCTACCCCAGAGTCCAAGGCCAAGCAGGTCGGTCAGCTCCAGGAGAAGGGCAAGGTGGTCGCATTCTTCGGCGATGGCGTCAACGACGCTCCGGCCCTGACTCAGGCCGATCTCGGACTGGCTGTCGGGTCAGGCACCGGAGTTGCCGTGGAGGCTGGCGACATCGTCCTCCTCAGGGACGACCCGCGGCTGGCCCCGGTCTCGATCTCCCTTGCCGCCGCCACCCTGCGGACTATCAAGGGCAACCTCTTCTGGGCGTTTGCGTACAACACGATCGCCATACCGGTTGCGGCTGTTGGCCTGCTCAATCCGACGATTGCCGCCGCAGCGATGGCCTTCTCGTCCGTTTCGGTGGTTCTCAATGCTCTTCGTTTGAAGAGGTTCAAGCCGTTCTTCGCCTGATGTCACTATCGGACAGTGGTGTGTAGGTTGGAATCGTGGCTGCTTTGAACTGGCTCGAGCGTCCTGTGCTCAACGATCCGGTTGCGCTCATCGCCTTTGAGGGCTGGGGTGACGCCGGAGACTCGGCGAGCCTCGCCGCAGGGACCTTCCTCGATACGTACGACGCCCGTCTGATCGCTTCGTTCGATCCGGATGATCACTTCGACTTCCAAGTCCGCCGACCGATGGTCCACGTCGACGAAGGCGGCACCAGGCGCATCGATTGGCCCGACAATGAGATCTATCTGATCAAAGGTGGCGAACGAGACCTTGTCCTGTTCCTGGGGGAAGAGCCGAACTACCGCTGGAAGTCCTTCACAGCCGAGCTGGTGGATGCGCTGACCGGTCTGGGTGTGACCAGGGCTGTGACCCTCGGGGCCTTCATCGGCCAGGTCGCGCACACTCTGCCTGTGCCGCTGGTTGGCTCCTCGACACGGCCCGACTCGCTTGCCCTCCATGGTCTCTTGCCCTCTGGATATCAAGGCCCGACCGGAATCGTCGGAGTGCTCAACCACGCCTTGGGCCAAGCGGGCATCGAGGTCATCTCGGTGTGGGCGGCAGTACCCCACTATCTGTCGAACCAGGACTATCCCCCGGCTGTTGAAGCATTGACTGTCAAGGCGTCAGAGCTAGTCGGCGTCTCGGTCGACATAGGGGACCTGACGATGCGGTCGCGTCAGTTCCGGGACACGGTTGACGAGGCCATGGATTCCAACGACGAGCTTCGCCAATACATCGAGGAGCTGGAACACGAGGCTGCCGCTGAAGCCGAAGAGAGTGGCGAACGGCTCGTGACCGAGATCGAGGACTTCCTCCGCGACGTTTGAGCGTGCGCAATTGAGCCGCTCTGAGCGGCCTATCTGCTCACGCACAACGAGAAAGACCCCCGAGACGGGGGCCTTTCTAACTACTTCTTGCGCTTGTGGCGGTTGGCCTTGAGGCGCTTTCTGTACTTGTGCTTCGACATTTTCTTTCGACGCTTTTTCACAAGCGAGCCCATACCTAAAACCTCTCTGAGAAGGGGGAAAGACCCCATTATGGTCGCGGACACCGACGTTTAGGTCAACTCTGGCTGCAAGAATCGATCACATGGGAGTGCGGTTTCTTGCCTCATTCGCGACCTTTGTGGCTGGGTTCGTCTTGTTGATGCCTGCCGCATGCGACGACCCCGGATTGGATCCGAGCTACTTCCTGACGCGGTGCACGACCTTCATCGGAACCCCCGCACCGTCTTGGCAAGACCTCACCACCGTCGATCTTCCAGGTTCATACGGAGAAGTGATCACCCTGGTGCTGATCGTTCTGCTCTCGATCGGGACGTGGTTCTTCGTGAAACTGATGCAGAAGCAGATGGAGCAATGAGTTTCAGGCGGGCACAGGCCCGCGACCGTGAGTGGCTGAACGAGCTGACACTTGCCGGTACCCGTCACTGGGGTCACGATGTCAACCATCCCGAGGCGTATCAGGACCTGGTCAGCACCCTTGCTCAGGATGAGGGCCCAGAGGGCCATCACGTCTACATCCTCGGAACAGACGGTGAAGATCTCGGGTTTTTTGACTTGCGGCTGCGAGACGGTCATGTCGAGCTCGTCCGGATGTTCCTGAACACGGACTTGATTGGACAGGGCTACGGGAGACTTCTCTGGGATGAGGCCGTGGCGCACGCAAGGGATCTGGGCGATCGGATGCTGATCATGTCCGACCCCCGCTCAGTTGGCTTCTACGAGGCGATGGGAGCCGAGCTGGAGACGCAACTCGAAGTGGCTCCTGGATTCACTCTCGGTCAGTTCTGGTACGACCTTCGCTAGACCAGTCCCCGCGGCTCGACCCCTTCGATCACTTGGGCTCCCCAACTCTTGAATCCGGCCGCAACGTTGTCAGAAGCATCGGCAGTTGCCAGCGAAACGACTGAGGGACCGGCACCCGACCTGGCCGTGTGAATCGCACCGGCCCGCCTGGCTATCTCCATCAGCTCCCCGACTTCAGGACTGAGGTGCTGACGTGGAGCCTCGTGGATCTCGTCTCCATGAGCGGAGGCAAGGAGATCCGGATCACCGGTGATCAACCCCGCGGCGAGGGACGCTGCACGTGCCGCGCTCCGGATGACGGCAGCCCTTTCGTACGAATCGGGCAACACGGCTCTGGCCTCGTGAGTCGGCTGGGTGGTTTCGGGAACAGCAATCACGACGCGCAGAGACGGGTGGAAAGGAAGACGAATCGGCATCCCTTCAGCCGGTACCAACACCAGTCCCCCGTAGACGGCCGCCGCTGGTTGATCGGCATGTCCCTCCATCTCAGTTGCGATGCGGTAGACCCTATTGGGAGAAGCATCTTCTCCAACAGCCCGCAGCGCCGCGGCAGCGCCGGCAACGAAGGAAGCGGCAGACGAACCGAGACCACGACCGATGGGCACAGCGTTGTCCACTTCCAGGCTTAGTGGCCGGTCGCCGACTGCCTTCTGGGCGGCTGCGATCACACCGTCAGCCTGACCGGACGCCAGGCGGTGTTCGCCAACATGGTCTACAGACCAATCGGACGCAGGCTCAGCATGCACCACACAACGCGGCGCAAGAGCCAAGCCCAGGCTGTCGAAGAGGGGCCCGAGGTTCGCACTGGTAGCCGGAGCCGAGGCGGTCGCTCTCTCGTTCACAGTTCGAGCCTAGATCGGGTTACCGTCGCAGTCCGTGGTGGACATATTCGACTTCGAGAACCTCTTCCCCCAGTTGGTTCTGGCCCTCGGGGCTGCGCTGCTGATTGGGAACGGCCTTGCGTGGTTCAAGCACCGTCAGGGCGAGGCTCCGGAAGGAGTCGAAGAGGCCCAATTCCGTCCTGGAAGGGTGGCTTTTCTTATGGTCGTTGGAGTCCTTCTGACCGTCTGGGGCGCTGTCACGCTCTTTAGCTGATGTGGCCGATCGGGACTACCCTTCACGCCTTCTGCGGGTGTAGTTCAATGGCAGAACGTGAGCTTCCCAAGCTCAAGACGCGGGTTCGATTCCCGTCACCCGCTCTCATGAATAGATGCATACGTGAGACCCTGCCCTACGGCTCAATAGCGCGGGTTCGATTCCCGTCACCCGCTCTCAAGCAATACCCAGGGTTTCAATGATTTACAGCGACAGATCAATAAGAGACGCAGTCGATACCGGCAAGATCGTCATCGACCCCTACGAGCCCTCTTACGTCCAACCTTCCTCGGTGGACCTCCGCGTTGGGGACGGCTTCAGGATCTTCGCCAACCACAAATACTCCGAGATCGACCCTCGCTCCCCCCAGGAAGACCTCACCTCGCTGATCGAAGTTGGCGATGAGGCCTTCATGCTGCATCCGGGTGAGTTTGTCCTCGGATCAACACTGGAACGGGTGAAGCTGGGAGATGACGTGGTGGCCCGACTTGAAGGCAAGTCCTCACTGGGCCGCCTTGGTCTGCTCATCCACTCGACCGCTGGCTTCATCGACCCAGGTTTCGAGGGTCACATCACCCTCGAACTCTCCAACGTGGCGACCCTCCCGATTGCCATCTATCCGGGGATGAAGATCGGTCAGATCAGCTTCTATCAGATGACGACCGCCGCTGAGTTCCCCTATGGCTCGCCTGAGCTTGGGTCGAAATACCAGGGCCAATCGGGTCCAACCGCCAGTCGATCGCACCACGACTTCCGCGAGTAACTAGTCCAAACGTGCGTGTTCACGTTTGATGGGGTCTGCTCTCCAACTACGGAGGGTTTTGACGCACAATGGGGTTAGTTAGTCCAAGCCCAACTTGAGTCCCCCTCATGAAGCCGATTCGGCTTCACGGGCTAGTGACAAACCCCTCCAGTGGCAGCCTTTGGCTGCCACTCGTCATTTGTGACGTGCTGCAGCGGCGGTGATCGCCTCGATCATCAGGTCAACCGATCGATCGAAGCTCTCGTCGATGTCAATCGGCATGCCAAAGCCGCGATTCGCTTCCAGCTCGAGAAAGCCGTGGAGAAGTGCACGCAGCGCCCGGACAAGATGGAGCGCTTCCTCTTGGGGTATTCCCATGTCGAGCATCACATGGGCGACGAGAAACGCAGGAGCGGCCATGGCCGTGTACAGCTCTGGGTCTGATTCCTCAGTTGGTGCGGGAAGAAATGAGGAATAAAGGCCCGGGTGTCGGCTGGCGAATTCCCGGTCAGCCTCGGACAGGGCCTTGAGCGCTTCGGCCCCTTCTATGCCGTCAACGGCGGCTTTGAAGTCTGAGAGCACGATCTCTGAACCGTGGATTGCCAGTAGACGTCTCAGACCTTCGAGACCATCCACATGGTTGTAGAGAGAGGGTGTCTTGATGCCCAACTCACGCGCAACCGCGGACAACGTCGCAGCGTCGAGTCCATCTCGATCTGCGATCCTCGCTGCCGCCTGCGCTATGTCCGACTTCTCGATACCAGCTTTCCGGCCCATTAGCTCCCTTCGGCGCGAGCCTTGAGTGACTCATTCATCGATTCAAAACCGGCCATGGTCTTCTCGTCGATCATCGACATGATCGCCGGAGCCAGAGAGCCCGTGAACTGCTCTGACTGAACAAGAGTGGTGCCGGATCCGTTTGGCAACAGCTGAAAGCGATGGCGTCCGTCGAACACACCAGGGACAAGGAGGTTGCCGAGCCACTCCAGTTCGCTTGCGTTCTCGGACACAGTGACTACCGGCTTGAACTTCGTCCCGTTGAGTCTCGCTTCAAGCCTATTTCCTTGCACAGCCTCGCCTTCTGCCTCGGTGATGAACGGGTTCCAGTCCGAGTATGACTTGAAATCCACCAAGTTGGCCCACACGGCCTCCGGAGAGGCGTCGATGTCAATCGACGTCTCCAGTTCGAGCGGATTCTCGACGGTCGCCAACGCGAGACCACGGAACTGAAGCATTGCAAAGATGGCTACCGGCAAGCTGACGGCAGCGAGAATCCACTTCTCTTCCATCGACCCGGGAATGGCTAGCACGACGATGGCCGCCACGACCCAGAGGGCATCGGCAAGAGCTACGACCGTTGCGAATTGCAGGTCGATTTCATATCTGCGTGCTGCAAACAGAATCGATACGCCAAACCAAAGGGTGCCTACGCCCACGACGTAGAGAATCGGCTCGGCCACATTCATCGACTCGGACAGAGGGCCGGCAAACACGGCGGCCGCCAGCCCAGCAAGAGTGCTGAACAGCCCGTTGACTCTCAGCACATTCGAAAGAAGGTTCACTTCAAAGACTCCTTGTGACTAAAGGTGTTAGTCAGTATGTCTAAACCCTTTAGTCTTGTCAAGGGGTCAAGTCACATCACGACCGAGGTTGGCGAATCTGGTGAATTCGGGCTGGAAGGTCATCTCCACCGGACCCGTTGAGCCCGCACGATGTTTGGAGACGATGATCTCCGCGATCCCCTTCTTGTCCTGCTCCTCGGGGTGGTAGTACTCGTGGCGATAAACGAACATCACCACATCGGCGTCTTGTTCGATCGACCCCGACTCCCTCAGGTCAGACAGCCTGGGGCGCTTATCTTCCCTCGACTCGAGTGAACGGTTCAGCTGTGAAGCAGCTATCACTGGCACCTCCAACTCGCGTGCGAGGTTCTTCAGATTCCTCGATATCTGGGCGATCTCCTGCTGCCGGTTCTCCGGACCGTGAGCCTCCATCAGCTGCAGGTAGTCGACGACTATGAGGGACAGCCCGGCTTTGCGCTTCAGGCGCCGACATTTGGCTCGGATATCAGTGACGGTCACCACCGGCGAGTCGTCGATGTAGATAGGTGCCTTGTACATCTTCCCGGCGGCGTCGACCACCCTCTGCCAGAGAGGACCCAGCTGACCGGACCGAATCTTCATCGAATCGACCTTGCCCACCGAGGAGAGGATCCGTTGAACGATCTCCTCCTTCGACATCTCCAAGCTGAAGATCGCTACTGGTTCGCCTTCGGCAGCGGCGTTGGTTGCGATGTTGAGTGCGAGCGAGCTCTTTCCCATGGCCGGGCGACCAGCGATGACCACGAAGTTGGCCGGCTGCAGGCCCGCCAGCTTCTTGTCGAGATCTACGAACCCCGTGGCCAAGCCCGTCATCTCCGAGCCTTGCTGTTCCAGCATCTCGATGTGCTCGAGCACGTCCTGGAACATCGGGCCGACTTCGAGGAGTGTCTGTGATGAACGCTTCTCGGCGATGCCGAGGACTGTCTGTTCCGCCCGGTCGAGGACGGCTGAGATCTCATCGTCGATGTTGAAGGCAAATTCGGTGACAGACGCACCGGCCCTAATGAGTTCCCGTCGTTTGGCGTGCTCCTCGACGATCCCGGCGTAATAGACGACGTTGGAGGTGGAGGGAACGATGTCTACAAGACGGGTGAGGTATTGGACACCACCGATCTTCTCCAGCTCACCTCGTCGTCGGAGGGCCTCAGAGACCGTGACCGCATCGATGGCCTGGCTCGAGTCGAACAGTTCCCGCATGGCTTCGAAGATGGCCGTATGGGCGGGGATGTAGAAGTCGTCGGGGTGAATCCGGTCCATCACCTCAGAGGCGGCTTCGGTCGACAGCAGGATTGCGCCGATGACCGACTCTTCGGCCTCGCGGGAATGAGGGGGCTGCTTGTAGCCCGGCCTCATCTGGGTTGGTTCACCAACAGTTGTCATATCGTCCTCATCTACAAACTGACACGAGCCAGGTACAGATTCTGTATTTGGCACGCAAAACCCCGCTGGGGCGGGGAAGCGATGCCGCCAGCAGCGGGGGAAGTCGACGTGGAACCTAGGGTCGGTGGGGCCTGAGTGTGAAGCTCAGACCCTCTTCGATTTTCCCGAACTGCTGATTGTTTTTCGCGCTGGAAGAAACCGGGTCGAGAACGCGAAAACGACCGCTATTGAGGCGGTCGTTTCCACAGAACACTCCCCAACCGGGAGTGGATAACTTGTCTCGAACTCGATCCGATATCCGCCGTATACGGCGATATCAACCCCGGGTTCGGTTAGGCGGGGATGATGTCGAGGGTGAGGGGGAACTCCACTTCCGGGTGAGCCTTCACCTGGATCTCGTGGAGGCCAATTGCCTTGATCGGCTCTGCGATCTCGACTTGCCCTCGTTCCAACTCGATTCCGGTGAACCGTTGAATGCCTTCGACGATGTCGGCGACACCAACCGAGCCGTAGAGCTGGCCTTCGTCACCAGCCTGGGCGGCCAAGACCACCCGGCTACCGACGAGCTGGGTGGCAATGGCCTCCGCAGCCTCCTTGGCACGCTTCTCGGCTTCGATTCGAGCCTCACGGATCGATTCGGCGGCCTCGAGGGCGCCGGCGTTGGCCTTCATGGCCTTCTTCTTGGGAAGCAGGTAGTTGCGGGCGTAGCCGTCGGCTACGTCGACAACGTCGCCGCGCTTTCCGAGATCAGTGACATCGTCGGTGAGGATGAGTTTCATCGTCCACCCACATACGGCATGAGCGCCATCTCACGGGCGTTCTTCACCGCCGTGGCCACCTCACGCTGGCACTGCGGGCAAAGCCCGGTGACGCGACGACCGCGGATCTTGCCTCGATCAGAGACGTACTTCCTGAGAAAGGACGTGTCCTTCCAATCGACACCACCTTCGGGACAGACCGAACACGGTCTGGGCTTCCCTCTGCGGTATTCCTGACGGCGACCACGAGTGGTGCCGCGCGGGTTTCTTCTGTTTCTACGTGGCATTCAGATACTCCTAGAACGGGGCCTCGTCGGGGCCGAAGTTGTCGCGTGCGGCTGGGGCTGGTGCTTGTGAACCGCCTCCTCCACCGCCGCCGCCGAAGTTGTCCTCACGCTGGGTGCGGTTGACGGTTGCGGTTGCCCAACGAAGGGAGGGGCCGATCTCATCGACTGAGACCTCCACGACGGACCTGCGTTCACCCTGATCGTTCTCCCAGCTGCGCTGTTCAAGACGACCGGTGACGATTACTCGGGCTCCCTTCTGAAGCGATTCGGCGGCCTGTTCCGCCTGCTCGCGCCAGATGGTTCCGCTGAAGAAGCTGGTCTGCTCCTGCCATTCCCCGTCCTGGCCGCGCCAGCGACGGTTGACGGCCATGCGGATCTTGGCCATGGCCACACCAGACGGTGTGAACCGAAGCTCCGGATCGTCGACCAGGTTTCCAATAAGTGTGACGTTGCTTGACATCGAGTTTGCTCCTAACAGTCCTCACACCGACTATGCCGGTGCACGGGGACAGAATCCAGTGGTCTACTCGCCCAGATGGACGATCTTGTGGCGGACCACCTCGTCGGCCAGGGAGAGCATCCGGTCAACGCCGCCAATGGCTCTGGGCTCGGCCTTGAAAGTGACGACGGTGTAGTAACCCTCGCTCAGGTGGTCGATTTCGTAGGCGAATCGGCGTTTGCCCCAGAGGTCCCGCTTGGTGACCTCTGCCTCGCTGCTGGCGAGGAACTCTTCGAGCTCGCCGATCTTCTTCTCGACGTCATCCTCGGCCAAGTCAGGCCGATGAATAGTCATCAGTTCATAGTCGCGCATTACACCTCCTGTGGACATCCGAAACGGAAGGCCCCACCAACTCGGTGGAGCAGGGGCCGACGGCGCGTTGCGTCGGATTACGAGTGAGAATCTTAGACGGCGTCAGTCGTTTTCCACATTCGGGACCAGGACCTCGCCCGGTTGGAAGTCGAAATCCCCTGATGGTGTTTCCAGCGCCCACATGACTGACCCGGGAGAGGCGTAGTCGGTACAGGGCTCCTCGGGGCACGGATCCATCGCGGCTGATCCGAGTAGGACTCCGTTCTCGTCGAACCACCAGATATCGAGGGGAAGCGGCACGTTCAGCATTCCGAACGTGGCCGACCTCGATCGCTCGAACACAAACAACATGCCGTCGACTCCTCCGGGAAGAGACTCGACACCAGTTAGACCTTGCTGCCGCTCAGCCGAAGTCTCAGCGAGAAGAACCGTCAGCGACTCAGCCCCAACTGTGATCTCCCCTCGCTCGAACTCATCGAGGGCCGGGGCCGCACATCCGGCGGCAACCACAACGATCGCTAGGAGCAGTCTCAGGAGTCTTTGAGGAGTTCGCTCTCGACCTCAGCCGAGACGTGATAGCTCTCCTCGTCGGCCGGGAACGAACCGGACTCGATGTCGGCTTTGAACCGCTCGAGAGCCTCGACGGCATCGTCTGCCAAATTGGCGTAGGAACGAACGAACTTCGGATACTTGCCCGACCCCAGTCCCAGAACGTCATGGAAGACGAGCACCTGGCCGTCTGTCTTCGGACCGGCACCGATGCCAATGGTCGGTGCGTCGACCTCTTTGGTGATCAACTCACCGAGCACGTCGGGGACACCTTCGATGACAATCGAGAAACAGCCGACGTCGGAGAGTGCTTTGGCGTCGTCGATCATCTCTCTGGCGGCGTCGACGACCTTGCCCTGCACTTTGAAACCACCCATAGCGTGAACAGATTGCGGAGTGAGACCCACGTGACCCATTACCGGGATCTCCGCATCGAGAATGGCCTCGATGACGGGGAGTCGCTTGCGGCCACCTTCGAGCTTGACCGCTTCGGCTCCGCCCTCCCGAACCAAGCGACCTGCGTTGCGGACCGCATCGTGCTCCCCGAGATGGAATGAGAGCCATGGCATGTCTGCCACCACGAGAGCCTCAGGCTTGGCTCGTTTCACGGCTTTGGTGTGCATGACTATCTCGTCGAGGCCGATTTCGAGCGTGGTGTCCATGCCGTGCACGACATTGGCGACGGAGTCACCAACGAGAATCATGTCTATGCCCGCCCGGTCGGCGATGACCGCACCCGGATAGTCGTAGGCAGTGACCATCGAGATCTTGGGGCCGCCCTTGCGGGCGCGGATAGACGGTGCGGTGATCTTGGGCATGAGACTCGAAATGGTACCTCGCATCCGAAAACGTCAATAGTCGCCGTACCATTCCGGACATGAGAGCGGTCCTCGTCCTGGCGTTGGTTTTGGCGGCCTGCACAGCCGAGTCCGGCCCAACGACCAGTGCGGTTGATGAGTCGACGCCCACCAGTTCGTCAACGACTTCCACGTCATCGACCACGAGCACCACTTCCACGTCGACGACAACAACCCTGCCACCGACGAACACAACGACGACTTTGGTTCCACCTGATGGGCTGTCTGCGGCCGATCGAACCCTCGTTGAGATCGAGACCATCTCTGGAGGATTGGCTGCCAAGTCGGTTGTCGATTCGGGAACCGGTCTGTTCTTCGCTCAGAACATGATGTACCGCCACACGATTTCAGTCTTCAATCGAGAATTCGAGCTTCTGGCAACCATCTCCGATGAGGTCGTGCCCTCGGCCTTCGGCTTCGGCGACGATTTCCCGGGGACCTATCGAGGGTCGCCGGTCGAGGCGGCGTTCACATCGGACGGGTCATATGCCTACGTGTCCAACTATCGGATGTACGGAGGCGGGCTGAGCGAAGGCGCAAGTGACGGCTGCAACAAAGGCAGCTGGCCCGACAGCTTCGTTTACCGCGTGGACACCTCGAGCCTTGAGATCGATCAGCTTCTGCGTGTTGGGTCAGTGCCGAAGTTCCTCGCCGTCACCCCAGACGATCGGTACTTACTAGTTTCAAACTGGTGCGGTTTCGACGTGTCGATCCTCGATGTCGCCACCGGAGATGAGGTATCACGAATCGAGGTCGGCCGACATCCCCGCGGAATCGCAGTGTCAACTAACGCTTCTGTGGCATACGTGACTGTGATGGGGTCCCGGGACATCGCAGTCATCGACCTCGGGACCCTCGAGGTGTCGTATATGCGGGACGTCGGCAGCGGGCCACGGCACGTCCTGTTATCGCCGGACGGTGCCTACATGTACGTGTCGCTGAACTCGGAAGACCGGATCGCCAAGATCGACGTTGGGTCCGGGGAGGTCCTCGCCAAGGTGGCTACCGGTGATGCACCCCGCTCGATGGTGCTCTCCGACGACGGGACCGCGCTCTACGTCGTGAACTACAACTCCGACACAATGTCGAAGGTCCGAACCTCGGACATGGTCGAGATCGAGGATCACCGCGTGAACGACAAACCGATCGGGATCACGTACGACGAAGCCACGAGGCGAGTGTGGGTTTCGGCCTACTCCGGAACGATCGAGGTTTTCGAAGACGTAGCCCCCTAGGACTCCGGTATCTCCGCCACGAACGAGGTCGTTGTGCCGTTCAACTCGCCCGTGAGTTCCCAACAGCCCACTCCCAAACCAACGCCGGAGATCATGAAACTGCCGATATCGGGTCTGAAACCCGTGGTGATGTCACGCTCCGAAAACTCCACCGTCTCGCCAGAGCTCAGGTTCCGGGCGACGACCACTAACGGAGGCACCGGATCCTGCATCGCGACAAGCCCCTCCGTCCACCAGAAGACCTTCTGAGTAAAGACACCTGGGGTGTTCTCAGGAAGACCTCCCCACACGGCACCCTCGGGCGGCACCATCGTCCACAACTCCGCGGTGCCGTGCCACAACGCCGAGTAGAGGTCCGGGGGATCCTCCGGAAGCCCGTCAGGCGGAACGAACTCCCCGGTCGGAATGGTGAGAGGGCACTCCGCTGCGAGGACCGTCGTCGTGACCGGGAACGTCGTGGTCGACCCTTCGATGGCTAGCTCCCGCCCGACACCCAGCGGCCCAGCAAGAAGAAGCAATATCAAGCCCACAGCTGAGGCAACAGCCAGCGACAGAGTCCGTTGCCGGCGTTTTCGTGCGGCAAGCGCAACAAAATTGGGCCGTTGGGCGTTTGAGCCGATACGCCGCGCCTGTCGACCAGCATTCTGGGCAAGATCGTCAAACGTCATCCGCGGCCCAACCCTTCTCCTCGAGCTGTCGTCCAAGGCGTTTCCGTGCTTGGTGAAGATGTGCTTTCACGCTGCCTTCGGCGATTCCGAGAACTGACGCAATCTCGGAGAGCTGCATGTCCTCGATGTACCTCAGAGCTACTACTTGCGCCTGCCGACTCGGCAGTTGTCGAACCAACGACCAGAACTCTTCGAGTTCGATGGACGTGGAGTCGAGGTGGGTGTGGCTCGACTTGCCGAGGCGGGCGAGTGCTGCGAGCTCACTCTTCAGTCGACGCCACCTCGACCGAGCAAGGTTGAGGGTGACTACCCGCACCCAACCGCCCGGAGACGACATCGCCCGGACTCGATCCCAATCATTGAGGACTCGGAGGAATGCCTCTTGCGCCACCTCTTCGGCCGCCGCCTGGTCGGCTGTCATGCCGTAAGCGAGGGCAACCATCGTGGCGTACTCCTGCCGGTAGAAATCACCGAAGTCATCTGGAACCTGGACCTCGGCTGCATGTTCATGTCCAGCCATACGACCTCGGCCAATCGGCTTCGTTGCACACCCAATTCAACGAATCAGGCACTGAAAGGGTTTAGTAAAGATGCACCAGTCTGGTTCAACGTATCCAGGTGAGGACTTCGCCGCCTTGGCCGGTGAGGACGGACCCTGGCATCACACGAAGCCTCCACGGTCGGAGGATGAGCCCCCCGAATGCTGGTGACGCCGGCGAGTCCCATCCCGGGATGATGGAAGGGTCGTAGCCAACAGGTGGCGGCGTGGAGACAAACCGATCCCAAAGCCGCTCGAGTTCGTTGTCACCTGTGATCCATTCGGCTTCTACTTCGGCAGAGCAAGTGTCATGGTCCGATCGCCAATAGCCAAGCGACATGTGTGGGCTGTGACTCAGATGGTTGCGCTTGAGGGGAGTCGGAGCAGTCACCACCCAACCTGTGAGTTGCTCACCGTCCCATTCCCAAATCGGGTGGAGTACGCGAGACCAAGGACGGTTTTCGGTATCGACGGTGGCCACCACACACCAAACGATGCTGTGGGCCATCTCGACAAATGCGGGCGCTACCTCTTCAAGACGACTCATGGGTAGGACTGTCGCAGATCTTCAGGGCGGAGTTGACTGAATTCTTCGTCGGCGGAACCACCGGTCCGGCAGGAGCATCAAATGGACATGAACTCTTCAATCAGCACGATCACCGACGCCCGTACCCGACTCGCCGAGGTCGTCGCCACGGCAGCTGACCGCTCACCGGCCGAGCAGCGGCATCTCCTGGCCGAACTACTCCGCTCGATGTTCGACTCCAAGAAGCAGCCCTAACAACGTCGAGCCTGCACGGCGCTACGCAGAGCGGAACGGTATGCAGGCTCGAAGCAACAGGGCCCGCGCCTAGAACGTCGAGCCTGCACGACTTTGCGCAGAGCGGAACGGAATGCAGGTTCGAAGCAACAAGCAACAAGCAACGAGAAGGCGCCAGCTACCCCAAGCTCCTGATCCAGTTGATGTCGGCCATGTGTTCTTCCACGCCGCCGGGGGTCTCCACCACGATCGGCGCGTCAGCTCGCAGAATCACTTCACCCAACTGATCTGACGGACACTCCCCCCGACCCAGGTTCTCGTGACGATCACGTCGCGAATCGAGCGGATCCTTCGAGTCGTTGGCGTGCACCAGGTCGATACGACCAGTGGCGTCCATGATCCGCTCCACCAACTCGTCGAACGGCTCTCCCCCGGCCCAGGAGTGGCAGGTGTCGAGCACGAATCCCACTCCATACCCACCGATCTCTTCCCAGAGACGCTTGATCCACTCCACACGCCGGGCCACGGCTTTGTCTCCACCGGCGGTGTTTTCAATGAGGACCGTCATCTCGGTGTCCAGCGCGTCGAGCGCCTTCTTCCATCGAACGATCCCCTCCTCCTGCGGACCGTCCCCGGTGACATGGCCTCCATGAACCACAACAGCCGTTGCCTCGATCTCGCTGGCCGCATCACAGGTGTCCTGCAGGATCTTCCGACTCGGAATGCGCACCCGGTTGTTGTCGGCGCAGACGTTGATCAGATACGGGGCATGCACGTAGATCGGGATGGATGACTTCCGCAACTCCTCTGCATCGTCACGAGGGTTCGGCTTCTTCCAGGACTGTGGATTAGACAGAAAGATCTGAATCAGATCGGCTCCACGCTCCTCTGCCTCGGCGAGCGGGTATTCCGAGGGAGTGTGTGCCCCTACCTTCACTCCTCTTCCTGCCAGAGACGAGCGGTGTCCTTTGCGCGCTGACGACGAGCCGCGTCCACCGCGTAGTCGGCGATCTTCTCCGCGACCCTTTCTGGGGAACTAGCCCAGTCTTGGGCCATCACCGCCAGCTCTTTCTCGTTGACCCAGCGTGCCCCCCAAGGGTTTGACGGCAGGTCGGAACGGTCGAAGACCGACAGGACCAACACTGGGATCTTGTCACCCTCGTCGAGGACCTCATCGCCGCCTACGTCCTGGATGTTGTCCCATGGCACGAGTGACGGGCCTTTCAGTGGTCCGGAGAGCCGCATCGCCAGACCATCATCCGTGCACTCGACGACCCGCGTTGGGATGAACAGTTCCTTGAGGCCCCATAGGACAAACGTCGCTCCGAAGCCCAAGATCACCCACGCCCAGATGACGTCCCGAGGTTCATAGATCTGCACGTCCTCGGGTCGGAAGATGAGATCGGTCAGCCATCTCGTAATTCGGCGCTCGGTGAGTACGTCGAGAGACAGCACGAGCAGCGGTATCCCACCGATAGCCATCAGCCACATTTTGAACGCAGACCGCTTGACGACGACTTCCATCACTCGACTCCCAAATCGGACGGGGTGATCAGGCCCAGATGCGGAATGTCGAGTTCGGCGAAGTTCCGACGGGCTGCTCCTCCGGATCGGTCGACCAAGGCGATCGCCTGGACAATGTTGAACCCTTGGTCGAGCAGATATCTGGCAGCTTCGACGGCTGCGCTGCCCGTCGTGGTTGTGTCTTCGAGGATTGCAACAGGCATGGAGGCATCAACCGGACCAACCAAGCGCCCACCGGTGCCGTGATCCTTCTCCTCCTTGCGGATGCTGAAGGCCTTCAGATCGCGTCCTTGCTCGGCAGCAGCTATCGCCGTGGCCACAGAGATCGGATCGGCTCCCATCGTCATCCCGCCCACAGCCACGACCTCCCGGTCGAGAACTGACAAGACGGCGTCCCCCACCAATCGGGCCCCCTCACCATCAAAAGTCGTCTGACGCGCGTCCAGGTACCAATCCGAAGTCGCACCACTGCGCAAGGTAAACGGTCCGTCGGTACGCAACGAGTGAGCTTGGAGATGTTCAATGAGTTTCTGACGCGCCACGACGGCACATCGTATTGGGGCAAGCCGGAGAATCTGGAATGTCCTATGTTGTCAGCGAATGGAGCTCTATCTCGTAAGACACGGTGAACCCGACTGGACCCAGGGTGGAATCGCCCGCAACGACCCAGTCCTCACTCAGCTTGGCCACGACCAGGCGCAGCTCGTGGCCGACCGTCTCGAACCACTAAAGGGGATGGACGAGATCTGGGTGTCCCCGATGAACCGGGCACAACAGACAGGTGAGCCAATCGCCGAGGCGTTGGGTTTCGATAGCGAGACATACGACTGGCTTCACGAGTTGAAGAACCCGCCAGAGTTTGAGGGACAACCCGGTGAGGAGGTCAATCGCTACTTCGAGACCGTGAACCTCCGGCCGATCGAAGACCTCTGGGACGGCTTCGGTAAGAACGGCGAGTCGTTCCGTGACTTTCATATACGAGTCACCGAAGGTCTTGTTGACACTCTCGATTCACACGGAATCCACCCCTACCCCGATAGCCAGCACCTCTGGAAGCTCGACGAGCTAGGAAAACGGATCGTGATCGTCGCTCATGGCGGCACCAATGCGGTGATCCTCGGCTATCTGCTCGGCCTCGATCCGGTGCCATGGGAATGGGAACGTTTTGCCCATCCCCACACCGGCGTGTCGAGATTGAACATGGTCCGAATAGCCGACGGATGGGCGTTTTCTCTGCGTCAGGTGGGAGATGTCAGTCATCTTCCGCGGGAGATGGTCACGACTTGAACCACAAGTCGGGTCTTGACGTTGGTCGTGAACGTCTGTAGAAACGTCCCTTCATGAACTTGCTGAGCAACACCTGCGCCAACCGGTGGTGGTCGACCCCATAAGGGTGGACTCCATCTAGTCACGCGCAAGTACCGGCTCAGAAACAGACCCACCTCAAGTCCACGAGGTGGGTTTTTCAATTGGCGGAAGGCTCTCCTCGACAAGGAGAGCAATGCGAAACAACTTCGACATACCGGCCGATCTACACACGCCGGTGTCCGCCTACCTCAAGCTCGCCCCGTTCAACCCGCGGTTCCTGCTCGAGAGTGTTGAAGGCGGCCACACCGGGCGCTACTCGTTCATCGGTTTCGGCAACACCAACACGATCACGATCGAAGCAACCGGCGTTCTCTTCGATGACCAACTGTTGGACCAAGACATCCTCACCGGGCTTCGAAAGGCTCTCGAGAGGATTCCGGAATGCCGGGCCACAGAGAAGCAGCCCTTCACAGGAGGTCTGGTTGGTGTCAGTGGCTTCGACCTCGTCCGCAAGTTGTATCGGCTCCCAGACGCACCGCACACCTCCACAACACCACTCGGTTCCTACCTCTCCACCGAGTCGATCCTGGTGTTCGATCATCTGACCCGCCGCATGGCACTCCTCCACTCGGGGACGGACACCGAGCGTGAGAGTCTCCGAGCAGAGGTGATGGAGGCGCTGCGAGGACCAAGCGTCAACGGTGGATCAGCTGCCCCGCACCAAGAGTCGGCTCCAAGCATGAGCAAAGAAGAGTTCATGACGGCTGTCGACAAGGCGAAACACCACATCACCGCAGGCGACGTCTACCAACTGGTCCTTTCGATTCGCTTCGAGGGTCAAACCGAGGTCGACCCCTTCACCGCATATCGCGCCCTCCGGCTCAACAACCCCTCCCCGTACATGTACTTCATCGACACCGGTGCCCGACAAGTCGTCGGCTCATCACCAGAGGCCTTGGCCAAGCTGGGTGGAGGCAAAGCTGAGCTACGTCCGATCGCGGGCACGAGGCCACGGGGAACTGACGAAGACCAGGACCAGTTCCTGGAAAGGGAGCTCCTCGCCGATCCCAAGGAAGCCGCAGAGCATGTCATGCTCGTCGACCTGGCACGCAACGACCTAGGTCGGACCGCTGAGCCCGGAACCCTCGCGGTTGACCCATATCGGACCATCGAGCGATACAGCCACGTCATGCACATGGTGAGCGGGGTCACCGGACGCCTGAGACAGGGCCTAGACGCATTCGACCTTTTCGCGGCGACATTCCCCGCAGGGACCGTGAGCGGCGCTCCCAAGTTGAGGGCGATCGAGCTGATCGATGAGCTGGAGCCGGTGTCCAGGGGTCTCTACTCGGGATCGGTCGGCTACTTCGGCCATCGGGGATCCATGGACCAGGCGATCACCATCCGCACTCTCGTCTTCGGCGAAGGGCGATACACCTACCAGGCCGGCGCCGGCATCGTCGCCGACTCGGATCCCGACCGCGAACACGGAGAAGTGCTGGCCAAGGCGGGAGGCATGGAATCGGCTCTGCAACTCGCAAAGGAGGGCCTGTGAGCCACGTACTCATGATCGACAACTACGACTCGTTCACATACAACGTGGTGCAGGCTCTCGCCGGGCTGGGTGCCGAGGTGACTGTCCGATGCAACGACGAGATCGAGCTGGCTGAGATCGAAGCAATCGACCCGACGCACATCGTCATCTCCCCCGGCCCGGGTCGTCCTGAGAACGCCGGGATATCAGAGAAGGTGATCGCAGATCAGGCCGATCGCCGACCCATCCTCGGCATCTGCTTGGGCCACCAGGCAATTGCGACGACATTCGGTGGGACTGTCAGCTCGGCTCAGAACCTCATGCATGGAAAGACCAGCGAGGTCTATCACGACCGAAAGTCGCTCTTTGCCGGGCTTCCGAGCCCGTTCCCGGCAGGTCGCTACCACTCGCTGGCCGTCTCGGAGACCGAGCTCCCTGACGAACTGTCGATCACAGCCTTCACATCAGATGGGGAGATCATGGGCCTTCGCCACAAGACCCTGGCGGTCGAGGGAGTCCAGTTCCACCCGGAGAGTGTCCTGACACCCATGGGCGAAAGGCTGCTCTCCAACTTCATCCAGATCATGCCCGCTCGAGAGACCGACCATCAAATGGCGGTGGCCCTGTGAACTCGCATCTGGGAAAGATCCTCGACGGCGATGTACTCACCTACTCGGAGGCTGCAGAGCTGCTCGAGTATCTGACAGCCGACGATCTCGATCCGGTAGCGGCAGGGGCCGCCCTCGCAGGTCTCAGAACCCGCGGGGAGACGGCGGAGGAAGTCAGAGCATTTGCCGACGGCCTTCAAGCTCTGGCGATAAGGCCCGAGATCGACGTCACGGAAGCGGTCGATGTCGTCGGCACCGGAGGGGATGGATCAGGAAGCCTCAACCTTTCCACCGGAGCGGCGTTGCTTGCTGCTGCAGCGGGCGCTCAAATCGTCAAGCACGGGAATCGCTCCGTTTCCAGCCATAGCGGAAGCTTCGATGTGCTGAGCGCCCTTGGCCTTGGGTTGCCGTGGGGAGCGGACCAGGCAGCCGAGGTGTATGACCGAACCCGATTCACTTTCCTATTCGCTCCGGCCTTCCATCCGGCCATGAAGACGATCGCTCCGGTGCGACAGGCCATGCGCGCCCGAACGATCTTCAATGTCGTCGGCCCGCTGGCCAATCCCGCCCGTGTCAGACACATGGTTATCGGAGCCTTCAGTCCTGAAGCGGCAGAGATGATGGCTGAGACGCTCTCGGGCATGGATATCGCACGAGCTTTCGTCATCCACGGCGAGCCTGGATGGGATGAGCCCACGCCAGTTGGGCCATACACCCTTCACCAGGTCACCAAGGGCAGAGTGCTGACAACAACCGAGGACCCTGCCGACTTCGGGCTAGCTCGGTGCCACGCTGGCGATCTCGTGGGTGGAGACCCGGAGTTCAATGCGGCGGCCATCCGTCGGGTGTTCGAAGGCGAGGTTGGACCACATCGTGACGCCCTCGTCCTCGGAGCCTCGCTTGCGCTTCGTGTGACTGGAGTGGAGGTGCGTGATGCCCTCGACAAAGCACGAGATGCGATCGACAACGGTTCGGCGAACACCATCGTCAACGAGCTGGTCCAGCAGCCCGCAGTGAGCCATGTCTGACTTTCTGGCGAACATGGCAACCGCCAGTCGTCTTCGTGCCGACCGGCTATCTGCGAACGAGATGGAGCGGGCAGCACGACTAGCTGCACCCCCGATCCCGTTGACCCTGGATGAGCGTGGCTTCGACCTGGTTGCAGAGGTGAAACTCCGCAGCCCGGCAGAGGGAGCTTTCGAGACGGGATCAGACGAGGTTGCAGAAAGAGCCGATGTCTACGCCAGCTCTGGCGCTGCTGCCGTCTCGGTCCTCACCGAGCCTGACCGCTTTGACGGATCTCTCGATCATCTCCAGGAGGGCGCGAATTCGGTCTCGGTGCCAGTGATGAGAAAGGACTTCCTCGTCGACCCGCTTCAGGTCTTAGAAGCCAGATCGCGAGGGGCGTCTGGTGTCCTCCTGATCACCAAGATCCTGGACGCTGAACGACTGGCCACGATGACTGATGCCGCCCTCGGCCTGGGGATGTTTGTACTCGTGGAACTATTCGACCACCACGACATCGAAGCTGCGAGTCACGTCTTCGACCGTGAGATCCTCCTCGGGGTCAACTGTCGCGACCTCACCACGCTGGAGGTCCGGTTCGAACGTCTGAACGAAATGGTCGGTCAACTTCCATACTCGATGCCCCTGGTGGCAGAGAGCGGGGTGACCGAAGTCGACGATGCTCGATCGGTTGCCGAGATGGGCTATCGCCTGGCTCTGGTTGGTTCGGCGCTCATGAGGTCATCGAGACCTGGCGACTTGGTCAGAGGGATGATCGAGGCTGGTCGATCGGTGACGGCCGGGGCATCGACATGAGCCTGTTCGTGAAGATCTGCGGTGTCACCTCCACCACAATCGCTGAGGCTTGCGCCCGGGCCGGCGCCGACGCCATCGGACTTGTCCTAGCCGAATCACCAAGACGCTTGTCGCTACTGCACGCGGCGGCCATCGCCGACGAAGTTCGGGGTCGGGTCAAGGTCGTGTCGGTCTTCCGTCGGCCCTCACCCGAGACGGTACAGAGATCGTTGGACGTGGTCAGGCCTGACCTCGTCCAAGCCGACCACGACCACCTGGACGGGCTCTTCGGGGAACTTCGGCTTCCCGTATTCCGCGAAGGCGCTCCCCTGACGGACGCGCATGGGATGTTCTTGTACGAAGGATCCGAAAGCGGGGTCGGTCAACGGGTCGATATCGAAGAGGCAGCAGCGGCCGCACAACACGGCCAGATGATTCTTGCTGGAGGACTGAATCCGGACAACGTCGGCGAAGCGGTATCAGCGATTCGCCCATTCGGTGTCGATGTCAGCAGTGGTGTCGAATCGAGCCCAGGAAACAAGGAGCCTGAGTTGATCTATGACTTTCTAGAAGCAGCGCGCAGCACGGAAGAGGTGGCGGTGTCATGACATCTGTGACAGCACCACCGATCGACGGGCGGTTCGGGCGGTTCGGAGGTCGGTATGTGCCAGAGACTCTGATGACCGCTCTCAATGCGCTCACCGATGCGGCCCATGAGCTCCTTGCCGACGAGAGCTTCCGCGATGAGTTGCACCGAGAGCAGGCGGAGTTCATCGGCCGACCCACGCCTTTGACGGAGGCCCCTCGCCTCTCCGCCGTTTGGGGAAGTCGAGTTCTTCTCAAGCGCGAGGATCTCGCTCATACCGGGGCACACAAGATCAACAACGCCCTCGGCCAGGCTCTCATCGCCCGGCACCTGGGTGCAAAGCGAATCGTTGCCGAAACTGGCGCCGGGCAACACGGTGTCGCCACCGCTGCTGCCGCGGCCCGAGTGGGTCTTCCCTGCACGGTGTACATGGGTGCGGTGGATGTCGTCCGGCAGGCCCCGAATGTCGCCCGCATGAAGCTCCTCGGGGCCACGGTGCGCCCAGTGGAAAAGGGAGACAAGACCTTGCGCTCAGCCATCGATGAGGCAATGCGCGACTGGGTCGGTGACCCAACCGACTCGTACTACCTGCTCGGCTCAGTGGTAGGCCCCCACCCCTACCCCTGGCTGGTCGCGGAACTGCAGTCTGTGATCGGGCGTGAGGCAAGGGAGCAAGTGCTGGCGACTACTGGAGCTCTGCCGGATTCGGCCGTGGCATGTGTCGGTGGTGGCTCCAACGCGATGGGGCTATTCCGGGGGTTCGTCGACGACCCCACCGTTTCGCTGCTCGGTGTCGAGGCGGCCGGGGACGGGATCACCCACAGCGCGACTATCGCCCATGGCCGGGATGGAGTGCTTCATGGCTCTCTCTCGCCTGTCATGCAGGATGAAGACGGTCAGATCCTGGAGACACACTCAATCGCGCCAGGGTTGGACTACTCCGGAGTTGGGCCCGAGCACGCCATGCTCGCAGAGACCGGTCGGGCCACGTATGTAGGCGTTACGGACGATGAAGCCCTGGAATCCCTCGTCGAATGCTCACGACTAGAAGGAATCCTGCCCGCGCTCGAGTCGGCTCATGCCTTGGCGGGTGCCAAACGCTGGGTGTCCGAACACCAGGGTGGAACGGTGCTCGTGTGCGTCTCCGGCAGAGGCGACAAAGACTTGGCCATCATCGAAGAGGCGCTCAATGGTTGAGCCACGCACGACAATCACCAGGGCGATCAAGGAGGCCAACGGGAGCGCCATCTGCGCCTACCTGACAGGTGGCTACCCCAGCCCTGAAGCATTTGGCAAGACACTGCGAGCTATTGCCAGTTCGGCAGACGTGGTGGAGGTTGGGGTCCCGTTCTCCGACCCGATGGCCGATGGTCTGACGATTCAGGAATCGAGCCGAGTTTCCCTCGAAACCGGGATCAACCTGACCACGATCCTCGATGAGCTGGAGTCGATGCAGCTCGCTGCACCTCACGTTTTGATGGGGTACTTCAACCCCTTCATGGCCTTCGGTCTGGAGCGGCTGGCTGACCGGATGTTGGAGTGTGGAACGGCAGGTCTCATCGTCCCGGACCTTCCGCTCGAAGAAAGCAAAGACCTCCGCGCCCTCTTCGACACAAAGGGGCTGGCACTGGTCCAACTCGTCGCTCCCACGACCCCGACGGACAGGATCGAGCGAATCGCTGACGCGAGCAGCGGGTTTGTCTACGCCGTCGCTGCAACAGGCACCACTGGAGGCTCTACCGAGTTCGATCAAGACACAGTCGATTATCTCGATCGAGTGAAGGCGGCTTCCGACCTTCCCGTGTTGGCGGGCTTCGGTGTGCGCAGCTCACAACAGGTGGAGAAGCTCAGACAACACGTCGACGGTGTCGTCGTCGGCTCGGCCCTGATCGACGCCATCGACCAACGAAAGGACCCTGCCGAGTTCCTCTCATCGTTGCGCCCGACGGAGGTACCTGCGTGATCGTCGTTCTCGAGCGGGGTTGTTCCCTGAAGGATAAAGCGGCCGTGGTGCGATTTGTTGAGCAGGCCGGCGGTCGCCTCCTCGTCAGTGAGCTCGGAGACACGAGCCACATCGGGCTGATCGACGACAGGGCTCGTTCTCTTGCAGACCAAATCGTTGCAATGCCGGGAGTGGACCGCATCGACCAGCACGCACCTCCCTACCCCCAAGTCTCGAGAGAACATCACGGGCACGACTCCCTCGTCGGGGTCCGAGATGTGACCATCGGGGGCGACGACGTGGTGGTGATCGGTGGGCCATGTTCTGTCGAGTCCGCGGAGCAAATCGACATCGTCTCCAGAGGTGTTGCCCAATCAGGAGCAAAGATGCTCCGCGGTGGGGCTTTCAAGCCGAGAAGCTCGCCATACAGCTTTCAGGGTCTGGGCGAAGAAGGGCTCCTGCTATTGGCAGCAGCTGGTCGGCGAACAGGCTTGCCAATCGTCACCGAGGTAGTCGCTCCGGAGGACGTGGAGCTAGTCGCCACCCACGCTGACATGCTTCAGATCGGCGCCCGAAACATGCAGAACTTCCGTCTTCTGTCCGAGGTGGGCTCGCAACCGGTTCCAGTACTACTGAAACGCGGAATTGCGTCATCGATAGACGAGCTGTTGCTGGCGGCCGAGTACATCGCGTCAGCAGGGAACAGCCAAGTTGTGCTTTGCGAAAGGGGCATCAGGACATTCGAGACGAAGACCAGGAACACTCTCGACCTGAGCGCAGTGCCGGTGCTCAAAGCCGAATCCCATCTTCCGGTGATCGTCGACCCGAGCCACGCTGCCGGAGACCGAAAGCTGGTCCCTGCTCTGGCTGCGGCGGGAATCGCCTCGGGAGCCGACGGACTCCTCATCGAGGTCCACAACGATCCGGACAATGCGCTGAGCGACGGTCCGCAGAGTCTGACAATCGAGTCGTTCGCCGAGGCCGTGAATCAGGTCCGGGCTATCGCATCAGCCCTCGGTCGAAGAGTGGCCGCCTAGAACTACTTGCCGAAACGCCTTTGGCGACCTGCGAAATCGCGCAGGGCCCGGAGGAAGTCGACATGCCTGAAGGCGGGCCAGTTGACATCGACGAACACGAACTCCGCATAAGCCGATTGCCACAAAAGGAACCCTGATAGCCGGGACTCGCCTGAGGTCCTGATCAGCAGGTCTGGGTCGGGAATCTCGGCCGAATACATGTGGGCCGCCAGAGAGTGGTCATCGATGTGGTTGACGATCTCGTCCTCATCGACACCCTTGGCAACGAGGTCCGACACGAGGTTGCGAGCGGCGTCAACGATTTCCTGACGCCCTCCGTACCCCATCGCGATATTGAGGTGTCGCTTGCCTGTCGGCTGGGACTCTTCAGCCTGTTTGGCCGCGGTCACCAGGCGGTCTGGCAACAGATCGAGACTCCCGATGAACTTGATTCCCATGTCGTATTCGGCGCATTGTGCGGGAAGCCGCTGAAAGAGCTCGATCAGAACATCGAAGTACGGATCTAGTTCCTCTGCGGGTCGTGACAGGTTCTCCTTGGAGAGCACCCACGCCGTCACTGCCGGAATCTCGAACTCGTTCGACCAGCCAAGGAAGTCTTCGAAGCGAGACATGCCAACCCGATAGCTGTCCGTGTAGCTGGGGAGGCCCGAGGCCCGCGCGTACCGGCGATGGCCGTCGAGCACCACGCCAATGTGTTTGGGGAGCCTCTCGTTGTCGAGCTGTCCCCGGAGGTTCCGCTCATAGATCCGATAGAGGAGTCCAAGCGCCATCGACGGCAATGGTACCGATTGCGACGCTAAGACTCAGTAGGCCGCCCGACCTGCCGTTTCAGCTTCAACGTTGTTCATCTGGCGGTCGAAAGGTTGTCACCAGCTGCCCATAGACTTTGTTGCGATGGAGCGCATGACACTTGGACGTATGCAGAATCCAATTCGGGGGTTTCTGCACGGAGGTGCGGCTATCGCATCGATCGGTGCCACGGCCCATCTACTGCTGCGCACTCTGGGTAGTGCCACGGCAATGATCGGCTCCCTGATTTATGGGCTCGCACTGCTCACGATGTACACCGTCAGCTCCCTGTACCACTCGATTCCGTGGAGCAACGAATGGAAGAAGCGTCTACAGCGGGTCGACCACTCGATGATCTATCTGGTGGTCGCCGGGACCTGGACGCCACTTGCAATTGCCGGGCTCGACAGCCGTGCTACTTGGATCAGCCTCAGCCTCGTCTGGACCATCGCCCTGGTGGGGATCGTCTTCAAACTCACCTTGCCCACGGAGGCCACCTGGCTGTCCATGACGCTCCAGCTGGTCATGGGTTGGGTGGTCGTGTTCTGGATCGCCGACATCTGGAGAGAGCTAGGCGCCGGTGCTGTAGTGCTGATCGGGTTGGGAGGGCTTTTCTACACAGTGGGGGCAATCGTCTTCGCCACCAAACGACCCAGGCTCGCGGTTAGGTCCTTCTCCTATCACGAGTTGTTCCACGTGTTCGTCGTGCTGGCAAGCACCGCTCACTTCTTGGCGATTGCCCTGTACGCGGTACCAAGGCTCACCTAGAACACCGGCAACTCCGAAGACTCGGCACACATAGCCTCGACGTCGGCCAACTCTTTGGGCACCGATTCGGTCATGTTCTCGTGCCCGTCGGGTGTGATGAGGATGTCGTCTTCGATCCTGACACCGATACCCAAGAACTCGGCCGGAACATCGTGGGTCACCTTCTCCGCTGACGCCTTCTCTTCGGCGATTGAAGCCTGTGCCGCCGCCCGACCCATCCGGATGATCCGCTCGTTGCGCTCCTCGGGATCGAACTCGAGCATCGTCAGCTCTACCTGTGCCTTGTCCGGCCCGACATAGAGGCCCGGCTCGACCGTGAGCGCCATGCCGGGCTCCAAGGGTCGCGAAACGCCATCTATCCGGTAGGCACCGCGGTCGTGCACATCCAGGCCCAGCCAATGGCCCGTCGAGTGCATGTAGAACTGGCTGTAGTGGTGCATCGCGAGGACTTGGTCCGTCGGGCCCGGCAACAGGCCGAGGTCAACCATGCCTTCGGCGAGGATTCGAGTGCATTCGTCGTGAATCGCCTTCATCGTCGATCCGGAGACCGAAAGCTCGACCCCGGCCTTCTGTGAAGCAAGAACAACTTCGTAGATGGCCCTCTGAGGGCCGGTAAATGATCCGGTCGCCGGGTACGTCCGGGTGATGTCGGAGGAGTAGCCCTCGACCTCTGCTGCGGCATCGATCAGGACGAGATCGTCATCGCCGATCTGATCCCGATTGGTGTCGTAGTGGAGAACACAGGCGTTGGCACCGGAGGCCACGATCGACGGATATCCATTGCGTGCCGAACCGCCAAGCCGCCACGGATACTCGAGAGCGGCCTGCACCTGATACTCGTACATCCCCGGCTCAGTGAACTTCATCGCCTCGATGTGGCCATCGGCAGACAGGTGGCAAGCCCTGCGGAGCGCATCCGCCTCGTCCTCCGACTTGAAGAGCATCATCTCGCCAATGGGCACCGAAACGTCACGAACGATCGAAGGGACGACGCCCCCCATCCGCTCACGGTGCGCACGTGCTTTGTTGACGATCCCGGTGACGCGGTCGTCGAATTTATCGTTGCCTGTGGTGTACCAAAGAACCTCGCGCCCGATCATCATTCGCTCGAGCACGTCGTCGAGCTGTGACAACTCATAAGCGGCATCGGCGCCGTAGGCCTCCTTGGCCCCTTGGGTACCGGCGCGAATCCCGGTCCAGACCTCCAGGTCTGGGTCCTTGGGACGGACAAACAGATGGAAGTCTCCGTCGTCGTGGCCCGGGGCGATGACCGCAACCGATTCAGGCTCTTCGAATCCGGTCAGATAGAAGAAGGCAGAATCCTGTCGAAACTGGTGCATCACGTCGTAGTTGCGGACTACTTCGTGAGCAGCGGGGATGACCGCAATCCCGTCTTGGCCTATGGCCTCAACCAGTTTCTGTCGTGCTTCAGCGTGACGATTCGTCATCCACCGAGCGTACCTCCCCCTCCACTCCCGCGAACCCCGGGTTCATATCGCCGGATATGGCCGATATCGGATCAGGTTGGAGGACGAACTCGGGGCTACAGCCGCCGGATATGGCGATATGAACCCGGGGTTTCAGAATCATTGGGGTTCAGGGGGTGGGTTGGAGGGTGACGATCAGTGGGAAGTGGTCGGAGGCGAGGGAGGGGCCGAGTTGGCGGTCCGTGACTTCCAACGCAGGCGAATGGACGAGATGATCAATCGGTACCCGGAGAAGTGTGAACGACTCAGTCGAGAATGTGGGCTGCAATCCGAACCCGCTTTGACTGTTGTTCAACTCGGCGGCGCCCATCAACTGCCTGAACGGTGCAGACCACGGAGTGGCATTGAAGTCGCCGACGACAAAGAACGCTCCTGATTGGTCAGCCGCCCACTCGCCAGCAAACTCGAGTTGGGCATCCCTGAGTCCCGCCCGCTCGCGATCCGTGGGCGCGACAGGATGGGTGCCCAGAACCGAGATCGGTGAGTCCCATCCGTGCGGTGTGTACGTCAACTGAACCGCACGAGGACTGGACAGGTCGAATCCATATGAGACCGCTTCGATGTCCAGACCTCTCACCAGCACCAGGGTGCCGAAAATGAGATTGTCCGAGCGGGGCCGAATCACCTCGTCATAGTCCAGGTCCGATGACTCCACGGCGACCTCCCACGGTCGGCTCGCCTCGTGAAGCAGCACAAGGTCCGGGTCCACAGATTCGATGTATTCGAGAACCTCGGAGTAGCTCTCGTTGCTCGACAACAGATTGAACGACATCACCGTCAAGTTCGGTTGATCCGGAGAAGCTTGCGCAGGTGACCCGAGGTATAGAGGCAAGACAACAGCAAGGTTGAGTGCCCCCACTGCGAGCACCGCATATCCGATCTTCCGAAACCGCGTCATCACGATCGCCAGGCCAAAAAGTGCGAGCCCAACCACATACTGCGGCCTGAAGTTCGCCAGCAGGTCAAGCCACCAAACGAGCCCACCGGCGAAGGCCGCTATCGAGACGATGGCCAGCGCCACCCCGGGGATGACGAGGAGGATCACAGGGCCAAGGCTAGGGATTGATCAGGTGGCATCCATCCAGTCGGCGATGGCTTTACCGATCTCGGGACCGGAGTCTTCCTGGATGAAGTGAATACCGGGGACCGTGACTTCCGTGAGGTTGGGCCACGATCTGATCAGCTCTCTCAGTCGATCACCGACGATCGACCCCGGGTCGGCGTTGACGAAGAGCTTGGGAAGGTCCTCTTGCTCGAGCCAAGCCTGATTCGCTTCGACCACCTCGACCATGGCAGCCGGAACTCCGTCTATCGGAATCTCTCGCGGCCAGGTCAGGGTCGGACGGCGAGACTCGCCGACCTCGTTGTATGGCTTCCTGTAAACCTCCATCACCTCATCGCTCAGCGGTTTGATGACCGATGCCGGGAGTATCCGCTCTACGAAGATGTTCTTGTCGAGGACCATCTCTTCACCTGCGTCGGACCGCATTCCCTGAAACACGCGTCTTGCAGCGTCAGGCCAGTCCTCCCAGGTGACAGGGGCAACGATCGTCTCCATGAACGCAATCCGTTCGACAGCCGACGGGTTCTTTCTTCCCCAGTCAAAGGCCAACGGGCCGCCCCAGTCGTGCGCTACGAGTGTCACATTTGAGTCGACACCCAGAACCTCCAAGAACGCCTCGACATACTCGGCGTGGGTTCTGAACCGGTATGAGTTGGGGCCGGATGCGATCTGTGCGGAGTCACCCATCCCGATCAGATCAGGAGCGATGCAGCGGCCCTTGCCTGACAGTTCGGGAATGACATCTCGCCACAGATACGAGGAAGTTGGATTGCCGTGCAAAAGGACAATCGGGTCACCCGATCCGTGGTCCACGTATGCCATCTGTGAACCGAGGACCTGGACTTTCTTCTTCTTGAGCGGATCGAAGCGACGGAAGATCATTCTTCAATTATGCCGGGGGCGTCAAGCTCCCTGTCCAATGCCCATTTGCGAACAATCTCGTAGGCCTCTTCCACGCTGTACGGGCCTTCATCGATTCGCTTCTCCAGCAGAAGATCCATTATCTCGCCGACGATCGGACCCGGTTCGATGCCAAGAAAGGACATCACGTCGTTGCCGTTGATCGGAGCTCGCAGCTTGGCCAGCTCTTCTTTGGCAGAGAGCTCAGCTATGCGTCGTTCGAGTTCGTCGATTCCAGCCAGGATCTTCGCCTCACGGGCCTTGTTGGCCGTTGTGATGTCGCAACGGACTAGCTCATTCAACTGATCCAGAAGGTGTCCGGTGTCACGGACGTATCTTCGAACGGCAGCATCGGTCCAGCCCATCTTCAGGGTGTGCGGACGCAGATGGAGGAAGACCAACTGTGATACGTCGTCGACTACCTCCTTCGAGTATCGGAGTTCACGTAGACGCTTTCGCGTCATCCGTGCTCCGACTACCTCGTGGTGATGAAACGTCACTCCGGAATCGCCGAACTCCCTGGTATCGGGTTTTCCAATGTCGTGGAACAGGGCAGCCAGTCTCAAGATCAGGTCAGGAGACGATTTGTCGACAACGGCGAAGGTGTGCTCCAGGACATCTTTGTGACGATGGTGCGGGTCCTGCTCCATGGACAGCCGTGGAAGCTCTGGGACGAAGAACTCGGCAAGTCCCGACCTCACCATCAGTCGGAGCGAGTCGCTTGGCTTGTCAGTGACAAGGAGTTTGGAGAACTCGTCCCGGATGCGCTCGGCGCTGATGATGCGCAGTCTGGCTGCCATGTCACGTACGGCTATGAGGGTGACTGGATCGGGTTCGAAACCGAGACTGGCATAGAACCTGAAGAGTCTCAGCATCCGCAGCGGGTCATCGCCAAATGAGACATCGGGTGCCAGAGGCGTCCTCAGTACCTGTTGTGCGATGTCCGGCAGACCACCATGCGGATCGACCGCTGTTAGGTCCGGGAGTGACAGGGCCACCGAGTTGATGGTGAAATCGCGTCGACTCAAATCGGTCTCGATGTCGTCGGAGAATGTGACGATCGGTTTTCTCGAATCGTCGCGATAGATCTCGCTTCGATACGTGGTGACCTCGACAGTCACACCGTCCTTGCGGGCTGCGACCGTTCCGAACGTCGCACCCACGTCGTAGACAACGTCGGCCCAGCTCTCGAGAAGCTCTCCTATGCGGTCCGGGCGAGCGCTCGTAGCGAAGTCGAAGTCCTCCACTGCTCGGCCGAGGAAGGCGTCTCGAACCGACCCGCCTACCAGAAAGATCTCTTCTCCCGCCACCGAAAAGAGCTCAGCGAGCTGGGCAGGGGGAAGCGTTGGATTGGTGAGGAATTGGAGCCGCTCGGGGATCACTGAGATCCCAGGTTATAGACGGATCCAGCGCTGTATCTGAGCTATTTCAGACAGCGATGCCTGCGGCCAAGGCTTTTGCCCTCACCTCATGTGTGTTGCGAACGAACGGCAGGACGGAATCGAGGCCTACTGATCCACCCACAACATGGTTCAGAAGTGCCTGATCGAACGTCTGCATGCCATGGAACCCGCTCTCCTTGATGACTTCGACGAGGAAGGAGGACTCTTCCCCACCCAGAATCCATTCCTGAGCACGCTCGTTGTTGGTGAGGATCTCGCATGCCAGCACCTGGCCCACCTCGCCGGCCTCGATCAGGATCTGGCTGATCACCGCCTGGATCTGAGAGGCGAGTTGGCTGCGAACGACCTTCTGCTGGCTTTCGGGGAACATCGAGATCAGCCGACTGATCGTGTCGGCCGGGTCAGAGGTGCGCATTGAGGTCACGACCAAGTGACCGGTCTCAGCGGCGTCGATGGCAGCCCTGGCGACGTCGGCGTCGGAGATCTCTGAGACCATGATCACATCCGTGTCGTGTCGCATCGCGGCACGAATCGCAGTTGCCATGTCTTTGGTGTCGACCCCTACCTCTCGCTGCACTACGACCGATCTCTTGTCCGGGTGAAGTACTTCGATCGGGTCTTCGATCGTGATGATGGCTTTGCCTTTGTTTGAGTTGATCCAATCGAGGATCGAGGACATGGTCGTTGTCTTCCCGGAGCCGGAAGGACCGGTCACAATCACCAACCCAGACTTGGCTGCCGCGATCCGCTCCATCGATTTGGGCAAGCCCAGCTCGCTGAACGATTGTGAACCGGGTACCACGCGACGTAGCACCAGCGACATCGATCCACGCTGACGGAAAGCTGTCGCCCGGAAGCGTCCGAGATCGTGTCGGCCATACGCAAAGTCAGTCGACCCGGTCTCTTCGAATTCTCTAGCTGCACGCTCAGGGAACATCTCCTCGGCGTACGCCTGTGTATCAGCTGGGCGCAGCGGGTTGTACCCATCGAGACGACGCAGTTCCCCATCGATTCTGACGATGGGGGCTGAACCAACCTTCAAATGAATGTCAGATGCTTTGTGGTCGACGGCTTTCGACAGCAGTTCGTCGATGTTGCTCATCAGTCTCGGTACCTCACCTAGCTCCGAGGGGGTTATCGGACTTTTTCCAGGTGAGGTTTAGGGAAACGACGGGTTCACAAGACCCAATGCTGGCCTATCACCGCAGCAGCCGCGGCGACTGCCTCGTCGGCTCCCGGTACCGACGATGTTGCCGGTTGCCCCCACTCCGACTCGCCAGCAAAACCACGAACAGTTTTCGCTGAGGCCGACCGCAAGGCGTCGAGGTCGTAACCCCCCTCAAGGGCGACGATTGTCGACGAGGGCGGGTGGATTCTGCTCAGTGAATGTGCCATCCACCCGTAGTCATCCGACGTCAGTTTCAGCTCGGCGAGCATGTCATCTTGATGTGCGTCGTATCCAGCGCTCACAAACAGCCAGTCGGGTGCGAACTGTTCGGTCACAGGGATCACGATCTCGCTCCAAGCCCTTCGGTAGGCGTCGCTTCCGGTGCCGGCCGGCAGAGGGATGTTGACGGTTGTCCCCTTTGCCTCCCCGATGTCGATGTCGGCAAGGCTGCCGTCGAACGGATAGAAGTGGTCCTGGTGGACCGACAAGTAGAGAACGCCCGGATCGTCCTTGAGCATGGCCTGAGTGCCGTTTCCGTGATGGACATCCCAATCCAGGATCGCTACCCGATGCCCCCTGGACCGGAGGACCGCAGCGGCAACCGCCACATTGTTGAAGAGACAAAACCCCATCGCCCGGTCGGGCATGGCGTGATGTCCGGGCGGCCGCGCCACCGCAAAGCCGAGGGAGTCGGACCGCGTCTCGAGCTCGTCAATGAGAACCCGCACCCCACCCGCCGAAGTAAGCGCCGCTTCCCAACTCTCACGCGACGCAAACGTGTCCATGTCCAAGGCACCGCCACCGAGCTCGCAGAAAGTCTCGATCATCTCGATGTAATTCGGGTCGTGGACAAGAGCCAGCTCGGTCCGCTCGATCTTCGGAGACTCCAGGTGATGTTTGGTGATTTCCACGTCGTCGAGGCCACGAAGGACCGCACGTGCCCGCTCGGCTCTCTCTGGATGTCGCGGGCCGGTGTCATGACTGAGCGAAGATGGATGGCTGGCCACAAGCAAGTCCATGCCCGTACTCTCCCACAGGTGGCGGGTCTACTACGTGTCGACGGCGACTGGCCGGGGCCTATGACCCTGAGCGCCGGCTGGTATCGCGCTCGTGTCCGCCCCTGGAATGAGGTGGTGACCGACCCAATGATTCGGCTCGAACGCGGTGGTGTCGAGTTCCTGATCTCTGTCACTAACCATTTACGCGGTTTGGGATTGGACACCATCTATTCACCGGCTCTCTTCCCCACGACCACACGAATCTGGAGACGCTCCGGATTCACCGAATACGCATCTCTGAATGTCATGGAAAGACCCCTCAGTCGGCACACGGCAGACATGGAGGACATCGTCATCTCGGAGTCGGCACCCGACTGGGACCCAATCCTCGAAGTGGACCGAACCGCTTTCGAAGGATTCTGGGGGATGAGCCGCGCCGGATTGAAGGACGCGTTCGACACCAACAAACGCTCCAGTCTGATCACCATCGGAGCCGAGGGCCCAGCTGGCTACGCCCTCATCGGCTCCCAATGGGGAGTTTCATATCTGCATCGCATCGCGGTTCGACCTGATCTTGGCGGAGCGGGATTTGGACACAGGTTGTTGCAGGCGAGCTTCGACTGGGCCTACCGGGCCGGCGCACGTTCGATGGTGCTCAACGTGCGATCAGTAAATGGACGGGCGATCCGCCTATATGAGAAGAGTGGTTTCTTGACGACGCCCACTGAGCTCCAGGTGTTCTCGCTCGAATCGAGACAGGACTAGCCGTGCCGACAGCCATTCCCGACCGATACTCACTAGAGGTTCGACTGGGTCGAGATGGTGACATTGAGGAGTGGCTGGCCACCGACCGCTCACTCGACCGTCCAGTTCTCGTTAGAAGTCTGGGGCCAGACACGACCCCGGAAAGAAGGACTCGCTTCGTCAGCGCCGTGTCGTCTGCAGCGAAAACCACTCACTCTCATCTGTGCAAGGTCTTCACGGTCGCTGAGACCGATGCCGGCGCTTACGCAGTCCTGGAGTGGCACGGCGGCGCAACTGTGGCGGACCGAATCGGGGCGCATCGACCGGTGGAACTACCCGACTTCCTTCCCAACGCCTCGGGGCTCGCCGGTGCCCTCGCTGCGCTCCATGCCTCAGGTGGCGTCCACGGACGGATAGACCCGTCGGCTATCAGCTACTCGGGCGGCCATCCAGCCAAGCTTGGAGGATTCGGCCGGGACGGCTCCTCGGACCCGGGAGAAGACGTTCGCTCCCTCGCCGCTGCCCTCGAGACCTCCCTGACCGGAGTGCCCCCAGGTGGTCCGCCACCTTCCGAGCGTGTCGACGGCGTCCCTAAAGAGGTAGACGTGATTCTCCGATCGGCGCAGTCTGGCGACCTGACAGCAGACCAATTGGAGAAGGCGCTTCGGGCAGCACCAACTCCTCGCGCCCCGCGACCGCAGACCGGAGCCACATCGAGAAAACTCCTTCTGTCGGCCATCGGCCTCGTGATTCTCGCCGCCCTTTTGGTGGCTGTGGGCTTCTTCTTCTCAGGATCCGATCCAACAGTCATCCCCACACCGACCACTTCCGGGCCAACCCAAACCAGCGTCCCACCCACGATCACCACCACCACGGTCACAGGAGAGGCCAACATCCTCGATGTTGTGTCATTCGATCCGTTCGGGGGCGGTGGAGAGAATGACCAGTTGCTCACCAATCTCACGGACTCCGACCTTTCGACGGACTGGCGTTCGGAGACCTACAACGATCCGATCGCCCAACTGAAGCCGGGAGTTGGCATCGGAATCGATGTCATCGGCACCCCAGCTGCGATCGATCTCGTGTCGATGTCCGAGGGCACGGTGTTCGAGATCTATTGGTCGCCTCAACGCACCACCGACCTCGAAGGGCGGGAACGAATCGTCTCGGCGACTGCGTCTCCGGGTATCACGTCATTCAACTTGCCACCGCGGGACGGAGGGCACTGGCTGGTTTGGATGGTCGACGTGCCCGAAGTTGCCGACGGCGGCTATCGAGTGAGCATTTCGGAAGTACGATTCCGCTCGTGACGACCGCTGCCCAGGACGCCGAACTACTGGCGCGAGTCCTCGATGGCGATCACGACGCCTTCACCCAGATCATGCGCAACCATGAGGATCGCGTATTTGCGGTTTGTCTCAGGATTCTTGGAGATCGAGACAAGGCGTTGGACGCAACACAAGAGACGTTCCTCACCGTGTTCCGCAAAGCGAACCAATTCAAAGGCGATTCGGCTCTTGGAACCTGGATCTATCGAATCGGCGTGAACACTTGCTACGACCAGCTTCGAAAGCAGAAGCGGAGGAAAACCGATCCCCTCCCAGAGCACGTCGACCCGCAGGATCTCGGCGCGGAGGCCGCAGTGGACTCCGCCGGCATGCGGCCCGAGATTCAGCGAGCATTGGCTGCCATTCCTAAGGACTTTCGCGCCGCGATCGTGCTCGCTGACATCGAAGGGCTCGGCCTGCCGGAGGTGGCCAAGACTCTGGGAGTCCCGGTTGGGACTGTGAAGTCGCGAGTGTTTCGTGGCCGAAGACTTTTGGCCCAAGAGTTAGGGAACCAAACGACGTGACGACGACATCCAAACGAACACATGCATGACCGCGATCTCGAGCTCATAGCCCGTCTCGCCGAGGGAAGCCTCGATGACGAGTCAGAGGCTCGCGCCCTCATCGCATCTTCGGACGAGCACCGACTCGAGTACGAGGCCCAACTCATGGCCATCGAGGCTCTGGCATCGGTGGGACCGGTCCATATGAGTGACGCGGAGAAAGCAGCATTGCATCGCGATGTGTGGACCGAGCTGAGGGCTGGAACCGGGGCCGAGACCCGGACCCCGTGGTACTACAGATTCGTCCCGGTTGCCGCCTCACTGTTCGTGGTGGTTGGTATCGGTGCGGTAGTCGTTCAGAACGGAGGGGAATCCTCTGACGGACCAGCCACTCTCGTAGCAGCAGAGGAGGGTGTCACGACCACCGCGGCGGACGCTGGCAGTGAAGAACTAGCTGGCGATTCAGGAGAGGACGGGGGCGCATTGGCGCCGTTCGCCTCCGCCGACGTCTTCTCCAAGCTCGCGGACGAAGTGCGGACCGGCAGAATCTCAACGACCAACCAAGATGGATCCGAAGCAGACTCAGACCTCCAATCCTGCGTGGACGGAGCAGGACTCGACGGGTACGAACTCGTCGGACCGGTTCCAACACCCCCGGAAATCGCAGCTGATTTGAACCTGACCCTCGTTGTAGCCGCACTGAACGGCGATGCGAGTCGCGGCCCGCTTGCCTTTATCGACGCCGACGCCTGTGAGCTCGTCTATCTGGACGAATAGTCCCCTCCGATAAGGCCAATCCGACAGACGCAACTAACCTCGTCGACTCATGCACGAATACGCGACCAGGTTCGCCGATCTTCTAGAACAACTCGCAGAGCGAGTGCGCGAGTTGACCGTCGACCGCATCGCCCGGGCAATCAAGCTGACAGGCTTGGGAATCCTCGTCGCCGCGCTGGGGTTGACAGCAGTTGCCTTCCTGGTGTGGACGATCTTCGGCGCGCTTGAGATTCCCCTCACCACGGCGGGCGCATTTGCAGTCTTCGGAGTCGTGCTGGCTGTTGCCGGCGGATTCCTCTGGTTCAAGAGGTCAAGGACATGACACACGAAAAGCTCATCATCATCGGTTCCGGCCCCGCCGGGCTCACCGCAGCCCTCTACGCAGCCCGCGCCGACCTCGATCCACTGGTGTTCGAGGGAGTGAGCGCCGGAGGTCAGCTGATGATCACGACCGACGTCGAGAACTATCCCGGTTTTCCGGACGGCATCATGGGCCCGGAGTTGATGGACCAGTTCCGCAAGCAGGCGGAACGGTTCGGTGCCCGCATGCGTCAGGTCGATGTGACCGAGGTCGACTTCTCAGAGCGACCGTTCAAAGTCAATGTCGGGGCTGATGAATTCACCGCCGACGCTGTGATCATCGCTACAGGTGCGGAAGCCAAGTGGCTGGGTATTCCTGGTGAACAATCGCTTACAGGCAAAGGCGTCTCTGCGTGTGCCACCTGTGACGGCTTCTTCTTCAGAGATCAGGAGCTGGTGGTTGTGGGCGGCGGCGACACCGCCATGGAGGAAGCCTTGTTCCTCACGAAGTTCGCCTCGAAGGTGACCATCGTCCACCGGAGAGATGAGTTCCGTGCATCCAAGATCATGGCCGCCCGAGCCCTCGAGCATGAGAAGATCGAAGTCGTTTGGAACACCGTTGTGACCGAGATTCTCGGTGACGACACCGTTACCGGCGTCACCCTGCAGGACACCGAAACGGGTGAGACACGCGACATGAAGACCGACGGGGTGTTTGTGGCAATTGGACACAAGCCCACGACGGAACTCTTCGTCGACAAGTTGGATCTCGACGAGAACGGTTACCTGATTGCGGGTGTCGGTGGTGGAACCGTGACCTCAACCGAGGGTGTGTTCGCAGCAGGCGATGTGGCCGACCATGTTTATCGTCAGGCGGTCACCGCTGCGGGAACAGGATGTATGGCTGCAATCGACGCCGAGCGCTGGCTGGCGACCCAGGAATAATCGAAGTCTCAAACCCCTTTGTATTAGGAGAATCATGGCTGAAATCACAACACTCAACGACGGATCGTTCAACGACGCAATCACCGCGGAAAAGCCGGTACTTGTTGACTTCTGGGCGGAATGGTGTGGGCCCTGCAGGGTCATCGCACCGGTACTGGAAGAGATTGCTGGTGAGCAGGAAGCCATCGACATCGGCAAGCTGAATGTGGATCACAACCCACAGACCGCAGCTGCCCATGACGTGATGAGCATCCCGACCCTGATCCTGTTCAAAGACGGCGTCGAGAAGAAGCGCATCGTCGGAGCGGCCCCCAAGCACAAGCTGATGGCCGAGCTCTCCGAGTTTCTCAGTTGATGGTCGACCGACTTCGAGCGAGAGTCTCCGTCGTCGCAAACTGACCTCGAGGCCGGGGGCCCCCACTGGTAAGCCTCAACTGGAGAGTCCCGCTCGAACAGACGCCGGTCGGTCGACTGCTTCCGCCGCGTAGCAAGGCGACGGTCGACATCAGCCGCGTGGTCGGCGCACCATAAAGGAAGTCGGTCGACGGCTACCGCCGCGCAACTATCTGATCCTCGCTCGAACAGACGCGGGTCGATCAACAGGTACCAGCGTTTCATCTCACGGGAGCCAGATAGAATCTGTGTCACATGCGTCTTTATCGCGTCGGTGATCAAGGGCCGGCTGTCCGTGACATCCAGGATCGGCTCTCCGCGCTCGGATACGAGTCGGGCGAAGATGACCGCGCCACCTTTGGCGACGGCACCGCAGACGCCGTTCGGGCTTTTCAAACCTCTCGTGGCCTAGACGCCGACGGAATCGTCGGACCCAACACCTGGCGGTCTCTTTACGAGGCCGGCTATCGACTAGGTGACCGAATCATCTTCATGAGACGCCCGATGATCCGTGGCGAGGACGTTGCCGAGCTCCAGTCGAGACTCAACTCTCTCGGCTTCGATTCGGGCAAGGCCGACGGGATCTATGGCCCTCAAACTGAGGCGGCGATCATCGATTTCCAGCACAACAGACGCCTGGCAGAAGATGGAAAAGTGGGTCCTGAGGTGGTCACCGAGCTCCACCTGGTCACACGGGGTGAGATGAAGGAGGGCTATCAAGCCATCAGGGAGAAGGAGTGGCTACGACTGCTCCCCTCGAGCATCGCTGGTGCGCGCATATTCCTCGACGCTGAGTGCCGTGACAGCGAGGAGACCCAAAGGTCGTGGGAAGCGGCGTCGGCCACGGCATTCGCCATACAGGAGGCCGGCGGGTTGCCGGTCATGTCACGAAGCAACGACACCCAACTTCCCGAGCGGGTGCGAGCCCGGCGGGCCAATCGACTCGGATCTGACTTGATCGTCGCCTTCCGAATGAACCGGGACAACGAAGACTCGGTCTACTACTTCGCGTCGGAGCGCAGTTCGTCACAGGCAGGTGAGGCGCTCGCTACCGCCTTGGCGTTGACAGTGGGCGGACGGGTCGAGGGACGAGCCAGCGCCATGCTCAAAGAAACCAGAGCCCCGGCTGCGGTAGTTGCCGTGTCCGATTTGAACGAGAAGACCGGGCTGGCGGTCGCAGACGGGTTGGCTCAGTTCTTCACAGCAGCGAACTGATCAAGCGAGTTGCCGATAGATCCTCTCGAGATCCTCAAGAGAAGCAAACCTGATCTCCACTTTGCCCTTTTCGTCCTTATAGGTGATCTTCACCTTGGAGCCCAACTGTGAGGAAAGGCGTTGCTCGAGTTCGATGATCTCGACAGGACGGACCTGACGGACCGTGCCTCCCTCTCCCCCGCCCGAACCCATATCCTTGCGAAGCCTGACTGCATCCTCCATCTGACGGACACTCCAGCCCTCTGCAGACGCCTTCTCTGCGAGGTAGACCGCGTACTTCTCGTCGTCCATCCCGACCAATGCCCTGGCGTGGCCGGCGCTCAGTTTCTGGGCGTCTACCAAACTTTGGATCGCAGCGGGCAGTTGGAGAAGTCGAAGGGTGTTCGAGACTGCAGATCTCGATTTTCCAACTCTCTTGGCCACATCCTCCTGCTTCATTCCAGTATTTTCCAGGAGTTGCTGATAGGCATGAGCCTCCTCGAGCGGAGTGAGGTCCTGCCGCTGAACGTTCTCAACCAGAGCCTCGACGAGAGTCGACTCCCCGGCTCCTTCTCTTACCACGGCGGGGATCTTGGAAAGCCCAGCCTGACGGCTCGCTCTCCATCGTCGCTCGCCTGCAATCAGAATGTGGTTGCCCTTGCCATCGGTCGTGACCACGACCGGCTGGAGGATCCCGACTTCGGCTATTGAATCAGCCAGCTCGTCCAGTGAATCCTTGTCGAATCTCGCCCGAGGCTGATCGGGGTTGGGCTTGATCGACTCGACGTCGATTTCGACGAACCCGAGCTCGTCCTTGGCGGCTCCGTCGGTCGGGATCAAGGACTCCAGTCCCCTACCGAGGCCTGCTTTTCTCTTGCTAGTCATTGGCTATTCGCTCCGCCTCTGTAGGAACTCCTTGCCCAGATGTCGGTATGCAATCGCACCGCGACTCATCGGGTCGAACGCTTCGATTGGCTCTCCGTATGAAGGGGCCTCGGACAGGCGCACTGATCTCGGGATCACCGTTCGGTAGGCAACATCACCGAAATACTCACGGACCTGTTCGGCCACTTCCTTCGACAGCTTGGTGCGGCCATCGAACATCGTGAGAACGACGCCACCAACCTTCAAGCCCGTGTTTAGGTTCGACGAGACCAGCTCCACGTTTCGAAGCAGCTGTGACAGCCCTTCCAGTGCGTAGTACTCACACTGGATGGGAATCATCACTTCGTCAGCAGCCGTCAGGGCATTCACGGTCAGAAGACCCAAAGAGGGCGGACAATCGATCAGGACCACGTCGTAGTCGCTGGCAACTTCCTCGATGGCGGACTTGAGACGTGTTTCACGTGAAAACATCGAGACCAGTTCGATTTCAGCCCCTGCAAGGTCGATTGTCGCCGGGACTACAAACAGATTGAGTACAGAAGTCGGTTCGACGGCGTCCTCCAGCGGCGATTCCTTAAGCAGTACGTCATATATGGAGATGTCGATACTCGCTCGATCAATCCCGAGACCTGATGAAGCATTTCCCTGAGGATCGAGGTCGATGAGCAACACTCTTTGGTCCTGGAACGCAAGACTGGCTGCAAGGTTGATTGCAGTGGTTGATTTGCCGACGCCACCTTTTTGATTAGCGAGAGCTACAACAATGGGATCACTCATGTTTGCCGCATCATAAGTAGGTGGACTGTCTGGTCAAGGACAGCGTGGGGGATTTCTATGGTCTCCCAACCTTCGTAGCTGGGGGAGTCGACCCAAGAACCACCCACAACGGCAATCCCGTCGCTGATGAGGTGTTTATGAGCGACCGACAACAGGGCTTCTGGGCCCAGGCTTGCCCGGGCCACAATATGGTCTGGCGTTCCACTCAGATCGCCGATTTCTCCCTGGAGTAGTTGACAGTTCTCCAGTCCGAGGATTCGAAGACAGCGTTTGAGGAGATCGATTCTTCGACCGGAGCGATCGACCAGTAGAAACTCGCTATCGGGCATCAGTATCGCCAGGGGAACACCCGGCAATCCCACTCCAGTGCCTAGATCCCAGACGGTACGAGGGACATCCATAAGTGAAGCGAAGACGACCGAATCTGCGAGATGCCTTTGGTCAATTCGATCGGTCTCGTTGGGCCCGACGCCGCCGGCGATCACAGCTTCGTCAACGAGCCACTTGCCGTAGCGCTCCATTTGCTGCTTCTGCGTTGACGAAACTGCCAATTCGGCGAATTCTGCTGCTCGCATCCAGAACGGTTGTTTCACGTGAAACGAAAATAGCCCGGACCGTTGGGTCCGGGCTATTCGACCACGAGGTGTTGGCTCTATTCCTCTTCTGAGCTCTCCGCAATCGAGAGGACCACATATCGACGTGGTGGTTCGCCTTCAGAGTATGAGGTCACGTTCTCGTGTTCACCGGCGACATCGTGTATCACCTTGCGATCAGCCGGACTCATCGGCTCGAGCATGATCTCGCCACCTTCCGTCTTGAGCTGCTCGATTAGCTGCTCTCCATAGATGGAAAGCGCCTTTCTTCGTCTCTCGGCGTAGCCGGCAATGTCCAACCTGACTCGAGCTGTGTCCTGGGAATACCGCTGAAGAACCGTGCGCGTCAGCTCGTGAATCGCAGAGCGAACTGACCCGCGCACACCAACCATCGCTTCCGTCTGATCGCCTTCGACATTTGCGATGATCACGTCGTCTTCGACCTGGGTGACAACGGTTCCTTCAAGGCCGTAGGCCTCAACCAAACCCTCGAGGAACTCTTTGGACACGTTCGCCTGTTCCTCGATAGAGAGAGTCGGTCGATCATCACTCACTTTGGACTCCGTTCTCACATGCTTGCCAGCGGACGGTTTACGTCCCTGCTTGCGCTCGCCACCATTCTTACCGCCATTGCGTTGAGCCTGCTTCGAATTCCCCGACTTCTTCTTCTGGTCAGAGGCGCTTCGATCGTTACGCTTTCGACGATTTCGCCTTTTCCTAGCAGGCTTTTTCTTGACCCGCACAACGGCGTCCTGACCACCCATGCCAAGGAATCCCTTGACCGGCTCAGTGACCACATCGACTGCGACTTGCTCGCGATCGTCGACGCCTAACTCTTGCATCGCAGCCTCGACCGCCAGGTCGACTGTCTTGGCTTTGACTTCGATCTCGACGTAATCCACGTCTATCTCCTCCTACGCCTGCGGCGTTTGTCAGCGGCGCCCTGCTGTGGCCTCTTGGCCGGTGAATCCTCGGAGTCGTCGGTCTTGGGGCCGTTCTTCGGCTTCTCCGGTTCCTTGGATTGGGATCCTGGTGTGGGTGGGCGTCCATCGATCCTGAAAATGAGTACCTGCTGTCCAAGACGAAAGAGGTTCGAGGTCGTCCAATAGAGGACGAGACCAGCGGGGAAGTTCCATGAGATGAAGCCGATGAAGAGCGGCATGATCTTGGTGATTGCCTGCTGTGCCCCGGCTCCTGGTTGGTTCTTGTCCCTCACCTGGCCGTAGGTCGAGTGCCACTGCTGGATGTACTGGGTGGCAACCATGATGATGATCATGACCAAGTAGGGGATCGCGTCGGGAAGGCCAAGTTCTGAGACCGCCTGCGACGGCGACCTGTCGAGCATCATCCCGAGGAACGCCTCGCCACCCGCGGCGATCGACTGGCCCAACGCCGTGTCCAAAGAGATGTAATTTAGTGGTTCCTGAAGTAGTCGGAAGAGTGCAAACCAGATCGGCATTTGGACCAGCAACGGAAGAAGACAGCCGGCCGGGGTTGCGCCAGCCTCTTTTTGAGCGGCCATCAGCCGTTTCTGCATCTCCTGGGGGTCGTCTTTGAACTCGGTCTGAATCTTCTTGATCTCGGGCTGCAGTGCCGAGAACGCCCTTGTCGATCGGGTCTGTTTCAGGGTCAGCGGAAAGACCAGGATGTTGATGGCAATCGTCAGGAGGATGATCGAGAAGCCGTACGCCACACCATCACTGAAGATGTCGTGCAAGAAATCGAAGAAAAAAGAAAGGACCGTGCCAAGAAGCTCGATCAGAGAATTAAAGAGGTCACCCACTAGTCAGTGCTCCTGTATTCGGGTACGGGGTCATAGCCCCCAGGTCGCAGCGGATGACACCTACCGATCCGCTTGATGCCGAGCCAACCGCCCTTGAACACGCCGAAACGCGAAATCGCCTCAGCTGCGTAGGAAGAACAGGTCGGTTGATAACGGCAGTTGGCCCCCAGGTTGGGGCTTACCAGTTTCTGGTAGCCCCGGATCAAGCTCACCACCCAGGTTCGAGGTCGGAATGCTTCAATCATTGCCAGCCTCGACGGCGCGGGCGATCCAACCGGTGAGCCGGTCAAATGGGGTAACAGCACACTGGCTGGAGGCGATGATCACGTAATCCGTTCCTGGTTGTAGCTCGACGATGTCTGCTGCGGCCCGAAGGCGTCTCTTGATTCGGTTTCGGGTCACAGCGGGTCCGCATCTCTTCGAGACGATGAGCCCGAGACGGGGGAGGGAGGTCGACCCTGGCGAGCTGACCATGACGATCCCGCCTTGTCGGCGGCGATTCCCGTCGGATAGGACTCTACGAAAGTCCCGTTTGTTACGGAGGGATTCGTAATTAGGCAGCGAGCCGCTTCCGGCCTTTTTGACGACGAGACTTGATCGTCGCCCTCCCGGCGCGGGTCCGCATACGGTTTCGGAATCCGTGACGCCGCTTCCTGCGGCGAACCTTTGGTTGATATGTCCTTTTCATGGCAAAAACACCTGTAGAGGGGGGAACCCACACAGGATATTGAGCTTCACGACTCTCCGCAATACGCGGGGTTCCCAACAAGGAGACTCCGCTACCCGGCGGCAGCAGCAGGCCGACCGGCGTCTGTTCACGTGGCGATCGGAGCTTGCACCCACTCCGAGAGGGTGGACCCCCTGCAGCGATTGAGTACTGCCGTTGGAGGCAAACACGTGAAGTCGGTCGACCAAAAAGGCGCCACCTACCGCGCTCAACCCCGTCTCACCACTAAGACCGCGAAAGAACGTGGGGGTTCGCGAAAAGATGATTTGCCGGATTTGGTCGGAGCTTGGCCACTTCATGCCGACCCATCATCTGGAAAACCCATGTACTACCTGGGGTTTTGCTGTGGAGAAGGCGGCTTTGAGTCATCCACAGCGTCGTTCTTCGCGGTCTTGACTGAGATTTGGACCTATCCAATACTCGCTCGACTCACCCGGGAGTGCCATCACTTCCCGTCAACGCTGAATGACATGGGCGCTAACCCGGGACAAACAGAAAGCAAGCCCTAGGAGGATGTTCACAGACCTTTCCACAAGTGTGGACGTATCTGTGGACAACTTTGGTCTATGGGAGGAGTGGCCAATTGACACAACGTGAGCCCACGAAAGACCTGTGGCAGGAATTTCGAGGGATTCTTCAAGCCGAGGTCTCAGCATCCAACTGGGAGACCTGGCTGTCACGCATCGATATCGAACGGGATGGAGACGAGATCATCCTTCTCGCACCGTCCGAGTTCCATCTGCGTTGGGTTCAGGACAAGCACGGTTCTCTGGTCGAGGACGCCGTTCGAACAGTCTTCGGAACCGACCAGCAATTCACCTTCACCGTGAGTGAGTCCGAGCCGGCTGAGTTGCCTCTCATGCACGAGTCTCTTTCCGCCTCGGAGCCCCAGGTCGAAGCGAGCCCACCCACGAAAGCCACGAATCTCATCAACCGATACCGGTTCGAGAGCTTCGTCGTCGGCCAGTCCAATCGATTCGCAAACGCTGCCGCCATGGCCGTGGCTGAGCAACCGGGCGCCCACTACAACCCGCTTTTCATCTACGGCGGTGCCGGATTAGGCAAGACCCACCTTCTCAACGCAGTGGGGCACCAAGCCCTCGAGATGTATCCAGGCCTTGTCGTTCGCTACGTGTCGTCAGAGAACTTCCTGAACGACTTCATCGACTCGATCCGCCGCAAGAGACCGGACGATTTCAAAGCCCGATACCGAGGAGTCGACCTCTTGCTTCTCGACGACGTCCAGTTCTTCGAAGGCAAGGAGCAGATCCTCGAAGAGTTCTTCCATACCTTCAACTCCCTCTACGAGAGCGGCAAGCAGATGGTGATCAGCTCGGATCGCCATCCTCGCAACCTCTCCACACTCGAAGACAGGCTTCGTTCTCGGTTTGAGTGGGGACTGCTCACCGACATTCAGCCACCCGACGTCGAAACCCGCCTTGCGATCCTCCAACGCAACGCTGAATTCGCCCCGAGGCCCGTTCCTGTCGATGTCCTCGAGTACATCGCAGGGTTGGTATCAGACAACATCAGGGAATTGGAAGGTGCGCTGACCCGGGTCACAGCCTGGTCAGCGCTGAATCGGCGAGATATCGACCTCGAAACGGCAGAGCGTGTCCTGAAGGACATCGTCAGCTCGGACGAGCCCGTGCCTCTGGGCCCGGACACCATCATCCGGACTACAGCAGCGGCTTATGGGTTTTCTGTTGAAGACGTCTTGAGCGCCAGCAGAAAGCAACCGTTGACCCTGTGCCGGCAGATCTCGATGTACTTGTGCCGTGAATTGACCGACCTGTCGTTGCCCAAGATCGGTGAGCACTTCAACCGAGACCACACGACCGTTCTCCATTCAGTCGAGAAGGTGAAGCGGATTCTGAGGTCGGATCGAGCGGTCTTTGACCGTGTCAATCAACTCACACAGGACCTGAGGAAAGGTGGTGGGATATCCACAGACGAATGACGTTTCCACATTTTCCCGCGAGTTGCTCGCGATTCGTCTACACACATATCCCCAACAGAAATGTCAGTAGCCAGCAGTAAGAATCCCCACTATCCACACTTCCACAACCCCCTACTACAACTATTAGATATTCAAATGAAACTTCGTAACTACAGAAGAAGGGAAAACCGCTTGTGAGAATCCGAGCTCAGAGGGACGACCTCGCCGATGTGCTGACTCGGGCTAACCGAGCAGTTGGCACACGGACAGCTCTACCCGTATTGCAGGGATTGCTGTGTGAGGTGTCAGGCAACACCCTCCGTGTCACCGGAACCGACCTGGACGTGACAGTTCGCACTCAGACCGAGGTCGAGGTCATGGAAGAAGGACGGGCGGTGATACCGGGACGGTATCTCTCCGAGGCCGTGCGCAAAATGCCGGCCGGGCAGGTCACCATCGGTGTCGACGACACTGATATCGAGATCCAGGGCAACGGCCCCAGGTTCACACTTCGGCCACTTGCGGTTGATGACTTCCCAACTCAAGAGGATGTGGTGTCGGATGGTGTCGAAGTTGATGGAGATGCCTTCGCCGATGCCATCGGCCAGGTCACCATCGCCGCTTCCGGTGACGGGGCTCGTCCGATCCTGACTGGAGTGCTCTTCGAAACCTCCGACGAAGGCCTGAGGATGGTGGCGACCGACAGCTACCGATTGGCCAAACGGGAGTTGGCAGGCGTGGGTTTGGAGGGAACTGGCTTGGTACCGGCGAGAGGCCTCCGCGAGTTGCCACGGACCATCGGGGCACCAAAGGTCACTGCTCAACTGCGCGAACGTGAAGCCGTCTTCACTTCAGACCGGGGATCACTCAGATTGCGTTTGATCGATGGGAATTTCCCCAAATATCAGTCGCTGCTACCCGACACCTACCCAAATCAGGTGGTTCTCAACAAAGACGAGCTGCTCGAAGCTCTGGGACGTGTCACCCTGGTGGCCGAAGATCACATTCCAGTTCGTCTGAAGCTGACGGACGGGGGAGTGGAGGTCGCTGTCACCCGTCAGGACGTGGGTGGAGAGACCGAGCACCTCAGCGGTGAGTTCAGCGGCTCCGACGACGAAGTCAGCATCGCCTTCAACCCAAGGTATCTCCAAGATGGGGTTGCGGCGATCAGTGGTGACTCCGTTCGAATTCGGGTGATCGACTCGTTCAAGCCAGGAGTCTTGGACGCGGGGGACGGGACTGAATTCCTCTATCTGTTGATGCCCGTTCGAGTCTGAATGCGTATCGACTGGGTCTCCCTGGTCACATACCGGTCGTACGACCAACTGGAGTGGAGTCCGGATCCTGAGGTCAATCTCCTGGTTGGCCCCAACGGTGCCGGAAAAACCAATCTCCTCGAAGCAGTTGCCTATCTGGCTTCGCTGAAGTCGTTTCGCTCAGCGCCGGAAAAGGCGTTGATCATGGATGAGGCCGACTCGGCCATCATTCGCTCAGCCATCGCTTCGCCCGAACGCGAGCGCCTCATCGAGATTGAAATCCCTCGCTCGGGACAACGACGCACTCAGGTGGACAAGTCTCGCCTAAAGCGGACAAGCGATCTGTTGGGAGTGCTCCGAGTGGTCGCCTTTCTTCCTGAGGATCTTGACTTGATCAAGCGTGGCCCCTCTTACCGGCGCGATCTCATCGATGAGATCGCAGTCCAACTCTGGCCTGCCTCGCATCTCGATCAATCCGAATACGAGCGCGCTCTCCGACAGCGGAATGCGTATCTGAAACAGGGGATTCGGAACGATGGGACGCTTGAGGTCTGGGATCAGCGAGTAGCTCAGGCTGCCGGGCGGGTGCTTGCGCGTCGCTTTCGAGTGATCGAGACGATCGAGCCCCTTCTATCCGGTGCGTATCAAGACATAGCTGGAGGCCAGACTCCGGTTTCCATCAGTTATCTGACGTCTTGGGGCCGAGATCTGGGGAATGAGTCGGCCGGCGAATTGGCAGATGCGGTGGCCGAGGCCCTTGAAGGCGCTCACAGGGTCGACTACGAACGAAGAATGACCACTGTCGGGCCACACCGAGACGAGCCGGGCTTCCAGATTGACGGTCACGAGGCGCGTATCCACGGCAGCCAGGGTGAGCAGAGAACCATGGCCCTGGCCGTGAAACTCGCCGCTCACCGTGCGGTGACGAGCGTCACCTCTGAGCCACCGGTATTGCTTCTGGACGACGTCTTCTCCGAACTAGACCCGGATCGGGCTGCCGCGTTGGCTGGGGCCCTACCGGCCGATACCCAGACTCTGGTGACCTCGGCGAGGCCCGAGGACGTCCCGATTGCGGGCAAGACATGGATGGTGGCCGACGGGAAACTGATGTGAGCCGAAAGGGAGACCTGGAGCCGTTTTCGGACTCGGTAACTGAGATGTTCACTCGCCTCGGGCTGCCGGATCCCGAACTGATGGCCACCGTGAGCAAGGGTTGGGAGGAGGTGGCCGGAGGGCCATGGAAGGGACGTTCCAAGCCGCTCTACATCAAGGGAACGGAGCTGATCGTCGAAGCGAGCTCGCCTTCCATCATCGCCTTTCTCAGATACGACGAGGCAGCGTTGATCGAGAGGCTGGAAACCCTTGTGGGACAAGGGAAAATCCGGTCAGTCGACATCCGGCCTCCTTCGCGTTCGTAGACGCCAAAACGTCAGCATTTGATTCGTTTTTGTCAGGTCCGGAAGGTAAAATGACATACGTGAAAGTTGCCGGAAAAACGGCACTCTTCTTCCCCGCCAGGAACGCCACATTTGACGCGCTCATCGCTCGCGTCGTTGGACGGCGTCGAAGCCGATAGGAGGGTCGTGACGACCACTCAAGACAGCTACAAAGCAAAAGACATCACCGTTCTCGAAGGTCTGGAGGCGGTGAGGCGTCGTCCGGGCATGTACATCGGCTCCACGGGCCCAAGAGGTCTGCATCACCTCATCTGGGAGGTCGTGGACAACGCAGTCGACGAAGCCATGGCCGGGTTCTGCGACAAGATCTCAGTCACCCTCATGGCCGACGGTGGCGTCGAAGTGACCGACAATGGGCGAGGTATTCCTGTCGATCGCCACGCCAAGACCAAACGATCGGCCCTCACCACCGTTCTGACGACACTGCACGCCGGTGGCAAGTTTGAACAGGGCGCCTACACGGTCTCCGGAGGCCTGCATGGTGTCGGCGTTTCGGTGGTCAACGCTCTGTCATCCCGTCTCGAAGCCGAGGTTCGCAACGGTCACATCTACACCCAGGAGTTCAAGGTCGGATCACCGAAGACCAAAGACCCCAAGAAGGGCAAGGCGATCAAGAGAAGTGGGACCACCATCCGTTTCTGGCCTGATCCCGAGATCTTCACCGAAACAGTGGAGTTTGAATACGACATCGTTGCGTCTCGTCTCCGGGAGACCGCTTTCCTCAACCGCGGACTTCAGATCACCCTGATCGACTCACGTGAGGAGACCGAGGTCACCGAGGTCTTCCACTACAAAGGCGGTCTCGTTGACTTCGTCAACCACCTGAATGCCAAGCGCGACCCTCTGCATGCCCATGTCATCGATATTGCAGACGAGTCCGACGATGCCGAGTTGGAGATCGCGTTGCAGTGGACAACTTCCTACACCGAATCGATTCTCTCCTTTGCCAACAACATCAACACCCATGAAGGCGGAACCCACGAAGAGGGTTTCCGCAAGGCGTTGACCAAAGCGATCAACGACTTCGCCCGTTCCAAGAACATCCTCAAGGAAAAGGACTCGAACCTCACAGGTGAGGACGTTCGAGAGGGCCTGACAGCAGTCGTTTCGGTCCGGGTGAAGGAACCTCAGTTCGAAGGTCAAACCAAGACCAAGCTGGGCAACACCGAGATCAGGTCGTACGTCGAGAAGGCTCTCAATCGGAAGCTCCCTGAGTGGCTCGAGAAGTACTCGAGTGAGGCTCGTCGCATCGCGGAGAAGTCGATCAATGCCGCCAAGGCACGTGAAGCGGCCCGCAAGGCGCGAGAGCTGACCCGACGCAAGTCAGGTCTGGAGTCGGGTGGCCTGCCGGACAAGCTCGCCGATTGCTCGAGCCGTGATCCGGGGGAGTCTGAGCTCTTCATCGTCGAGGGCAAGTCAGCCGCCGGCCCCGCCAAGTCGGCTCGTAACTCGGAGACTCAGGCCATCCTCCCCATCAGAGGGAAGATCCTCAATGTCGAGAAGGCTCGGCTCGCCAAGGCTCTGCAGAACACCGAAGTGCAAGACATCTTCACTGCTGCTGGCACCGGAATCGGTGACGACTTCGATCTAGAGAAGGCCCGCTATCACAAGATCGTCCTCCTAGCGGATGCCGATGTCGACGGGGCACACATCAAGACGCTCCTCCTGACGCTGATGTTCCGGCACCTGCGTCCACTGATCGAGGTTGGCTACGTGTATGTCGCCCAGCCGCCCCTCTACCGAGTGAAAGTGGGCTCGAAGGTGCACTACCTCAAAGATGACATCGAGCTCGAGGAGTTCCAGAAGGAGCATCCGAAAGTGAAGCCGACACGGTTCAAGGGTCTCGGTGAGATGAACGCCCGCGAGCTGTGGGACACAACCATGAACCCCGAGACGCGGACCCTTCTCCAGGTGACGATGGCCGATGCAGCCCGGGCCGAGGAGGTCTTTGAAACCCTCATGGGCGACGACGTCGCTTCCCGCAAGTCGTTCATCCAAGAGAACGCCGACGATGTGAGATTTCTGGATATCTGATGACAGACGAACAGAGAGCACTGGGCCAGGCGCCCGAAATCGAAATCACTTCCGAGATGGAAGCCTCGTTCATCGATTACGCGATGACGGTCATCGTCTCCCGCGCACTTCCCGACGTTCGCGACGGTCTCAAGCCGGTGCAACGACGGATCATTTACTCGATGTTCGAGAACAACATCAGCCCCAGCTCTGCGCACCGCAAGTGCGCCAAGGTCGTTGGCGAAGTGATGGGCAACTATCACCCCCACGGCGACCAGGCGATCTATGACGCACTGGTCCGGATGGGTCAGGACTTCTCGATGCGTCACTTGCTCATCGATCCACAGGGGAACTTCGGCACCGTCGACGACCCGCCGGGCGCCGCCCGTTACACGGAGTGTCGCCTTGCCAAGCTGTCGATGAACCTCCTTCAGGGGATCAACGAAAACACTGTCGACTTCACCGAGAATTACAACGGGGAAATCCAGGAGCCGACTGTTCTACCGAGCCGGTTCCCGAACTTGCTTGTCAACGGTGCCCAGGGCATCGCGGTCGGGATGGCGACCAACATTCCGCCCCACAACCTCGGCGAAGTCATCGATGCCGCGCTGCATGTCATCGACAATCCTGACGCAACGGCGGAGGAGCTGCTCAAGTTCGTCAAAGGACCAGACTTCCCGACCGGGGGCTTCCTCGTCGGCACTGGCGGCATCAAAGACGCCCTGACCACCGGCCGGGGATCGGTCAAGATCCGCGCGGTCTGCGATGTCCAGGAGATACGCAAGGGACGCACCGCGATCATCGTCACTGAGTTGCCCTATCAGGTGTCGATCGAGCGGGTTATGGCCAAGATCAAGGACCTGGTCGATTCGAAGAAGATGACTGGTGTCGCCGACACTCGCAACGAGTCGTCCGATCGAGTGGGCACCAGGCTCGTCATCGAGCTCAAGAACAACGCTGTTCCTCAGGTGGTGCTCAACCAGCTCTACAAGAACACTCCGCTGCAAGACAGTTTCGGATACAACATGGTGTCTCTCGTCGATGGCGTGCCGAGGACCCTGAACCTCGCAGAGATGATCGGGTACTACCTGGATCACCAGATGGAGGTCATCGAGCGTCGGACCCAGTTCCGTCTCGATCAAGCCGAGGCCCGGGCACACATCCTCGAAGGTCTCATCATCGCCGTCGACAACATCGACGAGGTGATCAAGATCATTCGCGGGTCTTCGGACACTGCCGAAGCGCGCGCCAATCTGATCGAGAACTTCGACCTCACCGAGATTCAGGCCAACGCCATCCTCGATATGCCTCTGAGGCGACTCACCGCTCTCGAAGTGGACAAGCTTCGGACCGAGTTGGCCGCTCTTCAGGAGACCATTGCTGAACTGAAGTCGATCCTCGCCGACCCGAAGCGCCGCTGGTCGATCATCCGCGAAGAGATGACCGAGATCAGGGACAAGTTCAGTGAAGACCGCCGTTCGCGCATCGTTCCCGACGAAGGCGACCTCAGTCTCGAGGACCTCATTGCTGATGACGAGCTGATCATCACCGTCTCCGCGACCGGCTACGTGAAGTCAGTTCCAGCGTCGACTTACAAGACGCAGGGTCGGGGAGGACGTGGCATCAAGGCAGCGGAAGTCAAGGGAGACGACGTCGTTCGTCACCTGGTCCACACCACTGCCCACGCATATCTTCTGTTCTTCACCAACAAAGGTCTCGTGCATCGCATCAAAGCGCATGCCATACCGCGGCAGTCACGCACCGCCAAAGGTGTCATGGCCCAGTCGGTCCTGCCCTTGGGCCCTGAAGAGACAATCGAGGCGATCATCGACACCCGTGACTACGAGACGAGTCGCTATCTGGTGATGGTCACCAAGAAGGGTCAAGCGAAGAAGACCGAGTTCAAGGAGTACGACAGCCGCAACCAGACGCTCGTCGCGATCAAGCTGGCGGACGATGACGAACTTGTCACGGTGAGAACGACTTCAGGGTCGAACGACATTCTGATCTTCACCAAGAACGGAATGGGCATCCGATTCGCCGAAGACGACTTGAGATCGATGGGTCGCGGCACTCAGGGTGTCAGAGGCATCAAGCTTCGCGAAGGTGACGAGGTTGTGGCCGCTGTCTCCAACGTTGATGGTGAAGAGGTGCTGCTGCTGACCTCAGGTGGGTACGGCAAGCGCACTGCGATGGATCAGTTCCGGAAACAGACTCGCGGTGGCATTGGTGTGAAGGCATTCAAGATCACTCGAGTTCGTGGAAACCTCATCGCAGCGAGGGCTGTGAAGAAGGAAGACGAGGTATTCCTCATCTCTACCGCCGGAGTTGGGACCCGTCAGGCTGTCTCCAAGATCAGTCGCCAGAAGCGTGACTCCACGGGAGTGAAAGTGATCGACGTCGGCGACGGGAACGAGCTCTCAGCCGTCGCCAAGATCTCCGAGGAACTCGAGTAGGCCAAGCCGTCCGGGAACTCATCGTCTTCTCGGTGACGTTGGACACCCGCCAACCCGCCTTAGACTCAAAAACACAAACCTCAGGTTCTGAGTCCCATATCTGGGGCTTACAGCCTCGAGAATGAACCAACCAGGAGCCAAAGTGGCAACTGTTCGCCGAGTCAGACGAATAATCCGAAAGATCGACCCATGGACGACGCTCAAGGTGTCGGCCGTTGTGTGGGCAGTTCTCGGTCTGGCATTTGTCCTCGGGGCGGTGATCTTCTGGTCAGTGCTCGACAGGGCCGGTCTTCCGGACCGACTCGTGGATTTCATGGTCGAAATCACGTTGATCGAGGAAGGTTCGGATCCGTTTGCCAACACTGAGCAGTTCCTGCGATTTCTCATATTCGGTTCGGTAGTCGGGTGGGTCCTGTTCACCGGTGGTTCGGTCGCATTTGCCGTCATCTACAACTTGGTGTCCGATGTTGTTGGCGGCTTGGAGATCGTCGTACTCGAAGAGACTCTCAACCCGGTTGCACCGCCACCGCAGGTACTTCATCCTCCGTCCGACTATCGGGCTGCAAACGGATCCTCAACACCTCCACAAGAGCAGGCGGACATCCCGACCGAAGAGGTCAACACAGTCACCTAGTTGATCCGATATCAGCCGCATGTGGCGATATCAACCCGGGGTTCGCAAGGTTTATGTGGTTTCGGCCATGACGAGCCCCATCTCCGTGGCCATCTGGAGATAGGCGAGAGCGCTGTCCCAAACCGGTCCAGGTCGTTCGACGCAACTCGCTCCAGCCGCGAGCGAGATGCCGGCCATGAAGCTTCCGTCGTCGACGAGCGTCACTCGGCGAACTGCGCTTTCGACGAGGACTGCTCCGAAGGTCTTGGAGCTTGCCCGTGCCACCGGTCTTTCGTGGACCACGTCGTCAGATACGACCGCAGAGCCAACCGGATCGGGGAATCTCTGAGTGCGTTGACCGGCATCGATATCGATCGACGGGTGAGCCACAGCCACCAGGCGCGGCTCCGTCTCACGACTCGCGGCAGCCAACGCCAGCCCTGTGGGACTTGCCCCCCATACGACGACTCCATCGGCTGGCTCCATCCCGTCCCAGATCAGAGGCACGCCGTGTTTCCGTGCCTGTTTCGGTGCATTTGGCCCTGAGCCCACCAGGAAGTCGAAGCCATCTGCGCTCGAGACCACCTCAAAGCTCTTCGACTTGGCTGGACCGATAACGGCAAGCTCGTCGACGTGGGGCGATCCCGATAGCGAATGGGCGGCTCGGACGGCGGTGTCGCCCGTGACCAGGAGGCCGATCCTCACGAAGGTTCGACCGGGGTCCAGCCTTCGGGGGCCGGTTCTTCTTCGGACTTCATGATTGAGATCGCTGCGAGCACAGCCACTGCTGCCACCACGGCCGTCATTACCTTCTTCACAGCGGTGATTGTAAGACGGTGTGCGAGGATTGACTCATGAGCGTCGAGATCGACCACGTGGTCGTTTGCGTTGAAGATCTACAACACAATCCACTTCCGATCCCATCGGTGGGTGGCGGCAGACACCCTGGCCATGGCACTGAGAATCGTCTCATCCCCCTTGGTAGCTCGTACATCGAGCTTGTCGCCGTTGTCGATCGACAGGAAGCAGCCGAGAGCGAGTTCGGCTCGTGGGTGCAAGCCAGGGCAGGCAAAGAAGGGGCTGATGCGCTCTGCCTCCGCACTTCCCAAATCGACGCGATGGACCCGAGACCCATGTCGAGAGTGCGTCCGGACGGTGTCACTCTGTCCTGGAAGCTTGCGGGCCTGAAAGAGGCAATGACGCAGAATCTGCCCTTCTTCATCCAGTGGAATGACATGAGCCTGCACCCGGGGCGAGGTGAGCCAAGTTCCACCCACAAGCTCGACTCGGTCACCTTCTCCGGAGATCGACAGCGTCTGTTGCAGCTCACGGGCGGGGTGCCGAGACTCAGCTACGTTGACGGTCCGCCCGCAATCGAGTTCAGGATTGCTGACTCTTGAGGATGTCGTAGAGACCTAGCGTCTTCATCATCTCGGCTTCTCTTTCGACGGCCTGCTTGGGCACCGGGATCCCTGTGCCCTCGGCGATTCGATTCATCATTTCGAAGTTCCCGAAACATCCCGCTGCGTCGACGAACGAAGGGTCACCGAGCTCATCTCTGACAGTTGCTCGCGATTGGTCAAGCCCGTCGCCGGATACGAACGAGTCGACCAAGCCGATCAAAGCCCGTCCGCCTGGGACCCCAACGTCAACAGACGGATCGACCAGCCCCTTCAGATCGATGTCGTAGCCAAGTTCCTCGCCGCTCCACCGGAGCCGCCGCGCGTGCGCAAATACTCAGTAGAAACAGCGGTTGTGGAGCGAGATGCGGCTGGCAACGGTCTCCAACTGCGGTGTGTTGAGTCCCGGTGTCCGGCCGAAGTGGGGGTCGACCATCTCCTCTTCGGTCATGTAGAACGGGCCAAACATGGCCCTGGCGGCATCCCCTTCCGACGGAACCAGGTCCAACGCCACGGGGATTGGGCCTGGTGGCATGGGCACATGGGCTGCACGTTTCTTCAGGTCGGTCCGATGGTCGTTGGTTGCCGGACCATCGATCGGATCAGGGAGCGGTTGGATCCCCAATCCGACGACCTGGTGGAATCTGTCCACGGCTGCAAGCCGGGCCACGACCCCGATCGTCTCGACCACGGGGACATGGCCGTGATCGTCTACTTCGGCAACGTCTTCAGCAGTGATGCGTCCGGGGTCTGCATAGACACGGTGGGCGAATGACTGAAGCTCACCGGAAACCTCACCGGTTCGGGCCGCCTCGGCCAGGGTCACGCGCTGTTCGCCTGTGAAGTGGGCACCGGGGCTTGATGTTGCGCGCAAAGACGAATTGGCGGCTTCCAAGATGTCCGTGCG
>JANQRA010000018.1 GCA_028284765.1 Acidimicrobiia bacterium
CACCAAAGCGGGCAGCAGGCACTTAGAGAGCCAACCGGCCAGCGCCTCGACGCTACGGGAACACCCCGCAACGCGCCCCCAGTCTCAATCAGGCACATATGTGTTTCCGCTTGTCCGTAACGTTGAGGCATGAGTGGGAGCCACACGATCGAACTCTTTGATGGTTCGTTCGAGCATGACGACTCGTGGGTGTACGCGCCACCAAACGGGGAACAGCCAACCGACAACACCAACACGAAGTCAACAAATGGAACTCCACCAACCAACGACCCGGCGAGCAGAAGTTCCGAGAAACCATGCTCCCCGGCCTCCAAACCATCAGCCTCCGAGCCATCTCCGAAGCAACCGGCCTATCCCTCGGCTACTGCTCCTTCATCAAACGAGGGGTCAAGATTCCACATCCACGTCATTGGCCGGGAGCGCGCCCTCTCCACCACCCTCCGGTGAGCCGCCACTCGGCGAGCCTCGATGCTTCGTATACCAACGGATCTGAGATCGTTTCGGTGGCAAGCCTGCTCATGGCCGACTTAGTTCAGGCTTTCGGGTTTGCAGAACCGTTGCAGTTGATGAGAGATGGCAGGATCCGACGTGGCTATTGGGAGCGGGACTCGCGCGGCGATGTCGAGCGCTGGGCTGCTGAGCGCGACATCGAACTCATTGACGAGAACGTCTAGGCCTCAGGCCTGCGGCCAAGAAGCCCGAGCTTTGGGACACGGGGTTGGCGCGCCCTCCCAGCCCCGCTGACTTTCCGGGAAGAGAGATAGGCGAACCAAAAACCGGAATCCATCGTTGAGGCCTAATAGTGCCGATCACGACTGACCACCAAGGCTCTGGCAGACTGGCGGAGTGAAGCAGATATCGGTCGCCGATCCGGAGGTCTTCGTACTTGCCGATGACTCCCAAGAGAAGGGGCGGCTGTTTGAAGACTTCGTTGCGCTCTGGCTAGCGGGGATGGGCTTTGAAAAGCCAACCACCGCCAACCTCAGGATTACCGCGAATGGCATCGAAGTCGATGTTCAAGCCACTCATCGTCTGACTCGCGAGCGATTGGTCGCTGAATGCAAGGCGTACAGTTCGAACCTCCCGGCCTCGGATCTGACCTCGTTCTACGGCAAGCTCCAAGTGCTCCGCTTCGAGAAGCCCGACCTCCGCGGCTTCTTTGTGGGCCTTCCTCGTCTCACCGCTGAGGGAGAGGAACAGGCGGGAGTCATCGAAAGCAAGGACGCGGGATTCCGGTACATCCGGGCTACCGATCTGACCGCCATTCTGGAGGAGCAGGGGCTCATAGACCCCACACCTCTCCGTGATGAGCTAATGGTCGATCCAGTGGTCGTCATCTCACGGGATGGCCTGTACACAGCCGCCCGGAAGATCGATCCGGAGACCCGGCAGGCGATGTCCATTGCTGTGTGGGGTTTCGACCCGGTACCAGAGTCGGTGTTGCGGGCTATTCGAGAGTCGAAGCTTCCGGGACCTCTGCAGGTCGCTCCCCTTGGATCTGGCCATGCCCAGCCAACCGATCACCCTGTTGAGGTGCCAACGCTCGTTCAGGTTGCGGCAAGTACGAGCGACTTTGAGTACCAGCTCCCGGCCGCCCCGAAGTTCTTCGTGGGCCGCCGTGAGTTGATTCACTCGTTGAACGAAGAACTCTCGGCGAGCGGGTCGAGCGTCGTGGTTCTCAACGCCCAATCTGGGTGGGGGAAGAGCAGTCTTGCACTTAGGGCAAGCTCAGAAACGGGCAAGCTCGGCGGTGTTGCCCTCGTTCTCGATGCTCGAACAGCTGCAGGCCCGGCTTTCGTCACCGCAGCCTTGGCGGAACTCGCGAGTCGAGCAGTAAAGGCGGGACTGATCTCCCTACCGTCAAACCCAGTGTTCGCGACGATCCAATCAAGCGTCAACACCCTGAAGGCATCGGTTTGGAATCGAACGGGTCCCTTGTTGTTGTTCTTCGATCAGTTCGAGAATGTGTTCAGAGACATCGCCCTGACCCAAGCCTTTCGCGATCTCGCCCTTCTCGTAAAGGACCTCAACGCCCCGCTCAAGCTCGGCTTCGCCTGGAAAACGGACCTCGTCGGTTGGACCGAAGGGCATCCTTATCACCTCCGAGATCAGATCCGAGACTCGGGTAGCGTCATGCAACTCGGACCGCTACGCGCCAATGAGATCTCGACTCTCCTGAACCGTCTCCAGAAGGTTATCGGGCAGCCCCTGACTCAAGACATGCGAGCGCGACTCCGGGAGTACTCCGCTGGGCTCCCTTGGCTCTTCAAGAAACTCGCTGGACACCTCATCGAGGAGCTTCGATCTGGAGCCACTCAGGAGCAGTTGCTCGACCAGGCGTTGAACATACGGAGTCTGTTCGACAGCGACCTGGCTGTTCTGTCGCCTCATGAATACGACGTGCTGAAGACAATCGCGCGCTCTGCGCCGGTCCCGGTGTCAGATCTGCTGGACACGATCGATAGCGAGATTCTTCAGTCCCTGCTGAACAAGCGGCTCGTGGTCCAGGTTGGAGAAAGGATCGACACTTATTGGGACATCTTCCGAGACTACGTCAACACAGGAACCGTTCCTATCCAGGACACTTACATTCTGCGCCTAAGCCCAACTCCCTCCATGGGAAGGATCCTCGAGAAGGCCATTGAGGCGGGTGGAGTGTTGGAGGTGTCCGATGCGACGGAGCTTCTCGGCACGAGCGAGCTTGTCGTATTCAATACCGTCCGAGAGCTGCGCCTTCTGCGCATGATCCAATACCAAGCCGGTCAGATCAGGGTCCCAGACGACGTCCTTGAGGATCCAGAGAGCAGTGAAGCGGCCCTTAGGGAGCGGGCGGCCTCCGCATTGCGCAGACATCGGGCTTATAGCGTGCTCCAGGAGATGCTGGCGCAAGCTGGTGGGGACGTGACGGTCACTGACCTTGCAAGAAGGCTCCCACGAGAGTTCCCAGCGGTCGATGTCAAGGAAAGCACCTGGACTACCTACGCCCGGGCGCTGGCTCGGTGGTTTGAGTACGCGGGCTTGATCGGGTTGTCGGGATCCTTCATTCGATCCGAACCGGAACCAGGGAAGAGGATCCCCATGATCGGTCGGGCGCCGGAGAAGAAAATGTCGGATTCGTTTCCCACCCGGCCCGCCGGACCGTCAATCGAGATGCTTGCGGCGCTTCTGGGCGGAGATGCGGAGCTGAGCCAAGCGCCTCCCTCGACTAGAGGACTGAGCGAACTTCGAAAGCTTGGGTTGGTTGAGCGCGACCCGCAGGGTCGATGGAGGGTAAAGCCGACCCTCAGAGCCGAGGATGAGATCCCTGGGGAGATCCTCACCTGCCTTACCGAAAGGATTCGCGGGGCCCCTGACGCGCTTGCCGCTCTCAGAAGCAACCCCAATGTCAGCCCCTCTGAGCTTGGAGAGATTCTTGAAGACGCCCAAGAGGGGGAATGGTCGACGTCGACCAGAGAGCTATATGGCAAGAACTTTCGATCCTGGGCGAGGGCCGCCGGAATCGACACAGGGAGGAAGGGGCGAAGGCCCGCTGCACCGATTAATCCACCGGACCGGGCGCTCTTCTAGACGATGCGTGTGGACTTCCTGGCTGCTTCGCGGGGCCCCTCGCCGTTGACGGAAAGTGGGCCCGATCGAAGCATCGATGAACTGCCGACCCGTACACAACGGCTCCTGTGTGGCCACAGCCGGGCAGTCGCGGCTACGTGTCTACGCTCGTACGCGAGCTCCAAAGGGTGAGACTTGGCAGGTCTCGATTACAAGGGTTTTGAGGTCGATGACGACACGTCGATTTGGCGGTACATGTCAGTTGACCGCTTCGAATCCTTGCTCGCTGAGGGCCTGTACTTCGCTGCTGCCGCGCAGTTTGACGATGCGTTCGAGGGGGCTATCACTGAAGCTGAGGAGACTCGTCGTCAACTGGAGGCCGAGCGTATGTATCCCGAGGACGGCGAAGCCCGGGATTGTGTGGTCAAGCAGCTTTCGGGAGCCTTCGAGGATCTCCGCCGTATGACAATGCTTAGCTGCTGGCATGAGTCGACTGGTCACGAAAACGTCGCAATGTGGGACCGCTATGTCGCTCCGGACACCGCTGGAGTCGCTGTGGTCTCGACGGCACACCAACTTAAGGCATCTCTTCTCCCCTTCCGACTTGCCCCCGACTACGGGGAGGAGCCGATCGTCGTCGGGCGAGTGCGCTACATCGACTACGCGAACGAAACGATGGACGACCGAACCATGCTGGGGATCTTCATGCACAAGCGGATCGAGTATCGGGATGAGCGCGAAGTCCGGGCCATACTCTCACTTCGCATGGCCGATGAATTCGGGGTAGCCATACCCAATGGCGGGGCCTTCGTAGACGTTGATCTCGCTGTGTTGATATCTGAGGTACGGCTGTCACCAAGCGCCAAGCAGGTTCACGAGGAGCGGGTTAAGGCCATGATCGCCGAGTACGACCTCAACTGCGGCGTTGCGAGATCCTCGCTTTCTAAGAAGCCGACCTACTAGTTCGCAGGCGACCCACCAAGACTCGGCTTCGTCGCTTGGTGTTTGGGTACACGAGGGAGATGCCGCTCCCCCGGAGCCTCCGTGGCCAGGGGTTGGGTCGTCAGAATGGTCAGCGCCAACATCGCGCACCGTCCTCACTCCTGGTTGTGCAGTCCAGACACGGCGAGGTCAGCCAACACAGGCCAGTGGCGCGGGTGTGGGATCTTGATGCCTCTGCGGATGAAGGAGCAGTAACCAGGGGTGAGACCGGTGGCCTCGGCCATATCGGCTACGCGCACACCTCGGAGGCCGGGGAGGATGACCTTTGTGAAGACTTTGGGATCTGGGCGGTCGTTCTCTTCGTTCCATGTGGCGACGGCCCTTTGGTGTCCACTGTTGGTGGTGCCTCTTCTACTGGCTGCGGTGCCTCCGTGGGCTGGGTCGACACCCGCGTTCCTCAACTCGGAAAGCTTGCTTAGTCGTGCAACACCTCGTTTGGCGTCACGGCATGAGTCGCAGAGCTTCCGAGTCTCGGTCGTGGCCTGTCCACATTCGAGACAATGAGTCCTGACCGGAACGTCCGATGGTGGTGCTGGACTTCGGGGCTCGGGACGTCGGTTGTTCTGGGTTAGGTGTGTGTCTTTGTCTGCTCCTCTGGTGAGGATGCGGATGGCTTGTTCGATGTTGGGTGCGACTAGGTCGTACCAGGCACCCATGGTCTGGGCGAGCTGGTGGGTGAGGGGTGGGTTGATTCGTGTGACGCCACTGCGGGTCTCATTGAAGTCTCCAGCACGGAATGTGTGCCCTTCGAGGAGGTCGAGGAGGTAGGTGTCGACGTCGGGTCGGATGGTCTCCATGATGTCGAGGGCGAATGAGGCTCGCATCCGCTGGTCGAGGTGGAGGATGCCGAGTCCGGGGTCGAGGCCTGCGGCTTGGCTGGCGAGAATGGTTTCTGCTTCGAGGAGTGCGTATAGGTAGTTGAGCAGCGCGTTGGCGGGGTTGATAGCGAGCCGTCCGCCGGTGCCGAAGTTGGAGCCTCGGGTACCGAATAGTTTCCAGTGGTCGGGCACTCGTTTCTGATGCCGGGTGACGAAGCTGACCGGAAGGTCTGCCCACGCCCGCCAGTAGGTGCGTGCTGCATGGGCCTCGGCAAGGCGCAGGCTGTCGAGTGCGTCGAGAGCGTCCAGCCGGTCTCGATGGTCGCTGATGTCCGCGGCGGCCCCCGAATCGGACCGTTCAATCAGATCCCCTTGGCCTGTGAGCTTGCGGTCAAGGATCCACCGGGTCAGGGCAATGCCTGTCTGATTGGTGGCGGCCAGGGCTTGGGCTCGTCGCAGTTCGGCCTTCTTAACGCCGAGAGTTCCAGTGGTCGCGAGGATCGTGCCGTCACGGTCGAGTTGGAGGTAGCCGACCTTGGCGTCGGTCATCCAGCGGAGAGCCTCGAAGGTGACGAATCCGGTGTGCCCGAGAACAACGAGTCGCCGGAGGCTGCCGGTGGCCTTGTGGAACCGTTGTTCTCGCCGGTGTGAGCCAATGCCGTCGGCGACGACAAGATGCTTGTTACGGACATGTACTCGAACACCGAATCCATCGGCGACGTAGACACCTTGTACGGGTTCTCCTGCGACCGGGTTGCGGTCGATATCGTTGGACTGCATGCGGAAGCTCCGTTTCCGTGTGCCATGCCCCCGGACCGCTGCAACGGTTGCGGGGGCCTACTCAATTGCTAGACCAGAAAACTGGTTCTGACCTGGCAGTTTAGCCGACTGTACCCGGCCTGATTGTGCGCTGCCGGGCGTAGAGGGCGTGGAGGAAGAGGTCGAGCATCTGTCGGTTGGTATGCGGGTACTGGCTGCCGCAGCGTGGGCAGGTGAACTTCCAGCGGAGCGGCCACGGCGACCCGACGTTCGGGTTCGTTTCCAGGCTGATGTCCCCGTCTCCGGTCATCGCCCACTCGATCGGTTGTTCGAACTCCTGCTTCCACTCCAGGTCGGGAAAGCTGAGGTCGCCTGCTCCACCCTGGATCGGTGGTTCCGCTACCAGAGGTCGACCGAGCCTCTGTGGTGATGCTGGCGGCACTTCTCCGGCTCGGACTCCTTTCCGGTGGACCCGTTTCGGGCCAGGGGCGATACGCGCTCCAGAAGTGTGGAGAGCCCAGTATGCGATGGTCGTCTTGCAGCGGTCCCTTTGACACTGATATGGAAACGGATAGGCAGCCCGGTAGGGGTTCAGCAGCTCGTTCAGCTCCGGGTCGTCGACCAGGTTCCCCTCCCTCGTCTCCAGGCTACGGAGGTAGTCGAGAGCGTCCTTGACAGTATTCACCACGTCCCGCGACGATATGCGGCCAAGTCATCTCGCCACAACAAGAGTGGCGAGAACGTTGCAGAGGTCCATCGTCAAACGTCCTCCACGGTCCACCCCCAGCGGGGTGAGGCCCAGGAGGCCACGTGCCCAACAGCAAAGACAGGCCCGGGTTCTACACCCGGCCAATGGCAGTCGACGGTGACACCGACTTCATCGAAGTCGACAACCCTGCAGTTGCAGATCAGGCAACCGAGATATTCGCTACTCAATGGGATTACATCCACGGGTACGCCGATGAGGGGGACCTGAAAGGACTACCCGCAATGTTCGCAGGACGACGCGTAGTCCGCGATCCGGACACCCTCGAGGAGCTGGGCTGGACTGGAGCCTTCGATGTCGAAGAGCTCTACCGGTACCTGTACGGCGAATGAGCTTCTGTCAAGCCTGCAATCGCCGAGGAACCTGGCAGGGTCACCACCCCACCGGCAGGAATGCACCGGGCGAGTACTTCGACCCCGAGTTCACAGTCAATCTGTGTCACAACCATCACACGTTGTGCCACGACGACTGGCATACCCTCGGCGTTGCCAACGCCCCTGCCGGCGCCACGCGTCAGCAGGAGGTAGAGCTTCGGCTCCGTCGTCTCGCAGCGACGTTGGCTCGACTCGACCGCGGCAAGAACATCCTTCTGGGAGATCTAGCCAGCGTTCTCGTCGACTGTGCGGACGACCTCAGTTCTCCACTCGACTAGGTGGAGTTCGAACCACTAGTGACGGCAGTCCGGGTGTACACCACCCGGACCCGTCGTCCCAAGACCAAACAGATGCAGCGACGGCGAACGAAAAGACGTCCCCCATTCGAGGTGCTGGTCTTCGACACCGAGACCATCAACGAACCAGCACAGAACCTCCTGCTACTGGTGTGGCGGTTCTACCGAGACGATCCCGACGAACGAGAAGGCAAAACCTGCGTCGAGGTAGGTATCGCATACCCCGACCACCTCCCCGACACAGACCCCGAGGCGTTCCAGATCCTCGTCGACTACGTCGAGACGCATTCAGCGGAGACTGCGGCTGGTTTCGGCAAGAGGATCCTGTTGTGGTCTGAGTCGAAGTGGCTTCGCGAGCGGCTCTACCAGTACGGCTACCGGCACCGCGACCGCTGCTCTGTTGTGGGTTTCAACCTCCCTTTCGACTTCGGACGACTGGCCAGACATTGGTCGCCGGGCCGTGGTCAGTTTCGTGGTGGATGGTCACTAGGCTCTTGGGGGTCCTGGGTTTCGGTTCGGAGGTGGAAGGGCCATCCGTTTAGACCGCGGCTGAGGTTCAAAGCCATCGACTCGAAACGGACCCTGTTCTCTTGGGGGGGCACCAAGGATCCCGACGATCGGCTCCCAGGTGAGAGAGGACGGTTTGTTGACCTGCGGACGCTCGCCTTCGCATTGACCGACCGGAGCCACTCTCTCGAATCTGCCTGTCGAGCCTTCGGTGTTGCCTTCACCAAGGATGAGGTCGAATACGGCGTCATCAGTCCCCAGCTCGTCGCATATGCCCTCGATGACGTAGCCGCCACCGGTTGGCTGTATCGGGCGTTGCTCGACGAACTCGAAGAGCACGAAGGCATCGATTTGGTACCTCGCCGTCTCTACTCACCAGCAACGGTCGGTGTCCAGTACCTAAAGGCAATGGGCATCGAAGAGCCGATGACCAAGTTCGACCTCCCCGACGAGACCCACGGGTATGCGATGAGCGGCTTCTACGGGGGAAGGGCTGAGGCACGCATCGTCCGCACACCCGTCCTCGTCGCCTACGTAGATGCAACGAGCATGTATCCCACGGTCAACGCTCTCCTGGGCACCTGGGACCTCCTCACCGCTGCCGATCTTGAACAAGCCGACGCCACCGACCGAGTGCGACGTCTACTCGCCGACCCCGACGACCTCTACCGACAGTGCTTCGACCCCGAGTTCTGGCGGAAGGGAATCGGCGTGACTCTCGTCGAAGTCGACCATCCCGACGGAGCCCTTCTGCCGGTGAGAGGCGAATACGACGAACTCTCCGACGGCTACGGGATCGGTCTCAACCCAACCCGCTACGACGGGACCCTCTGGTACATGCTCCCTGACGTCATCAACGCCACCATCCAAGACCAACAGCCCGTTCCCATCCGGCGAGCCATCCGCATACTCCCAGTCGACATCCAGGACGGCCTTCGACCGGTGAAGCTTCGAGGCGGCAAAACCATCGACCCCCGCAGCGAGGACCTCTTCACTGCTTTCATCGAGCACCGCCATCAGACCAAGCAGAACCAAGACCTCCCAGCCGAGACCCGGCAACGGCTCGACCTGTTCCTCAAGATCACCGCCAACGCCACCGGCTACGGAGCCCTCGCCCGATTCGACCGCCGCAACCTCTCCCAACCAGTCGAAGCGACCGTCCACGGACCCGACGACCCCTTCACCATCGAAACGACCACGCCCGAAGATCCGGGGCCGTACACCCTCCCACCGATCGCAGCATCAATCACCGCAGGAGGGCACCTCATGCTCGGCCTACTCGAACGAGCAGTCACCGACGCCGGAGGCTCGTACGCCTTCTGCGACACCGACAGCATGGGCATCGTCACCAGCCTCGACCCGACCCCCCTCCCATGCGAGACCGCCGACGGCACCAACACCATCAACCCCCTCAGCCCTAACGATGTACGACGACTACTCGAACTCTTCGAAGCCCTCAACCCCTACGACTCAGAGTTGATCCCACACCTGTGGACGGAAGAACACGACAGCATCAATAACCCGCTCTGGTGTTACGCCATCTCCACCAAACGCTACGTCCTCTACCGACTCGGCGATGACGGCAGACCAGAGGTCGTCGACTGGTCTGAACACGGACTCGGCCAATACCTCGACCCAATCGACAAACGAGACGACCAAGGACGCCGCGTCTGGGTCAAGCAGGCCTGGGAGTGGATCCTCAACGGAAACGGCGTACGAGAGGCAATGCCCCCATGGGCCGACCTCCCTGCCGTCTCCCGGTTCTCCCTCACCACACCAGCCGTCGCTACCTGGTTCACCGGCTACGACCGACGCCAACCCCGACACAAGAGAATCCGGCCGTCGAGTTTCGGGCTGATCGCACACCCCGACCTCCTCCTCGGCAAAGCCGATGGACGTCAGCCCACAGCGCTGTACAACACAAACAGCGATCAGTGGCTCGACCTCGACTGGTACGACCGCAACACAGGCGAACCCATAGACGTCACCACGGCATCCCCCGGTGACCCCCAGCTCTATGAGCACCTGGCAGAAGGCCGAGTGATGATTCGGACGCTCGGCGATGTGCTCGCCGAGTTCAGGATGCGACCAGAACACAAGTCCCTCGCCCCCGACGGCAGCCCAGCAACCGGCCGCACCAAAGGCCAACTTCGACGACGTCCCATCGAAGGTGCGCCAGTGCTCACCGACCTCATCGGCAAAGAAGGCAACAACCTCGAAGAACGCACCCTCGGCATCGGCAACAACGCCGCCGACCATCGCAACCAGTACGGAAACCGAGGCAACCGATGGACGCAACTCGTCCTTCCCGTGCTCCAAGAACTTGGAGCCGAAGAAATCATGAAGCGCACCGGGCGCGAGAAGTCAGCCGTCTACGAAGTCCTCACCGGCAAAGAGATAAAGTACCGGGGCCCCGCTGTTAGATACCGAGACGTCGCGGTTGACGAGGCACGACGCAGGCTCACGTCTGCGGGAGAGCGAGTACCCAGGAATCCGTTCGGAGTCTTGTATCGAGCTGTCTGGCGAAACAGTCCGAACTACTCGCTCGGATATCGTCGCGACCATGACAGCGACTGGCATGACGGCTGGTCCGATACCCAGCGATAGAGGCTTCAGTGGTCGAGTTGATGGAACATCTAGGGACCGCCCTGTCCGGCGAGGCGATTGGTGAGCCCGGCACCATCGAGACTGTGCGAGAACACCTCTCCAAGCTACGAGCGGCCGACGTGATACAGACAACCTCCAAGATCATGATGGTCCTGGAGTCGGTTGCCACAGAGGACCCCGAGTCTCTACAGGTTCGCCTAGCGAAGGAGCTCTTCCCGAGCAGCGTGCAGGACGAACTCCTCGAGATGCTCTCCAGGTCAGCTGCCGAGGGAGGGGTAGACGTACTCTTCTATCCACAACAGCTCATCAGTCTGCAGAAGCTGGCTAACGCGGTCTGCGAGGAGGGCCCGCCGAACTCTTTCGACGAATACCGACTCTGGAATCACTTCCTTGTTGCTGCGGCCCAGATCGCTGATGTCGCCAATCTTTTCTCAAACTGGCCCAAGCTCTCCAGCCCTATCACTGATGAAGAGAGGCGTTCGCTTGCTGTCTTCATGTTGAGGAACGCTGAAGCCAATCGCCTCGCCTTCTATCGCGCGATAGCTGGTCGGTCTTTCGTGATGTGGGTGGACCGGCAATTGGATTGGCCCGACGATTTACCAACGCCAGAAGAGTTCGTGGAGGAGGAGTTCGGACTCGAACTGGGTCAATTCATGGCGATTTGTCTTGCACCGGCGCTCATGCGTACCACTGTGACTGAAGCTGAGCCTTCGGAGGCACCGTTCGACCCCTCCGTCTACTTCCAGAACACCTCGGTCCCGGTCGAGGCCGTCGAGGCGGTCCTTGAAACCATGACATTCCCGATGGGACTTCCACCAGAGGTATTGGACCAGCCTGGAACCTACTGGAATCACACCGACGTCTCGACGCGCCCCTATTTCGTAGCGTCCGATAGCCTCCTGGTCCCCGGTTCAGTGACGCGTGCCTTCGAAAGGGGCACAACCGGGATCTTCTGGATGCTCCACGAGAAGGTGAGGGCGGAAGGAGATGTTCAACCTCTCACCAATCACTTCGGCCGCATCTTCGAGGACTACGGACTGAGGCTGATCGAGTCGGTCGCCCCGAAAAACGCCGTTGTCCAGAGGGAGACCGAATACCTGTGGGAGAACAACACCTTGCTATCGGTGGACTGCCTGATGTCCACGTTGGGCCAGAAAGCACCAGCTCGGGTATTCGTCGAGTTCTCCACCATTCGACCATCCCAACCTCTGTTCGATGAAGGGGATATACAGAGTTTCGACGGCTACCTGGCCCGCATCGTTGACAAGATGAAGCAGCTTGATCGGTCAATCCAGCACCATCAATCCGGTGCGTTTGAAGTAGTGGACGACTTCGCAGGCGCCGACGATGCGTATCTTCCGGTGCTGGTCATTGACGAACCGTTCTTCTGGTCACCATGGCTCCGAGATCTGGTGACTCAAGCGCTGGCCGATCTGAAGCTCTTCCGAATTGGAGCGATCGCTCAGCCCACCGTTTGTCACATCGGCGAATTCGAGAACTTCTGCGCGCTGATCGAGAAGGGACACAACCCCGCCGACGTTCTACTCGGATACGTGGCATCAGACCGAGGAGAACCGTTGAAGGCACATCTACACCGTCACTACGGGGAACTCGGAGAGCCCGCATTGGTGACTACTGGTTTCGACGTTCTCTTTGAGCAGCTTGTTCAGAGCCTCGGATTCCAGAGCGGGTAAAGGAGGGTGGCGCAGCAGGTCAAAGGCAACGTCTCTCCCACTCAATGAGTAGATCCAATGAACTGATGTCAGCCTGAGCGGGCGTCCTCCCCGCCAGGCGAGAGGTGCGGATTCTTTCGGCCGCTCTCACCGATTCAGCCATTTCGTCATCGCCGAGATCATCAGCGAGCCGCGCCAAGCTGTCGAGCCGCCCACCACCATCGGTCGCCTGGCTACGGGCCTCCCTCGCTTTCATCGCGATCCACTTCCTAACCTGAACCCCGCTGAATATGGGTGCTGCGTCGTAAGAAGAACGGACGCAGGCTTTGATGAACGCCACGTCTCGGTCCCACGAATTCTCCGAGCGATCTCGATCTCGAAATGCCCCAACATCCACTGTTAGCTCATGAGGATCTCCGCCTGTGGATCGGATGACCAACGTCTCGACGTCATCGCCTAGGTTCGGAAGGCAGGCACCACCGAGGGATGTCGGGTTGGCCGGAAAGAACCCGGAACCCGTAACTTCGACGGTTGCGCCAGCATGAGACACCCGGACATCAGTCCAACCTGACGCGCCAAGGACGACACCTAGTTTCTGTGACTCGCTGAAGTCCCAAGCCTCTGCTCCCGGTAGGTCGGCAGCCGCGATACCGGCCGTGACGAATGCACAGGTCATCGCGAAGTGGAGTGCGAGTACCGTTTCCATCCCCGCTAGCACGGAGTCCAGGAGCTGCGCGAGCGACATCTCGGCGTCTTCTGCACGACCTGAGGTAAACAACACTCTGTTGCCATCCAAGGTGTACTTGTTATGGGCATCCGCATCGCGTAGGGCTGCTTGCAGACCCTCGACCAATCGACCGAAACCTGCCTGCCGCATTTGGCCGATAGACACGTTCGGGTCCTTGTTGGTCAGTCGCAAGATTGAACGTCCCTTCGCAATTGTGAGTAGAGGGGTCACAAGCGGCCGGGCGATTGGCTCGAACAGCCGAGCCCCGAGCCGCACCGTCGCCCTTACCTCGATCCTCTCATTCGTAGCAGCGGCACTCAAGGCGGCTGCTTCGGTCGCGGCATCTCGAAGTTCAGCGACGCTCGCCATGTAGTCATCGAGCCATTGGTCCGTTTCCAGGAGTGAGACGAGCTGATGGCTGTCGGAGTCCAGGATCTTGTACGCCGCCTCCGCCTTAGACCACAGAGCCTCTCTGTCGTAAATAACCGAAGCCACAAAATCCGTGACAAGCATGCCGATCCCGAGTCCTGGATCTGTTGGATGCTTCCCCGTTACTCGCTTGAAGAGCGCCAGACCGCGACTATCAAGATCGACTATGTCGACGGCCTCCCTCGAGGCGAACGCAGCAGCGGCTACTGACGGGAGGACATCCAATGGGTCCAACGGGCTGTCATCGATCTGGTTCCAATGATCAAGAAGGCTTGAGTATCCGGCAATGCCTTCAGCTGCTCGGTCCAGGGCACTCTGGGCGTCGCTTGAGAGTCGCTCCGCCTCGGGAACCGTATCGGCTGACAACGTCTCAATGTATCTGGAGGCAACCTCCTCGATGTCCCCGACGGTCGCCTGGAGGGCCTGCCAGAAGCTCAACCACGGCCTCAACCGGGTCGACGAGTGAATTGCGCTGGCGAAGTTACGGAAATCACCGAGCGCTGAGCGCAGTCGAGTGGCCCCAGCTGGCTTGCCGGAGGCGATGAGCTGGAACGAGGTCATCAGGTCGTCGAGCAGCGCTGAGCACCTATCAAATAACTGCCCGTCCGGTTCGACCTGGATGGATACGTCAGCCGGGTAGCCAGGATCGCAAGGTGCAGCGTGCCAGATGAGCCTTCGTCGACGTCTGACATGATCATCAACGATCTCCTCATCCTCTTCGCAACCGCAACGTGGCTCTTCTGCAAAGCGTGTCTCGCCGCATACGTCGCACGTAACCGCTACAAACTCAAGTCTGAACTCATGGGTCATTTGCGCTGGACCGTCCTGCTGGCCGATTCTCACCTTGTACGGTGCTCATCTGAGCCTCAGCGTAGGTCTGGGGCACGACAGTTCTCACAGAGGTCAGCCGAATTGCGGCCCTCGGGAGCGGTTTCCGGTTTTTGGTTCGCCTATCTCTCTTCCCCCCGCTGACTTTCCACAGAGGGCTGAGCCCCCTTATACTTGGACGACCCGCGAACCCCCTAGGGGTGTAGCTCTAATTGGCTAGAGCGCCGGTCTCCAAAACCGGAGGTTGGGGGTTCGAGTCCCTCCACCCCTGCCAGAATATTGGTAGTAGAGAACTGATCACTTATGACTAACAGACAGATGCGTCGCCTCCAGGAAGCGGAGGAGCGGCGCCGCAAAAAGGAAGGTGGCGGCAGTGCAGCCGAAAGGCGCGCCGCAGCCATGCAGAAGAGAGGCGCTCCCGACACCGGTGAGCGTGTTGGTTTCTTTGGGCGTATTCGCAACTACCTCCACGAGGTGCGAGTTGAACTGCGCAAGGTCACCTGGCCGACCCGCGACCAGATGGTCGCTTTCACGGGTGTGACTTTGATCACCACGATTGCTCTCACCGGAATTATCTTCGGGTTTGACGTGCTGGCGAAAGAATCAGTGCTCTGGCTAGTTGGGCAGAGGGGCTGATGGCTGACGTAGTCGAGACCACCGAAGTAGAAGAAGCTGTCGCAGTAGTCGACGGCGAAGATGCTGTTGAGGAAAAGCCTGTAGTCGAGGCTCCGAAGCCGACTTCTCCCTACGACCTTCCCGGCGACTGGTACGTCATCCACTCGTACTCCGGGTACGAGAATAAGGTGAAGGCCAACCTCGAGACCCGTATCTCCTCGATGCACATGGAAGACCGCATCTTCGAAGTGCACATCCCCATGGAAGACGTCGTCGAGTTCAAGAACGGCAAGAAGGTCACGGTCCCCAAGAAGGTCTTCCCCGGATACATCCTCGTTCGCATGTCCCTCGACGATGACTCCTGGTACGCCGTGCGGAACACCCCTGGCGTCACTGGATTTGTCGCCGGCAACGCCCAGAAGCCGACCCCGCTCTCACGACGTGAGGTCGAGCGCTTCCTCGGAGTTCAAGAGGAAGAGGAGAAGGGCAAGCCGCGCTTCAAGCCGGACTGGGATGTGGGCGAGCAGGTTCGTGTCGTCACTGGCCCTTTCGCGGACTTCAACGGCACCATCGAAGAACTCAACGTCGACCAGCAGAAGGTCGTCGTGTTGGTCAACATCTTCGGTCGGGACACTCCGGTCGAGCTTGGCTTCGAAGACATTCAGAAGAACTAATAGGAAAGCCCAATGGGTAGGAAACGACTCGTAACAACACTGAAATTGCAGCTGCCCGCAGGGCAGGCCACACCCGCACCGCCGGTGGGTACCGCTCTCGGTCCCCACGGTGTCAACTTGATGGACTTCGTCAAGGCATACAACGACGCCACCGGTGGACAGCGTGGACAGATCATCCCGGTCGAGATCTCGATCTACGAAGACCGCTCCTTCACCTTCATCACCAAGACGCCTCCGGCAGCAGCGCTGCTCCGTCAGGCGGCTCGGGTGGACAAAGGCTCCGGTGAGCCCAACAAGGAGAAGGTCGGCTCGGTCACCAAGGCACAGGTCAAGGAGATCGCCGAGATCAAGATGCCAGACCTCAATGCCATCGACATCGATGGCGCGATGAAGATCGTGGAGGGAACGGCCCGCTCGATGGGAATCACCGTCTCGGGCTGATTCAGACCTTTCTGTGTCAGATAGCTGCCCTATAGGGTCGGTTAACTGACACAGAACGAACAAAACAACATCTAGGTGGGAGGCCGATGGGCCCGAGTTCGATCTCATCGAACTCGAAGCTGATGTCATCAGCCGTTGACCACAAGGAGAACGCCAAACATGGCAGGAAAGAAGTACCGCGAGGCTTCAGGCCGGTACGACAAAGAGAACCGCTACGAGGCAAGAGAAGCACTCGAGCTGGTGAAGACCCTCTCGTCGGCGAAGTTCGATGAGACCGTCGAAGTCGTTTACAGCCTCGGCATTGACCCCAAAAAGGCTGACCAGTTGGTCCGTGGCACCGTGTCGCTGCCTCACGGCTCCGGCAAGGACGTCAAGGTCGCCGTGTTCTGCCCGGCAGACAAAGAGTCGGAAGCCAAAGAGGCAGGCGCCGACATCGTTGGTGGCGCAGAACTCGTGGAAGCCCTTCAGGGTGGACAGGAGCTCGACGCCGACGTCGCCATCGCCACCCCGGACATGATGTCCGAAGTCGGAAAGCTGGGACGTGTCCTCGGTCCTCGGGGCCTCATGCCCAACCCGAAGTCCGGCACCGTCACCCCTGACGTAGCCAAGGCCGTCTCGGAGTTCAAGGCCGGGAAGCTCGAATACCGCAACGACCGCTACGGAAACGTCCACGTTGCTGTCGGCAAGGTCAGCTTCGATGTTGATCAGCTTGTCGGCAACCTGGCTTCGCTAACCGCCGAGATCGATCGTGCTCGGCCGGCTGGCGCCAAAGGGCGTTATGTCCGTGGCATGACTGTCAGCTCGACGATGGGCCCTGGTGTCAAGGTCGATACTGCCGCCATCGAAGACTTGGTCGCCCAGGCTCAGTAGCAAGCGAGACCTTCAAGACGTGGAAAAGCCCCCGAATCGGGGGCTTTTCTCGTATGACAACAAAGTGGGGGTTCCCGCGCCGAAGACGCTTGGGCTGGGAGGGCTATCGGTTGCCAGGTCCACCGTCCGCACGTCACTGACAGATTTCTTATCTGTGGACCAGGGTAGGGGCTGGTCAGCATCTGCCGGTTTCGCGGCCCTCACAATTCAGGTCTCGGTTAGCGGGTGGGGGCGGTCAGGGAACCCACCCGGTACACGGAAACCCCCAGTTATCAATGGGTCAAGTGTCGCGCGTGGTCTGGAGCCTGTCCAGCCAAATTCTGGAAGTCAGGTCCTGAGGAACTCGAGAAGCGCTTCGTTGAAAGCCTCGGGTTGCTCCAAAGAGGGGAGGTGTGCGGCATCGGGGATGATCACCGCCCGTCGGTCGCTCAACCGCTCCGCCATGTACTTCGCTGCATCAACAAGTATCGGTTCGTCGTAGGCGCCGACGACCACGAGTGTTGCCGCTTCGATCTCGTCCAAGTGAGGATTGGGTCTCGTCTGAAACCCTGTTTGGTGCTCATTGCGCTCTGCCTCGGTCTTGGCAGGAGTGCGATCCATGTCGATGAACAGATCCTTGAGCGAAGCGTCCACCTCTGACTCGTCACGGCCGTATCCGACCATCCACATCTGGTAGTCGATCTCGACGACACGATCGATGTCGCCGGCCTCGGCTGCTGCCTGGGCTTCCGCTTCAAGGGGCACGTCTTCCCAACCGTCCGGTGGTTCCCATCCGGCCGGGAAAGCTCCAACCAGGACGAGCTTGTCGACCCGGTCCTTGTGGTGGATTGCGAGATCGAGTGCGGTGCCGCCTCCCATTGAGCAGCCGACGATCGTCGCCGAGGCGATGCCCAGTTGGTCGAGGACCGCTAGGCAGTCGTCCGTGTCCGAGTAGGGACCGGGCACCCAGGGCGTCTTGCCGTAGCCACGCTTGTCGAAGGCGATGGTCCGGAAGCCGTCGAGCCCGATCTGGTGGTTCCACATCCGGGAGTCGGCAACCCCGGCGTGGATGAACAGAATCGGTGGCCCCGAGCCCTCGTCGATGATGTGGAAGTCCATAAGTGTGAACCTATCTCGAATTGCCGACAGATTGCGACCGAATACAATGTGCCTCGCAACTCCAATACCTCGGCCCTAAGACCGCCGGTGTCGTCCCGCACTTCGTGCGGCCGACTTAAAGGGTTCGCCCGCCTGCGCAGGACGCTTCTCGAAGCCCCTTGTCTCTTGTGCTGAGGGGCTTGATTGATGTCTAAGGAGACGCACATATGGCAAGACCAGAAAAGGTCCAGGCTGTAGCTGACATCCGAGAAGGACTCGAAGGCGCCGAGGCGGTGTTCCTCACCGAATACCGCGGGCTCACCGTGCAGGCCGTTCAGGATCTGCGCAAAGCCGTTCGGGAAAGTGGTGCTGAGTACAAGGTCGTGAAGATGACTCTGGCGAAGCTTGCCGCTGCCGATGCGGGGATTGAGGGGCTCGATGAGTACCTGTCCGGTCCCACCGCGCTCGCGTTCGCAAAGAGTGACCCTGTCACCACAGCGAAGGCGCTCAAGGATTTCTCGAAAGACAACGAGGCTTTCATTCTCAAAGCCGGATTCCTGTCGGGCGACATTCTCAGTCCCGAAGAGGTTTCCAAGCTCGCCGAGATCGAGCCTCGCGAAGTGCTGTTGGCCAAGATCGCCGGTGCCGCCAAGGCCCCGCTGTTCAAGGCCGCCGGGATGTTCGGTTCGTTCAACCGGGACGCAGCATCGATGTTCTCTCAGCTTCTGGACAAGAAAGAGTCGGGCGAGTTCGTGGGGGCTGCTGCCGAAGAGGCCAGCCTGCCTGCCGACGAGTCCACTGATACCGCGGCCGACAAGGCCGAGGAGGAATAGCAATGGCAAAGATGACGACCGACGAGCTGCTCAGCAGCTTCGAGGAGATGACCGTCCTCGAGCTCAAGGACTTCCTTGACGCTTTCGAGGCGAAGTTCGACGTGACCGCCGCCGCTCCGATGGCTGTCGCTGCTGCCCCCGCCGGTGGTGGGGATGCCGGTGGCGCTGCTGCCGAGGAGAAGGACGAGTTCGACGTCGTGATCACGTCCGCCGGTTCAGCCAAGATCCAGGTCATCAAGGAAGTCCGTGGGCTGACCAGCCTCGGACTCAAGGAGGCCAAGGATCTCGTTGACGGTGCCCCCGCCCCCGTGCTGGAGGGTGTCGACGAAGAGACCGCCAACAAGGCAAAGGAAGCCCTCGAGGCCGCCGGCGCCGAGATCGAGCTCAAGTAGTTCAACCAAACCCGGGGTTGATATCGCCGTATCCGGCGGATATCAGCCCGAGAAGGGGTCTCGGACCGAGTCCGAGACCCCTTCTCTATGGACAACTGACGAACCCAGGGTTCCTGACACCGCATAGCGAAGTCAGGAACCCTGGGTTCGCTGTTTTTGCGTAGGATCTTGGGTATGGCTCGCTCTAGCGACTCGCAGATGGAGGGCCGCCGACAGGACGCTCAGCGGGAGATACTGGGCGCCGGACCGATCCCTTGGTTCTCGAGTTCTTCCGCGTCATCGGTGAGTGGCAGTCGCCTCGACGGGTTGCTCGCGATCGTTGCCCTACTTGCGGTGATCTTCTTGCCAGTGGTCATCTGGATCGCAGCTCTCAACCCCGGGCCCGTTGCCACGCCAGTGATGTGGATTTCAACTGTCGTTTTGGTCGCGGTGGTTGCGGTGCTGATGATTCGCTTCTGGGCACGTCGTCGGTCAGTGGCCCCGATCAGGCCGAGGCGTCGGCGCCGGGGCTGAACCCCCTTCTAACGCTCCTTCCAACGCAGAGCTGTATCTCCGCTCCGCCAGATCATCTCACCGCCGCTGATCGACACCTGTATCGATTCATCCGCAAAGAAGTTCTCTTGGATGAATATCTCGGTCGTCATCATGGAGTCGTCCTCGGGCGTTTCACCGAAGCAGCCCTTCAACTCTGAGAACAGGCCTTCGAATCGGAGCTCACCGTCCGAGTAAACGTATCGCCCCCGAAAGGCGTTGCATCCCTGGTTGCCTTCCACCTCGTCTGCCTCGAACATCACCCACGGTTGCTCCTCAGCGTTGTCACCGACTTTGACCTCTTCAATTGATTCGCCGGTGTCGAACGACACCAACCCCCAGCTTCCTTCGATGTCTCCGCCGGTCCCGGCGTTGGTGCAGGCGACCAGGACGAAAGCCAGAGCAACGGCAGGGCGCCTCACGGGCAGGTGTAGACCTTGAAGAACTCGGGGAAGATGTCCTGGAATGCCACTACGACGATCGGCTCCCCGGATGAGTCGTAGCCGGTCCAATTGAGGCTGGAAGGATCGAACTTCTCGTGGGTCTCGACTCCCGGCTGGCTAGACACGAGATGCTCGCCTGCCGCCTCGAAGTCGGCGCCTTCGATGGTTGCGTCTTCTGAAACCAACTCCTGGCTTCCACAGTCGAGAGGGCCGATGGACGTCTGTGGCGGGATCGTCGGCGGTGGTGGCGGCTCGTCGATCGCCACCCACGCAATCGTCTCACCATCGAGGGTCCAAGCCATCGAGTCGCCTTCGACCTCAACCTCGATTGGAGTCTCCGCCCAAAGCATCGCCATTAGGGCTCGCTCCGCCAGGTTCAACTCCTCGGGAACGCACAGAGCTGCGGTGAAGACGACTTCTCCGGGATCGAGCAACCCGTCTTCGTACAGATAGGTTTCCTCGGAAGACTCGAAGCTGTTGCAACCACCGACTCCGCTGAGTCTGACGTCGAAGTCGATGTAGGGCTCCCCAGCGGTGTTGAGGTCCGGCTTGATCGGAGCCGGCACCCCGTCCTGACTGAAACTGACCATCAGCCAGGTCCCGAAGATCTCCGCGTCAGAATCCTGGACCGCAGTTGTACATGCCACGAGCGTCAGGGCCAGAGCGATTCCGACACCCATTCGCTTGATCTGTTTCATTCTCGAGGCTGATAGTCCCATATATGGGACTCACAACCTGAGGAACGCGGTCCTACTCCGAGAAGTAGGCCGTGACCTTCTCCGCTTCGCGTTCGCGGAGGGCGATATTGATGTCGAGCTTTTCGAGGTTCTGCGCGATCGACTGGCTCGCCTCCGGAACCGGATGCTCGGCGAAGTGGCTTCTGACACTGGCCGCTACCTCGGGTTGGCTGAGGAACGAGATACCTTCCGCGACCCTTGTCCGCGTCATACCCGGCATCGTGGCCAGCACGTCGTCCCAACGTCCTCGTGCGGTCTCCCAAACTGTCGGCCCGGACTTGCCCCGAATGAGGAAGGCGAACACCCAGAAGGCGTCCTGGGTGCGGACGTCACCGGCGATGACCTTCTCGAGCAGGGTCAGAGCCGACGATTCTTCACCAGTGCCTGCCACCGACCGCAGATACCGCGCTTGGTCGAGGGGAGCGCTCGCAGCCTCATAGGCATCCCACAGCATCTCGAAAGCCTCTGTTCCGCCGTTGCGGGCGTACACGCCCAGGGCAGCGGTTCCGATCTCCGGATCGACCGTCTCACCAGCCAGGACAGCCTGCGCCAAGCCCGAAGCCTTCTCGATGGTTTCGGCGTCGTTGCCGAGGTTGCCCATCGCACCGATCAGTAGACCGCGGAGCTTGCGGTCGAGATCGGTGTCTTCGCTCTTCGGCTCCCAACCCATCCGATCGAGGGCCGGCCCGACGAGGTCACGCACCGCGGCTTCGAACTCGTCTCGAACCGCATCGTCCAAGACGTGGTGCTCGATCGCTCCCAGACCACCGACGATGACCGACCAGATCGCGTGTTCGTTCTCATCCTGGAAATGGGACACCAGGTCGAGGAACGCGTTAGCCGAGACCTGTCCATTTAGAAGGAATCCAAACGTGTCGGCAACCAGGGCGTATCTCTCCTCATCTCCCAGGTCATCCACATGTTCCATCAGCGATTCGAAGAGGCTCTCCTCATATCGGGTCCGGTAGAACCCGTACCCACCGGCGTTGGCGGTCATCCAGTCGATGGACCCGTCGATCTCAAGCGTCGCTTCGTCAGTTTCCAGCAAGGTCTTCTGATGGAACGGCTCGCCGTTCACTGACCCTCGCAACTGAACAGGCACCTTCCAGATCGTTGTGTCTGTCTCATCTGGAATTGCCAGGTAACGACGCTGCGCCAGCTCGATCCCACTATCGACTTTCTTCACGTCCACCTGGGGGAATCCACGCTGATAGACCCAGGTGTCCATGATCTCCGACACGGGGTAGTCGGAAGCACCGTCCAAGCCCTCCCAAAGGTCAGCCGTGACAGTGTTCGAATAGGAGTGCTTGCGGAGGTAGTTGCCCACACCCTCACGGAAGTTCTCGACACCCATGAACTCGTCGAGCATGTGAAGCACAGCTGAGCCTTTTCCGTAGGTAATGGCGTCGAACATCTGGTCGACCTCTGACGGCTCCACCACTTCGAACTCGATCGGGCGTGTCGACTTCAGCTGGTCGGTCCCCATGGCCCACGGCATTTCCAGGTTCATGAACGTCAGCCAACGCTTCCACTCGGGTCGCATGGCAACGGTGGCCTTCATCTCCATGAAGCTGGCGAAAGCCTCGTTGAGCCAAGCTCCTTCCCACCAGCCCATCGTTACCAAGTTGCCGAACCACTGATGAGCCACCTCATGGCCGATGACGTCGAGGGAGTTCTGCAACTCTCCCTGGCTTGCCTTCTCGGGGTCGATAACCAGGTAGGTATCCCGGTACGTGATGAGGCCAACGTTCTCCATCGCTCCGGCTGCGAAGTCGGGGATGGCGATGTGGTCGAGCTTGTCTCCGGGGTAGGGGATCCCGTAGTAGTCGGAGAGGAATTCGAAGGTGAAGATCGCATTCTCCATGGCGATGTCGGTCAGGTGGAGATTCCCCCTCGGCACGATGATCCGAATCGGGGTGCCCTTGGCGACTTGCGGTTCTGTCGCCTCGAACGGTCCGGCGATGAAAGCCAACAGGTAGGTCGACATCTTCATCGTCTTGTCGAACCGGAACTCGACTCGGCCGTCTCCGAGATCGACTCGCTCGAGTTCGGCTGCATTCGAATAGGCCTCGAGGCCATCGGCTACGACCATCGTCGCCTGGTAGGTGGCCTTGAAGTCGGGCTCGTCCCAGCAAGGGAAGATCCGACGAGCGTCGGTCGATTGGCATTGCGATGTCGCTATCGGATGCTCAATGCCGTCGGCGTCCTTGTAGAAGGCTCGGTACAGCCCGCGCAGCTGGTCGTTGATGATTCCGCTGTGCTCGATCTCGATTCGGTAGGACCCAGGCGCCAGCGCCTCCGACAGCGATAGGGTTGCCATCTCTTTTGCTTCGTCGTACGAGATAGCTGTTACCTCTGGCCCGTCGACCAAGGCGGCAACGTGAATCTCGACCTCAGCGGAGTTGAGGATGAGTTCGCTGACCGACTCATTCACACCGATATCGATGCCGACCGATCCTGTGAACGTGAAGTTGTCGATGTCGAGGTCCAACCGGATGTCGTAGTGGCTCGGTAGGACGTGGCGGGGCAAACGGTAGGGGTTGTCAGACAAGAGATCCTCAATCGGTAAAGGGTCGGCTGATGGTACCGGCAGTTTGAAACCGCCCTAAACGGTTTACGCTTCCCGCCGATGTCAGAGCGCTCCGCGATTCTCGTTTCAGTTCACGGCCCAGACAAGCCTGGGATATCGGCTGGGCTCATGGATGTGCTCGGCCAAACCGACGCCGAGATCTACGACATGGAGCAAATCGTGGTCAGGGGGCGTCTGACGCTGAACATCCTGATTGGCGTTGACGGTGACGGCGATACGGTCAGCCAGCTATTGCTCTTCGGGTGGAAGAGCGACCTCCACGTCGACTTCGAACCGGTTGAGACCACCCCGACACCGTCTCGTCCTATAGCGGCCGTGACGGTTCTCGGAACCCGCATCGGCCCCGACGACTTCGGCGCGATTGCCAGAGCCATCGCCGATAGCAACGGGAACATCGAACGCATATACAGGCTGTCCCGATATCCAGCAGTGTCCTACGAGCTGCTGGTCGCGATCGAGGACCTCGACTCGATGCGCACTGCTCTGGTCAGTGCGACAGCCGACCGACCGATTGACCTCGCAATCCAGCGGGATGGCCTCGAACGTCGGTCGAGAAGGCTCGTCGTGCTGGACGTTGATTCGACTCTGATTCAAAACGAGGTGATCGACCTCCTTGCGCACGAAGCGGGAGCGGGGGAAGAGGTGGCTGCCATAACCGAGTCCGCCATGCGAGGCGAGATGGACTTCGAAGAGTCACTTCGCAAGCGAGTGTCCAAGCTCGAAGGTGTCGATGAGGCGGCAATGGCCAGAGTGGCGAGTTCGATAGAGATCACACCCGGAGCCCGGACTTTCATTCGCACGCTCAAACGCATGGGTCTGAAGACGGCAATCGTGTCTGCCGGATTCACAAGGTTCGCGGATGGCCTCGCCGAACAGTTGGGCATCGACTACTCCTTGTCGAACACCCTCGATATTCAGAACGGTGTCCTCACCGGTCGGCTCGCAGGCGAACTGGTTGATGGCCCACGCAAGGCCCAGTTTCTGCGCGAGGTGGCTCAGGCCGAAGGGATATCGACAGGTCAGGTCGTGGCTGTTGGAGACGGGGCCAACGACCTGCACATGCTGGCGGAGGCAGGGCTCGGCATCGCGTTCAATGCCAAGCCCATCGTGAAGGACAATGCGGATACTGCGGTGTCGGTTCCGTATCTGGACGCGATCCTGTTTCTCATGGGCGTCAAGAGGGACCACGTCGAGGCGGCAGACGCTGCGGACCCCGAATTCGATCAGTCGCCGCTACTCGATGTGCCGGGGACTCCGCCTGCCTAGTTCTGTCGGGCCGCGACGAACTCGGAGGCCCGGTCAACGCTCACCTCAGATTCGAAGAAGGTGTATTCATGTTCGAACCCCATCTCGTGGTTGATGGCGAGCATGGGAGCGTTGATCTGGGCGTTGGCTGTCTCCTGGTAGACGCCGCCTTCCCATCGATCCAGGGCTGCCAGGTTGACCACGCCTTTGATCCAACGTCCGAGAGACTTACCCCGGTGGTCGGGATCGACCATGGTCGTGGTGACTATCCACTTCGAGAGGTCAGTACGTCGCCGGATCAGCTGACTCATCCCTACGGGAACACCCGACTCCTCGTGGACTGCAAGAGCCATGAGCGAATCGACACCTGCCATAAATGTGTCCAGGAACTGGCGGATGAGGTCTGCTGTCCACTCACGAGGCTCGTGCCCCTCGGCTTGAGGTGAGTCCCGGTCGAGGATGAAGTACAGACGGGCCATCCCCTCGAGGATCTCTTCGGGCCAGCGTCCTTCGTACAGGTCGGCGCGGTAGCCAGGAGCCTTGGATGGGCCCTCATTTGCCCACCGGTTCATGAGCTCAACATCGAGATCGTCGAGCTTGAGCGTGTTGACATGCATTTGTAGGACCGGCTTGGCGCCGATGACCTCGATGAAGGCGGCTGCCGCTGGGACCGTGTCGTAGTGATACAGCTGGAGAGTGTTGCGCCCAAGCGAGCGCGCAACTCCGATCGCATTGCCGAGTAGCAGGGTTCCGATTCCTTGACGTCGCACTTCTGCGTCCACCCTGATCTGGCACATCAGGACTTCCGGGTCTGAACCGTCGTCGTGATAACGGGTGTTGCTGAATGCGACGACCCGGCCGGTCTCGTCGACCACCCGAAAGCGTCTCTGGATGAACCCGGGTCCGGTTGAGAACATCCGAAACTCGTCGAGGGTCAGGTTGACGTGACGAGGGCTCTCCTCATGTGAGCCACGATTCACGAGTGCGAGAATCTCTGCGAGCTCGTCCTCCGGGAGGTCTTCAAACGCCACTTCCTCGATTCGATAGCTCATTCCTCGCCCCATTCGTGGTGGAAGAACTCGCCGCGTGGACGATCCACCCGTTCGAATGTGTGGGAGCCGAAGTAGTCGCGCTGGGCCTGGATCAGGTCGGCCGGCAGTCGTTCCGACCTCATCCCGTCGAAGTAGGCGAGGGCAGTTGCGTAGGCGGGAGCAGGGATTCCTGACAAAGCCGCAGCCGAGACGACCTTCCGCCAAGACTCCTCGGACTGTTGCAACGCCTCGGCGAAGAACGGGGCTTCGGCCAAGTCGGGCAACCCGGGGCTACCTTCGTAGGCCGAAGTGATGTCTTCCAGGAATACGGCTCGGATGATGCACCCGGCCCGCCAGATCGAGGCGATGGAGCCCATGTCCAGGTCCCAGCCGTTCTCATCAGAAGCTGACTGCATCAAACGGAACCCCTGGGCGTAGGAGATGATCTTCGAGGCGTAGAGGGCAGTCTCGATGTCGTCAACGGTGACCCCGTTCAGCGACCCGACAGGGGAGTCGAACACCCCGGAAGCGCGTTTTCTCCGATCTGGATCAGAGCTCACGATCCGGGCATACACCGCCTCTGCAACCAGAGATGTGGGCTGGCCCAGGTCCATCGACGAGATGACGGTCCACTTGCCGGTGCCCTTCTGGCCTGCGGCATCGAGGATCTTGTTGATGAGCGGCTCACCGTCTTCGGTGACCTTGAGAATCTCGGCCGTGATCTCAACCAGGAAAGACTTGAGGCGGCCTTCGTTCCACCGAGCGAACACATCTCCGATCTCAGATGGCGACATGTCGAGACCCCGGCGCATCAGGTCGTAAGCCTCGGCGATCACCTGCATGTCGCCGTACTCGATGCCGTTGTGAACCATCTTCACGTAGTGGCCGGCACCGTCTCTTCCGATCCACTCACAACATGGCGCACCGTCAGGTGCGACGGCTGCGATCCCTTTGAGCATGTCTTCGAGGAGCGGCCAGGCCTCGGGGTCGCCGCCCGGCATGATCGATGGTCCGTAGCGGGCACCTTCTTCGCCACCCGAGACGCCAATCCCGAGATAGCGAATGCCTCGTTCCTTCAGCTCTTCGTAGCGGCGGAGTGTGTCTGTGTAGAGGGAGTTACCGCCGTCGATGATGACGTCACCCTCTTCGAGGAGGGGGGCCAGATCTTGAATCACATAGTCAACCGGATCGCCGGCTTTGACCATCAGCAAGACCTTGCGTGGTTTCTTCAGGCTGTCCACCATCTCCTCAAGGCCGTCGGCGCGAATGACGGGTCTGGTCGCGGCCTCGCCTTGCATGAATTCGTCCGTGACTGACGTCGTTCGGTTGTAGGCAGTGACGGTGTTGCCGCTGTCAGCGAGGTTGAGAGCGAGGTTGGCTCCCATGACAGCGAGGCCGACTACTGCGATATCTGAATGCTGATCCACGTCGACAGCGTATATCGGCCCGCAAACGCTTAGCCTCACACGCCGTGGAGAACGTTTTCCTTGGCGTGGATGTCGGGGGCTCAGGCATCAAGGCCGCACCTGTTGATGTGACAACGGGCAAGCTGACGAGTGAGCGGGTGCGTCTCAAGACACCCCAACCTGCCACACCAGCGGCCGTGGCCGAGTCCGTCAAAGAGGCGGTCAGCGGTTTCAGGACCGAAGGCACCGTTGGCCTCGGGTTCCCCGCAGTGGTGCGTGCCAACGGTGCGGTGGAGACCGCGATGAACATCCACCCTGACTGGATCGGGTCCAACGTCATCGAGGTGATTGGCGGAGCCCTCGGTCGGGACGTAGTTGCCATCAACGATGCCGATGCGGCAGCCATTGCCGAGTTCGACTTCGGGGCTGCTGCTGGCGTGATGGGGACGGTGATCGTCCTGACGTTCGGTACCGGAATCGGATCCGCCATCGCAGTGGATGGGGTTCTGGCGAGGAATGTGGAACTCGGTGTGCTCGAACTTGACGGCCACGCTCCTGCGGAGAAGTTCTTCTCGGCCAAGGTCCGCAGACGGGAGGATTTGTCCTGGGTGGAGTGGGGTCAGCGCGCCAATCGCTATCTGGTTCACATCGACCGGGTGTTCACCCCTGACCTCATCGTCGTGGGAGGAGGTTTGACCAAGCATTGGGAGCGATACGCCCCAATGTTCGATGAGTCACTACCGCTGAAGCCTGCTGCCGCCGGCAACGATGCCGGACTGATTGGTGCCGCCCTATGGGCTAGCCAGTACTGAACTGGCTGAAGGAGTCCACCTCGCGCAGCGGGAGTCGCACCTCGAGAATGGATCCCTCCTCGTCGTGCTTCTCCTCCAACACCTCACCCACCCGATGAGCCGCCGCCACCAGCTCACCTCGCTCGTATGGGATCGCCAACGTCATCGTGACCAGGTCTTTGGCCAACTCCTCGTTGATGGTCTCACGAAGGGTGGACAGACCCTTCGACTCCTGGGCTGAGATGAACACTGCTTCTGGCCACAGATTCTGAAGACGTTCGAGGTCGGCATCTGAGAGCAGGTCGGTCTTGTTCACCACCAGTAGCTGAGGAATCTCGTTGGCGCCGATCTCGGCCAGCACGTCGAGAACGGCATCCATCTGCCCTTTCGGATCGACATCCGATCCGTCCACCACATGAAGCAGCAAGTCGGCCTCGGCTGATTCCGCCAATGTGGAACGGAAAGACTCGACGAGCCCGTGGGGGAGCCGTCTCACAAAGCCGACCGTGTCGGCGATGACCGCATCTCGACCTTCGCCGAGATCGAGCTTCCGAACGGTCGAATCGAGTGTGGCGAAGAGCTGATCTTGCACCAGCACCTCGGCGTCGGTCAGAGCGTTCAAAAGCGTCGATTTCCCGGCGTTGGTGTATCCGACGATGGCTATCTGTGGCACTTCCGCACGCCGACGCCGCTTCCTCTGTGTCTCCCGATGTCTTGCCGCGTCCTTGAGTTGCTTCTCGAGCTTGGATATCCGGGCGAGGATGCGACGGCGGTCCGTCTCGAGCTTGGTCTCACCAGGACCTCTCGTTCCGATCCCTCCACCCTGCTGGGAGAGGGCGGTCCCCTTGCCCCGCAAACGCGGGAGGTGATAGCGCAGCAGAGCCAGCTCAACCTGAATCGAGCCGACTTTGGAGGTTGCATGCTGGGCGAAGATGTCGAGAATCACTGCTTCGCGGTCGACAACGTCGCATTTGAAGATGGCGTGGAGGTTTCTCTGCTGAGCGGGAGAGAGCGCCTGGTCAAATACGACCACATCGATATCCAGGGCTTTGGTTAGAGATCCAAGTTCTTCGGCCTTGCCCGATCCGATGAACGTGGCAGGGTCGACGACGTTCCTTTTGACGAGTTCTTGGTCGATCGGGTCGGACCCGGCAGTCTCAGTGAGCAGCGCCAACTCGTCGAGAGAGTTCTCTTCCTCGACAGTGGTCATCCCAGGGAGCTGGACTCCGACCAGGAACGCCTTCTGGACCGCGACGTCGAGGTCGGTGACGGTTGCAGTGAGACGGCGCCTGGAACGCGATTGATGTTCAGACGTCATGCGACTCGCAATGGTGCCAAGAACGGCCGGGCGATGCGGTGGGTTTTCTCGAACTCAGAGGTACTGGCCCTCGTCTCCGACGTGCTCCAGTTCTTCTTCAGCGATGATTTGGGACTCTCTGACAGCAATCACCGGATTTCCGGTGGGAGGCCATATGAAGCGCCAGGCGCCGGTAGGTACGGCCCAGAAGCGTTGACCGGTTTCGACGTCGACAAGTGCGAGCGCGTCGTTTCCGTCTTTGGTGCCGATGGGCACCAGAAGGCCGGAGCGTGTAGTGGTGTCCTCGGGAGCCTGACCGACTCGCCACCCACCCATAACTTTGTATCCGTTGTCCGAGACAATCGGAGCTTCGGTCTCGATCACGACTGGATTGTCGCAGGTGGTCAGACCTTGTGCACCTTCGCACCCCTTTAAGGTCTGGCTATGACGACCAAACCACGGTTTTCCGAAGCTCTCGAATACCACGAGAAGCCAAAGCCCGGAAAACTGGAGATCAGAGCGACCAAACCGACTGCGACACAATCGGACTTGAGTCTTGCGTACTCGCCAGGTGTCGCTGAGCCCTGTCTTGTAATCGCGGACGATCCAGACGCCGCCTTCCGGTACACCAACCGAGGCAACCTCGTCGCCGTGGTATCGAACGGGTCGGCAGTCTTGGGGCTAGGGAACATTGGTGCCCTTGCCGGAAAGCCCGTGATGGAGGGCAAGGCGATTCTCTTCAAGAGGTTTGCCGACATCGATGTCTTTGATCTGGAGATCGACGCAACCGACCCCGACGACGTTGTGAAGTTCTGCGAGCTGCTTGCGCCGACAGTCGGTGGCATCAACCTCGAGGACATCAAGTCGCCTGAGTGCTTCTACATCGAGCAGACACTCCGGGAACGGCTCGACATTCCCGTTTTCCATGACGACCAACACGGCACAGCCATCATTGGCGGTGCAGCTTTTCTCAATGCTCTCGAAATCACCGGACGCGACATCGCCAGGACCAAGGTCGTCATTGTCGGTGCAGGCGCAGCGGGTATCGCCTGTGCCAAGTTCTTCTTCCAACTTGGCGTCGACGAGTCCAACCTGTTGATGACGGACCAGAGCGGTGTGATTCACTCGGGACGGGACGACCTCAACGAGACGAAGCAAGAGTTTGCGATCGACACCGATGCCAGGTCGCTCGAGGACGCCATGGCCGGAGCCGATGCCGTGATCGGAGTGGCGGTCGCCGGGATCATCACCCAGGACATGGTGAAGTCGATGGCCGACAATCCCATCGTCTTTGCGCTGGCCAACCCCGACCCGGAGATCTCTTACCCGGATGCCAAGGCGGCTCGGGAGGATGTGATCATGGCCACCGGAAGATCGGATTTCCCCAACCAGGTCAACAACGTCTTGGGTTTCCCGTTCATCTTCAGAGGTGCCCTTGATGTGCGTGCCAAGGGTGTGTCGGAGAAGATGAAGGTTGCCGCCGCTCACGCTCTGGCCGATCTGGCGAAGGAGCCGGTGCCTGACTCCGTGCTCCGTGCCTACGACCTGGAGCAGCTTGCATTCGGGCCCGAATACCTGATCCCAAAACCCTTCGACTCTCGGGTTCTCTGGACCGTGGCTCCCGCCGTGGCGCAGGCTGCGATGGACGAAGGGTTGGCTCGGAAGCCGATCGAGGACATGGACGCCTATATCGCCGAGCTGCAGACTCGGTTCCGCGCATCACACGCGCTCATGGCCTCGATCACCACCAGGGCGATGGAACAGCCCAAGCGTGTCGCATATCCGCATGCCGACGACGTGAGGATCATCCGAGCTGCCAGAAGGGTCAAGGATGAGGGCATCGGTTCGCCAGTCCTGCTCGGCCCGGTTGAGAGGATCCTCGAGATCTCGTCCACCGCCGGCATCGATCTTGGTGGCTTGGAGATGATCGACCCTGCCGATCCCCGGTCTGACAAGCAGCGCTACGCGCAGATGCTGGAGGAGCTTCGTCGTGATCGAGGGATGTCACTCCACGAGGCGGAGGAGCGGGTCGCCGATCCCAGCATGTACGCCTGCTTGATGGTGGCTGAAGGTGCCGCCGACGCCGTGCTCGGGGGCCTGACGACTTACTACCCGGAGACGATTCGCCCGGCGTTGCAGGTGTTGAAGGTCGAAGAGGGGCGGTCGATCGTTTCCTCGACCTACCTCGTGATGGTCGGCGGGCGTCCCTACTTCTTCGCCGATTGTGCGGTCAACATCGAACCAACAGCTGAGCAGCTGGCCGAGATCGCACTGGCAGCCACCAAAGCTGCCCAAGAGGACTTCGGTCGCGACCCCCGTGTCGCGTTCCTCAGCTATTCCGACTTCGGCTCCGCCGGAGGAGATGAGCCGGCCCGGGTTCGCCGTGCGGTCGAGATCTTCAAGGCACGCAGACCCGATATCCCAGTCGACGGCGAGATGCAGGCGGACTCAGCGGTTGTTTCCGAACTGCTCGCCGATCGGCGCCCTGAAGGCTCGCTTACGCGGGCAGCCAACGTCCTCATCTTTCCGAATCTGACTGCGGCGAACGCTTCGTACAAGCTGTTGAACCGGCTGGGTGGTGCGGAGGTCATCGGTCCGATCCTCAGCGGACTGTCCAAGACGGTGCATGTGTTGCAGAGGGATGCCTCGGTGTCGGACGTGGTGAACATGACGGCCATTGCTGTGACGGAGGCTCAGCGCCGGGAACCGTAAGGGAAAGGCCTGGGTAGCGTCTCTGTGGTGAGACGCTGGTCCCTTGGAGCTCTCTTAGTCGTTGCCCTCGTTGCGTGTGACGTGGCAAGCGATGGAACCAGTACGACGACCTTGCCCGATGTCGGTTCGACAACTGCACCGCCGGCAGTGACGTCAACGACCATGCCGTCGATTTCCACCACAGTGACGACCGCCGAGGTCGACTATCCGGTATGCGATAGCGACGCGCCTCTGCCCTCGGCGTCGGATGATTGGTATCGAGATCGACCGGTCTATGTAGCGAACGAGGCTCCGTACGAGGAAGTCCGTCAGTTTGCTTCCGCACTTCCTGGGTTCGTCGAGGTCTGGTTCGATCGGGATCGTTTTGGATGGCTCAGCGTTGGGTTCGTCGGAGTCGACATCGAAGAGATGCAGACCCTGCTGCAGGCGGAGTTCCCGGACGTCGGAGTCGTGGCTGTCGAACTCGAGTACACGCTGAGCGACTTGAGGGCGCTGGCGACCGACGTCGGGGGGAGGCTCCCCGACGGCATGGACACCGAGAACATCGATCGTCTCCGAGGTCTGGTCCACGTCTGGGTCGGGCTCCTAACACCGGAGAACATCGAGATGGGCATTGGAGCGGCCGCCGATTCTCCGTTCTGCATCGACGGATTCGATGTCGAGTATTACGACCAGAGCCCTCAGGTCGACGGAGGGGATGGCTGGTCGTTGGTTGGGGCCGCTGAGGGCTCGGCATCTGGAGACGCCGGCGTTCCCGTCGTTGTGACCGATCAAACCGCACTAGCCGCGCTGTGGGGTCAGCTTGGGCTTTCTGCTGAAGCGCCGAGCGTCGACTTCACCGCCTCGGTGGTTGCAGCCTTTCCAGTGCATTATCCGGCGAACTGCCCAGATCAGCGTCTCGACGGCCTCACGAGGACGAGCCTGATAGTTCCGAACGTACGCAATGTCAGCCTCGTGAAAGGCTGCTGGCTCACGGGGAATCCGCGCACCTTCATCGTCGAAGTGGAACGCTCGTCGCTTGGTCCTCCGCCGACTATCTGGCTGAGCGAAGCGAATGACTCGTGGGGTCTGGAAGTGACTGATGACCTTCGAGTTCGCGGAGCTTCGCTCAGCCCCGACGGCTCCTCGGTTGACAACGTAGAGAGGCGGGAAGCGTCCCCGATGCCGAACACAGTAAGAGTTGGAGTCCCGAAGCCGCTGATAGTGCCGGTCGCCTGTGACCTGACCTATTTGGGTGTAGTCAATTGGGTTGGTTGGTACTTGCCTGAAGGTGCGGAAGTACCGCCCGGCTGGTCGGACTCAGCAGTCGACGGGCTCATCGATCTCGAGATGAGTCTGTTCGAGTGGCCGGACGCGAAGCTGGTCGTCTCTGCCGGAGGCGACGAGGTCACCTTCTTCCCCGGTGAACGCCTTACTCCGGGCTGTCAGCCGTAGCTCCAGTACTCTTCGTGGGACACTGCCGGGAACCTTGATAGGTGCGGTGAGCGTCTTATCGCCATGAGGAGAGTGAGGTTTCTCGCCGTCACGGCGTTGGTGCTAGCTGCGTGTAGTCCGAGCCCGGACGCCGGGGAATCCACGACGACTACGGCGGAGACGGTGACGACCTCCTCGGTCGTTGCCTCGACGACCTCCACGCCGAGCACCACCACACCCGCGGTCGAGGTCAACTATTCGGTCTGCGACTACGACGCACCTTGGCCTTCGGCACCCGACGACTGGTACCGGGACACCCCGGTCTACGTCGGAAACAACTCACCGACGGACGAAGTCCGTCGGTTCGTTTCTTCGATTCCTGGGTTCGTCGACGTGTGGATCGATCGGGATCACCTCGGCTGGGTCAGCGCAGGATTCGTTGGCGCGGATGTCGAGGCGATTCAGGTGAAGCTCGAAGAAGAGTTCCCTGAGGGGGGCGTCGTGGCTGTCGAGCTGGCCTATACGGCGTCTGAGCTAGAGGAAATGGCCGCCGAGATTCACTCTCAGCTGCCGGAGGGTATGTATGCGCTGAACACCCACGAGATCTGGGGTCGGATTGAGGTGTTTGTCGGCTTGCTGACACCAGAGAACGTTGCACTGGTTGAGGAGATCGGCGGGGACTATCCCTACTGCATCGAAGGACTGGACCCGGTTCAGTTCGACCAGAGCCCGCAGGCCGACCGAGGCGACGGCTGGGTGTTCCTCGGAGTTTCGGACACATACATCGGCGACGTTCCCGCCGCCTACACCGACCAGACGGCTTTCGAGTCGGCATGGGATGACCTTGAGGTCGGCGAACCAGCCCCGTCGGTGGACTTCAATGAGTCCCTAGCGGTCTTCTTCCAGATCGGATACTCAGGATCCTGTCCCGATACCCGGTTCCGAGGAGTCATCCTCGAGGGAGACCGCCTGATGCCAGACGTCGCTCATGTCACGATCGCCCAAATGTGTACATCCGACTACAACTCTCGGGTCTACGCAGTGGGCCTTGACCGGGACTCGCTTCCCGCACCGCCTTTCTATCTAGTCGAGTGGCCGCATTCATCGGCAGGTCTGATGATCGACGTCGATCTACGTGACCCGTCAGCAGTTTTGGATGGGTCCAATTCAAGGATTGTTCCGTTGGATCGTCCCCGCACGGCGACGGACATGCCCCTTTACATGGAGACCGGAGGATTTCCATGGGAGTTCATCGTTCCGGACGACTGTGATCTCACGTACCTGGGAGAAGTGAACGGGATCGGGTGGCACCTTGCAGAGGACTCGGCTATCCCGGCGTCGTGGGCAAATCTGGCTGTAGATGACGTAATCGATCTTCAGATCCAACTGTTCGAGGGTCCCGATCCGATAGCTGTTGTTTCGGGCGGAGGCGATGAGGCGACCTATGTGCCTGGAGACACCCTGACTCCGGCCTGTCAGCCCTAGCCCTATTTCCAATACTCCTCGTAGTGGACGTTGCCCCGTTCCTTACGGTGGTCGATGTTGAAGCCACGCTCATGCATGATCTCGGCGACACCCCGTACCCCCGGAAACGTGGGCTCGCCGGTGTCTTCATCCCATTTCGGAGGCCCGATCATCGCCGGGTTGCCGCACATGAACACGTGGGTGTTGGCAGGGTCGAGCGGTGCCCCGAGCGTTTCCTCTAGCTGCCCGTTCTCGATGTAGTCCTGGATGTAGACCTTGTTGCCTTCGTTCTCGGGTTCTCGGGTGGTGAGCGTCACGTATTTGTAGTTGGGGTAGCGACCGGTCAGAACTTCGTGCTCCTCGGTGTAGGCGAGGTCATCCCGGTAGCGGACGGTGACCACCGAGATGATCTTCCCGACATGCTTGTTCCGCAGTAGTTCGGCGATCATCTGGTTGTGCGGCGCCTCGCCCGTCCCGGTGCTCAGGAACACGCAGTTGTCTTCCGGGTCCACTCCATCCAGGGTGTAGCGCCCGGTGAACTTCCGCCCCATGTAGATACGGTCGCCGACACCTCTGCTGAAGAGGCGAGGTGTTAGCGCCGGAGTCTCATTCGCTCCGGGCTTCACCTGGACTACGTAGAACTCGACTTCGGATGGATGAGGATCGAGCAGCTCACCATCTTCGTCGATCATCGAACTCGAAACCGAGTATGAGCGAAGGGCCATTTTGGATTCTTGCTCCGGGTTGGCAGAGAAGTCATCTCTGGCCTCGTCGGCCCGAGGTTCCCAGAATCCGAGTCCCAGAGTCGTGTATTGGCCCGGCTTGAAGGGCTCGATTGGTTCATCGGGTTTGATCCGCAGCACCCACAGCTCCGGGTTGTGCTCACGGATGTGCGTGATCGTCGCGTTGTAGTTCTCGTCTCGTAGACGAGTGATCCGCTCTTCTCGTGTCTCCTCCTCGTAGACAACGAACAGCTTGGTGATCACCTCAGAGGCCTGACCCAAAGTCTCCTCGGTCCATGGGTCGGAACGGGTGACGGTCACGACGTTGGACTGGACGTAGACCGAGCTGATGCCGGAATCCGTTTCGAAGAGCCGAGAAGCGAGAAGCGAGGGAGGATCGGTCGGTTCAGGTGCAGTCGTGAAGGATCGGCCGTCTTGGCCGGTCAGCGACCGGTCGAGGTCGAATACGGCGCTGGTTCCGATTCCAGTTGCCTTGACCGCTATGAGCTGACCCATCAATCCAAGTTACCGAATCTGGGCGACGTCGGTGACTGTGCCAGCAGCTAGTCGTCAGCAATCAGCTGTGCGTATCGCTTGGTCAGAATCTCCGCCCCCTCGGTCGACGGATGGCCGTAGTCGTAGAAGCCCGTCGGGCCTAGGTTTTCCACGTTCCCTGCCCGCCACGGCACGTCGATACCGGCAACCTCGTCCAAAGAAGCGACAACCCGTTGGAAGTGGGCCATCAGCTCGGCATTGTTCTCTTCGAACAGGTCGGCAGCTGAGTCTCTGAGAGGTACATGGATGACCCAGATGTCCAAGCCGTCCTCTTGCAGCAACTCGATGAGTTGGTCCAGATACCTCATCTGGCCCTCGCCCGGATCTGCTCCGACGTACCGATCCTCCCAGGGGGCAAGGTCCAGGTCCACCGGCCCGACTGCGACTTCGTCCTGCCAGACAACCCGTCCGTCGTCGGCAATCGGCGGTGCCTCATTGTCATTGCGGATGATCGACGACGGCAGGCCACGGATCTGGTCGCGGGCGTCGTATGTGCGCCACAGGCTCCCAGCCAAGAGGCTCAACTCATGCCCGGACCACGCCAAACGATCGTCCAGGTCTGCGAATCTGCGAACACGAGCACTCGGAGCTCGGCCGTCGATCACGTCATCAACTTCAACGCTGACAATCGCTACTCGGGCCTGGGATAGCTTCTCCCGGTTTCGCTCGTATAGGAGGAGGCTGTCGAAAGCCCGTCCGCCCGTCAGCGCCAGATTGAGAACAGTCCCTTCATTCAGGCCCAGAAGAGACTCGAGATCCCTGGGCGACAGTCCATCACGAAGACGGCTCGCACCGAGTGCGATGACCTCGGGGTTTGGTGCCTTTGCGATCACCTCGTTTTCGAGGACATCGACGATTCCGGCATTCGACCTCGGCTGGTAGGTCCAGATCCAGTCAGATCGTCCCACGAACACCTCGACTAGCAAGAGAAGGCCAAGAGAGATGGCTAGGCCCGAGAACACAAGACGCTTCCGATTGCTCATCAGAACTGGAAGTAGATGAAGCTGTTGTTGGGGGCGGACGGAGCCAGGACGAGAGCGAGAATCATCCCGGCATAACTCACGCCTCTAATTGCAGCCGGCCATTTCATGATCGCAGTATGAGACCCTTTCACCCGTTGTGGAAGGTCGATAAAGAGCGTGATGCCCGTGAGGGCAGCGAAAAGGCCGAAAGAGCTCAATGCCCCCCGATCGAATCCGCCCTCGAGGGTGAGCATCGACGAGATTGCGTTGAGCGATTCTCCAAGGCCTGGAGCCCTGAAGAAGATCCAAGCGAGCATCACCACCACCATTGTCAGGCTCCAGGCGCCTATGCCCTCGACGACGGAACCCGAAGGTTCAGTTGTCGACTTGCCTCGGAGGGATGACATCCAACGATGTCCGCTCAGCGCGAGACCGTGGATGCCGCCCCAAACCACGAATGTCCACGCAGCGCCGTGCCACAGGCCTCCGAGAAGCATCGTGAGCATGAGGTTGCGATACGTGTTGGCCAGACCGTTGCGATTCCCACCCAGCGGGATGTACAGATAGTCACGGAGCCAAGTGGACAGCGAGATGTGCCATTGACGCCAGAAGAGAGCGATGTTTCGTGCGAAGTAGGGATGCTCGAAGTTGATCATCAAGTCGATGCCCATCATCCGTGCGGTCCCTCGCGCGATGTCCGAGTAGCCAGCAAAGTCCGCGTAGATCTGGAGAGCGAACAGGAGGGTGGCCCCCGCAATGGCCATGCCTCCGGCAGCTCCCAGGTCGGAAAAGACCTCATCGACGACGGGCGCTGCGACGTCAGCTACTGCGATCTTCCTCACCAATCCGATGAGGATCAGCACGGCACCTGAGCTGAACTGTTCTCGGGTCGCCCGGCGAGCTTTGTCGAACTGAGGCAGAAGTCGCTGAGCTCGTTCGATCGGGCCGGCCACGAGTTGCGGGAAGAAACTGACGTACACGGCAAACTGGAGGAGGTTGGACGTTGGCTCCACCCGCCCTCGGTAGACATCGATGGTGTAGGCCATCGTCTGGAAGGTGTAGAAACTGATGCCGACGGGCAGGACGATGCTCAGTGTGGGGGTGCTCACACCGAAGCCGAGGGTTTCGAGTAGGGCCGTCGCCGAGTCGACGAAGAAGCCGAAGTACTTGAAGAATCCGAGAATGCCCAGGTTGGTGATCAGGCTGACCATCAGGAGCCTTCGCCTCGGCTTTCCGTCGGAGTGGGGCATCTGGCGAGCGACTGTGAAGTCGACGACCGTCGACAGGATCAGAAGACCGAGGAATCTCCAATCCCACCATCCGTAAAAGAAGTACGAACCGGCGAGGAGAATGAAATTCTGCCAGTGTTTGTTGCGAGGCAGATAGAGAAGAAGAACGACCGAGAAGAAGACTGCAAAGGCCCAAGAATTGAAAAGCAATGCCTACGCCCCAGTACTCCCTAGGACAGCCGTCCCAAACGACAGTACAGAAGTGACGCTGACCGAGTCTGATTCCATCGCATGACCAGCCGAGAACGCCAAGCCTGGATCTCGCTGCCAGACCCGTCTGAAGACTTCGCCGCCAATCCGGTCGAGCTCTTCTTCGACCTCGCCTTCGTATTCGCTTTCAGTCAGCTGGTCGGTCGTTTGATTTACGACCCAACTGTCGAGGGCTTGGGACTGTTCACGTTGCTCTTCCTGATGCTGTGGCTGCCTTGGACGACGATGACGTGGGCGGCCAATGCGGTGTCAGCCCACAACCGACCGGTTCAGGCAATCATGCTGGTGGCAACCGCCACCTCGGTACCGATGGCAGCTTCGGTGAGCACGGCGTTTGCTGGAGGCGGCCCGGTTTTCGCAATCAGCCTGAGCGTGATCATCGCCATGGCCCTAACGATGATGGCGATCGGGTATCCGACTGGAAGCGCGGAGTTCTACTCCGCCCTCAGGTATTCCCTCCCGAACATCGTCGCCATGGTCTTGTTCGTGATCGGCGGCTTTCTCCCGGAGACAGCCCGAATCATCTTCTGGGTCGGGGGTCTGCTGTCTGTGATCTACGGGACTATCAGAGCGAGTAGTGGATCGTGGGTCGTCAGACCAAAGCACTTCGCCGAAAGGCACGGCCTGATCCTGATCATCGCCTTGGGCGAGGTCATCGTTGCCATTGCCATACCGGTGCTGGCGAGTCTCGAGGAGCTCGACGTGATCCCATCGCTGACGCTCACAGCCCTCGTGGCGTCTGGCGTGTTCGCGGCCCTGCTTTGGTGGGCGTACTTCGACCTGCCCCAACCTCTGTGGGAACACAAGGCCGCAAGCTTGGATCAGAAGGAACGTGGCCGGTTCGCACGCGACCTATACACGTACATCCACGCCCCGATCGTGGCCGGTGTGATTCTGAGTGCGGCAGCCCTGGAGGAGATCACGCTGCATCCGGGAGACCCTTTGCCGTTTGAGTTCCGACTGATGTTCCTGGCGGGAATGCTGTCGTTCTTCGGCGGGATCGAGTTGGGTGCGCTTCGCGCCCACCGCAAGTTCCCACCCGAAAGGGCTCTGATCGTGGTGTTGCTCTCGGCGTTGATGCTGTTCGGCGGTGACCTGTCGGGCCTGACCCTTTTGGTGGTGACGGACCTCGTCGTATTGGTTGCCTTGGCCTTCGAGGCAAGACGAATCGACAGCTACGCCAACCAGTTGGCGACTAGCTGAGGCCCGGGTCGTTGGGACGAGGGGCCCCAGGCTTGGCGGAGGCGGACGGGAATCGAACCCGCCAGAGACAGGATCTGCCTCTCACCGGTTTTGAAGACCGGGGGACCCACCAGGCGTCCGTACGCCTCCCTGGCGAGACGATCAGCGTAGGCAGACTGTGTAGTTGATCCGATATCCGCCATATATGGCGATATGAACCCCGGGTTCGAGGTTTGTGGGAACTGTGGGGGTTGGGTAATACGCTTAGGGGATATGCCCGAGCGAAGCTTCGGACGAACGGTCCGCTACAGACGGACGAAGATGGGGTTGAGCCAGGCCAAGCTCGGAGAGCTGGTCGGGCGGTCCACGAGCACCATCCGATCATGGGAACGCGACACGAGCAGGCCCACCGATCCCAAAGCGATATCAGCACTGGCAGCCATCCTTGGTGTGGATGAGCGCCAACTCTTCGAAAAGGCCGGGGTGGAGCGACCAGCCGAGTCCGACGACCAGACAGTCGAACAGGCGTTGGCGACACTCACTCCGATTCAGCCGGTCCCTGTCCAGGACCGCCCACCATCGGCCCCGTCGGAGGGTCGTCCAGAGGCCACGACACGTGCCAAGACCGTTCCAGAGCCTTCCGATGCTCCGGCATTCGTCGCCCCAGCTCACCCCTATCTAGTCACCCAGGTGACCCCGACAGTTGCTGATCAGTCGTACATCGAAGACGCCGGGCAACGCCAGGTATATCGGGTCCGCAACCTCGCCACGTTGGTGGTTGTGGTGGCCTTGGTCATCGCCTTCATTTGGGCGTTTGCTGAGGGTTGGGAAGCAATCACCGACTGGTGGGACAGCTTCTTCGGTGGCCTCCAACTCTGATCCCGAAAATCTGCTCACCGAACCGCGTCTCTGTGGCAAACTGTCGCTACCAGAGAAAGGAGGTGGTCCGAACTTGCATTTATCTTTTAGGACTCTGGAGGTGGCCGAGCGCTGAGTGGCGCTGACCACAGGGCCACTCGCCTTCGGGCAGGTGGCGACTTCAAACTCGGACCACCCGGCTCTGGTTATCGCAGACCTTGTCCACCTGCGACGGCATCATCGCCGTGAAACACTCGAGCTGAAAGCTTGAAACGGCCCCGCAACAGCGGGGTCGTTTTCTATGCGTGAGCAGATAGTCCGCTGAGAGCGGCTCATCTGCTCACACGTCGAAGCCGTGTTCCTCCAGCCACTCGTCGTTGAACACCTTTGACAGATAGCCGCGCCCCGAATCGGGCACCAGAACCACAACCAGTTTGTCCGTTTCTTCGGCAGCGACCTGCAAAGCCGCCTGCACGGCCATGCCACCCGAGCCTCCCGTCAGGACACCTTCCTCACGGGCCAGCCGACGGCACATGGCGAAAGACTCGTGGTCGTTGACTTCGATGAAGCGGTCGATGATGTCCAGGTCAACCGTCTCCGGGTAGAAGTCCTCACCGACACCTTCGACGAAGTACTGGTGAAGGTCACCGTGCGGGCCTTGGGTGTAGATCGAGCCCTCCGGGTCTGCACCGACTATCTCGATGTCGGGTCGCTGCATCTTGAGATAACGCGCAGCTCCGCTGATCGTGCCCCCAGTGCCGACGCCGGCGACATAGACGTCGACGGCCCCGTCGGTTTGTTGCCAGATCTCAGGTCCGGTCGACTGAAAGTGCGCCTTCGGGTTCGACATGTTGAAGTATTGATTCGGTTGGAATGCCCCATCTATCTCCTCAGCCAGCCGACTCGCTGCTGCGTAATAGGAGTCCGGATGATCAGGGCCGGTAGTGGGCGTCTCGACGACTTCGACCCCATAGGCACGGAGCAGGTCCTGTTTCTCCTTGGAAACCTTGTCGGGGACTGTGCAGATCACCCGGTAGCCGCGCACGGCCCCAACCAGCGCCAAGCCGACGCCAGTGTTCCCGGACGTTGGCTCCACGATCGTCCCGCCGGGCTTCAGGAGACCGTCGGCCTCTGCTTGGTCGATCATGGCCACTGCAATTCGCTCTTTGACCGAGCCCCCAGGATTGGTTGATTCCAGCTTGGCGACGAGATTCCCTGGCGCATGGAGACGACTGAGCCGAACGAGGGGAGTGTTGCCAATCGTCTCCAGAATCGAGTCGTGAATCGTCATTGCTTCGCCGACCCTAACCTTGGTGCCGATGCGACCCATTGTCCGATACTCATGGTTCGTCCTGGCCTTCAACGTGCTGGTGATCCTCTTGGGAGCCTTGGTTCGCGCCACCGGATCTGGTGCCGGCTGTGGGCGCTCCTGGCCCACGTGTGGAGGGGAGCTGATTCCGGAGCTCGAAGGGGCGACCGCAATCGAATTCAGCCATCGGGCAGTGAGCGGAGTCGCATTGGTCCTGGTCGCAGTGCTCGTGGCTTGGGTTTGGAGGTCCACCAGCTCGGGTCATCCGGCCCGGCTGGGGGTGGTGCTCTCGATGATTGCGATCATCGGCGAGGCCCTGGTGGGGGCGATGATCGTCCTTGCCGAGTGGGTCGCCGAGGATGCATCACTGGCAAGGACGGTCGCCGTGCCACTTCACCTGGTCAACACCCTGTTGCTCCTTGCTGCTCTCACTCTCACCATCTTCTGGCTCCAGGGAGGCAGAAGGCTTCGCTGGTCTGAGGACAGAATGGTCAATCGAGCGCTGGTGGCCGGTCTCGTCGCATTGGTGCTGATTTCAGCCTCGGGAGCGGTGACGGCCCTGGCAGACACTCTCTTTCCCAAGGACGGCACAGGCGGCGATGCCGAGAACCTTCTGACCAGCCTCCGCATCGTCCATCCGATCCTCGCTGTCGTCGCCGCCACGCTCGGATTCTGGGTCGGCGGACGCACTCGGGTGCCTCGCTCGCGAGCAGCCTCTCTGTTGCCCTGGTTGGTGGCGGCCATGCTCGTGACGGGCGTTATCAACGTTCTGCTCGGCGTGCCGGTGTGGATGCAGTTGGTACATCTGCTGCTCGCCGACGCACTTTGGGTGGCTTTCGTGTGGACAACGGCCGTCGCCCTTCAACCTTCGGAAGTGGCCTCTCCGGTCTGACGGCCACTCCAGCGCTCGATCTCCGCCTGCAGATCGAGTGGCATTACCACTCCCTTGTCTGCGTATTCGCCCCAGGCCTCCTTGGGCAGCATCCACATGATCTCGAACTCGTTCCCGGATGGGTCAGCCCCGTACAAGGAGATCGTCGCGCCGTGGTGTGACTGACCGGTCAAGGCCCCGGACGCTGAAAGTGTGTCACGAACCGTTGCCAGGTCTGAGATGTCGTCAACCTCCCACGCCAGGTGGTACAGCCCTGCAGACCCGCGCGGGGGTTTCGGTCCACGAGTTCCAAACAGGCCAAGGTCGTGGTGGTTCTCAGATCCGGGTGCACGTAGGAAGGCTGCGTTCATTTGGCGTTCGTCAGCGGCAACCGTGAAGCCGAGGACTTTGACATAGAAGTCCAGCGCCGCCTCCAGGTCTGTCACAAACAACACTGCGTGGTTGAGCTTCAGTCCAGTCACGTTCTCACCGCCTCTCTGTCGTCGCCCAGCAGATAGCGGGGCCCGGAGCCCAGGCCCGACGCCACGTCGCCAGGGTTGAAAATCGCACAGGACTTGAGCGAGAGACAACCGCAGCCGATGCAGTCGGAGAGCTCGTCACGAAGTGCCATCAACTCAGATATCTGTTGGTCGAGGCGGCTTCGCCAACCCTTCGACAGACGTTCCCAGTCGGCCTTGGTTGGCGTCTTGTCGTGGGGGAGGGAAGCCAATGCCTCCGAGAGTTCGGCGAGTGAGAGTCCTACTTCTTGACCGGCCCTGATCAGCGAGACACGCCGCAGGGTTGCCCGGGGGTAGCGCCTCTGATTGCCATCTGTCCGTTCAGATTCAATCAACCCCTTCGTCTCGTAGAAGCGAAGTGCTGAGGTGGCAACGCCCGCTCGCGATGCCAGTTCACCAATCGTGAGCCATTCCATGGCCTCAATCTACAGCTTGACATGAAGTTAACTTCAACTTGTAGGTTGAAGGACATGACTGGTGACTGGGTTCCTGCCGTATCAACCGAGGACCTCCCGATCGGGGGTCGGAAGCTGTTCCGGCACTACGACAAGCGGATTGCCTTGTTCCGAACGGAAAGGGACATCTACGCCATCGACAACCGCTGCCCTCACCAGGGTTATGCCTTGCTTCAGGGCGATGTGAAGGGGGAGCAACTCACCTGCGCATGGCATAACTGGAAATTCGAGCTCGACGAGGGCGGACATTGCTCATTTGGCGGGGAAGCGGTTCGGTCTTACCCCGTCGATGTGAGGGGTGGGCAGGTGTTTGTGGATGTCACCGACCCGGCTGCGGAGGTGATGGCCCCGCAACTCTTCCAGAGCCTGATAGAAGCCATGGGAGACGTCGACGTCGGCCGTATGGCGCGTGACACGATGCGGCTGCGCCAGTTGGGAACACCGCTCGCTGAGGTGGTGAAGGAAGGAGTCAACTACGGCGCACCCCGCATGGAGTACGGCTGGAACCACTCAATGGCGACACTCACGGATTGTCTCAACCTCGCTGCGCTCTTCGAAGGCGAGTTGCAGGCGCTGCCCGTCGTCCAAGGCATGTCAGTCGTCTCCCAAACCGAAGTGCGACGCCCGTTCAGGCCCCGACCTGACCCGATCGACCCAATAGAGGTGTATGGAGATCTGGAGACGGCGCTGGCCAGTTACCCACTACTTGTGGATGACGAACGTCACGCGGAGGCGGAGGCTCTGATGCGTGGACTCATCGCCACAGGGGTCTCACCAACGCTCATCCGCCACGCGCTTCTGTCTGCGATCACGGACCACTTCCTCGGATATGGCCACCCCATGATCTACGCCCAGAAGTCGTTCGAGATGCTCGACAAGATCGGTTGGGAGCACGCCGACACCGTGCTTTCCCCACTGGTGCCCAACATGATCTACAGCACCCGCTACGACCGCCTTCCCTATATGACGAAGTTCTTGCGCGCTTGGGAGGATCACGACCCAGATCTCGAGTCGTTTGTGGCACGTAAGAACGGCGGTGTCTTTGACTCGGCTGCCTTTAGACGCTCTGTCCTCGATGGCGATGACAGAACAGCCTTCGCAGCCTTGAACGACGCGTTGGCTGCGGGAGTGAGCGTTGAGAAGGTCCTCGATGCGACGTCGCTGGCAGCTGCCGAGCGTTTTCGGCGATTCGACATCGACCTCGATGCCGACGACACGAACGAGTGGGGTTGGCTCGATGTCACACACAACATGACCTACCTGGACGCCCTGAGGTGGGCCTGGAAGGTGGATCCGACGCCCGAGGTCCTTCGTGGTGTCTACCACGCCGTTTGGTTCGTGAACTTCACGAAGCAATTCGATCAGAAGCAAGGAGCCGACGAAGTCGTACCCCATCCGACGGTTGATGCTGACGAGGTTCTCAAGTCGATTCGAGACAAGGATCCGGTCGGAGTTCAAGCGAAGATCGCCGGGTTTGAAGGCCCCAAAGAAGACCTCCACGGCGCCCTCGCTCAGGGCGCCTCTGAAGACAACTCCGTAGCGCCAATCATGATTGCCCATGCTGTCAAGACCGCTCGAGCCTCCATTGTCGAATCGGAGATTCTGGAGACGCGGGAGCCGATGATCGCCGCAGGGCGGTTCCTCGCATCACCCAAACGCGAGCGGTTCGTGTTCAACGCCACCCTCGAGGCGATCGACTTCACCAAAGGCAGGGCGAGGGGCGACAACACCTAGCCTTTGGGTCATGTTTCAGGAGTTGGGAGACGGCGTGTTCAGAAGGCGCTACGAGTCTTTGGATCTCAACGTCGGTGTTGTGGTCGGAGACGACGGAATCCTCATCGTCGACACCAGGGCATCCCACCCACAGGCCCGTGAGGTCCTCGAGGAGTTGAAGTCGATCTCCAGACTTCCAGTCCGTTGGGTAGTCAACACCCACTTTCACTGGGATCACACATTCGGAAACGCGGTGTTTGCCGATGCGCAACTCTGGGGACATGAGAAGTGCGCCCAAGCGCTGAGGCGTGATGGCGAAGAGATGAAACTCCAGGTGAAGGCATCCTTGCCGCCCGAGTTCCATTCCCAGATCGATGACGTGGTGGTGACACCGCCGGACCACACTTTTGCGACGTCAGCGTCGCTCGCCATCGGTCGCACCATCGAGATGGCCTATCACGGCCTCGCTCACACAGACAGCGACATCGTCGTTCGCGTGCCCGACTCCGGTGTGGCGTTCTTCGGCGACATTGTCGAAGAAGGCGCACCCCCTTCATTCGGCGACTCCTTTCCGCGGCAATGGGCTCACACGTTGCGGCAAGCTGCGAATGAGTGTCCCGATGTTGTGGTTCCCGGTCACGGCGACATCGTCGATGAGGCCTTTGTCCTTGCTCAGGCTGCCGAGATCGAGCAGGTGGTGAACATTCTCGCCGAGGGCAGTGACCTCGAAAACGGACCCTTCCCCACCGAGGTTATGCGGTCGGCAGCCTCACGTCTGGCGGTCGAGTAGCCGAGAGATCTCAGCGAGATCCGCGGTTGGAAGCTCGCAGACGAAGTCCTCACAGACGTAGGCGAGAGTTCGCCCACCACCGTCCCGGTCAGCCAACAGCGGGACCTCGTTCGTTTCCTCGCGGCTACCAGCAACGACCACACCCGGTCGATACTTCGACCAATAGACCGCCGCCATTTCCCGCCAATCCGGCCCGACGAGCGCCAACTCCTTGTGATGGGACGCAGCCACTGCGAGGTGATGGCCGACCATGCTTGGGTACCGACCGGCGAGCGTGCCAACAGCGGCAAGTGCTCTCTGCGCACGGTCTTTCAACGCGTGGTCGCCGCTGTACAGACTCGCTATCGTCAGAGCCTCGGCGGCCAACGCAGAACCTGACGGAGCAGGGTTGTCGGTGAAGTCCGAAGGACGTTTGACCAATACCTCGCCATCGTCAGGAGTCGTGAAGTAGCCCCCGTCCGGCTTGTCGAAGCGCTGGAAACACTCAACCAAGCGCATCGCCTCCCGGTACCAACGCAACTCTCCGGTTGCCGCATAGAGAGTGAACAGCCCAACAGCTAGCGCCGCGTAGTCGTCGAGGAATCCGGTCCCCGAGACTCGGCCAGCTCGCCATGACCTCATGACCTCGCCGTCCCTCACCAGTCGGTTGAGAACGAACTCCGCAGCGGCCGTTGCCTGCTTGAGCAACGAGGGGTCGTCCAGCACCGCACCTGCTTCAGCGAAGGCTCTGATGGCAAGGCCATTCCAACTGGTGATGACCTTGTCGTCGAGGCCGGGACGAATCCTCAGGGCCCGAGCTGCGAGCAGGGTCTCTCTAGCCTCCCCCAAGTTCGACGTGTCGCCAACGGCATGGAGAATGTTGGCGCCTTCAAAATTTCCTTGCGGAGTGACTCGATACGCCGCTTTGAACCTGTCCGACGACGATCCCAAGAGTCGATCGATCTCGGACTCCGACCATACGTAGAACTTCCCCTCCACCCCTTCCGAGTCGGCGTCCTCGCTGGAGAAAAAGCCACCGTCGGCATGGCGCAGGTCGCGCGACATGTAGTTCAGAGTGGAGCGGGCCACGTCGATGAAGTCGGCTCGATCGAACTCGACTCCCGCCCACAGGTACAGACGGGCAAGCTGGGCGTTGTCGTAGAGCATCTTCTCGAAGTGGGGAACCAGCCAGCGGTCGTCAACCGAGTACCTCGCAAACCCACCACCCAGGTGGTCGTAGATCCCGCCGTTGGCCATGCGTTCCAGGGTCTTGTTAAGCATCGGTTCGGCACCAGTTGCCCAGTCCTCCCGCCATACCCGAAGCAAGAAATCCAACACTGGTTGCTGGGGGAATTTCGGGGCGTTGCCAAACCCGCCATTGATGGGATCGAAAGAAGAGGCAATGCCTCGCATTCCGTGTCTTATCAGGTCGCCGTCCAGTTCTGGGCCGGCTGGGATCTCCCTGGATATTGCATCGACGAGTCGCTGCGCTTGTTCGGCGACCTCTTCGCGCCGGTCGTTCCAGGCGTTGCCGATCGATTCGATGACCTGGGTGAACGACGCCATTCCGTGGCGAGGAGACTTCGGGAAGTACGTGCCGGCGAAGAATGGGCGGCCAGAGTGGTCCATCCAGACGGTCATCGGCCAACCCCCTCGACCGGTCATGGCTTGGACAGCCTCCATGTAGACCGAGTCGACGTCAGGCCTTTCCTCTCGGTCGACCTTGACGTTGACGAACTTCTCGTTCATGAGGTGGGCGGTGTCCGGGTCTTCGAATGACTCGTGAGCCATCACATGACACCAATGGCACGCCGCATATCCGACAGAAAGCAACACAGGGACATCACGGCGGCGCGCTTCCTCAAATGCCTCGTCGCTCCACTCCCACCAGTCGACGGGGTTGTCTCGATGCTGCAGTAGGTAGGGCGATGTGGACTCGGAGAGGCGATTCACCATGGTGATGAAAGTACCTCAGTTGATAGGTTGTCTCGATGGGTCAACTGCTCGTGATGAGACACGCCAAGTCGGATTGGGACGCGAACTACGGGGCCGACCACGATCGGCCACTCAATGAGCGTGGAATCCGCAGCGCACGATTGATGGGTCGGCTCCTCGCAGCCGAACAACTAGTCCCACAGGTGGTGGTTTCGTCGTCCGCGGTGCGCGCCAAGACAACGGCCGAATTGGCAATTGAGGCGGGAGGCTGGGATTCGGCTCTCGAGATCGAGTCCCGTCTCTATGGCGCTGGTGTGAACGAGGTCACTGGGATCGTTGCAGCCAGGTCCGAAGCTGACCCCCTCATGATCGTTGGCCATCAGCCCACATGGTCAGCTGTTGTGGCCGATCTCACCGGGCAAAGGGTGGAAATGAAGACCGCCACAGTCGCAGTGATCGATCTGGATTTGGGCACATTGGTCAGAGTTCTACAGCCACGTACGCACTTCGGAGGCGAGTTCGACCGCTAGCGTCTCCACAATGAGGCGTAGTTCAACAATCTTCCTGGCTCTCGCACTGGTGCTTGCAGCCTGTAGTCCAAGCGATGGTGACGACGGAACAACCACCACGGCCGATGCCGGGTCGGAGGCGACCACCACCCAGCCCCAGCCCGACGAAACCACGACAACCGAGGCTGAGGTCGAGACCACAACGACTCAAGCCGAAGCGACCGGGGGGTCTTCGTGTGTCGAGGGCGACTGGTTGCTCAGTGCCGAGAACTTCACCTCAGTGATGGAGCAAGCGGCCTCCGAAACTGCGGAAGTCGGCGACGCTGAGATCATTCCCGCCGAAGGCACCTACGTCGTGACGATGGCACCTGATGGCACCTTCACAGGCGTAAGGGACGACTGGGGATTCTCAGTCGAAACAGCTGATGGCTCGTTTGAGATTCGGATGAACGGAACTGAGTCAGGGACATGGTCGGCAGACGACACGACCATCACGGTCACCGTCGCCACCTCCGATGTGACCGTTGACGCATCGGCGTCATTTGATGGCCAAACGATCAACCTTCCGGAGTCGCCTGTCGACGTGCCCGATGCGATTGCGGAATCGAGTACTTACACCTGCAATGACGATCAGCTCGCCGTCACAACGGAAGGGGTGACCATCACCCTCGACCGGGCCTGAACATGACCTGGAAACTCGACTGCGGCTCCTACAAGGTCTTCGTCATAGAAGACGGCTACTACTGGCGCGATCCCGCCACGTACGACGAAAGGGCCTCGGAGCACGATTGGCGATTTCATCCGAAGGCGGACGATGGCAAGGTGCGTCTCAACTTCGGCTGCTACGTCATCACTGACGGCGACCGGACGATCATGATCGACGCCGGAATCGGAGATATCGACCAGCCGGACATGGTCGCCGGACTGATGCCTGAGCGCTTCGATGCCCTCGGTATCGCTCGCGATTCCGTTGAGACGGTCGTCTACTCCCATATGCACTACGACCACATAGGCGGCAGCCGTCGGGACGGGAAGGTGGTGTTTCCCAACGCCCGCCATGTCTTCCACACCAAAGAGTGGGACCACTGGAAGACCGTCAGTGATGAGTTTGGAAAGGCTGCCCAGGCAATCATGGAGCCGCTGTTTGACGCCGATCTTGTGGACTTCATCGATGAAGACACCGAAGTGCTGCCAGGTGTCACGGCGGTCGAGTCGTTCGGTCATACGCCGGGCCACCTCACGATCAGTGTCATTTCTGACGGCACCCGGACCATCATCGGTGGGGATGTGAGCAATCACCCGTTCCATGTGGAGCATCCTCATTGGAGTCTCCCGGTCGACAACGACCACCAACAGGCTGGGAACACCCGTGACCGGCTCTTCGAGAGGATTCGCGACACAGACACTGCGTTTCTGGCCGGCCATTACCCGATGCCAGGCGTCGGGAAAATCGTCACCGACGACGGAGTGAGGGTCTACCAACCCACCGCGGTCCCGAAGGTCTAATTGGCCTCCAAACTCGGCAGCCGCTTCGACAAGCTCACGGCGGCGTCGGGCATCTCGAATATCGGAGACGGCGTCATGGGCGCCGCCTTCCCTCTCCTTGTTGCGTCTCTGACAAGAGACCCTCTGCTGGTCGCTGGAGCGACTTTCGTCAGTCGCCTCCCGTGGCTGCTGTTCGGAGTGATTTCTGGAGCCCTCGTCGACCGCATGGATCGCAAGCGTGTGATGGTCATCACCAACAGCCTCAGATTTGTTGGAATCGGGCTTCTGGCTGTAGGGATTGCCACAGGTGATGCGGGGTTGGTCGCGATCTATGTCGTGGCGTTCGGCCTCGGTGTAGCTGAGACCTTCTTCGATACCTCCGCCGAGGCCTTCATTCCGCAGCTGGTTGAGACCGAACAGCTGCCGTCAGCCAACGCCCGGTTGCAGGGTCTGGAGTTTGTGGCCGGTTCACTGGCAGGGCCGCCTCTGGGGGCCTTCATGTTCGCGACCGCTGTCGCACTTCCCTTCTTCTTCGATGGCTTCTCTTTCCTCGCGGCAGCCCTATTGATCGCCTGGATACCGGGTACCTACAGGTCGGAACGCGTTGTCGTGCAGACCGTCCGAGAAGACATTGTCGAAGGATTGAAGTGGCTGTGGGGCCGGCGGGTGATCAGGACTCTCGTGCTGACTGCGGGCGGCACCAACCTCATCATGTTCTCGTTCTTTGCGATCTTTGTCCTGTTCGCACAGGACATTCTCGAGGTAACGGACTTCACCTACGGGGTACTACTCGCCATCGTGGGTCTCGGTGGGTTGGCGGGAGCAATCCTCGCCCCAAGGATCATCAGGGCGTTGGGCCCAGGGAACACGTTGCGACTCAACACCGCCGTCTCGGCCGTTGTGTTCCCAATCACCGGATTGACCTCCAGCGTCTGGCAAGTTGCTGTTCTCGGATTCTTGTTCGTTCTTGTGCTTGCCAGTTGGAACGTCGTCTCGGTGTCTCTGCGACAGACGTTGACGCCTGACGAGATGCGGGGTCGGGTCTCCGGTGCCGCCCGCTTCTTGGCTTGGGGAACACAGCCGATAGGTGCTGTTCTCGGGGGCGTGATAGCTGCTGCTTTCGGGTTGAGAGCCCCGTTTTTCATTGGCGGTGTGGGCTTCGTGTTGATCCTGGTCCTTACATGGCCAGTGTTCTCCAACGCCACAATCGAAGCCGCCAAGGAAGGCGCTACCAGCGGGTAGCGTCTTCGGAATGGGCATGCAGATTCCTGAGGGGAAATGGCGATTCGTCGCGTATCTCGACGACGGAGAGTGGGTAGAAGTCTTGGAGACCGGCCCCTCTGAACTGACTGTGGAAGATGGCCGGCTCAGCGGGTCCGCAGGGGTCAATCGGCTGCTGGGTTCCAAGGCAGAGGTCCCGTTGGGTCCAGTTGCGATGACACTCATGGCCGGCCCGCAGGAGCTGATGGATCAAGAGCACAAGATCGTCGGGCATTTGAACGAAGCCACCGAGGTGGTTTCGGGAATGTCGGGAATGTTCCTATTGGTCGAGGGGTTGGCTGTGTTAGAGCTCGTGCGTGAGGGAACCAAAGAGGCTGATCCGCACGTCTGAATGGCAGCGAAAAGAGGGGGGTTCACAACCTCTGTTTGTTGCGTATAGTTGACCATTCGGGTCGACGCCCCACCGACCCACCCGTTACTGCTGGAGGACACGGAAGTTTTATGGCCGCCACTGACACGCGTAAAGACAAGGCTGAAAAGCCGCGCCGCTCGCGACTGCCGTCAAAGCTGACCGACGAGCGCGGTCGTCTGACGACCGATCTCGTAAGTCAGTACCTCACCGCTATCGGTGAGTACGACCTGCTCACCGCAGAGCAGGAAGTCGAGCTTGCCCAGAAGATCGAGGCCGGTGAAGAAGCCGCCGAGAAACTCGAAGAAGGCAAGTACTCGGGCAAGCGCGAGGAGATGGAGCTGAAGAGGCTCGCCCGTCGTGGTGCCCAGGCCAAGGACGACTTCCTAACGGCCAACCTTCGTCTTGTTGTCGCCAACGCACGTCGTTACGCAAACACCTCGGGGATCGACTTCCTCGACCTGATCCAGGAAGGAAACCTGGGTCTGATTCGTGCCGTCGAGAAGTTCGACTGGCGCAAGGGTTTCAAGTTCTCGACTTATGCCACCTGGTGGATCCGGCAGGCCATCACCCGTGCAATCGCTGACAAGTCTCGGACCGTCCGTATCCCGGTCCATCTTCATGACACACTCGCCGCCGTCCGTGCGGCTCAGGCCTCGTTGAAAGCAGAACTCGGCCGCGACCCAAGACCGGACGAGATCGCTGAAGAGGCCGGTGTGACGGTCGACAAAGTCGAGCTCGCTCTCTCTGTCGCAGACACCGTCTCCTTGGAACAACCCATCGGCGAGGACGGCGCCCAGCTCGGTGACTTCATCGAGGATGAGGACGCTGCAGACCCGGTCGCCATGACAGAAGAGATGGATGTTGCCAACTCGTTGCGTCTTTCTATCGATCGTCTCCCGGAGAGAGAAGGCCGAATCCTTGCCCTCCGTTATGGGTTCTTCGACGGCGTCCCCAGGACCCTCGAAGAGATTGGAGACGAGTTCAATCTCACACGGGAGCGGATTCGTCAGTTGGAGAAGTTGGCCCTCTGCCGCCTTCGCCATCCCTCCTTCGGCATCCGTGAGGCCGACCTCGTCTGAACACACTGCCATGCGTCTCGTCGAGCTAGTTGGCGACGCACCACATCTTTGTGGGCCTGACACAACCCTGAGCGAGGCTGCTGCCGCAATGGACGAGTTCGATCTCGGTTCGTTGGCAGTGGTAGAGGGCAGGGAGTTGGTTGGCCTGTTCACTGAACGAGACCTTCGACGCTCGGTTGCCAAGGGGGTCGGCATGGAAACGCCGGTGTCTCAGGTGATGAGTGGTGACCCTGACACCTTTGACCCGGATCTCGATGTTTGGGACGCAGCCGCTTGGATCGCCGAGTCGGGGTACCGCCATCTACCAGTGGTGGGCGACTCCGGTGAGCTTCTTGGCGTGGTCTCGATCCGCGCCCTCCTCAAGGCCCTCGTCGACACCGTCTGACTCGTCCGAAACCCGGGGTTCATATCGCCATATATGGCGCTATGAACCCCGGGTTTGCTCAGCCACCCGCAGCGGCGATGAGAACGATCCCAATCAACCCGAGTCCCAGTCCAACCCCTTGAGTCCGTCCGATCCGTTCCCCAAGCACAAACCGGGCCAGCAGGATTGTCGAGATCGGATACAGCGCGGAAAGCACGGCAACCAGAGTCAGTAGCCCCGTGCGTGCAGCGGCCAGGAACAGAGCGTTGGCGCCGGAGTCGAGGATCCCCGCGCCGACCGTCAACCAAAGGGCGCTGCTGCCCACCCTCAGCTTCCTTCCGAGAATCAAGCTGGCGAGCAGGAGAACAGTGATCGAGCCGAGTCGCGCAAACACCAGTGGGACGAGACCGCTGTCTGCCGAGGTCTCGGCAAGGATGATGAAGAAGACTCCAAAACCGAACCCAGCCCCGATGGCCTCGGGGAGGCCGGACGTTGCGCCTCTGGAGTCTTCGGATGGCCGAGAGACCAGATAGACCGCTACCAGCGAGATCACCGCGCCGAGCAGAGCCCAGGGTTCTGGTCGCTCGCCGGTCAGCAACCCCCAAGTCACCGGCACCACAGCTGCGCCGATTGCGGTGATGGGAGCAACGATTCCCATGGTGCCGATGGCGAGGCCCCGGTAGAGAAGCACCAACCCAACAGCGCCGGCAACGCCTCCCGCAACTCCCCACAACATGTCGGTTGTGGTGGCGTCCAATCCGAACAGCGGTGCGATGAGTGCGAGGAACACCAGCCCAACTACGTGGGCGTTTAGCACCACGGTTGTCGATGGCCCGCTTCTTCTGGTGGCCAGGCCGCCGAAGAAGTCCCCGGCGCCGAACGTCGCTGCCGACAGCAGCGCTAGAAGGCTGGACACAGTTGGGGGGTCACCCCGTTGGCACCCAGACCAGCTTCATCTCGGCGACTCGCACGTCGGTCTTCTCGAGGGGTATGGCAACCGTCTCGTGATTCTCAGCTGCATCCGCCCAGCGGTTTGTGATCTCAACGATCTCGTCCGCCAGCTCGTCTTCCAGCTCCTGGAGGTCGATCTGTTTGGCGGTGAGCTTGGCGGCTGCTGACTCGGCACGAGCTTCTGCTTTCTTGGTCGCAGACCGACGACTCGCCGCTTTGCCCAACGGATTTGAGCTGCGACGGCCGCCGAGCAGGGCACCCAGTATGTCGCCGGCCCCGGACATCATCTCCTCGGACTTCTTGGCCGAAGCGTCGGACTCTGCCTCGATCATCCGGGTTTCCAACGTCTGCAACTGGTCCTTCACACGCTCAATACGGGTCTCGTACTTGTCCTTGAGCTTGGCGATCTCGGCGTCGGCGGCGTCTTCTGCAGCCCGGCGAGCCCTCGATGCGAACTCCTCTTCCGTCTCTTCCACCCTCGAATAGAGCTTGAGCACCGGTGCGTGAAATACGTTCACCGGCCGATGGGCGACGAGATAGGTCTTGAGATCGCCCTCAACGCCGGACCAGAACGTCTTGTTCTCAAGTTTGACGTTGGGCAGGGAGTAGGTGGCGCCAGATGGGACATCGGTCTTGAAGTCGCGAATGTCATGGTCGACTGCCAACACTTCAGACGGATCGATGATTCCGTCGAGAGGGAAGATCACGGCCTCGTACGTTTCGGTGTGATTCAAAGCCGCCTTCGTGTCGTCATATGTCATCTGGACAGTGACTGCCGCCCCTGGCTCCAGATTGGATCCGGTGGGGTCGGCTCCGACCTCCTCTGCCCATGGAGCTGAAGGGTCGAGATAGGTGACAGCCACTCCATCGGCCACCTTGGGCGCAACTGGCACCGTGTCGGCGGACTCCGCCGCTGGGGGTGGGGTTGGTGTTGCGACCGGGTCGGGGGTTGCTTGCTGCTCGTCTTGGCGAGCGTCGCCAGTCAGCGTCGTTACTTGCTCTCGAGTGAGCGGGCCAGCCAGATAGGACATCGCCCAACGTGTTCCGAAGAGTTGGGGTTGTTTCAGCTTGGTCGAATGCAATACGAACTGACGTTTCCCCAGTTCGCTGATCTTCTTGTCGATCGCATCGATATCAACTTCACCGGACGCCGAAGTCATCCCTTCGATGATCCGTCGCTTGTCGTTCTCGGTCTGAAGTCGACCAATCATCCAGGTGCCAGAGTTGGACATGGCCTTGTAGTCGAGGTCGACGGGGTTCTGTGTCGAAAGCACCATCCCCACACCATGGGCTCGGGCTTGCTTGAGAATCGTCAGGATTGGCTTCTTGGAAGGCGGCTCGGCAGTTGGCGGCGCAAAGCCGAAGACCTCGTCCATGTAGACCATCGCCCGGAGTTCGGACGTGCCGGGCTGCGATCTGATCCAGGTGACGGTCTTCCCGAGGAGAAGAGTGACCAGGAACTGACGCTCCTCGTCGGACAAATGAGACATGTAGACAACAGCCGCCTTCGTGGTTTCACCACCGATCATTTCCTCAATGTCGAGTGGTCGGCCCTGCATCCACGAGGCAAAGGAGGGTGAGGCCAGCAGCCCGTTGAGCTGGAGGGCAAGTGCCATCCGGTCCTTCTCCGGGAAGAAGGTATCGATGTCGAAGACGCCGAGCTTCCGAAACGGCGGGTTGGGCACCTGACCTACCAGGGTTGCGAGGTCGAGATCCTTCCCCTTCGTCCAGAAGTGCTCGATGATCGTGGAGAGGAGGATGTGCTCCTGGCCGGATACGGGGTCGGAGTCGATGCCGGCGAGGACGAGCAGTGATGAAACGAATGAGCTGATCTCGTCGCGTCCGACCTCCGCCTCAGTCTCCCAGTCGAGATCAGGCGCCTTCATCGACCCCAGAACGTTGAGGCCTACGCCGGCACCGCTTCCTGGTGTGTAGATCGTGATCTCGGCGTTGTCCTTCAGCTTGCGCATCCGATCCGGAGTGATTCCGTGGCCAGCTAGTCCGGTCTTCCAGAGCTCTGCGGTGGCGGCGGCCATCTCGGAAGGGGTCTTTCCTTCCTTCTTGGCGGTCGCATCGTCGATCCAGGGCTCGAAGTCGGACGGTGCGAGGTCCGGGAAGTTCAAGGCGAGGTTCCCCATGTCGCCCTTGGGGTCGATGACGAGACACGAGATTCCGTTGAGGAGGGCTTCTTCGATCAGGTCGATACCGAGTCCCGTCTTACCCGATCCGGTCATACCGACGATCACGCCGTGGGTGGTGAAGTTGTCGGCTTCGTAAACGACCGGCTCGTCTGATTCGATGTCCCGGCCCAGGTAGAGGTCGCCCTTCGCTAAGTCCATGGCGGAGGAAGGTACTCGGCGGCTCCGGTGGTCGCCTATTCCTCGCGGTAGCGGGCGATGCGTTGCGGGCTCGACCCGGGAATCCGCTCTATCTCGCACCGAGCCTCGAGGTCGACCTTGGTGAAAGTGCAGTAGTTGCGCACTCGACCTTTGGGAAAGAGCTGGTGCGTGGAGTAGCGATCCTGGGCGGCGGCGACAACCTCCTTCAAGAGGATGGTGCCATCGGCATCGCGTTCGTCATCGATCATCTGAAGGACATGTGCGCGCATCAACTCGTACTGGCGTTCATCCATAGTCCAGCCGTCCAGACCCCCGGGCCGGGTTGCGTTGAACATCTGCACCCGCCCTCTGCTCCGAGCCTCAGCGTCGGCGAGCCAAGCCTCCTCTGGTACTGGCCCCGTGTGAGGGTCGCGCTCGATCGGCATGGCTGGAACTTACCCCTCTTAGGCTGTAGGGCGTGAATCAGACCGAACGTGAGATCCGCGCCAAGGTCTACGACCTTGTCATCGCGGGCGAACGGCATGTCGATGCGAAAATGCTGGCCTCGGAACTGGGTCTCGCTTCAAGAGAGGTGACAAGCGCACTCGCTCAGCTCGAGGCTGAACATCGTTTGGCTCTGGCTGACGACGGCTCGGTCCTGATGGCTCACCCCTTCTCTGGAGTCGACACCGGGCACTCGGCAAAGATTGGTGATCAAACCTGGTGGTCCAATTGTGCCTGGGACGCCCTCGCCATCCTCGCCCTTCTTGGGGATGGCGTTGCAACGTGTCCGGATGGTCCGGAGTGGACGGTCACCGACGGGGTGGTCTCACCTGACGGCTTCGTTCATCTGCTGGTGCCCGCCAAACACTTCTGGGACGACGTCGTCTTCACCTGAAACAACATCCGTGGCTTCCGGTCGGAAGCGGAGATCTCAACTTCAGGAGTCGTGGTCCCAGCGCAGACCATGTACGACCTGTCGAAGGACTGGTATCGAACGCGCATGACCATCGATTGGCAGCCTCCAACCGCTGGCGAGGCGATGGCGACCTTCGCCAAACACGGACTAACCGGGGACTTCTGGCGTCTATCGAGCTACTAGAGATCCCAAGGTGCGCATAGCGCCTCAGCCCTGACGAGGCCATCGCGGACTTCGACTATCGCATAGGTCTGCATTCTCAATCGTGAATCCCGTTCTGTGAAGATCTAAACCACCCAGAGCGGACCTAATCCTCACCAAACGGTCGAAATTGGCTTGCGAAGGTTTTTTTGGCAACCGTAGGCTCACGGGGGTCGAGCCGGTTCGGGGCTTGACTTGAACCAACCTTCAACTTCTACCTTGGTGACCGACCTTGTCTGAACCTGCCATGACGCCCTGGTCTGTCCTGCGTGACGGGACCCGACTGATCAAGCGCTTTGTGGGGATGCACCCCGGAGCGTTCAGTCTTGCCGTGCTCGGCGCGGCGTTATACGCAGGTGCGATCATCGCCTCGTCGTGGGTCATCGGGTGGTCCACCGACGAGGTCATCATCCCTGTCCTCGACCGGGGAGAAGACCCTGACCTCCTGGGGATGGCCGCTGCCGCCGTGCTCGGTGTGGCTGCTGTGAAGGGCGGGGCAATCATTCTGCGTCGTACGTCGGCTGCATACATGACCGGGTCCACCAGGCGCGATCTGCGCAACGAGCTGCTCGCTCACATGCTCACCTTGAGGATGTCGTGGTTCAACCGGCAGGCCATTGGAGATCTTCTGGCAGTTGCCGATGCAGATACCGACCAGGGTACCGGTGTCCTTGGACCCCTTCCTTATGCCACGGGGGTATCGCTCCTCCTGGTTGGAACAATTGCCTTGATCTCGACCATCGATATCTGGCTCGGAGTCGGCGCAGTAGTCGGTCTCCTGACGGCGATCGTGATCGATGTTCGAGGCAGCTGGATCACGTTCGGGATGTGGGAAGAAGTCCAGAAGGGCCGAGGCAAGGTCGCCTCGATCGCCCACGAGAGTTTCGACGGAGCATTGACGGTTAAGGCCCTCGGTCGGGAGAACTTCGTCTCCAACAAGTTCGGTGTCGCCAGTGACGAACTTCGTGATCGAATCATCACTGTCAACTCGACCTGGACGAAGTATCAGGTGATCATCCGAGCGCTCCCGCAGTTCCTGATCATCGTGCTCCTCATCGTTGGTGCGGTGCGAATCTCGGCGGATGTCGTGACCCCTGGTGACATCGTGACCGTCGCCTACCTGCTCACGTTGTTGGCGTTCCCAATACAGCTGATCGGATTCGTCCTGTGGGATCTTGCCGGTGCCTTGGCTGGATGGAGACGTGTCGAATCTGTGCTTGACGCCACTGACTACATGGACTGGGGTGAGGACTCGGCCTCGTCCAAGACCGATCCCGCACCTGTTACAGGAAAGACTGTTGGGTTCGCCTACGACGACGAAGCCGTCCTCGAGGATCTCAATCTCAATCTGGGTGCTGGGACCACGCTTGCGGTCGTCGGGCCCACAGCCTCGGGTAAGTCGACGCTTGGCCTTCTGCTTGCTCGCTTGTGGGATCCAGATGACGGGACGATTCACCTCGAGGGACGTGACCTTCGTCGATTCGCTCGCTCGGAGCTGCCAAAGGAGGTCTCATACGTTTCGCAAAACGCCTTCCTGTTCGATGGGACCGTCAGACAGAACGTGACGCTCGACTCGGAGTTCAGCGAAACGGAGGTTCAGCGTGCTTTGCGACTTGCTGGTGCCGATAGGTTCGTTTCGGAGCTCCCCGATGGGCTGGACACCCAACTCGGAGAGAGGGGTACCACGCTCTCAGGTGGACAGCGCCAGCGACTCGCTCTCGCAAGGGCGCTCATTCGCAAGCCCAGGCTGATGATTCTCGATGACGCCACATCGGCAGTGGATCCCTCCGTCGAGGCAGAGATCTTGAAGGCACTCAAGAGTGCCGAGCTTCCTTCGACGATCGTGGTCGTTGCCTATAGGCCGTCGTCGATCCGACTGGCAGATGAGGTGGTCTATGTAGATAGCAAGCGAATCCTTGCCCACGGGAAACATGACGATCTCCTCGAGTCGGAACCGGGCTACGCCCGACTCGTGAAGGCCTATGAGGACGAGGCAGCACGACTAAGGGACGCGTCATGAAGCGTTCTGTCACTACCGGTGCCCTGATCCGTCGAGCGCTGGTCGAGGCTCCGTCGCTGACTGTGGGGCTCCGTCTGACTCTTGGGATGGCCATGGCCGGTCAGGCAATCACAGTGATCACGCCGATCCTCATTCAGATCCTGATCGATTCAGAGATTCTGGATGAGGGTGCGGTTGACATCGGCAACGTCTTCTTCCTAGGTGTCATGGCGGTCCTGGCCCTGAGTGTTGGTGTCGTGGTGGGGCGAATCTCGCTGCTCCGGTTGGTGAACACCTCGTCCACGGGTTTGTCTGACCTTCGGACCAAGACCTTCGGCCACATCATGGACCAGTCCGTGCTCCATGTTCAGTCGGAACGACGTGGGAATCTGCTGTCCCGTGTGACGTCTGACATCACCACTCTCCAGGAATTCATGGAGTGGGGTGGCGTCGGGATGATCATCGCCGGATCGCAGGTGGTCCTAGCCACCACGGTGATGATGTTCTACGAGTGGCGCCTCGCTTTGATCGCGATCGTTGGGGTTTTGCTCTATCTGCTGATGATGAGATGGTTCCAGCGGATCCTGAGTCGGAACTACGACGCGGTACGCGTCGAGGTCGGGCGCTCACTGGGTGTTCTCAGCGAATCGATCACGGCTGTGCCCGTAGTGCGCGCCTATGGCGTCGAGGACTCAACAAAGGAGAAAGTCGGTGAGGCACTCGAGCGCAGGTTCCGAGTCGAGTTCAAGACTTTCCGCTTCGGGAACATCCTCTATTCGACCGCTGAGATCTTTGCCGGTCTGCTCACGGCCGTCCTGATCGTCGCTGGCGTCCTCATCGGTGTCGAGGTCGGAACGACCGCCGGAACGCTGATTGCTTTCCTCTTCCTGACCAACCTTTTGATCGAGCCGATGCAGATCCTGGTGGAGACACTCGAATTCGCTCAATCAGCAGCGTCAGGGCTGCGGCGGGTGGTGGAAGTGCTCGATGACGAGATCGACGTTGTTGAGGCCGACAACCCGGAGAGCTTGCGACCGGGAGGGCTGAGCGCCGCCTTCGACCACGTTCATTACTGCTACCCCGATGGTCCGGAGGTGTTGACTGACATCAACGTGGACATCCCAGTCGGCTCACGAGTCGCCGTGGTCGGGGAGACCGGATCCGGAAAGACCACCTTTGCCAAGCTCCTGGTCAGGCTCATGGATCCATCCGAGGGAGTCGTCCGTATCGGCGGAGTGAATGCGACCCAAATCTCCTTCGAGGATCTCCGCAGTCGGACGGCGTTCGTGCCTCAAGAGGGCTTCTTGTTCGATGACACAGTGGCGAACAACGTTCGCTATGGGCGAATCGAGGCCGATGACGCCGAGGTCTGGACTGCATTCCACGAACTGGGGCTAGGCGAGTGGGTCCAGGGTCTGCCCAAAGGTATGGACACGATGGTCGGAGAGAGAGGCGGGAACCTCTCAGCAGGCGAGCGTCAGTTGGTGGCGCTGGTCAGGTCGTGGATCGGGACGCCTGACCTGCTGGTCCTGGATGAAGCAACTTCAGCCGTCGACCCGGCGCTGGATGTCGCACTCCGCCACGCCATTGACAAACTCACTGAGGGTCGCACCTCTGTGACAATCGCTCACCGGCTCTCAACTGCTGAAGGTGCGGACGAGGTGCTCGTCTTCGATCAGGGGAGGTTGGTCGAGAGAGGCCACCACCGTGACCTGGTGGAAGCCGGTGGCGTCTACTCGTCGCTCTATTCGGACTGGACAGCAGGAACTAAATCGGTCTAGGCCGCGAGTCCTAGGTCGTTCGCTCCATCAACTGTTCGAGAGTTCCTGACGACATTTGAGGTCATGAACCTCTTTCGAAAGGCCCCCATCGCCGACCGCGGAGCCACCATGGTCGAGTACGGGCTGCTTGCTGCTGTCATCTCGTTGATGTCGTTCTCGGCGGTCACCTTGGTTGGAGACTCGACTGGTGAAGCATTTACCGAGGCCGCCGACGCCATGGATCACGACAGCTCGAACAGCGGCGGCGGAAGTGTTGACTCGAACTCCGGGGGATCCTCGGGTGAGAACAGCGGCGGATCTGCGTCGACCACAACTACCACGGTGCCCCAAGCACCAACCACGACACAGCCACCCGCCACCACCACGACGACCGTTGCAGAGTTCGATACCGAAGAAGACCTGACAGCCGGGGAAGTCGCATCGGAGCTGACCTCTTGGACCACAACGAGGCGCGGCGGCAAAGGTGAATGGACTGCCACCTTCAACTACGAGAACGACTGGGCCGCCGGCCAGTACCTGACTCTCGAAGTAACGACCATCAACCACAACGGCAAGACCGAGACAATCGTCATCAATGACTTCTTCGTCCCTGCCGATGGTTCGGCGAGCTTTGATCATGAGGCCAACAGCTTCCGTGAGGTCGACGGCACGATGAAGGGTGTGTTGGAGGTCCAAGTTGAGGTGACTGCCATCGCAACTCAGGACGCGACTGGACAGGATGTGACCTTCGATCTCGACCAGGGACCCGTCTCGATCGCAGTTGCCCCAGAGGCTCCCTAAGCGGACCAATACACTTCAGCGGGTCGTGAATCTCGACTCCTTGCTCGAATACAGCCTCTCCAAGCCAGGTGCTTGGAAGGACATGCCATGGGACAACGACCTCGTTGCGAAGGTCGACAAGAAGATCTTCGTGTTTCTCGGCGATGATTGGATCGGCGTCAAGTGCGGAGACAATCGTGACGAAGCCGACGAGTGGCTGATGCGCTACCCGGACGACGCGTCGGTCTCGCCTTACATCGGTCGCTCGGGTTGGAACGTCCTACAGGTAGGCGGAGCGATCCCTGACCAAGAGATCCAAGAGGCGATCGACGACTCGTATTTGATCGTTGTCTCGAAGCTCCCTAAGTCGAGGCGCCCCGAGGGTTGGGACCAATGAGATGGCTCATTGCGGTCCTGATCGCAGCGACCGCCGTGGTGGGCTGCGGAGATGCGTTCGGCTGTTCTGACACGGACCCGTGGCCGAATCGACCAGGTTGTGAGCCTGTGGGGACGACGATCACCATTGTTTCCGAGTGCGAGCCGCCAGAGACTGGATGCACCATGACTCGTTTCTTCGACGAGGTTGGAGAGTCCACCTTCTTCGAGATTGGGATGCCATGAGGCCTTGGACGCCGAAAGGCTCGAGAGCCGGTACTACACGTTTGGTGGTGCGACGTACCGTCCGTAGTCGAATCGGCCACCCACAAGATCGATCTCCCAGGTCGACCCTTTGGGGCAGTCAAACGACGAGTCGAGTGTCAGCCCGAGCCACATCATCCGATTGATCACGGCGGGGATCACATCACCGTGGGTGCACAACACTGCGTTGTGGCCTACCAGCCGGTCGACCAGGTTGTAGGCGGCGTCGACGTCGGGCCCTTCGGCCAGGGCATCGTGAGTTCGCACCTTGGCCCCGATCGCCTCAGCAAGTGGCTCCACGGTTTGGACACATCGCAAGTAAGGGCTGGTGTAGATGACTTCGATGCCCCGGTTTGAAAGCTGATCGGCGAGTGCAGCCGCCTGGCGCTTCCCCTTCTTAGTGATCGGCCTCACGGCATCGACCCCGGTCCACTTGTTTCTGTTGCCGGCAGCGGCATGGCGGAGAAGATGAATGGTTCCAGTCCGGCTCAGCTTGCGAAGCGTCGGATCCGATATCAGGCCCTTGTCCAGGTCATAATCCACGAGGGCTTTCGCCTGTTTGCGACTGAGCCACCGAATCTCATCAATCTCGTTGTTCTTTTTGAACCCGGGGCTGTCAGGCAAGGGTCGCATCGCATACCACTGGACTTCTTTGATTCCACCGTTGATGCGGTAGCGGGTGACGTCGAGAGGGGCGACGATCCTGCAGTGGTACCCGGTCTCTTCGAGTACTTCTCGCACCGCGGTCTCCTCTGGAGTTTCACCCTTGTCGGCTTTCCCCTTTGGCAGGCCCCAATCGTCGTAGTTGGGCCGATGGGCAACGAGGACTCGAAGCTTCCCCTTGGAAGTCTCTTTGAAGACCAGACCACCTGCTGCTTTGACTACCCGAGTCACGGTTTCAGATTAGGAGGACGTCAGGAATCACCCAACGAAAGAGGCTGAACCTTGTCGTCCGGCCGCAGAACAGGCTGGGTCAGCGAGTCGGCATCCCGAAGGTCGATACTGACCTCTCCGCAGATCTCACAGACTTGCCGGCTGATCCCACCGCCGACTTTCTGAGCAGCGCCGTAGTGGTGGCGGCCCTTCCGACAGCTTGCCTTGCTGGGTTTGGGGCGATCTTCAGGTCTGAGGTGGCTCACGGGCGGTTCAAATTAGGCCAGGATCGACGCAACCTCGACGTTTTCGCCGTATATGCGGATCAGGCGCTGGCGGTTTGGTTGATCCCAGCGAGAACTCGCTCCGCATCGATGAGGGCGTGTTTCTCGATGGCGAACTGGGGCCATGGGACGTCAAAGCCAGTCACGCGGACGATTGGGCCCTTCAAGTCGTACATGGCTTCCTCGGCCACCACCGCAGCTACTTCAGCGGCCACACCGGCGCTTCCCTGCGGCTCTTGGACCAGCAGCAATCTCCCGGTCTTGGCTACTGATTCGAGGACAGTCTCACGGTCCCAGGGGAACAGAGTCCGAAGGTCGATGACCTCCACGTCGAAATCAGAACGCTCAGCGGCTTTCAACGCCACGGGGACCATGCCGCCGTATGTGACCAGTGTGAGGTCAGTGCCTTCCCGCCGAACGCGGGCTCGACCGATCGGCAACGTGTAGTGGTCTGTTGGGACTTCATCGCGTCCCGCTCGATAGAGCACCTTTGGCTCGAGGAAGATGACCGGGTCGTCCCCGGTCAGGGCGGCAGCCAGCAAACCTTTGGCATCGATAGGTGTGGACGGGCAGATGACCACAAGGCCCGGAGCATGGACGAAGTAGGCCTCAGGCGAGTCGCAGTGGTGCTCGTGGGCACCGATTCCGGCACCGTTGGGGAATCGAACCACTACCGGAACTGATGACAGGCCTCGGGTTCGAAAGCGGAACCGGCCCAAATGGCTGACGATCTGATCAAAGGCCGGGTAGACGAACCCGTCGAATTGGATCTCCGCCACAGGCCTCGCCCCTGCCAGGGCCATACCGACCGCAGTCCCAACTATCCCTGATTCGTTGAGCGGCGTATCGATCACACGTTGCTCGCCGAAGCGCTCCTGGAGGCCTTCCGTAACCCTAAAAACGCCGCCGGCCAGCCCGACGTCTTCGCCCATGACCACAACGCCTTCATCGCGTTCAATTGCCTCGCCAAGTGCAGCGTTGATCGCTTCAGCCATCGTCCACGACTCCGTCGGTCCGTCTGGCAGCTCGTCATGTCCCACGCGCCAAATCTCGTCCTCGCCGAACTCGGTTTCTGGCTCCCCGTGTGAGCGCTCCATGGCATGGAGTTGGTCAACGATGTGTTCCGGGATACGGGCGAACCCGTGACGGACCGCGTCGTCTCGTTCCGGCAGCGGTTCGGCTTCGAGGCCCACGACGGCCGCCTCGACTGCGTCGGCCACTTCGTCGCGGACCTTCTCACCCACTCGCTCATCCCACTCGCCTCGGCGCACGAGGAATCTACGGAGCCGTTCGATGGCGTCTCGCTCCTTCCAGGCTTCGACTTCGGCGGGATCTCGATATAGAGAGTCGTCATCGGCGGTTGCGTGGGGGCCATAGCGGTATGTCATGGCCTCGATGAGTGTTGGCCCTCGGCCCTCCCGGGCCCGGCGCACCGCAAGCTTGGTGGCGAGGTACATGGCAATCGGGTCCATGCCGTCTACCCGCAGGCCTTCGAATCCGTAGGCCTCCGCCTTCTGGGCGATGGTCTCCGAGGCGGTCTGTTTCTCGTATGGGACCGAGATCGCATAGAGGTTGTTGGCGCAGATGAACACAGTCGGCGTCTTCCAAACACCTGCGAAATTCATGCCCGAGTGAAAATCTACCTCTGAAGTGGCACCGTCACCGAAGTAGGTGACAGCGACGGTTTCCTCGCCTCTCAGCTGTGTCATATACGAATAGCCGACGGCGTGGGGAAGCTGGCTGGCGATCGGAACGGCAACGATTCCGGTGCGGTACTTCTCTATATCCCAGGCTGCGTTGGGCAAACCCTTCCAATACGCGAGAAGGACCTCCATCGGGAGGCCCCTCGTGACTTGAACACCGTGTTCTCGGTAGCTGGGAAAAACGAAGTCGTTTGGCTCCAGAGCAAGAGCGGACCCGATCTGGACGGCCTCTTGTCCTTCGAGCATCGCGTAGGTGCCGATGCGACCCTGCCGCTGAAGCGCCAGCATCTTCCGGTCCAACGCGCGAGAGAGAACCATGTTGCGATACATGGTTTGATAGAGCTCAGGGTCGAGTGCCGGGTCCTCTCCGATGAGAGCCCCTTGCGCATCGATGATGGAAAGTGTCTCGAATCGGCCCATGTCTTGAGTCTGCCACAACTCTGGAAACGGTGTTCAAGCGACGTAGCTAACTTGGCCGGTGATGCCGAAGTTCCGCCCAGAAATCGAAGACCTAAGTCCGTACAAGGTTGGCCGCCAGATGGAGGACGTGGCTAGAGAACACGGACTCGACCCCGACGAGATCGTCAAGCTGACGGCCAATGAGGGTCCCGAGGGACCTTTCCCGGGTGTCGTCGAAGCTGCTTCTGCTGTCCTAGCGCAGTCGAACCGATACCCGGACAATGCGTGCTGGGACATCGGGCACGCTCTTGCCGGGGAGGAAGGCATCGAATTTGAGAATCTGCTGTTCGGTGCCGGGAGTGTTGCGTTGCTGGCGGAGATAGCGGTGGCCACCACTGGCCCGGGCACGAACATCGTCTACGGGTGGCCCAGCTTCGTCATGTACCGGTTCGCAGCCATTTGGGCTGGCGCGGCGACCAGAGAGGTTCCTCTCGACCCGGTCCACGCCCTCGACCTCGATGCCATGCGGCAAGCGATCGACGAAAACACCCGGATCGTGGTCATTTGCAATCCCAACAACCCGACCGGCACCATCACCCCTGCCGACGAGATCGAGGCATTCATCGATTCGATCCCTGAAGAGGTACTGGTGGTCGTTGACGAGGCGTACCACGAATATGTCGTCGACCCTGCATACCGAACCGAGATCCCTCTGGCGGTCTCGAGACCGAATGTGGTTGTGCTTCGGACCTTCTCGAAGATCTACGGTCTGGCCGCTCATCGCGTCGGGTACGCGATTGCCCGTGAGGATGTCCTTGTCGAACTACGGAAGGCACAGGCTCCGCTCACCGTCGGTCAGGTCGGACAAACCGCCGCTCTGGCCAGCCTCGGCCAGCATGAAGAACTGACACGCCGGCGCGATGACAACACACGTCGAAGACACCATCTGGTCGGCGCCCTTCGCGAGCGTGATATCACGATGGCGGAGAGCCACACCAACTTCATCTACTTCGAGCTTGGTGACAGATACCTTGATCTCGTTGAGCGAATGACGGGCTACGGAGTGCTCATCCGTCCGATGAACCCCGGATGGGTTCGGGTCACGATCGGGAACGACGATGAGAACCGCCGATTCCTGGACTCTCTCGACTCGGCATTGGCCTGACTCCATCGATTTTGATTAACTGGTCGATGCGGCTTCCATTACGCCGTAAGGGCTTGACCATCTCCGCAGCCCCCAACTCCATTCACACGCAGCAGGAAAGCCAGGCCCAAAAATGAAGTCTCTCGTCAACGGCATCGCCCGAATCGTTCGCAAGGCACCATGGATCGTGATCATCGTCACGGTCCTTCTTTCGATGACGATGGGTGCGTTCTCCGGCAACTTCACGCCTGCTGAAGACCAAAACGAAGCTTTCGCTCCGGAAGCCGAAGAGCTCGAGGCATCGGGCAAGATCGGCGAACTCTTCGGCTCGACCCAGACCGCTATGCAGGTGCTCATCTCCGCTGAGAGCGGCGACGTGATCACCCTGGACGGGCTCCAGGCAACTGTCGCAATCGAGGAGGCGATCCGAGCCTCTGAGCTGTCCGAGTACATAGTCGACGCTCCGGAGAACCCGGCCGTTGCGAGCTACATGGCACCGGTGGGTTTTGCCATCCAGCAGGGTGCGCCGGCTCCTACCTCGGACGATGAGCTGAAGGCTCTCTACTCACAGTCCTACTCCCAACTGCCCCCTCAGCAGCTTGGTTTCATCGACCTGCTTCTTCCGACCGACGCCGATCCCACGAGTGCTGAGACCGATCTTGGAATCCTCATTGTGACTTATGGGTCCAGCGACGACTTTGACGAATCAGCCAGACGGGCTCAGATCGCCGCCGACGCTGTTGCTTCGGCCGTCCTCCCCGATGGAATCGAAGCCGATCCGTTCAACCAGGAGCTGATCTTCTCCGGGCAGGACGACTTCGCTGCCGAGATCCTCAGCCTCTTCATCTCAGCCGGTTTCATCATCATCACCGTCCTGGGTGCTGTTTATCTGCTCAAGCCGCCGAGCGGTGTGGGCCGGACGCTGACCATCGTTGGCTTCGTGCTGCTCGTCGGAGCGATCGTGGTCGTGACGCTTCCGTCGCTGGCCGGAATCTTCCCCGACCTCTTCCCCGATGCCATAAACGACTTGGAAACCGGCCCAGTGGCCCTGGCGGGTGCCGGGACCCTTCTCCTGGTGTTCTCGGTCTGGTCGGTGGCATCTGGACGTCTGCGTCGCACCGTTGCCGACACGATGCTCACAATGGCGACCATCTTCTTTGCCATCTCGTGGATGAACGGGTTTGGTTACTTCATCTTCGAAGAGCAGGGTCCGATGTCCCAGATCCTGCCCATTCTCCTTATCGGTCTCGGCGTGGACTACGCCATCCACCTCACTTCGCGGTATCGCGAGGAGGTTGCGAGCGGTGCGACGGTGGACGAGTCGATCACCCGAGCGATTCGGACGGTTGGCATTGCTCTGGCTCTGGCCACGATCACCACGTCCATTGGCTTCTTGACCAACGTCTTCAATGAGATCCCTGCGCTCCGTGAGTTCGGTTCGCTGGCAGCGATCGGAATCGTGGCGTCCTTCCTCCTTGCTCTTTTCTTCGTCCCAGCGGTACGAGAGGTCCTCGATCGTGCCGGGGCTCGTAAGGGAACCCTTGATGTCGAGTCACTCGCCGGGAACTCCTCACGTCTCCTGCCACGGGTGATCGGTTCCTTGTCGATATTGGCCAAGCGTTTCGCCGTTGTGATGGTCATCGTTTCGCTTGGTCTCGGCGGACTCGGTGCCTGGGCGACATTCACCCAGCTCGAGGCGAAGTTCGACTTTCTCGACTTCGTGCCGACAACCTCTCCCATCAGGGCAACTGCGGTGACCCTTGGAGAGCGTTTCGACTTCCCGGAGACAACGAGCGCGTTGATCGAAGGTGACGTCTCCAGCGGAGAGGCTTGGAATGCCATGGCTGCGGCAAACGGTGCGATGACCGGCGTGGACAACGTTGTAGTTGTCGATGGATTCCCGCTTGCCCAATCACCCATCTCGGTCATCGGTCAGCTGGTGAGCCCAGAGTCACCTGTGTTCGTACCTGAAGTTGGCGCAGCTGCACAAGAGGTAGGGCTTGGACCCGACTTCACGGTATCGGCCGACTCGGTTGCGCCTCTGTATGAAGCCGCTTTCGCTGCAGCACCAAACGAGATGGCAGGAGTCTTGAGCCAGGCCGACGGAGGGTTCAACGCAGCCCTCTTCCGGATATCGACTCAGGCGGGCTCGGATTTCGCCGGTCCGCTTGCTGACGATCTCGACGTCGCTTTCGCCCCGACTGAGGAGGCGGGCCTCGACACGGTTGTGACCTCACAAGAGATCATCTCCGACGTCGTTGTTTCGTCGCTGCGTGACTCGCAGGTGAGCTCGCTGCTGTTGACACTTGGAGCGGCGCTCTTCCTCCTCGTGATCAACTTCACGATCGAGGCACGACGTCCGCTGCTGGGCGTCATCACGACGCTGCCGGTCGGGCTGGTGGTCCTGTTGGCCTTCGGCATCATGGCCGCCCTGGGGATCCCCTTCGGACCGGTGACAGCGACGATTGCCGCGCTTGCGATTGGTATCGGTATCCCGTACATGATTCACATCACACACCGCTACGAGGAGGATCGGATCCGGGCGGCTGATGCTGACACGGCCATCGACAGCACCCTCACGTTCACGGGTGGTGCCTTGGCTGGCTCGGCGCTCACCACGGTGGCAGGCTTCGGGATCCTCGTGGTCTCCTCCACCATTCCCTTCCGCCAGTTCGGGTTCGTGACGGCCTACACCATCCTGTTGGCGCTCATGGCTGCCGTCCTTTTCCTGCCGAGTTACCTCTATCTGTGGGATCAGTGGCATCGACGTCGCGGCAAATCGCCGATCGATTCAGAAGCCTTCGAGGCCGCCCTCAACGACTAGCAGGGAAAGGGGTCGATCGAATCACGGTCGGTCCCTTTCTAGCCGGTGCGATTTCGACCAGAATCATCATGGGGTGACCGCCCTGTCATGACTCATGGACGCTTCTAGAACACAAGCCGAGGCCACACGCCTGATACCGCTGGTGCACCGGGTACTCAAGAGATACCCGTTCCTCACTCGTGAGGTGACCCACCTCGCGACCCATTCCAATGTGATGTTCCGCGTTGTGACCGAATCGGGCCAGCAGATGACTCTGCGCGTCGGCACCCCTCATGCCAACTCTCGGTCGAACATCGAATTAGAAGTGGCTTGGCTCGACGCCATTCGCAGGGACACCAACCTCGAGATCGTGAAACCGATCAAAACCGCTGGTGGCGGTCTGATCGTGGATGAATACGACGAGTCGATAGGCAAAGAACGATCTTGCGTCCTCTTCACTTGGGTCCCCGGTGAGCCCATGGGTGAAGGTTCAGGGACTTTTGCATATCGGCTCTTGGGGGCGATGTGTGCGTCGCTTCAGGCACACGGCCGTACCTGGACTCCTCCGGATGCCGCTCAACTGCGAACCTGGGACAGGGTCTTCTATTACGGCGAAGAACTAGATGCGGTGATCATCAACAACCCACTTTTCGGCCACTTGTTCGACGTGCGCCGTCGCACGGCGATCAGCAAGGCCATCGAAATGTCCGAGGAGATCATTGCCACCTCACACCGGGAGTCGACTCCACAGATCGTCCACGGCGATTTACACGAGTGGAACGTTCATCTGGCCGGAAGCAGGCTCTACGCCTTCGACTTCGAGGACGTGATGATTGCCACACCGGCCCAGGATGCCGCCATCTGCCTGTACTCCTCACGCAAGAGCGACATCCGCAACGACATCAGGGCGGCGTTCCGCAAGGGTTTCGAGACCGTTTCACCGTGGCCGATCATCGATGAAGAACAACTCGACGGGTTTCATGCCGCTCGCCAGATCATGCTCATGAACTACGCGGGTAGAACGCTGCGCATGGAAGAGGCTGCCGACTACATCGACCAGGTGATGCCCTGGCTGCAGGGATACGTAGCCAAGTACTCCTGACTTGAGATTCAGAGACCGCCGACACGCCGGCGAATTGCTGGCCGAATTGGTGGCCAACCATGAACCCCTCGACCCCGTGGTCTATGGCCTACCGCGTGGAGGTGTGCCGGTGGCCGCCGAGGTAGCGGAGAAGCTCGAGTGTCCCCTGGACGTGCTCCGAGTAGCGAAGGTGGGTATGCCCGGCCAGGAGGAGCTAGCTATTGGCGCGGTGTCCGAAGGCGGCCATGTCGTTAGGAACGAAGATCTGCTGGCACAGGTTGGCCTCAGCCACTCTGACTTCGAAGCCCTGGCGGAGACCGCTCGGGGTCGGATCGGCGAAGACTGGCGAGAGGGTCATCCGTTTCACAATCCGGCCGGCAAAACGGCCGTTCTCTGTGACGACGGGATCGCGACTGGAGCGACAGCACGCGTCGCCATCGATGTCCTACGTTCGATGGGGGCGGGAGCGGTTTGGCTGGCAGCCCCCGTTGCGCCAGCCGGTTTCGATTGCACGGCTGATCGAATTCTCCTAATGAGTCGACCCCGTAGGTTCGTTGCGGTAGGGAAGTGGTATGAGAACTTCGATCAGATCACTGGGTGGGAGGTCAGAAGTCTGCTTCGGCGGGCTCGGCTACGGTAGGTCGATGCCCTCTCTAGAGAAGTTCTGCACCATCGAAGCCGACCTCGGGATGAACGTGATCGGCAAAGCACCAGCCGGAATGCGGATTGACTTCCCCTTCAAGGGAACCGCAACCAGCGAGCACTGGGAAGGCGAGCGCCCGGTTCGTGGAGTCGACTACGTCATCGTTCGCTCCGATGGAAACATGACGCTCGACATCCGGGCGACCATCGGGGAGAAGCGCGAAGCCGTTTCCTACAAGGGAAGCGGCGTTTCGATTGCCCATGAAGATCAGTCGGCCAGCCCAAAAGAGCTGATCACCTTCGAAACGGGCAACGAAGGTCTCGGCTGGCTCAACAACGAGGTCGGGTTTGCGACCGGGACAGGGGCCGGCGGCAAGATCACCCTCGAGGTCTATCTAATCAAGACCTAGCTTCCTCGGGTTCCTTTCCAATCCTCAGGTTGACAGTCTCATATATGGAACTGTGCGCCGAGAGTTTGCGCCGACCGGGTAAAGCGTCGGCTGTGAGTGCCATATCTGGGACCTACAACCTGAGGAATCAAAACTGCTTGAAGTCGGGCTTGCGTTTGTCGAGGAAGGCGCGGACTCCTTCCTCATGGGCTGGAGTCTTGCCGAGCCGTGTTTGTTCTTCTCGTTCTCTCGCGAGCCCTTCATCAAACGTCAAGCGACCGGATTCCCTGATCAGTTTTCTCGTGGTGACAAGTGCATCGGTCGCCAGACCCGCGAGGTTCGTCGCGTATTCGGTGGCCTTTGCGATCAGCTCATCTGACCCTACGGATTCAACGGCAAGGCCGCGTGCGACGGCCTCTTCAGCGCTCATTCGTCGATTCGTCAGCGCCATTTCGAGAGCAGTCGACACGCCCACGTGATGTGGCAGGAGCCAAGTCGAGCCTGAATCCGGGGCCAGCGCAATTGCAGTGAAGGCAGAAGTGAAATAGGCGGAGTCGGCCATGACCCGAATATCGCAGCCCAATGCCAGTCCCATGCCTGCCCCTGCCGCCGCTCCGTTCACGGCGGCAACTGTCGGAACCGCACATTCACTCAACGCATGCACCACCGGATGAAACTCCTCGTCGAGGTGTTTTCCCAGGTCAGGGCCGCCTTTGTCATATTCGTCGACGAACCCAGAGAGGTCGGCTCCGGCACAGAAGGCTTTGCCTTCTCCGGTAAGGACAACTGCACGGGCTTCGCTCCCGGCCTTGTTCAGGGCATCCACCAGGTCGTTGGACAATTCAGCGTTTATGGAATTGAAACGGTCGGGTCGGTTGAGGGTGACGATGGCCACATCGTCGGATAGCTGATACTTGACGGTCATGAAGCCTCCTTGGGCTCAGATCGTAAACGGCGGAAAACGTAGGTAGCGCTTGAAGTATCGCCTAACGTGGCTTGGAATCGTCGCAGCAAAGCGCCGCGAATCATCGACCCACAAGGAGGCGTCGTGAACAAATCCGAGATGGCGGACAAACTCGCCGGCAAAGCCGATATTTCAAAGGCAAAGGCCTCAGAAATCATCGAGCACATCTTCTCCACGAAAGACGGAGAAGGCATCATCGCCGTAGAGCTTGACGCAGGCCGCAAGGTCAACATCACCGGCTTCGGGAATTTCACCCTCAAGCGCCGGTCGGAGCGCCAGGGACGCAACCCGGCAACCGGGGAGACAATCACCATTCCAGCCCGCAACTACGCTCACTTCAGCGCAGCCAAGGGCCTGAAGGATCGTGTAGCCGAGTAAGGCGAACACACTCTCAAACAAGAGCGGCGGGCCCGGGGCCCGTCGCTTTTGGTTTAAGGGGGCACAAGCAATGTACCGATCGAGAATTCCATGACGCTCGACTCCGACCGCTGGAACTCGCCCGTTGCCATCGCCCACCGTGGCTCTCGCAGTCTTTGGCCCGAAAACACGCTGCTCGCTTTCGACGGCGCCTACCAAATGGGATACCGGCATCTCGAGACGGACTTACGGGTGACCTCTGACGGTGTTCTGGTTTGCTTCCACGACCCCACGCTCGATCGGACCACGAATGGTGTGGGACTGGTCTCGGATCATTCGCTAGCCGATGTCCGCTCCCTTGACGCTGGACATCGACATAGCACAGGAGAAGGCTTTGAATTCCGGGACTCTGGTGTCCAGGTGCCGACGCTCGAGGAGGTCATCGAATCCTTCCCAGACGCATCTTTGGTTGTGGACATGAAAGACGACGGCGTCGTGGAGCCCCTTGCCGCGTTTGTGGATGACCATCAGATTCATGAGCGGCTGATTGTCGGTGCTTTCTCTGATGCCCGGATTCAGCATTTCAGGGAGATCACGGACGGTCGAGTGGCCACTTCCTCCGGACCGACTCTGTCACGCATGTGGGTGTTGGCTTCCCGTGTTGGGAGGGGCGCATCGGGCGCGGCCTCTGCGCTGCAGCTACCAACGCATCTCAGGGGTGTCCGAGTCATCGATCAGAAGCTGGTCGATGCCGCCCATGCCTCGGGCCTCCAGGTCCATGTCTGGACCGTCAACACAAGGGCTGAGATGGTGGAACTGTTGGATATCGGCGTTGACGGGCTGGTGACCGATAGGCCAGACGTTTTGAAAGAGGTCTTGGATTCGCGCGGGGAATGGGCTCAATGAAACTGTTGCTGCTGGCGGCGGTGACGGTGGGGGGAGCTTTCGGCGCTGCCAGTGCCACCACTGAGTCGATAGACGGCGGGTCGATGGTCGTGACAATCGAGGTCGAAGTGGTTGAGTCCGCCCAGTCTGTAGTCGCTCACCTCAGCTTCGACGATGACCCGCCTCTCACGATCCCAATGCTCAACAGGGGCGCCGGCACCTTCGGAGTGACGACTGAGCTCGAGAACAAGAACTATGCGGTCGTGTTCGAGACGATTGGCCCCGACGGAGCGACTTCCGCTCCGTACCTGTTGAGTCAGTTGGGTGCGGACCTCGGTGCCGACGCCGCCCAACCAACCACTTCCACCACCATCGAAGATGACATCAGTCCTGAGAATCGGCAGATGCTCTGGCTCGCCGTGGCTGCAGGCGCCGCGTCGTTGTCGCTACTGGCTTTCTGGGTGCTTGGGCCGAAAGACGACGATCAGGAGCTGGATACAGCAGGGGATGAAGAGGAGTGACCATCCGGCGGGCTGTTGTCGGCGATGCTCGGGCGATCTCCGACGCACATGTTCGATCCTGGCAGGCTGCCTATCCGGGGATGATCCCCTCCGAGTACCTGGACTCTCTATCCGACCGGCTGGAACAGCGGGCCAGGTTCTTCACTGAGCGGCTCGAAGCTGGGGCCGAGATCTATGTGGCTGAGCACGACGAGATCGTTGGTTTCGTCTTCATCGGAACATCTGAAGACGGTCAGCATGCCGAGCTGTTTGCGATCTATGTGGATCCAGACAATTGGGGTGAGGGCCACGGCCACGATCTTCTTGCGGCCGCAGAAGAGCGATTGGCCGAGATGGACCACGAGCTGTCGGTCCTTTGGGTCCTGGAGTCGAACACTCGCGCCCGTGCCTTTTATGAATCACATGGTTGGATCGACAGCAGGAGGTCAGCGTTGCTCACCATTGGAGGAGCCGACGTCACCGAAGTTCGTTACGAGAAAGCTCTCTGAGCCGGTCGAGGTCGGCCGGGTAAGTCACCTTGATGTTGTCCTCGTCGCCTGGAACCCAAGCCACTTCGAGACTGCTGAACTCCATGACCACCTCGGCGGTGTCGTGCCCCTCGAACCCTGCCTGTCGGGCCAATTCGTAGCTGGCGATCAGGGGTCCGGCCCTGAATACCTGGGGTGTTTGGGCTCCGCGTAGATCGGTCCGCGGTGCCAACTCACTCTTCGAGACCAGAGTCTCCGATAGCTCCAACATTGGTAGCGCTCCGCCTATGGTCGCTGCCTGGCGGAAAAGCTCGTCGATCAGCTCAGGTCTGATGTTCGGTCTTGCGGCGTCGTGGATGCCAACTAGTTCGGTTGCGGAATCGAGTACCCCGAGGCCCGCGAACTCACTCCTCGTTCTGGTGCTCCCACCGCTGACGATGGTGACTCCAAGGTCGAGTCTGGCAACGGTCTCACGAATCTCTTCACGCACTACCAGAACGACATGGTCGACTGAAGGGACAACCCGTTCCACAGTGACTTGCACCAGTGGTCGGCCGTCGAGATCAGCCAGGAGTTTGTCAGTTCCGAAGCGGACACTCGACCCGCCTCCAACCACCACCATTGCTGTAGCTGACATCTTCGGAGAGTACTTTGGAGTCGTGATCGAGAAGAAGGGGCTCCTGGAAGCTCTCGTCGATGGCTTTGTCATATTCGACAAGCACGGTCGGACTGTGGACATCGACCTGATGGACTATCCGAACTCACCGACCCTCCTGGTCGAAGATGTGACCGACGCATTGAAGAGAGTCAGTGGTGACCGCGTGGTCGGGTCAGCCGACCGAGGTGAGACCTGGAGAGTGAAGGCGATGATCCTGTCCACGGAGGCGGTCGAATCTCTCTCCGATGACTCATATCGAGCTGAAGAACTATTGGGGGCAATCGAGGCAGCCGGGCTCCGATGGGTGGTGTGTCCTATTTCTTCCCTTTGAGGGCCCAATAGGCCAACACGGCTGCGATTCCCGTCACCACAGCTCCAGAAGCTGCAATCGCCGGGAGTTTGTCCCGGAGGGTGACCGTCGACGAGAAGTTGCGGACCTCCCACCCACGTTCCTCGGCGACTTCAGCCAATGCCGAATCTGGGTTGACGACAACCGGATTGCCGACCGCTTCCAGCATCGGCAGATCCGTGATCGAATCGCTGTAGGCGTAGCTCGCCTCCAGGTCGATTCCCCGCTCCTCGGCGAGGGCACGCATAGCTTCCGCCTTCCCCGGCCCGTAGGCATAGAACTCGATCTCGCCGGTGTACTTCCCCTCTTCGTCGATCTCCGCCCTGGTGGCCAGCACGTCATCGATTCCGAGGTATCTGCAGAGCGGCCGGACGATCTCTTCGGGGCTAGCTGAGATCACCACGATGCCCCGTCCAGCCCCACGGTGGTCTTCGATAATCGCCAGAGCTTCGACGTAGACCAGGGGAGTCACGACCTGGTCGACCGTCTCAGAGACCACGGCTTCGATCTCGTCTTTGTCCCAACCTCGAGTGATGTTCGATAGCTCTTCTTTCACTCTCTCGAGCTGATCGTGATCCGCTCCGAACGCCTGGTAGTAGGCCTGGGCTACGCCGGCTTTGGCCAGTGTCGAGCCGCTGAGCAAACCAGCACGGAACATTGGCCTGGTGAAGGCGAGTGTTGACGACTTCGCGATGATCGTCTTGTCGAGGTCAAAGAATGCGACGGCAGTCACACCTGAGAGGTTAAGCCGACTCAAGGGTCTTGTAACGGGTCTCACCCCGTCATACGTTCGGAGGTGTGGGTGGGATTTCTAGACATCGCGTGTTGCAGGTGTGGTCACCGGACCCGGCCCTGGGGTTGGTGGCTGCGCTTGGCTTGGCGGTCTCGGTCGGAACCTCTTTGGTCGTTGATCTGGAGAACAAAGGGCGGCCGGGAGAGCGGTCCCTGACGTCGATTCTGGCGGAGGGGCCGCATCTCGATGAGCTCAGCCCTGGCCGGACCGGGGTTGCGTGCCTCCCCGGGGGTCACATCGGCTCTGCAGACGCAGTGAAACTGATCCACAGGCTCAAGGAGCGCTGGCCCGCTGTCGTGGTTCGGTGTGGTGCCCCTTGGGCGGACATCCCGTCCGTTCCGGTCGTTCCACTTGTGCCTGGTCGGCTGGTACCGCAACCGCCGATCGACCATGCGGTCTGGCAACCGGTTGGAGGTATGTCAACTCGGCCTCCTGGTCCAGGCCCTGTGCTTCCGCGTCTTCGGTCCTCGTTGTTCCGCCGGCTGATGGATGGCCGCCAGCCTGGGCGAAGCCGCTGGATATCAGCCTGGCGTCCGGTGTGGGAGATGCCGTGGGAGTAGTCGAGAGAGTTGCCCGCGCGATCGCGTCAGAAGTGAACTCCGGCGGGCTCGCTGACCTTCAGGGGCAGGCCGACGCTGCGCTTTCCCGTGAGTCGCCTTGGAATCGGGAAGACAGGGTCGGCGAGGTGGTAGCCAGGTTGGCTGGCCTTGGTCCGATCCAGGTGCTCGTCGACGATCCAGATGTGAGCGACGTCGTCGTGAACGGATATGCCGAGGTTTGGGCCGACCGCGGCGCCGGCCTGGAACATGAAGATGTCGCGTTCCTTTCCGACGCCGATCTCGTCGCAACTGTGGAACGGGCAATTGCGCCTCTTGGTCTCCGAGTGGATCGAAACTCGCCAATGGTCGACGCTCGGCTAGTTGACGGCAGCCGGCTGCACGCAGTCCTGCCGCCAGCTTCGGTGGATCGGACGTTGGTGGCTATCCGCCGGTTCACTCAGAGGGTTGTCGCCCTGGAGGATCTGGTTGCTGCCGGTACCGCAACCTCAGAGCAAGTGAAGCAAATGAAGCGGCTGATCGAGGAACGGAAGACAGTCGTGGTCTCGGGAGGCACCGGCGCCGGCAAGACAACGCTCCTCAATCTTCTCGCGCAGAGTTTTGACCAGTCCGATCGAACCATCACCATCGAAGACGCTGCAGAGTTGGACTTCCCCGGCCACGTAGTCAGGCTCGAGGCTCGAACCGCCAATGCCGAGGGTGCAGGCGCCATAACCATCCGTCAGCTCCTCCGATCCGCACTCCGTCTGCGACCAGACCGGATAGTTGTTGGTGAGGTGAGGGGTGCCGAGGCGCTGGACTTGATCATGGCCCTGAACACGGGTCACCGGGGCTCGCTCACCACAGTGCACGCCAATTCGCCCGACGAGGCCTTGCTTCGGCTCGAGTCGCTGGCGCTCATGGAGGGAAACTTCGCTAGAGATACGATCGCTGCTCAGCTCCGGGCGGCGGTTGACTGCGTTGTGCAGATCGAGCGGATTGGAAACCAACGGGTCATCACGTCAGTCACGGATGTGACGTGATAGCTCTCCTCGCATTGTCGCTCGCAGCGACAGCGGGTGTGTCCGTTCTTCGCCTACTCCTCCTGGGCAGTGCGGTGTTCCTTCCAGTCCCGACCCTCGTTGCGTTGGCGGCCTGGTGGGTGAAGGGCCGGTCAGGGGATGTCAACACCTCGGCTCTGTTCTGCGAAGGGGTGGCTTCCGAGTTACGTGCTGGCGCCACTCTGCCAGTTGCCGTTAGGGCCGCGGCATCGGCTGTAGGTCTTGACTCTCCTCCTGTTGACGCTTCGGTCGAACAGCTGAGCGGATGGATGCGACGCTCCTTCTCAGATGTGGGCCCTGAATTGGCCCTGACCTATCGGCGAGCGGTCCGAGCAGGCAATGACCCGGCGCTGATCTTCGACGAAATCGCTTCCTTTGCCCTTGTCCGATCCGAGATCGATTCCGAGGTGCGCATTGCTTTGGCTCCAGGGGTGGCTACCGCAGCACTGCTCGTCGGCGCACCTCTGCTCTTTGCCATCCACCAAGCCGAATCTGGCCAGTTGGCTTGGGTCATGGCGACTCCCGGAAGCCAGGTACCTGCCTTGCTGGGGCTTGGCTTGTTCTTGGTCGGCTGCCTGGCTGCTCTAGCCATCGTCGCTAGGTCCCGCTAATGAGGCTCTTGGTGGCAGCTGCATTTGCCCTTCTGGTACTGCGGGATCGGGGGCGGACGACACCACGCCGACCAGCCGACCCAGACATGAAGCTCGTGCTTCTCCTGCTTGTGATCGAACTGCGTTCCGGCCTGTCGGTCCTGGCCGCTCTGGGCAAGGTCGCTGCGACGTTGCCGGACTATGAGTCGCTGACCCGGGTGCACCGGCTGGCACGTGTTTCTGGTCTCACCGCTGCCCTGGCCATCGCAGACGACCGGCTGAGACCGGTCGTATCCCAGTTGATTCGCTCTCAGAAATCAGGTTCGTCCCTGACTGTCGTGGCGCACCGGATGATCGAAACCGAGCTCCAGTCCGAAAGGGCTCGACGAGTCGCCAGAGCCCGCACCCTCCCGGTCAAGCTGATGATCCCAGTAACGCTCTTGATGCTGCCCGGGTTGGTTCTGATGTTGTACGCGCCGTCCCTCCTCGCCATGTTCGAAGACCTGACAGGCGGGCTGACATGAGTCTCCGCGCTTCCTCCCGCACCGGTCGGAAACCGGATCGAAGGAGTGTCTATGACACGGGTATGGAACTGGCTGCTTGTGCGGCTGGAGGAGGAAGACGGTCAAGCGACTGTTGAGTACTTCCTAGTGATTCTGGCGGCGACCGCGCTGGCCATCATCGCTCTGAAGTGGCTGCAGTCTGGGAGTGGGAGCGGTCTTCTCGGCGGGCTGTTCGGAAAGGTCATCGATTGGGTGGCCAACGCCTTCTGAGAAAAGATGAGGGTTCAGTGACAGTCGAGTTCTTCTTGGTTGTCCCTCTGATCTTTCTGGTGCTGGTTGCCGGGGTCCAAGTGGCCTCGGTGGCCCGCACCCGAATCGAGCTCCTGGGAGCGGCGAGGGAGGGAGCTCGTGTCGCCGCGACCACACCCGATCCAGCGAAGGCCGTCGAAGCCGTTCGAGACGCTTTGCCCCACGGTCAGCGTGATCGAGCGCGAATCTCGGTGAGTCGTCCGGGTGCGGTTGGTAAGCCGGCCAAGGTCTCAGTGAGTGTCAATCACCAGCTGTTTGGCGTCCTGCTTGGTGGCTTCTCGGTGGAGGTCACGGCGTCTGCGTCGATGTATGTCGAGCGATGAACGGGGTTCTGCGTCGATCGCAATCGCCTCTGCCTTTGCGATTTGTCTGGCAGCAACCCTCGCCGTTTCTAGCTTGGGTCTGGTGTGGAGCGCGGCAGTTGCGGCGGCCAACGGCGCCGACGCGGCAGCTTTGGCTGCAGCCGTCGCAACGTTTCCCCCGGCCGCGGACGCGGCCAGCCCGAGCTCCATCGCTTCGGAGCTAGCTGAACTGAATCGGACGAGACTGGTCAGCTGTGTCTGCCCGATCGACACATCGCTGAGGGTGCGAGTGGCAGTGGTGGTGGTCGCAGTCGACGTCGACGTCCCGTTCTTTGGCGAGTTGTCCGTCGAGCGAACGGCTCGGGCTGAGTTCGATCCGCAGCTGTGGTTGGGTCGCTGAGGTCTCGGATAGGCTCCGGCCGATGGCAACCAAGTCCGACGCGATGCGCATGCTCGTCGAGCTCGCCAAGCTCACTTCCCTCGATGAGGGCTCGCCCCAGGCTTTCAAGGTCAGGGCATACGAGAACGCCCTCGCCGGCATCGAAGCTTTCCACGGAGACCTCGAAGGCCTGAGCAAGTCAGAGTTGACCAAGATCAAAGGTGTTGGCGGCTCTACGGCTGACAAGATCATCGAACTGCGGGAGACCGGGTCGGTGGCGAAGCTCGAGAGTTTGAGGGAGATCTATCCGCCGAAGTTCGTCGAATTGACCAAGGTCCCGGGGCTCGGTCCCAAGACCCTAAAGATGATCAGGTCTGAGCTTGGCGTCGAGGACATCGAAGGCCTCAAGGCTGCGTTGGACGCTGAGAAACTCAGGGACCTGCCCGGGCTTGGCGAGAAGTCGGAGGAGAAGATCAAAAAGGCCATCGACCGCCTCGGTCTCCACGGCAAAGACCGGCGCACGCCCCTGGTGGAGGCATACGGATTCGCCAGATCATTAGCCAGGCGCATCCTGGAACTGGATGGCGTCACTGCAGCCGAACCGTGTGGTTCGATGCGCCGATTCTCAGAGACCATCGGCGACATCGACATCGTGGTGGCGACAACCGACTCACAACTGGTCCACTCCTCCGTTCTCACTTTCGATGAAGTCGACGAAGTCATCGGCTCGGGTGAGACGAAGACGTCGTTCCTCACCCGTGAGGGATTGCAGGTCGACGTGAGAACCGTCGCGCCGTCGCAGCTCGGCTCTGCCCTGCTCTACTTCACCGGCTCCAAGGCTCACAACATCCAGTTGCGGCAGCGGGCCATTGACCGGGGTTGGCTGCTTTCCGAATACGGCCTGTTCGAAGACGACGCGGTGGTTGCGTCTGAGACCGAGGAAGAGGTCTATGCGGCACTCGAGATGGACTTCGTGCCTCCCACCATGAGGGAAGGCGGGGGAGAGGTTCAAGCCGCCGCCGACGGCAAAATGCCGTCTCTGGTGACGCGAGACGCCATCAAGGGTGACCTCCACTACCACTCCGACCGATCGGGCGACGGGAGGTCGTCACCCGAGGAGATGGTGGAGGCGGCCATCGAAGCCGGGTACCGGTACGTCGCATTCACAGATCATGGCGAGGACCTTGCCATCAACGGTTTGACCCGCTTCGAGATGCTCGAGCACCGTGAGCATCTCCGGGAGCTGAATAGGAAGTACGAGGAACTCGAAATCCTGTTTGGGTGCGAACTGAACATCGGACCGGACGGCTCGCTCGACTACGACGCAGAATTCCGGTTGGAGTTCGACTATTGCGTTGCCTCCATCCACTCGCACTTTGATCTGCCTGAAGATCAGCAAACGGCTCGCATTCTCAAAGCACTCGCGGATCCATCGGTCACCGCAATAGGGCACCTCAGTGGGCGCTATGTCGGCCGGCGACCGGGTGTCGAGTTGGACGTCGAGGCAGTTCTAGAAGGGCTGGAAGTGACCGGAGTCGCTCTCGAGATCAACGGCGCTCTTGATCGCCTCGACGCAACGACCGAGGTCACGAGACTGGCGATGGCCCGAGATATCAACTTCGTGATCGACACCGACTCACACCACACCCGCGACCTGAAGCGAATGGACTACGGCGTTCTGTACGCACAGCGGGCCTGGGTCACCGAAGAGAGGGTCGTCAACACCTGGGATCTCGACAGATTCGTCGAATGGGCTAAGGCAAGGAGGGCCTAATGGTCAAGGAATACAAGGCACCGAAGGCAATCAACGCGGTCGTGCGTGGTCTCAACCGGCTGGGACTCGGACGTTCCGTGACGTTGACAACCAAAGGCAAACAGTCGGGGGAGGAACGAGAGGTGCCTGTCTCGCCAATCGAGGTCGACGGCAAGACGTTCCTCGTTGCACCGTACGGAGAGGTCGCCTGGGTGCTCAACGCCCGAGCTAACGGGGACGTGACCCTGAAAGCCGGGCGCTCGTCGAGCAGACACCGGTTGGTAGAGATGCTCGACGGTAGGGAGAACGTCGTATACGCCTACTACCAGCGAGAGTCCTTCCCACGCCAGTACATGGATGTTCCAGAGAATCCGACAATCGAAGACTTCCGTGCCGCTGCCGATCTATTTCCTGTGTTCGAGGTCACTTAGCCGGTAAATACGATCCTTGTAATTCACGGGGCGATAGATGAAGCTGTCGACCTTGGCGACGACATCTAAGGAGACCTCCCCGGTGGCATCCACCTTCGTTCTCGACACGTGTGTCCTTCTCGCCGATCCCAACTCCATCCTCCGATTTGATGAGCACGACGTCGTGCTTCCTTTGGTTGTGGTGGAGGAGCTCGACCGCAAGAAGACGCGGCTCGACGAGATCGGCGCCAATGCCCGAGGTGCCATTCGGTTGCTCGAAGAACTGGGTGCGTCAGCGTCCGGCGGTATGCGAGACGCCGTTGGATTACCCGGCGGAGGATCGCTTCGCATCGAGCTCAACGGGATTACTTCGGAACGTCTCCCAACAGTCTTAGATCCCCAAACTCCTGACCATCGGATCCTGGCCACTTGTCTCAACCTGCAGGCGGACGCCGAGCCAGTGCTGGTTACCAAGGATGCAGCTTTGCGCATCAAAGGTGCTCAGCTCGGGGTCACGGTTCAGGACTATCGCGCAGACACGGTTCAGGTCGAGCAACTCAACTCGGGGATCACTGAGCATTACGTCGACAGTGCTCTGATCGATCGTCTCTACGACGAAGGGAAGATTGAGATCCTGGGCGTCGAGGCTCCCGTCAACGAGTTCGTCGTGTTGAAGAGCGGCTCGTCCAAGTCTGCGCTGGCCCGAGTGGTCCAGGCCGAGCCGAACGTGATCGTTGAACGCATGCCAACCCATGTCCGTGCCTTTGGGGTGGAACCCAAGAATGTCCGTCAGACCGTGGCATTGCACCAGCTTCTCGACCCCGACATCCCTGCCGTTTCACTCATGGGGATGGCCGGAACCGGCAAGACATTTCTCTCACTGGCAGCTGCCCTCGAGCAGGTGCTGGAACAGGGTCGCTACCGAAGGGTGTCGGTCTACCGTCCGCTCGTCGCCGTCGGTCGCCAGGAGGTGGGGTATTTACCTGGCGACCTCAACGAGAAGCTGGCCCCATGGATGGCAGCCGTGCATGACAACCTCTATGCCCTCTTCTCAGATGCGGGTGTCGACGGAGCCAGGGGAGCTGTCGAAGAGTTGGTCGACCGGGGCGAGTTGGAGATGGCTGCAGTGACCTACCTGAGAGGGCGCTCGATCACAGGGGAGTTTGTGATCATCGACGAAGCCCAGAACCTCGAGCTGTCGACTCTGAAGGTCATCCTCACTCGGATGTCACGTGACTCAAAGGTGGTCTTCTGTGGTGACCTCTCTCAGGTGGACAACCCCTACATCTCTCCGTACGGCGGCATGGCGGCCCTGATCGAGAAGTTCAAGGACTCGTCGCTGTTCGCTCACGTGACACTGGAGCGCACCGTCCGCTCACCCCTCGCCGAGATGGCCGCCACCATCCTCTAGAGACCGAACCCGGGGTTCATATCGCCATATCCGGCTGATATCAGCCCGAGTTAGAGCTACTTGCCGAGTCGGTCGCGGCGGGCTTGCAAGAGCTCGGCCGCTCGCTCGATGGTGATGGTCTCTGGGGAGTCACCCTGTCGAAGCGAGGCATTGACCTCACCGTCGGTGACGTAGGGGCCGTAGCGGCCGGAGCGCACGGTCACGGTCTTATTGCTGACGGGGTCTTCTCCGAGTTCTTTGAGATTCGATGGCCGGGACTGCCCGCGCCTCCGGGGAGGTTCAGCAAGGATCTTCAAAGCTTGAGGCACCGTCAGGCTGAACAGCTGTTCCTCGGTCTCAAGACTCCGGCGGTCGTCACCCCGTTGGATGTACGGGCCGTACCTGCCGTTCAGGGCGAGGATCTCCACACCATCGTCGTCTTCACCAACCGTCCTCGGGAGAGAAAGAAGCTTCAAAGCATCATCGAGGCCCAACTCGTCCATCGTCATCGACTTGAACAGTGATGCGCGTTTCGGCTTCGCCTTGCTTCCTTCTTCCTGCTCGCCGAGCTGGATGTATGGGCCGAATCGCCCTGTCTTGCCATAGACGGTCAAACCGCTGTCCGGATCGGTGCCGAAGATCTTGTCCCCAGCATTCTGGGTTTCGATCAGCTCGATGGCTTTCTCGACGGTCACTTCGTCGGGAGCCACCCCCGGTGGGATGGAGCCGCGCTCGTCGCCGCGTTCGACGTATGGGCCGTACCTGCCGACTCTTGCAACGATCGTGTTTCCGTCCGAATCCTCGCCGACCGGTATGGAGTTGATGATTCGAGGATCGATCTCCTCCAGCCGTGTTGCGACTTTCTCCTTCAAGCCGTCGTCTCCGAAGTAAAACGATCGAAGCCAGGGGACCGATTCCTGCTCACCGCTGGCGATCAGGTCGAGATCGCTCTCCATTTCGGCCGTGAATTCGTAGTCGATGAGGTTCGGGAAGTGCTTCTCCAAGAGGCCAACCACACCGAAGGCGGTGAAGGTCGGAACCATCGCGGATCCCTTCTTGAAGACGTACCCACGGTCCTGGATGGTTGTCATGATCGATGCGTAGGTCGACGGCCTTCCGACACCCAGTTCCTCGAGTCGCTGAACCAGCGAAGCCTCCGTGTACCGAGCAGGAGGACGGGTCTCGTGCCCGGTGGGCTCCAGGCGCTCCACGGCTAGGGCGTCGCCCTCCTCAAGCGGCGGGAGGATCTCTTCCTTGTCGTCAGACATCGCCTCGGGATCGTCTGCACCTTGGACATAGGCCCTGAGGAATCCGGGGAAGGTGATCGTTCGACCGGATGCTCCGAAGACCACCTCTGTTGAGTCGACCTCTGCGGAGAGCCTCACCGAAACGGTCACGCCCTTGGCGTCCGCCATCTGCGAGGCGACTGTTCTCTTCCAGATCAGGTCGTAGAGGGCGGCCTCATCAGGACCGACGTTGGCTGCAACCTGTTCTGGCGTTAGGAAGTCACCTGCTGGTCTGATCGCCTCGTGAGCCTCTTGGGCACCCTTGGCCTGCTTGCCGGAGTACTTGCGTGGTGACGGGGAGAGATACTCCTCGCCATAGAGCTTTGTTATCTGACCCCTGGCCGCGGCTAGGGCGGAGTCGGCCAACTCCACCGAGTCGGTCCGCATATAGGTGATGTACCCGTTCTCGTAGAGACGCTGTGCCACCGACATCGTGCGGGAAGAGGTGTAGCGCAGCTTGCGACCGGCCTCCTGCTGGAGGGTCGATGTTCTGAAGGGCGGGTAGGGGCGTCTCGTATACGGTTTTGACTCAACGGACTTGACCTTGAAGTCTGCTTCGGTGAGAGAGGTCGCCAGATTGGTCGCGTCGTCCTGGGTTAGGACTCGCACTCCCTTTTTCGCTTTGCCTTTCGAGTCGAAGTCGCGCCCAGACGCGACCCGGTCGCCGTCGATTGAGAACAGCGAGGCCCCGAAGCCTTTGTCGAGATCTTCTTGAGGAGCGAACGAACCCTCGATGGACCAATAGCCGGCGGGGACGAACGCCATCCGTTCCCGTTCGCGTTCGACGACGATTCGGATGGCGACGCTCTGAACACGGCCCGCAGAGAGTTTCGGTTGCACCTTCTTCCAGAGAACTGGTGAGACCTCGTATCCGTAGAGCCGGTCGAGGATGCGACGGGCCTCCTGTGCGGAAACCAGGCGATCGTCCAGGTCTCGAGGGTTGTTGAAAGCTTCTTCGATGGCGGGTCTGGTGATCTCGTGGAACACCATTCGCTTAACGGGGACCTTGGGCTTGAGGACCTGGACCAGGTGCCAGGCGATGGCCTCACCCTCACGATCCTCGTCAGTCGCCAGGTAGACCTCGTCAGCGTCTTTCAGGAGCTCCTTGAGCTTCTTGACCTGGCTCTTGCGCTCTTTCGGCACCACGTAGAGGGGCTCGAACTCGTTGTCGACATTGACTCCCAGGCGCGCCCAGTCCTCCCCTTTGGCCTTGGCCGGGATCTCTGCGGCTGACCGGGGAAGGTCGCGGATGTGGCCCATCGACGACTCAACCGTGGCCTCATCTCCAAGGAAAGATGAGATGGTTCGAGCCTTGGTCGGAGACTCAACTATGACGAGATTCTTGGGCATGTGGTCAGCAGTTGACACCAGATCGCCTCACTATGTCAATCTCTGTCGAGCCTGTCGGCATCAGCAGTTACGGTGATAACCGTGGGTAGGTACATCGCAATCGAGGGCGTTGACGGCAGCGGAAAGTCGACCGTCGCGGAGGCCCTACAACTGCGTCTCGAGGCGAAGGGGGAGCGCGTTGTTCGAGTTCGCGAGCCGGGTGGTACGCCGGTTGGCGAGGCTGTGAGGGAGCTACTGCTCCACTCCGATTCTTTGGACGTATGGGCCGAGGTGATGCTGTTTGCCGCACAGAGGGCGGAGTTGGCAAAGACCGTCGTTCGTCCTGAGGTTGACGGCGGAGCGTGGGTGATATCGGACCGTTCGTACTACTCGTCGATCGCCTACCAAGGTCGGGCTCGAGGACTCGGTGAAGAAGTGGTTCGGGCTATCAACGAGAGAGGCCTGGAGGGAATCGTCCCCGACTGGGTCTTCGTTCTCGACGTTGAGCCGACTGTCGCCTTGGAACGGCAATCCGATCCCGATCGCATTGGCCGCGAGGGCGTGGGGTTTCAGACCGATGTGAGAAACGCCTACCTCGACTTGGCGGCCGCCGAAGAGAAGGTGGTGCTCGTCGAGGGCGGCCTCGATGTCGAGCAGCAAGTGGACGCAATCATGAGCGCACTCGATGTTTGAGGATGTGATCGGCCATAGCGGCGTCATCGAATTGATGACTGCTGAACTAGCCAGCCCGGCGCAGGCTTATCTCTTCGTCGGACCGCGATCGGTTGGCAAGGAACTGGTCGCTCGGAGGTTTGCAGCGGGACTACTCGGAGGTGTCGAAGATGAAAGGGCTCGTCGGCTGGCTCTTGATGGCACCCATCCTGACCTACGGGTGATCGAGCCGGAAGGAGCTACTTCGGTCGGTGTTGATCAGGCACGCGAAGTGGTTGCGAGAGCATCGATGACCACGGTCGAGGCCGATCGCTCGGTGTTTCTGTTCCCCGACGCTGGAGCGTTGACCGAACAGGCAGCCAACGTTCTTTTGAAGACCCTGGAGGAGCCTTCGGCTCAGGTCGTGTTTCTTCTCGTCGCTGAATCTGAGGACGACTTCCCGCCCACGGTTGCCTCGAGGTGTCGGACGATTCACATGGGACGTGTTCAATCGGAACACATCATCGAGGGTCTGGTTTCACGAGGCGTCGAAAGGTCGGATGCCGAGAGCGTTGCCAACGTGGCTGGGGGCCGGCCGGGTCTTGCTCTGGCTTTGATGAATCAGCCGGAGGTGGCCGGATTTCGGTCGATGTGGTTGTTGCTGCCTGGCCGCGTGACGCCACGCCCCGGCGACGGTCAGCGTCTTGCCTCAGAGATCTTGGCCGAACTAGGTCCGCTCGTGGAAGACTCGATTGGTGAGGATCTGAACAAGGAGAAGGCGCAGAGGGCAAGACGACGGGTCGAGATGTCTTTGCTGGTCAGCGGCCTCGAGATCCTCGCGTCCTGGTATTCCGACTCGGCGTCTCTTCAGATGGGTGGTCCTATCCGCAACAGCGACATCGACCTGGCTTCGCTGACCGAGGTCCCTCCCCGCAAGGCGGTGGCTGCTGCCGACCAGGTCCTCGACGCCGTCGTGGATATCCAAGGCAACCTGCGCCGGGAACTGGTGCTGGCCAACCTGTTCAGCGGTCTCGGCTCCGAAGACTGACGGTTTTCTGTCCCTGGCCGTCCCTAGCTTCGGCTTCGGGAGGTGAAGATGCCCGCGAAGACGACGGAGAAGGGCGAACTCGGTGAAGCCATGGTGCTCGCCGATCTCATGCGGCAGGGCCACGAGGTTGCTATTCCGTTTGGCCACAACCAGCCGTACGACCTCATTGTGACCCGCAAGGAGGACGGTCGCCTAGAGAGAGTCCAGGTCAAGTACACGGAGAGCGACGGCAAGGTGGTGCAGGTAAGGGTTGAGAGCACATCGGCCTGGGTTCGGCACAAGTACCACCGAGGGGAGGTCGACTGGATTGCGACCTACGACGCCACCACCCAGCTTTGCTTCTACGTGCCTTCGTCGATTTGGGACGGGCATGCGCGGCTCTCGTTGCGCTTAGTGCCAACAGCCAACGGGCAAGCGAAGCTGGTCCGGCACGCGTCCGACTTTCTCGAGCTGGCCGGTTCACTCGAACGGATTGATCCGTCTGGAACAGGCGCCAATGCATATCTACCATTTGATACAACGCCGGAGTAGCTCAGTGGTAGAGCAATCGCCTCGTAAGCGATAGGCCAGGGGTTCGACTCCCCTCTCCGGCTCCACCGCTCTGAATCCGGGTTTTATGTCGGCAACGCTACATTCGCCGTTCCATGGCCGATCAGGCGACTTTCGAACAGGATGCGCTCCAGTACTCCCGACAGCTCTATTCGGCTGCGCTCCGGATGGCCCGCAATCCTGCCGACGCCGAGGACCTCGTCCAGGAGACCTACCTAAAGGCGTACCGGGCCTATCACACGTTTGAAGCCGGAACGAACCTGAAGGCCTGGCTCTACCGGATCCTCACCAACACGTACATCAATAAGTACCGGAAGGACAACAGACGGCCCTCCGAAGTCGATCTCGGAGATGTGGAAGACCTATACCTGTATCGGCGGATCGGGTCGGAAGAGTCTGTCGACGTGTCACGCACCACCGAAGACCGTGTGCTCGATGGTCTGGTCGAGTCCGATATCAAGGAAGCCGTGGAGGAGCTGCCCGAGACCTTCCGACTGCCGGTCCTCCTGGCCGATCTGGAGGGCTTCTCCTACAAAGAGATCGCCGACATTCTCGATATTCCGATCGGTACCGTCATGTCTCGACTCCATCGCGGAAGAAAAGCGATGCAGAAGAGGTTGTGGGAGTTTGCCAAAGAACGCGGACTGCTCCCTGAGGGCGCGGAAAGACCATGAGTCATAGCTGTGATGAATCGCTGAACAAGCTCTATCACTATCTCGACGCCGAGTTGGACGAAGCCACGGCAGCCGAGATCAGGGCCCACCTGGAGGAGTGCCCGCCATGTTGGGAGTCCTTCGAATTCGAGCGTCGCCTCAAAGGCGTGGTTCACAGCCACCTGTCCGAGGACATGCCACAAGGGTTGCTGCAGAAGGTGCAGGACCTGATTCATCAGGAAAAAATGGGAGGGTCGGCATAGTTCGCCGGGTCCCCAGGCGAGCGGTAGGCTGACAAATATGACTCGTCCTCGACGTGCCGCGCTCGGTCTTGCCCTGGTGGCGCTTCTCACGACCTTGCTCTCGGTGTCTGCTTTCGCAGCTTCCGAAGGTGGGGGAAGTGAGCCTGAAGAGGTTGCACCCACGACCACGATCAACAGTGGGCTCAGCCCGGCCGTGCCGATCGACAACAGTCAGCCTGACGAAGCGGCTCTCGACTGGACCTACCGATACATGATCCCGACCGCCCTTGCCCTGGCGGGGATCATCGTTCTTCTGACGGCCATCAAGTACTTCACCGACGTGGTTCGTCGGCGCTACCGCATAGTCGAAGAGTGAGCAGCAGCCGGCCCGGACGAGGTCGGTTCTCGGGCCGCCTGTCCGGCACCTACCCGCTAGCCGAGACTTATCACCTCGATGCCATGGCTTCCGAGATGGCGGCTATCACCCCTGGTGTCAGCGAGGTTGTCTCCGAAGCCACCGGACTGTCCCTCCCCGGGTCTCCCACCACAGCTGTCATCGGCCGTGAAGAGTGGGTTGAGAGAAACGTGGCGACCTTCGCCGTGATGACGGAACCCGCTCGCCGCAAGGTCGAAGAGCGCATGGCTGAGGCTGGTCGTGATCCTGAGGCCTACGCCGGCATGGCCGAGCGCATCATGAGCGCCGAGTCCCGTGCCGTTCTGAGTGTCCTGTCCCGACGCGTTCTGGGCCAGTACGAGTTGGTGCTCCCAACAGGTGAGGACGGCGACACCGTCGCATATGTGGGCCCAAACATCCTCGCCATGGAGCGGACCAACCAGTTCACACCTTCTGAATTCCGGTATTGGGTAGCGCTTCACGAACTAACGCACCGTGCCCAATTCAAGGGTGTGCCCTGGGTGAGGGACTACTTCCTCAGCCTGGTCACCGAGCTGGTCGAGTCTTCGAAGGTCGAGCCGGGTGCGCTGGGGAGAGTTTTTGATGAGATCCAGGTCCGGCGGTCTCTCGGAAAGCCTGTCGTGGACGAGCGTGGACTCCTCGGGCTTTTCGGAAGCCCGGAACAGAACGCAGTCGTGGACAAGGTCCAGGCCCTGATGTCGCTCCTCGAAGGTCACGGCCACTTCGTAATGGACCGGATCGGGGCTGAAAGGCTCAAGACTCAGGAACGGATGAGCAAGGTCCTGAAGGGGCGCCGTCAGGATCGACGCACAGCTGCCTTCTTCAGGCTTACTGGCATGGAGATGAAGCTCAAGCAGTATCAGCAGGGGGAACGGTTCATCAAGATCGTCGAACGCGAAGCGTCTTGGGAGACCGTAAACATTGCGTTTCGGGGAGCAAGCAGTCTGCCGACCCTTGCCGAGATCGAGAACCCGAAACTGTGGTTGGCACGCGTCGCCTGAGCGAACTGACAGCCGACGCTGTCGCCGATGCTCGAATCCCTGAAGGACGTCTGGCTGTTGCGTTGTCAGGAGGGGCCGACTCTGCGGCGCTTCTCCTTCTGTGTCGCAACGCCGAGCGCGAGGTGACAGCTGTCCATGTGAACCACAGCCTTGCCTCCTCTGATGTGATGGAGCAGGCAGCGAGAGCGATCGCGTCTCATCTCGAAGTTCCAATTGATGTCTCGACGGTGGAGGTCCCGGCGGGACCTTCTCCGGAGGCACAGGCACGAGAGGTCCGATACGGCGTGCTGGAGAAAACCGGACGACCAACCTTGACAGCGCACTCCGCAGATGACGTAGCCGAAACCATTGTGATGAATCTGATCAGGGGGACAGGCACTGCCGGCGTCCTCGGTATCCCTCATCATCGCCCACCTAACGTCTTCAGACCATTGCTTGCGGTGAGACGGTCAACCCTCCGCGAGATCGCCACGCTCGCCGACCTGCCTTTTGTCGACGACCCGATGAACTCCGATCTGGGATTGACTCGCAATCGCGTGCGAACCCGTCTGATACCCACGATTACAGAGTTCAACCCGAGCTTCGTCGAAGCAGCCCTTCGGCTGGGTGACGCCATTGCCGCGGACGGTCGGTACCTGGATGAGATCACTCCCGAGCTTGCCGCAACCGACCCGTTGCCGGCCGCAGTCTTGGCAACGCTTCCAGAGCCGATTGCCAATCGAGCGCTCATGGCATGGTTGCGGGGACAAGGGATCGAGGTCTCGGCTGAGTTGATGGACAGGGCGTGGCGAGTTGTCACAGGAGAAGCAGCTGTCGAGGACCTGAGCGGCGGCCTCTCCCTGCGACGGGTGGGCGCACTCGTTCATGTCGAGTGAGTCAGCTAACTTCCCCAATCTCGCAATCAAGGATGAAGATTTGGACATCAAGCCGCTGATCACGGCAGTTGAGATAGACGCCAAGCTCGCTGAGCTTGGCCAGCAGATCTCGGAAGACTATGCCGGCAAAGAGCTGCTCCTGGTTGGTGTGCTTCGTGGAGCGTTCATGGTCATGGCAGACCTGGCAAGACATATCGACCTCGTTTGCGAGTTCGACTTCATGGCCGTCTCTTCATATGGCGCTTCGACTCAAACGTCAGGAGTGGTGCGAATTCTGAAGGATCTCGACGAGGAGATCGAAGGCCGCCACGTTCTCATCGTCGAAGACATCATCGATTCGGGTCTCACCCTGAATTACCTCCTCAAGAGTCTCAAGGTTCGCAAGCCTGCGTCTCTCGAGATCGCGACGCTTCTCCTCAAGGAGGGCATCCAACGTGTGCCGATCGATGTGAAGTATGTTGCTTTCCCGATCGGGCCCGAGTTCGTCGTCGGATACGGACTGGACTACGCCGGCAAGTATCGAAATCTCCCTTATGTGGGTGTCATGGGGGAAGAAACCTGACCTCCATGGGGTTCTTCTATCCGGGTAATCGACGTAGCATCTAACCCAACCCCACCCACAACTGAGGTTTTGTGAACCGCACCCTGAGAACACTCATCGTCTACGGAATGTCGATCGTTCTGGTCGCCATTCTCTTCTCGTGGTGGTTCGATCAGGTCGCCGGGCCTGAGGAAATCGCCTATTCCGAGTTCGTCGAGAACATCGAAGACGGCCAATACTCCGACGTCACGCTGCTCGCGCGTTCAATGCAGGCGCAAGGTCGTCTGACGACCAACACGGGCGACGACCTCCTCTTTGATCATGTCGCCAGCTACGTCGCCGGAGCTGAAGAGTCCTTGATCGCGACCCTCGCTGCCAACAACGTCACGACCACCGTCGATGACGAGCCAGCCACGTTCTGGGAGATCCTCATCGGGTTCCTGCCGTGGTTGATCCTCCTCGGCTTCATGGTCTTCATCTTCATGCAGATGCAGGGTGGCGGAAACCGTGTGATGCAATTCGGGAAGTCCCGGGCCAAGACTGTCGGCAAAGAGCAACCCAAGGTGACCTTTGACGATGTTGCCGGCCTGCATGAGGCCAAGGAGGAGTTGGAGGAGATCAAAGACTTCCTTTCCAACCCCGACCGGTACCGCCAGATGGGAGCAAAGATCCCCAAGGGCGTGCTTCTGTTTGGCCCTCCAGGGACCGGCAAGACCCTCCTCGCTCGGGCTGTGGCTGGCGAAGCGGGCGTTCCTTTCATGTCGATCTCCGGTTCGGACTTTGTCGAGATGTTCGTTGGTGTCGGTGCTGCTCGTGTTCGCGATCTCTTTGAGCAGGCGAAGCAGAGCGCCCCGGCCATCGTCTTCATCGACGAGATCGACGCCGTGGGTCGTCACCGTGGCGCTGGTCTCGGTGGTGGGCACGACGAGAGGGAGCAGACCCTCAACCAGCTGCTCGTGGAGCTCGATGGTTTCGAAGGCAATACAGGAGTCATCGTCATGGCCGCTACCAACAGGCCTGACATCCTTGACCCGGCACTCCTTCGTCCCGGCCGATTCGATCGTCAGATCACTGTGGACGCACCCGACATCGAAGGTCGGGAGGCGATTCTCAATGTCCACTCCAAGGGCAAGCCGTTGTCAGACGAGATCGATCTCGAAGTCCTGGCTCGTCGAACACCCGGATTCACCGGTGCCGACCTCGCCAACCTGATCAACGAGGCCGCGCTGCTCGCAGCCCGCAAACGTGAGAAGCAAATCACGATGCTCGAGCTCGAAGAGGCGATTGATCGTGTCATCGCCGGTCCGGAACGCAAGACCCGCATCCTCAGCGATGAGGAGCGCAAGGTGATCGCATATCACGAGACCGGTCACGCTCTCGTTGGCTATGCGCTGCCGAATTCCGACCCGGTGCACAAGGTGACCATCGTGTCGCGTGGACGGTCACTGGGGCACACGCTGGCCCTCCCGACTCACGACAAGTATCTCTCTCTAAGGAGCGAGCTGGTCGACCGGCTGGCGATGCTGCTTGGTGGCCGCACCGCTGAGGAGCTGATCTACTCCGATCCTTCCACCGGAGCTGCCGACGACATCGAGAAGGCGACACAGATCGCCCGACGGATGGTCATGGAGTACGGGATGAGCGATGAGCTCGGCCCGATGCAGTACGGAAAGCCCGGCGGCGAAGTGTTCCTGGGACGTGACTACTCACGTTCGCAGGACTACTCGGAGAAGGTCGCTGCCTTCATCGATGCCGAAGTCCGCAAGATGATCTCCGCTGCTCACGAGGAAGCTACAACGATCCTCGATCACCATCGTGATGCGATGGAGCGGATGGTGGAGGTGCTCCTCGAGAAGGAAACCGTTGATCGGGAAGAGGTCGCTGAGATCTTCCACGACGTGCCCAAGTGGGAACACGCCTTCGACGGGTCAATGCGCATCAAGTACCCGGACGATCCGGTGCTTCCCCAGGTCCACAAAGACCTGGTTGCCGCTGCCAGCGAGGTCGAAGAAGAGCCCGAAGAGGAGACGACGGAAACCGTCACTCTCGAACGGACGTTGCCTCGGACGAAGGGCAGACCGGCCGAAGCGTGATGAAATCGGCTGATGCAATCAGCCCGGAGAAGATGGCATCTTCTCCATTAGTTCGATCAGCTTTCTTCGCGGCGGTGTGTCTTGGCCACCTTGGCGAGTTCGCCATGGTCGAGTGCGTCAGCTGAGATTCGGGCCGCTCTGGTAGATGTAGTAGTCGTGACTGTGGCGGTGGCTATGCCTCCTTCCAACACCGCCCTCTCACCGACGATGGCCCCTGGCCCGAGTTCAGCAACGTCTTCTCCGTCCACTGCCACCTGAAGCATGCCGTCCAATATCAAGTAGACCGATCCGCCGGGAGCGCCCTGCTCGATAAGCACCTCGTCGGCCTCGAGCCGCATCAACTCCGGCTTCTGCGTCATCACGTCAACTGAGAGTGCGCGCTCTACCTGCGATTCGACTTCGCTCATCAAGACTTCTCGTTCGAAGTCGTGCCAAGGCGTTCGATCGTGGTCGTGGTGCCGGGTCCAATCTGAGAAGTCGATCAGGCCGCTCTTGGCTGCCAGCTTGCCAGCGGAGTCGTAGAGCCAGTGTCGAGGAAAGGGCGAAGCACCAATCAGTTGGTGCTCGGAATTGCCATTGACGTCGATAGTCAACTCGAGTGTGGTCCAAGCGGTTGGCGCGGTCATTCGCACATAGGGCGGCCGGTCGATGCGACGGGGGAGTGGGGCACCGGTGCGTCCGCCTCCCGTCTGTTTGAAGACGGCTCTACCGGCTTCGATACGCGGTGGTACCTGAAGCAAAGGAAAACTCACCCCTGGGATGGTGATAGCCATGCCGACCTTGGCCGTGGTCGATCCGACATAGGCAGTTCCTGAATAGCCAGCGTCGATGATCTCTCCGGATTCGACCTCGATCCAGGCCGAGAGGCGGTTGGCAAAGCGGTAGCGATCTTCTGCTTTCAGCGTGTCGAGTGTTTCAACTGAGACCTGCTCGGGTGGAGGAGGGTCGTAGTGGCCTATACCGAGGTCCATCGGCACCCGCATGGGGCCGGTCATTGCCTCTGAAGGGATCCATGAAATCGTGGTGACCGAGCTCTCGTATCGCATCGTCTTCTCCTTTGGTTCCAGACTTCCGCGAATGCCGGTTGGCCGCCATCGAGACATCTCGATTCGCGTGGTGTGGTTTTCCACACCTGAAGACTCATGCTGTCGCCCTGTCACTGGCCATGGAGTCCCCGTAGCTTCAGACCCGATGCCGATAAGTGTGCTCTTGGCCGACGACAACCTCCTCATACGCGAAGGGGTCAAGTCACTGATCGACTTCAGTCCTGACATCGACGTCGTCGGCGTTGCCTCTGACTATGACGAGCTGCTCGGTTGCGCTGAAGAAAGCGCACCACAGGTGGTTGTGACCGACATAAGAATGCCGCCCTCATTTCAGAAAGAAGGCATCGAGGCGGCGAAGGTCGTTAGGAAGATGCACCCAGGTACCGGCGTCGTCATCCTCTCCCAATACGACGATCCCGAATACGCCATTTCTCTGCTGGCCGACGGTGCGGCGGGGTACGCCTACCTCTTGAAAGACCGAGTGGCGGAGGGTGATCAGCTGGCTCGGGCTATCCGGGAGGTGGCTTCCGGCGGATCGATGCTCGATCCCAGAATCGTTCAAGCTCTCACTTCGCCTGTCTCTGAATCGGGTCACCTTGATGCCGAGGAAGAGGCTCTAGTGGGCGCAATTGCATCGGGCACACCGATCAAGGCAATCGCAGTTTCGATGAAGACCACGCCAGCCGATATCGATGCCCGCATCGAGAAGCTCTGGGTTCGCCTTGCCCAAGGCGTTTCGGCGGGTAACGCCAACGCCATCAGCCGGCTGAAGACTCTCCAGAGGGCGATCGCTGATCGGGAGGAGCAGGGGGAGGAGCTGTCGCGGCTCCTGCCCACCGGGGTCGCTGCCAAGCTAAGGGCGGAGGGTCGAGGTATCGGTGAGACCGAGAACCTCGAAGTCACAGTCCTCATGGCGGACATCCGCGGATATTCGGCGATAGCCGAGCGAACCGAACCGAGTGCTTTGGCATCTCAGCTCAACACACACCGTGCAGTGATGAGCAAGGCGATACTGGACAACGGTGGCACCGTCATGCAGTTCGTGGGAGATGCCGTGATGGCAGTGTTCGGAGCGCCCACACCGCTTCTTGATCATGCCGATCGCGCTGTCGAAGCGGCACTTGCGATGCACGAGGCGCAGGCAACTGTGAACGAAGGTTGGGCGACAGAGGGGTTGGAGCCTTTTGGTCTGGGCATTGGTCTCTCTACCGGAGAGGTGGCCGCAGCTCTTCTCGGGTCCGAGGAACGTGTCGAGTACTCGGTTGTCGGCGACACCGTGAACCTCACCCAGCGACTGCAGCAGTGGGCAGATCCGGGAGAGACCGTGCTCAGTCAGCCAACCTGGGAGGCACTCGCACCAAAGCCGTCAGCGGATGCGTTGGAGCTCAAGACGGTCAAAGGTCGAACCACTCCCGTCACGGCATATCGGATCCCGGAGCGAGAGGTAGCGCAGTGATCGCTCCGACGCAGGACTGGAGTGAATCGACGCTGAGACGTGTCGGGTACGTGCCGGTCGGCGTGGCGATGGTCGCATTCGGGACCAGTGTTGTCGTGGCGTTGGAGCTCGAAGATCCGGGGTTTGCGGTTGAGCAGGTGATGATTGGCGTTCCGTTCGCCGTTGTCCTCGTTGGCCTCCTTCGTACAGTGCCAAGGAATCGCACGGTGTGGGTGTTGGCCTGGGGAGCATGCTTCGGTTCGCTCGGCGCCGCGACAACCGTGCTTACAGAGGCGCGTCTTGGATTTCCCGTCCCGGACATTGGGAAGCTCGCTGGATCTCCTGCGAGCCTGGATCTGATAACCAGCCTGTCGGTGAACATCGGTGCCTGGTCATGGCTGCTCGGGGTCTTTCTCCTCTCCGTCCACCTGTTTCTCTTGTTCCCGTCTGGGATCCCGTCTTCGTCTAGGTGGGGTGTCTTACTGAGGGTTTCGACGGTGACTCTTGTAGTTGCGGCCGGCACGACTGCCCTGGCTTTGGCGCCCTGGGTCGAGACGCCATATGCCGACATGATTGGTAGGGGTGTCGGGTGGCACTGGGGCCAGGCGGCGTTCATGGCGAGTGCGCCGATGCTCATCGTCACCCTGTTCGCCGTAGTGAATCTGATCCAACGCTATCGCCGCAGCTCGGGCGACGAGCGTCTCCAGTTTCGATGGGTAGCCTGGGCTCTGGCGCTGAGCGGTCTCGTCCTGCTGAGTTTCTGGCCACTGTCCGAGTTCGAGTTCTATTCGTATCTGTCCGCTGCCTCGCTCGCGGCCATTCCGCTGTCCATCGGAGTCGCCATCACCAAATACCGCCTCTACGACATCGATGTCGTCATCTCGCGAACGCTGGTCTATGGCACGCTCGCCCTCTTCATCGGCGCGGTCTACGTGGGTATCGCAGTTCTGCCCTGGTTGATCATCGGTAGCGAGGCTGAGAACAACACGTGGCTAGGAATCCTGGCGACCGTGGTTGTTGCCGTTTCCTTCCAGCCGCTTCGCCGTCGTCTGCAACGTGTGGCCAACCGTGTCGTCTACGGACGGCGTGCTTCGCCCTACGAAGTTCTTTCGTCGTTTTCTCAGAGCATTGCTGCTGTGGATCCGGTTGTCTTCGCCCAAATGGCCCGCTCCCTCGCCGAAGGTACGACAGCAGATGCGGCCTCGGTTTGGGTGGGAGCTGGAGAATCTGCGCACGCCATTGCCCGATGGCCAGAGGAATCAGCGACCCCGGGGGCTTCCTCGGAAACGGCGCTGGTGATTCACGACGGAGAGCAGCTTGGTGAGGTCAGGCTGGCGATCCCGGCTGGGCAGCCATTCCCGGAGACCGACCGGAGATTGCTCGACCAGGTAGCTGCTGGCCTGGGTCTCGCCCTGCGCAATCTCCAGCTGACCGATGTGCTTTCGAATCAAGTCGAGCAGCTACGCGAGTCGCGACGGAGGGTGGTGGCGCTTCAGGATCAAACACGTCGACTGCTCGAGCGAGATCTACACGACGGTGCTCAGCAGCGGCTCGTTGCCTTGAAGATCAAGATTGGACTCGCATCCACGATGGCCCGCACTAGTGGTGCCGAAGATGTGGACAGGATACTTTCCGATGTCAAGGACGAAACCGATCAAACGATCGACTCGCTTCGCGATCTGGCCAGAGGCATATATCCACCCCTCCTAGAGGCAGAGGGCCTTGGAGCGGCTTTGTCAGCACAGCTACGCCGCTCCGCCGTTCCGGCGACTGTCCAGGCCGCCGGTATCGACCGATACTCGGAGGGGGTTGAAGCAACCATCTACTTCTGTGTGCTCGAGGCTGTACAGAACGCGATTCGACATGCACGCGCTCAGTCCGTGGCTGTGACGGTTCAAGAGGAAGACGAGGCGCTGGTGTATGAGGTCCGGGACGATGGAATCGGATTCGATGCCGAAACCTCTGACCATGGAGGGCAAGGCTTGATCAACATGGCCGACCGGCTAGACGCAATGGAGGGCACGCTGAGCATTGATTCTCAGGCAGGCAGAGGCACCGTTGTTCGCGGTTCGGTCCCGTTCAAGACGGCGGTGCCGGCGTGAGCCCATCGCAGCAGTCGCTGGCTCTCCGGCTAATGGTGGCGCTGGGCATAGCAATGGCCTTGGCTGGCGTGGTCTTCAACTTCATCAACGGCGCGGCAGGGTCGGCCTCCTCGCTGAATTTCTTGGCAATGGTGCCTTTCGCCTGGGTGGTGTGGGTGCTGGCGCCAACGGAGTTCGAGAACAAGCTCATTTGGATCCTGGCAGCCCTGGTTTTGCTCGTTGGCGTCTATCCGCTCGGCACGTCCATCGCCGATTTCGTGTGGCCCTTGGCCGAGATGCCTGAACCCGGCGCTCCAATCCCCGACGACCTGCCAACGGCGTTCCTCAGCCTGATCAGGTTGAGTGAGGCCCTCTCGTCAACGGGGCTGATTCTGCTGCTGACGTTGGGGCTGCTCCTCTTCCCAGACGGTCGCCTCCCATCGCTTCGATGGAAGTGGATCGCCCGACTCAGTGGTGGTGTGGTCTTGATGTGGTCGGCGATATCGCTTTGGGCCGCGGTGCCCGGGAATGCAGCGTTCATGAACGGTTCGGTGGCAGGCCTTGTTTATCTGCTCGCGATGTTCTCGGGTCCTGTTTGCGTTAGTTCCGTCGTCTTTCGCTATCGGAGTGCCGACGCCGATGTGCGTGCGCAGATCCGTTGGATCGTTTTCGGCGCAGTCGTGGTCGTGATCAGCAGCGTGATCTCGTTCAGCGGTGGGCCCGAGGTCGTGGGGATACTGGGGCTGGCGGCATTCGGCACCACTTATGCGGTCGCCGTCTCCAAGTATCGACTGTACGACGTAGACGTCTTCCTTAGCCGAACAGTCGTACTCGCAGTTCTGGCTGGCTTCATCACCGCCACCTATGCCCTGGTCGTGGTTGGTGTCGGGACCCTGATCGGTGGGGAGTCGGATGGCCTGTTCCTACCGATCGCCGCCACCGCCTTAGTGGCGCTTGCGTTCGAACCTGTGCGCATCCGTTCTCAACATTGGGCCAACAAGCTCGTGTACGGGAAGAGAGCTACACCTTATGAGGTGCTCGCCGATCTCACGGGACGCTTGTCCGCCTCTGGCGAGGGCCGGGGGATGGTGGCAAGGATGGCCGAGATGCTTCGTGAGGGCACAGGGGCGGATCGGGTGACCGTTTGGTACGGGAAGCCAGGGTCCCTGGTCGAGGGTGCCACGAGTCCCGACGGCGCCGAACCTGCGCTGGAGCCGGCGGTAGGGGAGCCAACAGCGTTTCCGGTTGAGCATGACGGGGAGGTGGTTGGCGCCTTGGAGGTGGTCAAGCCGAAGGGCACAGCCCTGTCGTCCTCCGAGAGGTCCTTGATCTCTGACCTCGCTGGATCTGTCGGTGCGGTCCTGGGTTATCAGCGTCTCAATGACTCGCTGGCTGCCCGAGCTCGCGACCTCGAGGCCTCGCGACAACGGCTCGTAGAGGCACAGGGCCTGGAACGGCGCAGGCTGGAGCGCGAACTTCACGAGGGTGCGGAGCAGTACATCGTTGCCCTCAAAGTGAAGCTCGGTGTTGCCTCTCAACTTGCCAAGCGACAAGGAGCAGCCGCCCTTGAAAACTTGCTTGCTGGTCTCACCGACGAGGCCCAAGCGGCTTTGGATGATGTTCGGGCGTTGGCCAAGGGGATCTACCCGCCGGTTCTGGAGAGTGATGGTCTGGGTGCAGCCGTTTCAGCCCTTGCGGCTTCGACGCCGGTCGATGTCCAGGTTTCGAAGGATGGGGTTGGCAGGTATCCAATCGATGTTGAAGCTGCGGTTTACTTCGACATCTCCGAGGCCATAACCAATGCGGTGAAACATGCGGAGGCGCCCATTCTCGTCGACTTGGACGAGTCCCAAGGCGTGCTCAGGTTCAGCGTCCGGGATTCGGGGCCCGGTTTCCGGCTCGACGCCTACGAGGCAGGGTCCGGCCTCGAGAACATGGTCGACCGTATGGGCGCGGTTGGAGGCCAACTGACAATCGATTCGGCTCCGGGCTCCTACACGGAGGTGTCAGGTTCGGTGCCAGTTCAAACAGATGTGAGCACTGAAGGCTCGAACTCGGACTTGGAAACGAACGCGACGGCGCCTGCCTCCTTGGCCCTCGACTCGTATTCAGCTGGTTCGTAGGTAGAGAAGACAATCACCTTTGTCTCGGGGGCGGATTCGACAATCTGACGCGTAGCCTCGAGGCCGTCGATTCCAGGCATGTTGATGTCCATGAGGACGATCTGAGGACTCAGGTTGGCGGCAAGTTCGACCCCTTCCTCGCCCGTTCTGGCTTCGCCGACCACCTCGAATCCGTCGGTGAGCTCCACCACCATTCGTGCTGCCGAGCGGAAGGCGTCCTGATCGTCGACGATGAGAACTCCTGCCATCAACCTTCCCTTTCAGCTAAGAAGAGGAGCACGGCGCTGACACGGCGGTTGGTGTCCTTCTCCGGAAGGAGGTCGAGCTTGGTGAAGATGGAGTTGATGTGCTTTTCGACGGCACGCTCTGAGAGAAACAAGGCGTCTCCAATTGCCGAGTTGGTCTTTCCTCTGGCGACCTCGGAGAGCACCTCCGTCTCCCTCTCGGTCAGCCGTTCGATGGGGGATTGAGGTCGGGTGCGGCCTTCGACCAGTGCATCAACGACCTTGGGATCGATCACCGAGCGGCCGGCGAGCACCTCCTCGATGGCGTGCTCGAGTTGCCCGAAGTCTCCGAGACGTTCCTTTAGGAGGTAGGCAAGCCCGTTCGCTCCGGCCTCGAACAGCGTCAAGGCGTATTCGGGCTCTACGTATTGCGAGAGCACGACTACACCCGTGCCCGGCAGCGCATCCCGGATCTCCCTGGCAGCCTTGACGCCTTCGTTTGTGCCGGTAGGCGGCATACGAATGTCGGTTATCACGACGTCAGGGGAGTGGGCGGCGACCGCATCCATCAACTCGTGATAGTTCTCGGCAGCTGCCTTCAGGTCGTAGCCGCCGTCTTCGAGAAGCATCCGAACGCCTTCGCGCACGATGTAGGCATCCTCAGCTATCACCACGGAAGTGCCCATGGTGCGAGGTTAGGGGATCGGTCAGATCCTCTTGATCTTCAGGTCGCCTGAAACGGACTTCGCTCTGAGGCTCATCGAACGCTCGACCGGAGTCTTGGTCTCTTCGGGCTTAGGGAGTCGAAGCGAACCCGACAAGAGGCTCACATCGAGGTCGATCGAGGTGCCTGCGGGAATGCAGACGACCATGCTGCCTGACATCGACTTGAGATTGGCCCTTGGACCTTCGTAGCGGTTGACCCGAAGGTTCCCGGATACCGTGTTGACGTCGAGGCTGGCGTTGCTCTCCTCGATGCGAACGTTGCCCGAGGCGGTGGAAGCTGCTGTGTTGCTTCCCTCGCTCTTGTTGACCTTCAGGTCACCGGACGCCGAGGTGAAGAGTAGGCGGTCTTTGACCCAGCCGACACGCAGGTTGCCGCTGGCGCTCTTGACCCTGAGGCTGTCGGCTTCTTCGACTTCGACGTCGCCAGAAGCAGACTTGATCTCGACGTCGCCAAGGGGAACCAGGGTCTCTATTCGCGCCGATGCTGCTCCCAGATAGGCGTCCGAGCCAGAAGGCGTTTCGATCTCGACGTAAGAAGTGCTTCTTGTGATGAACGAGCCTTCCTTGTCGGAAGCAACCACGATCGTGTTGCCTCGCTGCTCGACGTATAGGCCGGGGTCCCTGGTGTCGACCTTCACCCTCACCTGACCCGTCTTCGACTCGCGAATCTCGATCCTCCCTACGGGGATTCGGACATCGAGGTTGGGGTTCTCTTCGACGGAGAATGTCTCTTCAATCACAGTTCGATGGTGGTCCGGTGGCGGGTGCCAGGTTTGCGTTGCTTCTTGGTCGCGTTCTGGCTGAGCGTGTCGGCGACGTAGGAGTTGATCGACACACCAGACTCGCTGGCTGCCTCATTGATCAGGTCCTTCAGGTATTCGGGGAGGCGGAGAGTGATGCGGGCTTCGCCGTGCTCGGCTCCAGGGGGAGGAGGAGGTGGGGGAGGAGGAACCCGAGATGGGTCGTCATTCACAACAAGCTCTGGCTCACCGTCCACGAGGCGGATGTCGACGGTCTTGGTCTCGAGTTGGCTCGAAATCTCGGTGACGGCCATCGAGACGATGTCCATCATGGTCTGGTTGATGGCTGGCTTCAGTGCTGCCATCAACTGGGTCCCGGCGGCTGCGATCTCAGGCCCGGCCACGTTCAGCTGGGTCTCGACCGCAGCCTCCAGGTTGTTGATTGCTTGAAAAAACTGCATTAGCGGGTGCGGGGCTTGTAGTGCCGGATCCGCTGCTCCATGATCGTCTGGACCTGGTCCGGTCTCATCGTGATCAACATCGTATGTCCTTAGTGTCGCGATGACACCTTTGTGATGTCATCATGATGTCACCATACAGTCAAGCTGGCATCACTGTCAACCCCCAATTTGCGTACCCTGAGTTCCTGCCTTCGCTAGGCGAGGTTAGAACCGAGGGTTCGTAGGAAATAGAAGAGGAAGTGGCGTAGTTTCCCTTGGGGATGAGTGGCATAGACAAGGGCCGGATTGAGAAGGCCGTTAGGGAGATCATCGAGGCACTCGGCGAGGACGCCACTCGTGAGGGCCTTATCGAAACCCCGGCGCGTGTTGCGCGTTTTTACGAGGAAGTGTTTGAGGGTCTTCACTCTGAGCCGGGGGACGTGGTCGACGCCTTTTTTGGTGAGGAGCACTATCAGGAGATCGTGATGGTGCGGGAGATCCCGTTCTACTCGATGTGTGAGCACCACTTCGTGCCCTTCCATGGCCAAGCTCACGTCGCCTACATGCCCAGCGGGCGAGTCACCGGGCTCTCGAAGCTGGCGAGACTGGTCGAGGGGTTTGCTCGTAGACCGCAGATGCAGGAGCGATTGACCGCCCAGGTAGCCAACTGTCTCACCGAAAGGCTGGATCCTCTCGGGGTTCTCGTGGTGGTCGAAGCGGAGCACCTCTGCATGTCGATGCGTGGTGTGAAGAAGGCCGGAGCCCGAACGGTGACGTCGGCTGTACGTGGCGTGATGGAGACCAACCCTGCAACGAGGGCAGAGGCCATGTCGCTGCTCTTCGGTACCCGTTAAACACCGCGATTCTCGATTCGCGCCAGCACGACACACGGCTATTGTCAGCGGCGATGGGAAGAATGGTCGCCGGGCTCAAACCGCGTGGGTTCACTTGGGTCATCAATGATCGTCTAGCGGTCTCCGAACGGGTTGGTGGTTCGGGTTTTCAACACCGAAAAGTCAGACGGGAAGAAGAGATCACCTGGCTCGTCGAAGAGGCGGAGATCAACACGATCGTCTCGATGCTTCCCAGCAATCAGAACCTCGCTGCTTATCGACAGGCCGGCATCGCCACATACTCGGTTCCGATGGCCATTCCTCTCGACGATCGAGATGTTGATCGATTCTTTGCGACCCTCGACCAGGCGCTGGCTCGAAATCACGCCCGCGTGTTGATCCATCGAGAGACCATCGACGACACCATGGGCGGCTTGCTCGGTGGATATCTGGTCAGCTCCGGTCTGGTCGATGATCCGATCCTCGCCCTTGCGGTGATCCAACAGATCCTCGGGCGTGCTCTGGGACCTGAAGGCAGGTCTCTGATCCCCGAAGCGGCGGGCAATTGACCGACAGGATCGACCTGAAAGGGGTCGAAGTGCTCGCCAGGCACGGGGTTCTTCAAAGCGAGCAGGAGACCGCGCAGGTGTTCCGGGTCGACGTCACGGCGTTTCTCGACACCACCGACGCTGCCGCGTCAGACGATCTCACGAAGACACTCGACTATGGCGAGTTGGCCCTTGAGGTTCGCGAGGTCGTTGGGTCCGAGTCCCACAAGCTGATCGAGACTGTTGCTTCCAGAGTGGCGGACGTTGTTCTGTCTCATGATCTTGTCACGAAGACGATCGTGACGATTCACAAGCCTGAGGCACCGATCGATCTCGTCTTCGACGATGTGGCAGTGACCATCGAACGGACTCGATGATTCGATGTCGAGTTGGTCGCACAAATATGCGATCAGCCTCGGGTCGAACCTGGGTGATCGACTTCAGTATCTCCGTGATGCGGTCGCTTCCATAGAGGAGCTTGGCTCAGATCTGAGCGTCTCCTCGCTCTATGAGACCGAGCCTGTTGGAGGGCCAGAACAAGGACCGTTCCTGAACGCAATTGCGGTGGTCAATTCGGACCTGGCACCACTCGACATGCTTGGAGAGCTGCAGCAAATCGAGAACAAAGCCAGCAGGGAGCGAAGTGTTCGCTGGGGGCCCCGGACACTGGACCTCGACATCGTGGCTTACTCCGGCGACCCGCTCGACTCACCGGACCTCACCGTTCCTCATCCTCGGGCCAAAGAGCGTGAGTTCGTGCTGAGGCCGCTCGGCGAAGTGTGGGCCGAAGCGGTCGTTGGCGATGACCTCAGTGCTCGCGCGGCGCTTGCAGAGCTACCACACGACGGAGTCGAATCATTGGGCAGGGGCTGGCTGGACGACCAACGAAGCAAAGGCTGGGTGTTGGTAGCAATCCAGTTTGCTCTCGTGGCTGCTGCTGCAGTTGCCATCTTCTTCGGCGGCGACCTCGCAGGGTTCGGATTGATCGAGGGGTTCGGAGTCGTCCTGGCATTGGCCGGGGCGGTCCTCGCGCTGTGGGCTTCAGACGCACTTGGCGGTGCTTTGACTCCGAATCCGGTGCCTCGCAAAGATGCTGTTCTGGTCACAGGTGGCCCGTTCTCGTTCGTCCGCCACCCGATCTATGGCGGTGTCATTCTCCTCATGGTTGGAGTGGGCTTGGCTGTCTCAAGTCCATGGGCAGTGGCCGTTTCTCTTGCGCTGATTCCGTTCTTCTGGGTCAAATCAGGTTTCGAAGAGCGTCATCTCCGAATGGCTTACCCGGGATATCGAGCGTACATGGAGCGGGTTCGACATCGAATAGTGCCTTTCGTTGTCTGACCTTTGGCCCTAGCCAGCAAATCGCGCCGACTGCTAGGTTCGGGGAATGGTGCATGGGCGCGACCCGCCTTTCTGCTGAATATCTGATGTAAGAGTTCACGCAGGAGGTACGAATTGGCCAAAAGGTCGCGAGCAAATCGCCAGGACATCCCCGGCTACGACGAGAGCAGACCCAGCCGGGACGAGCGCAAGAAGCAGCACCGCGCAAACAGACACGCTGCGAACCAGATGCTGCACACCTTTGATGACGCAGACGAAGTGGTGCTGCCAGAGGATCGGCGAACCAGGAAACAGGAAAACCCTCATAGCCACGCCGAGCCTGAGAAGCGTCGATACCGAGTCTGGAAGACGAAGTTTTGGAAGCGGCGGGGTTCCTACCGCTCCGAGAAGGCAGACATGGATTCGAACTGGCCGGTGATCACACCGAACCAGATCGAGGATGAGCAGGACATGTAGCTAGCCTCGCCGCCGTGCGAGGAGTCCCCCAATCCGATTGATTATTGCTGGCCCTGGTAGGGCTGGTAGCTCCGTGGGTCTAGCCGCCCAGCGAGCAGACCATGAGATCGTCGGTGTGCTCAGCCGCTCCCAGTCAGATTCCTGGCCATCGTTCAACTGGGATGAGGCCCTGCCTGAGGCAGACCTGCTACTGATCGCCGTCAGTGATGATTCAATCAGCGAAGTCTCGGAACGCCTAGCGCCTCACTCACAGTCGATACCCGTGGTAGCCCACATGTCGGGGTTTGTGCCGTTGTCGGCCTTGAGCCCGTTCCACGAAGACGACATAGCCACTGGTGGTTTTCATCCGTTGCAGTCTCTGCCAGATGCTGAACGGGGCGCAGCAGCACTAACCGGCGCCTACGTGGGGATCGGCGGTGATCCTCTGGCGGTAGACACGCTCACCCATCTCGCCACCTCGCTCGGGATGTTTCCATTCGAGTTGGATGACTCATCCCGCCCCGCATATCACGCGGCTGCAGCGGCAGCGGCCAACTTCGTGGTGACTTCGCTTGCGGTCTCGGCAGACCTATTCGAGTCCGCAGGCATAGATCCCCGAGTCTCCAGACCGCTCGTCGAGCGAGCAGTTGCCAACGTCTTCAGCGAAGGAGCGTGGGCTTCGCTCACCGGGCCGATTGCGCGTGGCGATATCGAGACCGTTGTCGGTCACCTGGCGGCTGCGAAGGAGGTCTCCCAACACGTGGGTCGCCAGTTCGCGTTGATGGCCGAGGCGACTGCCATCCGAGCCGGACGTGAAGAGGATCTGCACCAATGGAGATAGCGAGGACCTTTGCCGAGACCCGCGCGGGCTACGAAGGGCGGGTTGGGCTGCTGCCGACGCTGGGGTACTTCCACGAAGGTCACCTCGCTCTCATGGACCTGCTCAGAGAAAAGTGCGACACGCTGGTGGTGTCGTTGTTCGTCAACCCCACCCAATTCGATCAGTCCGACGACTTTGCTGCCTATCCGAGGAACGAAGAGCGAGACGCAGCACTGGCCGAAGAGCACGGGACCGACATCCTGTTTGCCCCAGCTGAAGAGGAGGTCTACCCGGGTCCGTCGATCACAACCGTGTCGGTGGCGGGCGTCACCGACGAGATGGAGGGTCGGCACCGGCCGGGCCACTTCGTCGGAGTTGCGACCGTGGTAGCCAAGCTGTTCGCAGGCCTCAACCCCGACCTGGCCATGTTCGGTCGCAAAGATGCACAGCAGGTGACTGTGCTGAGAGCGATGGTCAGGGACCTTCGATTCCCGATCGAGATAGTCCAGGCACCGGTGGTGAGAGAGCCTGACGGGTTAGCCCTTTCCAGCCGGAACGTTCGGCTCGACCGCATGGACCGTGAGGCCTCCCTAGCGATATCTCGAGGTCTGTTCCAGGCCGCCGAGCAGGTCGACGCCGGTGAGCGTCGGGGTGAGCGGTTGGAGGCGACCGCGATGAGGTCGATGAAGTCTCTCGATGTCGACTACGTCAAGTTGGCCTCGCAAGCCACCATGAAGCCAATTGAGACACTGGACGAGCCAGCCGTTTTGGCTGTAGCGGCCAACCTTGGTGAAGTTCGGCTCATCGACAACGTGGCGTTCGATATAGAGGGTTCGATCGTTACGGCCGATCGAGGCATTCTCCTGGAATCGCATAGCACCCTGTCGGCCATGCCATGATCGAGTCGATCGGATGACAGACCAGCAGCAAGAGACGAATACAGAAGAGCTTCTGAAGGCACGGCGCGAAAAACACGATGCCGTGTTGGCTAGTGGCGGCTATCCGCACCGCTTCGATCGAACCCACCTCGCATCGGAGATTGCTGATATTCATGGCGACCTCGCGCCTGGGCAGGAGACGGATGATCGAGTGACGGTGGCCGGGCGTCTCATGCTGAAACGGTCGTTTGGAAAACTCCAGTTCGGCACCCTCCGAGACATGACCGGAACTATCCAGCTGTTCGTGGAGAAGAACACAGCCGGCGATGAGATCGCCGCCCAGTTTGGGGACTTGGACCTCGGTGACTGGCTGGGTGCGTCAGGTGTCGTGATGACTACCCGGAAGGGTGAGCTGAGCGTCAAAGTCGACGAGCTGATTCTCCTTCAGAAGTCTTTGCGGCCGCTTCCGGACAAGTTCCATGGCCTAACTGACGTCGAGTCGCGGAGTCGCCGCCGATATCTGGACCTAATGGTTAATGACGAGGCTCGCGACGTGGCAATCACAAGAGCCAAGGTCATCTCAGAGTTGCGGAGACAGTTCGAGCAGCGCGGATTCGTGGAAGTGGAAACACCAGTGCTCCTTGGCCAGGCAACGGGTGCGCTTGCGCGATCCTTCGAGACACATCACAACGCCCTCGACCTCGAAATGCACCTCCGAATCGCCACCGAGCTGTATCTCAAGAGGCTGGTGGTTGGCGGCCTGGAGCGGGTGTTCGAGATCGGCAGGATTTTCCGCAACGAGGGTGTGGACTCCACTCACAACCCGGAGTTCACGATGCTCGAGGCCTACCAAGCCTTCGCTGACTACTCCGACATCCAGTTGCTGATGGAAGAGGTCTTCAACGGTGTTGCGCTAGCCGCAACAGGAGGCGAAAAAATGTCATATCAAGGCAGGAGCCTCTCATTTGCCCGGCCGTTTGCGGTCACGACCCTCACGGAACTCGTCTCGGATTTCGTTGGGGAGGAGGTTTCGATCGACTCCGATGCGGCTGTGTTGCGACGTCATCTGGAGTCGAAAGGCGGGACGGCTCCTGAGGGCGCGTCCTCGTCGAAACTCATGTTTGAGCTCTACGAGCTGGCTTATCGAGAGATTTGGCAGCCGACGTTTGTTACTGACTTCCCCACAGAAGTGTCACCTCTCTCGCGTTCGAGCCGAGAAGACCCACGCATGACAGAACGGTTCGAGTTGGTGATTGCGGGAGCCGAATACTGCAACGCCTTCTCCGAGCTGAACGATCCTGACGATCAGCGGTCCCGGTTCGAGGCACAGGCCGCAGCGAAGAGTGCTGGAGATGCTGAGGCGCACCCAGTCGACGAGGACTACCTACTCGCTCTCGAATACGGCTTGCCCCCAACGGGGGGGCTGGGAATCGGCGTGGACCGACTTGTGATGTTGCTCACCGACCAGGCTCACATTCGAGAGGTGATTCTGTTTCCGACCCTGCGCCCCGAGCAGAGCTGAGAGTCAAACTCGGGCGCTCTCCACGCGTCGGAGGAGATAGCCCCCCAAATCCTCGAGGATCTCCCGTGGCTTCGACTTGGGCAGTGTGAGCAAGGCGGAATCTGCGATCTTCAGTCTCGACTTCGCAGTCTCCAGGGCAATGTCGATGAACCCGCCTTCGCGCACGATCGAAATCACTTCGTTGACCGTCTCATCCGAATAGGGCCTGCCCGAGCTCAGGAGTTCGACCACCCTGTCTCCTTGCGGTCCGCGTACTGCACGCAATACGGGTCCTGTGAAGGTTCCCTCACGAATGTCAGATCCCGCTGGCTTGCCGATCGTCTCTTCGTCTGCCACGAGGTCGAGGGCGTCGTCGGCGATTTGGAAGACCATGCCGACCTCCCACGCCCAGGTCGAAAGTGCTTCGACCGTGGGTTTGTCTGCGTCGGCCGCCATGGCCCCAAGCCGGGCTGAAGTCCGTATGAGCGAGGCGGTCTTCCCACCGATGACTTGCTGGTATTCCTCCAACGAGTGCGTCAGATCGTCGGCCAGCTGTAGCTCTCTGGTCTGCCCCTCCACCAGCTCGGCGTATGTCGATGCGAGAAGGCGGACCGACTCCTGGCTTAGGTGGGTCGCAGCGACTTCGGACGCACGAGCCATGAGGAAGTCTCCGGCGAGGATCGCCACGGTGTTGGTCCAGTTGGCGTTGGCGGAGCTCGCTCCACGTCGGGTGTCCGCTTCGTCAATGACATCGTCGTGGTACAGCGAACCGACGTGGATCAACTCGACAGAAACACCTGCCTCTACTGGGCGGTGGTCGTCGGCCTCGCCGAACTCGGCTGCAAGAAGGGCAAGGAGGGGACGGAATCTCTTGCCGCCGGCAAGCAGTAGGTGTTGGGCGATCTTCGTCAGGTAGGCGTCGTCAGCCGTCGATGCTTCGAGCAGGCGTTCTTCGACAACCCCCAGTTTTTCCCAGATTCGGGGAATACTGACAAGGCTTTGGAGGTCTTCCATTGGTGACGATGGTATTACGAAACGGAACGCTGAGAGTCGGGGTCCGGTTGTCTCCCCGGCCAGTGGTAAAATTGCATATGCCAGGTTTAGGAGAAGCGAGTGTTTGAGCGCTTTACGGATCGGGCTCGGAGGGTCGTTGTACTGGCCCAGGAAGAGGCCCGTTTCCTCAATCACAATTACATAGGAACCGAGCACATCCTCCTCGGATTGCTCAACGAGGGAGAAGGAATTGCCGCCCAGGCCCTCGAAAGTCTCGATATCGATCTTGCCTCCGTGCGCGATGAAGTGGTCAAAATCATCGGGCAGGGACAGCAGTCGCCCTCTGGGCACATCCCATTCACCCCGCGTGCGAAGAAGGTCCTGGAGCTTTCACTTCGTGAAGCACTCCAGCTCGGTCACAATTACATAGGAACCGAACACATCCTTCTCGGTTTGATCCGGGAGGGTGAAGGTGTCGCCGCTCAGGTGCTGCAGCAGCTCGGAGCTGAGCTGCAGAAGGTTCGCCAGACCGTCATTCAGCTTCTTTCGGGTCCGGGTGGGTCCGAAGAGCAGCAGCCCAAGACTGCCGGTTCGGGTGGTCGGGAATCTTCATCGTCCGGATCGACTGTTCTCGATCAGTTCGGACGCAATCTCACTCAGGCGGCTCGTGATGGGTCACTCGACCCGATCATTGGTCGTGGGCGTGAGACCGAGCGGGTCATGCAGATCCTCTCCCGTCGGACGAAGAACAATCCGGTTCTGATCGGTGAGCCCGGTGTTGGGAAGACCGCCATCGTCGAAGGTCTTGCCCAGCGGATCATCGCCGACGATGTTCCGGAGAATCTGAGGGGTAAGAACCTCTACACGCTCGACCTCGGCGCTCTGGTCGCAGGGTCCCGCTACCGCGGTGACTTTGAAGAGCGGCTCAAGAAAGTCCTCAAAGAGATCAAGAGTCGAGGCGACATCATCCTGTTCATCGACGAGATTCACACCTTGGTTGGCGCCGGTGCCGCTGAAGGCGCCATCGACGCCGCATCTATTCTCAAGCCGATGCTCGCCCGTGGCGAGCTCCAGACGGTCGGAGCGACCACGCTGGAAGAGTACCGCAAGTACCTGGAGAAGGACTCAGCGCTTGAACGGAGATTCCAGCCGATCCAGGTCGAGGAGCCATCGCTCACCGACACGATCGACATTCTGATGGGTCTCAAGGATCGCTACGAGGAGCATCACTCGGTGCGATTCACAGACCAGGCCATTGTTTCAGCGGCCAACCTTGCTGATCGCTATCTGGCTGACCGGTTCCTTCCCGACAAGGCGATCGATCTGATCGATGAGGCCGGGTCGAGAATGCGAATCCACCGCAAGAGCGACGTGCCTGAGATTCAGGACATCGACAGCAAGCTGGCTGATGTCCGCAAGGACAAAGGCGAGGCCGTTGGGTCCGAGAACTACGAGAAGGCAGCCACCCTTCGGGACGAGGAGCGTCTGCTACTCGTTGAACGCACCGAGCACGAATCGAGTGCCGAAGGCGACGGTTGGGTGATCGACGAAGAAGAGATCGCCGAAGTGCTCGCCCAATGGACGGGGATCCCAGTCCACCGTCTCACCGAAGAAGAGACCGCTCGGTTGGTCAACATGGAAGGTGAGCTGCACAAGCGGATCATCGGCCAGGAAGACGCCATAACGGCGGTGTCCAAAGCAATCCGCAGGACCCGTGCCGGACTCAAAGACCCACGACGTCCATCAGGTTCGTTCATTTTCCTCGGCCCATCAGGCGTCGGGAAGACTGAGACAGCGAAGGCGCTGACGGAGTTCCTGTTCGGGCAGGAAGACTCACTGATCCAGCTCGACATGTCTGAGTACATGGAAAAGCACACGGTGAGTCGTCTTGTTGGCTCCCCACCGGGATACGTCGGTTACGACGAGGGTGGCCAGCTCACCGAGGCAGTTCGTCGCAAGCCGTTCTCAGTGGTTCTGTTCGATGAGATCGAAAAGGCCCACCCAGATGTGTTCAACACATTGCTCCAGATCTTGGAGGAGGGTCGTCTCACGGATGCGCAGGGTCGCAGTGTGGACTTCAAGAACACTGTCATCATCATGACCTCGAACCTCGGGACCAGGGACATCCACAAGAAGGCTGTCGGGTTCCACGTCGCGGACGAAGAGGTGTCGTACGAGTACATGAAGGAGCGGGTCACCGAAGAACTGAAGAAGAACTTCAGGCCTGAGTTCATCAACCGTCTCGACGAGATCATCGTCTTCCACGAGCTGACGATGGACGAGCTGAAGCAGATCGTCGATCTGATGCTTGAGCGGGTCCGGGAGCAGCTGGAGAGTCAGCATCTCGACATCGCGCTGACGGACGACGCCAAAGAGTTCCTCGGGAGCCGGGGTTACGACCCCGAGTTCGGTGCAAGGCCCTTGCGTCGGGAGATTCAGCGTCTGCTCGAAGACCCCCTTTCGGAGCGTGTCTTGCTTGGCGAGTACAAGGCTGGGATGACAATCCTGGTTGGTCTCGACGAGGAGAACGAGGAGCTGACCTTCGAGGGGATCACCTCCCCTGACACTCCTCCGGTGGAGCTCGCCGGACAGGAGTAATCCTGCTCTAAAGCGGAGGCCGGAACGGGCCGAAATACATGGGCGTACCGCCCATGACAAAAGTTTTCGCGCTCTTAGTGTTGTTGACCACCGGCCTCGGTCCCGTTGCCGAGCCCGAGTACATCGTTGCTGGCGACAAGGGATACGACGACGACCTGAAGGCTGCCGGCTACGTGAACGGGCATATGGACCCCGATCGGATGCTCTCGTTCCGCGGATGTCTTCTCGAGCGCGATGCCGCCTACATGTATGCGCTCATGTACGAAGCTGCCGAGCGGGATGGGGTCAGGCTCCGAACTGAAGACTGCTATCGCACGTACGGTGAGCAGGATGCCGCTTACAACCGCCGCTGCCCATGGACCGAGGTTCCGGCGTCGGCAAGCCCCGGTTCCAGTGGAGTGAAGAAAGTGCGGATCTGTTCGGGTCCACCGACCGCACCGGCTGGCAAGTCGTTCCATGGATGGGGTAGGGCGATTGACTTCAAGACCAGTCGAGGGATCCTCTCGTGCTACTCGGATGATTTCCACTGGCTGAAGAACAACGCCCACCGATTCGGCTGGGTCCACCCCGCGTGGGCGCACTGTGGGAAGAAGACCGAGGAACCCTGGCATTGGGAGTTCGCCGGCGTGACCGACCCAACCCTGGTCGAGTTCGTTGAAATGGACAGGGACCGGCTCCCACTCGCCGAATAACCCCCGCCCCGCTATATCCGTTCCTCAGGTTGTGAGTCTCAGATATGAGACTGTGGGCCGGCAGAATGGACCTTCCGAGCCTCAAGGGCGCTTCTGATTGTTCCTGCGACTGACGACGGCTCTTCTCGGATCATTCGCCACGTGAATCGCAATACGACCCATCCGGCTAGCTGCGCGGCATTGTCACGACGGCGGTCGATTTCAAAAGCATCGAAGAGGGTGTGCCACCGTCGACCGTCCGCCTCGATGATGACTCGGCTGTCGATGTAAGCGAGATCAACTCTGCCATCGATCGGCTTCAGCCAGGGAGCGTGAAACTCGCGGACAGGTTCCGGAAGCCCGACCCTGTCGATCAAGTCGATGAGTTCCGCCTCTAGCTCTGACGTCTTGAGTGCCGGTTGCCCGGCACGACTCTCAATTACCGTTCTCAGGTTCCTCATTCCTGGTTTGCCTCTCCGAGTCAGGGCTTGCTGCATACTTGCGAGCTCTTCCAGTTCGATAGCCCTTGAGGCGAGTGCGTTGTCGACGACGCGTGCCAGCCGATTGGGTCGGAGCACTTGTGCGAGATCCACCGTTGTGCGCACCACGTTGGTGGTTCTCAGCCCATTCACATCCTCGACATGTGCAGGAAGGAGATCTGTGGATTGATGGACTACAACTCCTTCGAATCGGTTGCTTCCGCGATGAGTCACGGTCACTGAGGGCGTGTGGTCTGCGATCGGTCCGAGGCCGTGAGCCTTAGCGGCCGACTGATGTGAGACGACCGCTCCAAGTGCCCGGTTTGCCGCGCGAAGCGCGATGTCTGAACGAGTGGCCGTGCCTGGCAGTGCGACGACTCCGTCACCCACTCGAACGAAGACCCCTTCGTTGACCCGTCGGTAGAACGTTGCCTTGGACATACCAAGCGCTGCGGCCTCCTGCACCGTCAGAATTCCACCGTTTGCTCGGGCATGGCTGATGACTTCTCGGATATCTCCCATATCTGGACAATGCCGAATCCGAATTCGGATGGGAACCCTTCTGCCATTCCTTCGGCTGTGCGTCTCATATACGAGACCTTGAACCTGAGGAATGCCAAGTAGGTTTTGGGTGGTGGATGTTGTTGTTGTCGGGTCGATCAATCAAGACGTGACCGTGAGGACACCGCGGTTTCCCGATCCGGGGGAGACGATCGTCGGGTCTGATCACTTCTTCGGGCCCGGTGGCAAAGGGGCAAACCAAGCTGTGGCCGCCGCCCGCATGGGAGCCAGGACGGCAATGGTGGGTCGTGTCGGGGATGACGGTTTCGGGCAGGACCTCACAGCCAATCTCCGGAGCGAGGGGATAGACACGTCCGCAGTCGGGGTCGATGAGAATACCTCCACCGGAATAGCTGTCATCACAGTCGACGACGCTGCCGAGAACAGCATCGTCGGCAGTCTTGGCGCCAACCTCCAATTGACGCCGGGGCATCTCGAGAGGCACGAGCATCTGATAGCGGAAGCGAGGGTGGTGCTCGCCCAACTGGAGATTCCAATCGAAACCGTGATGGCTGCAGCTGAGATGACCGAGGGGCGTTTCGTGCTGGTTCCGGCTCCGGCATCCGACCTGCCACAGCGTCTTCTCGAACACGTCGACATCCTTGTTCCCAATAGGGGAGAGCTGGCGATGCTCACCGGATCAGACGACGTCGGAAGCGCGGCTACCGGACTTCCATGTGACGTGGTTGTGACCCTTGGCGGCGAGGGGGCATTGCTCGTCGCCAACGGAGAGTCTCACCACATCGCCCCATTCGAAGTCGACCCGATCGACACAACCGGTGCGGGTGATGCGTTTGCTGGGGCCCTAGCCGCCTCCCTCGCCGAGGGCATGGGAATACGCGAAGCCGCAGTCATCGCCTCCGCTGCCGGAGGCCTTGCCGTCACCAAACTCGGTGCTCAGTCAGCGATTCCGTACCGCGACGAAGTCGAGGCGCTCGTCAACCGTTGATACGCTCGCCAGATGGCCAAGCCAATCATCATCGATACCGATCCGGGGCAGGACGACGCAGTAGCCATCCTCCTCGCCCTCGCCTCACCTGAGGAACTCGAAGTGCTGGCGATCACCGCGGTCGCCGGCAACGTGCCGCTCGACCTGACGGTCACCAACTCTTTGGCCCTAGTCGAGTTGGCGAATCGAACCGAAGTGCCGGTCTATCGAGGCTCAATCCGACCGATGGTGAAAGAGCTGATCACGGCGGAGTACGTACACGGACCGACAGGTCTTGATGGAGCCGACTTGCCCCCTCCGACGATCGAAGAAGCGGAAGGTCATGCCGTCGACAAGATCATCGACATCGTCAAGGCTTCCTCAGAGAAGGTGACGGTCTGCACCCTCGGCCCGCTGACCAATGTTGCCCTGGCTCTGGTGAAGGATCCCTCGATCAAAGAGAACATTGGGCAGGTCGTCTCTATGGGCGGTGGGTTCTTTGAAGGTGGGAACACGACTCCTACCGCCGAGTTCAACATCTATGTCGACCCTCACGCCGCTCATGTGGTCTTCTCCAGCGGTATTCCGATCGTGCTCATGCCGCTTGACGTCACTCATAAGGCCTTGACCACCAAAGATCGTCTTCAGCGTTTCGCTGATCTCGGCACGCCGGCAGGAACAGCCACCGCAGGGATGCTCGATTTCTACGACCGGTGGGATATCGAGAAGTACGGGCTACCTGGAGGGCCACTGCACGACCCCACGGTCATCGCCTATCTGCTGCAACCGGACCTCTTTGTGGGCAAACACGTCCCGCTTGAAGTGGAAATTGCACCCGGGCCGACCCTTGGGATGACTGTCATCGACTGGTGGGGAGTTACTGACGACGAGCCCAATGCAATTGTCATGAATGACATCGATTCCGACGGCTTCTTCGACCTTCTGGTCGAGCGGATCGGCCGTCTCTGACCCTTTCCGACCACGCATTGCCGCAACTACAGCGCTAACGTTCGGCTGTCGACCGGGACGGAGCGCCCGGTCATTTCTTAGCAATTACGGAGGAATCAAAGCGTGAAACGCTACATGCGGTATCTCGCGATCTTCGCGGTGCTGGGCATGGTCCTTGCGGCCTGTTCACCTGACGATGGTGGCGATACCACAACGACCGAGGCGTCGGAGGATCCGACAACCACGGCCGCGGAAGGCGACACCACCACCACTGAGGCGATGGAAGACACCACCACCACAGAGGGTGAAATGGCGATGGATCCGGTTGTGACCTGTCTGGTCACCGACCTCGCCGGTGTTGACGATCGCAGCTTCAACGCTGCCGCGTGGCAGGGTGTTCTCGATGCCCAGGCTGCTGGTGATGTCGAGGGTGAGCCGATTCTGTTGGAGTCCGACGAGCAGGCTGACTATGCGCCGAACCTCGATCAGTGTCTGGCGCAGGGTGCCGAGCACATCGTGACCGTTGGTTTCGAGCTTGGTGATGCGACGATCCAGTACGCCAACGACAATCCTGACGTTCTGTTCACGATCGTTGACTTCGTCACAGACGTCGCAAACGTTCGTGACCTGATCTACCAGACCGATGAGGCTGCCTTTGCCGCTGGATACCTGACCGCAGGTATGACCGAGTCCGGCATCGTGGCCACATACGGTGGTCTCAACATCCCACCGGTGTCCATCTTCATGGACGGCTGGACCAAGGGTGTCAACCACTACAACGAAGTGAATGGGACTGAGGTCCGTGTCATTGGTTGGGATGTCGATGCACAGGACGGTGTGTTCACCGGAACCTTCGACCCCGCTGACCCGACAGTTCGTGCGACCTGTGAGTCGCAGCTCGATGAGGGCGCTGACATCATCCTGCCGGTTGGTGGTGCCATCAACCTGCCGTGCGGTACTGCGATCCAGGACCGTGGCATCGATGCCGCTCTGATTGGTGTCGACCAGGATGCTTTCCTGGCCGCTCCGGCTGAGTACCAGGATCTCTGGTTGGTCACGATTGAGAAGGGCATCGCCATTCAGGTAGAACGCTCTCTCCATGACCACGCCACTGGCATGTGGACTCCGGGCGTGACGGTCGGAACTCTCGAGAACGAGGGTGTCGGGCTGTCCCCGTACAACGCCTTTGAGGATCAGATTCCGGACGAGCTGAAGGCTGAGGTCGATCAAGTCCTCGCCGACATCGCCTCCGGCGCACTGGACATCAACGGCTAACCACTAGTCAAACAAGCGACAAAGAGGGGCCCGGCACACGCCGGGGCCCTCTTTCGTTCTAAGGTGCTTCAGCTATGAGATCGTGGAGGACCGCTTGTCACTCGAACTGAGTGGGATCACCAAGCGTTTCCCTGGTGTCGTTGCCAACGACGACGTATCGCTGAGTCTTGCCCCTGGTGAAGTTGTTGCCCTCCTCGGCGAGAACGGTGCAGGCAAGTCGACTCTCATGAATATCCTGTACGGCCTGTACACGGCGGACGAGGGAACCATCAAAGTCGATGGAGAGGAGCTCGTCTTCGATTCCTCGGCCGATGCCATCGCAGCGGGCATCGGAATGGTTCACCAACACTTCATGCTGGTGCCCGTCTTCACCGTGACAGAGAACGTGGTGCTTGGCCTCGAGCCCACAACCGTCGGCGGAGTGATCGATCGCGATCAAGCACGCAAGACCGTCATGGAGATCTCTGAGCGATACAACCTGGCGGTCGACCCCGATGCACTCATCGAGAACATCTCCGTCGGTGTTCAGCAGCGCGTGGAGATCATCAAGGTGCTCGATCGTGAAGCTCGCTTTGTGGTGTTCGACGAGCCGACGGCAGTCCTCACCCCGCAGGAGGTCGATGACTTCTTCGGGATAGTCGAGGGCCTCAAAGCTGATGGCAAAGGCATCGTGTTCATCACTCACAAGTTGGGCGAGGCCATCGACGTCGCTGATCGAATCGTCGTCATGCGTTCTGGCAAGACGGTGGCCGAGGTACTCCCACAAGATGTGACCCAGCAGGATCTCGCTGACCTGATGGTCGGCCGTCCGGTTGATCTCAAGGTTCCCAAGGCCGAAGCCAATCCAGGAGAGGTTGTCCTCTCGGTTCAGGATCTCGAGGTACTCGACGATCGCAATGTCAAGGCCGTTGACAAGGTGTCGTTTGAGGTCCGCGCCGGCGAGATCGTTGGGGTCGCCGGGGTTCAGGGGAACGGCCAGACGGAGCTAATCGAAGGGATCACCGGGCTGAGTGAGGTCGTCGGTGGGAAGGTGACTATTGCCGGGAAGGAAGTCACCAGCGCATCGCCAAGGGAACTCCATTCCATGGGTGTCTCCCACATTCCCGAAGATCGCCAGGAGTCAGGTCTCGTCCTCAACTTCACTGTCACCGAGAACATGGTGCTCGACAGCTACTACGAGGAGCCCTACTCGAAGGGCATCGTCATGGACTGGGAGTACACCAGAGAGTCGGCCAAGAGGCTCGTCGAGCAATACGACGTGCGAACGCCGGGGACAGAGGTCGCGGTCTCCACTCTGTCCGGCGGGAATCAACAGAAGGTGATTGTCGCCCGGGAGTTTGACCGCGATGTCCAGTTGGTCATTGCAGCCCAGCCGACAAGGGGTATCGACGTAGGGAGTATCGAGTACATCCACTCCCAGATTGTCGCCAAACGGGACGCTGGCGCAGCCGTACTTGTTGTCTCCTCCGAGCTTGACGAAGTACGGGCCCTGTCAGATCGGATCATCGTCCTATTCCACGGCAAGGTGGCCGGGGAATTCGGACCCGATGCCGCTGTGACCGACATAGGTCTGGCCATGTTGGGGTCTGGTCAATGAGCGAACAGCAGAACTGGGTGAACAGGGCAACCGGTGTCGGAACCTCCGTTGCGAGGTCTCTGCTCCTTCCGACCCTTGCGTTGATCACCGCCCTCGTCATTGGCGCTGTGATCATCGCGTTCTCCGACGTCGACAACCTTCAGCTGCTGGGAACCGATACGGGTCAAGCCCTTTCCAACATGTGGTCTGAGGTTGTTGATTCCTACGCTGCGCTGTTCCGGGGCTCCATAGGCTCGGTCAACTCCATATCGGAGACACTCTTTGCGGCGACACCTCTGTTGCTTGCCGGTTTGGGTGTTGCGCTGGGATTCCAGGCGGGTCTCTTCAACATCGGCGCACAAGGTCAGATGCTGATGGGCTCGATCCTCGCTGCCTACGTGGGCATCTACCTGACTGCTCCAGCATTTCTCCATATCCCCCTGACCCTGGCCGCAGGCATCATCGGCGGTTTGATCTGGGGCGGGCTAACCGGTCTCCTCAAGGCGAGGACCGGCGCTCATGAGGTGATCACGACCATCATGTTCAACTTCATCGCGCTGTTCTTCGTTCAGTGGATTCTTACAACAGAAGGTCTGCAGGATCCCGGGCGCAACAACCCGGTGTCAGCCGCGATCCAAGAGACGGCTCAACTGCCGAAGCTGTTTGGCGAGGAGTACCGGGTCACCATTGGGTTCCTCATTGCGCTTCTGGCGGTGGCGGGTGTGCACTGGTTGCTCTATCGAAGTTCTCCTGGATTCGAGTTCAGGGCTGTCGGTTCCAACCCTCACGCTGGGTCGTACGCAGGTATGAAGGTCGCTCTCGTGATCACTGCAGTCATGGCCATCGCCGGTGGCCTCGCCGGTGCCGCCGGTGCCAACCAACTCATGGGTCTGGATCCGTACAAGGCGACTCCCTCGCTCGCTGGAGCAGTTGGGTTCGACGCAATCACTGTGGCGTTGCTGGGAAGGTCGAACCCGGTCGGCGTCATGTGGGCAGCGCTGCTGTTCGGAGCGTTGACTGCAGGTGGCCGTGAGATGCAGGGAGCGGCCCAGGTCCCGATCGATCTCGTCGTGGTTCTCCAGGCTTTGATCGTGATCTTCGTCGCTGCTCCGGGCATGATCAGAGCGATCTGGCGGGTCAAGGCCGACGACGATTCGGCAGCCACTCAAGTGACAACGAGCTGGGGCGCATGACAGACATAGTGAAGAACCAAGAGTTGGTCGAGATCCCCGAGGTCGTTCAGACCAGCGGGGACGTCCGACGCTCCCGGATAATCGGCTTCGTCCTGTTGGCGATCGCCGCCGTGGTCCTGGGAGTCTTCTCGTTCGGCGTGCCCTCGGATGCAACTTCGACGTTCAACCTGAGTCTGCCTACCGACACGATTCAGGGTGTCTCCGTCAGCTTCAACTCCCGGCTGTTCTCTGGTGTGGCCGCAGTCCTGATCTTCGCACTGGGTGTCGACAGGCTCCGGGCAAAGAACCTCCGGTGGACCAATGCCGCCCTTGGCGTGGGTCTCCTGCTGTTCGTGCTGGCTTTCCTTGCGTGGGCAAGCGCCGACAGCTCCTTCAGCATGGTCGGCATGCTTCGTTCGACCGTCATCTCGTCGATCGTGATCACTCTGGGAGCGTTGACCGGCCTGGTCGGAGAGCGGTCCGGCGTGATCAACATTGGAATCGAAGGCCAGCTGCTCTCGGCTGCGTTTGTCGCTGTGGTGCTCTCCAGCGCCTTTGGGACCTGGGCGGGCGTGGGTGGAGCACTTGTCATCGGGGCACTGCTCGGCGCTCTGCTGGCTTGGCTAGCGATCAGATTCCGGGTTGACCAGATCATTGCTGGAGTGGTCATCAACATTCTGGCGTTGGGTCTCACGTCGTTCTTGGCCAGTCGTGTCCTCTCCGAGGCTCAAGACCTCAACGCTCCCGCCCGGATCACCTCGTGGCGCATTCCGGTTCTGGCGGATATCCCCGTGATCGGGCCGATGTTCTTCGACCACACCTTCTTTGTCTATGCCACGTTCCTGTTGGTGTTTGCCCTCCACTTCGGGCTCTTCAGGACACGCTGGGGTCTCCGCGTCCGGTCGGTAGGAGAGCATCCCAAGGCGGCTGACACACTTGGAATCGACGTCATCAAGACTCGCTACCGAGCAGTCATCAGCGCTGGCCTGATTGCAGGATTTGGTGGCGCTTTCCTCGCCCTGGCCCAGATCTCCCGGTTCGAGGAGAACATGACTGGTGGCATCGGTTTCATCGGACTCGCCGCCATGATCTTTGGCAGATGGATGCCGTTCGGCGCCTTGGCCGCCGGTCTTGTGTTCGGTTTCTCTGGCGCGCTGGCCCAGAAGGTCGCCATTCTTGGCACGGGCATTCCCTCAGAGTTCATGCTGATGTTGCCTTATGTGGCGACAGTCATCGTGGTCGCTGGCTTGGTTGGCGGAGCAAGACCGCCCGCAGCCGACGGTCAGCCCTACATCAAGCAATAACCCTACGGGGCTGTCGTCGTGGTGGTCGTGCTGGGGGCTGTGTTTGACGTCGGTGAGGATGGCCGACCGATGATCGTGATCTCGGCGACGGCGATCTCATCGAAGATGTTCTCGTCAACGACTTCTGCGTTGTAAGCCGAAACGATTCGGATGTCGAGCCGCGCCGTATTGAGGGCCGAGTACCGGAAGGTCTGAATCCCTGCCAGATCCTGAAGCTCGAAGGGCACCGTCGTCACTGAATCCTGGCTTACCAATTCCAGGCCCCGAGCCCGGTAGTTCTGACGGAAGCGTGTGGAGTCCTCGATGTTGGTCCATCGGATCTCGTTGATTGCCATCAGTTCGGGGAAGGTGAATCGGATGATGATTTCGCCGTCACCTTCAAGCACCTCGGCCCAGCTGGTCTGGAATTCGGTGTCAGGATTCCCGTCGGTCAGGTTGGCGCATCGGAGGGTCCCGATTCCCTCAGGTTCACAGGTTTGGCCGAGGATCGTGATCGGGCCCACTTCGGCTGGTGGTGGAACGGTGGTCGAGGGAGCGACCGTGGTGCTCGTGGGCTCAGGATCCCCGTCCGTGAAGGTATTGAAGAGCAGGGCGATGACGATCACTCCAAGCAGTAGACCCGAGATCGCCAATGCGGCACGGACGCCGGCTGAGGCTTGGACGGCCGGTCTGGGTGCAGTCGGCAACGGTCCCTGCGCGAGACGCGCACCACACTCCTGGCAATGACGGTTGTTGGCTGGGTTGATTGCACCACACGAAGGGCACGTGACAGTGCGTGATGAAGATGGAGGCGATGCCTCGGGCGGCTCCTCCTCAGCTTCAGGGCTCTCCGGAGGTGTGTCCAAGGAGAACTCCTCGTAGGCATTGCCATTGGCGCCGTCGGAGTTGACCGAGATCACGTTGCCGCTCGGCTTGGGCCGGGGCCTGGAGGGTGAGCTCATTGGGTCCATGAACGACCCGCACGACGGGCAAAACTGCTCATCGGCGGGCACGCTGGCACCGCAATGCTCACATGTCTGTGAAGCCACATCCCTCCTTCAGGGTTATTGTGCCACGGCATGCTGATCGTGGCCTTGAGGACGTACGAACCGTGGACCCTGGCTTCGGTCCTGGGTGGACTGTTTGTCCTGGCTGTCCTCCTGGGGGTATTGATTTTCGCACTACGACGAAGCAATCGTTAACTCTAAATGGCCGCTTCTTCCACATTCGGTTGCGACAACTGCGGGTACAAATCATCCAAATGGATGGGGTTCTGTCCGCAATGTGGATCCGACGACCCGCTGACCGAACACGGTGCCTCCGTCTCTAAAAGTAGCCGCTCCCTACGGCCCGTGACAATAAAAGAGGCCTCCTCGGAACAAACGGATCGGCTAGTCACCGGGTGGCACGAGGTGGACCGAGTGCTTGGCGGAGGGCTGGTCCATGGCTCGGTTGTGTTGCTGGGTGGCGAACCGGGCGTGGGCAAGTCAACGCTTCTGCTTCAACTCGCTGGTGGCTTGGGTAGTCAAGGAGCGTCAGTCGTGATGGCCAGTGCTGAGGAATCCGCCCAGCAAGTTGCGATGCGAGCGGAGCGCATTGGCGTCGGTTCAGGAGACGTCGTTCTGGTCTCGGACGACGATGTAGACGCCATCGTTGCTGTCGTGGAGAAATCACGCCCGGCGGTGCTCGTTGTCGACTCGATTCAGACAGTTGGCGTGCCGGAGATCAGTTCAGCACCCGGTGGCGTCGCCCAGGTGCGTGAGAGCGCCGCTCGACTCATTCGACTCGCCAAAACGTCAGGTGTTGTGGTCGTCTTGGTCGGTCACGTGACCAAAGAAGGGGGCCTTGCAGGACCCAAGATTCTCGAGCACATGGTCGATGTGGTGCTCTATCTCGAAGGTGATCCCGACCGTGGCTTCCGGGTGCTGAGGAGCAACAAGAACCGGTTTGGCGGCACCAACGTCTCCGGAATGTTCGACATGCAGAGCGAGGGACTGATCGAGGTCGAGGACCCATCGAAGGTGTTCCTGGACGGTTGGGAGACGGACGTTCCGGGAACAGTTGTGTATCCGGCAGTGGAGGGTCGGCGGTCGATTCTCGTTGAGATACAGGCCCTGGTCGCACCAACCAACAATCCTCAACCACGCCGATCGGTCCGTGGGCTGGACCAAGCGCGGGTCAACCAGGTGATAGCCGTTCTCGACCGTCACGCCCGCGTGAAACTCTACGACCGCGACGTCTACGTGAATGTCGTCGGTGGGTGGAGGCTCGACGAACCGGGTTGCGACCTACCAGTGGCGCTGGCTCTGGCATCCTCAGCCACCGACACACCGCTCGGTCGGCTCGCTGCGTTCGGTGAGGTCGGTTTGGCGGGGGAGGTACGTGCGGTCCCATTTGAAGCGAGGCGTCGTGACGAGCTGCAACGCATGGGTCTCGACCGGCTTCTGGCTCCTGGCAGCGGTGAGCCGATGAGACTCGCCGACGCCCTGGGAAGGGCTGGTCTGTAGCTGATGGTGATAGCCTGACCCCGTGGGTGGTCCATCGATATATGAGACCCTCGAGCGCCTAGCTCCGGGTACCTCTCTCAGAACGGCATTGGAACGAGTCATCCAGCAGGGTAAGGGTGGTCTTGTCGTGCTCGGGTCGAACCCAAAGGTGGCAGCAGCGAGCTCAGGCGGGTTCAAGCTGGTCAATTCTCCCTTCACGCCGGCGCGACTTTCCGAGCTGTCGAAGATGGACGGTGGAATCATCCTCGACGACACCTGGAACAACATCCTGGAGGCCAACGTCCACTTCATCCCTGACGGGACGATCGCAACGGACGAGACCGGGGCGAGGCATCGAACCGCCGAGCGACTTGCGGTGGAGACAGGGACCCCGGTGGTGGCGGTGAGCGAGGGTCGTCGGGTCGCAACGCTCTTTTATGGCGATCACAAGATCGAACTGGTCTCACCGACCGAGGTGTCAGCCCATATCAATCAGGAGTTGCAGTCCCTGGAGCGTCTCCGGAGTCGGCTCGATGAAGCCGAAAACCGGCTCGGTCGTCTCGAAGTGACCGGACTTGTCAGCTACCGGGCTGTGGTCACGGTGCTGCAGCGGGCCGAGCTTGCTCTTCGTCTCGGCAAGGTGATCCGGGGCCGAACTCGCACCTTGGGCGAGGAGGGACTGATCGCAGGGCTGCAGTTGAATGACCTTCTGACTGGTGTCGAGGAGTTGGAACGGCTCGTACTCAGCGACTACTTGAAGCCTTTGCGATCGAACTCGGTCGACAAGGCGATGAGGGCTCTTTCGGACCTCACGGCCACCGAAGTCGACGACGCACCCCGGGTGGCCAAAGAGCTTGGATTCTCTGACCTCGATGACGAGGCTGACGGCCGGGGTCACCGACTCCTCTCACACGTCGCCAGGCTTCCCGAGAGCGTTCGTGAGGACATCGTCAGGCATTTCGGCTCGGTGACGAAGCTTCTCGCTGCCTCAGAAGTACAGCTGACAAGGGTTGAAGGTGTCGGCGGTACGAGGGCTGAGCAGCTTCGAGGGTTCTTCAGACGACTCGAGCTGGCAGCCCACGAGTGGGAGCCAGTGCTCGATTGATCGAGCGGAGCTGTACACTCCGTCACCGTCTATGGCTCAAGCTGCTTCCAAATACTCGGTAGGGGACAAGGTGGTGCACCCACAGCACGGTGCGGCCACCATAAAGAAGAAGGTTAAGAAGACCTTCGACGGTTCACGCACCGACTACTTCATTCTCGAGATCGCAACTGAACAACTGACTGTGATGGTCCCATTGGAGAAGGCCGAGGATCTGATCCGACCGGTCATCTCCAAGACAAAATCACGTGAGGTGCTTCGATCACTCAAAGGCGAGCCCGAAGAGGCAGGGTCCAACTGGTCGCGTTGGTACAAGGTGCTCAACGAGAAGATGGTCTCAGGTGACATATTCCAGGTCGCAGAAGTCGTCCGCGATCTCTCTTTTGCCCAGCAGACGAAGGGCATCAGCCCGGCACTGAAGAGGATGCTCTCGAAGGCTCGACTCACTCTCAGCTCGGAGCTCGCGTTCAGTCTCGAAGTCGACGACGAAGAGGCTGTGAAGAAGCTCGATCGGGCGCTGCCCAAGTTCGAACCGCCTGAAGAATGACCTCTCCTGGTCAGAGAGTCGGCTGGGGCTTCGATGCCCACCGGCTGAACGACCAGCCACCCACCAATCTGGGGGGCGTCGTGGTGTCAGACACAGTTGGTGTCGACGCGACGTCCGACGGCGATGTTCTAGCCCACGCTCTGACCGACGCCATCCTCGGAGCCTGCGCTTTGGGAGACATAGGACAGCACTTCCCGTCTAACGATCCCAGGTCCGAAGGAGCCGACTCCATGGATCTCCTCAGATCTGCCGTCAGCATGGCTAGAGGAGCTGGATTCCGCCCTCAACACTGCGATCTGACGGTTGTGGTCCAGGACATCAGAGTCTCGCCGCACCGCACTCAGATCGCCGACGAAGTTGCTGCTGCACTGTCGGTCCCTCCATCCGATGTCTCAGTCAAAGCGACCACAACCGACGGCCTCGGCTTCATCGGTGAGGGCGACGGCATCGCTTGCGTCGCTGTGGTCACCGTGGCCCCCCTCACTTAACATCAAGTGATGATCAGGGTCCGAAGCACACTGCACCGCGACGTCGTTGACTTCGTCCCCCGGGACGAGGGCAAGGTCGGCATTTACGTTTGCGGGCCAACAGTCCAATCGGAGCCCCACGTCGGACATGGCCGGTATGCCGTTTCTTTCGACGTGATCCGTCGCTACCTGACATGGCGCGGCTTTGACGTCACCTATGTCTCGAACATCACGGATGTCGAGGACAAGATCATCGCCGCAGCCGCCGAGACCGGTGAGGACATGGATGTCCTCGCCGAGCGAATGGCAGTCAGATTCAAAGCAGCTTTCGCTGCGCTGGGGGTGCTTGAACCTGATGTCGAACCGAAGGCCACCGAGCACATCCCGGAGATGCACGACATCATTCGGAAACTGATCGACCGAGGTCTGGCTTACGAGCGAGGTGGCGACGTCTACTTCTCGGTGCGGACATTGGAGTCCTACGGGAAACTCTCCGGCCGGAAGCCAGATGAGCTGAGGTCCGGACACCGAATCGAGGTGGACGAGTCGAAGGAAGACCCTTTGGACTTCGCACTGTGGAAGGCGGCCAAGCCTGGCGAGCCGACGTGGGATTCCCCGTGGGGGGCGGGTCGTCCTGGTTGGCACATCGAGTGCTCCGCAATGGCGGAGAAGTACCTGGGCATGGGTTTCGACATTCACGGCGGCGGGCTCGACCTGGTGTTTCCCCATCACGAGAATGAGCTGTCGCAGAGCGAGGGCGCAACAGGCGAGGTGTTTGCCCGCTATTGGCTGCACAACGGGATGGTCAACCTCGACGGCGAGAAGATGTCGAAGTCGACCGGAAAGCTGGTCGATCTCGAGTCAGCGATCGACCAATACGGGGGGAGGGCGTTGCGGATGCTCTACGCCCGTGCCCACTACCGCTCACCGATCGAGTACTCGGACGATCTGATGCAGGATGTGGCCGAGTCACTGGACCGACTCGATCGATTCCGTGACCGCGCTAATGCTGGTGTCCCTGATCCCGACGCGGTCGCAAGCTTCAAGGAAGTCATGGACGATGACTTTGGTACGCCTCAAGCTGTGTCTCTGATGTTCGACCTGATCCGGGTAGGCAACCGGAAGATCGACTCGGGTGATGATGCCTCCGGTGTGGCTGGCGCTGTGGAAGAGATTGTTGGTGTCCTCGGGCTCGATGACGCCGCCGACTTGGAGGTCTCTTCGGGAGGCTTGAGCGATGACGAGATCGAGACGCTGATCTCGAGTCGGGCTGAGGCTCGAGATGCAAGGGACTTTGCAAGGGCGGATGCAATAAGAGATCAGCTGGCTGAGGCTGGGGTGACGATCGAAGACGGAGCCGATGGCACCCGCTGGCTACGGCAGTAGCGTCGAAGGCATCCACGCCGCGACCGCCGCCTACGAAGCGGGTCGGGTGGAGAAGTTGTTCATCGAAAGGCGGCGACGTGGTCGTCTTGGAGATGTGCTCGGCTCCGCTCCGGACAGCATCGTTTCCCTCGTCGACGACGTCCGTTCGATGGCGGAGACGACTGCCCCACAGGGTGTCGTTGCACGATGTCGTCCGATACCGCCTGTGACCCTTGATTCCCTTGCTGCAGAAGACGCCGCGGTGCTCGTCCTCGACCACATCGAGGATCCGCACAACGTTGGTGCCATCGCCCGAAGCGCTCTCGCGTCGGGCATGTCCGGGCTGGTCCTCTCCGATCGGAGGGCGGCCCCCTTGTCGGCTGCCACGTTCAAAGCCGCAGCCGGGGCTCTTGAGCGACTTCCCGTGGCGGTGGTCGGCTCGGTTCCCGAGGCTCTCAATCGGCTCAAGGCGAATGATGTGTGGGTGGTCGGACTCGATGCTGGAGGCGACCAGTCGTTGTTCGGGATGGACCTGCTCACTGAGGCTGTCGCCGTGGTCATCGGCGCCGAAGGAAAAGGCCTTGCGGAGCTGACCCGGAAACGCTGTGATGTGGTCGCATCAATCCCGATGGCGTCGGGATTCGAGAGTCTCAATGCTTCGGTTTCCGCTGCGCTCGCCTCGTTTGAGATAATGAGGGTGCGTAGTGCGTGAGCAAATGAGCCGCTCAGAGCGGACAATCTGCGCACGCACGGATGCGAAGGCGGGAGTTTCGCCAAAGGCGAATACTCCAACCTGATGCGGAGCATCAGGCCGCGTTAGCTCAGTTGGTAGAGCAGCTGATTTGTAATCAGCAGGTCATCGGTTCGACTCCGGTACGCGGCTCCACACTCAGGGTGTTGCCCTGGGTATAGACCGAGACCGCGACAGTGGGGTTGTTGATGGGTCGAGATTGGATCAATCGTTGGCTGATACCGGTTGGGCTTTCGGTCGTAGGTGTCGGGCTCTTGTGGTGGTCATCTGACCAGCTCGAGGTGGCCCGATTGGTCAGTGGTTCCACCTTTTCGTTCCCGATGTGGCGGATCCTCGGTTGGTTGGTGACCCTGGTCGCCGCCGGAGCAGTCTTTGGGTTTGCGGCACGGACGGCTAGCGGGAAGGAGTCCGGCCTGAGCGTCCAGACCTCGGTTCTCGTGGGCGCACTGCCGCTCTTCTTGGTGGTCTACTTCTGGACGTTCTTCGTGGTCGGGTGGCTGCCCACCATCGGTTGGCTTACTGAATCGACGGTCACTGCCTGCTGCCTAACGGTGGGAGTCCTGGCAGGGGGCTTGCTTTCTGATGCCATTCGCAGGTTTCCCGCGGGCTCGAGCCGCTGAACTAGAGAGAGCGGCCTTCGCCCGCAGGAAATGCTGGCCTCTACAGGCTGATCACCTGGTCAGGCATGTTGCCGGACAGCGCGGTGTAGAGGTCCGGGAAGCAACCCACAGTTGCGCCTTCGACCATGTCGACCGGCTCACACTCCGCAGCCTCGCTACGACCTTGTCCAGTAGCGGGATCACACCAACGCGGCTGACCTTTGGCAAGATTGCGCTCCAGGGCGCAGTTGTCACAGGCCATGATCAGCATGCCCTTCTCTTTGGCGACGGCGGCAAGCCGCTCACCAATCGGATCTCCCTTGCGCAGGGACCAGACGTTGTCGTCGAAGAAGAAGATCCCAACCACTTCGACGCCGTGGGTTCCGGCTTCGAGCTGGGGGAGGATCATCTGAGCGACCTTGTAGCTGGCGGCTCGAGGGGTATTGAGTACGTATGCGACCTTCATTGGTCCTTTCCTGGTTGATAGACGGCCGCCGAACATAGTCAGGTCGGGACCGGCCCCGGACAAAGCGGCTTGGGCCAAATCCGCGACTAAGGAGGTCCCCACTCATACGCTCTGGGCCGTGTTGAGCAGTGGGGACAAGGCCATCCTTGATTTCGAGCGTCATTCGTGGGTCGAATCGGGCCCGAAGGACCGTGCGATCGAGTGGGTTCTGGGTCTGAGTGCGACCGCTTTCTACGATCGGCTGAGGGAGCTGATCTCGGAGCCGGCCGCTTTGGCATACGACCCACTGACCGTTAAACGTGTCTCCGCACTCATCGATCGAACCGTTGAAACCGAGCTGGCTGGCTGATGACCAACAAAGGACGACACGCTTCTCAAACTCCAGGGACGTTCTATCGCGACCTGGCGATCATGATCCTCGGGATCATCACGGTCGGTGCTGCCGTCTTCTTCCTGCTCTACATTTTCGCTGAGAGCCCGGCCACTGGCCCGACAACAACGGTGATCGCTGCCGAGTCGACAACGACCGAGGGCGATGCAACCACGTCCACGTCTGAGGGTGAGACCACAACCACATCCACCCAACCCACGTCCACCACCGTTCCGGTTCGCCCACCAGACCAGGTGTCTGTGATCGTGCTCAACTCAATGGGCCTCGATGGTGCGGCGGGAAGGATGACTTCGCAGCTCACTGATGAGGGTTACGTGACCCTCACGCCTGGGAACTACTCACCGGAGCAGGACCCCTCGAGAATTTGGTATCGGGAGGGTTATGCGGCCGAGGCAAATGAGCTTCTCGCTTTCCTTCCAGACGCCACAGTCGAAGCCCTGCCAGACGAGGCAACAGGCGAAGGTGCTGATGTGGTGATGGTCCTGGGAACCGGATACGAGGAATGACATTGGGCACGGTCGGTTTCGGCCGTAGCTTTCCAAGAATCTGGATCGTCCCGATTGGGATCCTGATACTTGCTTTTGGCCTCGCAGTTGTTGGGGTTCTCAGTCGATCCATCGCCGCCGACTTCCTGGCTTGGTGGCCGGTATGGATCTCGATTGCCATTGCTGCCGTTGTTCTGCGCCACAGATCCTTCGGCCGATTCCGAGCAGCGGGGTTGGTGCCTCTCGTCGCGACGGTGCTCACGCTCGCTTTTGTTTTTGGTCACGTCGTTGGCTGGGAGATCATGCCTTCGGCGTCGCAGAAGCTCGTCGGCCCCACGGCAGATGGAACTGCCAGTGCGGCGTTCACCGCAACTCTTGATGGCGTTCTGGAAGTGACGGGTGACGACCAGGCGAACCTGTATGTGGTCACATCTGTACGGCGGGGCGGCAGTTTCGGGATCCCGCAAGCCAGCGAAGAGACTCAGGGGGAATCAACTGCCGTTGAACTCATCGAAGTCGCGGACCAAGGTATCTACACGTTCGCCGGTTGGGATATCTCTCTCGCGTCCGAGCCGACTTGGACCGTGAGGCTCGAGGGGGCCTTGGACGCAGACTTGCGTTCGCTCACCCTCACCGGCGGTAGTTTTGGCGGTTCCGGCACGGTAAGGCTGGGGACGCCGGTTGGACAAACCACCATCAACGTTTCAGGCGATTTCGACCTGATCCTCGATGAAAGGACTCCGGCCTCAGTAACGGGGGTTGCCAGTGTTCCGGACACGTGGAGGTTGACGGACGGCGGAGCCGAGTCAGCATCAGGCGCTGATGGCGGTTGGAAAATCGTCGTAAACGAAGACGCAATCGTTCGGATATCGGAGCAGTAGCTATCTCGATACAATCTCGCCGTGCCATCTGACCGTCTCAGACAGCTAGCTCTCATCGTCTGGACGACGGTCGGTGCGCTGATCCTCGGGTGGGCCTTCCTCCAGATTGCCGAGGCAATACGTGTTATCTGGCTGCCAATGGCGTTTGCCGCCGGCCTGGTCTTCTTGCTCGAGCCGCTCGTCAAGGTGTTCGATCGATTGCGGTTGCCGCGGATAGCCGGGGCACTACTCGCGTTCCTGATCTTCCTGGCGATCATCGTCGCGGTGAGCGCCCTCGTATGGCCCACCATTCAGATGCAGGCTCAGGAGTTGGGGGATCAGCTTCCAACGCTCTATTCGGACTTTCTCGAATGGGCTCGCCAGCTGGGCGAACAGTTCGATATCGACATCGAGCAGTACCTGTCTCAGCAGTGGATAGAGGATTGGCTCAACGACCCCGCCAACCAGGAGATTATCCAGAACGTTCTGCTCGGGTTCGGCTCTCAGGCCGGGTTCATTATCCGGACAGTCACTGAAGCGGTGGTCATCGTGACTCTGGCTCCGGTCCTGGCGATTTACATCCTGATGGATCTCAACCGCTTCAAGCGGCAATCCCTCGACCTGACTCCACCGAATCACCGAGACGAAGCGGCCTACGTCACAGGTCAGGTTGGCACGGCACTGGGCTCGTTTGTCCGCGGCCAGCTACTCGTCTCGTTCATAGTCGGTGTTGCCTCGAGCATTGGCATGTGGGCGATCGATCTGCCCTTCTGGCTCCTGATTGGAATCCTGGCCGGCGTCCTCAATCTCATTCCGTTCCTCGGCCCGGTGGTCGGTGGGGCGGTGGCGGTCGTCGTTGCACTCCTCAACGGAGATCCCTGGCAGGCAGTTTGGGCGGTGTTGATCATGGTCGGAATTCAGCAGGTCGATAACAACGTGATCACCCCGGTCGTCCAACGGGCTCGCGTGAATCTCTCGCCCTTTGTGATTGTTCTCGCCCTGATCGTTGGCGGCACCCTTGCAGGTCTGCTCGGCGTCCTGATCGCCGTTCCCGTCACGGCCGCCATTCGGATACTCGCCGGCCACTTCTGGCGGACGAGGATCCTCGGTCAATCCTGGGAGGAGGCTGCAGACGCAATGATCGAGATGACAGAGCGTCCCGAGAGGCTGACTCGAAAGGGTCGTCGAAACCCGAATCAGACCCGCCTATTCGACACCCAAGAGATGCAGGCAATCAACGAAGAGGACGGCGAACCGGCTCCGTCTGAGCGAGAAGATCCGTCGGACGACGAACCCTCCATCTGAACCGTCGATTCTTTCCTCAGGTTCAAGGTCTCAAATATGGCACTGTGAGCCGACAGAATGGACGGCCCGCAAACCGGACCGCGGTACTTCCTGCACACAGTCTCGTATATGGGACTCACAACCTGAGGATTGGGTAGGAGGGTCAGAAGATCGAGATTGATTGCATCAATCTCGAATCTGATTTCATCACACCTCGCCGAGGTAAGCCTGACGCATCTGGGGGTTGGCTAGTAGGCCTTCGGCGGTGTCGTCGAGGACGATCTTGCCCGTCTGCAACACGTAGCCACGATCGGCGATCGACAACGCCATGTTGGCGTTCTGCTCGACGACGAAGACCGTGGTTCCGGCCTTGTTGATCCGTTCGATGATCTCGAAGTTCTGGGCGACCAGCACCGGGGCCAACCCCATGGAGGGCTCATCCATGAGCAACACCTTGGGTCGAGCCATGAGAGCCCTGCCCATGGCAACCATCTGTTGCTCTCCACCCGAAAGGGTTCCGGCCTTCTGGGCCAGCCGCTCCTTGACCCGTGGGAACAGCTCAAAGACCCGGTCGTAATCACTGGAGAGGTCTTCGCCGGGACGCAGGTAAGCGCCGATCTCGAGGTTCTCCTTGACCGTCATTCGCTTGAAGAGTCGACGGTTCTCCGGAACCATCGTCACGCCGCGTCCTACACGCTCGGCTGTGGGCCAGTCGCTCACGTCCTCGCCATCCAGAAGCACCTGTCCGCTGGTGGGCTTCACGTATCCCAAGATCGTCTTGAGGGTCGTTGTCTTACCCGATGCGTTGCCCCCGAGGAGGCTGACCATCTCACCCGCATAGATATCGATGTCGACGTCCTTGAGGATGTGAACCGCCCCGTAGTGGGTGTTGACGCCCTTGAAACTCAGTACTGGTGTTCTGGACGTCATCCTGCCTCCGCCGGTCTACCGAGGTAGGCCTCGATCACATCGTCGTTCGTCGAGACCGATTCGTAGTCTCCCTCGGCGATCTTGACACCGTGGTCGAGCACGACGACACGGTCGCTCACATGTTCCACGACCTTCATGTCGTGCTCGATAACGACAACCGTGAGGCCACGCTCGTCACGAAGTTCTCCGATCAGTTCGGTCAGTTCGACGGTCTCTCTTGGGTTCATGCCGGCGGTGGGCTCATCGAGTAGGAGGAGCCGGGGTTCGGTTGCCATGGCACGGGCGATCTCCAGCCGGCGTCTGTTGGCATAGGAGAGGACGAAGGCAGGCTGGTCATATCGATATCCGGCCAGCCTCGAACCAAAGAACGAGAGAACCTCCTTGGCGTTCTCCTCGATCCTCTTCTCCTCTTCCCTTTGAGCCTTGGTCTGCAGGATCGTCCCCCACATGCCTTCTTTGGTGCGGCAGTGCTGGCCGACCATGACGTTCTCCAGGACGGTCAGGTTGGGGAACAGTCGGACGTTCTGGAACGTCCGGGCTATCCCTCGGCGGGTGATCTCGTTGGGCTGGTGGTGGGCGAGGTTGTCACCATCGAACAGGATTTCTCCCGAGTCAGGTGGGAAGAGCCCAGAGATCACATTGAAGAAGGAAGTCTTGCCCGCACCGTTGGGGCCGATGACCGAGACGATGGTGCCTTCGTCGATGTGAAAGTCGACCCCACCAAGAGCCTGGACACCGCCGAAAGCCTTCGTCAGTTGGTTGATCTGAAGGAGCGCCATCAGGTTGTCGCCTCTTCCTCAGCTGAGTCACCGGTGAAGTCTCCGCCCTTATCGAGCCAGGCGTCCTGTGTCAGATCTTCGCCATGAAGCTCGCGGGAACGCCTGACTGAGGGGAGAAGGCCTTCGGGACGCTTCAGCATCATGTAGACGAGAAGGGCTCCGTAAATCAGCAGCTTGAACTCCGAGAATTCTGCAAGAAGCCCGGGGGACTTCGGTCCGCCGAGGATTCCAATGAGAACTAACGCTCCAACCACCACGCCCCGGATGCTGCCCATGCCGCCGACGATGACCACAACCAGGATGATGATGGACACCAGCACATCGAAGGAGTTTGTGAACACCGTCCCGACCTTGGCCGAGAACAGGGCTCCGGCGAACGAGGCGATCACAGCACCTGTCACGAAGGCGAGCAGCTTGGCTTGGACGGTCGAGATACCGATGGCCTCCGCCACGTCCTCGTCTTCTCTCATTGCTGCCCAACTTCGGCCAATCCTCGAGTTCTGTGCGCGATAGGAGATGTAGGCGGCAAGCAGCACGAACATGAACGTGAAGTAGATGAACAGCTGAGGGTCGGTCCCGCTGATCGTGCCGGCCCCGGGAACCGGGATTCCTGGAATCCGGGTGATTCCTTGCGCACCACCAAAGATCGGGGTGAGCCAGTCGGAGAGGAGAAGGATTCGAACGATCTCGCCGAAACCCAGAGTCACGATGGCCAGGTAGTCACCACGCATCCTGATGACCGGGGTGCCGACGAATAGCCCAGCTATTGCGGCTAGCACCATGACAATTGGTAGGGCGATCCACCAGGAGAGCCCCGGGGCGAATGCGGGTGATGAGGGCGAGGTGAGGATGGCTGTGCCGTAGGCCCCAACCGCAAAGAAGGCCACGTACCCGAGGTCGAGCAGGCCGGCGAGCCCGACGACGATATTGAGGCCAAGACCCATCAGGATGAACAGGCCTGAGGTGATGAGAAGTTCGTTGACGACTCCGCCCACGATCATCGGGAGGATGATCACGGCCGCAACGCCGAAGAGGATCACTGACCTACGAAGACGGCTCCCGGCTTCGGAATCCTTGACCCTTTCGGTGAAGGCTTCGCCTCTGCCTTTGTACCGCGTTGACAGCCACCAGGCCAACGCCCCGATAATCACTGCGGCCCACGGCTGCAGTCCGCCGCGAGGCGCATATATGAGATCCACAAGCGGGTCGGCGAAGTCGAGGATCTCGCTGACCACCAGCTCGAACAAAGCGAAGGCGACGACCCAGCCGAGGGCCCTTGACATCCCGGCCCGGAAACTGTCCGACATTCCGTGGAAGGCCCCGCCGGCTGCCGCTGTGGCTGTAACGACCGCGGTCAGGACGAGCAACCCAACTGGAACGCCTAGCTCGAATGTCATGGCCTCGACCAATGGCTCCCGCATGTTGGGGAAGAACTCACTCACGTCGAAGGTGTCGACAAAGAGCACAAAGAGGCTTGTCACGACACCGGCGATTGCCCCGGTCAATCCTCCGGCAATTCCTCCAGATCGAGAGTCCCTCGCTGTCTCCACGAGTGGATTGGGCTTGCCGGCGGCAACGATGTAACCGAAAACGGCGGCGATTCCCAGGATGAGCAACAGGCCCATAGTGATGCCGGGGTTGATGAGAGTCCTCTCGTTGAAGCTCTCCACCATGCCGATGGCTGCGACAAAAGACAGGGTGCCGCCAGCGATGAGACCGAACGTCCGGACCCGTTTGAGGTCGATCATGCCCGATCCTCCGAACCCAGACGCTCACCGAGGAGACCGGTGGGCCTGAAGACGAGGACGAGCACTAGTGCTGCGAAAGCTACGGCGTCTTTGAGCTGGGACACGGCCGGGATTCCCAGGCCGTTGAGGACCAGGAGCGGTCCGACGTTCTCGAAGAGACCGAGGAGAACGCCGCCGAGCATGGCACCTGGCAGGTTCCCGATTCCTCCCAGCACGGCGGCCGTGAAGGCCTTGATTCCCGGCAGGAATCCGGTGAGGAAGTCAACGGCCCGGAAGAGCAACGCCCACAAAAGGCCGGCAACACCTGCCATCGCGCCACCAACTGCGAATGTGGTGACGATGGTGCGATCGACGTTGATGCCCATCAGCCCAGCGATTTCTTTGTCTTCGGCAACGGCCCGCATTGCTCGACCGGTCTTGGTCTTGGCCACGAACCACCAGAGGCCCACCATCGAGATCAGGGCCACGCCAACCACCAAAAGCTTGGTGCCTTCGATAGCGATGCCGAGGAACTCGACGTCGTTTCCAAGGTTGCCCGGAGCAGGTGGGTAGCTACGTGTTGCCACACCGAAAATGCCGGCGAAGGCGTATTGCAAGAAGAAAGAAACACCGATCGAGGTGATTAAGGGGATCAGACGGGGCGCGCCTCTCAACGGTCGATAGGCAATTCGTTCAGCAAGGACTGCCACTAGCGTCGAGACCAACATCGAGATGGAGAGCACGATCAGCAGAGCCAGGGTCGGGTTGGCGTCCCAGAACCCATTCTCGAACATCAGGGTGGCGGCGATGAGGCTCACCATGAGCCCGCTCATGAAGACCTCACCGTGGGCGAAGTTGATGAAGCCGAGAACGCCATAGACCATCGAATAGCCGAGTGCGATCAGGCCGTACATGAATCCGGTGCTCAGACCGGAGATCACCAGATCTCGCCACTGTTCTGCTGTGGGGCCCTCACCCTCCAAAAAGAGCTGAACTGACCCGACGATTCCGATGACGATTGCGATTAGCGCTGAAACGCGGATGAACCACAGGAAGCTGTCGACCCAGTTGAAGCGGAACCGCCTACTGGTCTTGCTTGGTGATGTGGTTGTCGTCACTGAGGGGGGCGAGCATAGAAGAAGCCCTGGCAGTTTTCACCGCCAGGGCCTCTTTTTGTCTAACTGACTTCGGTGTTAGCCGGAGTACGTGTAGAGGATGTTGGCCTTTGAAGCCTGATGGTCATCGAGGTTGTTGTGCTGGAAGATGGAGATGACGTTTGCGCCACAGTCTCCATATTCGTCACAAGTGATCGAGCCAATCAGACCGTCGAAGCCGCTGATCGAGTTGAGCTCATCTCTGAGCGCCTGCCGATCGATCCACAGGCTGTCACCGTCTTCGACGGCTACGGCCTCGATCGCCGTGAGCAACATGGTTGTCGCGTCGTAGGCGTGGCCCCAGAAGTCGGCTGACGGTGCCTCACCGAACTCGGACTCGTAATCAGCCAGGAACTGCTCACCATTGAGGTCTGTGGCCTCGTTGGTGTTCTCGTCGAAACGAGTGTCAGGTCCTGAGAAGTACATGTTCTCTGACTCAGGCAGGTCCAAGAAGTTGGTGACAGAGAGGCCGTCAGCAGCCATCAGCACCACGTCTTCGAGACCAGCAACTCCACTGACCTGCTGCGCGATGGCTGTGCCCTCGGCAGGGAAGATCGGGAAGAAGATCAGCTCGGGCTCACCAGCAGCGACCTCGGTGAGGACCGGGACCATATCGGTCTGGCCCACTGAGACTGCGGTGTGGACCACAATCTCGCCACCAAGCTCGGTGAAGGCGTTCTCGAACGCTGTCGTCAGACCGTTCGTGTAGGGGTCACCATCGTGAATGAGGGCAACCTTGGTGAGATCGAGGTTCTCAAACACGAAGTTCGCAGCAGCCTGACCCTGGAAGAGGTCGTTGTGGGCTGTGCGGTAGTAACCGGCGTAGTAGTTCTCACCGGCGGTTCCCTCGAGGTCCGAGGTCAGCGACGGGGAGGTGTTCGATGCGGAGATCATCGACAGACCGGCATCACTGAGCAACGGTGAAGCTGCGGCGGCGGCGCCGGAACAGGAAGTTCCGATGACACCCACAACTGCCGAGTCAGCGACGATCGTCTGGGCGGCGGACTGGCCACCGTCAGCAGAACAAAGGTCGTCGAGACCGGTACCCACGTTCACGTCACGCCCGGCGATCTGGCCATAGTCATCGACGGCCATCCGGATTGCGTTCTCGTTGGGGATACCGAGGAATGCGACCTCACCGGTGATCGCGTTAAGCGATCTGATCTGGATGGCCTCGTCAGCTCCGACTTCGACGGCACCAAGCTCGCCGGCCTCGAATTCACCGCCACCGTCGCCACAGGCGGCGATGACAAGTGCGAGAGCACCCAGAGCTGCGATGAGACGCACGCTCCTTGATTTCTTCATTTATTCCTTCCTCCAATTGAAGTGGGCAGGCTCGAGGAGCCCGCCGTAAACCGGACTTTATACGGATTAAGCCCCTGAGTCACTCCGAAACGGCCAAACGGCGACCTCCCGAGTACCGTTCAGACATGGCCGAAGAGCTCCAGGTGATTGCCGATGGAGCGACCCCTGAGCGTGTATCTCGTCCCAAGAATTCGCCGTGGTTCCTGGTTCTTCTCGCCTTCGTCGTCGGCGTTGGAGTTGGTGCGGCATTTGTTTCCCCGCCAGACCCCTCCGAAACCAACGACGGTATCGAGGACGGAATTGCAGCACCCGTCGTCGAGACTGTTCCCCAAATCACGGAGTCCGGTCTCGCGGAGGCTGTCGACGGCTTGACCGGGTCGATCGTCGTGCTGTCTGAGTCTGCAAGTGGTCGTTTCAGCCAGCTGTTCTGGCCCGCGAACGATCCGTTGGCGATCAGCGTCGTCGGTGACGGGGACTCCCCTAGAGCGGACCTGTCAGGGCAGATCATGGCGGCGGTCGAAACCGTGCCAGGTCTTGAAGGGGGTGTCCTCGCAACTGGTCGATCCAGCGGCCTCGAGCCAGTGGCTTTCGGTGTGACCAGCTACAGGTGGCACGACGGTAGGGCCGGAATTCTCAGTTTCACCACGGTCGTTGACGATGAGTGGCGGCTTTGGCGCTTGTTTGGCGATATAGAACCGACTCTCGTCGCCACAGCGCCTTTAGAGCAGATTGGCCAAGGATTGATCGCCGCTTGGGGCGACTGGGGCTGGGCGGTCCAGGCCTCGGAAGATCAAATCATCCTCCTCACACCGGACGGACGGGTGAAAACTACCCATGCGGGGGTTGCGTACGGTTCCACAGGAGACGGTTGGATGGTCGTGATAAACGACAGGGTGCAGCTGGTGTCTGGCGGAGGCGGCGTCCAAAACCTGCCCGTTGCGCCTGGCCGAATCGGTGAGGTCGTATGGGCGGCCACCTCCCCCTCGGGGGAGTACCTGGCAATGGCCGGCAGCGAAGGCGTGTTGGTGACACCCATCAACGGGAGAGGCACGGGGGTCATCGAGTTCGACATAGACACTTCAGGTGAATTCGTCTGGACCCAAGACGAGCGTTTCATCGTGGCACCTGTCGGCAGGGGGGTGGCTTTCTTGGACATCGCCCGGGGAGTTCGACAGGTACTGCTCAGCCAGTATTCAGTTGCCGATGTGGTCGCTCTGGGCGGCTGAACCCATAGAGTCGGGGCGATGTCAAACAAACCAACTGAAGAGCTGGCCCCGGTCGATTCATATCTCGATCGGGCGGAGGGTTCGGTCGCCGAGATTGCGGACGACGGTCTCTTTCTCGACCGCACGGTCTTCTACGCACGAGGGGGTGGCCAGCCAGGGGATATCGGGACGATCACGTGGGGTGAGGGGTCGGTCGAAGTGGTCGACACCGTCAGACGTTCGGGACGCCCGTTCCATGTTGTGGCCGAGGGGTCGGTCCTTCCTGAACCAGGGACGGCAGTCGAGGGAGTGATCGACTGGGATCGGCGCTACCTGACGATGCGGACCCACACCGCCCTTCATGCCCTGACCGGAGTGATCTATCGCGACTACGGAGCGAAAGTGACTGGAGGGAACATGACACCGGGTGAGGCTCGGATGGACTTCGAGCTCGACGAGATATCGGTGGAATTCGGGCAGATGATGGAGCGCAAGCTCAACGAAGAGCTGGTCAAGGGCTATCCGACTGAAATCGTCACCATGGCCCGCGAGGTCGCTCTTCAAGATCCAGACCTGATCAGGACCAAGGTCAACCTCATCCCGGAGTTCGTCACCGAGATACGAGTTGTAGATATCAAAGGTCTCGATAGACAGGCCGACGGGGGCACCCACGTGAAGTCAACTCTGGAGGTCGGCCAGATCGAAGTGGTCAAGACCGAGTCGAAGGGCAAGGCCAACAAACGCATGCGCATCCGCATCGTCTGAAAGCAAACCTCAGGTTGTGAGTCCCATATATGGGGCTGTCAGCCTCGAGAACGGGCTAAATTCTCACTTGGGAGTCAGGGCGACGCAGCGGCGTCGCCCTTTACTTGTGTCTGAGGAGGCTGCTTGATCGACTTTGTTCTCGGGATTGCACTGGCTGGCATGCTCGTTCGGGGCTGGGCCAGAGGCTTTGTCCGAGAGAGTCTCGACCTGGTGTCACTGATCGTCGGCATATGGATCGCGTTTCGGCTCTCGGCTCCGTTTGGTGACTTCCTGACCGACAGCTTTGGGGTCGCTCCGGAGCTGGCACGTATCGGGGGTGGGATTGCCCTATTCGTCCTGTTCGGGGCCAGCCTCTCGGTCGCTGCCCACTATCTCTCAAAGGTGATGAATCTCCCAGGCCTGTCGATGGTCAATCGGGTCGGTGGAGCCGTCGTTGCGGTTGGCTGGGGAGTCCTGATCGTTCTAGTAGTCATCAGCATCGTACGGGTGCTGCCGATCCCGGAGTCGTGGCGCGAGGAGATCGACGACTCCAACATCGTGGATGCCATCACCGGCGAAGATGCCGTGCCAAGCCAGGCCTTCGAAGCGGTTGCCGGTGACAATGTGATGGGTGCCATTGCTTCCATCAGGGAGCTCTTCGGTGAGTCGAGAGCTGTCCCCGAGGGCGGGGAGACGCTGCAGATCCCGGCTGCGGGGGATGACGAGATCCGTCAGGATCGCGATGCAGTCGACCGTGTGCTGGACTCACTCAATGAATACAGGGTGGGACGTGGGCTACGGGCCTTGCAGACTGTGGCGCCGATGACTGACCTCGCAGAGACAGCGGCGGCTGGCTTCTACGTTGATGGCACGCTCCGCCGTCTTGACGAGTGCGAGAACTCGCTCGCTGCCAGGTCGTACATCGTCGTGCGATGTGGGAGTGGTGTGGCCCTGGCCGGCACCGCGCTCGGGGCCTATGACGGTGTGCTGGACTCTGACTATGGGCCCGACTTGCTCGGTGATCCCGACATGGACCGGGTTGGTGCTGCCGTTGTCGACGGACCGACGGGCCAGCTATTGGTTTTGTTGTTGGGTGGCTAGAGGCGGAGTCGGAAGTGGACGCGCCTTCGTGAACGCCACGTAGCCGACTCCCAAGAGGACCACGGCTGCTCCCACGATCTGAAGACTCGATGGCCGCTCGTCGAGAATCAGGACACCCCAAACGAGGGTCATCGCAGGCTGAAGCAAGATGATCGTCGCAGTTTCGGCCGCCGGCAGTCGGGGAAGGGCGTACCCGATGAGCAGCCATCCGACTATCTGGGAACCGATTGCCATGGCTATCAGCCAGCCGTGTTGCGGCCAAGAGAACTGGAAGTCGATATTCGATGTGGGTACACCCACAGCAAGGGCCAGGATCGCTACGCCAATCGTGGCTTCTAAAAGCGGGCCTGATCCTGGAGCCTGGGACTTGTTCGACTCGCGGAACGCAAGGATGAACGTTGCATAGAAGACGGCCCCGAGCAGGGCAAAGGCGGTACCCACGAGCGGGTTCTCACCGAAAGCCCCGGCCTGGCCTACGCCAGAGACCAAAGCAATTCCGATCAGGATCACAGGAATCGCGAATGCGGTCTCCCTTCGCGGACGCTCACCGAACGCCAACCACGCTCCAAGGGCTACAAATATGACCTGGGTGTTGACAATGAGTGTGGCGAGTCCCGCACCGATCCGGTCGATCGCCGCGTTCCAGGCCGTCAGATCGGCACCGAGCATCAGTCCGGCTCCCAGAGCCAACCATCTCGCCTTTATGGGTCTCTGGTCCCGCTGACGGCGGATGAGATAGAGGACCACCAGAATCGGCAGGGCATAGGCAGCCCGAAAGAAGGTTCCGGTGACCGGGTTGGCCTCCGAGAGCACGAAGAAGATCCCGGCGAAAGAGATCAGTAGCCCGCCCCCAAGCGCCGCCAGGGGGAGTCTCACGCGTCGGTCGCGAGTTCCTGCAGCTCCTTGAGGGCAGATTGGAGAGCGTCGACGAAGTCGGCCGAGTCGGGCATGGCGTCGTAGTCGGCCTGGATACCCCAGAGGAGCCGGCCGTTGTAGGAGAAGAGGGCTACCCCCAGCCCGTGCTGCGCCCAGAGAGGGACCATCGGATAGTTCGCGATCATCTGCGACTCGAGCAGGTACATCGGGAACTGCGGCCCAGGAATGTTGGTGACGGTCATGTTGAACGGGCGGATACGGGGTCCGACCATTCGGTTTGCCATCGATAGGAGGGTGATCGGCGTTCCCGAGCTCAGTTCCACGAGGGTTGCCGCTCCGAGGGCCTGATTGGTCTCCTTCAAGTTCTTAGTCGATTCTTTGATCGACTCGAAGCGAGCTGCCGGATCGGGTTCTGCAATGGGCAGATCGACAAGCCACATGGCCACCTGATTGCCCATTTGGCCTGCCGTTCCGGACGACCTGGTGGAAACCGGGTTCATGGCCCTGAACTCGGAGGCCGACGGATCGAAGTCCCTCCGATCGATCAAGAATCGACGTACCGCTCCGGCGACGATGGCGAGCACCACGTCATTCAGCGAACCGCCGAGGCTGTTCTTGACCTGTTTCACGTCACCGAGGTCCATCTCGGTCCAGTTGAAACGACGGTTGGGCCCGAGGTCAGGATTGAGTGGTGTCCTGTCTGACGGAGTGAGCCAGCCAGAGCGGAGCGAGCTCATGGCGGCAGCGGACTTGTCGATAGCCCGATCCGAGATCGTCTTGCCTTCTTTGACGGCCTCACCGACGCTGCTCAATCCGTCAATGACCCGCCTTGTGAAACGGGCCGCCTCGGCCACAGCCAACTGTGTCGGGGTTGGCGCCGTTCTGGGCTCCCATTCGGGGGCATCCTCGATGTCGGAGTCCGGGATCACGTTCATGAGAATCGTCGTGAGGTCGACCCCCGACATCCCATCGATCATGCAGTGGTGGATCTTGGCAATGATCGCAAACCGATCGCTGGAGACGCCTTCGACGACCCACAGCTCCCAAAGCGGCTTTGTCCGGTCCAGCTTCGTCGAGACGATCCGTCCTGCGAGATCCTTGAGCTGATCATCGGTTCCCGGCCTTGGCAGGGAGGTGTGGCGGACGTGGTAGTCGAAGTTGAACGCTGAGTCGTCGACCCAAACCGGCCGGCGGTCGTAGGGGACCCACTCCAGTTTCTGGGTGTAGCGCGGGATGTACTGGAGCTTCGAACGGACGTGATCCTTGATTCTCTCGATATCAATTCCACCGTCGTCGGCCTTGAGCGGTGCGGCGTCGAAGAGGGCCACGCCGGTGACGTGCATGTGAGCAGTCGGCGACTCGAGCGCGAGGAAAGAGGCATCGAGGTAGGAGAGTGGCTCGTAGTGGAACTGGGTCATCGGCAGCGAAGGCTACCCGTTGTTGGGGAGAGCGGCCCGGGCGTCTGCGATGAGCCCCTGCCATGCGCTGATCTCGAGAATCGCGTTGAATCCCATCTCGTCATTGATCCGAAGCATCGGCACATTTGACCCCGCGTTGCCCGTGTTGATTCGTGTCACCTCCGGGTATTTGGTCAGGAATTCCTTGGCCATGGACGCTTTGAGAAGACGACCAAGTCCTCGTCCCCTGTGGTCGGGGTGGACGACTGTGTCGTCCTGCATTGCGATCTCGGGGTGGAAGCGTTGATACATGAGGGTCGTCATCCCGGCGAAGTCACCGGTTGGCTTGTGTACCGCCACCGCCGCATGGACATCCCATCCACGATGGGTGAGGTTGGATTCGATGCTTCGCCACTTCTCAGGTGTCATAACTGTGTCCTCGAGGTCGAGGTCCTCGTTGGGAGCGTCGTTCATCGAGTCGGAGATCCGGCACCAACTCTCGATGTGCTCTTCCGGGTAGGGGGGTCGCATCCAGAGCAGCTCGTAATCGGGCGCCTTGACAGATGCGGCTTCGATCCAGCTATCCATCAGACCCCAGTCGATGTCGGAGACTTGCAACTGGTTGATCTTCTCGGTCAGCGCCCGCTCCAAGCCGTAGCGCTGAGCGGTGGGTTCGAGGGGAGAGCCAATGGGTACGTCGACGATCAGCTTGGTTCTCCCGTGGCTCTCCAGCGCGTCGAGAGAGTCCGCAAACAAAGCCGTTCCGACGCCCTTGCCTCGCATGTCCCTGCGGACTGCCGGCGTAATCAACCCGATATCTGCGTGGTCGTTCCAGATTGCAACGTGGCAGACGCTCACGACCTCATCGGCCAGCTTGGCGACGAGGCGTACGTCCGAACGGTGGAGGCTCGGCTTGGAGCGCCAGTTGTGGAGGTGAAACTCGAATGGGGTCAGAGGATCGTTGGGGAAGAAGTCTCGCTCCAGGTCGAGATAAGCCTCGTGAGCGCCCCGGAAAACGGACTCAGGCGCAGTGGCCGGGTCGAAGGGTTCAACCGAAATCGTCATGTGTGGAGTCTCCCAGGCGTCGCCTGCCAATGCTGGGGTATTCACCGAGACACCTGTGTGTGAGCAGATGGGCCGCTGTGAGCGGCTCAACTGCGCACGCATGGGAAGGCGCCCTCGCCAGGATTCGAACCTGGGACACCCGGTTTAGGAAACCGGTGCTCTATCCCCTGAGCTACGAGGGCCGATGGAGGATGGTATCGCCAACGGGTGGGCTGCCCCCAGTCGGTTTCAGCTTCCACACACTTCGAACTCGTTCACAAGGGGACCGTGACCTGCGGCTACTGCCCGCTCTCTGAATTCGACCAGGCCCGGGAACTGTTCGAACCATTGGATCCGCTCCCGTTGCTCGGTGTTGGACGCCTCGACTTGGAGGACGTAGGCAGAGAACGATTCGGCAAAGTCTTCCTCCGGGTGGCTAGCCGCATACGGGCCCAGGAAGCCGGGATCCAGGTCGCATCGCTCTTCCCCGTCTGCCACCGATGGCGAGATGTCGGGGTCGATGTCGTCGATGTACTCAGTCCAGAAGTCCTGGATCCACATGTAGACAAGAGAGTCGTCATAGAAACAGCCATCCCCGTTGTAGAAGGTGTCGCAGTCGGCCGCATCAGCTAGCCGATCTATCTGGATGACCGTGCCGGAGAAGACGTGGGCGAACTCATGGACAAGAGTCAGCTTGGTGGTTGATTCGTCGGTCTCTTCCTGATCGAGGTTGATCGACATCTGAAACTCACTGCCTTCGTCGTCGAAAGGGGCCACGAAGGCGAGGGTTGTCTCATCTCCGGTCTCCAGGGATTCAAACCCGGAGAAGACCGCGAGATCCCAGAGCTGGCCTGGTGGGACGATGTCGGCGAGGATTTCCCAGGCGTCGAGAATCAGCTCAGACTCAGTGCCGAGGCAGAGACCGCCGAGGTTCCCTTCAACGACCTGGTGGGCGACCAGGGATTGCACGATCTCGTCGTCTCCGAGATCCTCAGGCGTACATGAAACATCTTGGCGACCGAGGGAAAGGTCGATAGCGCCACCGCGGATCGCTTCCGCTGTTGTCGTCGTCTCATTTGGTGGGTCTGAAGTCGTCGTATCTGATCCCGGATTCGGGGTGTCTGGCTCATCGACTGCCATGGCACAGCCGACTAGAAAGAGCGCTGTCAAGGCGACCCCCGCCAGCTTCAAGGCGAGTCCCAACAGCTCTCCAGCGCATCAGTCGGAGGCTTGGACAGCCCTTGTTTCCTGGAGGCACAGAACTCCGGAGTCAGCTCGTACCGGCTGTGACCGGTTCCCGTCTCCACCAACCAGTTGCGGTCCCCGATGTGAGCGATCACCTGCCCTCCGATCGGGTCTGTGGAGCGCCAGAGATTGACCCAACTTCCGTCGAGACTGGTCAATGTCTCGGTAACCAGGTCGCCAAAACCCACGCTTGGGAACAAAGCGGGATAGAGGTCACCCAGCTGGGATCCGTACGACACAAATCTCTGTGGCACATCGTCGGCTCCAATCTGGCTGATTGCCAGGGCAGATATCAGCGAACCCTGTGAATGTGCGGAGAGGACATCTGGCCGATCTGCCTCCAGTTGTTCACGAAGACTGTCCACAGCATTCGGGCCGTACTCCGGGGGAGCGAGCGGATGGAACCACCGTGGCCAGAACGAGCCCAGATCCCAGATGATGCCTACCTTCCGCCGCGCATCCTGACCGTTGAGGAGACCACCAACGATCGAGCGGAGAATCAGGAACGCAGGCACCGCAATCATCAGAAGCTTCGCCCACCCGACCACTGAGCCTGGGTCGAACGGCAGCCCGAGAAGCTCGACTTGGGCCTCTGTCGACTCCTGCATCCATTCTGGAAGTACCAGATTCGACTGCGAGCAAGTACCGCCGCGGCAGCTCACCAGCGCAGCGATTCCGCCGACGACGAGTCCGTAAACGCCGGCTGCCCCGATAGTCACTCGAGACCTCAACACGCCCCTGCGCAACGCGCTCTCCTCTCGACGCCGCCCTTTGACGACCATCGTGATGACAAACGTGATCGCCATGGCAGCAACCAGTCCGAGCATCCCTACGGTGACGAAGCCGGCTCCGCCCGTGAGTAGAGCTTGCCCTTCGCCGGCACCAGGCAGGTACGTGCCGGCCAGCATCGCGGCGGTGAGGCCGTAGGTCGCCCCGAGGAGCGTTGCCACTGTGAGCAAACCGAGAGGTACCAGTCCACCCCGACCACGGGTGGCGGCTAGCTCGCCGATCACAGCCAATACGGCTGAAACGATCAGTACCAATGCGAGCTGGAATGTCAGATCGTCGGAGACATTGTTTGCGCCCGGGGCCAGCGATTGAAGCTCGACGAGGACCCATATGAGAGTCGCAAGGGAGAGCAAAGGCAGCAGGGCTGTCGCCCAAATCACGGCTGTCCACTTGGCCATCGGGCCCGCGGTGAGACCAAGCATGATCAGAGAGAGACCGGCGGTCGTCATCGCAGCCAATTCGAGATCTGAGTTCTCCAGGGTTCGAGCAGCGACGGTGGCGAGGACCGCAGTTCCGAAGGCGACGTGAATCTTTCTGAGCCGATGAGGCATGGACTGTTCCGACCACATCTCATTCCCGGTGAGCGAGGAGTCCTCAGCCGGGTCGCTCCAGTCGTTCTCGGGGTTTGAGCTCATCGACGGTGGGCTCGGCTGATATACCGACCGGAGCCGATCCCACAATCCGCTTGACCCGTTGCTGGTCCTGGTCGTGAGGATCACCAGTCCTCCGATCAGAGCTGCACAAAACGCAACGTAGACGGCGTGGACGAGCGAAGGATCAATTCCAATTTCCAACAGGACGTCGAGGGACACGTTGGCCGCCTGCGCAAAGAAGATCGCGGTCAGAGCGAGGCCTGACACCCGAATCCAGATCCTCGACCAAACGTTGGGTTTCTCGGTCATCCACCCGGCGACGTTCGCCATGGCAAACGGAGCGAGAAGTATCCAGAACGACGTGAGGATGTTTCGTGAGGTGAGGCTGCCCCAGTGGTATGCCCGCACATCCCATATGTCCCGGTTTGTCTCGTAGACCTTTGCCAGATCAGCTGTCTGGTCGTAAGAGACAGGATCGGTGTACAGCAACTGGGATGGTGGCGTGCCGGATACGCCGTGGACTCGCAGTTCGGTTGGCATGAGGCCCCCTTGGTGATCCCCAAGCTACATTCGGCACATGGAAGAAGAACGAATAGCTCTATTCGTCGACTTCGAGAATCTCGCAATAGGTGCACGTGAGGCCCTGGGAGGGATGGAGTTCGACTTCGAGCCAATCGCCAATGCGCTGGCTGAGCGGGGGAGGGTTGTGTCACGTCGCGCATACGCCGATTGGTCGATGTTTGATGATTCACGACAGAGGCTGACCCGCAGCCACGTCGAGCTGATCGAGATCCCCCAGCGCATGGGTGCCACACGGAAGAACGCAGCCGACATCAAAATGGCCGTCGATGCCATCGAGCAGGCCTACGAGCGAGATTACATCACCACTTTTGTGATCTGCACCGGCGACTCGGACTTCACCCCTCTCGTCCACAAATTGCGTGAGCTGAACAAGAAAGTGATCGGTGTCGGGGTCAAAGCGTCGACCTCCAACTTGCTCCCACCGGCATGTGATGAGTTCCTGTTCTACGACAATCTTGCCGGCGTCGACGCCCGCAGTCAGGAAGCACAGAGCTCAAACGGCAACGACGAACAGCCCGAGTTGGAGTCCATCATCACCACAACACTCGGCGGGCTTCTCCGTTCAGGACAAGCCGAAGTACTCGCCTCGGGTCTCAAGAGAGCGATCCTTCGCAAGGATCCCACTTTCTCCGAAGCGGACTTCGGTTTCAGAGCGTTCGGTGAACTTCTTCGGCACCTCGAGTCCGACGGTCTCATTGAGCTGTCTGAGGGTCCGGGCCGGGGAGATCCGCTGGTCCAATTCTCTGCTTCCGGGACGAGTGAGCAGGGTGCGTTCGAACTCCTCAGGTCTGTCGTAACAGACCTCTCCAACAATGGTCCGGTTGTCCTGTCGGGACTCAAGAATCAGATGAGGAAAGTCCAACCCGACTTCAGCGAGAAGAAGTTCGGCTACGGCGGATTCCTCCAGTTCTGCCGTGCTGCCGCGACACGGGATGTCATCGACCTCGAGTTCGACGAGAACGCCGGCGACTACATAGTCACACCGGCATGAGCCAGACCGCTGAGGTCATCGTCGTTGGCGGTGGAATCATCGGCTCAGCTATTGCTTATCAGTTGGCTCGAAGGGGAGTCGACGTGCAGGTGCTGGACAAGGGCCTTGGTCCGGCAGAAGGCTCAACGGGGGCTTCTTCTTCGATCTGCCGCTGCCGGTACACACATCCCGAAGTCGTTCGGCTGGCCTATCACGGGCGGGAGTCGTACGGGAATTGGCAGGACTACACCGGGCTGTCGGAAGTGCGCACCGGCCTTACCCGCACCGGGGTGCTGTGGATCATGGGGGAGAGCAAGCAGAAAGTTGAAGTTGACGTCTCGAAGCTGCGGGCTCAGGGCGTTGAGGCTGAAGCTCTCGTGCCTTCGGATCTCGAAGACATGTTCCCTGCGGTTTCTGCTTGCGCTGCTCCGTTTGATCTGACCGGCGAAGTCACCCACGAATGTGAGCCGGGAGAGGCGTTCCTCTACGAGGTAGAGAGCGGCTACGTGGATCCATCGAGCGCCAACCAGGACCTTCTCGACGCCACGCGAGCGGCTGGGGGCAGCATCACGTTCGACGCAAGAGTGACCGAGGTGGTGACAAGCCGCGAGACAGTGACGGGCGTGCGTACCGCTACCGGGGTGGAGCACAGCGCTTCGCTGGTGATCAATGCCGCAGGCCCCTGGTGCAACCAGCTGAACGCTATGGCCGGTGTGGAGCACAGATGGACACTCACGCCGACTCGCATCCAGACCGTCTATCGCCCATGGCCCGCGGATCTGGGATCACTCCCCACGGCTGCAGACGGCGTGACCGGGATCTACTTCCGGCCAGAGTCAGGGGGTCAGTCCCTCCTGGTGGGATCGGTCATCGCTGAAGATGAAGAAGAGGTCGTGAGCGATCCCGACAGCTACAAGCGGACTCCTGACGCCGAGTTCTTGGAAATGAAGATGGCGATGTTCCACCATCGGATCCCAAGTCTCGAACCTCGTGGTGACCTCTCCGGAATCGCAGGGCTGTACACGATCAACCGGGAGGACGTACATCCGATCTTGGGTCCGGTCGGTGTGGATGGGTTCTGGGTAGCCAACGGATTCAGCGGTCACGGATTCAAGCTGGCACCGGCGATCGGTTCGATGATCGCCCAGCACTACACAGGCGAGTCCATCGACGGTGACACCGATGTGCCCATGTCATTCTTCGCAGCTGATCGGGAACCCATAGATGTCGAAGCCATGAGTGTCCTCGCCTGATGATCTTTCTCGACGCCGAAGCAACGCGAGAGTGTCTACCGATGCCGGATGCGATAGAAGCAATGGTCCATGCATTTACCGGCGACGCTGAAGCCCCATTGCGATCGCTGGTGGGACCATCGCTAGTGATGCCAGGTCGGCTTGATGACGAGATGGCAGTGAAAGTCGTATCGATCGTTCCAGGCAACCCCGTTGGGTTGGTGATCGTGTTCGGGGACGACGGATCGCCGATTGGAATCGTCGACGGCCCCACTGTCACCGCCATTCGAACCGGTGCCGTGGCTGGGATGGCGACCAGGGTTCTAGCCCCGGAAGGCAACGCCACGTTGGCCATGTTGGGTGCAGGGGCGATGGCTTTCGACCAGATCGAGGCCATTCGTGCAGTGAGGCCGCTTGATCGGATTCTCGTGTGGTCACGGACGATCGAGAACGCAGCCAAGATCGCAGATCGGGTCGGAGGTGAGCCGATCGCAGATGCGGACCAGGCAGTTGCCGAGGCATCGATCGTGTCTTGTGCGACGCCTGCCACGGTGCCCCTTTTCTCTGACGACTCGGTCGGTCCTGGAACACACATCAATGCTGTCGGCGCCTTCACTCCGGAGATGGCTGAGCTCAACTCGGAGACCTTGGAACGCGCCTATGTCGTGGTGGACGATGTCGAAGCGGCTGAAGCCGAGGCAGGTGACCTCATCCAGGCAGACCGCGCCCCAAACACGACACTTCGAGCGCTGCTCGAGGGAACTGCTCCACAGGTCGGCGAGGACGTCACCGTCTTCAAGAGCGTCGGGGTTGCTGCTCAGGATGTTGCCGCTGCGTCGGTGGCGCTGGCCAATGCGGCGCGACAAGGTCGAGGCGTCAGGCTGACTTAGCCCCTCTGATCTCCAGTCCGTCGAGAAGTCGTTGGGATGCCGCTGCGATGTCAGCGACTGCGCTGTCAAAGACCTCCTCGTTGTGTGCAGCTGGCTTCGTGAACCCCGAGATCTTTCTCACGAACTGGCGAGCTGCAGCCTCAATGTCTTCGTCTGGAGCTGGCGTCGCTCCATCTCTGAGTCTCTTGATCGATCGGCACATGTGTCGGAATCTAGGCCCTGGCGCCTGGATCCAACTCGTTGGATACGACCACCAACCCCAGTGTCAAGACAAGCGGCGCAACGGATGAGAGGCTGAGTCCGGCGGCCGCCGTCACGGCCACTGAGGCGATTGCGACCGTCGCACGTCCCAGATGGAGCTGCCGCTGGTCCAGGGTCGCACCGTGGCGGGCATCGACGATGGATGTCGGTGCGACCGGCCCCCTCAAGACCAGGATCAATCCCAGGCCTCCAACCAACGCAAGCGCGGCTGGGTCGATGTCCCACGGAGCGGTCGGGAGGCCGTCAGCAGCGGTTAACACGACTGTTGCTGCGATTGCAGCGATCGCCGGGATGACGAGTCGCCATCGAGCTTGGTCATCTTGTCTGGCTCCATCGATTGCCATAGCGACCGCGAGAGTGAAACCGCCGATCCAGCCTGAGACGGTGTAGCTGATCGCAATCGCACCGATTCCGACGACAACCCAGTCCGACAACAGGGAACGTCGACCGGTGGTTCCCACCACGATTCGAGCCCCGACCATCAGGGCACCCACGGCCAGAAGACTCAAGCCAGGACCGTCCACCAGAGTCCAGAGGGCTCCGACCGGACCGGCGACCATGGCGGTCCACGGGTGGTCTGGGTCGATCTCACGAGCCAGGGCCCAATAGAGCAGTGCCGCTCCGGGGGCCACCCAGAGACCCGAATCGCCTCCGTTGAGGATGATGATGACGGCCGCGATTCCGGACAGGGCGATGGCAACGATTGCAACGACATTCGAGGGAACTGTGACGTCAAAATCTCGAGCCAGATGTGAGCGAAAGCGCATAACGCTCGGATTGTGGCGCATACCCTCCGGTTGATGACAAATCCGCTGACCGGCATCAAGAAGATCCCCGCTGTTGGTGCCCTTGCCGAACGGCAGATGGGCGGGTTCCTCGCTTTGAGTGCTCTGGTCGGCGTCGGGGTTGGAGTCGGCGCTGCAGTTCTCGTTGTGTCTCTCGAGGCCGTTTCTCATCTGATGGAAGGACTCCTCGTCGTTGAGGATGAAGACGGCCTCTTCACACTGCAGAGGGCGTGGATCTTCTTGACGGTCCCGATCGGTCTTCTGGCTGCATGGTGGATCGCGAAGAGGTTCGCTCCTGAGGTTGCGGGGGATGGGGTTCCCGCCGCTACCGAGGCTCTGATGGTCAGAGGTGGTCACATCCGTGGGCGTGTCGCCCCACTGAAGGTGCTTGCGACTTCGCTGACCGTGGGCTCCGGAGGTTCAGCAGGTCGAGAAGGCCCGATCGTTCAGATAGGCGCCGCAATCGGGTCGTGGCTCTCGCGTCGCTTCAACATGGGTGAGGATCAGGTCCGATCCCTAGTCGCAGCCGGTGCCGGTGCGGGAATTGGTGCTTCGTTCAACGCTCCGATCGCCGGGATGCTCTTCGCGCTCGAAGTGATCCTTGTCTCCTTCGCTCCAAGACACATGTCAGCGATCGTCATCGCATCGGTGACTGCGGCGATCACCTCTCAAACACTCGTGGGTGAAGAGTTGGCTTTGAGCGCCGGTGCGTATGACCTCAACTCGTTCAGCGAGCTGATTCCATACACCGGCTTGACGATCGTCGTCGTCGCTGTCGGGTTCTTCTTCCTGAAACTCTTGGACTTGGTGGAAGGTTTCGCCCACACTCGCGCGGCACGTCTCTCTTGGATCCGACCAGTCGGTGCGGGGTTGATCGTCGCAGGCCTCATATATGTGGAACCTGCGGTATTCGGGACCGGTCAGAGAGTGACGAACTCGCTGCTGCTCGACGAGCAGGTGGCTGCGATAACGGGTATCGGCGGGGAGCTTTGGTGGGTATTGATACTTCTCGCGCTGGCCAAGGCGGTCGCCACGTCGTTCACGATTGGTTCTGGTGCCTCTGGTGGCGCATTCATGCCCTCGCTTTTCATGGGGGCTGCGGTGGGAGCCGGGTTTGCCCGATTGGTAGGGGAGTTCTGGACGGGTTCCACTCCGCTCGATACGGGCGCCTTCGCCGTCGTCGGCATGGCGGCCATGTTCGCGGTGGTGGGGCGTGCCCCCCTCACGGCGATTCTCATTGTCTTCGAGGTGACTGGGGCGAGGGACTACGGGCTGATCCTGCCTCTGATGCTCACTGCCACGGTCGGAACGTTCCTCGCCGAGAGGTTCATGAAGGACTCGGTTTACACCATGGCCCTCAAGAGGAAAGGGATCCGGCTCACTCGCACCGCGGAAGTGGACATTCTCGACACGGTGACGGTTGGCTCGGTCATGGTCGAGCCGCCATTCGTGGCGGCTCCCGGTCTTCTAGTGGACGACGCGGAGGCTCAGCTCAGAAGGACGAGAGCCCACGGTGTCCCGGTTTTGGAGGATGGGGAACTGGTTGGAATCGTCACGGTCTCTGACCTGCGGCGAACCAGTGAGGCCGAATTCGTGGGAGATGTCATGACCAGGCGCCCGGTGACTGTGACTCCCGACACACCCGTTTCAACTGCCCTGGAGAGGATGGCCGCGTTGGGGGTAGGTCGCCTACCTGTCGTCGACGATCACAATCCAAAGGTGCTCGTTGGCTTCTTCCGTCGGGAGGAAGCTGTGCACGCCTATCACGAAGCGCTGACGACGACCACGGATCACCATCTTCACCGTCTCCGATTAGCTCAGCGCACTCAGCCCGGTGCGGGCTACTACGACTTCAGGATTCCGGTCGGCTCTATTGCAGACAGCAAGAGGGTCCGAGAAGTCGCCTGGCCCGAAGGCTCGACGTTGGTATCGGTTAGGAGGGGACGCGACGTCCTGGTGCCGTCCGGCAGCACAACTCTGCAGCCTGAAGATGTCGTTACCGCCTTCGGCACAGCTACCTCCCGGCAAAGGATGATCGACAGACTCAATGCGGGAGCAGACGAGCCCACCGCTGAGATTCAGCTTCCCGATGACCTTGGCGAGGACACCGCCGAGGTCGAATAGAATCGAGTCCGTGACCAAAAAGGAACGGGATTAGTGGAAATCTTCATTGGCGTCGTAGCGGCAGCCGTCGTCATCTATTTGCTCTACAACATGTTCAGAAACCGCAAGAAGCGGATGGAAGATGCAGCCAAGAGTTCAGACTCCGCCGCTGCAACCGGGCTCTCCGTGAGCAAGGACCTCTTCGAAGCCGAGTTGGGTCATCATCCGCCACTCGAGAGCTTCCACGTGGTGGGCAACGAAGCGAGGGTGACTTTCGACGTGCCGCTTCAGGACGAAGAGGACAGTGTTCTAAACGATCTGTTGGTCGGTGAGGGCGTGGAGGTCGTGCGGCAGAAGAGACATGAGCTTCCGATCAGTGACATCGAAGAGATCGTGGTCTTTGCAGGTCGCGGCCAGAGTCGTGAGGTCGGGCGGACCAAGCTCGCCTCCCCGGGGGAACTGCCCCCGCCAGCACTCGCTGAAGGCATGAGTATCGCTGCCGTTGCTCACGATCCTTTCGCAGCGCCCTTTGACGACGACGACGACCGTCCACCGCCCGCCGTCAGCGACTTCGATCCGTCAAGTGATGAGTTGGGTCCGATCCGCGATGAGCTCAACTTCCCCATGGGGCTTGAGCGTGGGCTGCGCGCCACCGGCACTGATCCCGCATCTCTCAATGGGCCGGAGTTGGTCGTGGCGTTGCTCAAGATGTTCGGGTACCGCGTCACCGAGCAGTCGTATGAGGGCACCTACATGGCGACCAAAGATGGCATCAGCACATACATCGCCACTGAGGCTCATACCGAAAGCTCCCATCCCGAGCTGAGTGAAGGCGCCATCCAGAGGTTCGTTGCGGCTTTCGGCTCATCTGGCGCAGACCGGGGAATGATGATCACCGACAAGTACGGGCCGTTCAAGATCTACGAGATCGAGCGAAATCAGCCCAAGGTCCGCTTCGTCACACGGGAGCGCCTGCAGAGATTCATCGACTCGATGGCCCTCGGATAACCAGTTTCCTGCGAACCCAGGGTTCCTGCCTACGCATAGCGGGGTCTAGAACCCAGGGTTCACAGAAGAGCCGGGGTTGAAAACCTTGTACGGGGGTAACATGACGGTTCAAGGAGGTTCTTTGTGATACGAGGACAGGAATGGATCATCGTGCTTCTCGTCGTGGTCTTGATCTTTGGCGCGGCGAAGCTGCCGGCGCTCGCCCGATCACTCGGCGCCTCGGCCAAAGAGTTCCGCAAGGGCATTGAAGAAGGCACCGGAGACGACGAAGACGAGCAGGCAACGTCGGACTCCAAGGAAGTTTCCGAATAGCCGGAACTGATCGCGGCCCAGCGGCGTTGACGAGCTAGGTCTCCGAAGATGGAGTCCATCCCGCTTACCTGGGAAGAGGTAGCCCGTGTCTACGGCCGCAAGATCTACAACTTCGCCTATCGGCTCACCGGCAATCCGGCCGACGCCAACGATCTTGTCCAAGAAGTGCTCCTTCGCGTCCGTCGAGGCCTCGCGAACTATCAACCCGGAAGCTTCGAGGGGTGGCTTTGGCGGATCACACGCAATGCCTTTCTCGATGACGTCCGCAAGAAGCAACGTCGGCCCACGGCACCGCTCCCCGACGAGGTCGACCGCTGGGACTTGGCGTCAGCCGAGGGAGCTGATATCGAATACGCCCGTCTCTCCCTCGGCGACGACATACAGAAAGCCCTACTCGAGCTCCCAGTGGATTTCAGGGAAGCCGTTGTCCTGTGCGACGTCGTCGGGTTGTCGTATGAGGAGATTGCGGCGGCGGTCGCAGTCCCAATCGGAACCGTCCGTAGCCGTATCCACAGAGGCCGGAAGATGCTGAGAGATTTGCTGTCATGAGCCATCCCTCCGAGCTCATCAGTGCCTACCTCGACGGCGAGTTGCATGGCAAGGAGTTGGCCACCCTCACCAAACACCTCAGCTCATGCGGTCGCTGCGCCGCTGAACTCGAAGACATGCAGCGCGTACGGAGCGCAGTCCGATCGCTGCCGGTGCTGGAGGTTCCCGGAGGGCTGGTACCCGAGGCCGATCCGGTCGTGGTCCCGCTACGGCAGAACAGAGGCTTCCTGGTCGGTGCCGCAGCGGCAATCGTCGCAGTAGTCATTGCGGTGGCAGCCGCGTTGGCCCCGGACCCTGGCAGCGTGTCGATCGACGAGTTGAACAGCAGGTTTGGAGCGCGAGCGTCTCTTGATCCGGCGTTTGGGCCGGCAAAGATCGTCGAACCGGCGGTGTTCGGCGAATGAGGCGCGTCCTGGTTGTCCTCGTTGCGGTCATGGCGATGCCCATCGCTCCCGCTCTGGCGACGGAGCTCGATGAGCTTTTGGAACGTACGCGCTCAGCCGAATACTCGGCCGAACAGTTCATCTCTTGCGAGACACCCGACGGTGTTCAGGATGCCTTTGTTGAGATCTCTCAGAGTGGAGGCGACATCAGAATCGCCTCGAATGCCAACGACGTCGAAGTCTCTGCTGGTGCGGGCTTGTGGACCTTGAGCCGGCCTGACGGAGCGGTAACCGATGCGGCCGTCGACAGTGCTCGCACCCTTGAGGACGAGTTGTACGACGTCGACGACGGTGAGCAGGTGATCTTCCTCGGGCGTTCGGCCCAGTCCTATCAACTGGAGCGAGATGGGATATTGCGGGCCGAGTTGGTGATCGACGATCAAACGGGCGCCCTCGTCCAGGCTGTGACCTTCACGGGTGACGGCGATGTGTACTGCACAAGACGATTCGTCTCGATCGATGCCTCAGCCCCGGTCGGCACGGACAAACAGCCCGTGGAGTCAGTTGCAGTAGACCAGGTGGCAGAGTCGATGCTGCCCGCTGAGGTTGAGGGCTTCGTGCGACTCGACCACTACGAAGACGCAGACGGATTCAGTTTCGCCTACTACTCCGACGGGTTCTTCTCGTTTGCGCTCTTCGAGACGCCGTCGATGGTCGAGCTCCCCGGTGCGAACGAGGTTGAGTTCGAGTCTGGTGTCTACCGTCGAGCGTTCGACGCCGGACAAGCAAGCTACGTCTGGCCGACGGATGACGGAGGGATGGCCCTCATTGGCGATCTGCCACCAGATCTCCACGAGTCGGTCCTGGCAGCAATGCCGGAGCCGCAGGGCGATGGCTTTCTAAGGCGGTGGTGGCGGGCGCTATTTGGATAGCGCTGCCCGATAGCCACCAAAGTCGCGGGCTTCGCCGATGCCGCCCGACGCAACAACATCGGTGATGACGCCATCCTCATCGAGGAAAAAGGTGACGCGCTCGGCGTAGCCGAAGGCATCGTTGAATGCTTCATAGGACCTGGCAACCTCACCGTGTGGCCAGAAGTCGGACAGCAAGTCGAAGGTGAAGCCCTGCTGTTGGGCCCAATGAGCGTTGGTGTGGAGCGTGTTGCAGGTGATGACTACCACCCGGGCCTGGACTTCGTTGAAAACGGATGCTTCGTCCCTGATCTGACACAGCTCGCCCTCGCAAGTGCCGGTGAAGGCGAAAGGAATGAAGACGACGACCGACCGGCCACCCTTTAGGTCGTCGAGGCTGACTTTTTCACGGCGCTGGTTCAGCAGAGTGAAGTCCGGTGCCAGGGTTCCAACGGCGAGGGTCATTTGGCTATGACCATCCATCCAGAAGCACGCGTGCTGCCCAGGCGGTTGGGTCTCGTAGCTCGGCTGCAGACGGCATTCGCGAGGGGTCGGCCCAGAGAGTGGCTAGAGCGTCATCTCCATATCGAACCTCCACCTCCTGGTTGAAGGCGTCGCCAGCCTGCGTGGCGTCTGGTGGCACCGGGCCGATCCCGATTGCAGCAGGCTCAGCAGATTCGGTCCGCACGATGTCCCGCCGGTTGGATATGGCGTCGAAGTTCGGGGCAATCTCACTGACGGCTCTGCGGGCCAGCAGTCGAGCGCAGCCGGTCAGGGCGCCAAGAAAGGCCTCGAGTTCGGCTCTCGGAGCTTCTGCCTCTTCGCCTCCGATGAGCGACTCCAGGCCCCCGGCTTCCTCGATGGCGGATTCGATGGAGGCCGGGTCGGTCCCGCCCATCATCAAACCGCTCAGTTTCGTCGGATCGATCTTGGCCGCTTCCGCGTAGTTGCCGACGAGCCCGGCTAGATGGTCTTCGACCCATGGAATCGCACAGACTGCCCGAAAGGCCACCTCGTTGGCGACGACCCATAGCCTGACTTCCCGGTCGTCTACATCCAAGGTCTGCAACGTGGAGATGTTCGGAACGATGATGCTGAGAGGGCCGGCATGGTCGGGAGGTAGACCGGCGTCGAACCCGGCGACAACCCAAGCCGAAAGGCCTCCCACCAAGGATCCAGCCTGAAGCCCGATCATTGCTGGAGCGAGTTGGCCGAGCATTGGGTTGCCGGCATCCATCGAACCGGCGAATGGCTCGACTAGCGATCCATACGATTCGAGGTTCTTCTCCACCCAGGTTCTGGCATCGAGTGGCAGAACGTCAACGGCTGACTTCACCGGGAATGGAGCAACCTCGGCGAGGCGGTATTCGGCGAGGCGTGTCAGCTCACGGAACTCCTCGGCCGCCCATGGCTCGATGGGCTGGCGCTCGCCAGAAAGGTGTCGTGCCACCTCTGCGGCGAGTTTCCAGTTGACAGGCCCCGGTTGGTTGAACAACTCGAATAGTTTCGAAAAGAGGTCGTCGCTCATGGATTCAGTAGTCCCATCGTCACTTGGAGAGTGGTCTCAGCATCAGAATCGCCCCTAAGGATACGGACGTTGGCGACATCTCCCTCTCTCATGCGTCTCAGTCGCCCAAGCAGCCCGTCGAGGGTCTGCAACTCCGTGCCGTCGATCTCGATGATCACGTCGTTGATCTGCCCACCGGCAAGCTCGTACGGGGAACCACTGGTGACATCACTCACCAACACCCCGACCGGGAACTGGGCCCCTCCTTCTTCAGCCCACGCGGTACCACCACGAATGCCTAGCAACGCGTGCCTGACCGTCCCCGTCTCGATGAGATCGTTTGCCACCCCGATGACGATGTCGACGGGCACCGCAAAGCCGAGGCCCTCGGGACCGACCGCGGATACCGCGATCGCCGTTGTGATCCCTATCAGTCGTCCCTCGGCGTCGACCAAAGCTCCTCCGCTGGACCCCGGAGCTATGGGCGCATCGGTCTGAACCAACCCATACAGCGGTTCCCCACCCTGGACGTCCAACCTTCGGTCAATCGCGCTGACGATGCCTGCGCTCACCGTCGGGCCCCCTTCGAGCCCCAGCGGGTTGCCTACGGCGATCGCTGGCGCACCGATCCGAATCGCATCAACCGAACCAATGCCGATGGAGTTCATGTCCACCCGATCTACAAGCAGGACTGCGATATCGGTTGTTGGATCGGTGCCGACTACTTCAGCTGGGAACCGGCCTCCGTCGGCGAATACGACGAACACCTCGTCAGCTGAGTCGACGACGTGATGGTTGGTAACGATGTAGCCATCAGAACCCAGGACGACACCGCTTCCGCTCCCGCCCGCCAGGAATGAGCTGACCTCCACGGCAACTGTGGATGGGATTACTCGGTCGGCAACGTCGGCTGCCGACACGACATCTCCGAATGTCGGTGAAGGGCTCACCGGAGGAACCGTGAGCGTTGGGGCGGGTGGAATAGTCGGTGGGGTCGGCTCCTCGAACACGCCGACCGCGCCCAAGAGGGCAAAGGTCAACCCGGTGCCCAGGAGCACGCCGCCAATGATGCCCATGGCGATCGCCCACGGGTCTCTAGGCCTTTCGACAGCCTGGTCTTGTTGCGGCTGAACATCCCAGGACGGCAGATTTGTCATACTCTCTCGATTCTATGGAGAGCACCCAGCAATCGATCGAGGTAAGGGTCAGTGACGACCCAATCGATCCCGGATCCTTGGTCGACCGGGTGTCGAGACCTGATGCCGGAGCGACGGTTCTGTTTCTCGGCACGGTTCGCGATCACTCTGAAGGCAAGACCGGTGTCACTCACCTGGACTACGAGGTCTACCAGGAAGAAGTCGAGAACCGCATCGCCTCGTTGATCGATGACGCCGCTGAGAAGTGGCCGATCCTCAGCGCTGTGGTGGAGCATCGGTCCGGGCGCGTAGAGCTCCAAGAGGTTTCCGTTGCCGTGGCGGTGTCCTGCGCACACCGCTCTGATTCTTTTGCTGCCGCCAAGTACTTGATCGACGAACTGAAGAGAAGTGCGCCCATCTGGAAGAAGGAATTTTGGCCAGGCGGCTCAGAGTGGAGCCAAGGAAGCTGAGCCAAAAAGGGCAGCTTTCGCCGCGCGAACGTCGGTCGTTCTCTAGTCTCCGCGTTCTGTGAGGAAGGACAACCGATGACGACTGTTGTCGAGCGCCCAGAGGCGCCAGGGGCGGCAACCGGCTATCCGACGATCGCATCCCTGATCAGGGATAGGGCGGGAGTCAAGCCGGACGTTGTTGCCATGCGTGAGAAAGACTTCGGCATCTGGCAGGAGATCACCTGGGGTGAGTTGTGGGACACAATCCTCAACGCGGCCCATGGACTCCTGGCACTGGGGGTTGAAAAGGGTGATCGGATCTCGATCCACTCCGAGGACAGACCTGAATGGGTGATTCTTGATGTCGCCACGGTCGCGGTCCGTGGGATATCGGTTGGCCTCTATCCGACGAATCCGGCGGCCGAGGTCGAGTACCTCTTGTCAGACTCCGGTTCGGTTGTTCATCTCGCCGAGGATCAAGAGCAGGCGGACAAGGTGATGGAAGTCGTCGACTCACTCACCGCCCTCAAGAAGGTCATCCATGTGGAGCCTCGTGGGTTCCGACGCTGGCGCGACGATGAGCGCTTCCTCTTCTGGGACGAGTTCATCGAGTTGGGTAAGGAGCACAGGGCTGCCAACCCCGGCGCTGTGGACAAGATCATGTCTGAAGCGACGGAGGAAGACGTGATGACCTTGGTGTACACCTCGGGAACCACAGGTCCTCCTAAGGGGGCGATGCTCACCAACTCCAATGTCTCGTTCTGTCTCGACATTCTGGTGAACGATCCGAAGCGGGTCGGTGGCGACAAGCCGGTCAGCGAGGATGACATCATCCTGACTTATCTCCCGCTGTGTCACGTGGCCGAGCGGATTTTCTCGACATGGACTCTGGCGGCCGCCGGGCCGACCCTCAATTTCGCCGAATCGATTGACACGGTTCAGTTGAACCTTCGGGAGATCCAGCCGACCATCTTCTTTGCCGTTCCCCGGATTTGGGAGCGGATCCACGCCGGCGTCCTGATAAGGCTCAGCGACGCGACCTTCTTCAAGAAGATGCTGGCCAAACCTTCAATGGCCGCTGCTCAGTTCATAGGACGAGAGCGTGTGAAGAACGGCGGCAACTTCACGGTGGCGTCACGGTTGCTCTACCTCATCTTCAACGTACTGTTCTTCCGCAGTCTCAAAGAGCGGATCGGACTACGTCGTTGTCGATACGCCGCCTCAGGTGCGGCGCCGATCGCACCAGAGGTGCTCGAGTTCTTCCTGGGTCTCGGAGTATCGGTGTACGAGCTCTACGGAATGACCGAGAACGTGGCGGTAGCGACGACCAACTATCCAGGTCGGGCAAAACTCGGCACGGTCGGCGAGCCTTACATCGAGGGTTCGTTGCGAATTGACGAAGACACCGGCGAGATCCAGACGAAACACGGCGGCGTATTCAAGGGCTATTGGAACAAGCCGGAGAGAACGGCTGAGACGTTCACAGACGACGGATGGCTCAAGACCGGGGATGTCGGAGAGTGGGTCGATGGGACGCACGTGAAGATCGTCGATCGGATGAAGGACATCATCATCACGAGCGGCGGCAAGAACATCTCACCTTCGGAGATAGAGAACAGTCTCAAGACCTCTCCTTTCATCAAGGAAGCGATGGTGATCGGAGACGGTCGCAAGTTCTTGTCGGCGTTGATCGCAATCGAATTCGACACCGTCGGAGACTGGGCCACGCGCAAAGGGATCCCCTACACGACATACCGCGATCTCTCGGAGAAGCCGCAAGTGATCGAGTTGGTGCAGAAGGAAGTCAACAAGACCAACGAGCGTTTCGCCAGGGTCGAGAACGTCCGCAAGTTCGCGATGATCCCCAAGGAGTTGGACCACGAGGACGGCGAATTGACGGCGACCCAGAAGCTGAAGCGTTCGGCCATGTCTGACCTGTTTGGTGACCTGATCGAAGACATGTATCGGTCGTGACTCCAGACCTACTCGTCGTGATCGCCCAGGAAGCTTCGACGCCGTCGAAGTTCGCCCAGATGGTGGTCGACGGGGTCAACCTCGGCGGAATCTACGCGCTGCTGGCGGTGGGGTTTGTGATCATTTTCCGAGCCACCCAGGTGCTCAACTTCGCCCACGGTGCGCTGGCCGCGCTTGGCGCTTTCTTGGTCGCCTCGTTTGCAACGGTTCTCGACATACCGGGCCGATGGATCCCCAATGCCCCAGCGTGGGTCTCCTGGACCGGAGCTGTGTTCCTGGCGCTCATTGCCGCAGCCCTTATCGGGATGGCACTGGAACGTGTCTTCCTGAGACCAATGGTCGGCGAGGAGCTCTTTGCCGTCGCCATTGTGACGTTGGGAATGGACATCGTTGTCCGCAACATCACCAACGACTGGATTGGCCCACAGCCGCGTCCGCTGGGTGACCCATTCGGTATATCGGTCTTCGACCTGGGCTGGGTACGGATCCCGTACACAGTGGTTACGCAGACGGTTGTCGCCCTGCTGGCCGTTGCGCTAATCGCCTATTTCTTCAGATCGCGCATGGGTGTAGCCATGAGGGCGACTGCCTTTGATCAAGAGGCGGCCAGAGCCCAGGGGATAAGCGTCGGCCGCGTCTTCTCAACATCGTGGGCCATCGGTGCCGTGTTGGCAGCTCTGGCCGGAATCTTCATCTCGTTGTTCCCACGACGGTCTACCGGCGTAGATCCGACGACAGCGTTCTTTGCGTTCAGGGCGTTCCCAGCGATCATCATCGGCGGGCTCGATTCAGTTGTGGGCGCCCTCGTCGGCGGGCTGATCGTTGGATTCGCAGAAGCAGGGGCTAGTTCCTACCTGGTGGGTGAGAACTGGGAGTTCCTCGGCACAGGGTTCGCCGGAATCGTGCCCTATCTGCTGATGATGGTGGTGCTGATAATCCGGCCCTATGGCTTGTTTGGGACTGAGGAGATAAGGCGCGTATGACGTCGCATGATGCTCGCGTCGCAATGCTCTCCGGCCTCGATGTGCCGAGTGGAGGGAGCCGATGAGAGGCCGCCCGATGCTCTATACCCGATACGAGTCGGATCAGGCCCTGCTCAACACCGGGACCAAGAAAGTGATGATGGGCTTGTTCATCGTCCTCTTGGTCCTTATCCCGTTTGGGGTTGTTCCTGGGCTGACCTTCTTGTCGCAACCGGACTGGATGAGGCTCCTCAGCACTGTTTGCATTTTTGCCGTTGGCGCCCTCGGGCTGAATATCCTCACCGGACTTGCCGGGCAGGTGTCACTCGGGCACGCCTTCTTCATGGGCCTCGGGGCATACACAGCTGCGTGGTTTGGCGTCGAACCCGGACCACTTTCGGGACTTGGGCTCCCGATGTGGGTCTGGCTCCCACTGGCAGGTCTGGTCCCCGCCATCGTCGGAGTCCTGATCGGCCCCGTCGCCGTACGGGTGCGGGGTCTCTATCTCGCTTTTGTGACGCTCGGCCTGGTCTTCATTGGTGAATACATCTTCCGAAACTGGGTCTACGCCACGGGTGGCCCAGACTCCGGAAGGACCTTCCCGTCGCTCGAGTGGAAGATCTGGAAGGAGGAGACGCCCCTCGTCGACTTCCAGAGTGATGGCGTCTGGTTCGGTGTAGAGATAATCGAGGAGGCCAAGACGTACTTCTTGATGCTCCTACTGCTGGTGATATTCGTGCTTCTGGCGAAGAACATCCAGCGGACGAGAGTCGGGAGGGCCTTCCAGTCGATTCGCGATCGCGATATCGCCGCTGAAATCATGGGTGTCAACGAGGTTCAGTACAAGCTTGTCGCCTTCGGGCTGTCTTCTTTCTATGCAGGAATCGCAGGTGCCTTGTTAGCCACGTTCATCGGACGCACCATCCCGGAGCGGTGGAATCTGTTTTTGTCGGTCCAATTCATCGCCATCATCCTCATTGGCGGCGCTGGTGTGGTCAGCGGTGTGATTCTCGGATCCGTCTTTGTCACCGTGTTGCCCCGGCTGGTTCAGGACTTCTCGTCCTGGCTCGCCGATTACGTGAGTGAGGGCGAAGGTGCCTTCGTTTGGCTTGCCGACCTATTCATTTCGACTGGGTCAGGCGATTTCGGGCTGGTCAATACGCTGCCGGGGGTCGGCCCCGGATTATCTGTGTTCCAGTTCAACCAAGTCCTATACGGTCTATTGATAATCCTGTTCCTGATATTTGAACCGCTCGGTTTGTACGGGATATGGCTCCGAATACGCAATTATTGGAAGGGTTGGCCGTTCACATATTGAGCGGTCCGACATTGGACCGGGTAACTCCGGTCCATTAACGAGGAGGAAGGAAACAAATGAAGATCAAGTCCAGGTGGCTAGCGATCTTCCTGACGCTCGGTCTCGTACTCGCCGCTTGTAGCCCAAGTGGCGGTGACGACACAACTACGACCGCAGCCGATGGAGGAGAAGCGACCACCACAACCTCCGGTGACGGTGGCGATGCAACCACCACCACCGAAGGCGAGATGATGGACGATCCTGCAGTCGACGTTGGCGTCGACCTCGAGGCCGGCACCATCACCGTTGGACTTCTCTCTGACCTCACGGGACCATTCGGTCCGCTTGTCGCACCGTTCGTGACGGCGCACGAGGTCTACTGGGAAGAGGTCAACGAGAACGGCGGAATCAACGGCCTTCAAGTTGAGCTTGAAGTTCGTGACACAGGGTATGTGGTCGACAACCACGTTCAGCTCTACGAGGAGCTGAAGGATCAGGTTGTCATGTTCGGTCATTCGACCGGCTCGCCGCACACCGTGGCGATCTCACCGCAGCTCGCAGAGGACGGAATCCTCGCCATCCCGCTTACGTGGTACTCGGGTTGGACCGACCCGGCACTCTCGAGCAACGTGATGCACCACGGCAACCCGTACTGCATCGAGTCGATGAACCTCATCAGCTGGATAACCGAGCAAATGCCGGATATCTCGACCGTGGCGATCGCCTCGTTCGCAGGTGACTACGGACAGGACTCGGCTGCTGGCGCCAAGCTCGCTGCCGAAGCTCTGGGTCTCGAAGTCGTCTATGACGCAGAGGGTCTCGTGAACGCTGCTGATGAAGCATCGCTCACCGAAGTTGCCAACGGCATCGTTGCCGCAGCACCGGACCTCGTCTGGCTCACGGCCAACGGCACCGCTCTCGGCGCCATCTTCGGACAGGCACTGGCTGCTGGCTTTGACAGCGCCGTGTGGTCCGGGGCCGCTCCGACGTTCAGCCCAGCGCTGATCGCTCCGGATGCGCCGCTCAAGGATCCGATTGCTGCTTCCTGGTACAGCGGTTCGTACTACGAGCCCTGGTCAGGAACCTCAGCCGGCACCGAAGCTGCGAAGGCCAGCCTGCTGGAGCGTCGCCCCGACACGACACCACTTGACTTCTACATGGGTGGTTTCGTTGAGGCGCAGATGACACATGCCGCCCTTCAGGCCGCATACGACGCTGGTGACCTGACCCAAGCTGGAGTTCTCGCTGCCGGTAAGGCGATCGAGAACCTCGACTTCGACGGTCTTGCACCGCCGGAGACATACGTCGGTGATGCCAACACGCAATTGCAGCGTGTGATTCACATCATCCAGCCCGATCCGGAAGGTCTTGCTACTGGAATGTCGGGTGGCACCCAGATCGTGGAGGCGAACTACACGGCACAGATTGCCGCTGACTTCGACTTCCAGTCTGCGTGTTACACGCTGGGCTCATAGCTAGTTAGAACGAGTGGGGTAGGTCTCCGACCTGCCCCACACCGTTCTGTGAGGATTGGGACTGCTCGGAGCAGGCTCAATCTTCACAAAACGGTTGAAAGAGGACTGAGATGCTGACAGTTGAGAATCTCGAGGTCGTGTACAACGACGTCGTTCTCGTTCTGCGTGGTATCTCCCTCGAGGTTGGAGACGGCCAGATAGTGGCGCTGCTCGGCGCTAACGGTGCGGGGAAGACCACCACCCTCCGCTCGATCACAGGTCTCCTCGACGTCCACGAAGGTGACATCACCAAAGGCGAGATCACGTTCAAGGGTGACGAGATCACCGAGGCATTGCCATCCAAGATCGTGGAAATGGGGATCTCTCAGGTGATGGAAGGCCGACGGATATTCGCCGAGATGACGGTTGACGACAATCTGCGAGCGGGTGCGTACGTCAACAGCAACCGGGCTGGATATAAGGCTTCCTACGACCGGGTCATGGGTTTGTTCCCGAGACTCAAGGAACGGCGATCAGCCACTGCTGGCTACCTATCCGGCGGTGAACAGCAGATGCTCGCCATCGGGCGTGCCCTCATGCAGGATCCGAAACTGATGATTCTCGACGAGCCTTCACTTGGGCTCGCGCCACTGCTTGTGCAAGAGGTGAGGGACATCATCGTCCAGATCAATGAGCAGGGCACCGCGGTCCTCTTGATCGAGCAGAACGCCAACATGGCGCTGTCGATTGCCCACCACGGGTACATCATGGAGACCGGGAAGATGGTCATGGACGGCGACCCGCAGAAGCTCTTGAAGGACGATGACGTGAAGGAGTTCTATTTGGGCCTGCACGCCTCGGGTGAGAAGAAGTCTTTCCGAGATGTGAAGCACTACAAGCGTCGCAAGAGGTGGCTCTCATGACACGGCAGAGTCATGTCCGCCCGACCGGCGTCTGTTTGGCCGGAAACCTAGGAGTGGGCTGCCCTTCGGCAAGCCATGATGCCCCTTCTACGGGAGAGTGTCGGTGCCAGGAGGCAAACGGCCAAAGTCGGGCGGTATCAAATTGAGTGGGAAGCTGCTGCGCCGCAACTCCGAGCGCTGGGGTCCGGAGAACTACGACCACCTCTTGGAGGTCAAAGATATCCATCTGTCTTTCAAGGGTGTGAAGGCCATCGACGACGTGTCGTTCCATGTGGACGACGGTGAGCTGTTCGCCATCATCGGGCCGAACGGGGCAGGCAAGACTTCGCTGTTCAACTCGATCAACCAGGTCTATCACCCCCAGGAAGGCGACATCCTCTGGAAAGGCGAGTCGCTCATGGGCCTCAAGCCCAACGTGACTGCCGAGCGAGGGCTTGCACGAACCTTCCAGAACATCGCCCTCTATCCCCACATGACCGTCCTTGAGAACATCCTCACCGGACGTCACGTTCGCATGGACTCCGGATGGCTTGCAGGCTCCATCTGGTGGGGGAAGGCGAAGCGTGAGGAGATGGCCAACCGGGAGGTCGTCGAGGGAATCATCGACTTCCTCGAAATCGAGCAGTGGCGCAAGTACCCGGTTGGGCTGCTTCCGTACGGTGTCCAAAAGCGTGTCGAGTTGGGTCGGGCCCTCGCCATGGATCCGGAGCTTCTGATGCTTGACGAGCCCGTGGCCGGGATGAACCTCGAAGAGACCGAAGACATGGCCCGTTTCATCCTCGATGTTCAGGACGAGCTTGATATCGCAATCATCCTTGTGGAGCACGACATGGGCCTTGTCATGGACATCGCTGACCGCGTCCTTGTCGTTGACTTCGGCAAGCCGATCGCCGTCGGGCCTCCCGCTGAGGTGCAGGCCAACCCCAACGTGATCAAGGCCTACCTGGGTGAAGAGGTCGAAGCCGGTTAGTGGCTGAACGACTCGCCGCCCCTGATTTCCCAGACTGGCTCGCTGATCAAGTCCCGTACGAGCGCTACCTCCTGCAGCTCTCGGATGGACGGCGCATGCATGTCATGGAGTCGGGCGAAGGTCGGCCGGTGGTTCTGTTCCACGGCAATCCCACTTGGGGATACCTCTATCGCAATGTGGTCTCGGAGCTGGAGGGCGAGCCGTATCGCCTGATCATGCCCGATCTGATGGGTCTGGGCTTCTCCGATCGGGTGTCTGCTGAAGAGATGACGCTCGCGAATCACGTCCGCTGGATGGGCGAGCTGATTGCAGGATTCGACCTCACAGACGCCATTGCCGTAGTTCAAGACTGGGGTGGGCCGATTGGTTTGCACTCCGTCCGGCAGAACCAGGCGGCGTTCAACGGACTGGTGGTGATGAACACTGCCATTGGTCCGCCAAAGCCTGGGTTCAAACCGACAACGTTTCATCGTGTGTTCGGCTCACCGATCGGACCGGTGCTCGGACGCTTCGGGCTTCCTCACAGACGACTCTCGATGGCTCAAGGCGACAAGAGCTCGATCGGCAAGGTGGAGCAACGTGCTTACAACTACGCACTCCGGAATCCAGGCGATCCCATGGCGGTTATCGGGTTTGTGAGAATGGTGCCCGACTCTTTGGATCATCCTTCCGTTCCGTTGCTTCAGGAAGTGGCGGACTTCGTCGATGGATACCAAGGTGCTGCACGGATCGTGTGGGGCGAGCGTGACCCTGTATTGGGCAGGCTCAGAAGGCGGATCGAACGCCAACTTCCACAGGCGGAATCTGTGACAACTCAGGCCGGTCACTTCCTTCAGGAGGAAGTGCCTGACGACATTGCCGACGCCATCCGAGCCCTTTAACTCTTCGAAACCGAGCGCAACCGAGAATACGTCCAAGTGGCGATTCACTCACGGATAGAAGCGAAGCGATGACGACTGACAATCAGACAAACGAAACGGCACGCTGGCCGGTCTACACCGTCGTGGTGCTGTTTTTCGTTGGTCTGATGGGGATCATCGCCTGGAACATCGAACTGCCCTACCTCGCCTACTCGGCTGGACCGGTGTCAGACGCCGCCGATACGATCGTTGCCGACGGAGTCGAGTACTACCCACCAGATGGCGAGTTGTTGATGCTGACCGTCATCAGCCAGGACGTGAACATCTTCGAAGCAGCCATTGCCGGCGTGGATCCCACAATCGATCTGGTCCGCAAACAGAAGGTGCGCCGAGAGGGCGAGACCGACCAGGAGTATCGCAATCGAACCTTGCAGCAGATGGACGATTCCAACTTCCGATCCATCGTCGTTGCAATGGACTATCTCGGATTTGAGATGGTGCCCATTGAAGTGGTCGTCAACGAACTCGTGGAAGGGGTTCCAGCTGCCGACCTCATCGAACTGGGCGACACCATCGTTTCGGTCAACGGCTTCCAGATAACAGCAGTTTCGGACTTCGCACCAGCTCTCGATGGTCTCGAGGTGGGAGATGTCGTCGACATCTCAGTCCGACGAGCTGACGGCGTGGTTGACCTCAGGGTCGAGTTGGCGGAGCGTGAGGAAGAGCCCGGATCACCGATGATCGGGATCGTTCTCGGTGAGTTGACCGAGCCGCCGTTCCCACTCTCCATCGAGTCAGGCGATGTCGGTGGCCCGTCGGCCGGCATGATGCACACGATCGCGATTATCGACTCGCTGACCGAAGGTGAGCTGACCAACGGCAAAGTCATCGCCGGCACCGGGACCATTCGACTCGACGGCACCGTCGGCAACATCGGTGGCATTCGCCAGAAGGTCGTCGGAGCCGAAGCGGCTGGCGCCGAGTACATCCTGGTTCCCCAGGGCAACTACGAATCGGCGCTGACAGCCGAGCGCGACGACATCCAAATAGTGCCCATCGAGACACTTGACGACGCCATTCAATTCCTCGAGTCGCTGGCCACCACATAGCCAAAGTCACAGAACAGGATTTCTCGGCCTGTATCTTTTAGGTCGAATGAACTCTGAAGTCTCCGCCAACAACATACGGCGGGCTGAATTCCGTACGGCAATCCGGGGTCTGGACCGCGTTGAGGTCGAGGCCTATCTAGACGTCGTGGCTGGTCGCTTCGAACAGCTGGAAGGCGAGATCGCGAAGCTTCAAACACGGTTGGAAGAGACGCAGAGCACCGATCTCGAGAGTGAGTTCGAATCCGTGGGTCGTGACGTGTCCGCGATTCTCCAATCGGCGCGGGAGGCCGCAGAGTCCCTCCGTGAGAGGGCCTCGATGGACGCTGCGAGATGGAGAAGCGAGGCAATGGAGGAAACCGACGTCCTGCGACGGGAGGCTGCTGCCGATGCTGAAGCGCTTCGTCGTGACGCCTGGGTGAGTGGTTCAGAGCTTCTGGAGCAATCCCAGGAGGAGGCGGATTCGATGCTCGCCAACGCCGAGCGAGATGTGCTCACCACCATGGGCGAGGCGGAGCGTGAAGCCCACCGGCTGACGAGCTCAGCTCGGAGGGAGGCCGAAGATCTCCTGAGGCAGGCCAACATGGACGCCGAGTCGATAACCAACGACGCCAAGAGCCGTCGCGACCAGATCATCGACAATGCAAATCAGCAGGCTTCTGCTGCTCAAGAGAGGACGAGGGCCCTGGAGCAGCGTCGCGATGAGCTTCTCGATGAGCTCGAGAATGTCAGGTCGACTCTGACGAGACTCGAAGGTTCTCTTGAGGAGCGCCGAGAAGTGATGGACCTTTCCACCGAGACCACTTCGGTCAAGGTCGTCCACCCGCCAGAGGACGCCAAGAAAGAGTGGGAGCTTGGGGAGACCGTAAGGGTTGTACCCACCGATCACGGGGCGCCGCCGCCACCGGACCCCGAGTTCGCCGAGGAGATGAGTCGCGAAGCAGAGCCGGAGCCGGAGCCGGAGCCTGAGGCCGAAATCGTGGATGACCCTGCACCAGATCCCGAGCCTGAAGAAGATCCCGCGCCAGAAGCGACGACCTCTGATGACGATGTCGGTGCCTTGTTCGCTTCGCTGAGAAGTGCCGACGAACCCACCCAAACTGACGAAGAGCCCCCAGCGTCAGAGTCAATCGATTCGCAAGCCGACGAGCCTTCCGCTGAGGAGTCCGGCGAAACTGTGGACTGGCTCGACGAACGCGAGTCGGTGCTCCTTCCAATAACCAATCGCGCTCTGCGGGGAGTCAAGAAGGCGATGACAGAGGTTCAGAACGTCACTCTCGACAGTCTCCGCACCGATGAGAACTGGACGCTGGCCGCTTCAGTGATCAGCGATGCGGTGCATGCCGAACTGGTGGCCGTCTGGTCCGAGAGTTTCTCCGCTGGCCACACCGTCGCCGAACAGATGTCAGGGGAGAAGCTGAAGCGCCCCCAGACGCCGAAGGCGAAAGGCGAGGCGGATTTCGCCAGCGATCTAGCTAACGCGGTGACGGACGCAGTAGAGAGCGCGGGTGACGGACCGCGTGAGCGCCAGGCCGCTGCCTCCAAGGTGTTCCGGGTCTGGCGGAGCGACGAGGCCGAACGTCGGATTCGCGATGTGGCGCTCGAGGCCTACGAGACCGGTCTGGAGAAGTCTCGATCCGTCGGTGTGTGAGCAGATCGTCCGCTCTGGGCGGCCCATCTGCTCACGCAGTGAGGGTTAGCCCCACGCACTCGTAAACTCGGCGTCGATGTTCACCAGGGTCCCCAGTGACTATCAATCGGATCGCCGACGACCGCTGACCTTCTTCTTGGTCATCGCGGTCCTCATCTACCTGCTGCTGACAGCAGCTGGGACCCTCTGGACCGATCTTCTCTGGTTCGACTCCGTGGGATACCGCGAGGTCTGGCTCCGCAACTGGGGGATGTCGCTGCTCCTCGGTGCCATTGGCGTTGTTGTTTCGTTCCTCGTGATCTGGACTGCGTTGCGACTCGTCGAGAGGTTCTCGCCGCGCTTCGCTCCCTTCGACCTCACCGAGGACGAGGAGCTTGTGGAACGATTCCGCGAGTGGGTCGAGCCACGGGTGAGCCAGCTGCGTGTCGTCGTCACCGTCTTCCTTGCCCTGGTGATGGGTTTGAGCGTCGCTACCTGGCGTGATGACGTGTTCCTCTTCCTCAACTCTCAGGACTTCGGAACCGACGACGCCATATTTGAGGCCGACCTCGGCTTCTACGTTTTCGAGCTTCCCCTCCTGGAGGCGGGTGTCGACTGGCTCTTTAACCTCTTGGTCCTCACGACTGTTGTTGTGGCAGTCGCCCTGTACCTGAATGGCGGCATCCGCTTCGACGGTCGGCGAGTAACCGCCACTCGTGGTGCGAAGGGTTATCTGTTGGGGCTATTCGCCCTGATCGCTTTGGTTCGTGCCGCCTCGTATCGCCTCGACATGTACGAGCTGTTGTACTCGAACAACGCCGAGAAGTTCTTCGGCCCCGGGTATACCGACATCAATGCTCGTCTGCCTGCCCTGCGGCTGTTGCTTGTCGTGGCACTCATTGCTGCCGCCCTATTCGTGGTCAACATGTTCAGACGGGGTTGGACGCTTGCCGCCGTCTCGGTTGGTTCGTGGATCGTGGTGGCGATTGCGGCGGGGACGATCTACCCGGCGTTCGTCCAGAGGTTCACGGTTGTCCCGGACCAGTTGGGAAGGGAGACGGAATTCATAACCAACAACATGGCCGCCACCAAGGAGGCCTGGATGTTGGACCAGATAGAGGTGCGCGATTTCGAAGCCGCTGACGATCTCGATGCAGCTGACATCGAGGCGAATCGGACGACGGTCGACAACCTCCGCATTTGGAATACCAGCGTTCTTCCGAGGACATATCAGAACTTCCAGGAGCTCGAGCCGTACTACGCCCTCGACAAGGTGGACACCGACCGGTATCTGGCTGACGGCCAACCCAACCAGGTGATGGTCGCAGTCCGGGAGTTGGACGAACTGGAAGTCCCGGACAACTGGCAGAACGAGACACTCTTCTACACCCACGGGTATGGGGCCGTTATCAACCAGGCGAATGTCGTCCAAAGTGACGGTCAGCCCGTCTTCCTGCTGAAGGATGTTCCGCCGGTTGCTTCGGTTGAGGGCATCGAGCTCGAGGAGTCCCGGGTGTACTTCGGTGAGACCTACGAGCGTGGCAGGCCAGTTGTCGTCAGGACCGGAGATCAACCCCAGGAAATCGACATCCCCCTTGCGACCGGAACTGGCTTCAACGAGTACTCCGGTGACGCTGGGGTGGAACTCGACAACTTCTTCAAGCGTATTGCGTTTGCCTTCAGGTATCGCGATCTCAACATGCTCATCTCGAACCAGATCCGGTCTGACAGCCGGGTCCTGGTCGAGAGGAACGTTCGGGCGATCGTCGATCAGCTGGCCCCATTCTTCGAAGCCGATGCGGACCCTTATCCGGTGATTCTCGATGGTCGGATTCTCTGGGTGCTCGACATGTACACGACCACCCAGTACTACCCGTATTCTCAGCCGTTCGACTTCGAGGCTCAGGATCGTCTCGCACGGGCATCGCTCTTGCCGTTGGGCACCAACTACATGCGCAATTCGGTCAAGGTGGTCATCGACGCCTACCAGGGGGACGTCACCTTCTATCAGGTCGACCCGGATGATCCGATCGCCAATGCATGGGGTCAGATTCACCCCGAAGTTCTCGAACCCGCCGAGAACATGCCGGAGAATCTGGTGAACCATCTGCGCTATCCGCAGGATCTCTTCCGAATCCAGAGTCAGATCTATCTGGAGTACCACGTGATCGAGGAGAACCAGCTGTTCTCTGGCAACGACGCTTGGTCGTTCCCAGGTGACCCCTCTCTCGACGGACAGCAACGCAAGCGCTCTGGTGACGAGCGTCTCTATGGAGAGACAAGGCCAACGTCAGTGGGCGAGCTGAATCAGCTGCTCCCTTACTACCTCCTCACTGAGCTCCCAGGGGAGGACGAGCTGTCATACCTTCTGCTCCAGCCGTTCAATCCGCGTGCGAAGAGAAACATGGTCAGCTTCCTGGTGGCCGACTCGACTCCCGGTCGATACGGCCGTCTGATCGATTATCGAATGCCCTCTGGTGAGCTGGTCGATGGTGCTGAACAGGCCGGGCAGCGTATCGAGCAGGATGCCGACATCTCCCAGCAATTGAGCCTCTGGCGCGGTGACGGCTCCGATGTCATCAAGGGTGACATGCTGGTCGTGCCGATCGAAGAGTCCGTTGTCTATCTGCAGCCGATCTTCCTGGAGGAGGAGGGCGGCGCCTTCCCCGAGTTCAGGCGGGTGGCGGTTGTCTACAGCGATCGGGTTGAGTGGGCTGACTCACTTGATGGCGCCTTGGACCTGGTCTTTGGTCCCAGCCCAGGCGGTGGCGACGGGGATGGTGATGGGGATGGCGGAGAAACACCACCGCCTCCGTCCGGTGACTCGACTCTCGAAGAGCTGATCGCAGAGGCTGAGCAGGCCTTCGACAATGCCGACGCTGCGCTCCGGACCGGCAACCTGGCTGAATACCAGACCTGGGTCGACGAGGCGCAGCGGATACTCGACGAGATAGCCGATCTGGTGAACTCCACGACAAGCGCTGGCAGGCTGCACCCTCTCTAGGGGTAGCGATCTGCATTCCCCTAGGCTTGGTGCCTCATGGCCAAAGACTCTGACGAATACATACGCATGCGGGGCACCGTTACGAAGATGCTTCCAGACTCCACGTTCGAGGTGAAGTTGGATAGCGGCTTCGAGCTGCTCGCAAAGCCCTCCGGGCGGATGCGTCGAGGCCGCGGAATTCGGGTGCTGCCCGGAGATCAGGTCGACGTGGAAGTGTCCACTTACGACCCCACCCGTGGGCGCATCGTCTGGCGTTACCGGTAGTTACCCAGCGGGCTTGGTCACATCGGCGACAGTCGCCGACAGAACACCAATCAGGCTTTTCTTGTCAACGGTCAGGCTCACCCCGGGGGCACCTCCGCCTATAGAGCAAGTGCTGGAGAGGGCGACGTCCGCGATCACCGGCCAGTCGTGGCTAGCCGCAAACGGTGTGATCGTCCCTCTTGCGTAGCCCGTGACGGCGAGTGCCTCGTCCGCGTCCGGCATCGATAGACGATTGACGTTGAGGAAGCTTCGAAGCTTTGGCCAATCGACGACCCGGTCTCCGGGCACCAGCACGAACACGTAGTCATCTTCGGCTTGGCGCACCACCATGGTCTTGATGACTTGGGCCGGCTCGAGCCCTCTTGCCTCGGCGGCTTCTTCGAGAGAAGCGACCCGGTCATGTTTCACTAGTTCGAAGTCCAATTCCCCAAGCCTGGGATCGGAAAGGGCGGGGGCCTGTTCCGGCATCAGACTGTCTGAGGTGTCGAGATGCGCATCGCGGCGAGGACCATCATCAGAGCGGCGAGTGTGGCGAAGTAGGCAAGCCAGCTGTATCCGGCCGCCTCTTTGACGAACCCTGAGCCAAGAGCCGCGGCAGCCCCGACGATGCTCATCGAGAGATCGGCAAACCCCTGAGCACCCACACGTTTGTCTGAAGCGAGGCTTTCGGTCAGAAGTGCGGATCCTGCGATCAAGGCGAAGTTCCAGCCGACTCCGAGCAGGAACAATCCGGCGAACATCAGTGCCGGGTAGTAGCCGACTGCGACCGCTGACAGGGTTCCGATTCCGAGGATTGCTGCCCCCAGACCGAGGATCAGGACCCTCCCGTACTTGTCTGCCCAACGTCCGATGAGGGGCGAAAGACCGAACATGCCAAGAACGTGGGCGGAGATGACGAGTGTCGAGAGGTCGGCGTGTCCGAAGTCCCTCATGTGCAGCGGAGTCATCGTCATTACCGCCACCATTGCCATGTGACTTCCCGCCATCGTCACCAATGCCAGCCGCGCCGGCCGATTCGGCCAGATCGCCTGCCATGTGGTTCTCAAGCCCCGAAAGGGACGGGCTGGAGGGGCATCTCTATCAACTCCGCCCGCAAGCTCCAGCGGGTCAGGTCGGAGTCGCACCGCCACCACAATCGCCGCCAGCCCGAAGAAGACAACGCCGAGCAGCGAAGGGCTGACCCAATCGTTAATGCCCATGTCCACTCCAACGCGATTCGCCCAGAGTGCGGCAGTTGGTCCCAACACAGCTCCGACTGTGCCTACCCACACAATGAGGGCAATGGAACGTGCGCGGTGTTCCTCGTCGGCAAGGTCTGCTGCGGCGAATCGGCTTTGCAGGTTGGACGCTTGGCCCATCCCGAACATGAGCATCGACACCACAAGGAGCACGAATAAGCCCTGCTGGCCGGAGAAGAGGGCCAGGGCAGCTCCCGTGAGGCCGATCCCGTAGCCCAGAGTGATCGCGTTTCGCCTGCCGGCACGGACGGCGCGCAGGGCGAGGGGAGTGGCGGCGATTGCTGTTCCGATTGTTGAAGCAGCACCAGGCGTGCCGGCCCAAAGGTCGTTTCCAGTCATCTCCGCTGCGAGGAGCCCGGCGACCGCTACGACAGACACATTTGCAGCCCATCCCAGGGAGCTGGAGAGCATCAGCGTCGAGACCGTGCGCCGCTGTACCTGGGCTGTTGTCATCGCAGCACCCTACAAGTGAGGTCGGAATCTCACCGTTGATCATCGGATTGTCGACATTGCGTATTGGTGGCGGCGCCGTACAATCTGTGGTTCACCCGACGCGGGGTGGAGCAGTCTGGTAGCTCGTCGGGCTCATAACCCGAAGGTCGCAGGTTCAAATCCTGCCCCCGCTACGAAGAGACCCTCAGGCTTCGGCCTGGGGGTCTTTCTGTTGGGCCGTGCGCGAAAGGCATCGACGGCGCTTTCGGGGAGCCGGAAGGACAGTTCAAATCCTCGCGATGAGAAGAACCTGCGATGACTAGGGCTGCGAGAGGGTTGTTTGCTCGCTCGCTTGCGTGTGAGTGATGGTGTAGGCCGAAGTCGACAGGTCGGCCTCGAGGGATGCCGTGGCTTCGCCGTTGCTCCAACGCAGGAAGAGGCGGTTGGAGGCTGTGGGGATCACTTCGAGTTCACCCTCGAATGCGTTTGAGGTATTACGTAGTCGCAACATTTCCAATTGGTCGGTCACGACACGTCGCTTCAGCCCCTCCTTGACGTCGTCCAGGGTCAGATTCGTTCGATTGATCTCTTTGTGGCCGGCGCTCCCTCCGCGGTCAGCCGCATCGATGTCGTTGACACCTGCGAAAAGGTCGAGATACCAAATCTGCGGAGTTCCCGGCATGAACAGCTGTATCGCTCGAGCCAACCTCAAGCGGTCCTCGCTTTCGCCGAGTGCACTGAAGAACGTGGCGTTGACCTGGTAGTACGAGATCTTCGTGCCGTCGGGTCCGTACAGATTCTTCACCCGCCCACCACGCTCGAGCAGGCGGGCGATTACCTCCTCGATCCTCTCGTCGCTCAATAGCCCGTCAGAGGATCCCCCGTCGATTGCTTCACCTCTCAGGTCGAGGACTGGAATGCCGTCGTGGCAACCCAACATGTTGACCGTCTTGATGTCCTGCTCGGTGACTTCGCGGATCCACCTGATCAAGTGCTGATTGTCGGCCGAATCCAGCGCATCGATCACCAGGCCCGGAAGGAAGAAGTCGTACACGGGGAAACCCAGATCAGACAGCTCTTGGTGGACCCCTGACCCGTAGGCAGCGTGGATTTCGGGTAGCAGTATCAGGTCATTGTCGGTTGCGATCTGGCGGAGTCGCTCCAGGTAATCCAGGGTGCCGGGCCTGTTGAAGAAGTTCACCTCACCGACACGCTTATGCAGGTATGCAAAGGCATCGAGTCGGAGGATCTTGGCCCCGTAGTCCGAGAGCCGTTGAATTGTGTCGCGATAGAAGTCCCAGACCTTCTCAGACGTTGCGTTCAGATCCATCTGGCCGAGGTATTTGCGCTCGCCGTCGACAACGTCGACTCTCTGATAGAACGTGTTCCAGTAAAACCGGTCCGAGCCGTCCGGGAAGCGAACCCGAAGGATTGGCAGGCCGGGCTTTCTCATGAAGAGCTTTTCGAGGTGGTGGGGGCTCGGTACGACGTATCCGTCTTCATGAAACTCGCCTTCGCCCTGCCAGAAGTCATTCCAGTCGATGAAGAAGTCGGAGAACTCTGACTCATCGCCCTTCTCGAGCATGTCCTGAAACTGTGGCGATCCAACCGAGAGGTGATTGAGGACCAGGTCTAGTTTCAGTTGGATGCCGAGCCTGTCCAGGGCTTCGAGGTCGTCATGGGACACCAACATCTTGTTGAGCCCGTAGTCGACGATCGAGAATCCCCGATCGAGATCGCTGCTGAAGATGGTGGGGAGGACGTAGAGCAGACTGCAGACTTCTGCGAACTCCGGCCGTTCCAGCATTCGCAGCGTTCCCCTCAGGTCGCCGTCGACGCTGTCTGGATAGACGTTGAGCATCACCCGATTCGGCAGATCGGATTTCACGGTACCGGGATGACTTCGTAGTCCTTCGTGATGACGAAATCAGCGAGTTGTTTGTGGCCAGCAATGATTTTGTGTTCCGTCTCGAGCACCTTCTCGATGAATGGGTCGCCAACCTCGTTGCCGCGATTGCGCTTCTGCCGGTGCTCCAACGTGTCGAGTCGGTTGCGAGCGATGAACACTCTCGAGTCGAGATTCTTGAGGAGAGACGTGTAAGTGCCTTCCACGACGACGACGTCGACGCCACGAAGGTCGATGGTCTCGTCCTCGACAGTGTTCTTGTTGTAATCGACGAGCGGTTTGACGATCTCTTCGGCTCCAGCGATGGCCTCGACAAGGTTCTGTTCGAGGAGGTCGAGCCGAACCTCGACGTGCGGACCCAGCCAGCTGTCGTCTTCCCGTCGCCTGGCGTCGTTGGGTTTCGGCGGAAGCCGGAAGTAGTCGTCTTGACCCAGCAGAACCGACGACAAGCCGTGTGTCTCCAGCTCTTCGCAGATCGCCTGCCCAGTCTCGGACTTGCCGCTCCCTGACTCGCCAGCGATCGACATGGTGTAGCGGCTGCTTTTCGACTTCACCGATTCAACGATCGCCGGAACGATGGAGCGGGCCGCGGCCCTGTGATGTTCCTCGACAACGACAACGTCACCCTTCACTTGCACTCCGATCCACCAGCTGCTCCTGGACCGTGACCATCGTGGTCGGGCAGTCTCTTCGTGTCAGCCTAGGCACACAGCTGAGATTCCTTCGTCGCACAGATCAGACAGATGGTTATGCCGTTCGCCGTTCTCACGCTGTTCAACACGGCAGCTCTCAGCCGTTTCGCCAGGGCTTCGGTACTCGACAACCTGTCGTCTGACTACGTCCGAACGGCTCGATCCAAGGGGCTTGGCGAGACGAGGGTCGTCACCGTGCACGGACTGCGAAACAGCATCATCCCCGTCATCGGGCTGGCCAGGCCGACACCAGTGGGGAGACGATCAGCGTTCGAGCAGCGAGCGACTCGCCGCCACGATTCGACTTGAGTTGGGTAAGGCGTCGTGCTCGAGGTTCGGCGCAAGGGGGATCGTCGTTTCAACGGCGACGCGATCGTAGGAACACTCGACTCCCTCCTCCAGGAGGATGGCGCCGATCTCGCCCGTCAGCCCTCCGCGTAGGTAGTCCTCGTCGACTGCGACCACTCGTCCACAGCGTTTGGCGACTTCGACGATCATCTCACGGTCGAGCGGGGCGACACTTCGAAGGTCGAGCACCGTCGCCTCGACGCCCTCCGCCGCCAATTCAGCGGCGGCCTCCATGCATCGATGAACCCCGACACCGACGCTGATCAAGGCAAGATCCTCGCCTTCCCGTCGGATGCGGCCCGACCCGAACGGAACCGCCTCGACCGGGACTGGCACGTCGCCGATCGCTCCACCTGCCGGCACAACGTCCTGGAAGTCCACCGTGTTTCGGCTGTCCCCGCCGAGGTAGTCGAGGAACCGCTCGGAGAGAAGCTTGTGCTCGAGGAACACGACAAACCCGTCATCTTGGACCGCACTCAGCATCAACCCGGCAGCGTCGTCCGGAGTCGAAGGGCACACGACGGTCGTCGATGGCAAAGAGGCAAGCATGCCCCACAGAGCCTGACTGTGCTGGCCGCCGTCGGCGTACCAGCCGCCGACTCGAGCTCGGATCACGAGCGGGATGGTCCATCGACCGCCGGAGAAGTCATGGAACTTCGACGCCGCGTTGACGACCGGGCACCAGGCAGCGGTGAGGAAGTCGACCAGCATGACTTCAACGACTGGCCGCAAGCCGACCATTGCCGCTCCGACACCTGCATAAACGAACGCAGCCTCGCTGATTGGGGTGTCGAGTACACGCGTCGGGCCAAAGCGGGATAGGAGCTCGTAGTGGATGAGTTGCACGTCCTCACCCCAGGTCACCACGGTCGAGTCGTCGGCCATTGCCTCCCCGAGGGCGAAGTCCACAGCTTCTCCGTAGCGCATTGAGGTCATCCGGCCCCGCCCTGTTTGCCAAACACGGGCCGAATCCCCACCATCTCTCGGGCCGTCCTCATGGCAGTGCCCATGGTCTCGGCCTCCGCGGTCTCGATGGCCGCTGCTTGCGCATGTGCCACTTGCTTCCTGAAGCGGCGTACCGGGTCTCTCATGGCACCTCTGGCCCGATCGCGAGCAGCTCGGCCTCCGCGTAGCGTCAATTCGCGTAGTCCTTGAGTCACATCTGCACGAGAACCTCGAGGTGCCTTGAGTCCTCGTCGTATGTCGTTCGCCAACGTGCCGATCTCTGTGATGGGGTTATTGGTGAGCCGCAGCAACGGGTCGCCCTCGAAGTGCCCGCCAGGTCGGTGACAAGTGGCGTAGAGGAGACCTGGCCCCTTGCCAGCCCGCGCTCGCCGGATCAGCTTTCCGGCTGCGGCATACACATCGCTGTGCCTCGTGCCCCGGACTGTCTCGACAGCTAGCCCGAACGATCGAGCACGGTCGACGAGGTTGCCTCCGGTCACAGAAGCTGAGTACGTGGTGATCGACCAGCGATTGTCTTTGCACACGAACACCACCGGCAGCTGCCAGGCAACGGCCATGTTGTAGGCCTCCATCAGCATGCCCTGGTTCATGGCTGCCTCGCCATGGAACGCGATGGCAACTTGGCCTTCCTCGAGTTGGCGAAGCGCAATGGCATTGCCAACAGCCAGCGGCCCAGACGATCCGACGATCCCATCAGCGGCCATCCGCAGCTCCGGATCCATGAGGTGCATGTGCCCGGCACGTCCTCGATTCATGCCCTCTTCCGACCCCATGACCTCGAGCATCAAACTCAAGGGGTCCACCCCTCGAGCGATCATCGGACCGGTGCTGCGGTGGTCGAGGGCAACAGTGTCGCCGGGGGTGAGGTGCATGACCACGCCGGCGTTGATGGCTTCTTCCCCGATGCCAGAGTGATACTCGCCAGGCACCAGACCGTCAGCCCACGCGGCGACGAGGTGATCCTCGGCCAGCCGCATCCGAACCATCATGCGATAGGTTGAGGCGGGGTCGGATGCCTTGGGACCGGGCATGGTCCGAGGCTAACGACGTATACGTCGCCGATGCCCGGTGGGTCGCTGCTCGGTTGTGGTGGTCTCGACCGCAGTGACGCTGCCAGTTAGCGTTGGGAGCCGATGCACATTGCCATACCGGCCGAGGGTCCGGGAGAACGCCGAGTCGCAATGACCCCACAGGTGACCCTGCGGCTAATAGAAGGACGCCACACGATTGCCGTTGAAGCTGGAGCGGGGGTGGGTTCAGGATTTGCTGATGATGCTTATTCCGACGCCGGCGCCACAGTGACAGGGTCACCCTTCCAAGGTGCAGATCTGGTTGCGGTAGTCGGTCCACCGTCGACCGAACTGGCGAGGCGCATCCCCGAGGGCGCAGCGCTGGTCGGGTTTCTCGATCCCTTCAACTCCGACGAACTCGTTCGGGTGCTGATGGACCGGAGCGTCGCTGCCTTCTCAATGGAGTCGATTCCTCGAACCACTCTCGCCCAAAGCATGGATGCACTGTCTTCTCAGGCCACCGCAGCCGGATATCACTCGGTTCTTCTGGCAGCCGTCTCCACCCCACGTTTCTTCCCGATGCTTACCACCGCCGCTGGCACCATCCCTCCGGTCAAGCTGCTGGTACTTGGCGCCGGGGTCGCTGGTCTTCAAGCGATCGCGACGGCAAGACGACTAGGTGCAGCCGTGTCCGCCTATGACATTCGGCCTGAAGTGCGCGAGCAGATCGAGAGCCTTGGGGCTCGGTTCGTCGCAGCTCCGGTCGACGAGTCGGCGGCTGCCGCCACGGGGTACGCCAAAGAGGTATCCGACGAGACACAGCGACGGCAGCAGGATGCCCTCGCCGAGGTCGTTGCCGAGTCGGATGTGGTTGTCACCACGGCGCAGATCCCCGGGATGCCCGCACCCTTGCTGATCTCGCGAGAGATGGTCGAGCGGATGCGGCCCGGCTCGGTCATCGTCGATGTCGCTGCCCCCTCGGGTGGAAACTGTGAGTTGACGCGTCCCGGGTCCACGATTGATCACAACGGTGTGAAGATCGTCGGCCCGACCGATCTTGCCGGACGGGTTGCGCACGACGCGAGCCAGATGTACGCACGCAACCTCGCATCATTCTTGAGCAGGATCAGCGGAGACGACGCCGAGATCACGTTTGACTTCGACGATGAGATCGTCTCGGAGGCGTGTGTCACCTACGACGGTCGGGTAGTTCATCCGACCGTGCGCCGATCCATGGGTCTGGACGGTCAGGAATGAGCGCTCTGGTCGTCGGAATCACTGTCTTCGTCCTGGCTGCTTTCGTTGGATTCGAGCTGATTTCCAAAGTGCCTCCCACCCTCCACACGCCTCTGATGTCGGGTGCCAATGCCATTTCTGGAATAACGATCATCGGTGCGATCACAGCAGCGGGCCTGGGGAATACATCCCTCGCCCAGGTCCTGGGGTTCCTGGCGGTTGTCGCGGCAACCATCAACGTGGTCGGTGGGTTCGTAGTTACTGATCGAATGCTCGAGATGTTCCGCAGTCGGTCCGACCGGGAGAAGAAGCGGGAATGACTCAGCTTCTCTATCTCGCCGCAGCTGTGGCTTTCATTGTCGGCCTCAGACGACTCGGTGCTCCGAGCAGCGCACGCTCCGGCAACCGCATCGCGGCCTTCGGGATGCTGGCGGCCATCGTCATCACGTTGGTCGACCAGGACATCCTCAACTGGTGGGTAGTGGCTGCTGGGCTCGCTGTGGGAGCAGTCCTTGGGCTGTGGGCAGCGCTGCGAGTGCAGATGACAGCGATGCCGCAGATGGTCGCCATCTTCAACGGTCTAGGCGGTGTTGCGTCGGCCCTGGTCGCGGCGACGGAGGTCGCCGAGATGAGCCTCGCCCAGGCGCCGCCAGAAACCTCGGTTTCCGTGCTGATTTCAATTGTCATCGGCTCGATCACTTTCACCGGCAGCTTCGTCGCCTTTGGCAAGCTTCAGGGAGTACTCCCGGGACGACCACTGCTCTTCCCTGGCCAGATGGTGGTCAACGGTCTTCTGGTTCTGGGGTTGGTCGGCCTCGCAATTTGGGCCGGAGTCACCGGTGAGGACGTGGGTTATTGGCTGGTAGCGGGGCTGGCGCTACTGCTCGGAGTCATGACGGTCATACCCATCGGTGGAGCCGACATGCCCGTTGTCATCTCCCTCCTCAACTCGTTCTCGGGCTTGGCAGCCGCAGCAGCCGGATTTGTGATCGAGTCGAGCCCGCTGATCATTGGGGGAGCGCTGGTTGGCGCAGCTGGCCTGATACTGACCGTGCAGATGACCGAGGCAATGAATCGGTCACTGGGCAACGTCCTCTTCGCTGGATTTGGCACGGAGGCCGGCGGCGGCAGTGCAGCCACCATGTCGGAGCAGCCGGTGAAACGTGCGACCCCGGAAGATGCCGCCATCAGCTTGGGCTATGCCGACTCAGTGATGATCGTCCCTGGATACGGGCTGGCTGTTGCCCAGGCCCAGCATGCGGTTCGGAAGCTGGCCGACGCTCTCGAGGAGCGTGGGGCAACTGTCCACTACGCGATTCACCCGGTGGCCGGACGCATGCCGGGACACATGAATGTGCTTTTGGCCGAGGCAGATGTGCCCTACGAGCAGCTTCTGGATCTCGAGCAGGCCGACCCTCAGTTCCCACAGACCGATGTTGTTCTGATCCTCGGCGCCAATGACGTGGTCAACCCCTCGGCCCGAGATGACCAGGCCTCACCGATCTACGGAATGCCAATTCTCAACGTCGACCGGGCCGGCACCGTGATTGTTGTGAAGCGAAGCCTGTCGCCGGGTTTCGCCGGCATCGACAATCCGCTCTTCTACGACGAGAGGACGCTGATGTTCTTCGCCGACGCCAAGGAAGCGCTCGAACAGACAGTCAATGCGCTGAAGAGCGTCTAGAGAAGACATGCCGTCGCCCGACCGTTAAACGCCCAGCTACCTCCAGCAAACATGGTGCAGATCCTCGACGAGTCATCAATTCAACACCTGCCGGAACCTGTGGTCCGGAGCCTGCGACGTTCAGGGGTGCTCGGGCGACCGATCCCACGACGAGTCAACATCAAGCAGCGTGGCGAGATATTGCTGCGTGACCGCTGGTTTCCATTCGACGCCGATCAGTCCTATACGACTGACGCCCCCTCCTTCGCCTGGACGGCGCGCGTCAAGATCGCCGGCCTGCCGATCGCCAGGGCAACGGATTCGCTTGTCGGAGGCCGAGGCCGGATTCACGTACGACTGCTCAATCTGTTCACGGTCGTGGATGCCAGCGGCAAAGAGATGGATGAGGGTGCCCTGATGAGGTGGCTCAACGAGACCATGTGGTTCCCGCAAGTCTGGGCCACTGACGTCATCTCTTGGCGGCCCGTTGACGATAAGACAGCGGTAGGTCGAGTCGCTGTTGAAGGCCTGGCCGTGGAAGCTGCGTTCAGATTCGACGGGGAAGGTCGTCTCTTAGACTTCAGTGCCGATCGCTATCGGATGGACGGTGACTCAGCCGCCTTGGCGCCTTGGCGCACACCGATCACGGACCACGGCACATTCGACGGCGTGGAGGTTCCGAGTCGGGGGAGTGCCTTGTGGGACCTCGAAGCGGGGACCCTCGAATACATCCGATTGCAAATCACCGACGTCCGATACGAGTAGCGGGGGCCTTGCGGGGCCTGTCTACCGATCGGAACGCATGCATGTCCCTCCGGCTTCGCCCCGCAATTCGTCGATGGCGTCCCTTGTTCTGGCACCTCACGGCAGACGGACCTCCACCGCAGCGGCCAAGCGTTCCGCCGCTTCAGCCGACATCGACAACCACAATGCTGGATCGACTGCCTCGATTTCGATCAGTGAGACGACGTCACCGATCACGACGTCGAGCCTGGCATACAAAGGATGCTGGGGGAACGAATCCAGAATGGACCTCACCTCTCGCATCGGTAGAGAGTCAAGTTCGACGGATGTGGCAGTGGCGCCGTACGCACGGTGGGATCGGAACTCACCAGGCTTCGGCAGCTTCTGGACTGCGTGAGTCACCTCGCCGTCGATGACGATGATGCTCGTCTCACCGTGGGAACCAATTTCGGGAATGAACTCCTGGAGCATCCACGGTGTCCAATCCCTTTCGAAGCCGGAATTGTCGAGATCTCGTGCTCGGTTGTGGTCGATCATTTCAACCCCGTGGCCGCTGCCTCCAAAGGCGGGTTTGAGTACAGCTTGGTGCCAACCGTGGTTGCCAAGAGTCCGCTCCAACCTTCCAGCGTGCACCTCAACGGTCTCCGGGACGTGAACAGATCCCGCTGACAGGTCGATTACGTAACGCTTGTCGAGGCACCACCGAACGGTCGAAGGGAGATTCCAGATCGACACGCCCTCGGCCTCGAGCCAGCCGAACCATGCCAGGTAGCTGTCGAATGTCGCCTCATCCTTCCAGGCATCCCAAGCTGACCGGAGCACAAGCAGGTCGGCACTAGCGGTTGTATGGCGCTCTCCATTCCAGGGCACAGCGATAGCTCGGTGACCTCGGCGTTCGAGAGCGGCCACGAGGAGCTGATCGTCTGTCGTGACCTCGGGGTAGGCCAAACAGGTCACCAAGCCGATGGTTGCCACGCGTTTCGAACCTAGCCGCCCAACCGGTGATACGCGCTATTGCTCGTGCGGAACCCCAGCACGGCCCTGGGTTATCCGGCTTTCCGAGGTCGGCCAGCGGATTAGGTCTCCGGCGCCACGTTCGAGCGAGGCGTGGCGCCCGGAAATGGTGGCCGGTCAGCTGAATGGGGATCAGGTCATGTACTTGTCAAACCACGCCACGATCGATTCGGGGTGGTTGGCGATGTGGTCGTACCCAGCGAAGCGCGCCTTTTCGAGTTCGGGCCACTCGATGTTCTTATCGATCGAGGTTTCGCTGCCCAGCTTGTCGAAGTAGGCGTTGACCGCGTCCATATTGGCGTAGGGATCGTTCTTGTTCTGGATGACGAGCGTTGGCACGTCGATCGCTGACACATGCTCGAGAAACCCAGCATGTAGCCCGTGCCCTCCGAGCGACTTGAGTTTGTCGTCGACCCGATCGACGAGGAAGCGCGGCATGCGCATCTCTTCCATGAAGTCATCGGTTTCGAGGGGCTGGACCCCAACCATGGCCTTGATTTGGGGATTGCCGTGTAGTCCACCGTCGGCTCCGAAAGCGATCGTCGCGGAGTTGCAACCCATGCAGATGGCCATCAGACCGATCGAAGCTTCCCTGTAGTCGGAATGGCCGCTGATGTACTCGACCGCCCCTATGACGTCTTGGTATTCGTCGGCTCCGGTGGCCGCTAGTGCAGGTTCAGTCCTGTCGCTTTCCCCATGGTTCCGCATGTCGTAGCTCAAGACGGTATACCCGGCGTCTACGAGAGCCTTCGAAAGCCGGAGGAAGTAGATGGGGTCGCTCCAGGCTTTGATGGGGCCTTTGCCATCGGGGGTGTAGCCGGCCCGGCAGGCTTGGATTCCAAAGTGGTTCTGAATGATGACGCGGTCGGTGTCGCCCTTCAGTAGCCAGCCCCTGATGGTGAGACCATCACTAGCGGGGAATTCGACGTCGTCGTACTCGAGTCCGTAGTTCTCGGGACTGTCGAAGACCGGTGTCTTCGAGGGGTCGGTGAAGAATGTGGCGAGCGTTCTAGTAACCATGGTGTGTCGCTTTCTGTTTAGGCCCGTTGGGTTGGGGCGGGTATTCGTCGGGACTTGAATAGGCTTTGAGGAAGTTGTCGACAGCCCGGACAATGACTCGGCGCCGTTCAGCGGGTTTGGCTGGAGGCGCGATGCCGATGACGACCGGGTAGAAGAGCGCACCCTTGGCCGTCGCCCAGAAGGTGTCCGCTGCATCAGCAGGAGAGTCGATAGCGAGCAGACATTGACGATCGACCTTGTCGAGCCATAGCTCTAGCTCTGTACCGCCGAGGGAGTTGACGATCCCCTGTGCCCACTCGGGACGTTTCATAGCCTCCGCCGACGCAGTTCTGAGGAGGCCCAAGACTGGCTCGGCAAGGAGCATGTCGATCTGGCTGGTCGCATGTTCCACAAGCAAGGAGCGGACCTCCGATGGCGACTCGGCAGCAGGGAGAGGGGTCTCAACCAGTCCGGACAAGGTATCGAGCATGAGCGCCTGGAACAGACCTTCCTTCGACCCGAAGTGGGCATAGACGGTGGGCTTGGTCACACCGGCCACTTCAGCAACGTTCTCCATCGAGACGTTGCCGTAGCCATCAGCTGCGAAGCAGCGAGCCGCGGAATCCAGAATTGCACGTCTCGTACGTTCAGCACGTGCCGTCGATCGAGGCTGGGGGAGATTGGTCGTTTGGGCGATTGGCTTTACTTTACGGTTAAGTAAAGATCGTGTCAACCCGGCCTTCTCTTGGTTGCTGAGCAACGAGCCGGTACCAGTTCCGTTAGGTTGGCGACCTTGTCTGAAATACAACAAACACTTGAGCGTGTGTGGCACACCCTGACGCCCGATGCGGTGTTGGCTGAGGTTGGGTCCGACCCACAAACCGGCCTCACCGAGTCCGAGGTGGTGGAGCGAAGGGCGCGATACGGCCCCAACGAGCTCGCTTCAGAACCACCGCCCTCAACGTGGGCTGTAGCGGCCAAGCAGCTACGAGATCCCATGAGCCTCATGCTTATCGGTGTAACCGCCGCCTCGTTGCTCATTGGCCAGGTGTCGACTGCGGTTCTGGTCGGGCTCCTCGTAGTCCTCAATGTCACTCTGGGTGCGAGGCGGGAGCTTGCTGCTCAAGCCAGTGTTGACGCTCTGGCACGTGCCCAGATTCCAATGGTGGCGGTTATCCGTGATGGCTCACAGCGTTCGGTAGCCGCGGCAGATCTCGTTCCGGGAGACATCGTGAGGGTCGAGGCCGGTGACTTGGTCCCGGCTGACGGGAGAGTCCTTCGATCGGCGACCCTGGAGTGCCAGGAGGCCGCCCTGACCGGTGAGAGCACGACGGTTGGCAAGTCGACTGCTGCTCTCGATGACAGCGAAACTGCCCTCGGTGACCGAGAGAACATGGTGTTTCAGAACACCTCGGTGACTCGAGGTTCGGGTTCCTTCGTGGTCACCGCCACTGGGATGACGACCGAGATGGGGCGAATTGCCGGAATGCTCTCGTCCGTTGAGAGGACCAGATCTCCGCTACAGCAGGAGCTCGACTCTCTGGTCAAGGTCGTGGGGTCGGTGGCATGGGGAGCGGTCGCCTTGACCGTCGGTGTCGGTCTCGCCCGGGGGCTGGACCTTGACAGCCTTCTGTTCCTCGGCACTGCCATGGCCATCTCTGCCATCCCTACGGGTCTCCCGACATTCGTCCAAGGGATTCTGTCGTACGGGGCGAAGCTGCTCGCCGACGCCAAGGCCATCGTGAAGAACCTGACTGACGTCGAGACATTGGGGGCCACCAGCGCCATCAACAGCGACAAGACCGGCACTCTGACGATGAACATGATGCTGGCCCGCGAGGTCTACTACCAAGGTCAGTGGTTCCACGTCGAGGGCAACGGCTACGAGAAGTCAGGTGCGATCCTTGGTGTGGCCGGTGCCGAGACACCCGACTTCACGAGGCTTGCCTATGGCCTGGCTCTCGACAGTGATGCCACTGTCGCCGACGATGGGTCGGTCGTTGGCGATCCAACGGAGGCGGCCCTCGTTGTCCTCGCTGCCAAGGTTGGAGTGGATGCCGAGGAGACTCGGCGAGCCTATCCGCGTGTCGCCGAGGTCCCGTTCGACTCGGAATACAAGTTCATGGCCACGTTCCATGATCTCCCTCTCGAGGGTCAGAGCCGTTTCGTGCAGCTGGTCAAGGGTGCACCAGACGTCGTGATCGGGCGTTCCACAGAAGTAGTTGGCCCCGGAGGCACGCCGGTGCCGATGGAATCGGTCCGATCGGAGGTCGAGGCAGCCAACCAGCGTTTGTCCGAATCCGGGTTGCGGGTGTTGGCTTTCGCCGCTCGCATCATGGACGAAACCGATCGAGATCGTGCCGTCGAGGACCCCATGTCGATGGTCGAAGGTCTGAGGCTCGTAGCCCTGGTTGGAATCATCGACCCGTTGCGTCCTGCAGCCAAGCACGCCGTCACGACTGCGATGGGAGCTGGAATCGATGTCCGGATGATCACCGGAGACCATGTGGTCACAGCAAGGGCCATCGCCGATGAGCTTGGGCTCGGTCAGGGAGGCATCAGCGGTACAGAGTTTGCCCACCTGACCGACGCCGAGGTCAAGGAGCGCCTCGACGACCTGCACGTCTTGGGCCGGGTCACGCCTCAAGACAAGCTGCGGCTGGTGCAGCTGATGCAAGATGAGGGCCTGGTCGTGGCCATGACCGGAGATGCAGTCAACGACGCCGCCGCTTTGAAACAGGCCGACATCGGGGTTGCGATGGGCAGCGGGAGTGAGGTCACGAAGCAGGCCGCCAAGATGATCCTCACCGACGACAACTTCGGGACGCTCGTTCGCGCCATCGAATTGGGAAGAAGCATCTACCAGAAGGTCGTTTCGTACGTCCGCTACCAGATGTCGCAGTTGATTTCGTTGGTCATGCTGTTTACCGCTGTCAGCCTCGCCGGGATCAACGACGGTGTTGCCCTCACACCAACGATGGCGCTCTTCTTGAACTTCATGGTGTCCATATTCCCGGTCTGGGTGACAGTCATCGAACCAGTTGGGGCCGACACGATGACCCTTCCACCGCGTGATCCGACCGTCACCATTTCGAACCGTCGGGCCGTGGGTCGGTGGTTGATCTACGGAGCAACGCTCTTCCTGGCGGCAATGGTCCCGCTGCTGTTCGGGCCAGACGACCTCTCTCCGGATGCTCCAAGTGCATCGATGACGATGGCGTTTGTTGTCGTGGCCTTTGGCACCATCCTTTCGGGTCTTGTGATGAGGCGGCCGCTGCTCTCGGGATTCGATGCTCCGATCACACGTGCTCTGTCCATCCTGTCGATCCCGGCAGTACTGATTGTGTTGTCCACCGAGCTCGGATTCATGCAGCGGTTCCTCACAACCCAGCCGCTCACGGGCGATCAGTGGTTGGTGAGCCTCCTCCTGGCCACTGCAGTGGCTGTTGTCGTGGAGGTTGACAAGCTGACTCAGCGCCGAGCAGGTGGCACGGCCCACAGTTAGCTGGGATCGGACCCTTCGAACAACGCTCGAGTCTCGTTGGCCTGGGACTCACTGACCCGCCTGATGGCGTACCCCGAGTGAACGATCAGGTAGTCGCCGATTCCAGCTTCGGGAACCATCGCCAACGCCACCTCCCGTTCGACGCCCTCTGCATCGAGGGCTGTCCCTCGGCGTTCGAGGGCTGAGTCGTCATCCATCAGACTGACCAGCTTCATGGGGAGCGCAACACACATCAGGCAGCCACCATCCTGTTGATGGTCTCCGCCACCGTCTGTGCGGCCTCGGTCACCTCTTGAGACATCGGGTCACCGAGTGATGTCTCACCTGCCTCGATGCCAAAGATCGTGACGTCTCCCGGAAGCCGGTCCAGGGTGTGGGCCAGGGTCAGAGTCTCGGAGAGCCCGAAGAAGTGAGATGAGACGAAGCCTTTCAGGGGAAGCTCGTCGCCTGGGTAGCTGAACCGGCGGATGGTCCCTCTGGCCGCCCCCGACCTCATGGCGTCGATGATGATCACTTCGTCCTGATCTTCTATGAGCTCGAGGAGATCGGAGCAATCCCGCCGCAGCACCTTGCTATCCAACTCGATCCCGCTGACCGCTTGGTGCCCGGCCGCGTCGTCTCCACGGTCGGGGTGACCGAGGCCTATCACCAACATGGCGTCCGTCAGTCTCGCTCGACGGTGAGGTCGAGGAAGTGGGTCGCACATGAAATGCAGGGGTCGTAGTTGCGAATGGCCTGTTCCAACTCGAAGCGCAGCTGTTCGTCCTCGAGGCCCGCCCTGCCAGGGATGTAAGTCTTGAGGTCTTCCTCGATGCTCAGCTGATTCTGGGATGTGGGCGGGACGATGCGCGCCTTGGATATCGCCTTGCTGTCATCGACCTCGTATCGGTGGTACAGCAGACCTCGAGGTGCCTCAGAAGCGCCGTGACCCACCTCGCCCGCAGGATTGACTTCGATTGCCGGTGCATCGGGCCTTTCGTACTCGTCGATGATCCTCAACGACTCTTCGAAGGCAAAGACGATCTCGACGGAGCGCACGACGATGCTCTGGAAGGGATTGCGGCACTCGGCACCAAGCCCGGCCTGGTCCGCCGCTTCTCGGGCGAGCGGCGTCAGCTGCTCGTGGTTCATCGCATAGCGAGCCATTGGGCCGAGGTGGTATGAACCGCGCTCTTTGATTCTTGCGTGGAGCGCATTCGACCACTCGACATGCTCCTCCTCGAACACGTCGTCCCATTCCTCGGGAGCAATATCGATACCCCGGTTGGAGACTATGCGCCCCTGATCCACTGCGTACTCGTCGGGCGAATGCAGGGCAACGAACTCGTACTCCCGCTCGAACTCGGGGAACGGAAACTGTGATACCCATCTGACCGTGTCGATGGCCGCTTCGAGGCCCCATTCGAGGTCTGGCTTCATCGATTGCAGTTCGGCTTTGGTCGGCGCCCGGTAGAAGCCGCCCACTTTGGTGTTGATCGGATGGATTTCCCGACCGCCGATCAGGGTCATCAGCTCGTTGCCGATCTTCTTGAGTCGGAGACCGGTTTCAACACGCTCTGGAAACTTCTCCGCCATTGCGATCCCGCTGGGGTACCCGAGAAAGTCGGGAGCGTGGAGCAGGTAGACATGCAGACCGTGACTCTCAACCCATTCGCCGCAATAGAGAAGACGCCGGAGGAGTCGGAGGTTGTGGGGGAGTGTCACCCCCGCGGCCGACTCCATGGCGTTACAAGCACTGGTCTGATATGCCACCGGGCAGATGCCACAGATGCGGGAAGTGATATCGGGAGCTTCCATGAAGTCCCGACCTTCCAACATGGCCTCGAAGAACCGTGGCGGCTCGAAGATCTTGAACTGGAGGTCCATGACCTCGTTGCCCTGCAGCCTCACATGGAGAGCACCTTCCCCCTCTACTCGGCTCAGATAGTCGACGTCGATGGCGCGCTCGTTATGCATAGCGGTCACTCACTTCTTTGAACTCGGGGGCGTATGCGTTGAAGGTGCGGAGTGCCCTGACCAGGTCCAGATCTTCCACGCCAAGCCCCTTCCACCATTGGGCCAGGGCCTCGACGTTTGCTGATTCGGATGGTCCGAAACATCCGTAGCAACCACGGTCATAGGCGGGGCAGATGGCTCCACATCCAGCGTGGGTGACCGGCCCCAGACAGGGGACCCCGTCCCGGACCATGATGCAGGGTGTGCCCCGAGCCTTGCACTCCATGCAGACACTGTGGGCGGGAATGTACGGACGCCGGTCATTTAGATACGCGTTGATCAGTTCGACCAGTTGCGCCTTTGAGATGGGGCACCCACGAAGCTCGAAGTCGACGTCGACGTGCTCCGATATGGCCGTGGAGGTGTCCAGTGTGCTGATAAACGAAGGCTCGGCATAGACGATCGACGTGAACTCCCTCACGTCTGCCCAGTTGCGTAGAGCCTGGATTCCGCCGGCAGTAGCGCACGCTCCGATCGTGACCAGCGTGGTTGATTGTTCTCTGATCGTCTGAATGCGCTCCGCATCGTGGGGGGTGGTGATGGACCCTTCCACAAGCGAAAGGTCATACGGGCCTTCGACCTCGGTGGTGCTTGCTTCGGGAAAGTAGGCAATGTCGATGGCGCCAGCGATTGAGAGAAGCTCGTCCTCGCAGTCCAGCAAAGTCAGCTGGCACCCGTCACAAGATGCGAACTTCCACACGGCGAGTTTGCGACGACTCACAACTCGTCAACCCCTAGACGCCAGGCCAGCCTGTCGTAGCTGAGGACTGGGCCGTCCTTGCAAAGGAAGTCCGATCCGAACTGACAGTGGCCACAGAACCCGATCGCACACTTCATGTTGCGTTCCAGGCTCAACCACGTACTGCTAGCCGGAACACCGAGGTCGCGGAGGCTCCGAGCAACAACACGCATCATCACCTCAGGCCCGCAAACCAGCGCCGTTGTGCTTTCGGGGCGAAAGTCGACCCGCGAGAACTCATTGGTGACCAGACCTACATGGCCCCACCAATCCGACGTCGCACGATCAACCGTGACCGCAACGTCGATGGAGGATGTTGACATCCAGCCGACGAGGTCGTCCTTGAAGAGCAAGTCAGCCGGCGTTCGGGCACCGTAGATCAACGACACGTTGCGGTAGCGGCTGCGATTGGCCATCGCCTCGAACACCGCGGGTCGCAGTGGGGCCATGCCGAGACCGCCGGCCACAATCAAAAGATCGTCGCCTTGTTCGCCGGCCGGCCAACTATCTCCGTACGGGCCGCGGACACCGAGGCTGTCTCCGGGCCTGAGGCCACACAGTGCGTCCGTCACTGGCCCGACTCGGCGGATGGTGTGAACCAGTGTTCCTGGCGAGTGCGGATTCCCCGAGACCGAAATCGGTGCCTCACCGACCCCGAACGCATAGAGCATCATGAACTGCCCGGCATGAAATGTGATGCCAGGCGAGTCGAGAACGATCGTGGACGTGTCAGGGCTCTCACTCGCGTTGGAAACGACCTTGAGCGAGTGAAGGCCCATCGGCTCGACAACCGGGGCGGAGACCGTTGTCACCCTGGGGCTCCTGGGTAGAGATCAAGGAGTCGTACACGAGCAGTCTGGAGGCGCATCATGGCTGCCTTGGCAATCGACAGGTACAGCTGTGCCCCCAAGGATGTGTCCGCGGCACAGCGGGCCCGCACTTTCTCGGCGTCGAATCTGTAGACACGTGTGGGGCTGAGAGCTTTGGCCCGCCATTTCCACCTGTAGGGCTCGCTCGCCCAACTGAGCCCGACGAGGTCCCCGTTGCCGAGGGTTTCGAGCAACATCGGTGTGCCTGTTGGGACCGGAACCTCGAGCCCAACGCGTCCGCTGGCAATGATGTAGAAGGCTTCGGCTGAATCGTCCTCGTCGAAGACGACGCTGTCCTGAGCTATCTCCACTTCCTCCACGATGGAGGAGAGAAACTCCAGGTGTTCGTCTTCGAGAGCTGCCAGCACAGCTGACTGGTTTCTGAGCTCAGAAAAGCTCATGTCGATACTGTCTCCTTCATTGCGACGATTTCTTCGGTGATGTCGATTCCGACGGGACACCAGGTGATGCAGCGCCCGCAGCCGACGCATCCGCTACTCCCGAACTGGTCGTGCCAAGTGGCGAGTTTGTGGGTCATCCACTGCCTGTATCGAGACGAGGTTGACTCCCGTACCGGCTCCCTATTCAGGGCAGAGAAGTCGAGTCCGAAGCACGAATCCCATCGGCGTTCCCTTATGGCAGTGCCGTCGAGGGTGACCCGGTCGGCGACATCGGAGCAGAAACACGTCGGGCATGCCTGGGTGCAGTTCCCACATGTGAGGCACCGTTCTGCGACCTGCTCCCAGCGGGGGTGATCTGGATTCTCGATGAGCAAGTCGTAGATGCCATCGGTATCCATTGAGCGGATCATGTCTGCGGCTGTCGATTGCACAGCTGACTCGGCGTTTGCCAGCTGCTCGTCTTTCGCTGGACTTCCGCCCACTGCTGTGATGATCGATTCACCTCGTTCGGTGTCGGCAGCGACCAGATATCGAGTTTCTCCATCGTCAACGAGTTCGGTGATCACTATGTCGTAGCCGCTCTCGCACTTCGGTCCGGTCCCCATGGAGGTGCAGAAGCAGGTGGCAGCCGACGTGGTGCAGTTCACGGCGACCAACAGGAGGTCCTTGCGACCCGAGGCGTAGGTCCGATCGACGTAACCGGAGTCGAGGAAGACTTTGTCCTGGATCGAAATCGCAGCTAGCTCGCAGCCACGGATCCCAAAGAAGGCCATCGGTCGTGTTCGGGTTGGAGGCTCCTCGATAACGAGGTCACCGTTAGATCGGCGGATGTGGAGGAGCTCGGTCTTTGGCGGGAACAGGTATTGCTTCCAGCTCGTCGGCCCAAGGTTGTAGCCAAAGAGTGCCGAGTCTCCTCGATTGACGAGCCGGTACTGGCCGCCCTCCTGGGCATCCCCCTGCCCAACCGGAAGGTCTGAGGTCGACGAGATGTGGTCGTAAATCACAGCACCGTCGCGGACTGTTGGTCCGATCACCTCGAAGCCGCTCTCCGCTAGATGGGTGATGAGCCTGTCGAGACCGTGGCGATCGACTGTCTGTGGGTCCACGTGGCGAAGCTAGGTGACGTCCGTAGTGTGCCGATAGGGGCAAAGGACCCTGGCTACGGGAAAACATGCCCAGTTCACTCGACAGCATGTTGCACCGGTTATCACGACGTCAGCAGGGTGTCCTCCTAGCCCTGGTAACAGCAGTGGTCAGTGGGTTTGCAGTGTTCTTCAATGGCTACGGCGTTCGAGCCTGGGCAGAAGTGGCTGATCCGACGACCTATACGACGTTCAAGAACGCGATATCCGCGTTGGTCATTCTGATGGTGGCGGTCTCGCTCAGTAGGAGAGTGGGGACTGAGAATTCAACGCCAATCGGGCGAGCACCCCGCCTTCTCTGGTTGATTCCCCTCATCGGTGGGTCCATCCCGTTTGTCTTGTTCTTCGAAGGGTTGGCTCGAGCGCAATCGGGTCAGGCCGCCTTCATTCACAAGACCCTTCTGATCTGGGTCGCAGGCTTGGCCGTCGTCTTCCTGCGGGAACGTCTCGCTTGGCCCCATTATCTGGCGATCGCCCTTCTGATTGTTGGCCAGCTGGCTCTTGCGGGAGGACCGGCAGGACTGGGTTTGGGCGCCGGGGAGCTGATGATCCTGGGGGCGACCCTGCTTTGGTCGGTCGAAGTCATCATCTCGAAGAAGGTCCTTGCCGCCGAGAAGCCGATTCGGGTCTCGATGGTGAGGATGGTTGGTGGTTCAGCTCTGTTGGGCGCCTACACACTTCTGCGCGTGCCTGAGATCAACTGGCAGGCCATCACCGCCGACCACCTGATCTGGATTGCAGTCGCCGGTCTTGTCCTCTCCGCTTACGTACTCAGCTGGCATGTCGCGCTGGATCGGGCCCCCGCCGTCGACGTCACCGCTGTTCTGGTTCTCGGGGCAGTCATCACAGGTCTTCTCCAGACCGGGGTTCGAGGTGTGGTTTTCCCGGACCCGCTCGGCGTCACGCTGATTGTCCTTGGGTCGGCCATCGCCTTCGCCTTCGCCTTCTGGCGGTCGTCGAAGTCGACATGACGTCTGGTCCAGAGCTCTTCTTCCGGTACGCCCGACCACCGAACGAGTTGGGCTATTGCGGACCTGAGGACCACGAGCGCATTGCGGCTATGGCCACTGGCGATCCCTTGCCACGGTCGGAGGTAGCAATGCTGGCCGAAGCGTTCTCGGGTGCATGGCCATATCTCAGCCTGCTTTCGGAGACCTGGGGTCTCGATCCTCTGGACTACCGGGTTGTCGAGTCCTATTGGCTCGGACTACCCAACGAGGCAGGCTTCGACGTTGGCGCATGGGGGAACTCGATCAGCGACCGATTCTCGAGGCGGGCCGGCGAGAACTGGCAGAGATTGTCTGACGCGGTCAACTCCGACGGTGCTCCGAGTCATGCGTTTCATGTCTTCTGTGTCTACCCGTGGGTGGGTCTGCTGCGAGAGGGGCACGTTGAGCCGAGCCTTCACGTTTTGGATCAGTGTCGGGTCAGTCTTGGGTCAGTGGTCGGTGAGTCGGGTGGTTCGCTGATCGTGGAGCGATCCAAGCTCACGTGGACCGATGACCGGCTCGTATCGGCTTCACCTGGAGCCGAGCTCTGCGCCAATCCGTATGGGCTAAATGCCCGACCGGGAGATCGGGTGGCGACTCACTGGGGGAACGTGTGCCAGGTCCTCGACGAGAAAGCGGTTTCACGGCTGGAAGCGACAGAGGCTCATCATCTGCATCTAGCCAACGTCGAGCTCTTCGCGGGACGCCTTGAGCCAGCGCACTAGTCGAGTCGCGTCCAAGCAAGACTCTCCGAAGGAAGGAAACCTCAATGAGCAAGTTCACGACCAAAGCGGACTTCTTGGCCGAGATCGACAAGGAGCGAACAAACTTGGAGGTCCTGCTCGACTCGATCCCAGAAAGCCGAAAGACCGAAGAAGTGATTGATGGGATGAGCGTCAAGGACTTCCTGGCGCATCGCACAGAATGGGGGCGCATGATGCTCCGTTGGTATTCCGTGGCCAAGGAAGGCGGCATTCCCGCGGTCCCCACCGAGAGGTGGAAGTGGAATCAGCTCAAGGAGCTGAACGCCGAAATCAAGGATGAATACTCGGCTGTCCCACTAGCCAACATCGAGTCGCAGTTCGCCGAGGTGCATGACGAACTGCGATCTGTGATCGATGGGATGACCGAGGATGAGCTCTTCACCAAGAAGTACTACTCGTTCACCGGTACCTCGGACCTGGTGACTTACGCCAACTCGGCGACAGCGTCGCACTATCGGTCGGCTAGGCGTCACATCAACAAGTGGTGGAAGGCACAGATGGCGTAGCTCCTGCCCCGGATGGGCGCGTCTGAGTGGTCGAAAGGATTCCGAAACACTCAATGGTTCTCTGTGGTCATGCGCTGAGAGGCGCATGACCCAAGGCTAAGGAGCCCAATGAGAACCAAACTGGCCAAGAACCTCACAATTGTTGCCGTGCTCGGCATCGTCGCCGCCGGGTGTGGAGGAGATGCAGCCGCAGAGACGACGACCACAGTCGAAGCTACTACTACCACCGAGTCCGAAGCGCCCGCGGTTGAGGTCACAGCTATCGATTTCGCCTTTGTCGACCTACCGTCCGAGGTTGAGGCGGGAACGACGTTCACTCTGAACAACACGGCCGAGTCGGAGCTTCATGAGTTTGTGGCAGTGAGGCTTGCCGATGACGAAACCCGCAGCGTGGGTGAGTTGGTGATGTTGCCTATGGAAGAGCTCGGGCCCATCGTCGACTCCGGGCTCACAACGGTGATCCTTGCCCCGCCGGGTGGGGACAACATCGTTCCAGTCGGGGATGGGACACTGAGCGAGCCCGGTCGCTACGCAATCATCTGTTTCATTCCAACCGGTATAGCCCCACAGGAGTATCTCGAGGCGGTCGCGGAGACCGGCGAGCCGCCAAGCAGCGAACTGCCACCACATTTCGTGCACGGCATGTTCGGCGAGGTCACCGTTATCGAGAGCTGAGCCCCACCCGGGCAGCGATCTTCCGACGCAGTTCCTCGAGACCCTCGGGCCTATGTCCGCGGGTCTCGATTGGTTATAGACCGTCACCGCTGATCCGGCTAGTCGCTGTTTGGTCAGGACATCTCGTTCGTAGGCACGCGCTACCGCCGCCGCTCCGTCCGGGAGTGGCACCTGCCATAGAGCACCACATCAACCGATCGGTTGGCTCCTGAGTTCGGCTCGGTCGATGCCAACATGAGCCGTCGTGAAGGCGGTAGTGCGAGACAAATACGGCCCACCGGGTGTTGTGGAACTGAGGCAGGTTCCGAAGCCGAATCCTAAACCCGGAGAAATCCTGATCAGAGTTGTCGCGTCTTCGGTGAATCGCTCCGATTGGGAAAGCCTCACCGGGAAACCGATGTACGCTCGATTCGGTGGGCTGACCAAACCGAGGCAGCCGATTCTGGGTACTGACGTGGCCGGCGTGGTGGAGCAAACCGGCAAGTCCGTCGAGCGATTCGAGGTTGGCAACGAGGTATTCGGGGACCTGCTCGGTCACGGCGGAGGAGCCTTCGCCAACTTCGTCTCCGTATCTGAGAATGCTCCGATCGCAACCAAACCCCCCGGCCTGTCGTTTGTGGAAGCCGCAACTCTGCCTCAAGCCGGAATGATCGCCATGCAGGGGATTGGGAAAGTCGCGCAGTCAGGTCAGAAGGTACTGATCAACGGTGCAGGTGGTGGAACCGGTGCTCTTGCGATCCAGATGGCCAAGACACTTGGGGCAGATGTGACTGCGGTCGACAACGATCGAAAGCAAGACTTCATGCGAAGCCTCGGAGCCGATCGTGTCATCGACTATCAGAAGGTCGACTACACCAAGACCGGTGATCGATACAACCTCGTTTTGGACCTGCAATGTGAGCGGTCCATGTTTGCGGTTCGGCGAGCGGTTGCACCTGGGGGCCGGTATCTGCTCGTAGGAGGCTCGTTGGGTGCTCTGTTGAGCGCCGCAGCCTTGGGTCCTCTGCTGTCAACAAAAGGCCGAAGGATCAGGGTGCTTGGTGTCCGGCCCACCAGAGCTGATCTCCTTGATCTGGCAGATCGCGTTGTAGCCGGTGAGCTCAAGGCGTCGATTGAGCGCACCTATCCGTTGGAAGGTGTTCCTGATGCGCTGTTCCACCTCGGCGAAGGCTCGGCACTCGGAAAGCTCGTCGTCGAAGTGGAGTGACTGCGGGAAGATCCCAGACGAACGAAGAGAGAGGCCCCGCTAGTGCGGGGCCCCTCTCCTGGTGGATTTGTGTTGATCAGCCGGTGCTGACGGTCTCTCTCTCGCCGGCTCCTGCCGTTGCGAACACGTCTTCCTCTCTGGAAGCCCAGAACAGGCCTCCACCAGTGATCAGTGCCAGCGCTCCAACTCCTGCGAATGCGCCAGCCAGGCCCAGACCCATTTGCAGGGACGAGGCGGTGACGGTTCCGACACCAAGTTCTCCAATGAGACCGTGTGCGGTTCCGCTCCAAACCTGGGCACGGGCGGGACCCTCGATCGGATGCATACGGTCGAAGTCCGTCCAGTAGCCGCCCAGCTCACCACGGTCGCCAACGGTGCGTGGGAACACTTCGTACTCGCCAGCAGTGAACGTCTCGCCGTTGTACTCAACGTCTGCGTCCAACACGACGGTGGTGGTGCCATGAAGCACGTGGTAGCCGATAACGGCCATCTGCCACATGTACTCCGATGCGGTGTTGACCAACGGGTCGTTGGGGTCAAGCTCGGACATGTTGACCGGATAGCCCCACTCGACGGTGAGCAGTTCCATGATCTCATCGGCTGTCTCGGTCGAGCCGCGGTCGATGAGTTGACCGTCCTCGTTGTAGTTGAGGGTCACGTTCTGTGCCTCGCTAAACGCCTGTAGTGAGTCGCCGCCGTTTTGCACTTGAACAAAAGCAAATGCCCCGACACCGAGGAAAACCAGTCCGAGGGCTACCAAAACGATTCCTGTTGCGCGAAGGCGCTTCGCCATCACGGTCCTTTCTTGTTGACCTGACTCCATCATCGATTCGGGGGTACGTAGCCGATAGGGCCATAGATACCCTTCGATACCGACCTTTGTCCCGGTGGGGTGGGACGGTTGGACCTACTGGTCGGTTGAGGCCTCGGTGATAGGGCAGTAGACGTCTATTCGCACCCCATACGGGTCGTCGACATAGGCGAATCGCATCGGCTCGTACATCCAAGTGTCTTCGGGCGCCGACCCTGCCTTTGCCCCGGACGCGACCAGCGCTTCAAAGAGCCGGTCGACCTCGGTAGGCGAACCAACTTGGATTGCGAACTCGGCGTTGACGGAAGTTGCAGTTGGATCAGGGCCTTCCGTCCCGGGGAAGACTGTCAGCCAGGTCGAGCCCATCTGCCAACCCCAGACGCCATCGTCCGGACTCTCAACGTCGATCGGTCCGAACACTTCGGTGTAGAAGTCGATCGCTGCGCGATGGTCGGCTGGATACAGAGATACATAGTTCAGACCGACTATGTCAAAGCGGCTCATGTCCGCAGCGTAGCCCTCCGGCATCTGGGCGAAGTCGGCGCTATACCCTGCAGCTGTGGTCGACACGGGAAAACGCACGGCGAAACGAGATCGGATAGTCGATGTCGCAACAGCGCTGTTCGCGGAGCGCGGATATCGGTCGACTCGCATGGAAGACATCGCAGGCGAGATGGAGATGAAGGCCGGTTCGCTGTACTACTACTTCGACTCGAAGGAGGCGATTCTGGCAGCCATTGTCGAGACCAACGTCGGAACTGCTGTGGCGAAGCTCCGTGAGATCGTCGATTCCCCCGATTCGGTTGTGGACCGTATTGCCAGAGCCATCGAGTCGCATCTGCGTTTGTTTGACGCCCAACCAGATCTCTACTCGCTGTTCAACTTCGAGCGAATAGACGCGATATCCCCGGAGTTGGGAAAGGCTGTCGATGACCTGGGCAGGGCTTACGAGGGTCTTTGGGTCGACTTGATCTCCGAGGGGGTAGCCGGGGGAGTGCTTCGTCGAGATCTGGATCCGTGGCTGACGATGAAAACGGTGATTGGAGTCTGCAACTCAACCCTCTTCTGGTTCTCGCCCGACGGCGACGTCGACGTCGGAGAGTTGAGCGTCGCGGTCTCCTCTCTGGTGCTCAGGGGGATAGTTCCCTAGCCACTCCTCCGACTTCTAATCGTGATTAGAATTTCTAACAACGGTTCGAAATCGAGGAGAAGCCGTGAGAAATGACGCACTTGCCGTGGCGTTGGATGCAGGCCAGAACCCATACTTGATGGGCCCATACGCACCCGTGGACGAGGAGATTGTTGCAGGCGATCTCGAAGTGATCGGGGAGATCCCGGCTGACCTCGAAGGCCTGTATGTCAGAAACGGACCCAATCCTCGGTACCCGACCGAGGGTCGATATCACTGGTTTGACGGAGACGGGATGCTGCACGCCGTCTACCTCGAAAACGGCAAGGCGACCTATCGCAATCGTTGGGTGCGGACTCAGGGATTCGGTGCCGAGCAAGAGGCGGGAGGTGCACTGTGGACCGGGATAGCCGAGGCGCGTACGAACAATCCGGCAGACGGTTCAAGGCTCCGGTTGAAAGACACCGCCAACACAGACGTCATGTTTCACAACGGGAACTTGATCGCCCTTTGGTATCTCTCCGGAGCGCCCTACCGAGTTGAACCCTTCACCCTGGAGACACTGGGCACAGAGGACTGGAACGACACTCGCAGTTCCTGCGTGATGGCCCACGCCAAGGTTGATCCGAGGAGCGGTGAGTTCGTCTTCTTCGACTATGGGCCGGAGCCGCCCTTTATGTCGTACGGGGTCGTCAGTGCTGACGGAGTTGTCAAACACTTCACGGATATTGACATCCCGGGGGCCCGGATGCCCCACGACATGGCGATAACAGAGAACTACTCCGTCTTGATGGACCTCCCGCTCGTCGTTGATCAGCAGGCAGCGAGAGCAGGACGTCACCAGCTTCACTTCATGAGAGACACGCCGTCTCGATTTGGCGTAATCCCCCGACACGGCGACAAGGCTTCGATCCAATGGTTCGAAGCTGAGCCTTGTTACATCTATCACTCGATCAACGCGTTCGAGAGCGGGGACGAGATCGTGATGGATGTATGCCGATTCCGTGTTCCCGGGCCTCCCGCCATCGATCTGAAAGGGCCCCTCGCGTCGATTCTCAACTACTTGCGACTCGACGCCCACGTCCATAGGTACCGCTTCAACCTGAAGACGGGACGAACCCACGAGGAGGCTTTGGACGATCGAAACGTCGAGTTCCCGATGATCCATCCGCAACGTTTTGGCGAGAAGAACCGGTACGCATGGAACGTCTCAATCAACTCCGATGTGACCATGTACTTCGATGGGATCGTTAAATACGACCTTGATACCGGAGCCCAAGAGAGGTACGGGTTCGGGGCTGGTCGGTACGGATCTGAGGCTCCTTTTGCACCGCGGGTCGGGGCAACCTCGGAGGACGACGGTTACCTGCTATCACTCGTCTACGACGCAGCAACGGAGAAGTCGGAGCTGGTGATCCTGGACGGGGCTGACGTGACAAGCGGCCCGATCGCACGGGTGCTTCTCCCGGTCCGTGTGCCCAATGGGTTCCATTCGTGTTGGGTCCCGGCTGAAGATCTCGACCGGGCGCGCAGGACGGTTGCATGAAGTTTGCCCTTGGCTACGCAAACACCGTTCCCCATTACGACCCAGTAGCGGCTCGGGATCTGGCGGTAGCCGCCGAAGAGTCGGGCTTTGAGTCGATTTGGACCGTCGAGCATCTCATCTGGCCGCACGCCTACGACTCCGCCTATCCCTACCACCGCTCGGGGAAGATGCCAGGGGATCCATCGACTCCGATTCCTGACTCACTCATCTGGCTCACGTGGGTCGGGGCTGCGACCAGCCGAATCCGGCTCGGAACCGGTGTCATCATCCTTCCTCTCCATGAACCATTGCTGCTCGCTCAGCAGGCAGCCACGCTTGATCTGTTGACCGGAGGTCGCCTCGAGTTGGGCGTCGGCGTGGGATGGCTCGAGGAGGAGTTCGACGCCGTTGGAGTTCCTTTCGGTCGCCGGGGTCGAAGGACTGATGATCACATCGAGGCCATGCGACGTCTTTGGGCTTCAGATGATGCTGCCTTCGACGGGGACTTCGTGCGATTCGAAGGTGTGGCCTCGAATCCGAAACCGGTGAACGGCACGGTTCCGATCGTGATCGGCGGCCACTCGAGCGCCGCAGCGAAGAGAGCCGCACGTTTGGGCGACGGCTTCTATCCCGGACCTGACTCACTCGACAAGCTGTCCGCCGTCTTGGACACGATGCGGGAAGAGTGTGAGCGGATCGGTCGTGACCACGACGAGATCGAAGTCATGTCGGCTTATCCGGGTCGGCTGGCGGAAGACTTCCACCAGGCGGTGGCGACGATGGGCGCGCTTGGCGTCGACCGTTTGATAGTGCCCGTGGGGATGGTGACCCGCCCTTCTCTGGAGGTCGGGATGGAGAACTTCAAGACTCTTGCCAGGTCGCTCGACTGAGCTGAACTGCCTTCCTGATTCGAGTTTCGTATGGTGTGGCTTGTGAAACCTTGCGCGAGCCCAACATGAACGCCGAACCAACCAAAGTGACCGTTGCTCATGGTGACGGGATCGGACCAGAGATCATGGAGGCCGCCCTTCGCGTCCTCGAGGCTGCCGGTGCCGACCTTCAGTACGAGACCGTCGAGATTGGCGAGAAGGTCTTCGACCAGGGCCATACGAGTGGCATCTCACCCGAATCCTGGGACGTGATCCGCCGAAACCCGGTATTTCTGAAGGCTCCCATCACGACTCCTCAGGGTGGAGGTTTCAAGAGCCTGAACGTCACGATCCGGAAGAGTCTCAACCTGTACGCAAACGTTCGTCCGTCGAAGTCGTTTGCTCCCTACGTCGCCTCATCGCACCCGGGCATGAATCTGGTGATCGTTCGTGAAAACGAAGAGGACCTTTATGCCGGCATCGAGCACCAACAGACACCGGAGGTGACTCAGGTCCTGAAACTGGTGACCCGCCCCGGCTCGGAGCGGATCATCCGCTATGCCTTCGAGTACGCCCGTGCGTACGGACGCCAGAAGGTCACCTGTATGACCAAGGACAACATCATGAAGATCACCGACGGACTGTTCCACCGTGTCTTCGACGAAGTTGCTCAGGACTACCCGGACATCGAGGCCGAGAACCAGATAATCGATATCGGAGCGGCACGCCTCGCTGCGCAGCCCGAGGCTTTTGATGTCATCGTCACCCTGAATCTCTACGGCGACATCCTCTCTGACATCGCCTCGCAAGTCGCTGGTTCGGTCGGTCTGGCCGGTTCAGCCAACATCGGCGAGACGGTTTCGATGTTTGAGGCGGTGCACGGGTCTGCTCCAGATATCGCCGGCCGCGGCGTGGCCAACCCGTCTGGTCTGCTTTGGGCCGCGACGCAGCTTCTCGTCCACATCGGCAAAGGGGATGTTGCAGAGACGATCAAGAACGCGTGGCTGTGCACCCTCGAGAGCGGGATCCACACCGGCGACATTTACCGCGAAGGTCTGAGCCAGCACAGGGTTGGCACCGATGCATTCACCGACGCTGTAATCGACCGGCTGGGCCAGACGCCGAGACATCTAAGGCCGGTGCAGTATCGCGCCGGGGCCGTGAATGTGCCGGCGCGGAAGGCGCCCCGCCCGCAGAAGGAACTGGTGGGTATAGACGTCTTCCTCGACTGGTCGGAAGAAGGGCGTGACCCGAACTCATTAGGCGCCGGCTTGGAAAGATCTACTCCTGACGGCTGGAAGCTGAAGATGATCACCAATCGCGGCGTGAAGGTCTATCCCGACGGCCTCCCCGAAACCTTCAGCACTGACCACTGGCGTTGTCGTTTCCTGGCTTCGGACGGAGGCAGTGTCAGTTTCAATGATGTGCTGTCGCTATTGGCTGCCGCGAGCGAAGCGGGTTACGAGGTCATCAAGACCGAGCATCTGTACAACTTCGACGGTGAGCCCGGCTACTCCCTCGGCCAAGGGGAGTAGCCAGACAACGACTAGAGAGCCTTGGCGCTGTCGATCCAGCCCAAGAGTGTCTTCTCCGAGGGAACTGATCCTCTGAATCTGGCATCGCCGGCCATCTTCTCTCTCATAGCGGCCGGGTCTTGGCCTGCCAGAGACTTCACCGTTCCAACCCCAAATCGATTGAGAGTTTTCATGGTCTCGAAGCCCACTCCGGAGACTCTCGTGAGGTCCGCGTTGCTGACCCAATTCTCGATCAAGGCAGTACTGATGCTGGTCTGCTCCGCGAGGCGCCCAATAGCTTCTGATGAGTCGCATCGCTCGACCAAAGCGAGGGTTGAGCCCACGCCAGCCTTCTCGAGCACGCTCGCGTAGCTAGGCCCGACTCCGTCAATGGTCTCGATGGGGACCGCCGGTCTGGCAACGGTCGCCGCTGCACTCTCAGCCGCCTCGGTGCCCGTCTTGACTTTGTCCTTGGCGGTCTCCATGACCTCCTTGGCCTTGCCGGTTGCCGCCTCGGTGCTGTCTTTCACCTTGCCGATGACGGACTTCGTCACCCTCTCGCCCTCGGCTTTCCATTCGTCCACCGACTGCTCGAGCTGAGCCATCAGCTTCGCCCGCGTCTCAGCGGAGGTCTCCGAGATGTTTGACATGCCTTCCCGAAGCTTGTTGGCAATCTGGCTTGGTAGTCCCAGCGCCGCGTATGCGCCCTTCTTGACCGCTGACTGTTCTTCTTGGTTGCCCATTCTGGGTCTCCTTTCGGACAGGGTCTTGGATGTAGAGAGGTCCCCATATCCTTGCGCTCTGGCTGACTTGCCTGAAATCGACAACGAAGGTGATTCTGTGGGCCGCTGCCTGCGCTATTCGAGGGCCTGAACCCAGGGTTCGTCAGTAGGCGCCTACTTGGACGCGCTCGCCGATGTCGTCGAGGATGCTGCGGAGCGTGTCGAAATCAGGGTGGCGCGCACGTAGCCAGGCGTTGGCCATGTAACCGCCCTCCACTGACTGGGTAGGGGTACCTGGCGAAGGAAAGTGCATGTCGATGATGTGCTCCCCGTAGTCTCGAACTACCTCGTCGACACCCTGGTAGCCGCCGATGTAGCCGTCGTGCTCGGGTCGTAGAGCGATCATTCCGGCGGAGAATCGGCGGCTGGACCTCACTTCGGTGTCCCCGTGGACCAGCAACTGTGCCCACTCCCGATACATGTCCAGATCGTTCGCTGCCGAGTAGAGGTCCCACATCGAGACCCCCGGTGGGCGGCACCCAATCTCACTGAACCGAAGCCCCTTCGGACCGAAGAACCACTCCATGTGGGTGGCTGATGTTTCCACATCAAGGGCCTCCAGCACCTCGCGGCCCATTTGCTTCACCTCGTCGTATGGCGGGTCCTCGGCCCGGTTTGAGGTGATGATCTGTGGCGATATCCACTGATTGCGCATGGCTTCGAGGACGCCGGGGAAGTAGTGAGAAACGAACTCATGGCGGACGTCGCCCCCGACTGTCAGCGTGTCCCAGAAGCCCTCATGGCCCTCGACGAACTCCTCAATTGCCACCGAGACCCCGTGGTCCACACCGCATGTATGGAGAACTTCGGAGAAGCGTTCGTCGTTGTCGACCCGGTACGTGCCCGACGCTCCAGCTCCCGCCCTGGGCTTGATGATCAACGGGTAGCCGACCTCTTCGGCGAAGGCACGGGCCTCCTCTCTATCCGAGGTTCCGATCGACCTCGCAGTGGGTATTCCTGCCTCGCGCAGTACCTGTTTCATGGCCGGCTTGTCTCGACACAACCATGCAGTTCTCGCTGTCGTTCCCGGGATTGTGCACCGCTCCCGGACATGCGCAGCCGCCATGATGTGCGCTTCAACCGTCGCTTCGAGCCGGTCTACCCAACCCCGCTGCTGCACAGATCGGACGGCGTACTCGAGTGCTCCCTCGTCCACCACGGAACCGATTTGCTCGTAACCGCTCAACCACTCCTTGAGGTCGTTGTCCAGCTGATCGACGTGCGCTTCGCCGATCCCGGTGACTGTCGCACCGACCTCAGCCAGGGCCCGAACGAACTCCCGTTGATTGCGTGGGAAACCTGGCTCGATGAAGAGGACATGCATCTGGTGAAGACTCCGGCCTGCGGGGGATTCGGGAGTCTATCTACGGTCAGCAAGCCACATCTATCATCCGAAAGCAGATGAGGACCGTTGTCTTTGCTGCTCCCTATGCCATGGAGAGCACACTGAGATTCCTTCGTGCGACGGCGGCTCTTCCCGATATTCGTTTCGGTCTCATCACCCAGGAGTCGCCAGAATCGCTGCAGGCCAAAGTCGGCTTGGACGCCCTGGACGGCTATGCCCGCATTGACGACGCCTTGGATTCGGATCAGATGGAACGAGCGGTTCGTGACCTGGCCGGCCAGCTTGGAGGTCGAGTCGACGTCCTGATGGGCATCTTGGAACCGCTTCAAGAACCGATGGCCGAGGTCCGGCACCGGCTCGGCATCGAGGGCATCGATCCGGAGACCGCTCGCAGGTTTCGTGACAAGGCGCACATGAAGAGCGTCCTTCGAGGAGCCGGGCTTCCCTGTGCTGCCCATCGGCTTGCGGACAGCGTCGAAAGCGCCCTCGACTTCGGTCAGTCGTATTTGCCCGTGATCGTCAAGCCTCAAGCCGGTGCTGGAGCAATCAACACACTCCGAGTCGATTCACTCGACCATTTGAGATCTCTGGTCACGACCGTTCGTCCCAGCGCGGAAGCCCCAATTCTGTTGGAGGAGTTCGTGCAGGGAGATGAGTTCTCGTTCGACTCGATCTCGGTCGGCGGGCAACACGTTTTTCATTCCATATGCGAATATGCGCCAACGCCGTTGACTGTGATGGAGACCCCCTGGATTCAATGGACCGTCCTGCTGCCGCGATCTCTCGACGATGAGCGTTTCATGCGGATCAAGTCTGCGGGCCCTGATGCGCTCACGGCCTTGGGAATGTCAACCGGGATGACGCATATGGAGTGGTTTCGCAGAACCGACGGGAGCATCGCGATATCGGAGGTCGCCGCCCGCCCGCCGGGGGCTCAATTCACCACCCTGATGTCCCACGCACATGAGCGTGATTTCTACTCCGACTGGGCGGAGGTGTCGGTGTTCGGGCAGTTCGAACCCCCTGAAAGGAAGTACGCAACCGGGGGTGCCTATCTCCGAGGGCAGGGCCAGGGCAACGTGGTTGCCGTCGAGGGGCTCGATGAGCTGCAGGACGAGCTTGGAGATCTGGTGGTTGAGGCCCGAATTCCGGGTATGGGTCAGCCGAAGTCCTCTTCGTATGAGGGAGAGGGCTACGTCGTGCTGAAACATCCCGACACCGAGGTCGTGGCCGACGGTCTTCGTCGCGTGGTTTCGACGCTGCGGGTCAGACTCGGACAGGGTTCCTGACATGCGAGTCCTGATGATTTCGCCAGGTTTCCCTGACGACATGCCCAATTTCACAAAAGGGTTGGCCGAAACCGGTGTTGAGGTGGTTGGGGTGGGGGATCAGCCTGAGTTCTCCATGGACCCGCGGGTTGCGGCATCGATGCTCGCATATCTGTACGTGCCGGATCTCTGGAACGAGGACTCGACGGCGGATCAGGTCGAGTACTGGCTGGCTTCACACGGCGCCTCGGTCGATCGAGTGGAGTGCCTTTGGGAGCCGGGTGTTGTCTTGGCAGCAAAACTCCGACAGCGGTTGGGCGTCGAAGGCTTGAGTGTCGAGCAAGCCGTTGCGTTTCGCGACAAAGAGACCATGAAACGGACGTTGGACGCGGCAGGCATTCGAACCCCGCATCACTACCGGGCGCGGTCGGAACACGAGGTCTTTGAGGCTGCGGAGCGAGTTGGGTTTCCCCTCGTCGTGAAGCCGATTGCCGGGGCCGGGTCGTCTGACACCTACACGGCTGTTGACGAGTCTGAATTGACCGACGTCGTCGAGATGGTCAGACACGTCAGTGAGTTGTCCGTCGAAGAGTTCATCGAAGGCGAGGAATTCACCTATGACACAGTCTCAGGTGGTGGCGAGGTCCTTTATGAGAATGTCACCTGGTATCGACCAAAGCCACTGGTGACACGTCTCAACCCGTGGGTCAGCCAGACAGCGATATCTCTGAGGGATCTGGAGGCAGGACAGCCCGCTCCAGGTGTCGAATTGGGCCGGAAGGTGTTGAAGGCACTCGGCTATGAGGCCGGATTTGCTCACATGGAATGGTTCCTGACACCCACAGGCGAAGCAGTGTTTGGCGAGATCGGTGCCCGTTCCCCCGGCGGCCGACTCACCCATGCCATGAACTTCAGTTCGGATATCGATTTGTTCCGCGGCTGGGCCGAGGCGGTCACTTTCGGAAGGTTGTCACAAGACAAGACCAAGCACTACAACACCGCACTTGTCTTCAAACGCGCATCAGGTGGCGGAAGCCATATCACACACATCGAGGGCCTGGAACCGCTGCTCGCCGCCTATTCGGAACACGTTCCCGTGGTCGACCTCGTTCGAGTCGGTGAGCGTAGGCGCGATTGGAGGAAGGTCGTGACCGGAGACGGTTGGATTGTGGTCCGTCATCCGGACCTGGCCACCACCATGGAAATCGCCGACCGACTCGCCTCCGAAGTCCGGGTGGTTGCCGGATGACTGTCGCTAGCCAAACCTCACAGCCGGTGATCATGCTCGGTCCGCAAGGGCATCAGCAGACCGTCGCGGCTGCTGTCGAGAGGTTCAACATCGAAGGGCAACTGGCAACGGTGACTGCCGGGTGGGAAGACAGAGAGGGTGAGGACTCAGCGCTTTCACAACACTTGGGAGGACGGACTCACAACCTCGGTCTCTTCCCACGTGCCGAGGACGTGTTCGAGCACGATGAAGGTGTTCGGGCCCTGATGTTCGAACAGCACGATCGCCGGGTGGAACTTCAGGCCCTATACCGGATGCGTTTGGCGTCTCAGCTCAAGGTGTGCCGTGATCTCCTCAGCCGAACCGATCCCGCTGAGCCCGACGGTCTCATCGGACCCGAGCTCGAGGCAGGGATCGCCGGAGTTCGCGCGTTGGACACTCACCACATGCAGAGGATCGCCAGTCTCGACGAAGAGATCGCAGACCGGCTCGGGTCTGGGAACCATCCCACTCTCGACGCTCACCGTCAGCAGCTGTCGGAAATCCTTGGGAGCGTGGGTGGTCTTCTCATCGCCGGCGGACATGTTGGAACGATGCTCAACCGCCTGCGACTGTTTCAGGTGACTGACTTCGCAAGCCGGCTTCCGATCGTGGCTTGGTCGGCCGGTGCAATGCTCCTAGGTCAACGGATCGTCCTCTTTCACGACAACCCACCACAAGGACCCGGAGATGCGGAAGTCCATGCTCCCGGTCTGGGAATCGTCGAAGGAGTGATTCCTCTTCCACACGCCAATGAGCGTCTTGACCTGCACGACCCTGCTCGTGTGTCCCTCTTCGCCAGGCGGTTCTCACCCGATATCGGTCTCGTCCTCGAATCAGGCGCCAGTTTCGACACGAGCTCGGGCTCGGACGCCCGCCTGGGAGACCGGACCCTGAGTGTCTTGACCGCAAGCGGCAACGTATTGGATCTCGCAGCGTGAACCCAACGGAAGTGCTCGAATCGCTGTCGGCGGCCGCCAGGTCCGGCCCCGGTGCTCTCGAGCATGAGCTCAGAGGCCTGACCGTCCCGGTTGTTGGCGAAGACAAGGCACTCTTCATCTATCAAGGACCAGCACAGGAAGTCAGCCTCCGCCTCTGGATATCGGGAGTGCCAAGTTCACAACCGTTTGCCCGATTGCACGGGACCGAAGTCTGGACGCTCGAGACCGATCTGGACCCGAATGCGAGAGTCGAGTACAAGATCGAAGTGGGGCACGGGCCTGATCGACAGCTCATACGCGACCCGTTGAATCCCACTACGGCCCCGGACCCCTTTGGCGCCAACTCAGTGGTCCAAGGCTTCTCCTACTCCACCCCGGAGTGGACGTTGGATGATCCAAACGCTCCTCGAGGCAGCATCATCGACCAGAGCATCTGGAGTGACTCGTTCGGTGGTGAACGGCCAACGAAGGTCTACTTGCCCGCGCTCTACCGTGAGACCAGGAGGTACCCACTCCTGGTCATTCACGACGGACCTGACTACCTCCGCTTTTCGAATCTGCAGACGGTTCTCGACAATCTCATCCACCGTCTGGAGATCCCTCCTGTGGTTGCGGCCTTGATCGAATCACCCAATCGCCTCGTCGAATACGGAGCCAATGACGCTCATGCGGGGTTTGTCGTCGACGATCTCTTGCCCGAGCTCTCTAGCCGGTTTCCGCTCCTCGACGATCCGCTGGAGCGTTGCCTGGTCGGAGCCAGCTTCGGCGCAGTGGCTTCTCTACACACCGCCTGGCGACGCCCCGGTGTCTTCGGCAAGCTCCTCCTCCAATCGGGTTCATTCGCCTTCACCGACATCGGCGATCATGACGGTGGGCCTCTTCTCGACCCGGTCGTCGATTTCGTGAACGCGTTTCGCAAAGAACCAAACCACATCGCGGACAAGGTCTTCATGTCGGCCGGGATATACGAGCCACTCATCTACTTCAATCGATCTCTTCTCCCCGTGATCCAGAGAACTGGGGCCCGTGCCCAACTGGTCGAGGCGCCGGACGGGCACAATTGGCAGAACTGGAGAGACAGGCTCCGAGATGGCCTCACCTGGCTTCTTCCCGGGCCTTTGTGGTTTGTGTACCAGTAGGCACCGATAGACCTGAGTCGATCGAAGGGTAGATTCCCCGCCATGTATCGAGCACGCCCCGACGTCGTCGGAATGGTCCTTGCAGGGGGAAGAGGCAGCAGGTTGATGCCCCTGACACGTGATCGGGCCAAGCCTGCGGTCCCTTTCGGAGGCCACTATCGCCTCATCGATTTTGCTCTTTCCAATCTGGTCAACGGGGGAGTGAGGAAGATCGTTGTGCTCACTCAGTACCTGAGTGACAGCTTGAACAGACACATCTCACTGACGTGGCGGATGTCAACGCTTCTCGGCTATTACGTGACGTCGGTTCCGGCTCAGCAGCGTGTGGGTGAGAGGTGGTTTCTCGGATCGGCTGACGCCATTTTCCAGAACCTGAACATTCTCTCCGACGAACGACCTGCTCATGTCTTCGTTTTCGGGGCAGATCACATCTACCGCATGGACCCGAATCAGATGCTGGAGCAGCACATCGAGACCGGCGCAGGTGTAACTGTCGCGGCGATAAGGCGACCCCTGTCGGAAGCTCCTTCGCTGGGGGTAATCGAAAAGGGAGACGACACACGAATCACCGCGTTCTTGGAGAAGCCACAAAACGCCGAGCCTCTCGCTGACGATCCTGACAGTGTTCTGGCGTCGATGGGCAACTACATCTTCGAAACCGAGTACCTATATGAACTCGTGCGGGCGGACGCGGACAGAGACGGTTCCAAACATGACATCGGGGGTGATCTCATCCCTCGATCAGTGGATCTAGAAGCGGCGCACGTGTACGACTTCGCCAACAACGTCGTGCCCGGTTCGTTGGATCGGGATCGCGGTTACTGGCGAGACGTGGGCTCGATCGACTCATATCACGATGCCCACCTCGATCTCGTCGATCCCGAACCGGTCTTCAACCTGTACAACGAGGAGTGGCCGATCTATACCGCTCAGGTCACGGCACCTCCGGCGAAACTGGTCGCCGAGCACGACAACTCCGGCGAGATAGTCGATTCCCTGCTCAGCGACGGCGTCATCGTGTCCGGTTCGTCCGTCAAACGTTCCATTGTTTCACCTGGTGGTCGCGTGATCGGTGGAGCACAGGTTGAGGAGTCGATATTGCTGCACGGGGTGCGCGTCGGACCTGGAGCGGTGGTGAAGAGGGCCATTGTCGACAAGAACGTGATCATCCCTGACGATGCTCAGATTGGGGTCGATAGGGAGCGCGACGAGGCTCGGTTCGACGTCTCGCCGGAAGGCGTTGTCGTTGTCGGCAAAGAGGATCTGATCGACGAACCTACGTGAGGTCTTCGTACAGATCTAGGTAGCGCTCAGCTGAGGCCGACCACGACCAGTCGATCTCCATGATTCTCCGTCGCATCTGCCCTCGCTTCTTGGTCGACCTCCACATCCGCGCGGCTCGTTGTAGAGCGTCGAGGAACGAATCGGCTGATACGTCTTCTGCAAGGAATCCTGTGCCCTCACCAGGGCTGGCGTCTTCGTCAAAGACCGTGTCACAAAGGCCCCCAACTGGTGTTGCGACGGGAATAGCCCCGTAGGCCATGGCCTGCATCTGGGTCAATCCACATGGCTCGAACCTCGAAGGCACCAAGTAGATGTCCGATGCGGCGAATATGCGATGGGCTAGACCTTCGTCGTATGCGTCATGGAAAACGAACCGGTCAGGATTCCGGTCGGCGATGTGTTGGGCTCGGGCGGCGAGAGATGCATCGCCAGACCCCAGGAGGATCATTCGGGCGGGAATGTGTTCGAGGCGCTGCGCTACCTCGAGAGCGATATCCACGCCTTTTTGGTCCGTGATCCTCGTGACCATTCCTATCAGCGGTTCTGTGCCGAGATTCCAACCAAGGCCGTCTATCAACTCGCGAGCGATCTTCCTCTTGGCGCCTCCTCCGGAGGAGTCGTACCTGAGCGAGAGGTGCTCGTCCACGGCCGGGTCCCAAACACTGGTGTCGATGCCGTTGATGATTCCGGTGAAGCGATCACCTTTTGCCTTCAGGGGGCCTTCCAGCCCGAAGTCGTGTTGCCCATCCAGCATCTCGCGAGCAAAGCTTGGACTGACGGTGGTCACCGCGTCGGAGAGCGCTATCGCGCCAGTCAAGGGGTTGGAGTTCCCGAACCACTCGTAGGCGTTGGGTCGGTAGGAGAACGTCTGTAGCCACTGGCTGGAGGTGGTGCCCTGATAGGCGGGGTTGTGGATGGTGAAGACGGCAGGAATCGACTGACGCAGATAGCCCAACGACGAACCCGTGTGCCAGTCGTGAATGTGCAGAACATCGGGATTGCGCAGCTCGACCAGGCGGGCAACGGCTGCCGAGAAGCCAAAGAACCGAGCGTCGTTATCGGGGAATCCCTGCCCCCGATCGTCGGTGTAAGGGTGCGGTCGTCCCAGCGACGGGGTCGAGATTGCTGTTACCGGCCCGAAGTCAGCTACTTCGATTTGTGCCGCGGTCGCCCCACCAACCCAGTCGGGCACATCGAGTCGATCGTCGTCGCCTTGCGTTGCCCAGTTTCCGTAGTTGGGCACGACTACCTCGACATCAACACCTGAGCTCGTGAGAGCCTTCGCCAAACCGGACGCAGCATCAGCCAAACCTCCGACCTTGACCAGTGGTGAAAGCTCAGCCGTGGCGAATAGAACTCTCATCAGCTCGAGGTCAGGTCGTCGAGATATTTGGGAAGCATCTCCCGCCAGGTGACCCAGTCATGGTGGTGGTCCTCGGACCAGACATCGACCCGGTTGGGGATTCCCTTGTTCCCCAGACAGTTGGCGGCGGTCCAGGTCTGCTCGGGAGACTCCCATCGCCCGGCCCCCGTCGCCAAGATCGCGAAGCGCTCTTTGATGGCATCGAGATGAGGTCCCTCCAAATCGGGCAGATAGTGAAGTGGGGAAGAGAAGTAGAAGTCCTCAGTGAACGGTCCTTCAAAGTGGTCTGTCAGGTCATAGGTTCCGCTCATCGCGACTGCGACTTTGAAGACGTCTGGGTGGCGGCACATAGCGGCGAGAGCATTGAATGCTCCGATAGACGCACCGGCTGAAATCATCTCCAACTCGTTCGAATGGCAGTCGGCCCAGATCGCCGGAACGATCTCGTGCCTGAGCACTGAGGAGAAGGCGTTGAACTGCCAGGAAACATGGCTGGGATCTCGGTGCTGGAGGAGACTCCGTCCCGCAACCGAGTCGATCGAATAGACCTTTATTCGCCCTTCGCCCAGGAGGTCGGCGAGGGCATCGATCATCAGGAAGCGCTCGATCTCCTCTGCATCGCCTCCGGCGGTCGGGAACACGACAACCGGGACCCCGGTCTCGCCCCAACGAACGAGAGTGACGTCCTCTCCGACACGATCGGAGTGCCAGGTCTCGGCTTGCTTCATTTATGGCCCAGACGGTCAGACTCAGTTCTCCGCCAGAACTGAAGCAGTCCCCAGAAATGATCTGTGAACTCCGCGACCTCGTGTGACGGGAACATGTTGGTCACCTTGGCGGTCACCGCATCGTGGGCCCGGTCGGTGCCCAGGTATGCGTGGACGATTTCGTCCAGGTCTGCGAGTTCGGTGTCGCAGAACTCTTCAAATCGATCTGATTCGAACCTTTCTCTGGCGATCGAGGCATAGCTCGAGAGCTTCTCTCGGTAGTCGGCTTCCGAATCTGCGATGGCGAAGTACTCCTGCCAGTTGAGATCGAACCTGAGTGGTCGGTCGGTTGCGGCGCAGAACAGTGACCATCGGACCAGGGCCTTGACGAGCCAGGGGAGGTGGTAGTGCAGTGACGTGACCTGCGAGTCAGGGTTGCCGTTGGCGAAGTCAATAGGGAAGAACTCGCCGTCTTGTCGGAGGGTTTCGCATGAGTTGAAGTCCCATCCGAAGAAGCTGTTGATGGTCAATGCCATGTCGGTCAAGAGGCTGGCTTCGTCCGCGGACACGAAGTCGAAGTCGATTTCGTACCTTTCGTGAAGTGGCGCCGTCGGGTTGTACTTCATGATGTTCACTTGAGGGCCAACTCCGAGGGCACGCACGAACAAGTCATGTGGCTCCACGGCAGCCTGGAGATGCATGATCCGCTCACCGCTGGTGTCGTAGGCCCCCTGGAGAGATTCCTTGTCTTCAACTCGGGAAACTCCCTCCCATGCCCCGCCGTCGTACGGCTTGAGGTAGGCGGGGAAACCAACCTTTTCTCCCAGGTCTCCAAGATCGAACATCTGGGCATAGTTCCGAAGCGTGAGGTCGAGGTCCAGATTGGGAGTGTGGTCCCGGGGCGGGATGAGCATCGTCTTTGGAATCGGAAGCCCGAGCCGGTACATCGCTGAGTAGGAAGTGTGCTTTTGCATCGCTTGGAGCGTGAACGGACTGTTCAGCACGTAGACGTCGTCCATGAGAATTGCCTTCTTCAACCACTCCCGTGATGTGTGGAACCAAGGGGTGAGCCGATCGAGGACTACGTCGTAGTTGGTCTTCTGGCGAAGCAGGAAAGGCTCGATTGTCACGCGCTCGACTTCAAAGGCGATCTCTTCGCCTCCAACTCGGACGCTGCCGACCTCGGCAACGATGTCCTCGTAGAAGGCGGGCCAGCAGATGTCCCCACCGAGAGAGAGGCCGATCCGGCGAGTTTTGGTCATGTTCGGAGGCTAATTCCCTCGTACCTGGATCGGGCCGTCGGATGTTCATCGTCGAGCCTGCACGCCGTTCCGTTGAGCGCGACGCTGTGCCGGTTCGAAGGGGGTCACGATCTTGATGGGGTTAGCCTCATCAGATTCCACAGGCGCTCACTTGACCCGATCGAAACCCAACTCTGGCTCGTTCAACGCAGACGACATGCATCTGTGGTTTGGGGGAACCCATTACCACCTGTACGAGAAACTCGGGTCGCGGGTCTCCGGGGGTGAGACCCACTTTGCGGTGTGGGCGCCCAACGCCGATCGGGTCTCAGTCATCGGTGAATGGAACGGATGGGAGCCCAACTCAGACGCTTTGAAGCCGCTTGGCGATTCAGGTATCTGGGGCGGGGTCGTGTCGTCTGACCTCAAGGGGCAGACCTACAAGTATCGGATCGTCAATGGGAGTTTCCAGGTCGACAAGGCCGACCCGTTTGGGTTCTCTCATGAGTTACCCCCGCGCACCGCATCGAGAGTCTGGAATCTGGACTACGAGTGGCGAGATGCGGAGTGGATTGCCGATCGGGCCGCACACAGCGAACACAGTGCGCCGATCAGCATCTATGAAGTCCATCTCGGTTCATGGCGGCGGGGAGGTGCGGGAGAGCATCTGACATATGACGAGTTGGCTGCAGTGCTGCCCGACTATGTGTCGGATCTGGGGTTTACCCACGTGGAATTGCTGCCGGTGATGGAGCACCCCTTCTTTGGGTCATGGGGATACCAGGCGACCGGCTATTTCGCGCCCACCTCTCGATACGGGACCCCTCAGCAATTCATGGGGCTCATCGATGCCTTCCATCAGCGCGGAATTGCCGTAATTCTCGATTGGGTCCCATCTCACTTTCCAGGCGATGAGCATGGTCTCGCCTTCTTCGATGGCACTCACCTCTTTGAACATGCCGACCCTCGTCAGGGCTATCACCCAGATTGGAACTCCTACATCTACAACTTCGGCCGGCCCCAGGTCCGCTCATTCTTGATCAGCAACGCCCTTTTTTGGCTGGACCGATATCACATCGACGGTCTCCGGGTAGACGCTGTTGCGTCAATGCTGTACCGCAATTACTCCCGGGCCGACGGCGAGTGGATTCCCAACGTCCATGGCGGCAGTGAGAACCTGGAAGCCGTTGCGTTCCTGCAGGATCTGAACGAGGCCGTATATGGGCGCTATCCGGACACTCAGACCTATGCCGAGGAGTCGACATCCTGGCCGATGGTTACCGGCCTGACCAGCGCCGGTGGGCTCGGCTTCGGCTACAAGTGGGACATGGGGTGGATGCACGACACCCTGGACTACCTGTCTCACGATCCGCTGTATCGCAGCTACCAACACCATCTGCTGACGTTTCGCAACATGTACGCGTTCTCGGAGAACTATGTCCTGCCTCTATCCCATGACGAGGTGGTGCACGGTAAGCATTCGCTGGCCAACAAGATGCGAGGCGACGCCTGGAAGATGTTGGCCAACCTCAGACTGCTGTTCTGTTACCAGTTCACCCAGCCCGGCAAGAAGTTGCTGTTCATGGGCGCCGAGTTCGCCCAGTGGCATGAGTGGGCACACGACTCACAACTCGATTGGTGGTTGCTCGAGGAACCGGCGCACCGAGGTATGTCCCGTTTGGTTGGCGACCTCAACCGGTTCTACAAGGATCAACCGGCGCTCCACCGGACCGACAGCGATGCGGATGGCTTCGAATGGGCCGTGGTCGACGATGCCGAGCGGAGCGTCATCGCCTACTACCGACATGCCGAGCCGGATGAGTCGCTGTTGGTGGTCCACAACCTGACACCGATTCCCCATGACTCCTATCGGCTGAACGTCGGTCGGCACGGCACATGGAGCGAAGTCATCAACAGCGACGCTGAGGTCTACGGGGGGAGTGGAGTGGGCAACGCTCGCCCGATCACCACCACGGAGTCGCCAGACGGCGACCTCCATATCGAGTTGACGTTGCCACCCCTTGCCTCAGTTGTCCTGACCTGTCCACCGCAGAGCGACGAAGAGGAATGACCGACGTTCGTCAAGTGGTGATCCATTGCCACTGGTATCAGCCACCTCGGGAGAATCCGTTTACAGGAGAGGTCGACGATCAGGCGTCGGCCGCGCCCTTCAGCAACTGGAACGAGCGGATAGCAGCCGAGTGCTACGCGCCGAATGCCAGGGCCGAGATCCGCGATGGCGACGTATCGGAGTACCAGAACAACTACGAATGGGTCAGCTCCGATTGGGGGCCGACATTGCTCAGCTGGCTCCAGGTTCATCGGTCAGATGTTTACGGGTCGATCCTGGCTGCTGATCAGGCCACTGTTGAGAAGTTTGGTGGTCACGGCAGCACCCTGGCCCAGGCCTACAACCACACGATCCTTCCCCTTTCGAATGCACGCGACAAGCTGACGCAGGTCCGATGGGGAATCGCGGATTTCAAACACCGATTTGGACGACACCCTGAGGGTATGTGGCTTCCCGAGACGGCTGCAGACACTCTGAGCCTCGCTGCCCTGGCAGCAGAGGGCATCAAGTTCACCGTCCTGTCTCCGTACCAGGCCGGCCATGTGCTGTCGGAGGAGGGCTGGGTCGACGTTTCGGGGGGCAAGATCGATCCGTCGGTCCCTTACCTCGCAGACCTGCCCGACGGGGGCGAGATTGCGGTGTTCTTCTATGACGGCCCGATCTCCCAGGACGTAGCGTTTGGAGATCTGCTGGAGGACGGGCACCGGTTGGGTAGGCGTCTGCTCGACGTGGAGTCCCGTTCGGTGTTGACAAACGTTGCCACAGACGGTGAGACCTACGGGCACCATCACCGACACGGGGAAATGGCGCTGGCAAGAGCGATCCGGGTCATCCGAGAAGAACCGTCCGCCGTCATCACCAACTACGCCCAGTTCCTGGCGACGAACCCGCCCGAGAACAGGGTCCGGATCTTGGAGGGTTCATCGTGGAGCTGTGCCCACGGGGTCGAAAGGTGGCGAAGCGACTGTGGCTGCGCGATACGTCCAGGCGGGGATTGGAACCAGGCGTGGAGAACTCCTTTGCGGGATTCGTTGGACTGGCTACGCGATCTCCTTGCGAACGACTTCGAAGCGATTGGTGGCGATCTCCTGAGCGATCCGTGGGAGGCTCGAGATCGGTACGTCGAGGTCGTGCTCGGAGGCGATGCTCAAGCCTTTTTGGATGACGTATGCGTGGCAGGCCTTGACCACGCCCTGCGAGATCGGGCGCTGGGTCTACTCGAGATTCAGCACCGGGCGATGCTGATGTACACGTCGTGTGGTTGGTTCTTTGATGATCTCGCAGGCCTCGAGTCGGTCTTCGTGTTGCGCCATGCGGGTCGAGCTATCGGTCTCGCCCGTGAGGTGACCGGTCACGATTACGAACCAGAGTTCGTTGAGCGTCTCGGGTTCGCCCAGAGCAATCTCGACGGAGTGTCCGGCCGTGATGTCTACGAGACCAACGTCTCGCCCTGGATTCAGACGGCTCAGATCTTGTAGATATCGGCCTGGTATTCTCTGAGCATTCTGGCCGACACAACGCGCGGGCCAAGCGTGCGCCATGCGTGTCTGATTCGGCCGAGAAAGATCGCATGAGTGTCGTGGTATTCGTTTGCGATCGAGAGCAAGGTCGTCAACACGCTTTGTGATTCTTCGACGTCGCGATCTTCGGCGTCCTCTAGTTCGCTCCGAACTATCTCCCAGCCATTTGAACCGTCGTACATCTCGTCCCACCAGCCGTCACGGATCGATGCGTTGAGAACACCGTTCAATACAGCTTTCTCTCCGCTCGTACCGGACGCCTCGCGCGGCCGGATTGGGTTGTTCAACCAGACGTCGACTCCTTGCACCAAGGTTCTGGCCGATCTCATGTTGTAGTCGGGTAGGAATGTGACGTGCCCAGCGGCAGGTCCGTTCTTTGTCGCCTCGACGAGTTCGGCCACAAGTCGTTTGCCGTTGTCATCTGTCGGGTGAGCTTTGCCCGCGAACACGAAGTGCACAGGCCGATGGGTGTCTGAGACGAGCTCTTCTAGAAGGTCCGGGTTTCTGAGGATGAGGTTTGCCCTCTTGTACGGTGCGAAGCGGCGGGCAAACCCGACGAACAGAGTGTCGGGATCGATCTCCGAGCCTGTCTGATCGCGGACCATCTCTGTCAGCTGCTGCGACGACTGGAGCCTTATGCTGGACAGAAGAGCGTCATCGATTCCTGAGACTGCCTCCCACGCCCCCGGATCCCCTGTGTCCCAGGTAGGACCCAGGCGGTCGTCGAACACATGCTCAACGTGATCGGCAGTCCACGTCCTGGCATGAACTCCGTTGGTCACGCTGATGATGTCGTCACCGATGCCAACCCCAGCAAAGAGTTTTCGGCTCACTTCCCCGTGGAGTAGCGAGACGCCGTTTGCAGTGCGGGAAGTGCGAAGACAGAGGGCGGCCATGTTGAACTTCGAGTCCTCATCCGGATCCTGTCCCATTGCCCAAACTTCGTCGATGCCAAGCGCCCACTTATCGGCCCATATCTGGAGGTACGGCTCGACGATGTGGCGATCAAACCGGTCGATGCCAGCCGGGACCGGCGTGTGGGTCGTGAACACGAGGCCTTTCCTCACCTCGTCGATTGCCGTAGTCAGCGAGGAGTTCTCGATCGTCCGGTCTATCAGAGGAAACGTTATGAACCCCGCATGCCCTTCGTTGAGGTGGTGGACCTCAACCGCCCAACCAAGGCTGTCGAGTGCAATGGCTCCTCCCACTCCCAGCACCCACTCCTGTTCGAGCCGGTGCTCACGCGATCCGTCGTAAAGCCTGTCGGTAATTGCGCGGTCGTGTTCATTGTTGGTCTCGAGGTTGGTGTCCAGGAGGATCAGTGGCACCCGCCCAACGTCAAATCTCCACACGCGCGCAGAGACGTTTCTTCCGGGGAAGGGAATCTCGACAACCAGATCAGTGTCGATTCCGCCCACCTTCAGGGGGTCCAACAATTCGTACCCCTCGACTTGCTGGCCGTCTTCGATTCGCTGTCTGAACACTCCCTCCCGATAGAAGAGGCCAACCCCGACGAGATCGAGCTCGAGATCGCTAGCGGTCTTCAGATGGTCGCCGGCTAGAACGCCCAACCCGCCGGCGTATTGAGGTAGGACCGAAGCCAGGCCGAACTCAGGAGAGCAATAGGCGATCTTCGGATCTGGTAGGCGGGTTCGCAGAGAATCGAGTTGTTCCAACTCAGATTCAACTCGAGAAATGAAGGCTCGATCGGACGTCAGTCTCGCCAGCACTTCACGGCTGAGGCCAAGAACGGTCTCCATAGGATGCTGTGAGGGAGTGCTTCCGGGGAGATCCTCGAGCAGCAGGCGACACGAGGTGTTCCATGTCCACTGATAGTTGTGGGCAAGCCTGGCGAGGGCAGCTTTCAAGGCATCGTGGTTCAAGGGGGTGGATCCTGGTTTGAGAGACCGCCGGGTCGGCGAGCAGGTGAGTCTAGGACTGCGCCAGCGTTCTGGTGACCCGTGTCGGGGTTCGGAAGTCGGATTGGGGCTGGATTGCCTCACCGGAATTCGGGTCGATGAAGAGGGCAGCAACCGGACACAGTCAGGTGATCAACGGCGATTCGCAGTTCGTGACTTGAAGTACAGTCGACGGCAGCGGCCTGTTGAGGAACAATGACACAAGATACAAAGCTCATGGTTTGGATCGACCAGGACCTCTGTACCGGTGACGGTATCTGCGAGGAAATCGCTCCTGATGTTTTTGTTGGTAGGGATGACGGCCTCTGGGTAGTCAAAGAAGAGGACAAGCACTTCGGGCGAACGATTGTGTTCGACGGCGAGGAAGGCGAGGGCCATGGTCCCGAGGGGGCTCGAGGGCTGGCGCGCGTGCCTGACAACCTGATCGAGGACACGATCGAGGCTGCCGAGGAATGCCCGGGAGAGTGCATCATGATCGAGCCTTATGACGGGACAATGGTGGCATGAGCCATAGTGAGCTGCGGCCGCTCGAGCGCGTGATCCTTCGTATGAGGGCGAACGACACCTCGTTCGCCGAGATAGGGCGCAGAATCGACAAGCGGCCGACGACTGTCAGGCGTATCGTCGAAATGGTCGAATACAAGTCGACACTCCCTCAAGAGCAACAAGGGAGGGAGCCGCACGTACTTCGGCCGATTGAGCGGGTTGTGGTTCGACTCCGGGCCGATGGCGAGTCTTACGGAGAGATCGGGAACCGGCTCTCCAAGAGTGGGGCGCATGTCCGCAGAGTCGATACCTTCGCCCAGATGAAACTGGACGGGTGAATACCCGACTGTGTCCGGTTACAGAGAGGTCAAGGCTGGCTTGCCTGACCGGAATCCGGGTCGATGATCATTGAGGTGGCGTCGACCGCCTCGAAAGCCGAACCGGGGATGTCTTTCAGTTCTCGCAGCATGTTGTTGTCCCAGCGCTCGTCCGGGGCACCCGAGATGTACCACGATGATCCGTTGTCAGCGAGGATGATTCCGTAGCGCTTGAAGGCAATAAGGATTACTTGGACCTCTGGGGAGAATCCGCTGATGTCGAAGCTGGATTTGAGCCGGAACCGCTGGCCCATGGGCGGGAGATCGGGGTTGCTGGAGTTCGAGGCGTAGTGCCGCGCGGGCCACACATACGCCGCCTGTGTCTGCGGAGCGGTGAATCGGATCGCATGGGTGATCTCGCCTGCTGCAACTTCGTCGTACATGACGAGACCCGGGAAAATCGGAAGGCCGGCTGCGTCGGCTGAGGTCCATCCGTCGGGTCGTAGGTCCGATGACGTCAGGTCGAATCGAGCGCCTGAGGCTGCCGTCCACCTATTGCCGGGACCCGGGGAAGCGTCGAAGAGCTCGAAGAGCTCGCACCGGAAGCGGTCGACGACGATGACATGGCGATCGCCGGTCCCGTTTGGCCCTCCTTCGATCGGCGCATCGAGCGGTATTGGGAAGGGCCCCGGATCCGACTCGTTTCCGTAGGCGTCGTATGTAATGGTGGTCAATGGCTCGCCTTCAGGCACTTCCAGAAAAGGGATGCCTATCGGGCTTCCCGAGTTTGGTGGCCATTCGCCCGATCCAAAGTCCGGATGGAGGGTCGAGCCGGAGCCGATCGAAGCGACGTATTGGGCTGATCGAGGATGCACGGGCAGGTGGTCTATCCGGGTGTTCCACGCATCGTCCTCTGGAAAGGTCGGGCACCGGTCTGGTGGGGTGATTGGTGTGAGTCCGAGGGCGCGGGTGAGGAAGGTGGCCATGGTGTCTCGGGTGACTGTGGAGTTGGGGCAGAACTGGGTGTTG
>JANQRA010000004.1 GCA_028284765.1 Acidimicrobiia bacterium
CAGCCACCAAAGACCCATCAACCCCAACCCGACCCACAAACCCCTCAACCACCGAACCAAAACCAACCACCACCCCCAAACCAACAAACTCACGCTCGATCAGCGCAGCTTCTTCCTGGTCCAAGAGTGGGACTTCAGCCACGGTGGAGTTCGGGTTGTCGAGTAGAGCGTCGAGGAGTATGTCGAAGTGCCTGACGAGGGAAGCTTCGGTCTCAGTTGTGAAGAAGTCCTCGCTCACATCGAAGTGCATGACAAGGTTCCCAGCACCGTCGAAGTCGTGAACCTGGATGCGGAGGCTGTGATCCACGTCGCCGTGCCCCGGGTGGACCCAATCTGACTCAATTGGCATGTCGGCAAAGTCCGAGAAAGAAGCGTTGATGTAATTGAGGAGGACCGAGTGGCTCCTGTTCAGTTCCGCGCTGCTGACTCCCGGACGCGAATCGGCGAGGAGACGCCGAGCCCCGATCTCAACTCGGGACAGCAATGAGCCGAACGTGTCGTCGTCATTGAGAGTGGCACCGAGCGGGAGAACCTCCATGAACAGGCCCGCGGTTTCCTTGAAACTCCTGGAGAGGCGATTGTGAGTGGGTGTGAGAATGCTCAGCTCGGACTGGCCTGTGACCCGCCAGAGCAGTGAGAACAGCACCGTGGCGAGGATCGAAAACTCGGTCAATGGAGCCGTCAACGGACTCCCCCGATCGAGCGCCAGCTGCTTGATTCTTTCAGTCCGGTGTGACCCGAGTCTGTGGGTCACTCGTTTGGTACGTGTTGTCGTGACACCTGTCCCCGCCGAGCCGTACAGGTTCAGCGGCTGAACTTCGTCCGCGCCGCTCGAAGCGCTCACCGCGTCTGCTCCCTCGGAAGGCTGACTCTGCTCGAACGCGACATATGAGTCGTACTGAGGGAAGGCGTAGTCGCCGTTGTGGCGTCCTTCCGTCTGATCCCGGTAGAGCTCCTCCATTCGCTGATACACCACCGAGGTCGACCAACCATCGGTGATCAGATGGTGTTGGTTCAGGTACCAGGCGAATTCGTCTTCGCCCAGCCTGGCCAATGCGGCACGAAACAACCGATCCGTCAGGTCAAATGGCGCCCCAGCGTCCGTGGCTGCCCATTCTTCGAAGGCTTGTCGGGGGTCCGCTGCATCTGAGAAATCGAGGATCTCCAGACCGGAATCCATTGGCTCGACCAGTCGCCGAATGGGCCCGTCTGAGGTGTCATCGATCACGCTGCGCAAGGTGTCGGTGGTCGACACCAGCACCTCGAACGCTTCCGCAAAAGCCTCCACTTCCACGGACCCGTGGATGTAGAAGACCATCACCATGTTGTAGAGCGGCTCGTCCGGGAAGACCTGCTGACCTGTCCAGATGAGGTCCTGGGCTCGTGTGAGGCCTGTCGCAGCCATGGGGTTCGAAGAGCTGTCCACTCTCATCACCCCTTCGAGCTCACGTACCGGGTGATCCTCTCGACGGTTCCGAACTGCTCCACTGTGACGTCGGAAGCGGGAACCTCGATGGAGAACCTGTCTTCGAGAAACTCGATCAGCCTCAAGAAGCCGATCGAGTCGAGCCCTTCCATCAGCAGATCGTCGTCTGGCCTCAGAGCTATCTGGTCACCCTGAGTAAGGAGTTGTGATTCGATCTGATCGATGAGGATCTGCTCGATTTCGGCTGTTGTCACGCTGAACCTCTCTCGCTTGCCGCACTCGACTCGAGAGCGCGTCTGTCGACCTTGCCTGTCGACGTTCTCGGGAACGACGCCCGGAGGTGAATCGAACCAGGCAAGGCATACCTGGGAAGGAGCTTGCTCAGATGTCCACTGAGCTCAGCAGAGTCTGTGCTGTCCGCTTCTATCACCACCGCTGCTTCTATCACCAAGCTGCCTTGGCCGTCCGGAACGGCATAAACGGCAGCCTCCTGTACCGACGGGTGACTCAGGACAGCAGCTTCCACCTCATCGAGTTCCACTCGATAGCCCCTCGTCTTGATTTGTCGGTCTTTCCGTCCGGCCAGCCGGAGAAGACCGTTGCTGTGTTGAGAAGCCAGGTCGCCTGTCCGGTAGAACGCCGTCTCGCCCGTGTCGTCGGCGCGGACGTAGATGCACTCTTGATTGAGATCGGCTTGCTCCCAGTACCCAACCATTTGGGTTGGGCCATGGACGAGCAGTTCTCCGACCACACCCTCATCCACCGGTTGATCGTTTGGATCGACGATCAACACTTCGGTCTCGGGTAGCGGGTATCCGATGGGGATGAACTCGGAGTCGTCCTCGGGCAGAGAGTCGACGTGGTAGTAGGTGCATCCGTTGGTCTCTGTCGGACCGTAGATGTTGGAGAATCGGGCTTGGGGGAGAGCACCCATCAGGGCTCGGAGGTCTTTGGTGGGAAACGCCTCACCCGCGAAGACCACCCATCGAAGAGCAGAAAGATCTCGCTGTTCGAGGGCTCCCCTTTGCAGGAGCTGAATCTGTGCAAACGGGACGCTGTAGAGCACAGTTATCGACTCGCTTTCGAGCAGCTGAGAGAGGCTGGCGGGAAGACGGCTGTGGGTCAGCGGGACGATCACCGTCGTCGCACCGACGCTCGCCCCAGCGAAGAGATCGAAGGTGGACAGGTCGAAGTGGAGGGGTGCGTGGTTCGTCAGCCGGTCGTCAGGCGTCAAACCGTAGATCTCGGCTGCAGAGACCGCGAAGGCAAGTGCGCTTCGGTGTGAGTGGACGATGCCTTTGGGCTGTCCTGTTGATCCGGACGTGTAGAGGATGTAGGCAAGGTCCTCTCCGCTGAGTTCCGTTTGTGTCGCCACCGCGGGTAGCCCTGAAACGTCACTCCAGGTGCGAGCTTTGGGCGAATCCCATCCGATTCCCGAGAGCGAATTGGCTAGCGCTGGTGGCAACCGATCGATGAGACGCTGGTCCGAGACGACATGCTCGATCTGACAGGCATCGATGATGCGCTCGACTTGGGAGGCTGGCGCCTCTGGGTTGATCGGCACGTAGGCCGCGCCGGCTTTCATCACTCCGTATATCGCCGCCACTAGCGCCAGGCTCTTGTGAGCAAAAAGCCCGACTCGGTCGCCTTTGACCACTCTGACCTCTTGCAGCGCCAGCGAGATCTGGTTCGACAGCTTGTCCAGGTCCTCGTATGTCAGATGATCGCCGTTGATTCGGAGCGCATGTCGCTGAGGTTGCTGCGAGGCAGCCCTTCGCAGAAGATCAGGAATCGTCGAGGGGCCTGAAAGCTCTTGCTGCTGCATCACAATCCGAGGATCCGGGCTGCGAGGACCCGTTGGATGTCAGACGTCCCTGCGTAGATGACGCCGCCAACTGCGTCACGAAGGTCGCGCTCTATCTCGTTGTCGGTCAGGTAGGCGCCACCGCCATGAGTCCGTATGTAGTCCAGGCTCGTTATAACGAACGATTCGGCCAGATGGAGTTTCAGAAGTGCTGACTCCAACGTGATCGACTCCCCACGAGACAGCTTCCAGGCCGTCTTGTAGAGCAGGAGCTGGCCGGTCTCCACGAGAAGCTTCATGTCCACGATCCGATTGGAAACTGACTGGAACTGTCCGATTGGCTTTCCAAACTGCTGACGGTTCTTGGCGTACTCGATTGACTCCTCGAGCTGGCGCTGCATCGCTCCGATCTGAGAGGCCAACACAAAGCACCGCTCGACGCCCAATGACTCTGACGAGATGCTTGCTCCAGCACCTTCGGAGCCGAGGAGATTCGTGGCGGGCACGAAGCAGTCTTCGAAGACCAGATCGCCAAGTGGGGCGGTTCTCAACCCCATCTTCTCCCGACTGACCCTCCTTACACCCTCGGAGTTGAGATCGACGATGAACGCGGTGATTCCCCATCTGCCCTTGTCCGCGTCGACCGTTGCGAAAACGAGCGCCACGTCGGCTATTGGGCCCAGCGTTATGAGTTTCTTCTCACCGTTCAGTAGATAGCCGTCACCCTGTCGAGTGGCAGTGGTGGATAGGGCGAGGTGGTCGCTACCGGCGATGGCTTCTGTTGTGGCGTGTGCCCCGATCAGCTCGCCAGATGTCATCGCAGGAAGGTATCTCCGCTTCTGCTCGTCTGTACCGAACCGGCTTATCGGATATTGGACGGTCCACATCTGCGTCGCCAGGGCCAGTAGCAAGCCGTTGTCTCGGCATCCCCGACCCAGAGCTTCCATCGCCAGAGCACCGGTGAGCGGATCGGTGTCGACGCCGGTGTCGTTGTATTCGGAGGGCACTGACATGGAGAGGATCCCCTGGTCTGCGCACGCCTTCCAGCCTTCGACCGAAAACTCGCTGGCGCGGTCGCGAGCAATGATGTTGTCGTTGAGGTTCTGGCGAGCGAAGGCTTCGATTTCGCTCTGCAGCGCCTGTTGCTCTTCGGTCAATGCAAAATCCATCAGACCCCGACCTCAACGAACTCGGTAGCAAGCCACGACTCGATGTCCGTGAGCACCTGGTCCCGATGACCTCGAATCGTGAAGGTGTGGTCAGCGTCGGGGTAGTAGGCCACTCGCACTTCGCTGGCTAGGGGAAGACTCGGGAACGCGTCTTCGAGCTGACGTTCGTAGTTGAAGGCGAGGGGCCCGTGGCCGGTGTATACGAGCATCGTCCTGACGCCACGCCGCAGGAGGTGGCTCATCTCTTCGTCAAACCGCTCTTTGGGCATCTCTTCGTTTCGGAAGACGGCCATGTCGCGCTGGTCTGCTTCGTTGGCTGGACCCGATCCGAGCGCCCTCTGCGCAAGGCCTCGCCACTTGGCCGGCCTCATTGCTTGTCGGGCGTAGTGTCGAAGCTGAGATTTGGTTGTGGGATATGAATAGCCGTCCAACAAGACCACTCCTCTCACTCGTTCGTCGCGTCTGGCCACACCAAAAGCATTGAACGCTCCGGTACAGAGCCCAATCAAGACGAATTCGTCGACGCCAGTCACTCTTGTAATGGCGTCGAGAGCTTCGCCGACGTCGGTGAGTGCCCTTTCGAAGTAGAGCATGTCGCTGTGCGCGATTCCACTGTCCCCTATGCCCGACATGTCAAACCTCAGCGAGATGACGCCTTTCGCCGAGAGTCGGCGAGCGAGGTCCACGTTCATCCGGTTGGGCCCCACGCGGTGGAGCAAGCCGGCGTTGAGAAGGACCACAGCGGGAACATCGGGCGATGACTCCGGAGGGGTGTTGAGGATGCCCATCAGGTTGCCGTCACGGCCGAAATAGATCGCTCGCTCGTTCACGGCAGATCGTCCAACTGCTCGACGATGATGGACGGGATCTCTCTCACCAGCAGCGCTGACTGCAGTGAGGCGTAGTCATTCCAATCACCGGCGTCTTCAACAACGAGATGTGAGAACGACGGCCGAGTGTCCGGGTAGTTCCGGCCAGCCGAGGAATCGATCATCGTCGTATGCGTTTCTGGCAGGTTCATCGGCTCCAAGTGGAGACCTCGTAATTCATCCCGAAACTTCTCTGGGAAAGGGAATCCGAGTAGATCTTCACCAGTCAGATCGGTCGCCCGATCCTCGAGCCCGGTAGCGGCGAGCACCCCGTTTTGGATCTCCGAGAGGTCCTTTAGGTATTGGCCTCCGTCAATGACGGCATCCCACAGAATCAGCTTCTCTGCCTCGAGCCCACGACCGCAGGCGAGGGCTGCCAGTGTGGCTCCCAGCCGCAATCCGAGAAGTGCAACCGAAGTCCGGCCAGATGCCGATGCGAGTTCCTGGGCCGCACTGTCGATATCGTCGAGCCATCGCTCCATAGAGATCGATTCGTCGTCACCCCATGAGTCTCCGGTGCCGGAATAGTCGAACCTGAGCACATGAAAGCCGGACTCGCCAAGCAGTCGGGCGACTCTTCTCAGCGCCCAGTGGGACCTCATGTAGTCCCTTCCGACAGGAGGGCAGATCAGGACTGCCGTGTTTCGCAGTTTGTCACCGCGTGGGGAGTGGTGGATCCCGAAGAGCGGTGTATCCGAAGGTCCGAAGAAGAACGCCGTATTGCCCAGGGAGTCTGATGCAGGCGCAGTCGACGTTGTTTCAAGGAGCTCTCCTTCTGCACCGGGCAGCAGACCTGCGATCTGCCCCAGGGTGTTGAGGAGGACGTCAGTCGGGCTGATCCTCGCTCCGGTTTCCGCCTCCAGCATGGCGACAAGCCTCATCGCGAGAAGCGAGTGGCCACCGAGTTCGAAGAAGTTGTCCTGCATTCCGGGGTTGGGCAGACCGAGCAGTTCGGAGCACAAACCGAAGACCAGCTTTTCCGCATTGGTCCGCGGAGGCGTGTGTGACTTGGTTGCAGAGATCCCGCCTTCGATGCCGGGGAGGGCATCACGGTCGATCTTCCCATTGTGGGTGAGCGGTATCTCTTCGATGTGGATGAGGTGCTGCGGAGTCATCCAGGGTGGGAGAGTTCGCTCCAGGTGTTCCCGCAACTCTGTTCGCGTTGGATTGCCGCCGTCGGTTGTGTAGTAGGCGACCAGACGCTGATCGTCGATGGCGGGCTGGACGATGTCGATGGTGGTTTGGGTGATGTTGGGGTGTTGGGTGAGGGTGTTTTCGATTTCGGTTGGTTCGATGCGGTGTCCGCGGATTTT
>JANQRA010000017.1:0-5000 GCA_028284765.1 Acidimicrobiia bacterium
GTCTCGAAGTCGGCCGGCATATCGAGGAGCAGTTCTGATGCGGGTTCCTCTGAGCTGGCTCCAGGATTTCATCGACCTGCCTACGACCGACATTGGTGAGCTCAAGTACGCACTCGACATGCTTGGTCTCCAGGTCGAAGGCGTCGAGACTTTCGAAGCCGACTGGACGGAGGTCTACGTCGGCAAGGTCCTAGAAATCGCGCCACATCCCGATGCGGACAAGATCCGCGTCTGCCAGGTCGACTCTGGTGAGGGTCCGGTGCAGATCATCTGCGGAGCGTGGAACTTCGAAGATGGGGCGACAGTTGCGGTTGCCCGGCCGGGCGCCGTGCTACCGGGTGACTTCGAGATTGGGCAGAGGAACATCCGCGGAGTCGAGTCCAATGGGATGATCTGCTCCGAGCGCGAGCTGGGACTGGGTGATGACCACGAGGGCATTCTCGTTCTTGACGACTCGTTCGAAGTGGGTCGCCCGTTCTCCGAGTGCGTCGAATTGCCGGACTACGTCTTTGAGCTCGACGTAGCTCCAAATCGTCCTGATGCGTTGTCGCTGGTCGGGGTAGCTCGTGACCTCGCTGCCTATTTCAAAGTGGACTTCACGATTCCCGTGGTGCCGATGAATGCGGTCGAAGGGCAGACCCCGATTCAGGTTGAGATCGCTGATCCGACTGGATGTCGGCGGTTCACCGCCCGTGAGATAGCGGGTGTCCAGATCGCCAAGTCACCCTTTCCGATCAGACACCGTCTGCACAAGGTTGGAGTGCGCGCCATATCCAACGTCGTTGATGTCACCAACTACGTGATGTTCGAACTCGGACACCCGTTGCACGCCTTTGATGCCGGCACCATTGATGGCGACCGCCTCGTCGTGAAGCGAGCAGAGGAAGGAGAGACCCTCGTCACACTCGATGACATCGAGAGAGACCTCAGTTCTGACGACCTGATCATCTACGACGCCTCCGGGCCAACCTCGATGTCGGGGACCATGGGCGGTGCTCGGAGCGAGGTGAGCGAATCGACCTCCCGAGTGTTGATGGAGGCCGCGTCTTGGGATCCTCCCACCATCATGCACATGTGGCGACGGCATGATCTCCGCTCGGAGGCGGCCACCCGCTTTGAACGTGGTGTGGATCCCAACTTGGCGGACGTCGCCAACCAGCGAGCAAGTGCGATGGTCGCCAAGCTGGCAGGGGGCGAGGTCCTGTCGGGGGCGGTTGACGAAGTTGCCGTACCGACAGAACCCATTGCAGTTGAACTGAGTATCGCCGAGGTTGAGCGCATCCTGGGGCCGGGGTTCACAATCGAGGGTGTGACTGAAGTACTCGAGCGAATCGGATTCGCGGTCGAAGGCGACGATCCGATGAGTGTGACCATTCCTACCTATCGTCCGGACAGCTATCGCCCGATCGACGTGATCGAGGAGATCGCGCGCATCCACGGCTACGACAAGTTCGAGGCGACCCTTCCGATCGGGCCTACCGGCGGACTCACAACGGAGCAAAGGCGAACCAGGTTGATTCGGCAGACGCTCACCGGGTTCGGACTACATCATGCGGTGAGCCTCCCCTTTGTGGATCCGGGATGGCTCGAACTCTTCGAAGTCAGCAGCGAAGTGCTGCTCACCGTCAAGAACCCGCTCCGGGAGCAGGAGTCGAAGCTCCGGCCAACGCTCTTACCCGGATTGCTCAACGCCGTTAGATACAACCAATCCCACGGCATCCGTTCCGTTGCTCTATTCGAGTTGGGGAACACGTTCGGTGTGGATCCCGATATTGACGACGGCCGGCTTCCGACTCAGAAGGAAAGGCTCTCCTGGGTTGCGGTGGGGGACTTTGGTGCAGACGTCATGGGCTCGGAGAAGAAGACAGCAGATGGCGAGTACTCACTTGCCCTCGTTCGACAACTCGCAGCTGCCCTAGACGTTTCTCTCGAGCTCACGCCGGTTGCCGCCCCTGGATTCCATCCGGGCCGGACGGCCGAGGTCTCCATCGGTGGTGAGCGAGTAGGTCTCGTTGGCGAGCTCGCACCCGCGGTGAATCGAGCCTTTGGGATCGAGGGCAGAGTGGCTGTGGCCGAACTGGATGTGTCTCGGCTGGTTGCTGATGCAGAGTTCGTCCAATCGACGTCGCCTTCAGTGTTTCCTCATGTCGACTTCGACCTGAGCTTTCTCGTCGATCGCACCGCCCTCGCCGGCGAGTTGCTTGACGTGACTTCTGAGGCGGCAGGCGAGTTGCTCGAGTCGGCAGATGTCTTCGATGTCTATCTGGGCGAAGGCGTGCAGCCAGACAAGAAGGCGATTGCCATTGCGTATCGCCTGAGAGCCACGGATCGGACGCTGGAGCAAGAGGAGATCGGCAGTGTCCGACAGGCCATGATCGACGCGGCTTCCCAACAAGGCGCGGAGCTGCGCGGCGCTTGATTGACCTGTCGGAGCTCCTGTCGGGGCCACCTGAAGAAGCAGCTCCGCGACTACTTGGGTCGCACATCGTGTCAGAATTCGGAGGATCCGAGGTCCGGATACGCCTGAACGAGGTCGAGGCGTACAAAGGCTCAGATGATCCTGCCTCTCATGCTTTCAATGGGAAGACGGAGCGAAACAAGTCCATGTTCGAGAAGCCCGGCACGTTGTACGTCTACCGCTCGTACGGCATCCACAACTGCGCTAACACTTCCTCCGGGCCTGAAGGTGTTGGGTGGGGGATCCTCATGCGTGGAGGAGATGTGCTTGTCGGCGAAAGCGTCGTGCGTCGCCGACGGGGACGGTCCGACCAGCTCGCCGATGGACCTGGGAAGCTGGCTCAGGCTCTAGGCCTCGTATTGGAGAACAACGGCGTCGACCTGCTCGACTTGGAGTCGCATATTCGCCTCGAGCCCGGCGAGACGCCACAGGCCGTAATGGCTACCCCCCGAATCGGGATTTCGAAGGCAGCGGACCGACCGTGGCGATTCGTTTCCGCATCTGTCCTTTCAGGTTGACCGATGCGTTTACTCTGCTGCGGCAATGTCTGACCTGGATCGAATTCTCCGCCACACCGACACGGTCGTACCCGAAGAAGAACTCGAGAAGAAGCTTGCACTCGACCGGCCGCTGAGGGTGAAGCTCGGCCTCGATCCGACTGCCCCCGCGGTCACGCTGGGTTGGGCGGTGGTCTTACGGAAGCTGAGAGCGTTTCAAGAGCTCGGTCATACGGCCGTCCTGATTGTCGGGGATTTCACCGCTCAGGTCGGCGACCCGTCAGACAAAGGATCGCAGCGGAAGCGGCTTTCGGCGGACGAAGTGAATGCGTACGCGGAGAACGTCCTGGAACAGTTCGGCAAGGTTCTCTTGCCAGAGAATCTCGAGATCAGAAGGAACTCCGAGTGGCTCTCCGCGCTGGATATGTATGGCCTGCTGGAACTGACTTCCTCTGCGACCGTGGCGCAGATGTTGGAGCGATCGGACTTCGCCAAGCGCTACGACTCGGGTGTTCCCATCAGTGTGATGGAGTTTCTCTATCCGCTGCTGCAGGGATACGACTCGGTGGCAGTCCAAGCCGACGTGGAACTCGGCGGCTCAGACCAGTTGTGGAATCTCATGATGGGCCGGGTGGTACAGGAACGCTACGGCCAGTCACGTCAGGTGGCCCTGACGATGCCACTACTCGTCGGGACCGACGGCTCGCAGAAGATGTCTCAATCGATTGGCAACTACATCGGAGTTGAGGACGAGCCGGACGAGATGTTTGGCAAGACCATGTCGATCCCTGATGAAGCCATGGGTGAGTGGTACCGCCTTGCTGCAGACGTCGACGAGGAGCAGGTCACCGAGATCGAAGAGGGTCTCGCATCGGGATCTCTGCATCCGAATGACGTGAAGCGACAACTGGCTCGACTGATCGTGCATATGTATCACGGAGAGACCGCGGCGGCCGAGGCTGAGAGCTCCTTTGACACGGTGTTCAGACAAGGCGGTGTGCCGGACGACCTTCCCATCTACACGCTGCCCACCGACGACCCCGTGAACCTTCCCTCTTTGATACGGGAAGCACTCGACATATCTGGTGGAGAAGCACGCAGAATGCTCTCGCAAGGCGCTGTGAAGATCGATGGCGACACAGTCGATGATCAAGTGATCGCTCGAGACCGGCTCGCAGGTGCCGTCTTGAAGGTGGGAAAGCGCCGATTCCTGCAGCTTTCTGAATGACTTGGGTTAGGTCAGCGCTTGTTCTATAATTCACAAGGCACGGCCAACCGGTCGTGTATCCGCTCTCGGCGGAGCTCTTGATTCGAGCTGCGCCGGTTTGTTTCTGTTCAGAGGCTGGTGTATCATCGCTGGCCGCCCTGACCTAAAACTTGGTCGGAGCTGTGGGCTCCTTGACAACTGAACAATGTGGCCTGCTCAGTTTTCTGAGCAGGTAGGACTCTTCCAAGGAAGAGTCCGCGAACGTGAGCTTCCGAAAGGAAGTTCAACTGTGTTCGACTTCGGTCGAACACCAGCCAGCGATGTCCACTCCCTCGTAAGGGTTGGAGTGCGGCATCAAGCGTGTGTAACAGCCAGTCGCTTCGGCGGCCGGCTGACAATCACAATGAGTAAATCAAGCTCGGGACCCTCACGGTCCCGGGACCCAAACACCAAACCCTTCATTTGACTTCGTGTCGCGAGCCCTTCGGGGGTCGGGACCTATAAGTACGTTGGAGAGTTTGATCCTGGCTCAGGATGAACGCTGGCGGCGCGCCTAATGCATGCAAGTCGAGCGACGCATGCCGGAGGGGTAACCCACTGGTATGACGGAGCGGCGAACGGGTGAGTAACACGTGAGCAACCTGCCCCACAGACCGGGATAGCCCAGGGAAACCTGGATTAATACCGGATACCCTCGAATGACCACATGGGAAATCGAGGAAAGGCCTTTGTGCTGTGGGATGGGCTCGCGGCTTATCAGCTAGTTGGTGGGGTAAAGGCCTACCAAGGCATCGACGAGTAGCTGGTCTGAGAGGACGATCAGCCACACTGGAACTGA
>JANQRA010000011.1 GCA_028284765.1 Acidimicrobiia bacterium
GAGAAGAGACCAAGGCCTGGGCCGACGAACCTGAGATTGCGAGTCTTGTCATTCCACCGATACCCGAGGGCGTCGAGGGAGACGACCAGCTAGCTGAACACGCTCCACGCGCGCAGTTGATGAAGGTTGTTGAGGAATTTGAGGGGAAAGCTTCCGACTTGATAGATGAGTTCGCTCGTTCGCTGGCTGAGGTACTTGAACGGGGTCAGTCCGATTTCGACTCCCTTTCTGCAGAGAGTCAGGCAAGGCTGAAGGAGTCTGGGTTCGAGCAAGGCTCAGAACTCGAGACCGAGCTCAAAAAGGTGCGTGATCGAATTCACGAGCTAGAGGATCTCGACGGCCGAAGGCAGAAAACGGAAACGGAGCTGGACTCCCTGCTAGTCGAATTGAGGGCACAAATCGAAGAAGCTTCAAGGTTGCGGTCGAAGATCACAGATCTCCGGAAGGAAGCCTGTCGCAGGGTCAACAGCTCGATGAGAACCTTCTTCGCAGTAGTCACCGGCGGCAGTGCAGGCGATCTCGATGATCTAATCGACGACCTGAAGACGGGCACGTACATGCGCCCAGAGGCCAGGGAGGCACTGAGAGAGGAATTAGATCGTCCTGGGTTGCTAGAACACGCCGTCCGCTTCATACAAGGACGTACGACAACGGAACCAGCCTCCGATCAGGAACGGCTTGCGGAGCACGCTGTTGAACGTGAGAGGTTGACAGACCTGGCAAAGCTTGCCGTTACTTGGCAGGATGACGGCCTCGATCTACGTCGGAAGAACCTTCCGGGCGCCGACCCGACTGCGTTTCACGAACTGACGGAAGGTCTCCGTGCCCTGGCGATTAAGGAGATCTCGTTTGCGGATTCTGCGCTACCCGTGATTAGTGACCAACCGGAAGACGCAGTGCCTACCAAGGCTGTGTTTGAGAGCCTTGTCCCAACGTTGCGAGCGCAGAGGTCGGGTAGGCAGTTCGTAGTAGTGAGCCACGATGCAAACATCGTGGTCGCAAGCGACATGGAGAACATCACCGCTCTACAGGGTGAGGAAGACGGGTCGCCCTACACGGCGAATCTCTTTGACCCACAGATTCGCAGCCTCGCTATGGAGCACCTCGAGGGAGGTGCTGACGCCTTCGATCGCCGCGCCCTTCTTTACGGCCGACAGGTCGGCGTCTAGTGCGGTGGACAGTCCGTACATTTCCCCCTGACGAGCGAGATACATTCTTATGTGTCGAACATCAGCAAGTCTCGATCACTCGGCACGGTGTGGAACACCGACAGGAGGCCGGCGGCGGCGATGATTTTCCTTGTTTTTTCTCTCGACCAGCCCTCGGTGAATCCCGGGCGTAACACGAAGTTCTCCGACGTCTCCAGTATCAGGCGCGAGAGTTCATGAGCGTGGTCCTCTTTAGGAGGGAACGCCTTGGCCAACTCGTTTACCACGAACTGTCGATCGTCTGGGACATAAGAGACGATGGCGACCGACCGGGTTGGGCTGACCGGCACCACGCTCAACGCTGCGCGAGCAACGTCGCCGTCGGGTCGGATCGCAAGATCAAGGGAGTAGAGCGATGACACCGCAATCGTGGCTGACGTCGTCTTGATCTCGAGAACGCGGCTTTCAATACTTTCGAAATCGTGTTCCTGCAGCGTTGTGTCGAAGTACCGCCTCCGATAGTCAGCAAACCGCTTGCCTACGTCGGCAAAGTAGTGGATGGAGGGTTCTGCGGATAGCTTCGGGAGTGCATTGGCCCTCTTCATTAGATCCTCCGTCCGACGGAGGACGTAGTGCTCCCTGATCACAGCCCGGTAGGCGAGAAGGAATCGATGTTCTGGGTTCTCAGGGTCGAGTGGTTGAGTATCAAGCGGCCGGAATATCTGAGCATCATGCTCGGCGCATAGCCCGGCGAAGGTCGACGCTCGCCTGCGGCCGACGCGCCTCAGCTCTAGCCGTGGAGGCTGGCCCCTGGGTGCCACCTCAGCGACATGTCCATCTTCGGCGAGCAGACCCATGAGCCTCTCAGAGTTTTGAATTGAATGTGCGCGAATCGCATCGCGTTCGCAGTTACCAGAGGCATCGAGGCACGTCTTCAGGCTATTGGACATCAACAGCTGGTAGGTACGCCGTGGGTGGACCTCAGCGCCGGGCGAACCGTGGCAGCGCTTGAACTTCTTACCGCTTCCGCATGGGCACGGCTCATTTCGTCCAACCTTGGCCACGCCAACGAACGTAACGCGGGGCGAGGACAGATTGTCGTCTGCTCGTCGCTCTGGTGCGTTTGACCTCCGTTTGACGCTTAAGGCCTGACCCGGACAGAAAACCAACAACGACAGGCCTCTTCTCGCCAACCGCGCCTATTCCGGGGTTAGGTGGACACAAGTCACCGTCCCGCTGATCGCAATCGAGCTGCGTCAGTCAGGAGTCCGAAGCCGGTTGGTGTGATCATCAACGACTTCGAGTGTCACCACCTTTCAGAAGCAACGGCCCTGGTCACGTACCGATCTGTCGGAGGCGGGGAGTAGAGGTCAGGCGATCTTCTCTCTGGGTCAAGAGGGATGAGCGCTGGCAGCTCCGCTGTCACCAAGGAACACGAGTCCCCACGTGGGGCCTGATCAGCTAGTCGAGTCGGTCTCTGCTGCGGATCGAGCGGCGGATTCCACCTTCTGCAGCAGCTCGATCAGCGCGAATTTCTCGTCTCGGCTGAGGGTCGCCGTCACATCCTCCAGGACCGAGGAAAGCAGCGGAGCCAAGCGATCGGCCATCTTGTCGCCCTCTTTGGTGAGCACAATCCGCTGCGCTCGGCGGTCGTCAGGGTCAGGTTGGCGTTCTACAAGCTCTTGCTTCTCAGCGCGATCGAGCAATCTCGACACTCGGGCGGGGTTCGCCATCAGCTGGCTGGCGATGTCGACTCCCCTCAGATATCCCCCTGGAGCGGTGGCTAAACGAACCAGAAGGTCGGCGAGGTCGGCCTCGAGCCCAAGCGGTTCGACAGCCCGCTTCTCAATGGCCGCGGATATCGCAATGTCGGCGCGCAGCATGGCCGCGGTGGGGGCCAGGAGTTCTGGGTCGAAGTTGCTGTCGCTCATGTCTTGGGAATAAAGTTGCGCATGTAACTATTGAACACGCAAGTAATATAGTCGAGAGGTCCCTAGATGGAAGTCAAACAAGACAACTCAAACAAAACGATCCTTGCCCGAGGATGTGACGCCAATCTCGGCGTCCAGTTCGCCAAAGCAGCTTCGCCAGCTCTAGGTAATCCGACATACGTCCCCACCACGACGGATGACGAATTCCTGAGGCTCCTGCGTGAGGAGAAGTGGTCTGTGATCTACTTCGCGCCAGGCGCCTGCCGCTTCAGCGCTGCTGGAGTTGCTATCCCCGGTGCCAGCACTGAGACAGAAGGATGGACCCTCGACGACTACCGGCCTCTTATCGAGGAGCTTCAGGGTGCTGACGTGGCTGTCGTCGAATCCCTGTACGAGGAAGAGAGCTTCGGGCTGCTCGCTTCGGCGCTCAACGGCGCTCGCGCCACCAGATGACCCATCAAGCGTTGGTGTCTGGTCACCGCTGAGGCATCGCCTCTTCGCACTGATCCTCGTCGTCAACCTGTTCGCAAGTCTGGCGTCGTTCATGAACGGTCTTGCGGCGTCGTGGGCTTTGACCGACATCACCGATTCGCCAGCTGTGGTGGCAAGTCTGCAGTTCGCAACCGCTTTGCCCGCTTTCCTGCTCGCTCTCGTTGCCGGTGCGTTGTCCGACATCGCCAGACGAAAGAGCCTCGTCCTGATCGGGTTGGGCGGTTCCGCGGTGACCTCTGGCTTGTTCACTCTGTTGTCAGCAACTGAAGCGGAGACCACGACGTCCATCCTCACCCTCACTGTGACTCTCGGTGTGTTCACTGCCCTCGCCGCACCCGCCTGGATCGCATTGATCCCAGGCCTCGTGCCCAAGGAAGAGCTACCCGGCGCCATGTCGCTCAGCTCGGCGTCAGTGACCTTGGCGATGGCTGGCGGTCCTGCGATAGCGGGGTTCCTCATCGCCGCGGCATCGCCGACAGCGGTGTTCGTTGTCAACGTCGTGGTCTTCGTAGGCGGCATGTTTGCCTTGCGCTGGTGGCAGCCCGAACCACGCACCGGCCTTCCCCCCGAGCACCTCAGATCCGCCATGAGAGTGGGTGTCCAGTACCTGCGCTATGACACGCCTCTCAAGGTGACAATCGGCAAGGTCGTACCCCTTGCCTTCGCGGCCATGGTCATTCCTGCATTGCTTCCGGTCATTTCCAGGTTTCAACTAGGAGTCGGGCCTGCCGGATTCGGCGTGTTGGCTGCATCCAGCGGGCTCGGCGCAATCTTGGGCCTGCTAGTCCTGCCCTGGATCCGAAGCCGGATCGGACCGGACGGAGTGGTATTGGCTGCTGCGCTAATCCAGGCTGGTGCGATCGCTTTGCTCGCCGGCGTCGAGAGTGTTCCATTGGCGTTTGGTCTGCTGACAGTGGTTGGGATTGGCACCCTCGCCATCATCTCCACAGTGATGACTGCGCTCCAGGTCGTCCTTCCTGGCTGGGTGCGGGGGCGGGGAGTGGCGGTTTACCTGCTCGCGCTTCAGGGATCACTCGCCTTTGGCGCTATCGCCTGGGGGTTTGTGGCCCAGCAGACCGAAGTCTCGACGGCTCTTCTACTAGCGGCCGCGGTTCTCGCCTTCTCTGCACTTGCCGTGACACGCCTGCGGCTCAACCAATACCAAGATCATGAGTCTGATGGGGTTTCGCTTATGGACCCGGCCGCCCCGGTTACGTCGGTCCACGACACCGACGGGCCGATACTCCTCACTGCAACCTGGCTGATAGGCGAGGGGGAGAAGGAAGATTTCCTCCAATTGATGGTCCGGGTTCGACGAGCGTTGCGCCGCCAAGGGGCGCTGGATTTCCACCTCGTCGAAGATGTGGAGAATCCCGGAACAATTGTCGAGTCATTCTCGGTCGCCACCTGGTCGGAATATCTCAGACTGCCGTCTCGGAGCACAGCTGCCGACAGTCATATCTACGAAGCGCTGCAGGAGTTCGTTGGGGGCGAGATGCCGCCGCTCACTGTCGCCAGAGAGCTCAAGTTCTGAGGAACGCTGACCGACCGTTGGCCAACATCAGCCGCGCCGAGCGATCATGCGTACCGTGTGCCCATGAACAGACGACGCCAAGGTCATGACAGCGAGGGTGTGTGCCTAAGACTCTCGTGACCGGTGCCACGGCGGGAATAGGCCTCGAGACGGCCCGAGCGCTCGCAGGTCTAGGCCATGACGTCTGGGTGCATGGGCGGTCCTCAGCCAGCGCATCAGAGGCTGTTGCCACTCTGCAAGAAGACAATCAGGCGGCCGTGCTGGTCCCGGTGGCGGCCGATCTTTCATCCCTCGACGAGGTCCGTTCCCTCGGCGAGTCACTGCAGGATGTGGCTCTCGATCGAATCGTGCACAACGCAGGTGTTGTGATGCCGGAGCCAACCACGACGATCGACGGGTTTGAGACCACCTGGGCGGTGAACCATCTGGCTCCGTTCCTTCTCACTTCGCTTCTGATCGAAAGCATGCTTCAACTCCCCGAGGCCCGGGTCATCACCGTTTCTTCGATTGGGCACCGGGCGGGACGTATCCACTTTGACGACGTCAATCTCCGAGGTCGATATGACCACATCACTGCCTACTGCCAGACGAAGCTCGCCAACGTGCTGTTCACCGAGGAGCTCGCCCGACGAACAGCTGGCACGAACATCGTGGCCCACGCTCTGGACCCGGGTGTGGTCCGGACCAAACTCCTCGACCGCACCGGATTCGGAAACCAACCCGCCCGTACCCCTGCAGACGGAGCGAGGACCAGCGTGTTCCTGGCCACTGATCCCGGTGTTGCTCGTACGAGCGGTGGCTACTACGTCAATGAGAGGCAAGCTTCAGCAACTGGGACCGACCCTGAAGTCGCCCGCCGACTGTGGGAGCTATCTGAGTGTCAGGCCGGCGCGCCGATGCCCAGCGTGTAGCCGCCGACATCGAGAAACGGGGCCGCAAGATGCGACCCCGTCTCGATAGTTGCTACCTGATGTCGGCTACCACCAGCGTCCCGGTCTCCTGAATTCGGGTTCGGCGGTTTCTGTCGCAGAGTTGCCCGCCTCGTCCGTGCCCGTGACTGTCAACTCGAAGCTGTTGGCCTTCATCCACAGCACACCGTGCTTGGACCTGTGCCACTCACGCCCCGGACCCTTGAGCAAGATCACGAGCTGTCCATCTTGAACGCTCACACCGTTGATGTCACCCACGCATTCGGGGTCAGGATCGACGATGTCTTCGCACGAGTAGTCCACCTTGAAGATGCCGAAGCTGCGGGTCGAGAAGATCCGCTTGAAGTCCGCATCGACGTCCGGAGGCGTCTGGTCCAGATCGAGGCCGATGATCACCGGGTCGTGATCTGATGCCCTGAACTCATCCGGGTTGTACAGGTCGGGCTGGTTGAAGTTGTTGTAGTCCAAACCTGATGGCTCGTCCGCATTCACATGCCAGAAGTCCGCTCCTGTCACCTGACTCGTCAATGAAGAGCTCGTCAGGCCGTGGTCGAGATAACCCGACTGGCTGAAGAAGTTGAACGAGTACGCACCATCGGCGTACCCGGTTCCGACGTAGGCCTCGATCAGGTCTGTATAGCCACCAGCTTCGATAGCCGTGATCGGGTCTTCCTGTGCGTAGGCGTTCAAGTCACCCATGATGATGACGTCGGTGTCGCCACTCCCGGTCGGATCACTCGCAAGGAAGTCGACCATCGCCTCAGCAGCCAGAGTTCTGGTGCCGTTGCAGTTGCCTTGGCCGTCGCCGAGGTTGGGGTCTCCAACGTCGTCACATGGCGAACCCTTCGACTTGAGGTGGTTGACGGCGACTGTGAAGAGCTCGCCCGTTGAGTTCTCCATGAACGTCTGGACGAGCATCGCCCGATTCTTGTCATCGTTGAACCTCGAATCGACACTTGAGTCGAGCACAGCGAACGGTCCATACGGTGTCACCGAAGCCGGCTGGTACAGCAATGCCACTCGTATGGCATCGCTCCCCAGCGGTCCGGTCGACACGAAGTCGTAGGTCCCGGGTGCAGTTGCATCGTTCAAGCCGGAAACCAGGTCTGCGGTCGGCACCTCAGTCGGATGGTTTTCGATCTCCATCAGACCAACAACGTCGGCGTCCATCTGAGCGATAGCACTTACGAGCTTGGCCCTCTGCTGCGCTAGCTCTTCGGCTGTATCAGCTCCGCGGCAGTTCTGATTCTCAAGGGGTCCACAAATGCTCCCGTCGCCATCGAGCGTCGTGAAGTAGTTGAGCACGTTGTAAGCGGCGACCGTGAGACGCCCACCAACATCCGGCACCCCAGTCGGACGTGTGTTGACCCGGGTGAAGTCGACCTGCTCGGTCGGATGGATCTCGTAGTTGCCGAACCCGAAGCTCACGACTCCGGTCAGGCCAGCCACCGTGTCACCGGTGCGGAGCGTGTTGCCGGGTCCAAGATACGGTGGGAACGGAAGCGGGTTCTGGACACTGCTTCCGTCGTCCAGCTGGATGCGACTCCGGTTATTCAAATCCTGGAGCGCGTTCGCCGCAGTTCCTGGAGCCACGACATTGGTCGGGTTCTCCAACGGTCCGTTCACCGAGAGATCCACCTCACCGAAGCGAGCCCAGGTGAAGTTGCCGCTGGCGTGCAGCAGCTGTGAGAACTCAACTTCCATACCCTCAACGGCTTCCCAAGCACTCAGATCAGCGACAGGGAGAGTCGGTGCTGGCACCGGACCCGTAGTTCCCGTGGCCGGGCAGATCGAAACCGACGCCACGCTGCCGATGCGGGTGAGCCCGAAGCTCTCTTCGACGATTCCGCTGACTCGGACCGTGTCTCCGGCTGAGACCTGCTCAGCTCCACCGTTGGACACGAAGATGCCTTCCGACGTGTTCGGGTCAGCGTCGAAGTCGTCGGTCTCTTCCTGCACGAAGAAGCCGCCGAGTCCATCTGAACCTTCGAAGTCACCGGTGACGATGCCCTCGATCACATGCGGATTGCCAACTTCAGGGCTCGACGATCCGCTGCCCTGGATCACGTGAATCGGAGTCTCCGGGTCACCACATAGGCCACCTGGAGGAATGATTGGACAGTCGTTGGCGGCTCCTGGCGTGCCCAGGTCGCCGTCGCCGTACGAGGTGGACGCTGTACACCAGTTCTCCCCGTTGTTGTTGTCGTTGCCGGGGTCGTTCAGTGACATCGATGCCCCGGTCGGGTCCGGGAAGGCTGGGCCGCCGTCCCATGCGACACTGTCGACCTCGGTCGCCGTGCCCGTGGTCAGGATGAGTTCGTCATCACTGTTGCCCAAGGCGAAGGACGACGGGTATTCATAGTCAACTGTCACTCCGCCGTTGGTGCTGGAGTCCGCGTTGTTGCCGAGGATCAGGAAGCCACCGGATGGCACGAGTAGCGGGCCACCGTTGTTGATCACGTGGGAGTTCGTCCCCAGATCGGAGATGGTCCATCCGTTGATGTCGATGTCCTCAGTCGTGGTGTTGGCCAGCTCGAACCATTCACCATTGCTGTCGAAGACCGCATTGGGGTTTTGCATGATCTCGTTGATCACCACGTCCCCAGGTCCTACGTCGGGCGGTGGGACACAATCATTTACCGCGCCCGGTGTGCCCAGGTCTCCAGCGCCGTATGGGGTAGAAGCCGTGCACCAACTTGCCCCGACGTTGTTGTCACTTCCGGGGGCGTCAAGTGCCATCGATGCGCCAGTGGGGTCGGGGAATGCCGGACCGCCGTCCCATTCGACCCGGTCGATCTCAGTGGTGTCGGGTTTGGTCAGGACGAGTTCGTCGCCGCCATTGGCCAGGAAGAAGCTCGAGTATTGGTAGTCGACGGTCACTCCGCCGTTCGTTCCGGAGTCGCTGTTGTTGCCAAGCACGACGTAGCCGCCCGCCGGTATCACCAGTGGACCGCCGTTGTTGATCACATGGGAGTCCGAGTCGTTGTCGGAGATGGTCCATCCGTCGATGTCGATGTCAAAGGTGGTGGTGTTTGCGAGCTCGAACCATTCGCCAGCCGAATCGCCGACAGCGTTGGGGTTCTGCATGATCTCGTTGATCACCACGTCCCCGGGGCCCACCTCTGGCGGTGGAGGACAGTCGTTTGCTGCACCCGGTGTGCCCAGGTCACCAGCACCGTACGGGGTGGAAGCGGTGCACCAGTTTCCCCCGACGTTGTTGTCGTTGCCGGGGTCGTCCAGTGACATCGATGCCCCGGTCGGGTCGGGGAAGGCAGGTCCGCCGTCCCATTCGACCCGGTCGATCTCGTTGGCGCTGCCGTCGGTCAGGACGAGTTCGTCGCCGCCATTGGCCAGGAAGAAGTTCGACCCGTAGTTGTAATCGACCGTCACTCCGCCGTTTGTTCCAGAGTCAGTGTTGTTGCCGAGAACGACGTAACCGCCTGCCGGCACCAGAAGTGGGCCGCCGTTGGCGATCACATGGGAATCGGAGTCGTTGTCGGAGATGGTCCATCCATTGATATCGATGTCCGCAGTGGTGGTGTTGACCAGCTCGAACCATTCGCCAGCCGAATCGCCGACCGCGTTGGGGTTCTGCATGATCTCATTGATCACCACATCACCCGGACTCTCCGATCTCGCTACCTGCGGGAAGAGGGGGAGTAGGGCGGCGACCATGCCGATCACAGAGAGGACTGCAATCAGGCGGTTCCGGCTCAGCTGACCAGAAGTTGACGAGGCTTGCACGGGGGCTCCTTGGAGGTCTTGGCGGCTCGGATCGACCCTAGCCACTCAGAGTGGTGGCGCGCCCAGCGAAGTCGCGGCAGCGCCCCTTCGGTCTTTGATAGGTTCCGGAACACATCAAACAGATCGGGTGGGTTGTGTTCCGTAAGAGGCTTCTACTTTTTGCAGTTCTTTCTGCCTTGACACTGGTTGTTTCAGCGTGTGGCGGAGGAAGCGGTGACGAACCGGGCCTCGGCGAGGTGTTTGACGGGATCGGGGACGCGGCTGGCGAGAACGACAACGACGGTGGCGGGGGAATCCCAGGCGCTGGCGAGGCAGGTGCGGTGACCGTCACTGCCGACCCATCTGTCGCCCGGGTTGAAGTGGACGGCCAGACAATCGAGTTCACAGTGCCCGGCTCGGTCCACCACTCTTGCTACATCGACGAAGATCGGGTGTCCATCAACTATCAGCAGACCGAATCGGGGGACCTGCTGATCCAGGGTCAGAACCTGGGAGATGGCTGGCTGCTCAACCTGACCGTCGTACCTCTCGATTCGAACATCCAGTATGGAGCCTCGCTACCCGGGAATGGGAATCTCGGAATCGACGGCGAAGCGCTGAGCTACGAGGGCCCGGTTGACAAGGTCGAGGATCGGGACATCGCTAATGCCAGCCAGGTCGACGTAGAGCTGGCGGTCAACTGTGAAGCACCCGGCGACGGGATACAAGTAGCCCTCGGTGGGACCGAATACGACGTTCGGTTCAGCGGCAGTGTCATCTGCGAATTCGGCGACGAAGCGATCGACGTCAGCTTGGGTGACGCTCGCGCATTCGGGGGTGCCCAAGATGCCGAGCTCCAGTTCAACGTCATCAAGACCGAAGACGGCTGGTTTGGAGTTGCGTCCGTTCGCACGGCCGACAGCTCGAGCTACCGGTCAGAGGTCACAGCCGAAGCTACGCAGCCAACTATCGACGGGATGACGATCAGCTACGAGGGTGTGTTCTCCTCAGACGCCGGAGACGTCGATGGTTCGATGAGCTTCACCTGTCCATAGGTGGCTGAATCGACTTCACGGGGGACTCCGGCGGCTTCTGAGTTGCCGGGCAATAGAGTCCCGTCAGTGAGTCAATCCGGATTCGGCAACAGCAAACATCAAATCGTCCCGTCTCTGACCCGTCGACAGTTTGTGTTCTCGGGAGCGGCGGCAGTAGCCGTTCTGCTCACCGGGTGTCTGCCTCGCTCTGCTTCGTTCACTGGGAAGGTGATCGTCGTTGGAGCCGGGCCAGCGGGCATGACCTCAGCCCACCTTCTTCGTCAGCAAGGCATCGAAGTCGAAGTGCTGGAGGCAGGCTCGACCCACGGCGGCCGGATCAAACACAACCTCGACTTCGCCGATTTCCCCATCTCCCTCGGCGCCGAGTGGGTACACGTCGATGGGTCGATTCTCGATGACATCGTCAACGACTCTTCCGTCGACATCACAACCGAGCTGGTGAGCTACGAGGACAGCGACGAGATTGCGTTCATCGAGAACGGGGAGACCAGTTTTGGTCCTCTGGTTCCGACGATCTTCGATGTCGACACCAAGTTTCGAGGCTCGAGCTGGTTGGACTTCTACAACACCTATGTGGTCCCGGGGATCAGCGACCTCATTCGCTACGACACCCAAATCGTGCAAGTCGATCACTCTGGAGGGGAAGTCGTCCTCACCGACGCTGATGGGAGCACCTACTCGGCAGACCGCGTGATCATCACCGTGCCGTTGCGCATCCTTCAGCGAGGGGACATCGTGTTCAGTCCAGGCTTCGAGGACGATCGTCTGGAGGCCATCGACGCCGCAACCGTTTGGAGTGGTTTGAAGGCGTTCTTCGAGTTCGACCGTGAGTTCTACCCGGCAGCGATTGGTTTCTCAGACAGCGACACAGACAACGGGCAGAGACTCTTCTACGACGCTGCGTACGGCCAACGAACTGACCAGAACATCCTTGGTGTTTTCTCGGTGGGCGCCCAAGCAGAGACGTATCAAGCCATGAACGACGATGAGCTCGTGGCCAGCGTTTTGGCCGATCTGGATGGCGGTTTCGGTGGCGCAGCTTCATCTTCCTACGTGAGGCATTTGGTCCAGAACTGGAATGAGGAACCATTCGCCGGAGCGGCCTATCTCGAGGATGGGGCCGACTTCCGCATCTCGAGGGAGTTATCCCGGCCGTTGGGCGACAGGGTGTTCTTCGCCGGCGACTCCTACACGTCTTTTGCAGACTGGAGCTCAGTCCACGCCGCAGCCCGATCTGCAGCTGACGCGGTCAGCTCGGTCTTGCGTTAGGTGGTGACAGCCCGATTTAGCCGCCGGTGATGAGCTCCCCACCAACGGTTGCGTCGCGGATCTTCTCACACCGGGACAGATCGTCTGCGCAGCTGATGATCCAGTTCGCGCCGACGACGAGAGCTTGATTTGTCTCCTGAAGTGCGGAGGCCCCTGCACTTACGTCGGCCGGATCGAAGATGTAGAGGCCAATGACACTTGAACAGTCTGCTTGAGCAGTAGCGCCTTCGACGGTCGGCGGTTCGTAGACCTTGATGGGCGCATTGCAGGTGTAGAAGGTGGATTCGACGTCGAGCTGCATTTGTCGCACCGTCTGATAGGTGCCATCCGCAGTCGGATCGGTAGGGGGCGGGGCAGGGGCCCGAGTAGTTACAGGGCTCGAGTCGCCCTCGCTCGATCCATCTCCACCGCCACCACAGGCAACGGCCAACAGCGCTACTAGGAGGATTCCCGCCATCAATCTCATAGTGAGACTCTATCCGGTGAGCCTCATCGGAGGCTGTCGATCTTGAGGGAGTGGTTCAGATCAGGTCGGGATCCCGGTCGTAGAAGTGGTCTTCCTTTGAGTAGGTGTCGAAGTTCGCACAGATCGGGCACTTGTACGTGCGGTCTTCGATAGTGGCACCTTCAAATGCGATTGGTGGCAGGTTGACCTTGGAGGGGAACAAGGCCCCGCAGTCGGTACACCTGAGAAAGAGTTGGTTTTCTGGGTTGGGGATGCATCTGACCCTACGCGACCAAATCGAAGGTCGGTTCGCGTAGGGTTAGCAGTGCCGAACTGGAGAGTGGCTTGAGACCAAGACTCGTCACGATCGTGATCGGACTTGCCGCCGCCCTCGCCGCCTGTGGCGGGGGAGGTGACGAGCCCACTGAGCCCTCGGCGACCGACGCACCGACCACCTCCGTCGTCTCAGCAGAGGCACCAGATGGACAGGCCGTCGGCCCCGACGGCGGCAACATCGCGTCGCCCGATGGCCTGCTGCATCTCGACATTCCGCCCGGGGCCTTGCCGGTGGAAACGGCAATCTCGATTTCCGTCATGGCTGACCATGGCTTGGACCCGGCCTTCATCTCAGGCCAGGTCTACGAGCTCCAGCCAGAAGGACTGCTCTTCGAAGCACCTGTGACGGTCACGAGGACCCTCTCATCGAACGACGCCGGAGCTGGGGAAGATGAGATCCCGTTCGTGTTTGCATTCCATGGAGCGATCAACGACCTCGAAGCGCTGACCACCCACACCACGCGAGATGGTGATTCTTTGGTTGTCGAATACGAGATCTCCCATTTCAGTGTCGACTTCGTGGTCTCGAGCGTCCAAGTCCTCGGGGATGAGGTCCGCTTCGTCATGTGGCCTGCAGCGTTCCAGACCTTTGTCGGGAACTCGGAGAAGACGTACTGGAACTTCGGCGGCACCGGAACTGTGGAAACCCAGGAGTATCTGGATGGGGTGGCGCCAACGTCAGCTGGTGCCGTCGCCAGCCATGTTCTAGATGGCGCCACCAACGCTCTTGCGACCTGCGGTCCGACCGAAGGCACAGGCACCTATTCGCTGAGCGTTTCCTCGAAAGCTTGGGAGGCCACAGGGGTGTCTCTGTTCATGGAGCAGATGCTCGGGTCACCGGAGGGCGAACCGTGGTCCACAACCGCCACCGGCAATGCAACGTGCACTGATCTGGACACCTCGATTCTCGATCTGGTCCTCGGCCCCGCTGACGGAAGCGTCTCTTTCCGGCCGTCTCCAGGCACGTCGGGACCAGAGTTCACGGCTGACTTCACGATGGAGACCCAATTCACAGATAGCGAGCACTTGATTGAGCGTCTTCAGAAGCCGGCTCAGCTGACACGGGGCAAGGCCGATCCGGTGTCGGGCAGCTACGTCACCACGTCCACGACGCCTTCGTATTTGGAGGTGTACTTCGGGACGATCTGCCCTCTCGCTGACGGTACGTACTGGGACTATGGGTTCAGTCTCGGCTTGGATCCTTCCCTCGAGGCCCAACTGACTGAGTTCTTCAGCTCGATCGACGGGACGAAGATCGAATACGGGTCCGACTCCGACCCAACAGAACTCGTTTTGCAACCGGGGTGGAGCATCAATGTGCCGTCAGGCGGTTGTGAAGGTCTCGACGAGGCTTCCGCCTTCGAACGCGCCGAGGCGATCAGGGACCAGGCTGACCTCAGCGTTTTCGGGCTAACGCCCCAGTGGGACTTTGTTTTTGCCGGGACGTTTGGCAGTTGATCGCATCCCACAAAAGAAAATGGACCCGACCCCTCCTGTGGTGGAGGCGTCTAGGCCCAACTCTCGTTCCCGTGTTTAGCGTCGCCAGGAACACCACGACGTTGATGCCATTATAGGTGATCCGGCGACCCTATAGGAATACGTTTCGCGAACTCGGGGTGAATTCTCTTGATTTCAGAAGGTGTCCCGGTGCACCACGTCTTCAAAATCGCGCCGATTCAATTCCTCAACGGGGCTCAGAGGGCCGTCCGCCGGATATCCCATGGCGATCAGCCACGCGCAGACTCGATTCTCGGGAAATCCCAACAGCGACCGGGCCAGGTCTTGGTCTTCGACAGCGGCATGGGCGGTACCGATCCCCAGGTCAGCAGCTGTGATCATCAGTTGCATCGTCATCTGTCCGAGGTCGTATTGGATCATCGACCGTTCCAGGTCGTCGCCTCCCGGCGGTGCAATCACGGCGATGGTGGCCTGTGACCCGGCGACGTGACCCGCTCCTGCCCAGACTTTGCTCAGTGCCTCCAATTGGGAGCGATCGGTAACCACAACCAAGTCCCACCATTGGGCATTACGAGCAGATGGAGCTCTCCTCGCCGCTTCAAGCACCTGGTTGAGGTCGGAACTCGGGATGGGTTCGGTGCTGTATTGGCGTACGTTCTTGCGTGACTTGATGGCAGTCCAGGTCTCCATCCGGTCACCCTAGGCTCCCACGGTGGCCGCCTATCCACCGACTGCGTCGGATCATCCCGATACCTGGAAGTTCGACTTCCCGATCTATCACGCTGAGACCAGGGCAGCCTTCCGTTCGTGGCTGATCGAGAACCACGAATCGGCACGCGGCTTGTGGCTCTGCTCGTGGCGAACCCCAACCGGTCGCCCGAGATGTCCATACCCCGACGCCGTGGAAGAGGCGATCTGCTTCGGGTGGATCGATTCCACTACATACACCCTCGACGAAGAGCGAGGCCTCCAGCTGTTCACCCCGCGCAAACCAAGAAGCAGTTGGACCCGACTCAACAGACAGCGTGTCGACGAGATGGAGGCTGCTGGGCTCATGACCGAAGCAGGTCGAAGGAGCGTCGGAGTGGCGAAAGAGAACGGATTCTGGACCATCTACGACCCGGTGGAAGATCTCATCGAGCCCGACGTGTTGACAGAGGCTCTGGACATGAACTCCAAAGCTCGCGCCACTTGGGACGAGTTCCCCCCTAGTGCAAAGAAGCAGATGCTCTGGTGGGTCGTCAGCGCCGCCAGACCCGAGACCCGTGATCGTCGAGTTGCCGAAATCGTGGCCAAGGCTCAGAAGGGCGAGCGAGCTCTCGGATAATTAGGTTGGCCCAATGCACGACATGAGTACCGAGGACGCCTGGACCTTTCTTTCGGAAGGAACCAGGACGGGGAAGCTCGCCACGACCAGGCCCGACGGTCGACCTCATGTCGCACCCATCTGGTTCGTGGTCGAGGACGGTGCTCTTCTCTTCAACACCTGGCACACCAGCGTCAAGGCCCGCAACCTTGCAGCGGATTCGAGGGCCTCGCTCGTGGTCGATCTCCAGGAACCGCCCTATGCGTACGTGATGGTCGAAGGGGACGTTGAGATCTCCGACGATCTCAACGAGGTCAGACGTGTGGCCACCGTCATCGGCGGCCGGTACATGGGCGAAGACAAGGCTGAAGCCTATGGAGCCCGCAACGGGGTCGAAGGGGAGTTGGTCGTCAAGCTCAGCGTTAGGAAGATGATCGCCAAGGACGATGTCGCCGGTTAGGCCCACATGAACGGACATCTGGTCATCGCTGACATCTCGGGTTATACGAGGTTCCTCACAGAGAGCGAACTGGAGCACGCCAATGGCATTCTCGAAGATCTCCTAAACGCTGTGATCGCCGCGGTCAACGCTCCGCTGACGATGTCGTCGGTCGAGGGTGACGCGGTCCTCCTGTACGGGTCGATGCCGGGGGGGACGATCGGGCAGTCCGTGGTCGATTCGGTCGAACATCTCTACGTGGCGTTTCGGTCGGCGCTCGAGACAATGGTTCTCAACACCACCTGCCAGTGCAACGCCTGTGTCAACATCAAAGGGCTGGGTCTCAAGATCGTTATGCACTGTGGAGAGTTCGCCGTCTCAACGCTTGGTGGGAGGGAAAGCCTCACCGGCCCAGATGTCATCCTTGCTCATCGTCTGCTCAAGAACTCGGTCGTCGAGGCCACTGGCATCACCGACTACCTGCTTGTGACGCAAGCTTGTGTCTCGGACCTCGGGATCGAGTCGATGGTCGAGGGGTGGCAACGCCACTCCGAGGAGTACGACCATGTTGGCAAGGTCGGCAGCTACGTCAGCAATCTGGAAGACATCTGGGAGTTCACCCGCCGCCAGACCGAGGTGAAAGTCGTCGAAGGGGATGCGTGGTTCGCGGTGCAGAGTCACACCTCAGCTCCTGTCGGTGTGGTGTGGGACTTCATGCTCGACCCTGTCAAACGCACGGAGTGGCTCGGCGCCAATTCGAGTGAGGTCAAAGGCACGGAAGGTGGGCGTCTGGGACCTGGGACCGAGTACCACTGCGCTCACGGCCCCAACAACGACATATCCATCATCGCGATTGTCGACATGAGGACCCACGACTACATGACCCAAACTGTCTCGTTCGCTCCCGGTGCCGCGTTCAACTGGACAGATTACGTGGTGCCCAGCGGGCAAGGCTCAAGGGTGGTGTCGGTCGGCGGGTATCCGTTTGACGCAGAAAGCGGCGAGGCGTTGTCAGAGGAAGAGAGGCAGGCTTTCGGCGAGAGGGCCTTGGATCTGTATCAGGCCCAGGTCGACCGACTCACGTCGATGGCCTCACAGGCAGTCGGCCAGCCTGCGGACGAGTCGAACCTGGACTAGGGGTGGACGCTCGCTAGTCTTCTGACCTGCCACATCGGGTGGAGGCCAGCGCATCCGCGCTTCCCCGGTGACCCATGGCACTTTTCTCAACCGGTTGGACCGCCTCTTCGGCCGACGCCTGACTGCTCCGTGCGATATACGGCTCAGTCGCGTGACCGCACACAACGACCATCGGGTCACCGGAGTACAACCATGTCCAACACATTCGCCAGCCTTGGGTTGCCCCCTGAGATCCAAAAGGACCTCGCCGGACGCGGCATCCGTGAGCCCTTCCCTGTTCAGGCCGCCACGATCCCCGATGTCCTTGCCGGACGCGACGTCAATGGCAAGGCGCCAACCGGTTCTGGAAAAACGGTTGCCTTTGGGACTCCGGTCCTCGCCCGTGTTTCCAAGGCCAAGCCAAACCGGCCACGTGCGTTGATTCTGGCCCCAACACGTGAACTCGCGGAGCAGATCCATCACGAGTTGTCGCCAGTCGCCAAGGCAGTGGGCCGAACGGTGGCTGCCGTCTACGGAGGAGTGGGCTACGGCCCCCAGGTGAAAGCCCTGCGTCAAGGAGTAGACCTTCTAGTGGCGACTCCGGGTCGACTTGAAGACCTGATCGAGAAGCGAATCGTGGATCTAGGTGAGGTGGCCACAGTTGTGGTGGACGAAGCCGACCGAATGGCCGACATGGGATTTCTCCCCGCCGTGCGCCGAATTCTCGACCAGACCTCGAAGGATCGGCAGACCCTCTTCTTCTCCGCCACGCTGGATCGAGATGTCGCCCGTTTGAGCGAGGAGTATCAGTCCGATCCCGTCACACACCAAGCTCAAGCGGTTGATTCGAAGATGCCCGATGCAACCCACCATTTCTGGCTCGTCGAGCACCGGGATCGGATCAGCTACACCGCCGAGATCGTCGAACGATCCGACAAGACAATCGTCTTCACCCGTACGCGTCATGGGGCTGACCGGTTGGCGAAGCAGCTCAAGAAGCACGGCGTGACCGCGGTCGCCATGCACGGTGGGCGTAATCAGAATCAACGCACGCGGGCTCTTAGGTCGTTCTCCACGGGAAGGGCTCAGGCTCTCGTGGCCACTGATGTCGCTGCCCGTGGCATCCACGTCGATGATGTCTCAACGGTCGTCCACTACGACGTCGCTGGAGACCACAAAGACTATGTCCATAGGTCGGGGCGCACCGGTCGCGCGGGAGCGACGGGAACAGTTGTAAGCCTGGTGACGCCACAACAGCGCAGAGAGGTCACTCGTATGCAGCGGAAGCTGTCCCTACCGACAGACATCGGCCGACCGGAGGTAGGCGCCCTAACAGCACCTTCGTCGCGTCGACCAACGCCTCGTACCGATCGGTCGAAAACCACAGACCAAACGATCACACTGTTTGTCGGAAACCTGCCCTGGAGCACCACTGGCGACGATCTGGATCGGGTATTCAGTCGCTTCGGCCGGGTGGTCGACACCTCGGTTGCAATGAAACGAGGCCGTTCCAAGGGCTATGGCTTCGTCGAGATCCCAGCGGCCATTGCACCCGAAGTCATGCACTCCGCACGAGGGATGTCACTGAAGGGGCGGCGCCTGAAGGTTCGAGAGTCGGTCCCTGCAAAGGCCTAGAGGGGGCGCCACCTGTGCTTGGAATCAGCGTGAGAGCAGATCGCAGGCGTCATCAGCCAGACCCTGCCCGGCTTCGCTGAACAGGTTCCTCGCGATATCCACGCCGGCCTCCTGTAGTTCGGCTACCTGGTCCTCGTATTGGGCAGCCGCTGCGATCTTGACCTCTGGAAGGTAACCCTTAACCCATTCGGTCGCCCGGAGGTTGGCCTCGTGGTCACTCATGGCTAGAACCACCAGACCGACGTCAGGTTTGAGGCTCATTCGCTCCCAGAATTCGGAGTCCATGGCATCACCCCTGATGACATGTCGGCCCAGAGTCTGATGGGCTTCCACTATCGGCTCTTGCCGGTCGACACCCATCACAACTTGCCCTTCGCGAATCACCAACTCGTCGTAGGCGCCGGTCCCGACCCGACCCATGCCAAACACCAGAATGCTCGACGCACCGGAATCGATCACCGCGTCCTCGTCGCGGATGTTCTGCCGTTCGAGGGGTTCGAGGCGCCCTGACAGTTTCCGATAGAGGCGGTATCGGCGGGCGTTGGTGGGCGCAGCGGCTGCGAACGAGGCCGCTACGGCGATCGCGATCACCGCCGCCCATTCGTCGTCCAACAAGCCTTCGTTGATCGCTGCGACGACGACGATCAGTCCGAATTCGGAAAACGTGGTGAGGGTGATCGCCGAGTGCCATGCCGTCCGAGCACGCAGACCGAATCGCGGGATCAGTGTCATGAATCCGAGGCCCTTGATCGGGAGGAAAAGGAGGGCGACGATCGCGACAACGAGGGCGGCGGGGCTTGGGATTCCTCCCAATCCGATCGACAGAAAGAATCCAATGAGTAGCAGGTCTTTGTAGCCGAGAAGCCGGTCGGCCAATTCAACGGCTCGGGGATGGCTGGCCAGACTCAGCCCTATGACCAGGGCACCCAGATCGGCCTTGATCCCAACGAGTTCGAACGAAGCGGCACCTACACCAACTGCGAGCACGAACCCCAAGAGGACAAGAAGCTCGCCGTGTCCGCTTTGGCTGAGTAGCCAGCCCCAGACTGGTCGCAGCAAGACCACTCCAACGACAACAGGAATGGCCCACAGCGAGGGGAGTTCTCCAGTGCTGAACACCAAGAAGGCGACTGCGAACAGATCCTGGACGATCAAAATACCGATAGCGATCTGGCCGGCGAGCGATGAGGACTCGTTGCGGTCCTCGAGGGCCTTCACCGCGTAGACGGTGCTGGAGAATGAGAAGGCGAATCCCAGAAGTGCCGCCTCGGTCAAGCCAAGCTCGGACAGAAGCGGAAGCCCGGCCGCAGCACCAACCAAGAGCACCCCGGTGATCAATGCGGTCGTCATGACCATCGCTATCGAGGCGCCGCCGTACACCTCCGGCCGAGCGAGGGTGCGGATCTTGAGTTTCAGCCCGATGCTGAACAGAAGCAGCAGGACTCCGATGTCAGCAACGAACTGGATGTTGTCAGTGGTTTCGTAGGCGAACTCGTGCAGGATGAAGCCAGCGGCGAGGTAGCCAACCAACGGAGGCAGGCCAACTGCCGACGCGGCGAAGCCAAGAGCGAATGCGGCTAGGAGAAGAGTGACGTCCACTGGCTGATCCTCATGTCAGACAGCGACCCTAACCCTGCCTGCGGTTGAGTTGAGCGAGCCGTCAGACAGTGAACCCCCACTCACCGTTGCTGATAATTGGCTCCTCGGAGCCGTCCTCGGATACTCCGAACACGCTGACTTCGGGCGACCCAAGGACGAAGTCGACGTGGACGTTGCTGCGATTGAGGCCGGCCTCCAGCTTCTGCTCTTGGTCCAGTTGGTCCGCGCCTTCGTAACACATGGGGTAGGACTGGCCGAGTGCGATATGGCACGCATCGTTCTCGTCGTAGAGCACGTTGTTCCAAACCAGGCCCTCAGCCGCCACCGCACCGGACTGGGGGACCATGGCGGCTTCGCCGAATCGGACTGAGCCTTCATCTGTCTCGAGGATCTTGTCGAGGACGTTCTGGCCCCTCCCGGCGACGGCCTTGACCACCTTGCCTTCGGACATCTCGAAGGAGAAGTCGTCGATGAGATCACCGAAGTATGTGAGTGGTTTGGTGGCCTTGACGGTTCCTTCGGCCTTCATCCGATGTGGTGAGGTGAACACCTCCTCAGTCGGGATGTTGGGGACGAACGGCCGACCTTTGGGAGTGTGCACGCGGCCACCCTCCCATGTGCCGTTGTCCGTCATGCCGAGGTGGAGGTCGGTTCCGGGGCCTTCGTAGCGAAGCCCCTTGAATTCGCGTTCGTTGAGGTACTTCTTCCGCCGGACGAGATCGTCGAGATGGACATTCCACGCGGCGACCGGGTCGTCTTGGTTGACACGACACGCTCGGAAGATGGCCTGCCACATCTTCTCCTCGGCATCTTCGGAGTCGAAGACGGTCTCGTTCCAGGCCGGTACCGGGGCCGCGATGATCGACCAGGGAATCTGCAGAGAGCCTCTCGCTTCGGCTTGGGGCCTCACGAACTCGCTGTTGACTCTCTGGAAGTTCTGGATCCTCCCCGCATCGACACCGGCTAGTGCCGCAGGGTCCTCTGCATAGACGTAGAGAAAGGACGCTCCAGCTTCGTATCCACTCATCAGGAACTGGCTCGTGCCTGCGATGGCCGATGCTGCCGCCTCGGTCCCATGGCTGAAACGAGCCCGCTTCACCTGGTCGTCACCCCAGATCACATCAACACTCTCCGCACCGGCTTCATACGCTGTTTCAACGATGAGTCGGACAAACTCGGGCAACTGGACGGGAGCTGAGAGGATCAGGCGGTCGCCGGCCTCAAACCCGAGTCCGATCTTCAGTGCGACGTCGGCGTAGTTGCGGAGGGATTCCTCAGTTGGCATGCCGGGAACCTAACCGGCATCGCCTCGACCACGCTCAAGTCAGCGTGGTTCGAGGATGACGATCTGAGTTTCCCGGCCTCGTCCGGCCGCGTAGTTGTCCATGTCCGAACCCCACGTACCGTCGGCAGCGATCTTCCACAGACGTGAGCGTTCTTCGGGTGACGCCAGACGAGCCCGGACGTCTTTGACGTCTCCGCCTGGCAGATCAACCGAAGCGTTTGGCTGTTCTTGGAGGTTGAGCCACCACAGCGGCTCGGGCTCGGCCCAGCCATTCATCGGGATGACGATGAGGTCGTCCCCATCCTCGAAGTAGGCGAGGATGACCGGTCGCTCTTGGCCGCTCTTTCGTCCGATTGTCCGCAGTCGGATCATTCCATAGAGGTCCTCCGTGGGTGGGCGCAACCCCTTGCGACCTTTGGTGATGTTGTAGAGACCTCTGTGGGCGCGCCACGCTCCCTTCACTGCCCAGCGGGGGAGGGGGACCTTCTTTGGCTTGATGGTCTGTGCGGTTTCCTGGCTCACGTTCTCTCCGTTCGTACGTTGTAAGTTAGAGTTACCATACAACGTATGGTGAACGGCCGTCAACCATCAAATTGGCCTACATCACCTGGGTCAATCCACCGTCAACCACAAGCACGGTCCCGGTTGTATATCTGTTGGTTGCGAGCCCAGCCACGGCTTCGGCGATCTCCTCAGGTGTTCCCGAACGACCGGCGGGCGCGGTCCTTGCTACTTGCTGATGCATCTCGTCCCATTCCGATGTCCATGGAGTTGTGATCAGACCCGGTGCAACTGCATTGAATCGCACCGGCCCGAAGGACTTCGCCATGAGCAGGGTCATGTGGTTGAGGGCCGCTTTGCTCATCGAATACGCAATCGATGAACCGATGGGGCGCACGCCTGCGATCGAAGTCACGTTGACGACGTTGCCGTCATCGGCGTGTTGGAGATGGGGGAGGGCAAGCTTGGTCAGCTCCCACGTGCCATAGACATTCACCTCGAACGTCTTCCTGAAGATCTCTTCGGTCAGTCCGTCGATATCTGAGTGGTCGACAAAGGAAGTCCAGCCGGCGTTGTTGACGAGAACGTCGATGCAACCGAACTCAGAGACCGTCGCATCGACCAGCTTTCGGCGATCCTCTCGCTCGCTGATGTCCGCTTGGACGTATATCGATTCCGTCTCCAGCGACTCGGCGACTTCCGTCCCCGCCTCGACAGAACTCGACGAGTTGACCACAACCCGGGCGCCCATGCTCGAGAGCTGTCTCGCGGTGGCACTTCCAATACCGCTAGACGACCCAGTCACGACGGCAACCCGACCATCAAGTGTTTTCATGGCTCCAACCCTATTGTCGATACGTGGCCGGCCACATCGTCAAGAGGGACATCCTCGAAGCCCCTGAGCTCAGTTCCGAGCATCTCGCCCAGCTCACTTCCCAGTTCGTCGCCGTGCCCTCAGTCAACGGTGAGCATCCCGAAGGAGACCTGGCCCGGGTTGTTGCTCAAGAACTCGACGCTGCTGGGTTCGAAACCTCGCTGGTTGGCAGCGACGATCGGCTGAGTCTCGGCGCTCGAAGTGGTGAGGAGCCGTCCGTCCTCCTCAACGGACACCTCGACACGGTTCCGGTCGAGGATCGTGAAGAGTGGCGCTTTGACCCCTTCGAGGGTGTCATCGCCGATGGGGCCGTGCACGGCAGAGGGGCCTGTGACATGAAGGGCGGTCTTGCCATCCAAGTGGCAGTGGCGCAATGGCTGGCTTCCGTGGGTCGCGCCGATGGTCTCGTTCTCCACTTTGCGATGGGAGAAGAGCGAGGAGAGCCCGGGACTGAAGACCTACTCGAGGCCGGTTTTGTAGCACCCATCGGAGTTGTCCTCGAACCCACCGAAATGCGCCTCGGGATTGCTCAACGAGGGATGTTCACTCTTCGCCTGACCATCGAGGGCCGAGCAGGCCACGCTTCCCGGCCTGAGCTGACCGACAACCCGCTTGATCGGCTCGGCCCGATTCTCAAAGTTCTCAGGCACCTCGAAGCCAACCCCAAACACTCGCACGAAGTCCTGGGCACCCCACGTTGGACCCCGACAATGATCAACGCCGGTGTGATACCGAGCATGGTGCCGGGTTCATGCACCTTGTTTGTCGATCGGCGGATGGTCCCTGGTGAGACCTTCGAAGGCGTCGAGGAAGAGCTGAGGTCGGCGATCAGCGACGCTTCGATCGAAGGTGTCGAGATCGATGTGGCGTTGTCTGAGGGTCTCTACGAGCCGGCTGAAATCCCTGCGGATGGACGAGTCGTCACCGACTTCATGGAGGCCATGGCCCTGCACGGTGAACGTGTCGACCTCTTCGGGACACCGTATTCGAGTGATATCCGGCATCTCATCAACGGAGCAGGCGTCGAAGCCGTGACTTATGGCCCGGGACGTGCACAGGACATGCATGCTCGAGACGAGCACATCCAGATCGACGAGCTGGTTCGTGCGGCTCGAGTGTTGGCCAGCTTCGCCCTGGCCTGCGGCGACTCGGACTAAACCGGAGCCTGATCCTGGTTTGCGGTCAGCACACTCAACCACTCCGGGTACGAAGCACAGTCGGCAGTCTCAAACCTCAACGAGTCCGGAATGGGAGTTTCGGCGAGGAACCTGGCAACCGTCTGATCGAAGGCGGTACCTCGCTCCGCCGGGTCGCCAAAAGTCTCAATACACAAAGACCACGCCTTGGAAGAGCCGAAGTCCAAATCAGCCAGCTCGGCGTCTCCGCCTACCCGAGGGTCGAGCTGAAAGACGAATCGTCGGGTATGGAGCTTCTTCCTGATGGGGAGGGGGTCGTCAATGGTCTCGCTCGAGGTGGCAATCGGCTCACTGATCTTCACCCAGTCTTCTGCAGTTCCGTTGAGGCTGGTTCCGAGATCCGGATCTTCGAGCGACTCAAGTCGAAACTTCGTGTCAAAGGACGTGCCATTGCGTCTCTTTCTGCCCACACCATTGAGAGCCGATCGAAGGTCGTACCAGTCCGTTCGGAGCTCGGCAGTGGTGTCCGCTGTGGAGAACCAGGAGAGGACAGCGTCGGGAAGAGGCCCGTCGAAGAACCATCTCACCTCGCGTGTCACCAGCACGGCAAGGTCGACCGAGTGCCCGCTCCCAGGGTTCATGTGGACCTAAGTCTGCCACCGATTCTGGGTTTATGAAGGGGCGATCAGTCGATCGGCCGTATGCAGAGACCGCTAGGCAGCTTAGGTTCGAACCAAGTTGATTTGGGTGGCATGGTCTGTCCGGCATCGGCAACCCTGATCACGTCTTCGGCTTCCAGATGGAAGGGCAGAAACCACGCATCCGCACCGGCGCATGGTTGCTCGAGTCCAGCCACATCGGCGGTGAAACCCAAGCGCTCGTCGAGCCGTGGTTGGGTGATCCCAAAGACGGGGCCCAATATCAGGTCCTGGAGCAGGTTGATGTTGAGCGCAGCGTGATGATCGTCTGGTATCTGCTCTTCTCTGATTCTCACCAGGAAGTGCTGTTGTCCGATTGCGGCGCCGAACTCGAATCGGGAACGAGGTCGGGCATCGTTCGGGGAGACGGCTTCGATGTCAATTAGGGAACCCAGCTTTGCGACTGCCGCTTCCTCATCGATTGCGGGGTCTGAAATGCACCTTGCAAACGCTCGCAGCCTCACTTCGTGTGATGGAAAGACGCCAGCGAGGATATGGGAGTCGGGTCGTTCTTCTTCAGCGGCGACCAGCGTCGCCGAGGCAAGCCGATGGTGACCATCGGTGATGTAGACGTCCGTGCTGATTGATTCGCACAGCCTCAGAGCGTTGTCACCAGTCACCACCCACAGCTCGTGGAGGTTTCCGTCAACAGTCGTGAACGTGGAGTCGGGATCACCAGTTGTGTGAGCCTCCAGCGCCAAAGAGAGATCGCCCTGGTCGGGAATCGTGGTGACAGCTGGGTTGCCAAAGACTCTCGTTGTTCGCATGTACTGAGCCATCTTTTGCTGGGACTTGGCGATGGTCTTCTCATGTGGTTTCACATGCCCGGTGGCATACGCGGCGAGTGAAAGGTCGCCTAGCAGTCCGGTGGCCGTAAGACCGCCCGACGTCTGCCGGTAGACGATGACCGCTTCCTCCACCTTTTTCAGGACTTGTCGGACTTCACAATCGGCAAGCCATGCCATGGCCTGCTCCTTGCTGGTGCGTGCTTTGCGACCGGCGATAAATCTGAAACTCAGTGGGTCGCTCGAGGCCGCCGCCTTTTGCTCAGCGGAAATGGTGGCGCTCGGCGGACCCACAACTCGGGCGCCGTAGTTCGAATCCGGAATGGAGCCCGAGAAGGGTCGGAACAGAGCTGTCACTGGGCGACATCATCGCATCCTCGGCGCTGCGACACAGGCCAAAGCGCTGTTGGGTCTGATAGTCTCGCCGCAGCGCGCATCAGGGCGCCTCTCGTCTGCGGCAAGGGCTGAGCCCACCTGGATCAAGGACAACCCACACCGTTGCTTTCTCCTGCCCGTCCAGCAGACCAGGCCCCAGGGGCGAATGCCCGAAGAAAGGAATGGTGCGATGGTCAAGGACCTTCCAGCACAACCAAACATCTCCCAACTCCGCCGTCAGGCGAGAGATCTTCAGAAGTATGTCCGATCAGGCGAAGCCGACTCGATCGAAAGGGTGAGGACTTCGCATCCGAATCCACCCAAATCGTTCGCTGACTTCGGGTTGAGGGAGGCCCAGCTGACCATGGCCCGTGAGTATGGGTTCAAGAGCTGGCACGACCTCGCAACCAAGGTTGGCGAGATGATGGTGGATGTTCGAGACCTGGATCGTTGGTTCGGGATAGAGCTCAACAACGAGGTTTGGACTCGAATCGACGCTGCCTCTGTCACTCCGGAGAGTGCGGCGGAAGATCGAGAGCATTTGCTGTATTCGGCCTATGCCTCTGCGCTCCATTGGCGAAACTCAGGAACCGTCGCCAACGTCGCCAGGGGAGAGCATCTGATCGCTCGCGCAGCAATCGTCTCCGGCGAGCCGGAGGTGAGCCTGCAGCACGCGAACCGCTGCTTGCAGTTGGTCGAAGCGAACCCCGAGGCCATGGAGGATTGGGACCGTGCCTTCGCGTTGGAAGCTCTCTCCAGGGCAAAAGCCGCCGCCGGAGACATGGATGGTGCAAGAGCCACACGCGCCCTGGCAGAAGAGGCCTGTGCAGCTGTCTCAGATCCGGAGGACCGTGCGATCGTCGAAGAGGAGCTGCAAAGGCCGCCGTGGTTCGGTCTGCTCTAGCCAGCTAGACCGCGGACGACCAGTGGTGGGCTCGAGACAGGTCGGCCACCAGCACTGCAACGCAGACTCCGAGGACACCGAACACGACCCAACCTGGCTCGAGACCTCCGAGCAGCCCAACGATGACCAGAAACGGGATACCGAGGAGCCGGTGCGATGCGGTCTCGCGCAACCGGGGGTCGGTGCCTGCTGCGAATTGGATGGCAGCCATTGCGGCTAATGCGGCGATGGCTGCCCCAACCAGAAGCCACCGGGCTTCCGCTTCCATTCCGCCGTGGCCAACTTCCTCGATAGCCAACTCGAAAGAGATCCCAACCGCAGTCAGTGCTGCGGCCAGGAGAAAGTGGGTGTAGATCCAAACAGTTGGGCGCCAGGTCGTCCTGACTTCCTCGCTGCGACGAACGATTCGGCCGCCGGTGTTCTCGAAATACAGCCACCACAGGGCAGTCGCGACACCGACTCCTAGGGCAGCAGTGGTTGTCGAGGCCACATCCCACTCGTGATGTTGAAGTCCGACCGCAACAGCCGCAATCGATTCGCCGAGCACCAGGATGGTGAACAGCCCGAATCGCTCGGGGAAGTGTGAAGTGTCTAGTGGGACCTTCGCCTGTTCTTTCCTCATTACCCACGGGGTCATCAGATCGATCGTCAGGGCGACAGCCCACAAGACATATCTCGCAGGCTCGTCGAAGAACACTGAGCTGGTCCAGAAAACAGCCCCGAGGCCGAAGCCCATCAGATAACCGCGGACGAGAGTGCGTGTTTCGACAACGTGGCGGTAGACGCGGGCGTACATCGCCAAAAGTGCCAGACGCCCTGCGGCATACGCCCCAGCAAATACGACGCTCGACTCGGAGGGTCCGTCTGCCAGTGAGGCTGCCATCACCACGACGGCGACCATCTGGGCTGCAGCCAGCAGGCGATAGACGAGGTCGTCGGTGTCGTAGCGGTCGGCATAGAAGGTGTGGGACGCCCACATCCACCAAAGAAGAGCAAACCACCCAAGGAACGACGCCACACCCGACCATGTGAAGTCGCTATGCAAACGCGCTCCAATTACTGCGACGACCACCACGAACGCAAGGTCGTAAAACAGTTCGAGCCAGGTGGCGCTCCTGCCCTCCTCGGTACTACTTGTGCGGAGCTGGGGTGGAGCGAGTTTGACTATTCGATTGCGTTTCCGCAGCTGGATAATCCCTCCTCGAGCGGAGGGGAGAGTACCCGTCGCGTTATGAAGGCGTCAGGCGAGGGTGAATTCGATCAGCGGGGCGTTTTCAACCCAGCGAGGGAGTATGTGTTCCGCCTTCGCTGGCTCATTTCCCCAACCCTCGACCAGGATCTTGTAGAGAACCTCCGACCTCTCGGCTTCGTCGGTGATCAGACGCGCCTCTGCATTGAGATCCTGAGGATCGGTTCCTTTCAGGTGAACAATGAAGGTTGGGTTTGCATTGAGATTGGCTTGCCAGTCTCGCTTCCTTCCTGGTCGACCTGTGATGAAGTACCTGCCGTCGAGGTGGAGGAAGTTGATTTCGATACGTCGGGCCATTCCACTCTTGGCCCCTGTGGTGGTGATGTCCACAACTCCGCTGTCGTTGATGGTCTCACTGAAATGACTCATGCCTGCGCAAACAGATCGGCGGTAGCACGCTATTCCCCGGCCGGCTGAGACAAGTCCCCTGCTGCCTAGCCTTGGTTGATGCCTGAGGGTGACAGCGTTGCCGGACATGCCAAGGAGCTCGCAGCAGTTCTCGTAGGTGAGGAGATCGAAGCGGTCTATGGCACCAGCGGTTCGGTTAGAACGGCTTCCCGCCGTCTCCTCGGAGGGCGGGTCGTTGAAGTCCGCACACGGGGAAAGAACCTCCTGATCGATTTCGACCAAGGGTGGACAGTGTGGGTGCACCTGGGGATGACCGGGCGATGGCGGATCGGAAAGAGAATCGATCGGCCCCCGGGCGACGCCAAGCTCGCTTTGAGCACATCAACGAGTACTGCGGTCTGTCGCAAGGCGCCAACTGTGGAAGTCGACAGGACTCCAGCCATCGAGCGACGTCTTGATCAACTCGGACCAGACATACTCGATCAGAGCTTCGATAACGCTGAGATGCTGCGACGGGCCCGGCTCTTGGAAAACGGTCGATCTATCTCTGAAGTGATCCTCGATCAGCGTGTGGTCGCTGGCATCGGCAACGTCTACAAGTCCGAGGTCCTGTATCTCGAGAAGATCAACCCGAGGAGACCCGCAGCCGAGGTCGACGACGAAGCTCTCAGGTCAATCGCACAACGTGCGATCCGGTTGATGACTCCCAATGTCGGCCGACGCCGCTCCACCACCGGTGACCGTGGTCCGGGACGATCAACCTGGATCTATGGCCGGGGCGGCGAGGCATGTCGACGATGCGGCGCACGTGTGATGTCGGATCAGCACGGTGGCAGATACACGTACTGGTGCCCCGGCTGCCAACCAGCCTGACCGCAGCCATACTTGAGGCTGATGGACTTCAGTCTCTATGACCACCCTTCTCCAGACTTTGAGTCACAGCATGTTGAACTCATCATCAAACGGGTCTACGGCGTGGACGGGCAGGCAGAAGCCCTCCCCGGTGACCGGGATGCGAACTTCCTCATCCGGACGGACGACGCAAGGTATGCCTTGAAGGTTGGCAACCGTGGTGATCACCCAGAGTCATTGATCGCCCAGGCCGCTGCGACCAAGTGGGCCCAACGCAACGGCCCGGATCTGCCGCTCGCAGGTGTGGTCAGGACTGCCAACGGTTTCGACACAGGACTCCATGAAGGCCATCGCCTGTTGCTCACCGAGTTTGTCGAGGGTTCGTCGATGAAGGAGAGCCCCTCGTCGCCGGGGTCGAGGAGGGAGGTCGCAGCGCTGGCGGGACGCCTGGTCAATGCTCTCTCCGGATTCGCGCATCCCTTCCTCGAGAGGTCCTTCCCTTGGAACCTCCTCCAGGTCGAGGAGCTACGGAGTCTCATCCCCGGACTCGGTTCCAACACCGATCGCGTCGTCGCCGCTCTTGACCGGTTCCAGTCACGAACCGATGAGCTCGGACGACTGCAGAAACAAGCGATCCACGCCGATCTGAATGCTGGCAACTTGGTGGTATCCGTTGAGGACCCCGAGCAGATCGTCGGGGTTTTCGACCTGGGCGACATCATGTATGCCCCAGCCATTGTGGAACTGGCAATCGCCGCCACTTATCAGGCGGCCTTCGCGTCACCGCGCCGAGTTCTCACAGAAATGGCTCCGGCGTTTCATCTTCTTCGACCCTTGACTCGAGAAGAGATCGAGCTGACGGTCGATCTGATGGCAGCTCGTTGCGCGCAATCACTCCTTATGTCCGCTCGCCAACGGGTCAAGAACCCTGAGAACGAGCGGTATCTGACCAGCGATCGCGAGCGCATCTCCGAGACCTTGGAATGGTTCACCGACGCCAACCGCGCGGCGGCTGTCGAGAGTGCGGTTGCCGCGTGTGGTCTCGACGGTGGCTCAGTCGCCGCCGATTCAGGTCGGGCAAGACGACAGCACATGTTCTCCGGATATCGCATGAGTTACACGACGGGAGTCCATGCCGAGTCAGCCAATGGTGTGTGGATCAATGAGGCCGACGGGAGCCGGCTGCTCGATTGCTACAACAACGTGCCTCACGTCGGCCATGGTCACCCGAGGGTTGTTGCAGCAGTTTCTGCCCAGATGCGGAGGCTCAACACCAACACTCGATACCTTGTCGACGGAGTGGGGGAGTACGCCGCGCGCCTGGCAAATCTGCTTCCCGACCCACTCTCCGTGGTGTTCTTCACCAACTCTGGAAGCGAAGCCAACGACCTGGCATACCGGTTGGCGTGTGTTTCTACCGGCAGGGAGGTAGTTCTGACCTCGGAGAATGCTTATCACGGTGCAACGACCATCGCGGCCTCTATGTCTCCCGAAGAACACTCGGATTCCCCACTCGAAGGACTGACCCGGAGAATCGATCTCCAGCCGTCGTTCCTTGCCGCAAGCCACGAGTCGGACTTCGAGGATTCCATGTCCGGGGTCGCGATGGTGATCGTCGACACCATCTTCTCAACGGAAGGGATCCATGATGCTTCTCATGTGGTTCGTTCCCTGAGACGCTCCACCCAACAATCCGGAGCGCTGCTCGTGGCCGATGAGGTGCAAGCCGGCTTCGGGCGGGTCGGCCGCCGTTTCTGGGGTTTCGGTGACGTGGTTCCCGATATCGTCACCCTCGGCAAACCCATTGCCAACGGCTACCCGATGGGGGCGGTAGCGACCACTCCGGAGATCGCCGAAGCATTCGCCGAGTCGTCCTCGTACTTCTCGACGTTTGCTGGCTCACCGGTGGCCACCGCAGCAGCGAGTGCTGTGTTGGATGTGATCGAAGACGAGGAGCTCGCCGCTCACTCTGAGGTGGTCGGAGAGAAGCTACGAAAGGCGATAGGCGAGATCGATAGCTCCTCAATTGTGAGTGTCCGAGGGGCAGGGTTGTTCGTTGGAGTGCAGCTTGCGGATGACCGAACAGCGATGAGGGTCGTCGACGACATGAGGGATCGAGGCGTGCTGATCGGGCGAACCGGGCCAGCGGGGGACGTTCTCAAGCTTCGTCCGCCACTTGCCATTCAGGGGTTTCATGTAGAACGGGTGGTCGCCGAGTTAGCCGACGTGTTGAGGATGTGACCTTCGCCCCTTGTTCGCTTCCGGTCTCTGGGAGAATGCTTGCTATATGAGCAGCGACGCACGACCACACGAACCCTCGGGCTGGCTTCACGAAGAGCATGTTGACGTTCCGGAGCCGACCCGGGACAACGTGGCTCGGAGGAGACGTGTCCTCTATGACGCCATGCGTGATCTCGAGGTTGCCGTCTCTCGACCAAGCTCGTCCCCTGGGTGGCGGCAGCATCTTCACGATGCAGTGACGCACATCCAAGGTGCCCTCGAGAACCATGTCCAAGAAGTTGCTGGAGATGGCGGGCTGTACGAAGAGATCCTCTTCCGCGAGCCACGGATGGCGTATGCAGTCGATTCACTCAAGGCGGGGCTCGCCAAGCTGACCGAGTCATGCACCAAAGCGCTCAAGGCCATCGACACAGCCGACAGTGACGAGGTAAGAAAACGGGTCAACTCAGTCCTCTTACGTCTGGCCCAACACCGCCAAAAGGGCGCTGAGCTGATCTACGACACGTATGCGGTTGATATCGCAACTGGTGACTGACCCAGATAGCACTCTCCGTCTGGTGTCAATGGAGCGAGCCGCACCATGACCTAGATCGGGGCCAAGCTGCACCTACCGTGTGGTGGTGCAAGGTCCGGTCAGGGTCTACCTATCTCTCAAGCAACACGGCGACTCGGCGCTCATCGCTGCCACGGTCGTCTCTTCGCTGCTGTTTGCATCCACTCCGTTCCTGATACCCGCGATCGTTGATGAGTTCGGGGTTCGTCTGGGGACGGCCGGGTTGCTGTCCACAGCACAGGTCGCGGCTTTCGCCCTGACGGTCTTCATCGCAGGGCGCACTCTCCGGACCAGCAGGCGCTACCTCACGCTGGCTGCGGTGCTTTCGATCATCGCCAACGTCGCCAGCCTGTTGCCCACTTCTTTCGGCGCACTCATCGCGGTGAGACTCGTGGCAGGTGCTGCGGCTGGCGTGATGATTTGGCTGTCGTGGGCCAAAGCAATGCGAACCACCGGGTCGATGCGCAACGTGGCGGCGACGGGGCCTCTGGCCGTCCTTCTAGGTACACCTATCATTGGCTGGCTCGTCTCCAACTATGGAATCGATGCCGTGTTCCTCCTGCTGGCCGCCGTATCGATTCCGGTACTTTTCCTCGACGCCGAATTCGCAGGGTTCCGGATGGATCGGTCACGGCTCAGCCCCTCTCGCTCCAACCTTCTGCTCATCCTGGCATTGGGGCTTGCGACGACGTTTGGCTCGGCCTTGTTCGTCTACGCGGCCGGCTTCGGTGCCGAGATCGGCATGTCGGGCCTCGCCGTATCACTTGCCTACTCGGGCAACGCTGCGGCCGGGTTCGTGGGTGCTCGACGACCGGATCGAGGATCGGGTTGGTTGTGGATCGTTGGCATCGCCGTTTCCGTCGTCGCAGTGGGGATCAGTGGGCAGCCGGTGCTGTTCTTCCTTGGCATGCTGGTGTGGGGCTTCTGCTTCTGGATGGCCACACCGGTGGTTCTCACGGCCATCAAGTCTTGGTCCAACGCTCCGGAGGAGCGGGTCGGCGATACCCAGTCTGCGATGGCATTCGGACGTGCGGTGGGCCCGGCTCTTGGAGGGATACTGATCGGGGACGGTCTATATGAGCGGGTGGCGATTGTCAGTTGCGCCGGTCTCTTGATGACTGCTCTCCTCGTGTGGAGTGTGGAGCGATACCGAAAGGATCGGCCTCCGCCGGTCTAAGAAGAAACCACCACTAGCTTCGATGCGATGAGTGGTCCGGTTGAAGAGACGAGCGCAGGCTCTGAGCTCGGGATGAGCACAATCGAGGTGCGTGAGGGCCGGTCGGCAAATATCGGCCGATTGACTGTCATGCGCATCCTCCCGACCAAACGGCGGCGCACCATCGGACCCTGGTGCTTCGTTGATCTCATGAGTCCTGGGGACGTCGAGGAGCCGCCGGCTCTCGAGATTGGCCCTCACCCTCACATCGGCCTTTCCACGGTCACCTGGCTTCTCGAAGGCACTGCGCTCCATGGAGACTCGTTGGGAACCGAGCAGCTGATCAGGCCCGGTCAACTGAATCTGATGACCGCCGGAAATGGCATCGCACATGCCGAGCAAGGAGTCGACACCGATGTCAACGTCTCGGACCACGGTGTTATGGGAGTCCAGATGTGGCTAGCCCAGCCCGAGTCGACGAGACACGGGCAGTCGAGGTTTCAGCACCTAGCCGAGCTCCCTGAGGTCGAATACGAAAACGCTCAGGGGAAGCTATTGATCGGACTGAGCGGGGGAGAGGAGTCTGCGGCTGAAACCGACCATCCAACGGTCGGGCTGGACCTGACTGTGCTTCCGGGGGCCGTGGTCCCAACGGATCCACGATTCGAATATGGCGTGGTTCCGATTGATCGGCCCATCAAGGTCGACGAAGAGGTGGTCGAGCCCGGATCGCTTGCCATCGTGCCTGTCGGTCGATCTGAGCTCACATTCGACACCCAAGGTCATGCCGGTCGTCTGATGCTTCTAGGTGGAGAGCCGCTCGGAGACCGGGTGATGATGTGGTGGAACTTCGTCGCCCGTGACAAAGACGAGATCACGCGGGCCTGGAGAGACTGGGATGAGGGAAATGAAGAACGTTTCGGGCCGGTCCCGAGCGACCTGGAACGAATCGAGGCGCCACGCCCGCCGTGGCTGAAGGCCTCGAAGTAGGAGTACCGCCTCTCGAAATCGCGAACCCGGGGTTCATATCGCCATATATGGCGATATGAACCCCGGGTTTCGGGGTCTTCACAGACTGGATTCTTCGGGTTCGGATTCTCGGAGCCGACGGGTTGCGACACCCAAGGCAACGGCTACACCCAGTAGTGCCAGTCCAATCACAAACACAGTCCTGCTTGGGGCGAGTGACGAAAGGCCGTAGATGGCGCCGGTGACCGCAAGCGAGAGAACTACGACCCGCGTGGTCTCGTCGATCTTCCTGCCGTTGAAAGCGGACGTTCTCGCGATCCCGTCACGCCTTTCGATGGCGTCCCAGGCCAACTCGATCGCCACAAACAGCAGGATCCCGATCGCGGCGCTCCTAACCCACGCGATGTTCTCCGCGCCGGCGGTAGTGAACAAACCGGCGGCGAGGACAAATGCACCTCCAATCGCCACCAGACCCCGGGATCCAATCGCGAGAGCAAGAGCGAAGAAGATGGTCCCCGAGATCGCCAAGCGCCCAGGGGTCTGGGTCCTCTCCCATGACGGCGCAGCGATGACCACGACAGCCATTGCGGCAACGGCAATCGACGCTATTGCTTGAATCCATCCCGGCCGGAGGGTCATCGTCGGCCACCTCGGACGATGCGGCGTCGACGACCAAGCAGTTCTTTGAGTGTCAGGTCTAGGTGGTCGCCCCGCCGCCAGATCGAAACGGCAATCCCATGGTCGGCGAGCTGGTCTCTGACGATCTGACGCTCAGCGTCCCAAACTCTCGCCACCAGCTGCCCGAGCGGATCGTCATTGCCAGGAGGACGGACTGGGTCGCACTCCACGACCGCCAAGTCGTGCCCGCTCCCGGCCACCAGGAGCAAAGCATCGATGAATCGTTGATCGAGGAGGGGAGTGAGGGCCACCACGAAACTCCTCGGTGGTAGCGCTCTGGTCATCAGGACTGCAAGGTCGCGTTCGGCGTTGTGACCATGGAGGCCAGTGCTCAGAAGGAAGTCGGACATCTTCTGGAGTTGGTGCTGGCCGGTGCCAGGGCTCACCCAACGGACGGTCCCGCCCAGCTCGACGAGTCCGACGCGATCGTTGACGCCCAGATGGCTCTCGGCGAGGGCGACCGCGCCTTCCACAGCAAGGCCAAAGACGGTGCGTACGTCATGACCCGACTCGATGAACGAATCGAGCATCAGGACCACGTCGGTTGCTCGGTCAGGATGGCGCTGCGATACCCAGATCTCGGGAGAGCGAGCAGAGGCTTTCCAGTTGATGTCCCGCAGCGAGTCTCCGCTAGTGAACGGGCGGATATCGGCGTATTCCACGCCCCGGCCGACGGCGTTCGAACCGTGTGCTCCCGTGACCCTTCTCACCAGCCATGGAGCGAGGAGGTTCCTCAACTGGTGCGAGGAGGGATGAACTCGGACGAGCTTGGGTTGGCCGGCGCTCGTCGACCAGCGGAACAGGCCATAGGGAGATGTGAACTCGACGGCCACCCGACCGACGTCGTGGGTTCCCCACTGCAGAGCGCGCAGAAGGTTATTGGACTCGTTGACTCCGTCGAACAGGACATCGTGCCGAGCGGCCTCAGGTATCAGATGGTCTCCAACCGATTCCGGCCAGAAACCATCACCGGGCGTCGGCGTGACCTTCGCTGATCCCTGAGTGCCTTCGATCGTCGTTTTCACTTCGATGATGTCTCCTACAAGGACCCGATCGGCATCTACGTCGATGTCTATCCGCGTCGGTCGATGCGACGTCCACGGCAATCCCATGACCAGCAGTACGGCCCAAGGCGCGGTGAGGATCAGCGCTTCCGGCTTGCCGGCCAACACCGCGACAATCAACCCAACAACGGCGAATGCGAGGGCTGTCGCGAGGCGATCGGTCCCTCGCCGGTTCATTGTTCGGTCTGTGGGCCCGAAGGAAGTGTTGGTGGAGTGGGAACCGTTTCCAGACAGTCGAGCACTACCGAGTCGGCCTCGATGCCCCTGACCCACAACTCGGGTAACAAGACGATCCTGTGCGCAAGTGCGGGAACCGCGGCCTGTTTCACATCGTCGGGGGTCACATACGACCGACCGTCGAGGACGGCCAGCGATCGGGACAGCTTGACCAGGGCCTCGACGCCTCTCGGACTCGCACCAGCGTGGACCCTCGGGCTGGAGCGCGTTGCGTGGACAAGGGCAACGCAATAGTCGATCACTGGCTCTGACACGACGACGTCCTCGAGTGATTCCTGCATGGCGACCAGAGTCTCGGGCGTCGCCCTTTGGTTCAACGACACATCGTCGGTCCTGCGGTCGAGCCGCCGCTTGATGATCTCGGCGTCGTCTTCTGCAGTTGGGTACCCGAGCGACGTTCGGATCAGAAAGCGATCGATCTGGGCTTCGGGGAGTGGATAGGTTCCTTCGAATTCGATGGGGTTTTGGGTGGCCAGCACCAGGAATGGCCGTGGCAGTTGGTGGGACGTGCCATCGACCGTCACCTGGCGCTCCTGCATCGCTTCGAGCAAAGCAGCCTGAGTCTTTGGGGGAGCACGGTTGATCTCATCGCCGAGAACGAGATTGTTGAAGATCGGCCCAGGGCGAAACTCGAATGACTGATTCCGCTGGTCAAAAAGGAGGGATCCGGTCACGTCCGCCGGCATCAGATCTGGGGTGAATTGAATCCGACCCATTGAAAGCCCGGTCGCCTGTGCGATTGAACGGGCGACGAGGGTCTTGCCTAAGCCAGGCAGGTCTTCGAGCAAGACGTGGCCTGATGAGAGCATCGCCGCCAGGATCAGCTCGAGTTGGGAGCGTTTGCCAACGACCACGGTTTCCAGCTCTTCGAGCAACTCGTTTGCCAGTCCAGTTGTTTGCTCGATCGACATCGCGTCAGGTGTCACGCTGGTCATCGGCTCAGTGCTCCTTCGCCAACCACGATGTCCAAGAACCTCTCGAGTTCCTCAGCTGTGGGGCTTCTCTCCTCGGTGATGTCCTCGATCATCCAAGCGAGATCGCCGAGAACTTCCCTGTACCTCTCACGTTCGAGACTCGGGTCGAGTCCGTGCCGGGTGGGCAGGTAGTGCGACGCAAGAGTTTCTAGGCGAGGCTGCAAAGATCGCTCGAAACTGCTGCCTCTTGCCAGCCCGCCGAGTACGGCAGACCGAAGCGCCTTGAAGTCTTCCGCCTCTGGTGTTGTGACGGTTACCGAGGTCTTTCTCCATGCCGGGATGATGGGGTTGAGGTCGACCGACGCCGTCGTCAGCATCTGCCTCATTGTCTCGGCGACGATCACGACAGCTGCGGTGCCGATCCAGGCCGCTGCTGAGACATTGTCCTCTCCCGAGAGGATCACACCAACGAAGAACCCGGCAATCAAGGCTCCGATGACCACCGTCACGAGTCTTCCGATGCTCATCCCCCGTGTGGCTCCATCGTGGGGAGGGAGTCTCTTGCTGTCGTCAGCATTTCCGCAGCCTCAGCGCGGTCCGTCTCGGTGATCTCGGCGTTGGAAAACCGGGCCCGCTGGTAGAGCTCACCCAACCGAACGCCGGGCGCCTCGAGGTAGGGCTGATCGACCAGCACTCTCGCCATATGCTCTCTTGGGGTCTCGGAAGGCATCCTCGGGTCGCCCAACTCGGTCAGAGCGTTCTCCAACGATGCATAGGCGAGAAGAACCCCAGACCGGGGGTCGGTTTCCTCTTCGAGTTGGCGTTTCGCCTGACTTACTGCTGGAGCGAGTTGCCGACGAAGATCTCTGACTTCCGCACCAGTTTCCGCTTCCTCAACCGATCGTCGCAGGAGGTGGACCAGGCCGACTCCGATTATCAAGGAGACGAGGATCAGCCCGGCGATGTCAGTTCCGGTTAGGTTCGAGGGGTCGTTGGGAGCCTGATCGACGGGATCCTCGTCTGTTGCCGTTGCGGTTTCCTCGACGGCCGTGGGCTGTTCTTCGCTGTTTTCATCGGGGCCAAAGAAGACGACGCCGATGGTCACGATTGCCACGAGAATCAGGAGCGATCGGACCGTGCGCTGCTCGCCCGCAGTCCTCTCGGCCTTCTGCTCGCCTTTGCCCAAGATCACCAGGATCAGCCCTACGAGAGCGAGCACGCCGACTACGACTGCAAAGAGATAGCCGAGGTTGGGGATCTGTATCCACTGGCCGTCAGCAGGGGGTGAGCCGGCGCTCACCACGCCGAGAAGAATCAGCGAGGCGACACCGAGAGTGACAGCCAGCCGGTTGGCGGTGAGCCATTCGAACAGTGGTCGCATCTGTGCAGAAACGGTAGCTCAGAGTTTCTCTTCGGGGAGGGGTTGACAATGAATGAACGTTCATGCATAATGAACGTTCATTCAGTTGATTGGAGGTAGACATTGAGCCCGGAACTGGACCGACCCCGAGCAATTCGGTTGGCGCTGCGCCGCCTGGTTGCCGAGAGGGGTTTCCACGGGGCATCGATGTCTGCCGTTGCCAAAGAAGCCGGAGTGGCCACCGGGACCGCCTACGTGCACTACGACTCGAAGGATGAGCTCGTCGTGGACACATACCTCGAGTTGAAACGGGAGATGACGGAAGCCGTTCTGAGCGGTTTGGATCCCTCGCTGGAGCCATTGGAGAAGTGGCGCCACATGCTGACGGAGCTGTATCGGTTTCTGGAGTCGGACCCCACCAATGCTCGGTTCCTCACCCAGCTCGAAGAGTCTCCTTTCTACGAGGAGGCACATGCAAGGCACGCCGCAAGTGGCGACGCGCTCGCTGAAGCAGCAGCTGCTGACGAGTTCGCAGCGTTGCTGGTTGACCTCCCGAAAGAGGTCATCTACAGCCTTTCGCTAGGGGTGCCCGTGCGTCTGGTTGCTGCAGGCGCCCAACTGAAGGACGAGCAGCTCGATCAGCTCGTCGAATCAACCTGGCGAGCAGTCACTCGCCCAGAACATGGAGATCAAACATGAGTGAGAATTGGACAACAAAGAACATCGCTGACCAGAAAGGTCGAGTCGTCGTCGTAACAGGCTCTTCGAGCGGTATCGGGGAAGAGACGGCTCGAGTGGCCGCCGAAAAGGGAGCGGATGTGGTCATCGCCGTTCGCAACACGCGTAAAGGCGAATCCGTTGCCGATGAGATCAGGGCTGGGATCCCAGAAGCCAACGTGACCGTGCTCGAACTGGACTTGGCCAGTCTCGATTCCGTCAGGGCCTTTGCTGATTCCTTCACGCAGAGCTTTGACCGCCTGGATGTCTTGATCAACAACGCCGGCGTGATGATGCCTCCGTACTCCAAAACCGAAGACGGATTTGAACTTCAGATGGGGACCAACCACTTAGGGCACTTCGCTCTGACTGGCCTGCTGCTCCCAATCTTGGAGAAGACCGACGGTTCGCGGGTGGTGAACGTCTCAAGCCTTGCTCACCGGATGGGAAACATCGATTTCAACGACATGGCCTGGGAAAGCAGGAGTTACAGCGCTCAGCGGGCATACAGCGACAGCAAGATCGCCAATCTCTACTTCACCTACGAGTTGGCGGAGAAGACCAACGGCAACCCCATGGTGCTGGCAGCGCATCCCGGATACACGGCGACCGATCTGCAGCGGCATTCGAGTCTCTTCAGCTTCACCAATCGCTTTTTGGCGCAGGACACCGACATGGGTGCTCTCCCGACTCTGCGGGCAGCCTTCGCCGAGGACGTCAGCAACGCCGAGTTCTACGGACCCGCCAAGTGGGGCAACTGGCGTGGCTATCCCGTTGCTCATGACTCCAATGCGAAGTCCCACGACGCGGAGGTGGCGAAGAGGCTCTGGGTGGAGTCGGAGAAGCTGACCGGCGTCGCCTACTAGCTAAACCAAGGCTGGCTGGGGCTAGCCTCGCTGTCCGATGTTCGCCGGATATGAGGACACCGCCAGCTATGTCGACGCTGTGCGTCGCCACTATGACGATGGATGTTTCGCTTGCGGCCGCGACAACCCCATGGGCCTTCACGTGGACGACTTCGACCTTGCGGATGGTGAAGTCACCGCAACGTTCACTCCCAGGGCTGAGTACCGAGGGACTGATGGGGTGCTGCACGGTGGAGTGACCGCCACGGCGCTCGACGAGATTCTGGTTTGGGCGGGAATACTGGTCGAGCGGGTCATGACCGTGACGGGCACGCTCGAGCTGAAGTATCGGAGGCCGGTGCCGCTTGATCAGACCATCGAAGTCGCAGCGAGGGTCGACGAGCGGCGCGGGCGCCGTGTGCAGATCTCGGGCCGACTATCTGTCGATGATCAGCCTTTGGTCACTGGGTCGGGGCTGTATGTCGTGATCGCTGAGATGAGCGAATTGCTCGCCGCCGACCATTCTTGAAGCCAGTTCGAGAGCTCCCGGCTGGAGTCAGGCGAGGTTGGCTATGGCGAAAAAGTCGACATCGTCCCACCATGAGTTTCCAGTGGTGAGCCTGCCCTTCCACTCATCCATTAGGTCGGCTTGCTCAGCCGTGAGGTTTTTGAGGTCCCACTTCGTGTGGACCATCGAGTAGATCATGAATGTCCGGCCCATGAGAAACAAGGGCAGAAGTTCGATCCACGATTGGCCGAGCTTGTGCTCGGTCCGGTATCCCGACCAGTAGGCCCGCAAGAACTCGGAAGCCCACTTGGCTCTGTCTTCCCCCGTGGCCGGATGGCTCGATCCGTAGTAGATCGACGAGCTGATGTCTTCAACGAACCATGCGTACCCGCAGTCGTCGGAGTCGAACATGACTATCTCGCCGTCGTCGACGTGGAAATTCGCTTGGTAGAGGTCGGTGTGGATCAGCCCATAGACGGTGGGTTCGGTCGGGAGGGCTTCCCAGGTCGCCTTTTGCTCTTGCCAACTGGCCAAGACTTCAGGTTGATCGGCGAAGTTCTCGTCGGCTGACTTGAAGTACGGCTCCTCCAGCAACGAGAACCGGTGCTCCATCCCATCGGGGAGCTCATAGCCGGCCGCGAGCCTGTGAGTCCGACCTTGGAGCGCACCCCACTTCTCCCACAAGTCTGGCTTCCAGTCGTCCTCGCCGGGGGGTTGTCCGGGTGCAAACTCGAAGGAGGATGCGAAGAAGGGAACATCACCGACCTCTTCGACGAAGAGTCCCGACAGCGACGGCAGGGCTCCGGCAATTGCAACCCCGTTGTCCCTGAGATAGTTGACCCAATGGAGCTCCGAATGGATCTGTCCGGCTGAACGGTGGATTGGGTGCGTGATGCGGAGAATGCGGCGCTCGCCACTCGGGTGATCGAAGCCGAATACGTAGTTCTCGTGATCGCCAAGTAGCACCAGGCGGTCGGGGTCTGCGCCGAACCGTCTCGCTGCCTCAGCACGGATCGAGTCGGTGAAGGCTTCTTCTATGAACGGTTCCACTGGCTGCTCGAATCACCCGGACGGGGGTCGAGGTATCAGGACCGGTGTCGACGCCTTGTAAGCCTGGTAATCGGGTTCATCGCCCCATTTCTCGTCAGCTCGTTTCTCGAGCATCGGCAATCCGCTGATCCTCGTGAGTAGGAGGGTGACAAACACCGGGGATATAAGGACAACCCATTGCCAACCCGAGAGCACTGGGATGGCAAGGATCGCCATGCCTGTCCATAGAGTGATCTCGCCGAAGTAGTTCGGGTGTCTCGACCAGGCCCAGAGGCCACTTGAGATGAATCGACCTCTGTTTGCCGGGTCCTTCTTGAACTCCGACTTCTGTCGGTCGGCTACGACTTCGATGGCGAACCCTGCGAGCCAGATTCCGATTCCAATGAAGGCGATCCAACCGAGATCGACGCGTTCGCTACTGGTGATGATGGCGAGAGCCGCCGCCGCTGTCAGGAGAACCCAAAGACCCTGGATGGTCCATGCAGCCAGGAAACGGATAGGACTCACTTTGATCTCGTCGAATCGGCCGTCTTTCCCGTCCCGTCTGATCCGACGAAAGAGAAATGTGCCGAGCCTGAGCGCCCAAACTATGACCATTGCGCCGGCGATCACGGCCCGGGAGTCAAGGTCTCCGCTCGCCAGTAGAGCTACGACGGTGACCGTTGTGTAGGTGACCGACCCGGTGAGGTCGTAGAACCGTTCGGTTTGGGCAATGCTCGACGGGATGAAGGCCAGCCAGTTGATGGCGAAGGCCAGGAACCCGCAAAGTGCGAACACCGGAATCGAACCCAATTCTCGGCTCCCGTCGCTACCCGCCCACGCGACCAACGCTCCAACGGTGGTGGCTGCGATGATCCCAATCAATGATCTGGCCATTTGCGCACTCTATGACGAACGGGCGCCCGGATCGACGAAGTCATGAAAAGCTCTCCTCGGCCCGTCTGGTTCCAGAGCTGGATACCGCTCGACTTGGCTGCCTATCCAGGCTCCCCACTCGCTCATAGTTGTGTGGTCGTCGCTACTGACGTTGAGCTTCCTTCCGATGACCACTCTGATGGGAGATCTCTTGATGGCACCGTCGAGGTCAAAGGCTCGACCTGTGCCGAGGATGGCTGCGGGTACCAGCGGGACGCCCGCGTGTCTCGCCAACCAGGCAGCTCCGCGTTTGGCTGGGAGCACACCCCAATGGGATACCCGGGTCGCCTCCGGGAAGACAGCGACCGGCTCGCCTTCTTGCAAAGCACGGAGCGCCATCTTCACCGTCCGGACCGGAACTGGCACGCGTGGCGTCGGGATGGCGCCGTAGCCTTCGATCAGCCAGTCGAGGAGGTTGTTGGCGCCGAACAGGTCGGACAGCGCCAAGAAACGCATCGGATGGCCAATCACGGCCCCCAAGACAGGTGGGTCGAAATGCGAGTAGTGGTTCGCAGCGATCACGTAGGGAGGCTTGGGTAGCTCGGCCATTCGCTCGACATGCAACGAGAAGACGGCTCTGCCGATGGTCCGCACCACCGGTGGCGAGATCTTCCACAGCATCCCCGATCGGGCTGGTTTTGTCATCGCGAGATCGCTGGAATGCGAGTGACTGGGCTTGTCACTAGTTTCTGGTCATGCTCGCCGTCGACGTCGTCAATGATCCAGAAAAAGGCAGATTCTCCGCCATTGTCGATGGCGTGATTGCGGGCTTCACCGAGTACCGAGTTCATTCCGGCGACCTCTACTTCTTCGTTCACACCGAAGTCGACGATGACTTCTCCGGTGCGGGTGTCGCAACCATGCTGATCGAGGGTGCGTTGAACGATGTGCGAGCCAAGGGTGGTCGGGTAGTGCCGCTCTGCCCGTTTGTGAGGGCTTTCATCGAGGGCCGGCCGGAGTACAACGACATGGTCGACAAATACGTGCTCGGTCGGGCTCGATCCAAGGACCACGACTAGCCCGCTGGCAGGTCCACGGTGAAGGCCGTTCCTTCGTCACTCGTGTCCACGCGAATCTCGGCGCCGACCTTCTGAATGATGCTGTGGACGGTATGGAGGCCGAGACCCGTCCCTTCTCCGGGCTCCTTCGTGGTGAAGAACGGATCGAAGATCTTTTCTGCGAGATCTGGAGGAATCCCCGGGCCCGTATCAGAGATGGTCACACTGACTCCGTCGTCGGTGGACCGTGCAGCAACGGTCAGGGTGCCAGCACCGTCCATCGCTCCGGCCGCGTTGTCGATCAGATTGGTCCAAATCTGGTTGAGGTCTCGGCCCGGCGCCTCGACGTGCGGTAGGTCTTCCTGGATGTCGATGACTGTCTCAATCCCACGGAGTCGGTGTTTCATCAGGGTGAGCGTGTCCTCCAGGCCTTTGCCTATGTCGACACTCTGAATCGGAGCCTGATCCACGAAGGAATACTCCTTGACGATTCGTACCAGCTCGGAGACACGTCCGGCTGCGATAGCGATTTCCTCCGCCAACTGACGTGCCTGCGACCTCAGGCCCGCCCACCTCGCAAGACCGGGGCGTATCGCTGCCTCGGCGACGCTGAGTGAGGCCCGCAGTGCCTCGCTCGTCCATCCCTCCTCAACCATCGATGGTCCGTACTCCCAGCCATCGGTGATGCCCAGTTCCTCGAGATATGCGACCAGCCCGTCTTCGATCTCTGACCTGTCGAGTGGTGAGAGGTCGGCAGCACGTGCAGGCGGAATCAGATCGACTCCGTCCGTCAGCGCGATAGTGAGAGCTGTCGCTTGGTCGAACAACTCCGAGGTAGTGCGCTCCAGGTTCTCGCTCGATCTCCCCACCGCCGCTGCCGGGTTGTTCAATTCGTGCATCAGCTGCGCGGCCATGCGCCCGAGCGCCGCCATGCGCTCTTCGTGTCGGAGTGCCGTCTCGTTTTCTCTCAATCGGGAGGTGACAGTTCGAAACATCCGCCGCACCACGGACGGCTGCTGGAGCAGGATTTCGAACGCGTCGGCAGGTATCTCGACCAGTGTCGACTTGCGTTCAACCTCGACTGAGGCCATTCGTGGGGCTTGGTCGAGCAGAGCAAGCTCACCCACCACATCGCCCGACTGGAGTCTGGCGAGTTCCAAAGCCCGTTCGCCGCTGCGTTTCACCACTCGGACCTCGCCGTCTACCACCACATACATCTCGCTCGAGCTTGAACCCTCCTGGATGACGGTGTCCCCTGGTTGAAACGACACGCTCTTGGATTTGGCTGCGACCGCTTCAAGGACGTCGCTGTCGAGATCGGCGAAGTAGGGGAGACCTCGCAGCACCCGAGCAACGTCCGTCATAGGTCGGCGAGGTGCTGGTGAACGAAGCGGATGGCTGTGGCCCCTTCTCCGGTTGCTCCGGCTACCCGACGAATCGAGCCATGTCTCACGTCACCTGCACCGAATATCCCCGGAACCGATGTTTCGAGCGGCAACGGGTCACGGCCCACGTTCCAGTTGTCCGGAGAATTCACGTCGTCTCCGGTCACCAGGAACCCCCGGTCGTCCAGTTCCACCGTGTCAGCGATCCAGTCCGTCTTTGGAGCCTGCCCGATGAGTATGAACAGGGCGGATGCTTCTTCGACGGTGACATCGCCCGTGTCCAGATTCGAGATGTGGATCTGATCGAGGCTGGAGTCACCTACGGCGGCTACCACCTGGGACCGAGGTCGAACCGTTACGGAGTCCGTAGCGTCGATATTGTCGATCAGGTACTGAGACATCGTGTCGCTGAGGTCTGATCGACGGATCAGGATTGTCACCTGGTCGCTGAACCTCGATAGGAAGAGAGCCGCCTGGCCTGCCGAGTTTCCACCCCCAACAACAAACATCGGTCGATCGGCGTGGGAGCCAGCTTCAAACGTCGATGCGCCGTAGTAGACCCCGGCACCCACCAACGAGTCCACGCCATCGGCTTCGAGCTTCCGATATGACACTCCGCTCGCAACGACCAGTGCCTTGCATGCGACGTTCGACCCGTCAGCCATGTGCAAGACCTTGTAGGGGTCGTTGCGCTCGACGCTCTCGACCGTGGCGGGCACCACGATTTCGGCACCAAGTCGAGTGGCTTGTGAAGCCGCCCGGCGAGCAAGGTCGGCTCCGCCGATGCCTTTTGGGAAGCCCAAATAGTTCTCGATCAGCGAGGACTGCCCGGCCTGGCCGCCAGGTGCTTCGGATTCGATCAGAACGGTGCTCAGTCCTTCTGACGCCCCATAAACGGCTGCCGCCAACCCGGCAGGCCCACCACCGACGATGGCCACGTCGTATGTGGTGCCGGTGGCTTGGGAATGCAGACCCACTTCTTGAGCGAGCTCAGTCTCAGATGGTCGTTTGAGATGTCCACCGTCGGGAAAGCAGACCAGCGGTAGGTCGGCAATCTCGGCGGATGCTGCCCCCATGAGAGCTCGTCCGTCGTCTTCTTCAGGCGTCACGGAGCGGTATGGAACCTGGTTCCTGGCGAGGAATTGTCGGATCCCGAAGGCCTCTTTGGACCATTTCTGCGCGACGACCCTGATGCCCTTGAAGACCGGACGAAACCCCGCCTGCCAATCATCCAGCAAGTCGTCCAGAACGGGGAACAACAGTTCTTCCGGTGGAGACCAGGGCTTCATGATGTAGTGGTCCAATCCCACATCGTTGATCGCACTGATCGCCGCTTCGGTGTCGGCATATGCAGTCAGCAAGGTCCTCTTCGCTGTTGGATATGCCGTCATGGAGTGTCGGAGAAGGTCGACCCCGGTCACTTGGGGCATGCGTTGGTCAGCGACGATCAGCGCTAGGTAGTCACCGCGAGCGGCAAGTTCGTCGATTGTTTCCTGAGCTTCTGCGCCGCCTGTGGCGCCGAGGATCCTGTAGTCACCCGAGTATCGGGCTCGAAGGTCGCGCTGGACTGCCCTCAATACCTCGGGTTCGTCGTCTACAGCCAGAATCGCCGGTTTGGTGTCGGTCATCGGCCCCATACTTCGTCGGCGAAACACCACTTCCACGTCTCACCAGGCTCAATCGATCTGACTAGTGGGTGATCGGGGTGCCCCTGCCAGTGACCTCGTGCGTGCCGATTCTTGGAGCTGTCACAGCACCCAACCTGACCACAGAGGAGACACGATCGAAGATGAACCCAAGTGTCTCCAACGTCGAGGCACTGTCGGCAGCCAGAAGAAGTGGGCTCAGCCACTTCAGCAAGGGCCGCAAAATGGGAGCAGTTGGCGTCGTTCATGTCGGACGAAGTTATCAGGTCGACTCGTAGGGTCACGTTCCGTCTGTCGGTGTCGGTGGCGGCGGATAAGGTGCCTTCATGACTGTTGATATCGGACGCTACGGCGTTTGGACCTGTGCATCGGAAGCGACACCCGCCTTCGCTCGCCTTGCTGAAGACCTGGGTTATACCGCCTTCTGGATCGGCGGGTCTCCACCGGGTGATCTCGAGTTGATCGAACGAATCCTCGACAAGACTGACCGGATTGCTGTCGCCACCGGCATCGTCAATATGTGGAAAGACGATGCAACGGTGGTCGGAGAGTCGTATTTGCGCATCGCCGAACGCCACGCTGATCGCTTCTTACTAGGTGTCGGGGTGGGTCACCCCGAAGCAACGAGCGAGTATCAGAAGCCGATGGACAAGGTCCGGTCCTATCTCGCCACGCTCGACGAACGTGGAGTCCCCAAACACGGCATGATCCTTGCCGCTTTGGGGCCCCTCGCGTTGCGCGTCTCGGCGGAGCGCACCGCCGGAGCCCACCCCTACATCACAACTCCGAGACACACTCGGCTGGCCAGGGAGATCATTGGCGAGGGGGTGCTTCTAGCGCCTGAGCAGAAGATCATGCTCACCACAGATGTGGCGGAGGCAAGGGAGCGGATACGGTCAAACGCACGCCGATACCTCGGGCTCACCAACTACCACCGGAGTTTTCTCCGGGAGGGGTGGAGCGAGGAAGACCTGTCGGATGGGGGCTCTGACGAGTTGATTGATCTTCTTGGTCTTCACGGCACCGTCCATCAAGTGGCAGCGGGCTTACAGGCCCACTTCGATGCGGGTGCCGATCACGTCGGCATACAAGCCCTAGGGGATGATCCGGCCGACCAGCTTGCGACTCTCGCCGGTGTGATCAGCTAGCGCGGTGCTTCTCCACGAACTCGTCGAGACGAGCAACACCGTTTCGGCAACGAGTTCGAGGACGGAGAAGGTCGAGCTGCTCGCGATTCTTCTGAAGCGACTCGACCCGGGTGAAGCTCAGGTGGCGGTGTCCTATCTCTCGGGTCATCCGGTTCAGTCACCGCTTGGTGTCGGCTACTCCGCCGTGTATGCAGTCGAGGAATCGCCCGCCGAGGCTCCACGGCTCGAGGTCTCTGACGTCGATCGGGTTCTGGAAGACATTGCAAACACCTCCGGTCCTGGTTCGAAGGCCAAGAGGGCCGCTCGGCTCTCAGAGCTCTTCGCCGCAGCAACCGAGCCGGAGCAGGAGTTTCTGCGCGGGCTGATTCTCAGGAACTTGCGGCAAGGAGCGCTGGAAGGGGTCATGGCCGAAGCAGTTGCCCAGGCGATTGGTGTCCCGGCCCCAAGAGTCAGCCGTGCGGCAATGCTCGAGGGTGATCTCACTATCGCGGCAGCCAAGGCCCTTATCGAAGGGCCGGAGAGCTTGGCGGATGCTGGCTTGGAGTTGCTGACCCCGCTTCAGCCGATGCTTGCCAAGACAGCACAATCGGTAACCGAAGCTCTGGACTCAGAGGTGCCGATGGTCGTTGAGCAGAAACTCGATGGGTTGCGGCTTCAGGTGCACAAAGATGGCGAGAAGGTTCGGGTGTTCTCTCGCAATCTTCGCGACGTTACGGCCGACATGAACGAAGTCGTTGCAGAGGCACTCGCGTTCGATGCCGACCAACTCATCCTCGATGGGGAGGGGCTGCTCGTCGATGACTCAGGCGTTCCGATGTCGTTCCAAGACTCGATGAGCAATCGGGTGCCGGGCCGGCCCGAAACGTTCGGCGGCTATTACTTCGACGTGCTCCACCACAACGGCGAGGATCTGATCGATCTTCCGCTCGAGATCCGGCGTGCGCGACTCGAAGAGGTCGTCCCAAAACAGAGGAGAGTTGCCTCGATTGTCACCAACAATCCCGAAGAGGGGGAACGCTTCTTCTCCGACTCGGTTGCAAACGGCTTCGAAGGTGTCGTGGTCAAGGATCTGGAACAGCCCTACGCAGCCGGGCGACGGGGTAGTGGCTGGCGCAAGGTGAAGCCCACACACACGCTTGACCTGGTCATCCTTGCTGTGGAATGGGGTTCGGGTCGGCGACAGGGCTGGTTGTCGAACCTCCATCTCGGTGCGCGGGACGGTGATTCATTCGTGATGCTGGGCAAGACCTTCAAGGGTCTGACCGACGAGATGCTGGAGTGGCAGACAACCAAGTTCCTGGCTCTCGAGGCAAGTCGAGACGGACACGTCGTGTTTGTGAAACCCGAGGTTGTCTATGAAATCGCGTTTGACGGGGTGCAACGGAGCACCAGATACCCGGGAGGGGTCGCGCTGAGGTTCGCTCGGGTGAAGGGCTACCGAGAGGACAAGAGCGCCGCTGAAGCGGACACCCTTGAAGTGGTCCGCTCTTTTCTCAAGTGAGCTCGATCAGCGAGACTTTCCGTGCCTTGCCAGGAACTCGTCGACTTTCGCTGACTCGCCCGGGAGTTCGACGTTCACGATTTCAATGACTCCTCGGTCGGGGTCCACGGTGTAGATCTGGCGGGCATGGTGAACGAGGGTCTCGTCGCCGATCGTCAGAGCGTCCGTGTAGTCGACGGTGATTTGGTCACTTTCGATCTCTCCGATCTCGTGGTCGTATCCGACCGCATCGAATAGCTCGTGGGCCATGATCGAGGCCTGCTCATAGCTCTGGAGCACTGCGTCCGGGCCCCGGAGTACCTCACCCTTCACCTCATAGCGAACATCATCTGAGAGGGCGGTGCGCGCAGTGGTGTAGTCGTCGTTGTCCAACGCCAGCGCAAGTGTCTTGATCAGGTCTCTCATGGCCGGAGACCCTAGAAGGTCGCCTAGAGCTCTATCAGGTGATTTCCGATGGCGCTGGTGAATGCTTCGGAATCTGTGACATTGAGGATCACCTCTTCACCCTCGGCTTCGATGCGGAATCCGCTCGAAGTGGGTGTAATCCGGATGTCGGCCAGCGACCAGTCAGCGAGTTTCTGGCCGCCAGTGGTGACGACCATGCGATCGGTCTTCAAGTCGATCTCTACACCGAGGGGGAATCCGGTCTGTCCAAGGACTCTCAATCGGCCATCGAACTCAGTCATGTCACTCCTGTCGTAACACCCAGCTCGACCCGCTGATCGGATCATACATGACCGCTCAACATGGCGATAGGCCACGTTCGGTGGTTGGTTTAGTTGAGGCTTGTCATGCCTGCGATGAGACGGTCACGCACTTCGACACACTTCGCACAGACGGGAAGTCCTTCATAGTCACGGGTAGGTGTCCACACCTTGCCGCAAAGGGCCTTGATGGGTTCTCCGGTCAGATAGCCCCTCATCTGGTCGTCTTTCATCACGATGTGGGCGATCGCGTCGTCGTCACCCTGATCCGTGGTCGGCTTGGCTCGCTCGGCAATGCTGGTGTCAGATTGGGACATCCGCCGGAAAGATAGGCGCTCCTTCATCCGATTCCCTCGAAGTCGGTGGTGAGAAGGGTCTTCCAGAGCTCGATTCCATATTGGATGTTGCCCACGCGGATGTTCTCGTCGGGTGAATGCTGGTTGTTGTCATGGTTTGCTATCGGGAGGACCGCCACGGGTGCGCCAAGAATGTCCTCGAACAGATACAAAGGAACTGAGCCTCCGAAGGTGGGGAGGGCCACGACTTCTTCGCCAGACGCCCTGTGGCAGACGTCGAGAAGGACCGAGGCGAGCGCAGACTCCATGGGAATGCGGACCGCTCGATATCCGACCTCTCGCTCGAGCTTCGCCAGATGACGGTGGGTCCTTCTCTCGGACGGGGTGGGATCCCGATCGAGAACCGTGTAGCCCTGAGCCTCTAGGTGGGCTTGGACCCGATCGAGCATCACAACCGGGTCATCTCCGGCTGCGAGCCGGATGTCGACGGACGCCTTTGCTTCCGCCGGGATGACGTTGCGGGCATTGCTCCCGGCTGCCGCTGATTCGATGCCGCGGAGGTTGAAACTCGGGACCATGAGGCGTTCGGGGTAGCCAGCTTCCGAGTTCTCCGCGGCCCCGAATCCCAGGTCGGCAATGAGTTGATCTTCGATATCAGGCAAGGCATCCATTGCCAGTTGGTCGGCTTCTGAGATTGGTTTGGTGTCGTCGTAGAAGCCCTCGATTGTGACGTTCCCGTCGGCGTCTTTGCAGGTGGCGAGAAGTCTGGCGAGATCGAGTGCTGGATTGGGTACCCAGTTGCCATAGTGACCGGAGTGGAGTTCGTGTGACGGGCCGTACACGGTGAGGTGGAATCCGGTGAAGCCTCTGGCTCCAAATGAAACCTGGGGTTTGCGGGATTGGTGGACCGGACCATCGCACAGAAGCCAGGCGTCGGCGGCCAGACGATCCTGCAGGTGCTCCATGTAGCGACCGAGGTTGGGGCTACCCGACTCTTCCTCACCTTCGAAGAGGAAGACGAGGTCGACTTTGCGGTGTGCGACGCTGGCAATGGCTTCCGGGATGACACAGAGCGGTGTCTTGTCGTCTGACGCTCCACGGGCATAGATCCGCCATTCGGGATCCACCTGCTCTCCCTCGTCGGGGAAGTCGAGAACGGTGTCGCCGCTCTTCAAGGTGGGCTCGAACGGGGGAGTGGTCCAGTTGGAAGGGTCAACAGGTTGTCCGTCGTAGTGGACGTAGACACCGAGTACTGCAGTCGGATTGGGGCATCTGAGCTCTCCGATGACGACGGGTGCTGCTCCCGGAAGTTCCACAATCTCCATGCTGGCGCCGACCGCCTCGAACCTTCGGACGATTTCCTCAGCGTTCAAGCGGAGGTCAGCTATCTCACCTGTGACGTTGGGGATGGCCAGGAGGCTGGCGAAGTCTCTCAGCACTGCTGCATCGGTCATGTTCCAACGGTAGATCGAGAACGAGACTCTCGGCTGTCGTTCGTCGAAATAGGCTCGTCCTGTGGAAGTGAGCAGCGCTGACCGAGTCGTCTATCCGGACGATGGCATCACCAAGGGTGAGGTGGTTGCGTACTTCGAGGCAGTCAGCGAAGCGATGTGGCCGTACCTGGAGGACCGTGCCCTGACCGTCGAGAGGTATCCCAAGGGTTTGGCTGCCAAAGGCTTCATGCAGAAGAACGCACCAAGTCATCTCGGAGCCGACGTCGTGGCGCGTCATGAGGTCCCGAGGGACGGCGGCGTCACCGAGTATCCCGTCCTGATGAATCGTCAGGGGGTGGCCGCCTTCGCCAACCTTGGCGTTCTCACGTTTCACGTTCCGCCTTCGACTGTGTCTCAACCGATGAACCCGGACTGGCTCATCTGGGACCTCGACCCTGAGCCGGGTTCCACCGCCCAGGTGAGGGAAGCTGCGTGGGCACTCAGGTCTGTCGTCGAGGTCTTCGGCATAGAGACCGGATTGATGACTTCAGGCTCCAACGGATATCACCTGAGAGCGCGGGCGGCCTCCGGTCTGGAAGCGGCGGACGCTTCTGTCGTGACCCGAGGAATCGCTGCTCTCGCTGCTCATGCTCATCCCGACTTGATGACTCTCGAATTCAAGAAGGTCGAGCGCAAAGGCAGGGTCTTTGTCGACTGGCTCCGCAATGCCCCGTATTCGACATCGGTTGTGCCGTGGTCGCTCCGCGCTCGTAGTGGTGCTCCTGTTGCCACCCCAATCTCCTGGAACCAGTTGGACGACGTCGACCCGGACGGGATCCGTTTCACCGAGGCCCTCGATCTTCTGGATTCGGACCCCCTCTTGTCCGTTGACGACGTTGACTTTGGACCAATCGTCGACCAAGTCGGTGTCGCACTCATCGACGCCGGCATCGTCCTGGAACCGTTCGACCGCTTCCGCTCGTGACTCTTGCGTGTGAGCAGATGAGCCGCCGTGGGCGGCTCATCTGCTCACACATGAACCCGAGGGAACCGAAACCGGTCCCTTGTGCATCAAAGACCCGAGACCGATAGCTGAGGAGCGAAGAAATGCGTCGGACGAGGAGCCTTTTGATAGCGGGTGTGCTGACCGCACTCACCGCCAGCGCTTGCACTACAGGTGGGTCAGCGACGGACACAACACTGTCCACACTTCCTGGGGGAACTACACCCGAACCAAATGCGGTGAGGGCCTTCGGATCGCTCGTCGAGTTCGACGCTTGCGATTCGTTTCTCGACTACATGATCGAAAACGCGGTAGATCTCGTCGGTCCATATGGCCTGAATAGCGGGCAGTGGTGGCCGGGTTGGCGGTTCGGATTCGACGCGATAGCTGAGGACGGTGGAACCCTCGAGTCGTCACCTGCCGCGGGTGGTAGTGATGGAGCGCAGAACTTCAGCGGTACCAACGTCCAGGTCGAAGGTGTCGATGAGCCAGACATCGCCAAGACCGATGGCGAACGCATCGTTCTGATTGCAAATGGCGAACTGATTGTCGTCGACGTCGTTGGCGAGAGCCCTCAAGTCGAAGGACGTATGAGCCTGGGTGGTCTCTCAGTCCAGAACCTGTTTCTCTCGGGAGACAAGGTGCTGATGTTCGGGTCTGCCTGGAGTCATCATCCGATCCCCTTTGCGGCCGAGAGTGCTGATGCCATAGGACCCGACGTCTGGAGCTCACCGACGATTCAGATTGTCGAAGTCGACATCTCGGGAGACCCTGAGATCGTTAGAACTATGACCATCGACGGCTCATTCGTTTCGGGCCGCATGATCGACGACACGGTCAGGCTGGTCATGACGTCATCGCCGGTGGGCTTCGAATGGTCATACCCAGAGGGTGCGGGGCTGCGAGCTGAGCGCAAAGCGGTCGAAGAGAACAAAGAGATCGTTCGGAACTCTGAGCCCGAGAACTGGATTCCATACTTCGTGGTGACCAACGCAGACGGATCGGTGACCTCCGAGGGAACCCTGTTCGACTGTGAGCGGGCGGCTCACCCCGAGGAGTTCTCTGGGCTGGACATGCTTTCGGTGGTGACGATTGATCTTGGGTCGGGGCTCGAAGTCGCGGACGCCACCGGTCTCGTTGCCACCGGCCACACCGTCTATGCGTCGGCCGAGAGCCTCTACGTGGCCACCCAGAACTGGCAGACGGTTCGCTGGCTTGCGGAGGGTGACGATGATGCGCCAGACGGTCCGGTGACTGAGATCCACAAGTTCGATATCTCCGATCCCGCGAGAACGAGCTACATCGCAAGCGGCTCAGTTGATGGCTACCTGCTCAATCAGTTCTCAATGGATGAGCACAAGGGTGATCTCCGTGTCGCCTCGACGACCACACCGAACTGGTGGGGGAGCGGACCTGATTCCGAATCGCGGGTCACGATCCTCCGAGACTTTGGGGACAACCTCGTTTCGGTCGGGTTGGTCGATGGGCTGGGGTTGACCGAACAGATCTACTCGGTCCGCTTCATGGGTGACGTTGGATATGTGGTCACATTCCGCCAGGTCGATCCCCTTTACACCATCGATCTCTCGGACCACTCCCAGCCGAAGATGGTTGGGGAGTTGAAGATCCCTGGCTACTCCGCCTACCTCCATCCTCTCGGCGAAGGACTCCTCATGGGTGTCGGCCAGGACGCAACCGACGAGGGTCAGATTCGCGGGACCCAAGTCTCGGTTTTCGATGTGACAGATCTCGAGAACCCAACACGTGTCGACACTTACACCCTGTCGGAGGGATCGCAGTCCGAGATCGAATACAACCACCACGCTTTCCTGTACTGGGATGGTCTAGCGATGGTTCCGTTCCAGCAATGGTGGTGGGATGACAAGAGTGAAGGTATTCGGATGGGTGCGATAGGCCTGAGCGTCTCGGAGGATGGTGAGCTCTCTGAGGTAGGCACTGTGTCCCACCCAGGAGCCGATGACTGGGACTATCAGGCTCAGATCCAACGAAGCATCGTGATCGGCGATTCGGTGTACACGATTGCGCCGGGCGGGATCATGAAGTCGTCACTCGGGGACCTAGAAGAAGAGGCATTCCTCGACTTCTAGGTGATGTTGGAAATGACGGTGGCTGTGGAGACGACGAGGTCTCCCGCCACCGTCTCCCTCTTGATCGGCATGCCAGGGAGAGCTCTAGCGAACCAGAACCTGTGGGTGTCGTTGTTGCGTTCGACCGTGTAGAGAAGGCAGTCGTATGTGCCGAGAGGGGTGGTGATGGTCTCCTCCGTGATCTGAGTTGCCGGAGCCGGGAATGAGGCGTGGCCCTGGAGGTCTGTCCAAGCCAACCGATGAGACTGCTCTCCGACCACAAGGGTCGCACCTTCAGAGTCGCAGTCGGCGAAACGTGTCACTGACACAGATTCGCTGCCGTCTGCGACAGTCACGGTGGTCACAGTTCGTCCCTCTGGGCAGGCGGCACGGATTTCTTCAGCAGTGAACGGCGTGGGAGCGTCGCCGGCTCGCAGGATGTGAGGGTCGGTCAGATCAGAAACCTGAGACCTTCGGCAGGTCGTCAGCTGTTGCGATGTTCTGCGTCTGGGCGAGGTTCGGGGCCATCCGGAATGAGATGTTTCCACACGCTTCGCAGACTGTTCGTCTGACGCCTACAGACGAAACGATGAGGGTGTGCTTGTGCTCACACTCCTGTGAGAACAGGCTCTTCCAGAACTTCCGCAACGACCATCCTCCTGGCTAGGTGCGGACAGTCTGCCCAGTCGGCAGCCACATTCCGTGGCAATCCGGTCACTTCAAGTGGCGGTTGTGCCAATCGAGAATTGCTTCGAATCTCTCTTGCCGATGCTTTGGCTTCCCGGAGCGTGACATCTCGTGGCCTTCCCCCGGGAATCGAAGCATCTCCGCGGTCGTCCCGTTTCGGAGCAGGCCCATGAAGTACTGCTCAGCCTGTTCGATTGGACACCGCCAGTCCTCTTCAGAGTGGATGACAAGTGTTGGTGTGGAAACGTTGTGGACCAGCGATAGAGGGCCCTTCTCCCACCATGTGTCCCAGGCGTTGGGGTATTCGTTGTCGAGGTAGTTGTGTGGGAAAACACCACCGATGTCTGAGGTACCGGCAAACGACGTCCAACTGGTGAGGGCTCGTTCCACAACTGCCGAGCGCCATCGGTCTTCTTGGCCGATGATCCATCCGGTCATGAATCCGCCGTAAGAGCCTCCCATGACCCCCATCCGTTGTGCATCGAGACGCTCGTATCTGGCTAAGGCCGCCTCGACCACTGCCCTGATATCAGCCAGATCGACGACGCCCCAGCCCTCTCCGCGCACCGCGTCGAGATGGTCGAGCCCTTTCCCTGACGATCCACGTGGGTTGGTTGCGACCACGCCATACCCCGCAGCCGCATAGACCTGGAACTCGTCAAAGAAGCCAAACCCATACTGCGATGCGGGCCCTCCGTGGATGTTGAGGAGAAGAGGTACCGAGTCGTCACCCACGGGGAGGAAGACCCAGACGTCCAGCTCGGTTCCCTCGGAGTCGATCGTGAAATGCTCGCCGTCGATCACATCGAATTCTGTGTTGAAAGTGGAGATGGGGTCGTCGTCGACGTACACCTCAGTCGGTCGGTAAGACTTCGATGTGGTGGAGATGACACGTCCCTCGTGGACGTCGAATCCAGTCACAACGCAGTCGCCCTCGATTAAAGGGGTCACCTCACCGTCGGGGGAAACCCGAATAAGGCCGACCTTCCCGGAGTCCTCGAGGGCGACGACCGCATCCACTCCATCCCAGATGATCTGTGCCGGTCCAGCGGCAAGTGAGACCGATCCACGGTCGAGATGGCCGGTGAGGTTGGTGACCGATCCGTCGGCCTCAATGCGGTGCAGCTGGGAGTCGACGGGGTAGATCGGGTTGCAGTTTCCGAGATAGTGAAGTGCACCAGACGGGGAGTATGAGGCTTTGCTGTGCCACCCGATATCACCGATCTGACGTTGTGAGCCCGACTCGAGCTCAACCTCCCAAAGCTCATTGCCCGATTCGAGCCCGTTGTGTTCCGCGGTATGAGTGAGGTAGGCGATCTTTGAAGCATCAGGCGACCAAGCGGGCTCAACTTCGTCGTTTCCGCCTTCGGTCAAGCAACGGGGGTCAGCGTCTCCGTCCGGATCGATCAGCCACACGTGTCGGCGTCGATCGTCGATCCAGCCCAATTGATCGAACCGGAAGGGCACAGTCGATATGCGCCGGGGTCGGCGTTTCCGCTCGTCATCGTCCAGTCCCTCCCATTCGCGTGTATAGGTGGTGGCTACGACCACGAGCTGATCCGACGCGGGCGACCACTCGACAGCCGAGACACCCAGCTCGAAATCGGTGACTTGCTTCGGTTCGTCGTCAGTGACGCGTTTGACGAACACCTGCTTCTTGTCGTTCTCGTCCATCCGAAGGAAAGCGAGGCCGCTCCCGTCAGGAGTCCAGCGCGGATTTGAGTCCCGCTGAGAGTCGTCGAATGGCTCTCCATCGACCCAAATCTGACTGTCGTAGCGGTCTTCTTCGAGGTTTGGTGTGGTCACGACATAGACGTGACTCGAGCCATCGGGCGAAAACGATGGGTCAGAAGGAAGGTGCAGTTCAGCCAGTTCGTTCGGAAGCATTGCGCCAAGATAGGCGGATGCAGAAGTTGGTCGATTGCAACGGGTGTACAGCTGAGGTGGAGATCGCTGGCGAGGGGCCCGACGTCGTGTTCGTAGGGACGGCCGTTCCAATGCCTTGGACCAGGGGATCGGCCGAAGCCCTGGCGAACATGGGCTACCGGGTCACCAACTTTGACTATGGGTCAGGCGCTGACGACACGGTGTTTCGAACAGCGCTGCAACAGGTGGACGATGTGCTGAGTGTCATGGACGCTGTTGGGATTGACTCGGCGGTCTTGGTCGGGCTGAGTCGCGGGGCGATGACGGCATACGGCCTCGCAGCTGAACATGGAGATCGAGTGGATGGGGTCGTGTTGGCGTTCCCGGTGGCCGGCTTCGAAGACACCATGCTGATTGTCGATCCGGACCCCGTGCCTGAAGACAGCGAATCGCAAGAGGACTTCATGCGGCGCGCACTGCGCACGATGTTCTCGGATGAGTTCCTGGCTGCTGACTTCGGGCGGGCGGTGTCGCTGGTCACAATGCCTCCAGGGTCTGCGGCTCGGGTTGATCGTTTCGACGAGGATCCGTTCCCTGACGGTCTCGCGATCTCCGCGAGAACGCTCATCGTGGAGGGCGGCTCGGATCAGATCGTGAAACCGGAGCATCCGAAGCGATATCTGCAGGCCGTCGATGGAGCTGAATATGTGAAGGTCGAAAACGCGGAACATGGGTGGCTGATGGAACAGCCGGAAGAGTTCGCCCGGATCGTCGCCAGGTTTCTCTCCTAGTTGACCGGTGGGAGCAGGCCGGGTTTGCTGGCCAGGCGCGAGAGGCGAGTCACCGGATCGTTCTGCTTGCGGGGCTCTTTGAACGCGATGATGTCGCCAACATTGGCCTTGGAGACGAGATCGCGCCGCAAACGGAATGTAATTCTGTCTGACTCGGAGATCTCGACTGTCAGGAAACACCAGTCACTGTGTGGCGCCCCCTCAGGTGGCCGAAAGTCTTTACCTATGACCAGGCCCGTTCGTTTTCTGGACAAGTCAGCTCCTCACCCCAGCCGCCGGACGTAATTCTAGAAGCCGGGTCAGTAGGTTGGAAGGGGTGAGCTCGTCAATTCAGATCGTGTTTGCCTGTGTCGACCCGGCGCGGATGACCGAGTTCTGGTCGGCTGCGCTTGGCTACATACTCCAGCCGCCCCCGGACGGATTCGACACGTGGGACCAGTTCGCGGATGCGGTGGGCATCCCAGAGGACAAGCGCAACGACATCTCAGCCGCGGTAGACCCTGACGGCCTCGGGCCGAGGTTGCTGTTCGAACGTTGGGACGCGGGCGCCCCCAACCAACGCTTGCACATCGACGTGAACTCCGTTGGGGAAGTGGAGGATCGACCAGCCGCGCTCAATGCTGAGAGGGAGCGGCTCGAAGCTCTTGGGGCCACGTTCCATCGGGAAGCGTCGGGGATGGCCGGAGAGACTTGGATCGAGATGCACGACCCCGAAGGAAACTGGTTCTGCGTGCAGTGACCGTTCTGTGAGGATCTAGAGGTCGGTGAGACCACCAGATCCTCACAGAATGGGCTAGGCGCCTGGGGAGGGGAGGGCTTCTCCGGTCTCCACCAGGCTCTTGAGGCCGGCGATGATGTACGGCAGGCCTTCGCTGAAGTCCGCGAGGTTCTTGGGTCCGATGTCATAGAGCTCGACCTTGAGCTCGACCATGCCGCTCATCTCGCTCAAAGCCCACACTTCTCGGACCGGACCTTCTGCGGTCAGCTCCTCGTCCCACATTGCGTGGAACATGAATTCGATGCGCTTGGGCGGGTCGATTGAGATGATGTGCCCTTCTGAAGCGGCGCTTCCGTCGGGGTAGCTGTAGTTCATCGGTGCCCCGACCTCCCATTCCGATTCTACGGCAGTGCCGTAGAAGTACTGAACGGTCTTTTCAGGGTTGGTGATTGCGTCCCACACATCCTCGGCCGAGCCGCGGATGAAGGACTTGTAGACGTGGATCGGCTGATCCATGGCGGGTTCTCCCTTTTCCACGCGAGCCTTGACGCCGGCGATCGCTCCGACTCTTGGCTCGGCGATTCTGCTGATCCAGCGATCTTGGATCAGCCTGATAGGGACGGGGTTCAGGTAGTGGAACTTCTGGCGGCCCTGCTTGTGGGTTGTTACCAGATCCGCCTCTTCGAGAATCTTGAGATGGTTCATGACGCCGTATCTCGTCATCTCGGGGAGGTAGCTGCACAACTCGCCGAGTGTCTGACCATCCCGCTCGAAAAGTTCATCGAGGAGACGGCGACGGCTTGGGTCGTTGATGGCTCTGAACACTTCGTCCATGACTGTCACTATATGTGAGTAAACACTCACATGTCAACCACTTGTCTGCGAACCCTGGGTTGTGGACTTCGCTATGCGCAGGTCACAACCCTGGGTTCGTCGGTGGTTCAGTCGGTCTCGGAGACGAAACGGCCGCCTCGAACGGTTGCTCCGATGACGAAGCCGGCTGAGATCAGCACGGCGTTCTTGAAGATGTATTGACCTTCGAGAGTCAGGACAAACGGGAACTCGGTCCAGATCCGTTCCGGAAAGAGGATCAAAGGCGTCATCGTCCCCGCCATCTGTGCGAAGAGCAGGAGAAGCGTCAGCCGCAGATAGCGTGCGGTGACCAACCCGATCCCGATTGTTAGTTCCAGACAGGCCAGCCCCAGACGGGCCACGTCTTCGCTGAGCAAACCGAACGTCAGCTTCATCGTCGTGTCGGTTGCGATCTCGTCAGCTGGGCTCATCCCAGGAACGAGTTTCAGGGCTCCGAACCAGATGAAGATGAGCCCAATGCTCCAGCGGAGAAGAGTGACACCGTTGCGGGCCATCCAGGATGTGACTGCCCGATCGACCGCATCGAAGCGTTCTGTGAGAGTCATAGGGGGAGGCTACGACCGCCCCCCGCTTGGGCAACTCGGTTAGCCGCGTGCCTCCACGGCAGCGACCGACTTCGTGATCAGATCGGTCAAGGTCGCTTTGTCGACCTTCTCCAAGTCCTTGATATAGAGGCAGGACTTACCGGTCGAGTGAGGACCAAGATCCTCGAGCAGACCTTCGTAGTCGCTGAACCCATCCATGATGTAGAGAGTCAACGACTGCTTCCTCGGAGAGAAGCCGACCTTCATCCATTCCCGGTCGTTGTCCTTGCCGTACCGATAGGCGCCAAACCCAACGATCGAGGTTCCCCACATCTCGGCTTTGTCGCCTGTGATCTCGGTCATGAGATCCTTGACGACGAAGGCGTCTCGTCGTCGAGTCTCGTTGTCAACGGATTCGAGGAATGCGTCGACGTCGCCGTCATTCCGTTGCGTCTTGAGCTCAGCCATGGGCGAACACTAAGGCGATTCAGCGCGTGAAGACGTGTGCCGTCCAAAGACGGCCCTCAGTGTCCCGGTAGGCGCCGACTCCGAAATCGGTGTACTCGCCCAACATGTTCGAGCGGTGTCCTGAGCTGGACGCCAGTGCGTCGAAGACGCCGCTGGCCGAGCCTCCGGTACCCACATTCTCAGCGGCGGCACTCCAAGGAGGCAGCAAAGAACCGATGTTGGAGTGGCTGAGGCTTCCGTCCTCGGCAAGTTTCTTGGCCCAGCTCCTGGCATAAGAGTCGAGTGAACCGTTTCTCGATAGCGCGGGTAGTCCGCTTGAAGTGCGGAGAGAGTTGACCGACGCTGCGAACTGCGATTCAGCCCCGCCATCGAACCCACCCGTCTGGGCGGGTGGTTGCGTCGTGGTTGTTGACGGGGGTGGCGGAGGACTGGTGGTCCCGGTGCTGGGTCGGGGCTGGGGTTGCGTGGCTGCTGCGGTGGTTGTGGAGGTGGCGACAGTTGTTGTTGTGGTTGAAGGCGGAGTGAGGAGTTCCTCGGTCAGATCCTCTTCTGTTTCGTCGAGATCACCGCCAACTGACTCGGTCTGCACCAAAGCCTCGAAGTCGGCCTGGGTTGTCGTCGTTTCCGTGCCTGTCGTGATCACGTGCAGCGTCGGGGGCTGACGGTCGGCGGTGACCAGCATCAACAACGCCCAGGCGAGGGCGAGGACAAGGGTGGATGCAGCAGCGACTCGGGTTCGGGTCATGCGGAGACGTCGAGAGTACGTCAGTCCGGCTGCTTGCCCAAGTAGCCCTTCTCGTGGAGATCCATCGCCTGGTCGTGGATCGATGTGTCGATGTCCATCCAATCCATGCCGAGTTCGTTCTCGATCTTGGACGTGTTGAGATCGAACTTGGCGCCAAGATTGGGCGAGACCGCTTCTCGGACTCCCTTGGGCTGGGTGAGCATCAGGCCTTTGACCACGAGGCTGCCGACAGGGTTGTCGAGACCGAGCTTCGGCAACTCGTAGTGCTCATCGAGCCCTGCGTCATTCATGACGTCGATGTAACGACGGAAGGGAGGGGCTCCGGCCGAGGTGAGGTAGCGGCCGTGTGCTTCGGGTGTCTCCATGGCGAGGATGTGTGCTTTGGCGACGTCCCGCACGTCAACGATCGGGAAAGACATGTCGATGATCGCCGGGGCTTGCCCGTTGGTCATCCCAATCATGAACTCGTGGGTCTGGTTCACGCGGTTGACGACCGAGGGGCCGATCACACCGACCGGGTTGATGACGACGAGGTCGAAGTGTCTGTTCTCTTCCTCCATGAAATCCCAGGCTGACCTTTCAGCCATCGTCTTGGAGTAGGCATATGGACCGTTCGTGAGGGATGACTCCTCATTCCAGTCGGCTTCGCTGTAGGGCTCGTCCCGCCCTCCGTTTGAGACAGCAGCGAATGAGGAGGTGAGCACGATTCTCTTGACCGAGGGAGTCTCAGCAGCGGAGTGGAGAACCGACATGGTGCCATTGACTGCCGGATCAACGAGGTCACGTTGCGGGTCGTCGACCTGGAGGATGTACGGCGACGCCGTGTGGAGGACATATTCGACGTCGGTCATATGTGGGGTGAACGCCCCAGGCTCGTTGAGGTCGGCGGCCACCAGCTCGAGACGCTCTGATGCCCCGGGAAGAGAGGTCAGCTCGCCTTGCTCCACTGCCTTCTCGACGTTTCGAGTGGTTCCGCGAACTCGATAGCCCGCAGCAAGGAGTTGTTTGACGAGTTCAGCAGCTACGAATCCGGTCGCCCCGGTGACCAGGACAGGAGATTGGGAGATAGGCATGGGCCTGAACATACGACATGTCGAGGGTATTGGATCAACCGTCGAGCCTGGAGACGACCTCAGCGACTGGATACGCAAGTGACGTTGTCGTGTTCGGGACGGGTAAGAACTCCCAGGAACCGCCGGAGACTCGCCACCGTGCGGTCCAGTCGTATTCGACAGTGATGTCGTGCTCGGCCTTGTGTTCGTAGACGTGTGTGGCCGAGCCGTCGGGGTATCCGATGAGTACCTCATCGGTCGGGGGGTAGGTCGAGTCGGTCCCGTCGCCCCACCTGACGATGACCGCCGAGACGTCGATCTCGACATCGAGGCTGGTGGCACCTGAGCTGAGTGTGGCGTCGTGGTCAGCCGGGACCTCAACGCCGACGTAGGTCTCCATTCCGGTAACACCGTGACCCGGGGCCGGGCTGAGATCGGGTGCGGGTGGATCGTGGATGTAGGCCATGACGTACTCCCAAGCATCTGCCCTGGGGTCGGCCGCCGGCACAGGCTCGGAGGTGCAGCGGGGGAGCGTCGGGCCGATGGCGATGATGCCTCCCGGCACCCCTGGGTCGGTGTCGAATCCGATCTCGGCGCTGCCGTCACCGAACTGGACGAGGATCACGTAGTCGGTGGGTGCGGAGGTGTAGTACCAGCACTGACCGGTGAGGTCGGTCCCGAGGTTGGGGTAGAGAGTCGAAGGGACCGAGGAGTCGTCGGCGTATTCGACGACGTCGCCGCCGGCGATCCGACAGACGGTGACCTGGGTTTCTACAAGACGGACTGGATCGAAAACCCGCTCTGTCCAACAGGCGGAGAATGTCTCAGCCGATGCCGATATCGGGATTGCGGCGATGAGAACTACGAGCGCAGTGAGCTTTCGCAATCCGCCTCCCAAAGGTCATCTTTGAATGCCCAGGTCGAGAGTCTCTTCCACCCGTCTTGAGTCCACCGCAAGACTTCGACGGCAGACGATTCGCCTTCTCTGAAGCTTGTTAGAACGAGCGTGGTCCAGACAGCCACGCATTCGACATCGGACCGGAGAACCTCAGTCGCGCGAAACGAGATGTCCGCCGGCTTTGGCGCCGCCTGAAACTCGACGCCAAAACTCTCCTTGGCCGTTTCAACCGATTCGTCGAGGATCACCACCTCCCGAATCCGTTCCTCGTCTTCGTTGTAGATCCCTTCGAACCAGCCAAACCACAGCTCTCGCAGGATCTCTTCCGCCTCCTCGACGGTCGTCACCACTAGAGATTCGACAGTCGACGTCGTGGTCTCCGAGGCCCCCGTCGAGGTCGTCGAGGCCGGGTCCTCCGTTGTGGTCGTCGTCGTCACAGCTTGAGTGGGAGTCGGGTCGCCTTGGTCGGGATCGGGCCACAGAAAGAAGACCCCTAAGGCGAGGCCAGCGGCGACCAGGACGAGGATCGCGTACCTCATTCACCCGAACCTACGGGAACGATCACTCCCCGTGAAGGGCTACGAGCCAGGCTGCGAAATCCAATTCCCAGCGTTGGGTAAAGTCCAGGCTCTCAGGAGGTATTTGTACATGGAAGAAGTCATGGAGAACGAGAGAAACATCCTTCGTTTCATGATCCGGTTCGCAATCTTTGCGGGCATCCTTTTTGTCATCGGCCGCATGCTCGACGCCAAGCGTCGTGAGCTTTCCAACATGACCGAGACCGAGGCCCGAGCGATGTTCGTGGACAAGGCTTCACCGAAGATGGGTGAAGAGCAGGCACGAGAGATCGCTGACCAGGTGATCCCCGTTCTCATCGAAAAGGGGCTGCTCAAGCCGGATCCGGCCGACGAGGCTGCAGAAAAGGTTGAAGACGCCGTTGACGGAGTCGCTGATGCTGCGGAGGATGTCAAAGACGAGGTCGCTGACGCAGTCGACTCAGTAGTCAACGACGACTGACTTGGCGTTCAACAGCGACCCACAGGGTCGCTCATCGCGGATCCTCACCACACTGGTGATTCTGACCATCGCAGCCGTCGCCTACTGGGCGGTGAACGGTGGTCTCGACCAGATCGGCGCGGGCGGATAATTCCAAGGCATCGGTTGGGAATCCTCAATATGGTTTCCGGCCGTGCCTGAAGTAGTCCACCTCGACATGGAGTCGGTCTCCGACGAGTTTCTCACCAGGATGTGGGAGACCTACTGCTTGCTGGAAGAGGAAACCTATCCAGACAAGCCGCTGACCCCTGTCGATCAGCAAATCGCCACGTGGCGCTCCGAGAGCACGGACCACTTCCGTCTCTACCGGTGGGCCGCAGTCGAAGGCGATGAGGTGGTCGGCGTCGCCGTGATCTATCTCGACATGGCTCAAAACCTCGACAACGGGTTCGGTCGTGTTGCCGTTCATCCTGACCATCGCGGCAAAGGCATCGCCAGACTTCTCGCCAAGCCGGTCCTTGAAACCCTCGAGAAGGAGAACCGCCCCCGCATGGATACGTGGGTAATCGAAGGCTCCGAACACGCCGGTCTGCCGGAGCGTCTTGGGCTCAAGGCGGTCTACATCTCCCGTGACAGTGGGCTGAAGATCTCAGATCTCGACGTGGACCTCATGGACAGTTGGATCGCGAAGGCTTCGGAACGTGCCAGCGACTACGAACTGAGGTACGTCGACTCGCCGTTGCCCGACGACATCATCGAAGACTTCTGCAAGCTGGCCGAGGTGATGAACACCGCTCCCCGAGAGGACTACGAGGCAGAGGACGAGGAGATCACTCCAGAGCTCATGCGGGAGTATGAGCAGATGGTTCACGACGGGAAGGGCGTCCTTCACCACTGCTACGCGGTCCACGTTCCCACAGGTGAGTTCGCCGGATACACGACCATCCGCACAAAGGACCTAGAGCCGAAGCTTGGAGAGCAGTGGGACACCGGAGTGAATCCGGACCACCGAAACAAAGGCCTTGGACGTTGGTTGAAGGCAGCCAACATCAAGTCGGTTCTCGCGAGCCATCCAGAGATCGAATTGATCACGACCGATAACGCCGGCTCCAACGCTCCAATGCTGGGCATCAACATCGAGATGGGTTTCAAGACTCTGGGCTCGACCGAGGCATGGCAGGGGTCTCTGGCGATTGCCCGAGAGAAGTTCGGTGCTTAACGCCCGTATGTGCCTCTGAGTTCGGTCTGACCGACCGTCTCGTCCGTCATCGCCTGGCGGACCATTTCAACCTCGACACCGCCTGGCAGGCCAAGTGCTTCGCTTAGGACGTAGACCGTGAAGATGTACTCGTGGGTCTCGCCCTCGGGTGGGCAGGGCCCGCCGTAACCAGGCAGGTTCCAGCTGTTGACGCCTTGGACGCCGATCGGCCCGGCAGCCTCTTCGATGGTGAGGGTGCCGCCTTCAACAGGGATGTCGTATTCGACCCAATGAATCCACGTTCCGAGAGGAGCGTCGGGGTCTTCGACGATCAGCACGGCAAAGTCGACGTTGGTCGGAATGTCGGTTACGTCAAGGCGTGGATTGATGTCGGATCCGTCGCAGGTGAATTCGACAGGGATCGGCTCTCCGTCCTGAAAACTCGGCGACCTGACCACCATCGGGCCTGGAGCCTGGGTGGTGTTCGAGCTCTCGGTCGTGGTGGTGGTCGAAGCCGGTGCGTTCGATTCGGCGGAATCGTCCGACGAACACGCCGCCACCAGGATGAGCAGTGCGATCACCATCGCTAGCCGTCGCATCGCGTCCAAGGTAAACCCGCTGTCGATCTAGTGGTGGCTCTTTCGTCATAGGTGTAGAAAACGGGAAGACGCCCGTGCGAAAGGAGAGCAAGATGTCAGCCAATCCGATTGTCCATTGGGAGCTCATGGGAGCCGACGGCGCCAAGCAGAAAGAGTTCTATGGGGCCATCTTCGACTGGAAGTTCGAAACACCGCCGGGCTTCGACGGCTACTACATGACTGCCGGAGATGACATGGGAGTCGCCGGTGCGATAGGCCAAGGCAGCGAAGAGATGCCTTCCTATCAAACGATCTACGTGCAGGTCGCGGATATCGACGCCAAGTTGGCCGAGATCGAAGCCAACGGAGGGTCGACGGTGGTGCCCAAGACCGAGATTCCCGACATGGTCACCTTTGCGCTCTTCTACGACCCGTTCGGCAACCTCGTTGGGATCGTCGAAGGCGAGTAGCTGTCCTAAGCGTGTGCAGCTCTGTGTGCCAGACGCGCACAACTGCACACGCTCACTAGGTTTCGGTGAGTGATTCGGTACTCACCAGACGGGCCTGAGGTCGACCCGTTCGAATATCAGTCGTCGCTCGAAAGGCACGCTGATGGGCGGCCCTGGATCATGTCGAACTTCGTGACGAGTATCGACGGGGCGGCAGTCATCGAAGGCGGTTCCTCCGCCCTCAACGACGATGACGACAAGGCGATGTTCCTCGCGATGAGGTCAATGGCCGACTTCGTGGTGGTGGGCTCGGGCACCGTGAAGGCTGAGGACTACGGCCCGATGCGGTCGTATCACGGTCGACCTGCCCCACACCTGGTCATCGTCACTGGGAGGTTGAGTGTCGATCCCGGAGCTCGAGTCTTCAGCGACCCCGACAAACGTGTCACTCTTCTCACCGGCTCCGACTCCGATCCGGATAGAGCCGAGGAACTGGGAGAGGTGGCTGACGTGATCGTGCTCCGGGACCTTTCCGCTTCCGGTATCGCTCACTATCTGCGGATGGCCGGCACCGTCCTGGTCGAAGGCGGACCAAGTCTCATGGGTCAGTTCGTCGCAGCAGGCCTGATCGATGAGATGGCGTGGACCATCGCCCCCTTGGCCGCCGCCGGCGACTCGCCGCGCATGGCGCACGGACCGGCTGCCGAGCCTCCTGTTGAGATGAAGCTGGATCGGATGCTCCACGGAGACCGATCGCTGTTCGTGCGCTACGTGCGTAGCTGATCCGATTTCAGCCGGATACGGCGATATCAACCCCGGGTTGCGGGCTTAGACGAGGTCTTTGAGGTCGATCTCGCAGGAGGGGTGGCGAAGCTTGGCAAGGCCACGAGCTTCGATCTGACGAACCCGCTCCCTGGTTGCGTTGACCACTTTGCCCACGTCGGAGAGAGTCCAGGGCTCCTCACCATCTAGACCGAAACGGAGCCACAACACCTGTTGTTCTTCGTGGTCGAGAACAGTGAGGGCCTTGATCAGGCGGTCCCGGCGCCAGGCCGACGCCGCGTTGTCCTCGGGGTCGGTGGCATCTCGATCCTGGACGAAGTCTTGTAGCGAGGCATCCCCGTCTTCTCCGACGGGACGGTCGAGGGAGACGGTCTCGGCTGGAGCCTCGAGAGCGGCGAGCACCCGTTCCTGGTCAAGGCCCGATGCGTCTGAAATCTCTTCGAGAGTGGGAGTGCGGTGGAACTGGTCGTGAAGCGCCTGCTTGGTGTCATGGACGGTCCTAACGACATCGACCATGTGCACGGGAAGTCGAATGGTTCGACCGTTGTTGCCAAGCCCTCTGGTTATCGCTTGGCGTATCCACCAGGTCGCATAGGTCGAGAACTTGAAGCCCTTGCGCCAGTCGAACTTCTCGACTGCCCTGATCAAACCGAGGTTGCCTTCCTGGATCAGGTCGAGGAGATCGAGGCCCCGGCCTGTGTATCGCTTCGCAATGGAGATGACCAGCCGGAGGTTGCAGCGGATGAAAGTCATCTTGGCTTCTTCGCCGGCGGCGATGGCTCGCATCAGCTTGGCTCGCTCCGACTTCTTGAAATCACCGGAGTCGAGGACCGCTGCTGCCTTCTTCCCCTGCTCCATGGCACGGGCGAGGTGGACTTCGTCTTCCGCGGTCAGGAGTTCGTGCTCGGAGACCTCGTCGAGATAGAGCCCGACGGTGTCCGAAGGGCTGGCAGCCCGTTCGATTTTTGATTGTTTGACCTGTATGGCTTTGGCCAAAATTGGGCTCCGATCACCCCTGTGGAAAACCTAACCAGCCTGGATGAATCTGGCAACCAGATTGATTGATAGGCATCTGCCATCGGTATTCTTTCTGGCTCAGTGACACGCCGAACCCAGTTTCGACTGTTGGTGGCGTTCACCATTGTCTGGGTGGCCTGGGCCGGATGGTCGTTCTTGGGCCGCTCCCATCCATACGAGCTGCGTGTTCTCGATGACCTTGGCTCACCTTTGGCGTCAGCTGTGATCGACGTCGACGGGACGCAGGTGGCGACCAGCGGTTCCGATGGACTGGCAGACATGGTGTGGACTCGATCCTCGAAGGAGCTCGAGATCAGCGCACCAGGCCATGTAAGACAAGTGGTGACCCTCAGCGACCGGCCCGAAGAGCGCTTTGATGTGGTGCTCAAGGCTCGGGTGCTCCGTGGGCGGGTCGTTGATGCCGATGGGGTTGGGATTGAAGGTGCCCTGGTTGACGCTGACGCTGCGGCGGCGATGTCGGACGCGGAGGGCTACTTCCAAATCAGGGGAGCAGAGGAAGGTCGCGTCGAAGTCGAGCGGCCAGCCTGGGTTCCGACCTCGTTCACCTGGGCTGGAGGCACGGGGGAGACCATCGTGGAGATGTCACCGTTTGTCGCGAGGGCGGTCCACATTCAGGGCGAGAGTGTCCGAGATGAGCTGAGTCGTTTCGTCAACATGGCAACAAGCACAGAGTTGAACTCGCTCATGATCGACCTGAAGGACGAAACCGGTCAGGTCTGGTTCAACACGACCAACCCGACCGCGGTCGAGGTGGGTGCCGACACCAATGCGTTTGACCTCAGCTCGGTGGTGACGACGGCCCACGGACAGGGTCTCTATGTGATCGGTCGGATAGTGCTGTTCAACGATCCGATTGCTGCTGTCGGCAAGCCTGAGATGGCAGTTCTGGATTCTTCGACAGGATCTCCCTACGAGGCCAACGGACAGCTGTTCTTAGACCCCACTGATCCCGATGCTCAGGAGTACGGCATTGAGATTGCGGTCGAAGCCTGCCGCTCGGGCATCGACGAGATCCAGTTCGACTACATCCGCTTCCCGGATTCGCGGAGCGAATCGTCGACCTTCGACGGAGGTGTGACTCCCGATGTCAGAGTTGCTGCTGTAACCGGGTTTCTGAACCGCGCGGTCGGCGAGCTGAGGCCGATGGGGTGTGCGGTGGCCGCAGACATCTTCGGCTACCTAACGACTGCAAAGGATGACGGCGGCATCGGACAACAGTGGGAAGACGTGGCAGCAATCGTCGATGTCATCTCGCCGATGCTCTATCCGTCGCACTATGCCGACGGCTTCTTTGGGTTCACACCGGATGACGATCCAGGACGGATGGTCGAGTTGGCCCTCGCCGACGGTCTGGAGAGAACGCAGGGTCAGGTGATCGTCAGGCCTTGGCTCCAAGACTTCGCTTACAACGAAGAGCAGGTTCGAGCGGGCATCGACGCGGTAGAAGCGGCGGGTCTCGGTTGGATGCTGTGGAACGCCAAGTCCGAAGTGACTGTTGAAGCCCTAAATCCCGCTCAGTAATTCGCACTACGGCCATAGGTGAAATACGATCGGCGGGTCCCCAACTGGAGCCGAATTGGCCGCGTTTGACCAACAATCTCTGAACGAATTGGCGCAGCGAGTCCCCGAATGGCGAGCCTCGCAGATGAGCGCTTCTTTCGAAGTGTTTGACTCACTATCCGAGCCCACCGGGGCTGAAGAAGACTGGCGATACGTCGACTACGACTTGCCTTTCGACTCACTCGAAGTCGCAATGGAGGCAGGGCCCGCTTTGCCGAAGGGCCCATATGTCGACGGCCTTGGCCAGAGCTCAGGACATGTCCTAGTAGTTGACGGTCATGTCCTCGATGCCGAGTCGGATCAGCTCGAGGTCCGGAAGATGACAGATGTTTCTGGTTTCTCATCGCCAGTATCTCCAGACCACAACAAGCTGGCGGCAGCACACTCGGCGTACGCCCACGATGGGGTATTCGTCAAGGTGCCCGACGGCGTTGCCGTCACCGACCCCCTTGTGGTCGAGGTTCAGGGTGCGACCGAGGGCACAGCTTCGTTTCCGAAGGTCAGTGTCGAAGTCGGTGCGAATGCCGAGGCCTCCGTGCTTGTTGTCTATCGGAGTGCTGACGGGAAACGTCTGCTGATGGTTCCGGAGATCTCTCTTGATGTCGCCGATGGGGGCAATCTGCGATTTGTCTCTCTGCAGGCGGTCGACGCCGCCGCATCCAATGTCGTCCATCAGCGTGTCAAGCTCGGACGTGACGCGACTTCCAGAATGGGTGAGGTCGGCCTTGGTGCTGATCTTGGACGTCTCGACCTTGCCGTGAACCTCGAAGGAAACGGCTCGTCTTCGGAGGTTGTCGGCCTGTACTTCGGCGAAGGATCACAGACACTCGACTATCGGATGGTCATCAATCACATCGGACGCTCGACCTCCTCCGATGTTTTTCTCAAAGGCGCGCTGGAAGACGACGCCGAGTCCGTCTTCACCGGCCTGCTCAGGATCGAGAAGGATGCACAGAAGACGTCCACTTTCGAGACCAACCGGAACCTCGTCCTGTCGGAAAACGCCAAGGCGCATTCAGTACCGAACCTCGAGATCCTTTGCGACGACGTTGTTTGCGGTCATGGGTCCTCCGTCGGCCCTCTCGAAGAGGAGCACATGTACTACCTCCAGAGCCGCGGTCTCTCCAAGGAGCGCGCTGAGCGGCTGCTGATTCGAGGCTTCTTCACCGAAGTAATCGATCGTCTTCCGATCGACGGTCTCTCCGGCCAGGTCTCGAACGCCGTCTTTGACCGCTTCACCAGGGCTCAGGCCGAGGGGAGGCTGTCATGAGAATTGAGATTGCGGGTCTGGACACTTTCCCTCGAGGAAAAGGTGTGCGGGTCACAGTGGGCGAGCGGAGAATCGCCATGTTCCGCATCGAAGACGATGTCTACGCCATCGGCGATCGTTGCTCACACGCCGAGGCCTCACTTGCCGAAGGGGAGCTGTTCGACGGAGCGGTGGAATGCCCTCGACACGGCTCCGAGTTCGACCTCGAAACCGGCAAGCCTGGAGCCCTCCCAGCAACGGCTCCAGTTCCCACCTACGAAGTCGTCGTTGACGACGGAATTGTGTATCTCGAAATGGAGAACGAATGACAACGGCTCTGAAGGTCTCTGACCTTTCCGCTCAGATCGACGGCAAAAAGATCCTCAACGGTCTCTCGCTCGAGGTTCCTCTGGGTGAGGTCCACGCGATCATGGGACCCAACGGCAGCGGCAAGTCGACCCTTTGTCACGTGCTGACGGGCAAGGCCGGTTACGAGGTCTCAGGAACCGCCCACATAAAGGGCGATGAGCTGCTCGGACTCCCTGTCGACCAACGTGCCCGGCTCGGGCTGCTGCAGAGTTTCCAGTACCCGACGGAAGTGCCGGGGGTTCGCCTCCGTGAGTTCATGGTCGAAGCCGGTGAGGAGCGAGGCATGGACGTCGCCGAACTCAACACACGCATCGACGAAGAGGCTGATCGTTTTGGTATGACGAGGTTCCTCGATCGTTCCCTGAACGACGACCTATCCGGCGGAGAGAAGAAGAAGTCCGAAATCCTCCAGATGGCAGTTCTCCAGCCCAAGGTTGCACTGCTGGACGAAGTGGATTCAGGGCTCGACATCGATGCCGTGAGACAAGTCGCAGAGGCCGTCGAATCGATGCGGTCTCCTGAGCTCGGTGTGGTGATGATCACTCACTACTCGCGCATTCTTCGCTACATGACGCCGGATCGGATCCACGTGATGATCGACGGCAAGATCGTCGACAGTGGGGGACGGGAGCTTGCCGAAGAGCTCGAAGCAGGGGGCTATGAGGCTGTCCGGAATCGTCTGGGGATAGAACGTCCCTCGTTGGAGCCTGAGCGAAAGCCCTCCGACTACTTCACCGAAACGCCTTTCGACGTCTGATGGCGAGCCGTGCAGTCGCCGAGAAGTGGCTGGCGGACCTCACCAATCTTCCCACGGCATCGGGCCACGAAGACCGTGTTGTCGAATGGGTTCAAGGCTGGGCTGACCGCCGGCCGGATCTGACAACGACGCTCGATAGCGGCGGAAACCTCTACGTCACCCAGAAGGGCCGGAAGTCGAAGAAGCCGGTTTTGGCTGTTGCACACATGGACCATCCGGCTTTTGTCATCGAAGATGAGGAAGGCGGGTTTGAGTTCCGGGGTGGGGTCGACGAGCCCTACTTCCGCGAGGCGAGGGTCGAAGTGGTCTCACGCCCCAACGGCCCCACAGGCACGGTCGTGGAATACGACCCGCAGAGTTATCACGGGAAGATCCGGTTTACAGGGGATGTCGCCGCGGGTGACATCGCAATGTGGAGGTTCGGGTCCACGGCCCAGAAGCGGGGACTATTCCGAGCACCAGCATGTGATGACTTGGCCGGGGCCGCTGCCGCTCTAGCCGCACTCGACAAGGCGCGGGGCGATGCGGACCTTCGTCACTTCGGGGTTCTTCTGACCCGGTGTGAAGAGGTCGGGCTGATCGGGGCCATTCACGCCGCCAAACACCAGACGATTCCGAGCGGAGCACGCCTCCTCTCGATCGAAACCTCGCGCGAGCTACCGAACGCGCGCATCGGCGACGGACCGATCATCCGGATTGGCGACCGGTCCACGATTTTTGATCGCGATCTCTCCAACCTCATCAGCCGAGCTGCGGCTGCGGACGGCCTGAAGCACCAGCGGCGGCTCATGGATGGCGGTGGCTGTGAGGCTACGGCGTTTGGCGTGTACGGCTATCAGGCCACCGGTCTCTGCTTGGCGCTCGGCAACTGGCACAACAGAGGCAATCTGAGTGAGGTGGAAGACGGCGACACATCTGCCGCAATCCCAAAGCTCGAGGAGATCTCGATTGACGACTACCACGGGCTGATTGATCTCTTGCTGTTGGCAGCCCGATCCGTCGACTCAGAAGACCCACTCGTTCGACGACTCGACGCTCTGTACGAAACAAACTCCAAGTACCTGAGTTAGCGTTCGCCAAATGGAATATCGCACCGAGAGAGACTCGATGGGTGAGGTGAAGGTTCCTGCCGATGCTCTGTATGGAGCTTCCACTCAGCGGGCCGTCGACAACTTCCCCATTTCCGGCATTCGATTCAGCCAGCGTTTCATTTGGGCTCTTGGCCTCCAAAAGGGTTCGTCAGCCACGGTTGCCGCTGAGGGCGGGCATCTCGACTCAGGTCTGGCAGCGGCGATCAGGAGTGCGGCCGACGAAGTGATGGCCGGCGATCTTGACGATCAGTTCGTTCTCGACGTCTTCCAGACCGGTTCCGGCACATCGACGAACACCAACGCCAATGAGGTGATCGCCACCCGCGCCAATCAAACCCGTGACGAGGGAGATGTGCACCCAAACGACCACGTGAACTTTGGCCAGTCCTCAAATGACGTGATTCCAACGGCTATCCACGTATCCGCCGTGGCAGCGCTGAGAGAAGACCTGCTGCCAGCCTTGGAGACGTTGGCGAGCTCGCTGGAAGCCAAAGCCTCAGAATTCGAGAACGTCGTCAAGTCAGGCCGCACCCACTTGATGGACGCGACTCCAGTGACTCTCGGCCAGGAGTTCGGTGGTTTCGCGGCGCAGGTGCGCAAGGGAATCGAGCGAGTGGAGAAGGTGCTCCCCGAGTTGGAGGAGCTGGCTCTCGGCGGTACTGCCGTCGGCACCGGAATCAATGCTCCGGACGGATATGCCGCCGCGGTGATTGCATTGATGGCGGAGAGGACTGGCTATCCCTATCGCGAGGCTGACGACCACTTCGAAGCCCAGGGCGGGAAAGATGCTGCGGTCATGGCATCGGGAGTGTTGAAGACAATCGCCAACTCATTCTTCAAGATCGCCAACGACATCAGGTTCCTAGGTTCGGGGCCGACGAGCGGGATCTCCGAGATCCGCATCAAGGCTCTTCAGCCCGGCTCATCGATCATGCCCGGCAAGGTCAATCCGGTGATGTCGGAGATGATGATGATGGTTGCGGCTCAGGTCATGGGCAACGACGAGACCATCACCTGGAGCGGCGCCAACGGCAACTTCGAGCTGAACGTGATGATGCCGGTCATGGCCCACAACCTGCTTCAGTCGATTGAACTACTGGCTAGTGCTGCAACCGTGTTCGCTGAGCGATGCGTCGACGGCATCGAGGCCAACGACCAAAGGGCTCGTGAGCTCGTCGAGAAGAACGCGATAATCGTCACCGCGCTCAACCCTTATATCGGGTACGACAACGGGGCCAAGATCGCCAAGGAAGCTGTGGCCTCCGGACGGTCGGTTAGGGAGCTTGTGCTCGAAGCCGGTCTGATGTCGGAAGATGAGCTCGACGAAGCTCTAGACATCAAAGGGATGACGGAGGGCGGCCTCCGTTAGGAGCCCAAAGCCTCCATCAGGGTCGTCCACGCCAGGTTGGCGCACTTGATTCGAACGGGGTACTGCCGGACCCCCTGAAGGGCTTCGATATCGCCAAGCACAGACCCAGGACGCTCAGAGTCGAGCCCGGGGTCGTCCCCTGCCTCGATGGACATCATCCGACGGAACTTGGATACGAGTTCATCGATCTCTTCCCGGCTTTTACCTTTGATGGCCTCGGTCATCATCGAAGCCGAGGACTGGCTGATCGAGCAGCCCTGACCCTCGACAGCCACGCCTGTGACAACACCGTCTTCGATCGAAAGGTCGATCGTGATCTCGTCCCCACATAGGGGGTTCACTCCTTGTGCGGTGGCGTCGGGCGCGTCGATGTGGCCCTGGTTTCGAGGGTTCCGGTAGTGGTCGAGGATGACCTCTCTGTACAGCTCTTCCAACGCCATGCCACCACCGTAACGCCCTCTCAGATGACCGCTATTCCCGATGGACAAACGACTCTCCGTGGGGGAGAATCACCGCCGGGAGTCAAGGGCGTTCGCAGATGGTGGCGACGCCGGCTGGTAGCCGTTGGGAGGCATGTTGAGGGGGTCGAGGCGTAATCGCCGGGGAGTGTGGCTTGCTGCTGCAGTGGGTTCGATTGTCCTCGGTGTTTCCTTCATCGCCGGCGCTGCAACACCACCCGACTTCGTCGACGAAGCCGTATTCACCGGCCTCAGCAACCCGACCAACATCGAGTTCGCTGCCAACGGCAAGGTGTTCATCGCCGAGAAGTCGGGGATCGTCAAGGTCTATGACTCAGTAACCGACGCCACACCGGACACGTTTGCCGACCTGCGCAGCAACGTCCACGACTACTGGGATCGCGGGTTGCTCGGCCTGGCCGTTCATCCCGACTTCCCCGCTCAGCCGTACGTCTATGTCCTTTACACGTATGGAGTTCCTCTCTTTCCAGGTACTCAGACCTGGGGTGACACCTGTCCCGACCCCACCGGTGAAGGCTGCGTTGTCTCCGGTCGCCTGAGCCGACTCACAGCAAGCGGCAACCAGATGACTGGCTCCGAAGCCGTGCTGATCGAGGACTGGTGTCAGCAGTACCCCTCGCACTCGATTGGCGATCTCGAGTTCGGCCCTGACGGTGCCCTCTACGCCTCTGCTGGTGACGGGGCCTCGTTCACGTTCGCGGATTGGGGCCAGGGTGGGAACGACGACCTGGCGCCTCCGAACCCGTGTGGTGACCCACCGGTGCCGATTGGTGGCACTCAGGTATCGCCGCAGGCAGAAGGTGGGGCTCTTCGATCCCAGGATCTCGAGACGTCAGGCGACCCGGTCACCCTCGACGGCACCCTCATCAGAATCGACCCGCTGACCGGTGCCGCCGCTGCAGGTAATCCGGCCATTGGGGCTTCTGACCCCAACGAGCAGCGAATCGTTGCCTACGGGCTGAGGAACCCCTTCCGTATCGCAATCGATGAGAACTCCGGTGCTGTGTACGCAGGTGACGTCGGGTGGGGAACGTGGGAGGAAGTCAACGAGCACCCCAATCCCCAATCCACAGTGATGAACTTCGGCTGGCCTTGTTACGAGGGCGGTAGTGGCGTTTCGAACGTGTTCGGCTCATACAGCGCCCTCGACATATGCACCAATCTCTACTCAGCCGGTACAGCTGACGCTTCGCTTTTTGCATACCGGCACAACCAGGACATCACAGGTGACGATCTGTGCCGACCCGCCAATCCTCCGCAGGGGACCAGCTCGTCAATTTCGGGTCTCGATTTCTATCCAGGTGGCGACTACCCGGGCACCTACATCGGAGCCTTGTTCGGGTCGGACTACTCCCGTGATTGCATCTGGGTGATGTTCCGGGACGGCAATGGTGATCTCGATCCCAGCTCAATCGAGATCTTCCAGACCACTGCGCTCAACCCCGTGGACGTGGAGGCCGGGCCCAACGGTGACATCTACTACGCCAATCTGAACGGCGGTGAGGTTCGGCGATTCCGATTCGTCGGGACCAACACACCACCGGTGGCCGTGATGCAGGCGAGCCCTCTCTCGGGTCCAGCACCTTTGGCGGTCGACTTCGACGGAACGCAGAGCAGTGACCCAGACGAGGACCCGATCGTGCTCTATGAATGGGACCTGGACGGAGACGGCCAATACGACGACGCAGTCGGTGCCCAGGTCTCCTACGAGTACTCAAATCCCGGCTCTTACACAGCGAGACTCCGGGTCACCGATTCCCGTGGCGAGACGGACACCGATTCGACGTCGATTCAGGCCTCAAACACAGCACCCACCGCGACGATCAACCTGCCCGCCCCTTCGCTGCAGTGGCATGTCGGCGAGACAATCTCATTCTCTGGCGGAGCAACAGACCCTGAGGAAGGGAGCCTTCCGCCGTCAGCTCTCAGTTGGGCGCTCATACTTCACCACTGTGAGCTGGATGGGTCCTGTCATACCCACGGGATAGAGACTTTCGATGGTGTCAGCTCGGGTTCGTTTGTCGCACCCGACCACGAGTATCCGTCGTGGCTAGAACTCCGATTGACAGCCAAGGACCAGTTCGACGTCACAGACGTGGCCACCGTTGAAATCCAGCCGGAGACCGTCGATGTCACATTCGATACGGATCCAGCCGGGCTGGACGTGTCGTTCTTCGGGGAGTCGGAAACGGCCCCCATCGTTCGGACGTCGATCGTGGGCGCGACGATCGAGTTCTCGACGTCGGCGAACCAGGGCAGCTGGGTGTACCAGGGATGGTCGAACGGCGGTCCCCGTTCTCAGTCGATCCCGACACCCGGCGTAGACACCACGTACACAGCGACATTCGACGAACCACCCAGCGTGATCTCGAACACCTCGGTGAGTGTCCCCGAGAACCAAACCTCGGTCACCGACGTCCAGTCTTCCGACAACAAGGACTCAGAAGGGTCCGGTCTCAGTTATGGGATCACCGGAGGTCCGGACTCATCTCTCTTCGACATCAACTCTTCGTCGGGAGTCCTCACTTTCAACTCACCACCCGATCACGAGGACCCGGACGACGCCGGGTCAAACAACGTCTACGTGTTCGACGTGACCGTGACCGACTCGGCGGGTCTCTCGGACACAGAACAGATGTCCGTCACCGTGACCAACGTCAACGAGATGCCGACCGCCTCGAATGATGGGTACTCGGGCGACGAGGACCAGGTGATAGCTAGCGGTGCACCCGGCGTCTTGGACAACGACTCCGACATCGAAGGCAGTCAGCTCATCGCAGGTCTCGTTTCCGGCCCCAGCGTGGGCTCTCTGGATCTGGATAGCGACGGCAGCTTTGACTTCACACCACCCAACGATTGGTTCGGTCAGACGAGTTTCGTATATGAGGCCTGTGATCCCGGGAGTCTCTGTGACCAGGCGACGGTCACTCTCACTGTGGGAGCCGTGAATGACCCGCCGACAGCAGGCGACGACACCAGCACGTCCGATGAGGACCAAATAGTGGTGATAGACGTGACGGCCAATGATTCAGACCTTGATGGAACGATCGACCTGTCGACGGTCCAGATTGTCAGCCAGCCATCCACCGGAACAGCTTCGGAGATGACTGACGGAACGATTGTCTTCACTCCCGACGCGGATTGGAGTGGCTCGGACCAGCTCACCTACACCGTGAAGGACAACTCGGGTGCTGTGTCCAACGCCGCAGTTGTTTCGATTGATGTGAACCCGGTGAATGACCCGCCGGTTGCCGTTGACGATTCGAAGGCGATCGATGAGGACTTGTCGACGACCGTGTCGGTACTGGCGAACGACACCGATATCGACAACGCGCTAGATGAGGGGTCGGTGGAGCTTGTGGCCGCTCCCATGCACGGGTCGGCCGTCGTCGACGCCTTCGGGGTCTTTTCCTATACGCCTGATCCCAACTGGAACGGCGTTGACTCGTTCACCTACCGGGTGGCCGACGAGTCCGGTGCGCTGTCCAACGCGGCCACAGTGACCGTGACAGTGAACCCGGTCAACGATCCCCCTGTCGCGGACGCCGGACCCGACCGGGAGGTCGAAGTGGGTCAAACGGCGCAACTCGATGGGTCGGGATCGGCTGATCCGTTGGATGGCGATCCCATCACCTACCAATGGCAGATCGTCTCAGCTCCGGCCGGTTCTTCAGTCGGGATTGCTGATGGCGACCAGGCTCTTGCCAGCCTCACGCCAGACGAGCCCGGGACCTACACGATCGAGCTCGAAGTGAGTGACGGTTCGGACACAGCGACCGACACCGTTGTGGTTGAGGCGAGCGAGGTGCTTTCCGAACCGGTCGATACCTTCCTCGACGACGATGATTCGATCTTCGAATTCGAGATCGAGTGGCTGGCCTCGACGGGTATCACAAAGGGCTGCAACCCTCCGGACAACGACCTGTTCTGTCCCGATGACTACGTCACGCGGGGTCAGTTCGCTGCGTTCTCCGCTCGGGCCTTTGGCTGGACCGATGTTGGCGAAGGGGATCTATTCATCGACGACGATGGGCACTTGTTCGAGCACGAGATTGATTTGATGGGTACTGCGGGCGTGACCAAGGGATGTAATCCGCCGCTCAATAGCCTGTTCTGCCCCAACGACATCGTCACCCGTGGGCAGATGGCGGCGTTCTTTGCGCGAGCCTTTGGTTGGACAGACGTTGGTGCGGGTGATCTTTTCATCGATGACGACGGGCATCTGTTCGAGCACGAGATTGATTTGATGGGTACTGCTGGTGTCACCAAGGGATGCAATCCGCCACTCAACAACCGGTTCTGCCCCGACGACTACGTGACCAGGGGCCAGATCGCTGCGTTCTTCTACCGGGCGTTCAACAAGTAACTCAGGAGACGCCGAACAACTCGCCGGCGTGGCGTAGCCCCTTCTCGAGGGCGTCGATGTCAGACTCTTCGCTGTAGACGTAGAAGCTGGCTCTGGCGGTCGCTGCGACTCCCAGGCACTTCATGAGCGGTTTTGCGCAGTGATGTCCGGCACGGACTGACACACCGTTTTCGTCGAGGATCGTCGCCAGATCGTGGGCGTGGACACCTTCCATTGTCATCGAGATGACTCCGCCGCGGTCGGTGAGATCTTTGGGACCCTGGATTGAGAGTCCCGGCACATCCCCGAGCCGTTCCAGGGCGATGGCTGTCAGCTTCTTGTCGTGTTCGAGAACGGCTTCCATGCCAATGGAGTCCAAGTAGTCGATTGCGGCATGCAGGCCCACGGCCTCGATGATCGATGGAGTTCCCGCTTCGAATCGATGAGGGATCGCAGCCCACGTTGATTCGTGGAGCGTCACGTTGGCAATCATCTCGCCGCCGCCCTCGAAGGGTTCGGTCTCTTCCAGGGCGTCCATACGTCCCCACAGCACACCGATACCGGTTGGCCCAAGCATCTTGTGGGCCGAGAAAGCCACAAAGTCGGCACCGAGATCTTGGACGTCGACTCCGGCATGGGGGACGAGTTGGGCTGCATCGACGACAACTCGTGCCCCGAATTCGTGGGATCGTCGGGCGATGGTCTTTACGTCGGGCATGGTGCCCAGGACGTTGGACATGCCGGTTACTGCGACGATCTTGACCTCAGGGCCAATCTTGTCCTCGAAGCTCGCCATGTCGAGCCGGCCTTCGTCGTCAATGGCGACGTGGTCGAGGGTGGCGCCGGTCCGCTTGGCGACCATCTGCCATGGAACGAGGTTGGCGTGGTGCTCCATCTCGGTCGTCAGAATGACGTCGCCTTCCTGCAGGTGTTCGAGACCCCAGCCAAAAGCAACGGTGTTGATGGCTGTGGTCGTGCCTCGGGTGAACACCACCTCGTCGTCGGATGCAGCGTTGATGAAAGTGGCGACTCGATGGCGCGCTGCTTCGAAGGCGTCCGTGGCGGCTACGGAGAGCTTGTAGGCGCCGCGGTGGACGTTGGCATATGAGGTCCTGGCAAACTGATCCATCGCCTCCAGGACCGGAATGGGTTTCTGTGACGACGCACCTGAATCGAGGAAATGGACACCCGAGCCGAGAATCGGGAAGTCTTGCTTCAGGTGGGAGAGGTCGGTCACTACTGGTTCAACACCGCCCGGAAGGAATCGTATCCCTCTTCTTCGAGTTTCTTGGCGAGCTCAGGACCGCCGGACTCGATGATTCGACCGTCCATGAAGATGTGGACGTGGTCGGGGGTGAGGTAGTCGAGGAGTCGCTGGTAGTGGGTGATGATCAGGAACCCACGCTCTGGGTTGGTCAGCTTGTTGACGCCGTCGGCGACCGTTCGGAGGGCGTCGATGTCGAGACCAGAGTCGGTCTCGTCCATGATCGCCAGCTCCGGCTGAAGGACAGCCATCTGCAGCACCTCGTTGCGCTTCCGCTCGCCGCCGGAAAAGCCTTCGTTCAGGTATCGGTCAGCGAATGATGACTCCATGCCGAGTTCCTTCATGGCATCCATGACCTTGAGCCGAAGTTCGAGGACAGTCAGGTCGGTCCCAGTCCGGTTGGAGAGAGCTTGGCGGAGGAACTGGATCACGGAGACGCCTGGAATTGCTTCCGGGTGTTGGAAGGCGAGGAACATCCCGGCTGCACCACGATCGGTTGGTGGATCCTCCGTCACGTCTTCACCGTTGAAGTGAACTGAGCCCTCTGTTACTTCGAAGACGGGGTTGCCCATGAGGACGCTGGCAAGGGTTGATTTGCCGGAGCCGTTGGGGCCCATAAGGGCGTGGATTTCTCCACGGTTCACGCTTAGTGAGACACCTTTGAGTATCTCTGTGTCTCCTGCTGAGGCGTGGAGGTTGTCGATTTGAAGAAGAGGTGAGTCGGTCACGGGTTCAATCGTAATTTCCACTACGCCGGTAGGGAAAACTGATTACTCAGTTGGGCAACTATGGACAAGACACTTTGGTGCCTCGAGGAAAAGACATCCAGATCGACAGCTGGATTCCTACCTGATCATTTGGATTCGATCCTTCTCTCAACTCGACGCGCATCGAGGCATCTCCTGGCTCGAGGCTCTTGCACAGTGAACCGTCTCCCTTGTGTGTCCACCCGTCCCCTACAGCCTCGGCGATAACTATCGCAACGAGTTCCTGGGAGTTGTCTTGGTCCAGGATCCGAAACTGACGGGAAATGGAGGCGGTACCGCCAGTGATAAAGCCTGCTCCCTCCGCTCTATAGGTGACTTCGATTGTCTCCGTTCCTGGCGGTACGTAGCTCGCCATGGTTTCTGCACGAAGGGTTGGGAGGTATGTGGCGTCATAAGGGCAGCCGTAGCCAGCCAGGCAGCTCCCGACGGTCAACCAGGCGCCCGCGAGCAGGGCCGCAAGCAAGAGTGCAGCGACGAGCGCGCCCGACAGCTTGCGACTCCTGAAGCGCCTCGGATTTGGGCGAGTTTCCCCAGCCTTAGGAATCGTCCGTCTCGTCCGGTAGTGGACCGCGGCCTGCCAGGTGCTTGATCACGTGACCTCAGCCCAGATGGGTTTGGCCAGCCGGTCGAGGTCGGAGATCGAGATCGGGAACACGGTGGTCGGCGTCCCCGCCGCAGCCCAGACCGGATCGTTGCGTCTCAAGGCCGGGTCAGCGAATACCCGCACCGACGTTGCATGGCCAAATGGGGGAGTGCCGCCAGCCGCAAACCCGGTCGCATCCCTGACCTGATCCAAGCTGGCTCGGCCAGCCTTGGTTCCCCCGGCCGCCTCAGCTAGCGCGTTCGTGTCGAGTCTCAGGTCTCCTGGAACGAGTGCCACAACAGGCTCGCCATCGACGTCGAACACCAAAGACTTAACGATTGCTGCGACTTCACATCCGATGGCTCGGGCCGCGTCCTCAGCTGTCTTCGTTCCTTCAGGGAAGACGTGGACATCCGGCTCGAAGTCGACGTCTTCGAAGAGCCGTCGACTGGCGTCTGGGATGTCAGCCACCACGCACCAGGTTGACCGTTTCCTTCATTCCATCGAGGTCGTCGAGGTCGATCCACTGCACGTAGATGCGCTCAACGCCGGCTTCTTCCAAGCCAGCGACTTGATCGGCAACCTCTTCTTTGGTCCCGATCAGGAATCCTCTTTCGCGCCAGGCGGATTCCATCTCGTCGGGGGATTGGTCCCGGCTCGAAGCAGCGGCTCCCAGTTTCGCCTTGAAGTCGGACTCGTCGTCGCCGACAAGAGCTGGACCCATGACGGTTGCCTCCACCTGACGATCACCAGCCGCTTCGCGCATGACATTGATTCGCCGCGATGCCGCATCAGGGGTGGTGGTGAAGAAGTTGTACTCATCGGCCCGGGTCCCGGCCAACGTCGGAGTTCGCTTCTCGCCTGAGCCACCAATCACCAGGCGAATGTCGATCGGTTTCGGTTTCACGTCTGCGTTGAGCGAGTAGTGCTCACCTTCGAACTGTCCGTGCCCGTCGCCGAAAGCAGCGTCCAGGTAGTCGAGGGACTCCTCGAAACGAGACCACCTCTCGGGCCAGTCAGGGAAGGGAAGTCCTAGCTTCTCGTGTTCCAGCTCCATCCACCCAGTCCCGACACCCAGGTCCAGCCGTCCTCCGGACATCTGGTCGATGGTTGTTGCGTTCTTTGCGATGACGGCTGGATGCCTGAAGGTGATAGGTGAGACCAGTACGCAGAGTCTGATGTCTGAGGTGTCTCTAGCCAGACCTGCCAACACTGCGAAGGCATCGGTGGCGTCGGGTGTCGGGTCACCGCCTGAGAGGAAGTGGTCGCAGCGGGCAAACGAGTACAAACCCTCGGCCTCGCTCCAAAGTGCAGCTTCGAGTTGTTGGTCGTACGTGCCACCGAGGTGGGGTTCGGTCATGAGAGAGAACTTCATGACCGTGACCCTAACTACCCGCGGTACGCCCCCAGGATTGACTCGAAGGCGTCAGGTCCTGCAGCGAAGATCTGCATGTAGAAGAGCTCACAACCCGCATCTTCCAACGCTCCCATCATCTCCGCGGGCTTGTCGCCGTATCCGTGGGGATAACCCCGCTCCTCAAACGTCTTCTCGACCTGCTCCGGCTCTTGGTCAACCATCCCTGCGAATTCCTGCAGTAGGTCTTGATAATCCTCTTTGGATTGGGCAGCCAGCGCCGGTGATGCCGAGGTCCACATGATCTCGTCGGGGTCGCGTCCGGCTGCTTCGGCCTCATCGCGCGTCAACTGGCGAATCTCTGAATACTCAGCGGGCGGGCGGGCATAGAGGTTGTACTCGTCGCCGTACAGCGCCACTATCCGACGTGCCTTGGGCTTGCCGGCACCGCCTCCCATCAGACGAAGGTTCTTGGGATGGGGGTGGGGATCGAAGTCGGCCAGCTTGTAGTGCTTGCCGTCGAAGGGATGCGCGCCCGGTGTGATCGCTGCCCGAAGGTAGGCCATCGCTTCCTCGTACATCTCCATGCGTGTCTTGAGGTTGGGGTACGGGATCCCGAAATTCTCGAACTCCTCGTCCATCCACCCAGCCCCGAGCCCGAGGATCATCCGGCCGTTGGACATCTCGTCGATCGTCACGCCCATCTTGTAGAGGACAGCCGGGTGGCGAAAGGTCACCGGCGACACAAGCGAAGCGAGTGTCAGGCTGTCCGTCTCACGGGCGAGACCGGCAAGTTGGGCGAGGTTGTCCCAGGCCGGAGTGGTGCCGTCACCGCGTGCCATGTAGTGGTCGGGGAGGGCGAAAGCATCGATGCCGGCGGACTCGGCCCACTTGGCCGCCGCCAACACTTCGTCATACGTTCCTCTGGTCTGCAGGCCGAACTTCATGACACACCCGTCAGTGCGTCAGTGAGAAGACCTCGGGCATGAACTGCCACATCGAAGTCAGGGTCCATCACCCTGTGTAGGGCTATTCCGTTCAGGGCGCTGACCAAAGTCTCGGCCCTCCTTTGCGTCTCGGCTTCGGCCATTTCGGGATGCTCTCTTCCAATTGCTGACGAGAAACGGCTGACACGACCCTGGTGGTGTCGCATCACCCGTCCCTTGAATTCTGCGTTGTCCCCGACACCGGACAGCGCAAGTCTTATGTAGACCCTTGCCAGATCGCCTTGGGTGGTGATGAACGCGATGTAGGCCTCGACCAATTCGGCAAGGGTGTCGGTGCCCTGATGATCCGGGTCGGGGTCGACTGCGTCGATCGCCTGACGAACGACTGCGAGCACCGCTTCCTCTTTGGAGTCGAAGAGGTTGTAGAAGCTGCCTGGGAGGATTCCCGCCTCGTCGCAGATGGCCTTGATGGTGGTTCCGTCGAGCCCGGCCGCCGCCACTCGTGATCGTGTGGCTTCGAGAATCTTGTCTCTTGTCTCAAGCCCGGCTTTGTAGCGCATTGGCGGGCACGGTAGCCGCGCGCCTTTCTTTCGGCTGTGAGTCTCAAATACGAGACTCACAACCTGAGGAATGGTCTCGGCGTTGATATTGAGTGATGATTCAAATTAGAGTCAATACTCAAATATCAGAGGTCAGGGCGAAATGAGTCATTACAAGTCGAATCTCCGGGACATCGAATTCAATCTGTTCGAGTTCCACAAAGTGCAGGACTACTCAACCAAGGCATACGAAGGCATGGATGAGAACACCATGCGAGACATCCTCTCCGAGATCGAAAGGCTCGCTAGGGAGGAATACTCAGCGGCCTACGAGGACCAGGACCGGATCCCACTGAAGCTCGTCGACGGAGAAGTGGAACTTCCGGAGTCGGTCAAAGCCGCCGGACGTGCCTTCATGGAAGGGGGATGGGACCGGCTCGGTCTCCCAGCGGAGCTCGGTGGCATCGAGGCTCCGCCGTCGCTGGTTTGGGGTGTGTCAGAGATGCTTCTCGCCGCCAACACCACCGTTCAGTTCTATACCGGAGGCTCGCTCTTCGCTCGCGTGCTGTTCGAAGAAGGAACCGAAGAGCAGCAAGAGTTGGCCAAGACGTGGGTCGAGGCTGGTTGGGGAGGGACGATGGTCCTCACCGAGCCCGACGCAGGCTCCGACGTCGGCGCTGGCACCACCAAGGCCTACGACCAGGGTGATGGAAGCTGGCACATCGAAGGTGTCAAGAGGTTCATCACCAGCGGTGAGCACGACATGACGGAGAACATCGTTCACCTCGTTCTCGCACGTCCCGAGGGTGCCGGACCCGGCACCAAGGGTCTGTCTCTCTTCGTCGTCCCCAAGTACATGGTGAATGACGATGGGAGTCTCGGTCCACGGAATGGTGTGTTTGCCACCAACGTCGAGAAGAAGATGGGTCTGAAGGGCTCGACTACATGTGAGTTGACGTTCGGGGCCGATGAGCCCGCAGTTGGCTATCTGGTGGGCGACAAACACGATGGCATCCGCCAGATGTTCCGGGTGATCGAATACGCCCGCATGCTCATCGGCACCAAAGCAATGGGAACTCTGTCGACCGGCTATCTGAATGCCCTCGAGTACGCCCAGGAGCGCAAGCAAGGGGCTGACCTCACCCAGGCGACCGACAAGACGGCGCCCAGAGTCGAGATCATCAGGCATCCGGACGTTCGTCGAATGCTCATGACCCAGAAGGCGCACGCCGAAGGGATGAGGGCACTCGTGCTCTACACCGCCTGGGTTCAAGACCAGGCCAGGATGCACCCCGAGGATGACAACTGGGAGCGCCTGAACGATCTCCTGCTCCCATTGGTCAAGGGCTATTCATCAGAGAAGGCGTTTGAGCTGCTGTCAATGTCGCTGCAGGTCTTTGGAGGTGCCGGCTACACCCAGGACTTCCCGATGGAGCAGTACATGCGGGATGCTCGGATCGACACGATCTATGAGGGAACCACGGGGATCCAGGCGTTGGATCTCTTCTTCAGGAAGATCTCTCGTGACCAGGGGGCGACCCTCGCCAGCCTGGCCGCTCAGATCGTCGAGTTCATCAAAGGTGGCGAAGACGCCGATGTGCTGGCTGATGAACGGGTTCTCCTCGGTGAGATGTTGGACGACACCCAGGCACACCTCGGATCGATGGTGGAGCATCTGCTGGCCTCAATTGGCGGTCAACCGGACGAGATCTACAAGGTGGGTCTGCAGACCAGCCATCTCCTGGAGTCGATGGCCGAAACGGTGATTGCATGGTTGATGCTCCGTCAGGCAGAGATCGTTGCCCCCAAGGTCGACGAAGACCCCTTCTATCTCGGGAAGCTCGAGTCTGCTCGGTGGTTCGTGCGTCATGCGGCACCCAAGGCGGCTCTTCGTCGAGCAACAGCCGAGGCTGAAGACGGGCGCCTCATGGAGATGCCGGTCGGAGCCTTCTAGCTACCCGGTGGCGAAGGTCACCTCGATACGACGAATCGCTTCTACTTCAACACCCTGGTTGTCGACCGCGGTCGCCTTGACCGACCAGACAGTGCGACCCACTGCGCCCGGGGCCAGACCGAAGTCCGCTTCGGTTTCTTTGCAGTCGGTCAGGATTCCGAACCCTCCACCGCCACCACCGGAGCCAGGGAAGTTGGTCCCGGTGCAGATGTCGAACGAGTAGCCGTTGTCCGCCGTCGCAGTCCATTTGATCCGTGTGCCGGCGATGTTGTTTCCGTCCACACCTTTGGCGATGACTCTCAAGTCCACGGTCACGCTGTTGCCACCAACCCCGAGATCGAGGTCATTTGGCGGTTCGACGATCGTGGCAGTCGGTGGCACCCACCCGGGTTCCAGGGGAAGCACGCTGATGTTCACGCTGTCGCCAACTGACGTTCCGTGGATGTCTGTCCCTTCGACGGTGATGAGGTAGGTCCCCGGATTGACGGCCGTAGTGAGGTCGTGCCCGTCGGCCTCCCACACCACCGTGTCGTTTGCGGTGTTGATGATCTTCCAGATGACGTTTTCGTCCGGTAGCGCCTCGTTGACAAAGATGTCGGGGTCGTGGGTGTAGGCAACGAGATGCAGTGCTGATCCCTCGTAGATCGATGCACCGTCGACCGGGTTGAGGATGGTCACGATCGGAGGTTCGTTGTCGATTGTGATGTTGATGGCGGCAACGCTCGCTAGGCCTCGCCTATCGACAGATGTCGCTTGGATCAGATGGTCGCCGGGGGAGAGGCTCGCTCCAATAGGCGTAAGCGACGGCACCGAATTCAGTTCTCCATCGATGTTTGACCACCACGTGAGCGGAAGCGGCTCACCAACGTAAGACTCGGCACTCCCCGATAGCGAGAACACTTCCTCAACCGGGAAGTTGCCGCTCTCGGTTTCGATGGAGACCGTTGGTGGAGTCCAGACAACACCAAGCGCTCTTGCGACTGCCATGTGCGCGTCGACTCTTCGGAGATGTCCGCTAGCCGGAGATCCGAGCCCGCCCAGATGTGCAGTCTCGAACAGTGTCTCCTCTATGTCCTCTGGTGAGATGGATGGGTCGGCGACCCTGAGTAGCGCAGCTACTCCGGCCACGAACGGACTTGAGTAGCTGGTGCCACATCCCTGCTGGACATCGGGATTGGGGCCTCCGGGATCTACGAAGACATACGTGCAGAAGGGTCCGTAGATCTCGACCGAGTTCTGATTGGCTTCAGTCCCGTAGTTCGAGCTGCCGTGCACTTCCGTGGTGTCGACACCCATGCCTCCAACGCAGATCACTTCTTTGCTGGCGCAGGGAAAGTAGGGACCGCTTGTCGAATCAACGTCGATGCCCTCGTTCCCCGCTGAAGCGAAAGCGACGACATCGTGACGGTTGCGTGCCCAACGGAAGGTCTTGTCGTAGCGACGTCTCGTGGCAGAGACGGATGTGGTCGTCTCCATGCCGAAACTCATGTTGACGATGTCGATGTTCTCTTCCCGAATGACCTCTTTGGCCTTGCGCATCGTCGACCAGGTGCCACCTTGAGTGGGCATGACAACCAGCTGAACCCATGGTCCCGCCACACCGGCTGTACCCCAAAGGTTGTCATGCATTCCGGCCACGGTCAGGGCCACCTGTGTGCCGTGGTAGGGGCACGGAGTGTCGTTGGTGCAGAGCCAATCGTTGTCCGGACCCCACTCGCCCTTGCGGATCTTGGCGTTCTCGGGGAACTCACCGTTCTTGATGAAGCCGTTGTCGATTACGAGCACTCTCACCCGGTTCGGTGACTTTCCGTGGAAGTCGAGCATCTGCCATGCGGTGTCAAGCCCAATGCCTTGCGGGGCCGTTGACTTGATGTACGGCCATTCGAATGCGTTGAGCTGGCTTTGGAGAGCCTCGAGCAGCTTGCCTTCATCGACGTCGTGCCCGATCGGCACGTGGTTGAAGCTGACGGGATATCCGGTGTCGTTCCAAAGGCGTCCGAGGATGACTCCGGTGGCGGCCGTCTGTTCGCTATCGACCTTGTATTCGCCGGACAGTGCGGGTTCCACCACATCGATCAGCCATGACGCTTCTTTCAGGTTCACGGATGTCAGGTCAATTGCACGCACCAATACATCGATTCCTTCATCGGGCTCTCGGTCCTCCGGTGGCTCAAAGTCGACGACTTCGATATCCGTTCGCTCTCGTAGGGCCCCTAGAGCCGCCTCGTCAGGGACCTCGACCACCACTTCGCCGATTATGAAGTCCGAAGCAACGCCGTCCGAGGTCACCGATCTGCCGACGCTTCTTCGTTCGTCAGAGCCGTCAAGTCCGACAACGGTCTCGACTGCGGGCTCGATCGATTCGTCAATCACCACCTCAACATCGACGCCGGGGATGGTTGTCGAGGTATCCAGGTCGCCAGTAGTCGTCGTTGTTGGCTCCGTTGTGCTTGGAGTCGCCTCAGCCGAACTGTCTTGACTCGTCACGACTGCAAAAACTATGGCTCCAGCCAGAATCACCAAGCCCGCAAACATCAGCCAGTACTTGGCTTCAATGCTCGCTAGGCGCTCTCTCATGCCGGCTGCAGCGCTCTTAGATGGCTCGCGGGAAGGCCGGGGAGTGTTGATGCCTCGCCTGCGATGAGTGCGGAGAATTCTTGGGCGTCGAGAGATATCGACGGCTGTGACTCTCCCTCGGAGAATTCGACTGTCCCATCGCCCACTCCGAGATCAACCACCATGTTGCCGATTTCCAGTGTGACCGTCATGCGATCGAGTGCTTCCAAACGCCGGAGGTGGTCGGCTGTCCGCCGTCTGGCTATGTATGTAAGCCGCTGCATTGTGATCTGAGCCTGAGGAACGTGTTCCATGCCGAAGCTCGCAATTGAGTCGATCACAGCTCTCACTTTGCCGGAGGAGTCCACGAGTCGATATAGGTCGCCTTCCTTAGAAACGACTCCATTGGCCCGCATCTGCTTGAGACGGGCGGAAAGCAGTGCGGTCGACATGCCAGGATTGTGGTACTCGAAGTCTTTGAATCTGGCCGGTCCGTACCAAGCAAGGTCTCGGAGGATCAACAGCGTCCATCGATCACCAAGGACATCTAACCCCAACGCGACCGGGCAAAACTCGTCGTATGACTTCGTCATCAGTCACTTCAGTTTCTGAAGCGTTGCTCGATTGTCAAGGATTCATTTACCAAAGCGAGCGTTCTGGATTTACCTTTGGGGTTGATGTCCTCGATTCAGGTCTTCACATTCATCGCGCTGCTTGTCGGCGTTCTGCTGGTGATCATTGCCCTGATGGTGTGGCAGGAGGCCAAGCGGCGGCCGTCGTATGAGCCGCTGGAGTACATCGTCAATGACGCCGTGAAACACATCTCTGAGCGGTTGCCTGAAGACGCCGAGGTCAATCGAGCGGATATTCGGCGGATTCTCGAGTGGGAGGTGTTCTACCTGCAGGGTCTTGCCCAGGACGATCGGAAGAACCCAGTTGAGACCGTGGCGGGTGGGCACGAAGCATCCATCGAGTACATCGCAAATCAGATTCACACCAAACACGGCGTGTCCTACCCTCAGTCCGACATTGAAGAAGTGTTGCGTCTCGAGGCGGACTACCTGATGGCTATCGGGGCGATTGGCGACCCAGTGGGAGAAGAATGAGAGTTCGTTGCGGATCATGTCGCACCGAGTTCGAGGTTGCGGGGTCGGGTCGGTTTGCCTGCCCGGTTTGCGGATCGGTGAATGTCGTTCGAAACGGTGCGGCAGCCCCGCCGCCACCCCAGGGTCAGATGGGCGGATATCAGACCGCCCCTGGAGTCGGAGGCGCTCCACCTCCGCAAGCGCCGCCACCTCCACCTCAGCCTGAGCAACCGATGCCGAAGATCAACTGCCCGGAGTGTGGGTTCAGCTTCATCGTCGGAATGGTCGAAACGGTCACATGTCCGATGTGCTCGGCCGAGGTTCAGACCGGCATCGAGCCGGAAGATGCCGAATGAGCCGACTCAAGCGATTCGAGGAGTATCGGTTTGTCGGGGTCAGGGACACCATGGAGGTCTATGACTGCGACGACTCGGAACAATTGGCTGAGCTCGAGGAGCGAGTAGAGGAGCAAGACCTCCTGAATCGAAAGCTACTTCAGGCGTTTGCGCCTGATTCGCTGGACGAGGCCGCCAACCGAGGATTCGCCCCACTTACGTAGCCCCGCTTCTGGGCGTGTCCGTTAACGGTTTCCGTGAAGAAACCCGCCCAGAACGGTGGTTCAACTTCGAGTTCGATTGCATCGAAATCGAAGCCAATCTCATTGGCCGTCTTCCAGCCCTTGTCCGACCAGATCACCGATTCTTTTGCCGCGTCCGTGGAAGAAGTGGTCGCCGGGCGTGAGGACTAGGTCGATTCCCTTCTCGACGGCATATACAGACAGGGCCTCTGGATCGATCACCTGATCCCGGTTCCCTACCACGAAGCGCTTGGGCCCGGGTCCAGGTTCGTCAGGCATATCTCTGGCCGGAGGTGCAATCCCGACAAAGGGCACTTCCGAACGATGGATCGCATGCCAGCGAAAGGCTGTCCAGGCTCCGAACGACCAACCGGCCAGACCGACCGGCAGGTGTTGGCCAGTCGCATAGAGCATCGCCGCGCTGATGTCCTCCACCTCGAGCGTGCCGTAGTCATGGGAGCCAGTGGAGGCTCCGGTCCCGCGAAAGTTGAATCGGAGGACGGCATGACCCCTTTCAACGAGCTGGCCAGCCACAGAGATCATTAGAGGAGCATTCATGGAGCCGCCGTGCTCGGGGTGAGGATGACAGAAGACGGTGAAGCGTTTCGGGTCGGCTGGGGAATCGATTCGAGCCTCGAGCGTTATCCCATCTGAGGTGTCGAGTGTCAGGCGCTCCGTCATGAAAGAAGTCGGAGCAACCAGACGGCACCCGCCACCAAGATGACAATTGCCAGTACCGCTGAGGCGATCAAGAGAAGACGGGTCTGCATCGGGGTAGGAGGCTAATTGGGTGGCTGGCTAGGCTCGGCCGTTGGAACAGGAAAGGTCAGATTTGGCAGATATCGTCATTGTGGGAGGGGGCCCCGGTGGGTACGCAGCGGCCCTCTACGCACACAACTTCGGCCTCGACGTCGCCCTCGTGGAGAAGGAGCGACCAGGTGGCACATGCCTGATTCGAGGCTGTATTCCGGCCAAGCAGTGGCTCCACGTTGCAGAGGTGTTCTCAACCGTCAGCCACGCGGCCGATTTTGGTGTGGTCAGCAGTCAGCCTGAGCTCGATTGGCAGGCTGCTCTCGCCCGCAAGAATCAAACAGTTGAAGGGTTGGTTCGTGGCCTCGGTGGCCTGCTCAAGAAGCGAAGAGTCGAGGTCGTCACCGGTTTCGGCAAGCTCAATGGGCATGGCCGTGTAGAAGTTTCAGGAGACGAAGGGAATCGGACCCTGGAAGCCGAGAATGTCATCCTCGCCACGGGTTCTCACGCACGATCCATCCCGGGATACGACATCGATGGGCACAAGATCGTCACCTCCGACCATGCGCTCGATTGGGAATCGCAGCCGCGTCGGGTCGGGATCGTCGGTGGCGGTGTCATCGGCTGTGAGTTCGCATCTTTCCTCGCCGACGTCGGATCCGAGGTCCACGTCTTCGAGATGCTCGATCAGATCGTTCCAGGCACCGACCCGGAATCGGCGAAGATGCTGCAGCGACAGCTCCAGAAACGAGGGGTCAAGTTCCACATCGGAGTCGGAGTTGGACCAGCCCAGATAGGCGAATCGGTTGTCATTCCCTTCGGAGATGATTCAGTCGAAGTGGATGTTGCTCTGGTCTCAGTTGGCCGTGGCCCCAACACGGACGGAGTTGGACTCGAGACCACCAAAGCCGAGGTCGACAGAGGGTTCGTCAAGGTCGATGCATCGACCATGCAGACGGCTCAGCCTGGTTTGTACGCAGTTGGAGACATCGTCGCCGGAACCCCACAGCTCGCACATGTTGGCTTCGCCGAAGGCATTGCTGCAGTCACCCACATAGCCACTGGCAACGCCCAGCCGGTCGACTACCGCGCGATCCCTCGCGTCACCTACACCCACCCGGAAGTGGCCGAAGTAGGTCTCACGGTCGAGGAGGCAGAAGCCCAGGGCCTCGAGATCGAGACCACAAAGCATGCTTTCAACGGCGTCGGCCGAGCGATCATCATTGGTCAGAACCAGGGCCATGCCAAGGTCATCTCAGTCAAGGACGGGCCGATTGTGGGTGCCAGCGTGGTTGGCCCACAGGCAGGCGAGTTGATCCACGAGCTCATGTACTCGGTTGGTTGGGAAGCCCTGCCTTCAGAGGCCGCTGCGTTCATTCACGCTCATCCCACGCTTTCCGAAGCAATCGGTGAGACACTGATGTCAGCCGCAGGCAAGAGCCTGCATTAGGAGGAAGTTTTGGCCACAACAGTTTCTATGCCCCAACTCGGTGAGACCGTCACTGAGGGAACGATCCTCCAGTGGGCAAAGAGCGTCGGAGACACGATCGCCGAGGACGAGGTCCTCGTTGAGATCTCGACCGACAAGGTTGACACCGAGGTTCCATCTCCGGTCGGAGGAACCATCCTCGAGATACTGGTTCCAGAGGGTGAGACGGTCGAAGTCGGCGTAGATCTCGTGGTCATTGGAGAGGCTGGAGAGTCAGCGGGATCCGAAGACAGTTCGCCACCGGCTGAGGCTGAGCCGGCGGTCGAGGAGGCACCTGCTGAGATTTCCCAGGAGGTAGCTGAGGAGCTTCATCCGGCTTCCGAGACACCTGCAGGGGCCGACACCGGATTCGAAGCGGGTCAGGGAAGCGAGATGTCAGATGAGGAAGTCGATGCCTTCTTCGAAGAGCCATCTCCGGCAGCCGAGCCACAGTTGCTATCGCCAGTAGTCCGCAAGCTGATTCGTGAGAACGATGTCGACGTCAGCCGGATTTCGGGCACTGGTCAGGGTGGTCGAATCACCCGCAAAGATGTCGAAGCCCACATCGAGGGTGGCGGAGCCGTCACAGCGCCTGCACCCGCACCGGCTGCAGCCGCGCCAGAGACGCCTGCCGCAACCCCGGCACCGCCTCCGCCTCCTGTTGTCGAGGAGAAGCCCAAGCAGGCTCCCGCCCCGGCAGCAGCGTCGGGCGCAGAGACGGTCGAACTGGACCGCCTTCGAGTTCGGATCGCCGAGAACAACATCAAGGCGAAGCGGACCGCTGCACACGTTTGGACCTCAGTCGAGGTCGACTTCGAGCGTGTCGAACGGGTCCGTCAGGCCCACAAGGCAGAGTTCAAGTCGGACGAAGGATTCTCTCTCACGTACCTGCCGTTCATCTCCCGTGCTGTGATCGATGCGCTCAAGGCGTATCCGGTGGTGAACAGTGCCTTCGACCTCGAGAACAAGACAGCGACGTTCTACAAGAAGATCGACCTGGGCATCGCCATCGACCTCAATCAAGAGGGCCTCGTCGTAGCCAGGGTCCGGAACGCCGATGGGCTTCGCATGGTTGGTATTGCCCGTGAGATTGCCGACCTTGCCAGCCGCGGCAGAAGTGGCGATCTGGGTATCGACGATCTGAGTGGGTCGACGTTCACCATCACGAATCCTGGCCCGTTCGGGTCGTTCATGTCAGCGCCGATCATCAACGTGCCCAACGTTGCGATCCTGTCGACTGACACCATCACAAAGAGGCCGACCGTGGTGACAACCCCGGATGGTCAGGACATGATTGCCATCCGTCACATTGGCTACCTCGGTCTCTCGTGGGACCACCGTGCTTTCGATGGATCGACGGCAGTGCTGTTCCTCCGTCGGATCAAAGAGAACATCGAGACCTGGGACTGGGAGCAAGAGCTGGCGTGACACAGCTCCGAACCCGCTGGTTAGGGCGTCTCCCGTACACGGAGGCGTGGGACCTGCAGCGTGCATTCCACGAAGGAAAGGTCCGCGGACGCACCGATGACGACTACCTCCTGCTTCTGGAGCATCCGCCGGTGTTCACCATCGGTCGTAACGGCGACGTCAGCAATCTCCTTGTCGGCATGGCAGCGGCTCACGAGAAGGGGGCCGAGGTCCACCACATCGACCGGGGTGGCGACATCACTTTCCACGGACCGGGACAGCTCGTCGGCTATCCGATCATCAAGCTCGACGATCCCAAGCAGATCGTTCCCTTCGTCCGGAAGTTGGAAGAGGTGCTCATTCGGACCATCGCCGAGTTTGGTGTCGAGGGCTGGCGTGAGGACGGATACACGGGTGTATGGACGGAGAAGGGAAAGGTTGCCGCCATCGGGATCCGGGTCAGCCGCAAGGTCTCGATGCACGGCTTTGCTCTGAACCTCCACCCCGACATGGACTACTTCGGGATGATGAACCCATGTGGCATCACCGACCGTGAGGTGACGAACCTCTCCGAAATGGTTGGGCGAAAGATCTCACTCGAAGAAGCCGTCGATGCGCTGGCCCCCCACTTCGAAGACGTGTTTGGCTTTGACTCCGCCGAGATTCAGAAGTCGGCATTCGTTAGAGGGCAAGGCAAAGAGTCTTCGTTTGAAGTCGATCGTCTGCTCGAAGCCGGCACTTTTGATGCAGTTAAACGGACCGAAGAGCCGTTGATGATCAACGGACGACTACCGGGCGAGCCCGTCCGCCCCGAGTGGATGAAGGTGACTGCCCGCATGGACTCCGACTATCTGGAGCTCAAGAAGATGATGCGTGGCCTCGAGCTCAACACCGTCTGCGAAGAGGCCAACTGCCCCAACATCTATGAGTGCTGGGGAATGGGAACCGCGACCTTGATGATCCTCGGGGACAAGTGCACCAGGGCGTGTTCGTTCTGCAATGTGACCACCGGGAAGCCGACCGAGTTCGATGTGTTTGAGCCGTTCCGCGCAGCAGAAGCCATTGAAGCCATGAACCTCAAACACGCTGTCATCACTTCCGTCAACCGTGATGATCTCGATGATGGGGGAGCGGGCATCTTCGCCCAGACCATCACCGAGTCCCGCCGACGATCACCGGGAACGGAGATAGAGGTCTTGATTCCTGACTTCAAAGGTGAGAGAGAGCCGCTTCAGACGGTGATGGATGCCCGTCCTGAAGTACTCAATCACAACACGGAGACAGTGATGCGTCTGCAGCGAGACATCCGTACTTCTGCCAACTACGGGCGGTCGCTTGCCCTTCTATGGCGGGCCAAGCAGATGTATCCGGAGGGTCTTTCCAAGTCGGGGCTGATCGTTGGGATGGGTGAGACCAAAGAGGAAGTCCTGGCGACGCTGGCGGACATGCGTGCCGTGGGCATCGACATCATTACGATCGGCCAGTATCTGCGCCCGACGTCGAGGCACCGACCAATCCACCGGTACGTCCATCCAGACGAGTTCGCCGAGTACAAGGCGTTCGGAGAGGGAATGGGGATCCCGCATGTCGAATCCGGTCCACTTGTCCGTTCGAGCTATCACGCAAAAGAGTCTCGAGAGGCGGTCCCAGTGACCATCGGAGCGGGACCGGCTTGAGTTTCGACTACCGGGGGAGAGTCAATCGGCTCCAGGAGTTGATGGGCGAACGAGGGGTAGACGTAGTCCTGCTGTCGGTAGGGGCTGACCTTCCCTACTTCACTGGCTATGAAGCCATGGCGTCAGAGAGGCTGACCGTCCTCGTAGTCACAGTCGCCGGTACCCCGCAGTTGTTTGTCCCCCAACTCGAAGCACCTCGGGTGAAGCCAGACGGATTCGAAGTCAACGCCTGGTCGGAAACCGAAGATCCGGTAAGGGCCGCAGCGGCGGTAGCCAGCCCGCAGCGGGTAGCGGTAGGGGACCACATGTGGTCTGTGTTCATGACCAGATTCCAGAAGCACTGGTCCGCTGAATGGATCCCTGCATCCGAGATGACGACTGAGCTGCGGATGCGCAAAGACCCCGAAGAGGTCGACCGACTCCGCAAAGCAGCCGAAGGCGTCGATCGGGTGATGGCGCGAATCCCTGCTGAGGTGAAGTTCTCCGGCCGCACCGAATTGGAAGTCTCTCGTGACCTGCAATCGCTGACCATCGAGGAAGGTCACGATGCGGCCGAGCATGCGATCGTGGGCTCGGGGCCGAATGGCGCCTCTCCTCATCATCACGCCTCCGACCGGGTCATCCAGTACGGAGACATGGTCGTTTGCGATTTCGGAGGTCGATGGGGCGGGTATTGGTCAGACTCCACTCGCACCTTCGTGGTTGGTGAGCCAACGGCGAAGCAAACAGAAGCACATGAGGTCGTCGAAGCATCTAACGAGGCTGGACGACGGGCCGCCGTTGTCGGAGCTACCTGCCAGGACGTCGATCGAGCATCCCGTGCTGTGATCGATGACGCAGGGCTGGGGGAATACTTCATCCATCGGACCGGTCATGGCATCGGGCTCGAAGTGCACGAGCACCCCTACATGGTCGAGGGCAACGAAGAAGTGCTGGAAGAAGGAATGGCCTTCTCGGTTGAACCCGGTGTCTATTTGCCAGGGGAGTTCGGAATCCGCGTCGAAGACATCTGCGTTGCAGGTGTTGGCAGCTTGAACCAGTCAGAGCGGCGTTTGACTACGGTTGCATAGGCGCCGCTGATCCAACGCCGTCCGGCGAGATTGGGCTCGGCCACATTTTGGGGGTATCCGTTGCGTTTGAGGGCGAATAGCTTGTGTTCGATATGAAATCTGCCTTTTCGAGGCTTGGGGGTGGTGGAAGTTGTCTTACGACCACCTGACCGCGCTCGAATCAGAAGCTATCCATATCATCCGCGAGGCCGTTGCGGAGTCAGAACGCCCTGTCCTTCTGTTCTCAGGGGGCAAAGACTCTGCGGTGGTTCTTCGCTTGGCAGTCAAGGCGTTTTGGCCCGCTCGTCTCCCTTTCCCGGTCATGCACGTCGACACCGGACACAATTTCGATGAGGTCATCTCGTTTCGGGACCGCACTATTGAGCAACTTGAAGCCCAGCTGATCGTCGCCTCGGTGCAAGAAGCAATCGATCAGGGTCGAGTGGTTGAAGAAACGGGACCAAGAGCTTCGAGAAACCGGCTTCAAACCGAGTCCCTCCTAACCGCTATCGACAAGCACCGGTTCGACATGGTCTTTGGTGGTGCCCGTCGCGACGAGGAGAAGGCGAGGGCCAAAGAGAGAGTCTTCAGCTTCAGGGACGAATTCGGGCAATGGGATCCGAAGAACCAGAGGCCGGAGGTTTGGAGTGCCTACAACGCCAGGATTCGGGTCGGCGAGCACATCAGATGTTTCCCAATCTCGAACTGGACCGAGATGGACATATGGCAGTACATCGAGGTTGAGAACATCGAGCTGCCGTCTGTCTACTTCTCACATACCCGTCGAGTCTTCGAGCGTGATGGGATGCTCATGGCTGAGTCGCCATATCTTCAGGCCACGAATGAAGAGGAGGTCGCCGAGGCTGTGGTTCGTTTCCGGACGGTAGGAGACATGACCTGCACTGGTGCCTTCGAATCGAGAGCGTCCAGCGTGTCGGAGATAATCGCCGAGGTTGCAGCCACGAGGATCACCGAGCGAGGAGCTAGTCGGGCGGACGATCGCACCGCCGAGGCGGCTATGGAGGATCGTAAGAAGGAGGGCTACTTCTAATGGAGCTCGTGAGGATTGCGACCACTGGCTCCGTGGATGACGGCAAGAGCACTCTCATCGGACGACTCCTGTACGACACCAAGCAGATCTTCGAAGACCAGCTCGAAGCTGTCGAAGACGCAAGCAAGCGACGGGGCACCGACTATGTGGATCTTGCCCTTTTGACCGATGGTCTTCGAGCGGAGCGAGAGCAGGGCATCACCATCGACGTTGCCTATCGGTACTTCGCGACCCCTCGTCGGAAGTTCATCCTGGCTGACACCCCAGGTCACATCCAGTACACGCGCAACATGGTGACCGGGTCTTCGACGGCCAACATTGCTCTAATCCTGGTCGACGCCCGTAACGGGGTTCTCGAGCAAACCAGACGTCACTCATTTCTCGCCTCGTTGTTGGGTGTTCCTCATCTCGTCCTGTGCGTCAACAAGATGGACCTAGTTGATTGGTCTCAGGAGCAGTACGAGAGCGTCGTCGAGGACTTTCGGGATTTCGCACGTCGCCTTGACATTCACGATCTGCGGTTTGTCCCGGTGTCTGCTCTCGAAGGAGACAACATCGTTGATCGCTCCACGAACATGGATTGGTATCACGGTCCGACCGTGCTCGATCTACTTGAAGACATCCACATTGGCTCCGATCACAACATGATCGACGTCCGCTTCCCGGTTCAATATGTGGTGCGTCCCCACCGTCGCGACTTCCCGGACTACAGGGGATACGCAGGCAAAGTCGCCGGTGGCCTCATGAAACCAGGGGATGAGGTGATGGTCCTTCCGAGTGGATTCACGTCGTCGATCAAGAGCATCGACACCTTCGATGGCGAGTTGACCGAGGCGGGGCCACCGACCTCCGTGGTCCTCACTCTCGAAGATGACATCGACGTCTCACGAGGAGACATGATCTGTCGTCCTCACAACCAACCTCGGTCGTCTCAGGACATCGACGCAATGATCTGTTGGATGTCTGACCAATCTGCCCTCCAGCCGGGTCGCAAGTACTCGATCAAACACACGACCAGGTGGGGGCGAGCGATGATCAAAGATCTGCAGTATCGACTGGATATCAACACGCTTCACCGCGATAGCTCTGCAAGTCAACTCAGCCTGAACGAAATCGGTCGTGTCACGCTTCGGACAACCACCCCGTTCTTTTTCGATTCGTATCGGCGCAATCGGGAAACGGGCTCTTTCGTGCTTGTTGACGAGGCGAACAACAACACTCTCGCCGCCGGATTGATCACAGGCGAGGCAGCGTGAACGACAACGTCACCTGGCACGCTTCTACAACTAGTCGACGAGATCGCTCATTGATCACCGGTGGCAAGGGGCTGACAGTTTGGCTAACTGGGCTCTCCGGCAGCGGGAAATCGACCATCGCCATGGAACTCGAGAGCAAGTTGATCGATCGAGGGCGTGCGGCATACGTGCTCGACGGAGACAATCTCAGACACGGAATCAACTCCGACCTTGGCTTCAGCCCGGCCGACCGTGGCGAGAACGTTCGCCGGGTCTCGGAGATAGCGCGGCTCATGGCGGACGCCGGTCTCGTGGTCCTTGTGCCCATCATCTCCCCATACGCCAACGGCCGTGGGCAGGCCCGAGCAGCTCACGAAGCAGCCGGCATTGGGTTCATCGAGGTCTTCGTTGATACCCCGCTGGAGGTATGTGAGGAGCGAGATCCCAAAGGGCTCTACGCAAGAGCTCGTGCCGGCGAGATCAAAGACATGACCGGGATCGATGCGCCCTACGAGGCGCCAGAGAATCCCGTTCTCGTCATCGATGGCGCCGCGACGGCAGCCGAGGCCGCCGCCTCTCTCGTGTTGAGCCAGATAGAGAAGTCTTGACTGGTCGGCCGCCGCTTTTGGCTAGCTGACGTAAGTCCACCACCAGGTCTCGGTCGTTGTCACTCCGGCCGTGGTGAGTTTGCGGACCACCTTCACTTGCCCCGGCGCATTTCCGGTGACGGTCGCACTCACTCGTTTGGCCTCAGACCACGAGCCCGCATCGATGACGCTGATGACCGAGGATCTGTTTCCTCTTGGGTGATGTCCGACTACCTGCCAGTCGCCTTGGTTCCCCCAGAGTTCAACGGTGACCGATGTCGAGGTACTCGATGTCTCGATATAGATGGGAGTTGTGGTGTCGTTGGTGAACCTGAAGTCGATGGAGTTGTAGATAAGGGTGTGTTCGATACCGAGTGGGTATCGAGATAGCCAGCCGGTGTGGGGTCTGAACGTGCCGACGTCGTAGCCTGCCCAGAAGACAGCGTTGAAGATGGTCGTTCCGAACTGACTCACGCCGCCGCCAGGAACGCAGCACGCTCCCTCGCCATTGATCAGGTACCCGGCAGGAAGGTACCCCTTGGCCTCGGTCGTGGGTCCGACCACGGAATCGAGTGAGAACTCCTCGCCGGGCATGACGACATACCCATCGATGGTTCTTGCCATGAGGCGGATGTTGGTGACGCGGTCTTCACAGCAGTTGAAGAACGTGGTGAACCTCGACACTCGCTCGATCGGTTTTTGAGGAGGAGGAACGTTGGGTTCGAGACCGAGGGCGCGTGTAAAAAACGAAGCGATCTGATCTCGGGTCACCAGGTCTCGGGGGCAATACCAATCGTTGGCAGGTGGGTTGCAGCCTTTGGTTATCCCCGCCTCGGCGATCTTGTTGATGTTCAGTTCGTGGATGTTGGTTTCGTCGTCGATGAACTGGTCCGGTGGGTTGTCCGTCATGAGCCACGGGAAAGCTCTCGCCATCATTGAAGCCATCTCGTCTCGGTGGACCAAGCCGTTGGGGCAATAGCGATCGTTGTCTGGTGGGTTGCAGCCGTTCGTGATCCCTGCCTCAGCGATGGCGTTGATGTCGTTCTCGAAAATCGAGTTGTTGTCGTCTGTGAAGTAGTCGACTTCGGTGGAAGGCAGGTCCAGTGCGCGACGAATGAATGCAGCGATCTGGCCTCGATCCACGACTCCGCGTGGACAGAACCGTATGCCTCGGCTGTCGCACCCAGTGGTGATTCCCTCTGCCGCGATCGCTTCGATGTCGCCTTCGTGGACGCTTCCGTCATCGTCGATGAAGGTTCCTCCCGGTGGGAGCTCTTCAGCCTGGGCTACTGAAGCGAGCCCGAGCACAACGAGGGCAACAATCGTGCCGAGGAGTGTGCGTCGTAACACACTGGTCAGTCTGCCAGGTGGCAAGTCGCTATTGAGCGACTGGACCCAAGTCATCCTGATGCCCTCACGGTCACGATCGTTGTCAACACCGTGTCTCCATCCCATCGCCACTCGCCTTCCAGAGAGTGGGTCCCCGATGTGAAGCTGAGCGTTCGAGTCCATGTTCTGAAGGAAATGCCGCCGGTCGTGTAGGTCGGTTCTTCGGTGACCGATATCTCAGGACCGTCGAGGTAAAGCCGAAACTCAGTGTTGCCGGCCTCGAACTCCGCCATTTCTGAACCCGTGGCGGGAAGATCCTGGAACCACCCTTCTTCGACCTTGTAGCTCGCGCCCGCCGACAGATCGACTGTGATCCGGCAGGTCTCGCCGTCCTTCGAGCAAACGAGGTCAGCATGCTCACCCATCGGGATCTGTTGAACGATGTCAGGGAGATCCAGTGCTCGCCTCAAGAAGGCTGCCATAGCGCCACGATCCACGGTGTTGTTGGGGCAGTACTGCGTATTCGCCGGCGGGTTGCAGCCTTTGGTGATTCCGGCTTCGGCGATGGCGTTGATGTCGGCTTCGAATATCGAGTTGTTGTCGTCGGTGAAGTAGTCGGCCCCAGCCAACGGGAGGTTCAGCGCTCGCCGGATGAAGGCGGCCATCGCACCGCGATCGACGTCTGTGTTCGGGCAATACCTTGTGTTTGCCGGTGGGTTGCAGCCTTTGGTGATTCCGGCTTCGGCGATGGCGTTGATGTCGTTCTCGAATATCGAGTTGTTGTCGTCTGTGAAGTAGTCCGTTGCGCTGTCGGGGAGGTTGAGGGCTCGCCGGATGAAGGCGGCCATGGCACCGCGATCGACGTCCAGGCCAGGGCAAAACTCGGTGTTTGCCGGTGGGTTGCAGCCTTTGGTGATTCCGGCTTCGGCGATGGCGTTGATGTCGTTCTCGAAGATGTTGCCGTCGTCGTCATCGAAGTACCCGTTCAGTACCAGGCCATCGGCGTCCGGGCTGACTGCAACGAGCACCACCAGCCCGAGGAAGCCCGCCACCCCAAGCGCAATCCAGCGCCTCACCGTATCTCCACTGTCGCCAGTACTTCATTGACCCTGGGCACCAGCTCCGAACGATCGATATGGGACCCGATGACCACGTATAGACAGAAGGCGCGTCCCCTTTGTGTGAAGAACCGTTGGACACCGCTCTGGCCGGTGATTCCCCGCTGCAGTGCATCTCTGTTGAAGTCGTCAGGATCGAGGTCGTTGGGAACACCTTGAGCTTGGAACAGAGGGGTGCCGACGGACTCAGGCCCGTACTCGAAGAGCACGATCAAGATGTCGTCCGAGTTCATGATTTCGGTGGCGCCGGCGCCAAAGGAACCACGTTCCGCCGGGAGTGGGAAGCTTGCTGCGTGCACCACCGTTGGTCTCGTCGTCCCCTTTGCCAGGAGCGGAAAGCCGCCGCCGTCGATTGCACCTTCCCAGTCGGTCGGCAGGTCGACGCTGATGCGAGCACCTTCGAGCCTGCTCATATGATCCCGACCGTCATTGCCGCTACGCCGATCAGAGCAACCGAGGTGACTGTGGCTGTTCGGAACGGGGGTCCGAGCTGTGCCAGTTTCCGGTTGAAGGCGGTCAGTCGTGAAGGCCTGTCGATGTACCCGGCGGCAATGACCGAGACAGAGCGCCCGAGCCCGAACACCAGCCCGACCAGTGCAGCCTGTGTTACTGAAGCCAACAGGAGGTAGCTCAGGAACGTTGCGTATACGCTCCAGGTCACGACATAAGTCGCGATTCCGGACCCGAGCTGCAAGCCGAAGGCTCCTCCGTAGACCCAACCTCGAAACGCCCCGATCCAGCTTTCGTTCACCTGACGCTCAGGTCCCGGCGGATCGACTCTGAACGCGTCGAGCAGGGCTGAAGCCCCGAAGCTGATTCCGAGGAGCAATATGGCGGTTTCGGTGGAGAGACCAGCGACAGTCCTGGTGCCTATCCACCCGAACGCGGCGGCGATCGCCAACGCCGAGAGAATCGATCCAATCGTGAAGGCGGCTGCCGTGAGAACCCACCTGTTTTGTCTTGACCGCTCGCCGAGCGGGTGGATGCTGGAGAGCATCGATTCTCCTCAGGGAGACCATGTCGACCGGATGGCGGCTATCAGGGCAACCATCAGGGACAAGATGAGCTGGACCGTCATCTTCGGAGTGGATCGTCGTACAAGGAGCCGTCGCCCGGTTCTATGCCAGATCGACGCATTTCATCGTCGACCCTGGCTGCTCGGCGTTTGGTATCGAGAGTCAATGGCTGAGAGTCGGCGATCGACTGCGAAAACAGGTCAGAGAGGTGGTCGAAATTCGTTGCGGACCCTTCACCGTGGATCTCCCCATCCGGAGAGAGCAGCACGAAGTACGGAGTGAGGGGGACCCTGAACTCGTCCCAAGCGGTGTCCGACATGACGACTGAGACGCCGCTTGGCGCCAGGTTTGCGATCTTGCGCGGTGATTCGCCCTCGGGCCCTTTGGTCACCACAACGGTTCGAGCCCCAAGTCGATCTAGCTGACGCCTATCTGCCAGCTCTTCCCAAAAGACAAGGCAGCTCGCACAACCAGACGAGAGAAAAGCGAGGAGGGTGTCGGTTCGTCCGCTGTCCAGAGACAAAGACACCGTGGAACCAGCGGGGTCGATACCAGTCAGGTCGGACAGCGGGGTTTTCCCCAAACCGGTCCCGGCCGGTCGCGGCGCCGGAGCAGATCCGAGGTTGCGATTGATCGCATCGAGCTGCCGGAGAATCTCTGCGTGAGACTTGAGCAGGCCTGCAACGAGGATGAGCAGCAAAACGATTACTACGCCTTCGATGGCAACAATGAGGCTCATGCGTTGCGCCCCCAAGTCAACGGGAGACCATTTGGATCTCCGAAATCGAACGTTCCCTCGGGGCCACCGGACGTGTGGGCGTTACGGAACGTCCAAGTTCCCGAATCGAACCAGCCGACCCCGGTTGAACCGTCGCCATCCCAGTCACCGGTCACCGGATGACCCGATCCGGCGAAGGTGAAGTCATAGTTCGGGGCTCCTGACGACAGCGCAAGCCTGAGCAGCCATTGGTTGCCGCGTACGACACCGATGCGAGAGCGTCCGCTCCCGTCCCAGTCTCCAACGATCGGGATGTCGTCGGGTTCACCGAACGTGAAGTCGTAGTCCGCGGGTCCTGGCGAGTTCTCATTCTTCAGAAGCCATCGGTTGCCTCGTCTCACGCCGATTGTGTGCACCCCGTTCCCGTTCCAGTCACCGATGAGAGGGATGTCCCCTGGGCGGCCGTATTCGACGACGAGATCTGGGTCTCCTGGGCCTTCCACCTGGCGGAGGTACCAGGTGAGTCGATCCTCTCGGCCAGCGATTCCGTGGCGGGTGCCACGCACCATTCCAACAGTCCTCACGCCTGAGTTGGAGAAGTCGCCGATCAGTGGGACGTCATCTTCCAAGCCGAAGTCGAAAGTCGATTCGGCGCTTCCTGTGCTCAGACTGTTGCGTAGCTGCCAGGTGGCCCCGGTCAATACTGCAGGTCGGGCGACGTATGGACCCTTGGGGGTTGTGTCAGGATGAAGGCCCGGGGCATCGTGCGTATACGTGGTCTGGGATACCGCATCGGTCTTGTTGCATGATGAGTCCCATTCCCACGGTGGAATACAGGTGACCACCCGGCAGATGATCGGTCCGATACAGGGCTCCTGGTTGTTGCATTGCCCGTACCTGAACCTGGTGCACCCGGTCTTGCGGTTGTCGCAGCTGTCTTCGTGGCAGTGGCATGCGAACTCGGTGCAGGTCGGGGAGCATGTTCCGCTCGCCCCACAGCCGCAACTGCAGGTGGAGGAGTGACAGTCCATGTAGTAGCGGCTCTCGCCATCACAGAAGGTGTTGCCTTCTGCGCGCCACCACCCGCCGACAAGCGCACCAGGGGGACACGTGTTGACACCATGGATGTTCGAACAGAACTCCGTCCATCCATCGTTGCAGCGGGTGCTCGGTCCGCAGTCTCCCGGTATGACCGCAGCCTCTGCAGTGACGGGTCGCAGGATGAAGGTGGCCGGCGCGGCGACCAATGCGGTGCCAACCATGGCCGTCCGTCTCAGGAAGCCACGGCGTGATGTCCTCGAGTCGAGGAAACCGGCAGCGGCATTGACGAGTTTGGTGCTCATCTGTGTCTCAACCGGGGTAGTTCCGCAAGCAGCAGGTAGGCGGCGTAGGCACCAGCCCCCAGGAACGATGCCACAAGCAGCAGTTCCACCGGTCCCACAGACCAGTCGATCAATCCTGAGCTACCACGTGCGGCGACGAAGAGGCTGATCATGGCAACCGTGTTGAAGACGACGTGTGTCACGGTGGGTGGCGTGTCGTCTTTGCCGAAGCAACCACATGATTGGATTGGCAGATCGCGGACCATTGCCACCAGCAAGAAGATCGTAAAGGCGCCAAACATCAGACCTGCGAGCCCCACCCAGATACCTCCGATCCCCAAGGCGAGTATCGAAATCGCTATCTCGGTGCCACCTAGCAATCGGGCGATGGATGGTGACGAAGGTAATGAGGCCTGCCGGAGGGCTCCGGCGGAGGGGAGAGGGTCAATGATCTTGGTAACACCGCTTGCGCCGAGAAGTGCGACAGCAACCGCAGCAAAGGCCTGCGCGAACACCTGCCGAGCGTAACCAGGGTCTCAGGTTGCGCCAACGACCTAGCGAGCTTGCGATATGGCGGTGAGGATGTCGATGTAGCTCTGCGCACAAGCTGTCATGTCAAAGGTCTCACGAGCTCGTTGGCTGATTTCGGTCCTATTCCAATGCATGGAGCGCACCTCTTCGATGGCGCCAACGACTGTCTCGGTGGAGGCATCACCTGCAACCCCGACTCCGACGGTGATGCCCAAAGCCATCGATATCTCGTCCACGGCCGGTTTGTATCCCACGACCGGGGTGCCTGCGCTCGCCGCTTCCATGTAGACCGACGCCAGCCCCTCAGACGCGCTGGGCATACAGAGCAACTCGGAGCTCAACATGTGTGTCATCACATCATCAGGACCAAGTTGTCCAGCGAATTCCGTGCCAGGTATCGCGGCCGCTTGCGACTCCCTGGATCCGGCGCCCACGAACGTGATGCCGACTCCAGATCGGTGGCACGCTTCAGCCGCCACTAGCGGCCGCTTGATGCTCTCGATCGATCCCACGAACAGAGCCCCCGAACGGGGATGATGAGGACTTGGCGCCGCGGCTGAGAATGGTTGGCCAAGACCGTTGTACACAACATGGACTGGGCTTCGGTACTCGAACCCGAGTTCCTCTCCCTGGCGGATAGTGGCATGGCTGGGAAAGCGCAGTGCGTCCATTGAGCCCAAAGCCCGTGTGATGCGAGATTTGCTCGCCTCTTGGTCCTCTGACTGGAGGTGGGGAGTCCATGAGTTGATAGATCCGAGGCATGGGGTCGACGCGTCGTTGGCCTGGTACTGCCCGAACGTGTGGGCGATATGGAACATGAGAATCACGTCGGCGTGGTCTGCGTTTTCTCGATAGGAAGCTTCGCTTTGGTCCGAGACGATCGGAACATGACTGGGTGGTTTGACCGGGTTCCTTGCGAGCCGGGCGGGGATTGTTGCGGTCACTGTGACGTCGGGCATCGAGGTGAACGCATCAACGAGGTTCCTGTGGGCGTTGGCTACGCCACCGACAGTTGGCCCACCCCACTCAGGAGGGATCGAGCCGACAGTCATGATCTTCATTGGAAGAAGGAGATCTGCGTGGTCAGGTCCGGTCCGTCGACGGTGACTATCACGACGGTCGACTCCTCCAGCTGGCCGTAGTCGGGGGAGTAGAACGAGACGAGTCGGCCGTTGTCTTCTCCTGTGAGTATCTGGACACTCCTGTGACCTTCGAAGCGCATCCGGCATGCCACACCATCCCTGGACTCGAGGTGAACCTCGTTGCTTGAGACTCTGACGACCTTTAGGTCAGGATGAGCGTGGAATAGGTGGGTCGTCTCAGCGGCTATCGCTCCAACTCGGTCAACGACTTTCACTACCTGGTCGTCGTAGGAAACCGCTATTCGGCGGAGGATCGTGCCCTCGACGAGCGAATGGCTGGCCTCAACGCTGTCGGTACTCGCCGTCCTGCTTACGGCCGTTACATCAACTCGATTCAGCTCGAAGTCCTGATTACCAACGAGCACGGTGTTGTGAGCCTTCGCCGACCGCATGTACTTTCGGATGGGTGTCTGCTCTTCCATGCTGTAGTAGCCAGAGTCCACGATCCAGTCCCGGCCATGGGCGTAGAGCACGAAGGACAGGGCGTCGTAGTGGTAGTGGGGAGACTTGAAAGCTGCGACTTTGAACACAAGATTGAGGTCCCAATCACCTGCATGATTCTGGGGGTCAACTCCGGTGAACACCGCATATCCGGCAACGTCGTCGACGACGAGGTGTGAGGAGGTCGGTTCAGGTGCTTCGTGTGTCGACTCCGCTGGAGGAGGAATCTCCCGGGCGGTGAGGCTCGTAACAAAGCCTCTCCAGTCGGCGGGCTTGACGTTGAGCGCCGTGTCGCCAATCGTCGGTGACGTTCCATCGGGTCGGACGAGGAAGGGCCAAACCCGAAGGGCCCGGTCGACAGTGGCACTCAGGTCACCCACCGTGTCGTACCCATTCACACGGAGAAAGCCGTCCAGTCCGGCGAGACGTTGCATCACGAATGAGTGGTATCCGGGGGACTGCTCCAGATGGAATCCCAGGGGTGAGAAGTTGTCGAGCAGATACCTGTCGAGGCGGCCGTATCCGACTCGTCGCCAGACATCGGCACGCGGGAACTGGGGAAGCATTTCCGCGAGAGCTATCAGCGAGGCATCCATCTCGAGGCCATGGTTGGAGCCTTCTGGATAATTGGCGTCATCAGCGAGAAAGTCACCGTGTTGGCCCAGGAGTCCGGCGACCGCTCGAGCGTCTTCCGGTTCCAACAAACCGGCTTCAGCGAGCCTGAACCACCCGAAGAGGAGGACTCGCGTCCGGATGGCGGCCGCGTGGTCATTCCAGGCGTAGCGAGAGGCGCCAACCTTGGAGTTGTGCAAGGCCCAATCGTCGAGCACATCGAGGAACAGTTGTCTCGCCGATGCGTCCTCGACGGCGTGTTGAACGACCGGCTCCAGCCACTCGAGCGAATGGCGATGGAAATCCCACGAGCGATTGTCAAGCGGGTTCTCGGTCCAGTCGGGAGGACACGCCATTTCAATTGGCTCGAAGATCTTCGCCGGAGTGAAGAGGCCGCTCACGAGTCGGCCGAAGCTTTCGATGTCGGCCTCTGTAGGCGTTCGCGCCTTGTATCTGTAGGTGGCGGCCGGCTTGGGTGCCTTTAGCCATCTCTCGACCCAGCCATCGCCGAGAGCCGCGTCGAGGCCCTGAGCAACCTCGCCTGCCGTACGGCGACCCCTCGCTTTCGGGACCGACTTCTCGGCTGATGGCCGCATCAGTTCAGCTCTCCAAGCGTCCCACGTGCTCGATCTCGAGTAGCGACTGGCCATCTCCGCCTTCGCACGGTGCGAGGCGGCGGGCCACTCAACGGCCGATCTTGATGTCACGTCGTTCGCTGCAGATCTGATGTCTGAGGAAACCCAATGGTCTCCGACGATGGCGCCCAAGCCCTCACGTTCGAGAGCAACGGGCACGGCACCGGAGCACATACCTTCGATCAGGGCGAGGTGAAAGCTTTCAACGTCGCTTGGTGAGAGGATGTGTCCGATCTTCTGGAACCAGGAGGGAACGGCACTGTCGGCAGGTTCGAACGTCACGGCCTCTCGGAGTCGGGGGTCGTTGTTGACGCGGTCGAACTGGGTTTCGAAGAATGCCCTCTCAAGTGGGTCTTGCCACACCCACTTGAAGTCCGTAGGAGGACGGCCCTTGACGATCAGTCGATAGCGTGGATCTATCGCACGGATCTCGGCTATCAGATCCAGAGCCAGGTCGAGCCGTTTCAATTGCGGCACGTACCCGAGGAGCCCGATGTTGAAGCGAGCTGCTTCGGTCTTGGGTCGATCAAGCGCTAGTTCGTCGACGAAGTTCGGGATGGTGACTTTGCGCTCAGCTTGCCAGCCGAACTCTTCTATTGCGGCGCTTCGGATGTGATCGCCGACGAATACCAACGCGTCGACCGCAGCTTCGTTGAGTCGATGTGGCCATGGGCTCGTCAACTCGGTCCGATGGAATCGAACCAACAACCTGTCCGGGAGACTCTCATGCTCGGAATATGTGACCGCGTTGGCGAGACACCACTCGGCAATCGCAGTGTCGGCCCACGTCAGCAACTCTTCGGTCGCATCGGGGTCGTTTTCTGCACCGTTCCACTGGTCTAGTCGGACTTCAGCGCCGGCTCGGTTCATCAGATCGATCAGCGGTGCGGCAAATCGCATGTCGTGACCGCCGACAACGATTCTCCTCCCATCCAACACTTCGCCAGGGCGCTCGGAGCGAAGGCGTTCCAGCAGTGGCGTCAAGCGTCGGCGAGCACTGCTGAATGTGAACTGATTAGCCACGTCCGCCAATCCGTCACGGGCAGAATCGAGATTGACGGTCCGAGCCGACACCGATGTGATGACTGGAGTGAGCTCATCGGCGGAGGTCACCAAAAGTGGATAGTTGGCTCCAAACAGCTCTTCGTGCATCAGCGTGCGGTTGATGATCGGCGGGACACCCAAGGCCGCATACTCGAGAACCTTGGTCGAGAGTTCTCTGCTGGCGTTCATCCACTCGGCTCTCGCTGAAAGGGCCAGATCGCAGCTCCCGACGACGTCCAGCGTTTGTCTGCGGCTCAGCCCTCCATGCCAGAAGACGCCGTCGGCCGAAAGGCCAGCCGTGACTCTTGTTTTGAAGTCAGGGTCTGATGGTGGGTCGTGAATCTTGTCGCCGATCACGTGCAACTCCACGGCATGCCCGCTCGCTCGCACCGTGGCGACCGCGTTGAACATCTCTTCGATGCCCCATCCGGGCGCAAACTTCCCCGCGTAGACGAGCTTCAAGGTGTCGCCGAAGGCCTTGGTCCGCGGTTCGAGCTCGTCGGGGATCATCGGGTGGAGCAAATGGAGTTTGGGATCTGCTTCGGGCAACACTTGGGCCAGGAGGGCCCTGGACTGCTCGGTTTGGGTGAAGAACACGTCTGACCCCGAGGCAATCTCTCCCAGCTCATCGCGTATCGCGTCGTCCATCTCTCGTGGGGATTCGGGCATGTCGGTCACATAGCTCCAGAGGCGACCGGTCCAGTGCTTTGATCGCGCCGTCATAAGGCACGCTTCTCTGCCGCGAATGATCAACGCATCGAATCCGACCTCGGAGTCGACCTCGAGAAGTCGATCGACGATGTCTGTCCCGGCCAGTCGTGCCTTTTCATGGCCGCTCGAAGGGTCCCAAAGAGTCAGAGGCTCGATGTCGTTCAAATCCTCAATCAATTGGCCACGGCGGGGAGGAGTCTTCCTAACGAGATGCACCTCGACTCCTGGGATTCCCGTAAGAACTTGAGTCATCGAAGTGAGCCACACCGAGGATCCGTCGATGATGTTCAGGTCTACGTCTCCGTAGAGACCGATCCTGAGCGGGCGCTCTTGCATCTCAGTTCTCGCCGAGTATCGGCCTGTATGTGGAGATTCCCTGTGATGAAAGCTGGAGTCGGCCGTCGACGGTGTCCCACCTTCCTTGAGCGGCCACTTGGGGACTCAGGAGGAGCGGACCATCCATGACCTCCGGGCCGAAGGTGTGCTCCTCGTCTTCACTCCGCCCGAGTCCGTAGATGTCGGCCCTCACAAGCTTGGAGATCGAGGACATCTTCTCGACTTCGGGGATTTGGTGCGATCCGTCAACGATGGCCCACCAGCTCTCAGGATCCTGTCTTGCGACCGCCTTCAACTCCGTGGCCACGCCCTCATTCCCCGGAAGATCGATCGGGTTCAGCGCACTCGATTCCGTCAGCCGCTCTTGGCCTGATCTGCCGATCAGGTTCACACGTCCGGCGTCTTCGTCGATGTCCACGGCTGCCAGACGGAGGATCTTTCGGAGTCGATGTTCGTAGAGATGCTGTGCTGCCACATTGTTGATGCCATTCCGAACCCTTCGGGTGCGATCCGATCCGCTCTCGAGGAGCGATCCGATGGCCTCGCCGGCCTCCTCGTCAGTGCGAACAGTCTCGACGATTCCGGCGAACGCGTCCTCCATCCCGACAGACGGTGTGCTCACCACCGGCGTGCCACATGCGAGCAATTCGAAGACCCGTCTCGAGAACATCGTGGGCGAGTCGACCACAGAGTTGGTGTTGAGGAAGGCCATATGCTGCTTGTAGATCTCGATCATCGACTCGTAGGGAACTCCTCCCCGCACGCTGGCCTGAAACCTCTCGGGAAACCCGAAGTCGTCGTTCACGACACCGTCCATCCGGTCGTAGATGATCAATCCATGAGGTAGTGCCGCGTCCAGCAGCATCTCCAGTTGAACTCGACGATCGGAGTGTCGATTTCGATAGAACGTGCCGGCGAACACGGGACGAGGGTCCCTGCCTCGGAGCGTTCCGGCGGGGTTGTGGATCTTGGGTTGGGCCGCGAATTGAAGCGACTCGAGGGTTGGCTCCGAGCCGAGCCGCTGTCGGTACCTCTCGATTGAGTCCGAATCTGTGGTCAGGACCACGTCGAACAACCCAGCGGCCTCGATGAATTTCTCGAAGTGGACGGGGTCTTCCTTGTTCCAGAACACCGTGGGTATGGAACGTTTCTTGCACCAGTCCACCAGTGCAGTCAGATGAGGGAGTCCGACCGACTCGGGATAGGCATAGGTTCCCACCTTGTACTCCCAGGAGCCAGAGTTGCCGCGCCATGCACTTTCGACGAGGAGCACATGCGGCACCTCCCGCTCGAGAGTGTCGCGCCACGTTTGCGGAGTGAATGTGATCAACCGACATTCTGGGCCGAAGCTCTGTTCGGACATCGTGTCGAGCACAGCGGCGACACGCACATCGTCGAGTTTGGGTCTTGGCGGAGCCCCAACGACGACTGTGGGCTGCCCCGGTTGTGTATTGCTCTTCGATCCGACCGGCTCCGAACGTTTCGGAGTCGATCGTGCCAGCTGGCGTGGCTCGGGCCGGGGAAGGACTTCCGTTGTTCGCATGGCATCCCCGAGACCAGAGATCCAGGTTGAAACCTTGGCCGGGTTGTTCTTGGCGAACCCGAGTGCCTGTCCGAGACGCCACCACCGGCGGTTGCGCAACGAAGCAGTTTTCCACTCTGCAATTGCCAGGCGATCCTGAAGCTTCTGCCGATCGCCTTCCAGCTTGGAGATTCGCTCCACGCGATTCACCTCGGATTGGGCGAGCCGGGCGACCTGGGACTTCAGAAGCGAGATCTCTCGCTGCGATTGTCGTCTTTCCTGGTCCACGGTCGATCGCAGATCACGGAGCTCGTTCGTTGACCTCTGTAGCTCGTGCAGGAGGCTCTCATCGAAGTCTGTGTTGCCTTCGGCGACCTTGGCCGCCAACTCGGCTTTTTCAACTTGCCGGGCATATTCGGTCGCGAGCCGATTGAGCTCAGCAGAGTCCTCCATTGAGGGCTGGCTGCCGTTGTTGGTCGTTGATTCGCCTGTCAACTCACTGTCTCCTGGAATCACGATGGGTGACGGTAATGCCCAACCGAGGATTGTCACGGCGGCGCTTGGGATTCGTTTCATACATGTAGATTCGCCATGTGGAACAGGGAGGAGCGACCCAGCGCATCGTTGATGTCTCGGTGTTGTGGGCACCTCTTCTCCTCAGGTTGGGAGACAGTTCCACGTCGTCAACTCTGGACGCATTGGCGGTGCTGGCCGCTGAGCGGCATGTCCACAAGTTCTCCGCGAATCACGCCTTTGTCGAATTCGAGATACCGGAAGACGACCAAGCTCGGCTGTCGGTGAAGATGGCTGGCAACGGCTTCGAGACCGTTGGATTCGGTCTGGACCCAGGTTCGACCTGGGATGTAACCGCCACGGCAGGCGACGTCACCGGCGATGTTCTGTTCGAGCTCCTGCTGGGAGGAAGTCCCACCGGGCGACAGACCATTTCTACCCCGCTCAGACCCGGCCAGACGACCCTGACCATCAGGGGCAGCGACGCATCGAACGTGGCATTGAGTATCCGGGTAGCGGGGAAGGGACGCTTCTCTCTCGATTCGATTCAGCTCTCGGAGACCAGGCCGCTGCCACCGTACGGCGGTCTGTTTGGTGACCGCCTGATGGATCTTGTGGCCGGAGGGGTGGGACCTGCCAACGAGATGCTGTGGCCGGGGGAGAGGCCTCCATCGACCCATGTCGTCGAGGCGGTGGGTTCGGATCTCAATGATCTGAACTGGGATGTCGTCACAGAACTCGATCGGGTTGATCAGCTCGTTGCTCATAGTTTCGCATTCGTCTCGGATCTCGACCGAAGAGACGAACTCGATGCGCTGGTTGATGCGCTGACGACATGGTCAGAGCTCTTCCCACCTCAAAGACACTCGACGACGCTGATGTCGTGGAACGACATGGCGGTGGCTGCACGAACCGTGCTCCTTTCAAACCTGCTCATCAAGTCGCGGGACCGGCACCGAGGTGATCTGCTCGACCTCGTAGCTCCGATGCTCGTCATTCATGCAGATTGGTTGGCGGACAGCAGCAATTATGCGGAGGGCAACAACCACGGGATGTTCAGTGACTACGCCTTGCACGTTGCAGCGCGTTCGTTTCCAGGACACGCGCGCTCCTCGGGTTGGTCGGCCCAGGCGAACGCTCGCTTTGCTCGCACGAGCTCGGCTGTGCTTATTGCTGAGGAGGGCACGGTGCGTGAGCACTCCCCAGCGTATATCTCGGTACTCGAATCCTTGGTTCGGCGAGCTGAGGCTGAGGGACTCCCTTGTCCAGACGGGTCGACGTTCTTGTCTCGGGCCCCCGAAGCATTGGAGTGGATGACCGGCCCCGATGGGAAGTTGCTCCCGGTTGGAGACACCAACCCAATTCCATCAGGAGCTCCAGTCAGTTCGGAGCCAGGAGTCAGAGACTTCCGGGCGACTGGTTGGTCTGTGGTGCGAGCCACATCCCAGACCGCAGTAATTGTTTGTGGGTATCACTCCGACGCTCACAAACACGCGGATGAGCTTTCCCTCTTGTGGTTCGTCGAGGATCGGCCGGTTCTGATCGATCCGGGCTTCCCGGGGTACCAGTACAAGGCCGCTGATCGCTTGCGTGCCGTTTCTTCCCCTGCCCATTCGACTGTGTCATTACGGGGTAGGCCGTTTACCTGGCGTGGTCATGCACCGTACGGGTCAGCCTTGTTCGCCTCGACTTCGATCGACGGTTGGCACGTGTTCGGGGGGAAGAACCCGCTTGGTGAGGGGCACATACGCATCGCAGCACTCAGCGATCGGTTCGGACTCGTGGCCATCGATCATCTCCCCGAGACAAGCCAGCCCCATGTAGCCAACTGGCAGATCCATTCTGACCTGTCGGTCGCACAGGACGGCTCGATCGAGGTTGGAAGTCGTCGAGTGAACCTTTCTGCGTTCGAGATCGACTCTCCCGGAGAGCGGGTTCCACATTCAATTGACACCGGAACCATGTTTCTCGATCTCAGGGAATCGGTGGACCACACTTCGGTCCACATCCAGACCAAAGGATCAATGGCAACGGTCTTTGCCATTGGTGATGGGGAAGAGCTCATGCCGCAGTTGGATATCAGCGGGGGGAGCTACACGTTCGAGGTCGGCGCAGACGCCTTCGCTGTCCGGATAGTCGACGGTGCCCTCCTCGCCGAACCGGTCTGACTATCAGTTTGTTCGAAGGGCCTTCAGGTCGTCCTCGGCCTCGGTGCTGTCACGACGGGTCGCCTCACTCAGCCAAAAGGCGGCTCGGTCTGCGTCGTGCTCCACGAGGACGCCGTCCCGATACATGAGACCAAGGGCATGCATTGCCGGCACATGGCCTTGGATAGCGGCACGGTACATGCGCAAGCCTCCCTCTCGGTCACCTGTCCGCGCTAGTGAGCTGCCGGTCTCGAACAGCATCTCAGGGTCCCCATCAAGGGCTTGCTCCAAAGCAGAGCGGTCGTCTTCGAGTATCTCTTCGATCGATCCCGAGTGGTCGCCGTGTGGTGCCCGTATCGACCCGGGGCTCAGATCACCGATCACAGCAAGGTCTTTGTCGGTTGCCCAATGCGGCCAGTAGACGGACTGCGTTGCGACCTTGGGCAAAGCCACCTCCAGGTAAGTCGTGAGGGAATCCGTCGTCGCTCCATCGGCCGGGAAGAAGTCGCCGGCCGCCGTCAGTCCCTCGGACGCGCTCGCCTGCTCCTTCCATTTGTCGAGGAGCTGTCCTCGATCGGCATCGGAAAGGCGGCTGAGCAAACTCTCGATGGTGTGTGATTCAGGCTCGATCAGCTTCTGCCTGATCGCTGCGATGGCATCGTCGTCTTTCCTGGCGGTGAAGTGGCGGACCAGGGTCTCCATGAGGGTGTCGCGAGGGTCGCCGACGAACACCAGTCTCTTAGTGAAGCGCGTGGGATCGATCCTGAGGCTTCGCATGGTCAGAGCGTCGGTGAAGACGAGTAGACGTTGCTCTGGCGCGAGTCGAAGTGCCGTTTCGATCTGCCCTTGATCCATGGGCCTGCAAATCGAAAGATAGTCGGATGGCTCCTCAGCCAGTGCAGCCTGAATCTGACGGTAGAGGCGAGTAGAACCCGGCGATGGCGGGGCAACCACCAGCACATTCCCGCGCTCGCTCCTCTGCTCAGTGCGAGGGCGCCCCCGTTGAAGGCGTCGTTTCTTGAGGTCTTCGTCCTCCACCTTGTCTCTCTCGGCCTGTCGCTCGCCCTCATAGGCCGCGACCACGGCGTCCACAGCCCCTATCTCCTGGATCTGACCGTCTTTGAGCCACATCGCCCGGTCGCAAAGCTCGCGAACCGACGACATCGAGTGAGAGACGAAGACGATGGTGCCAGCATCAGAGATCATTGAGCGCATGGCTCGCATGCTCTTCTCACGAAAGGTCTGGTCTCCGACGGAGAGCACCTCGTCCAGAAGCAGGATTTCGGGGTTCAGGCGGACAGCCACCGAGAAGGCGAGGCGGGAGTACATCCCGGATGAGTAGGTGGATACCGGCCGATCAATGGCAGCGCCCAGACCGGCGAATTCGACTATCGCATCGGTCAGCGGTTCGACCTCAGCACGAGTGAGGCCGTTGGCGAGACCGCCGAGCAGGATGTTCTCACGGCCCGAAAGAGCGGCATTGAAGCCCGACCCCAGAGAGAGCAGGGGGGAGAGTCGGCCGTATCGGATAACTCGCCCTTCGTCAGGCTGAAGCGTTCCGGCCATCACCTTGAGCAGGGTCGATTTGCCAGCTCCGTTCCCGCCGATGATGCCAAATGCCTCGCCTTTTTCTATCGAGAACGAGACATCGTCGAGAGCGATGACCTCGACTCGTTTTCGATGCCTGCGAAGCGACAGTGCAGATTGGCGGAGAGTCGGTCGCGACTCCGTGAATGGGCGGAACCGCACCGAGACTCCGTCGACGAGGACTGCCTGTTGTCGATCGCTCATAGGTACCTCGTCAACCGGCTCTCACCCTTGATGAAGTAGAAGCACCCGACTCCGGCCAGCAGCACGGCCCATCCGGTTGCAAGCCACAGCATTGTCGGGTCGAAGGGCGCATCTGTGAGTGCCGTGCGATAGACGCTGAGCAATGAAAACATGGGGTTCAGCTCTGCCAGAGTCAAGAGCGTCGGACTCAGTCCTTCCACGAGGTCGACGGTCCAGATGATTGGTGAGAGGTACAGCCAGAGTCTCAGTAGGTACGGGAGGAAGTTGCCGATATCGCGGAAGGTGACGGCCAGACGGCCAACCATTGCAGCCAACCCGAGGTTCATCGTGAGATGGATCAAGAGGGCCGGGACCAACCAGACGAGCTCGGAACCCGGTAGAGAACCCGATAGCGGTACCACGATCAGGAAAAAGGCAAAGAGCGACGCGAGGAACCCGATCAATGCCTCGATCAGGACGGAAGCCGGGAGAATGATCCTCGGGAATCGCAGGTTGGTGATGAGACGTGCGTTTGCTGTCACCGCCGATGAGCCGCCGAGTACGCATCGGTTGGTGAAATGGAACGGGAAGATGCCTGACAGCAGGTAGCCCAGGTATTCGGCCCCGCTGCGGTCTTCGTCCACTGCCCCAAACATCACTCCGAAGACGAGGAAGTAGATACCAGCGAGCAGCAAGGGGTTGAGCACCCACCACAGCATCCCGAGGGTCGTCGCAGCGTTAGTGGCCTTGATCTTTCCGAGTGCCAGGTAGAAGGCGAGGTCTCGATGTCCCCAGATGCGTCTTGCATAGTCACCTGCGGCTTGCATGCTCGATTTCACGGAATGGTCTCTGGTCCTTGGGCCATGTCGCCGGGGCAGTATCCCAGGTGTGTCCCGCGTAAGTTGGGTTCACGCTACGAGTGGCGATCCCCCTTAAGCTCCAGGCCGTCTGCAAACCACCCAGGAGAGAGACTTGCATCTGCACATCGTTGGAGCGCGGCCCAACTTCATGAAGGCCGCCCCGGTGGTTGACCAGTTGGACAAGATCGGCTCGCGCCCGAAACTCGTCCACACAGGGCAACACTACGACGAGAAGATGTCAGGGGTCTTCTTCGAAGAGCTTGGAATGCCGGAACCCGACTTGAATCTGGGTGTCGGTTCGGGGAGTCATGCGCAGCAAACAGCCGCATTGATGGTCGCCTTGGAAGAAGTGTTTGTCGACCTCGGCCCTGAGCGTGTCGTTGTCTATGGGGATATCAACTCGACGCTTGCCGCGACCGTGACCGCATCCAAGATGCACATTCCTGTGGCTCATGTCGAAGCAGGGCTTAGGAGCTTCGATCGAAGGATGCCCGAAGAAGTGAACCGGGTCGTGACCGACTCTCTGTCCGACCTCCACTTCACGACGAGCCCAGAAGCTAAGGATCATCTGCTGGCCGAGGGAGTGTCAGAAGACGGTATCCATTTCGTGGGAAATCCGATGATCGACACCCTCCTTCGTTTCCGGGACACGGTTGATCCAGCGCCGGTCCGCAAGGAATATGGCGTCGAAAAGGACTTTGCACTTGTGACCGTCCATAGGCCATCGAACGTCGACGATCCGGCCGCAGCTGGAGCACTCGTCGAGGGTTTGAGGCGTGTGAGTCAAAGGTTGCCGGTTCTAGTCCCGTTGCACCCGCGAGGGAGGGCCATGCTGGAGGAGCAAGGGCTTGGCTCCATCGAGGGCCTCAAGGTTGTCGACCCTGTGGGGTATCTCGAGTTTCTTGCGCTGCTGGCGTCGGCCAGGGTGGTTCTGACCGACTCAGGTGGAATTCAGGAGGAGACGACGGTGCTCGGGGTGCCGTGCCTCACCCTCAGAGAAAACACTGAGAGGCCTATCACTGTGACAATGGGTTCCAATCGTCTTGTCGGAAACAAGCCAGCCGTTGTCGAGTCGGCGCTCGATGAGGTCCTATCCGGCGCAAAGGGTGGCAAGGTCCCTCCGTTGTGGGACGGCCAGGCCGGGAAGAGGATTGCGGACACCCTTGTGTCCTTGGAGAGCAGCTAGATCACACTCAGGATCGTGTTGACCCGGTCGATGACACGATTCCCGGCGTGAATCCAATCGAATCCCGATGAGGGGTCTGGCGGTTTTGCCATCGCCTTCCGGAAGTCGTCTTCTCCATTCACAACCGTCACCGGGACATCAACCAAGGAAGCTGCCGGTGTGGAGATAACCGTGGTGCCCGACGCGAGCAGCTCGTAGACCCGCCTGGCGATCATCGTCGGCGAATCCGTGACAGTGTTGACATTTATGAACCGGTGATAGCGACGGTACGCCTCGGTCGTCTGTTCGTATGTCAGCGAGCCAACAACGGCCTCGGCCAACTCTGACGGCCATTGAAACCGCACGTCGGATGAGTTAGCCATACGGTCGAAAATCTGAAGACCCTCGGGGAGCGCCATCCGAAGAATTGTCTCCATGTGATGCCGCCGGTCCGGGTGCTTCTGCGCGTAATACGTGCCGGCAAAGGCGATCTCACCGACACGATCTGCAGAGTCGATTGGCGGCCTGTGGATCTTCGGCTGAGCGGCGAACTGGAGGAGGTGAACTCTGGAGTGACCAAGACGTTTTCGGTACGCAGGGATCACTTCGGCGTCGACAGTGAAAACGTGGTCGAACAGACCAGCAGTAGTACTGAACCAGTCGAAGTTGATCGGGTCTTCCTTGCACCAGAAGACTGTTGGTTTGCCGGCGTCCCTGAAGGACTCGACGAGCGCAAGGAGTCGGCTGTCCGGCCCACCGAATCGAGCAATGCGTCCCGCCCAGCGCCGCCCCTGGCCGTTGTAAGCGCTTTCGACGAAGAGGAGGTCGGGTTCAATGTGTTCGAGCGTTTGCCAACTGTCGGAAGGATCCACCGGGTGGAGATTCATCTCGTACTGGAAGCCCGCATGCGAGAAGTCGTCGAGAATGGAGGCGGCGACGACATGGTTTTGGTCAAGCTCTGGCGTTGGGAACGGTCGATGTTCCATGGTCCCCACACCGGGAACCTCTAAGGCCTTGATAGTGGCCGGCGTGTTGGGTTCCGTGACGGCTGGCCTTTGTCTCTTTGGGAGTTTCTGACGAAGAGACTCACGTTCTGATGTCAGCCGAGCGACCCTTGCATTCAGCTTCTCATTCCGCTCGCGGAGGGCGTCGATCTGAGCCTGAAGCGACTCAAGGTATTCCGGAATGAGTTCCGGGTTCTCGAATTCATCGATCATCGTGTGAGCACGAACGTACTACCGTCGAATGGCCGGGGACCAGGCATGTTGTTAGTGGAGTGATAGGAGCGGTCGATCGAAACTCCCGCACAACCACTCAGAGAAACATCACCTGCCTCCCATGATCGGTCGAGACTTCAGCCTCTCCTCATCGCGGGGATGTTCGCGTTCGGTGCGTTGGCCACCTTTGTCTTCCTCGCCGAGCCCCTGCCTGTAGATCCCTTCATTTACCTAGAAGCCGCCCAGGCGCCGTCGCTTGCAGACCCCAATCACTGGACGACGCGGCTTGGGATCGTGTTGCCAACGTGGTTCGTTTCGCTTGCCTTCGGCTTCTCTGAAGTCTCCTACTACCTATATCCGATCGCGATGACTGGCTTGTTTGGGGTGGCCACAATGAGTCTCGCTCGGCACTTCATGGGACGCCCGGCTGCCTTCGTGGCAGGTGCGCTGGCCGTGGTGAGTCCTTTTGTTCTTCCTTATGGCTCGCAGTTGTTGCCCGACATTGGTGCAGCGGCACTTCTGACTCTGGCGAGCTCCTTCGTGTTCAAGGCTGCGTTTGACGATGAGGGCAACTCGAGTCGGACACTTCTATTCGCCGGCGTGTTGTTCGGCATCGCATATCTGACCAGGGAGACATCCTTGCTCTGGCTGCCTGCTGGGGCCCTCATGTGTTTGGTATTGGGTTTGGGTTGGAAGAAGCTGGTGTGGATGGCGCTCGGCGCGGTCACAGCCCCCGTCGCTGAGTCCGCTTTGGGTGCCCTCTTATGGTCCGATCCGCTCGCTCGGGTCAACTCTGTGGTTGCTCGCAGCGCCAGTGACGAATCCATAACCGCCGGCGCCGAGTTGTTAGCTCGCGCCGCTCAGTCAAATCCGATCAAGAGCTTCTACGTGTTGATCGATTTGCTGAGACGTTCGGCATACGGCTGGATATCCCTGGTCGGCGGGGCGGGGCTGGTCGCCTTGACCCTTCGGAACCGACGACGCGATCACGTCGCCTTGGTGGTTTGGTTGCTTGTCCCGTGGACCGCGCTGGCGCTATTCGGAACGATCTACAGCGAAGAATCAAGGGTGTCGATCCGGCTTGTTCTCGATCGGTACTGGGCGCCGTTCGCGCCGGTGCTGGCAATCGCGATGGTTCTCACCGGCATATGGGTGGCCCGAGCCGCTCGACGTATCGATCGGCGTGTGTTGGTAGCGGCGGGGTTGGGTGTCGCAGGCGCGATCCTGGCTGCGGGCCTGCTGGCCAGCTACGAGCGCCGATCGGATTGGTACATGTGGTTCGGCAATGACGGCTACTGGCAACTGCGGGACACGTTGGAGCAGGTCGAGGGGAGTTCGGTCGTCTACGTCCCACCTCGGGTTGACTCGCTGGTCCGGCTGTACACATCTGATCCATGGGGGAGGTCGGTGTCGGGCGCCGAGATCAGAGGGGTCCCTGGATCGGGTGCTTCGGACGACGCCTGGCTCCTCTTCAACAGCGACGTTCAGGGGGCGGAACCATCACCTTCGGTTGTGATTGTTGCCACACCCGACCCCGCCACGCGACTCCACGGAGCTGAGGCACCATCGCCACGCTGGGTCCTCCGAGCACCACCAGAATCAGGAGGCTGGGCAGCGGTTCAGTTGTTGGTTGTCGGTGAGTCTGGCGATGCTCCATGGAATACCCGGAGTGTGATCGACGGTGAGTGGACCGAGGTTCTTCCGTTGGAAAACCCGAAGGTACTTGCCGAAGGAGAGCAGGCATTGTTCTTTGATTCCTCCGCCGGATATGGCGAGGAATCAGACTTGATCTTCGTTGGGCAAGGTGTTGTGGAAGTCCGGCACACTCTCCAGGTCGATTCTGGGCCAATTGCTGTTACATGCCAGTTCTTTGATGTCGAATCCGACGAGCGGACTGACGTTGCGGCGCAGACCATGGTGGTCAGAGCCCCGAGTGAAGGCGACCACGTTTCCTACTGTCGTACGCCCGGGTTTGGAGTTTGGAGTCTGAGGAGTGTTCTGAGACTCTGGGGGCCAGCGACCGTAAACGTCACCAACGCAGTGCTGACCTTTCACCCCGAGCCCACATCCGAAGAGGTGCCCTGATGGAATGGCTGAGAGAGAACCCATGGCGGACTGCTTCGCTTGCATTGGGCGTGGCTCTCCTACTCTCCTTGGGAACTCTGGTGTGGAGCTCTGGCGGGGACGATGAGGCCCCCGAATCTGCCGACACCACAACCACTTCAATCGAGACCGGTTCTTCGACGACGACCACCACTCTCGACTCCGGCACGACAACCACCCTCGGACCAGGGACCACGTCCACGACGACGGAAAGCCCCAACCCAGGACAGCCACCCTCGGTCCTAGGGGTTCGTATCGACAACAGTCCTCAGGCTCGACCTCAGTGGGGTCTCAACCAGGCAGGTTTGCTCATCGAGTATCCGGTCGAAGGCGGCATCACCCGTTTCACGGCAGTTTTCGAGAGCGGCAACGCCGGTCTGGCCGGACCGGTCAGGTCACTAAGACCTGTAGATGCCGATTTAGTCAGTCCGTTCACCACTGTGCTTGCGACATCCGGAGGTCAAGACTTCGTTGTTCGAGAGACTGCTGCCACCGGAATCGAGTTGGTGGTAGCCCAACTGTCATCGCTATTCCCGTCAGTCGGCAATCCGGACCCCTACGACACGTTCGTGGATCTCGAGCTGCTTAGGGACTTTGCGTCGAACGTCGAAGACGGCCCACAAGGTTTGCCCATCGGGGCGCTCCCGGCTGGGGATCAAGCCAACACTGTGACGTTGCCGTTCGATGGCGTCAGCTTCGTCTTCGAGTCGGGGGAGTACACCCGGTTGGAGGGCTCCAACGCATTCTCCGTGCTCGATCTGAACGGCCAGAATCTCGCTCCTTTGACTCACGAGACGCTTGTTGTTCTGTTCGCCGCCGAGCGTCCGGCTGGATATGCCGACGTCAACGGAATACCTGTTGTCACCTATGACGTGATCGGATCGGGCCGACTCCTCGTCTTCAATGGAGGCGAGGTGGTCGAGGGGACCTGGAGCCGGGCGGCGCAAGAAGATCCATATGTGTTCGAAGACATCAACGGTGTGGAGTTCGGTCTGCCGGGGGGCTCGACCTACATGGCAATCGTGCCCCGAGATCTCGAAGTGGAGATCTCTTAGTTACTCAAGAAACTCTGCAAAATGACCGATGAATCCAATGCACGTTCAACAGTTGGATATTCGATCTTGCGTCGACCGTTCTTAACGACCCTCGCGATCACCGCCTTCCTCATGATTGGCGGTGCTGTCCTCGCGTCTGGATTTGATCCAGAAGACATGGCTTTTCCGGTAGGTGGGGACGATTACCGAATCACAGATTCCTTTGGCGACTGTCGAGACGGATGTTCCCGACTCCACGAGGGTGTCGACATCATGGCTCCGGAGGGTGCGCCTGTTTACGCGGTGGCCGATGGAGTCGCTGAATGGGTCAGCCCGAACCAAGACCTGTGCTGCCGTCTTCAGATCGACCATGGCGATGGGTGGATCACTCGGTACATCCATCTCTTGGACGATCGGACTGACTCGAACGGCAACTTCATCTGGAACGACGATCAGTTCTGGGGGATCGCACCCGGAATAGAGGACGGGACACCCATCTCCAAGGGTCAGCTGATCGGATGGGTCGGAGACTCTGGGAATGCTCCCGAGGGAGTGACCCACCTCCACTTTGAGTTGAGGCGCAAGACAGGCGATTCATGGAAGTCGACTCCTCTGGATTCATATCAGTATCTGCTGTTGGCGGAGATGTCCTACAACGGCCAGTTCTATGACGACGACGGCAACACTCATGAGAACGACATCGAGAAGATCTTCGCTGCTGACATCACCCGTGGATGTAACCCGCCTACCAACAATCGCTACTGCCCCGACGCCCCGGTGAGCAGGGGAGCGATGGCAGCGTTCATCAATCGGACGCTCGGCCTGCCGGCTGCCACTCAGGACTACTTCTCGGATGACAACGGCAACATCTTCGAAGGTGACATCAACGCCATCACTGAGGCCGGCATCGGATTCGGTTGCGGCAACGACTCGTACTGCCCGGATGACGACCTGCTCAGGGAAGAGTTCGCCGAGATGTTCACACGAGCGTTCGGGTACACGAATCCCGGTGGCGACGACTTCTTCACCGACGACAACGACAGCGCCTATGAAGAGTCGATAAACGCCCTGAAGGTTGCCGATGTCACCAAAGGTTGCAACCCGCCCGACAACGATCGGTTCTGCCCGTATCTACCCGTCGACCGCGCTGCGATGGCCTCGTTCTTTGTGAGGGCACTCGATCTCTGACCTCTGCTGAGCCTTAGGGGCTTTCTAAGCTTCTGTGCGTGGAGAGCTACGAGAGGCTGTATAGCGAAGGCGGTTTCGGGTACGAGGCCGATCGGGCCAAGTGGGTCGAGTTCGTCGCCGAGCACTACGTCGCCGAGTTTGATCTTCTGCCGCCTAGGCAACGTATGAAGAGAGCGCCCCGTCCCACCCTCCTCGACCTTCCTTGTGGCAATGGCTTCTGGACCGCAGTGTTGTCTGAATTGGGCTTTGACGCTCGGGGCGTAGATCTCTCAGAAGCCGGGGTCGAGGCGGCGAGAACGAGCTACCCCGATCTCCAATTCGACGTTGGCAATGCTGAGGAGCCGCTACCTGTTGGTGATGCGAAGTTCGACGTGGTGTTTTCTCGCGCAATCACCCACCTCCACCGGGAGACCCTCGACCGACCCGGCACATACGCGATGGTTGCGAACCTGATGAGCTACGTTGCTCCCAAGGGCCAGTTGCTCGTCTCGTACTACAGCAAGCGGGACGGTGGCAGCACTGCTCACCACCACTATCACCCGGTCTCCGATCTTGTCGCTCTCTATGAGCGCGTCGGTGATGTCTGGCATGTCGACGTTGTGAACAACTTCGTGCAGCTCTCCGTGCGTCACCGGGCCTAGTGGTCGGAGCCGCGGCCGAACGCTGGAGTTGGTGGTCCCAACTCACCGGGTTCGTTTCAGCTGTCGCCGTGGTATCCGGGGTTGTCTACCTCTTCATCATTGTTTGGGCCACGACTGGTAGCGCTTCGACACCAGGTCCGATCCGAACCCTGTTTGTGCTCGTGGCGGCGGTACTTGCCGTCCTCTTGGGGCGACCGTCTGGAGCCTGGAGACGCGGAGCGATCATTGGCGTCGGGCTCATATTGATCGCCGTGGTCGGTGTCGAATTCGTCGGCCAGAATCCCAGCTTGGGTGTCGGTCAGCTTGGCGCCCTGGTTGGAGCGGCTGTGGCCCTACCGCTACTCAGTTCGGTCTTCTCGGGTCGACATCGCTATCTAGTTCCGGGCCTCCTGACCCTGGCCTTTGTCTTGGTGGCGGTGGCTTTGGTCAGAGTCGTTCTCGACGGCGGTGCTCTTGGTCACGACGAGTCCGCATACGCACTGAAGGCTCGCTCTTGGCTATCGGGCACACCTGACACCGGATGGCAGCTACACCGGGCGCCTTTCATCACCGTTCTCGGTCTACCGGTGATTGCGTTCACGGAGAGCGAGGTGGCGATACGAGTGGTCGGAGTCCTCACTGCGTTGTTCGCACTGGGTGTCGTCGCCATGATTGGCGCCCGCTTTGGCGGGAAATGGGTAGGCCTCCTCTCCGTTGCTGCGGTTGGAGCCTCCCTGCCATACCTCCGCCGGGGAAGCGAGTATCTGACGGACGTCCCGGCCGCAGGTCTTCTCTTGCTGATCGTGGGGGTAGTCGTGCGCGCAGCTAGGGAGCCCTCGAACGCGGCGAGGAGCGTTGTCTGGCTTGGCCCACTGGTGGCTGCGGCCTTCTACATGCGTTACCAGTCTGCCTTGGCCGTAGTGGCGATCGCGATCGGAGCCTTCGTCGTTTGGCCTTCCGAGATGAAACAGCTCCGAAGGCCTCTCACTCTCGCTGCGGCGATAGCGGTCGGGCTGATAGTCCCACACTTGGTCTGGGCCACCATTGTCACCGGTGCGCCTTGGGGTGTAATTCTGGAGACCTCTGATGCAGCAGGACGCGCCTACCTCGGGGAAGGCCTCGTGGACTACGGCCGGGACTTCTTCGTAGATCTGACCGGCCCTCTAGGAGCAGCCCTGGTGTTGCTAGCAGCCGGCTGGATTGTCTGGGTCCTACTGAGCAAGAGCGTCCGAGAGGGCGACCGGAGTCTCGCCCTTTTCGTGGCGATCGTTGCGTTGGTCATTGTCGTGCCGCTGGGTCTGGTGGCTCACGGGGAACCGCGTTTTGTCTTCTTCCCTGTGTGGCTGCTCATTGCGCTTGGAAGCGTTGCCACAGTCAGAGTCGTGGGCACGATGAGCCTCCGTTGGGTGCCGGCTTTGGTTGCCGCAGCAACTCTCTTGTGGCTTCCTCTCCTCACGGAGTCGGTGAGGGTCGTCGACCAAAACGCCGAGGGCAGGGCGGAGTCCCTCTCGGTGTTAGTCGATGCGTCAAACCAGATCGAGACCGATGCTTCCGGGACATGCAACGTTCTCACCACCTATCAACCCCAGGTCACCTGGTATTCAGTTTGCTTCACCGAGTTCATGGAGCGGGGATGGGATCCGACCCGTTTCGCAGACTTGCCTGGGGACAGGGACTTCGTGTTGCTTTTCGAGAATGGGAAGCGGCAGCCTTCCGACGCTGAGGAACGCTACGGAGACGTCGGAGTCAACACTCAGGTGTCGGCAGCGACACCCGTGCCAGGTGACGCCACGATCATCGCCCTCCCTTAGGGGACGATGTCGTAGAACTCGTCGGCGATCAGCTCACGTTGGGAGCGATAGCCTGACGATGAGCCTGAGAGCACATGCTCGACAGGGTCATTGCCCAGGATTTCCTCGATCGTCGGTTCATCCGAGTATCTCAACACCGGTAGTTCTGAGGACTCACCGAGGGTCACGCGCATCGGCTTACCGGGAGGCTCCGTCGGGCGACCCAAAGCTCGTTTGACCGCATTGGTGCCCTGTGGGCCGAGCACACGTTTTATGGCCGCCTTGGCGTCGTCTCTTGCTCGGGCAAATGTCTGGACGAGTGTCCGCTTGTTCGGCTTGTAGCTTTCGGCCAGCCAGACAAGTGCCTCCACGGTTGCCGTGGCCCCATCGACCTGAGGTGCAGGCGGGTGTTCGCCAGCGTTGAACCGGCTGACGAAACCCTCGAACTGCTCGACCGACAGCGCGAGGGCGTCCCCGGCCACGGTCGCATAGCCTTGGTGTTCAGCCTCTCTCGCCCGAGCCACCTGGTCATCGGTGCGGGTCTGAGTATTGGGCACCAGCATCGTCGGCAGACCGGCAGGGAGGAACTCGTGGACCGCGTTGTATCCCGCGGCGCTAACCACAGCGTCGAAAGCGTCCAGGTACTTCACGAGCGGGAACACCCCGGAAACCTCCCTGACCCGTGCGTCGGGTTTCAGCGGAATTATGTTCTCCGCTATCGCACTTTTGAGCACGGCCACCTGCCAGTTAGTGCGCTCGAGTATTGCGTCGACGATTGTTTGGCCCGGCGATGCCACGTCTCCAAGACGACCGGTCCCCAAAGTGACCAGGACGGTCGTAGTCTCCAGGGTCAGATTGAGGGCTGATCGAGCATCCTGACGATTGAGTCTCTCGATCGTCTGGTAGAGGCTCACCGGGGGGACACGCACGACGTCATCCTGACCGGCTGTAGCCCCTCTGTCGGCGGCAGCTGACAGATCTCCGGGTTCGAGGACGAAATCGAACAGGTCGGCCTTCCACAGTTGGCCTTCGTTGGCTCCCGGTTGCCACATCCCTCTCCGGAACCACACGAAAGGTGTGTCAGGCATCTCTCTCTTGGCCAACGTCACCCCCCTGTAAGGAGCGACGCCATCGAAGGACACGACGTCGGCGTCGACCTCGTTGGCGATCGCTTGGATCCGCGCAGACACGTAGTGAGGCCAGCGAACGTCAGGCTGCCAACGCCTGTCGGGTCCAGGGCAATACTCGCCGAGCAGCCCGAGCTGCCCGATCGAAGGCAGAGCTGCCGACATCGACATGATCGTCACCCTTGTGTCCGCCGGGGCAGCTAGCGCCACTGCAGATTGGCGAGCCAGATGGCCCATGCCCACACCGTTACTCGTGAGCAGAAGCAGGGACTTGCTCATCCTTAGAAGAAGGTGTGCAGTCGATCGGCCGCTTCGACCTGCTTGCGTCGCAAGAGATCAACCTGTTGGTTCATGACCGCGAGGAGCGACGTCCTTCCCTCGAGCGCATCTCGCGCCAGGGATGTCAGCGCATCGCCACCAACGGAGTCGGTCTTGATGACCAGATCGTCCAATGCGACCGACGCAGCGAAGTCTCGAAGCTTTGGTCGATACTCGACCATGAGGGGAAGCGAACCCGCCGCGGCGGCTAGCACGGCTGCGTGAAGACGCTCAGCGACCACCAAGTCGGCAGTTGCGAGTAGGTCCAATGCCGGCTGGGGATCATCGTGCGCGGCCAGATAGGGGAGGTCGGGAGCATCGGCCTGACGCATCATTTCGATGATGTGACGGTCGTCTCCGGGAAAAGCCGATAGGACCCAGACGTCCCGGCCCTCGCTCCTGAGCGTCTTGATCAGGCGCGCAAACGCCGAAAACACTGCTTGGTCAGATTCCCCCCATAGGAGACCTCTCGTGAAAGCAGGGGAGACAACCACCCGGCCATCGACGGATTCGATACCTCCCGTTGGCTGAAGCGAAAGGGCGGGATCGCCGATCACCGTGATTGGAGACCTCACCCCCCAGCCATCCAATACGGATTCCGAAATCGGCCCTCGTACTCCGACCATGGCACAGGACTCGACAAAGGCTGCCCACTCCTCGGGCTTCTCCTTGGGCTCCGTCCAGTACTCAGGATTGGCAACACCAGTACCAAATATGACGCGTTCGACTCTCGGACTGTCGTGGGCCTTGAGTTTTCGAAGGTAACCGCGATTAATCAGCGTTCCACCGCCGAGCATGAGCATTCCGGCGGAGGGCATGCCGGGTGACACCTCAGCCCATGGCAACAGTTGACGTGTGGCCAGAAGCATCGCTTCATCGCCGAGATTCTGATGGCCCGACCAGCCGATGTAGTTGACGGTCGGTGAATTGACCTGATTGGGCTCCGGCCGACCCGGGTTTGCGACGTAGCGATAGTTGCTTCCGGTGAGGATCGCCTTTGCGACTCTCATCGGCGCCTTGGCTGCCCGCATGCCTCCCTTCTTGAGGTCGCTCATTGCCTCCGATCTGGTGGATGTAGGAGGCCCGAAGCCCTCCGGTGCCTGATCCCGGTTTTCAGAAGGCAGCCATACGAGAGGTGCGTTGTGAGATACGTGGTCGAGGTTGTCGACCACCCATTGCCAGGCTTCGTTGACGCTGGCTCCGGTCTTGAGGCTCTTCATCAGATCGCGTCGTCTGGTCATGCCGAATATCGGCAGACCGCTGTCCCACTGGTTGTCCATGTGGTCAATGTCCACATCGGTTCGGAATACCACCGTCGAATCCTGGTACTGGATCCCGTAGGCAGCAGTGACATAGCCGAGCCGGGGTCTCCGTTCGATGGCGGCCACCGAGCGGCTGAGCAGCCGGTGGTCGGGAGCGGCTTCCCCGTGCAGCAACGCGACGAACTCGCCTTTTGACGCCTTCACTGCATCCTCGGTGCTCGCAGCCGACGAGAATCTTGGATCAGCGGTGCGACGCTCGATGAACGGGTTGGCTGATTCACCGAAGCCGGTGACGATGACTTCCAAGTCGTCCAAGCGCTGTCTCAGGAGCTGATCTGCAAGGTCGTCGAGTCGGCCGGCGCGGCTCCCGTGAATGATGACGGTCACTTTCGGTGCTTCATTGATGACGCCACCCTCCGTCCGATAGAAGCGGTGAGGGATCTTCGAGCGGATCAATCCCTCGTTGAGCTTGCGCTGTTCGTCACGCCATCCTGCGGGTCCCGAGTCTTCTTGGGTTTGGTGATACATCGCTGCGGACGATGCGTCGATGAAGAACGCACCGTCGTTCCAGAGTCGCCAACCAAGCTCTGTGTCTTCCCCGCCCCAGCGGCGGAAGTCTGCGCTGAAACCGCCGGCGCGTTCGAAGGCCTTGGCATCGACGGAAAAGTTCGAGGAGACGAGCGACCTGAAGGCTTCGTCGCCAGTTCGGAGTGATGCGGTTCGACGGTGCAGGATGTCCCGAAAGTCCTCGGACCGCTGGTTGTGCCAGTCGACATCGTCTGCCCCGAAGGCGAGGTCTCTGAGAGTGGGTCCTCCAGCGGAGATCTCGTCGGGAGCCAATTCACTGAGATCGACGTGGTGGCGGGAGCCGATCACCACGAGATCGGAAGCCAGGTGATGCCAAGCCGCATGTCGGCTGACTGCGTCCCGATCCGGCACAGAGTCGGCGTCGAAGAACACATACACGTCGGCATCCGCTGAAGACATCGCTCCGAGGTTTCGGGCTTGACCGGCCCCGTAGCCGTCATGATCGCGCCGGAGCACACGCACATCCAAGCTGTCGCGAGACTCTGCAACCGCAGCTGGCACATCTTCATCTGACCCATCGTCGGACACGACGACTTGCATCAGATCCGAGGGATAGGTCTGGGCGACGAGACCGGCGAGGGTTCGTTTCAACAGCTCAACCCGGTTGTAGACCGGGATGACAACTGAAACCCTGAGGGTGGGCACAATCTCGCCACCGTGATTCAGTGCGCTGTAGTCGTTCTCCGGCGCGATCAGTGGTCTTCGCACGAGCCAGGAGAGTAACTAGGGGACAGGGGTCTGCTCCGGATCAGGTGATACCCGATACCCCGACGACCCAAAGACGAACACACTCGAATCGCCGAACTCGTGAACGCGGGGCTCGCCGTGAGCCGCTTCGACCAGGTCCCCGATTTCGGACGCAAGAGAACGAGGGGTGACTACGGCCATCCGGGCAGCCTCAACCGCGCGTCGGCGTTCGGAAGCATTGCCTGAAGTGATCACTGACACCTGGAACGAGCGTGGCTCTGCACGGTCTGCAGCAACTTCAAATCGCCAGACCTCGCGGTCTGGAAGCTGCTCTTGGGTGGCCTCGCCCAAGTCGAGGATGCGTTGGGCGTCGGGGAATCGATCGACCGCCCCAGCATGGCCGGTTGGAATCGGGGGTGGGTCGGGAGGCTCCACGTCTTCGGACCGGATTCGGGAGGCGATGTTGAGCAGAGTGTCGGCTCGGTGAACGTATGTGTGGCTGTCCCACACTCTCGAGTGTCCAGCGCGGCCGACTTCCTCCGTCCCCTGGTCGAGCATGCGATGGATCTGGTCGGCAGGTTGGTCGTCCATCGGCATGAACTCCTCCTCCGGGTCCAGGATCAGGCCCAGGCCGGGGGAGTAGCGACTCAGAAGCGTTGCTCCGGCGCCGGTGGCCTCGAAGGCTCGCATGGTGATCGGGAAGTGTCGCCCATGGCCGTCGTCAGGGACGATCCGGGAGTCCCGGTAGAGCTTCATCATTTCGGCTGGCGACATGTCGGTCGAGAGCGCCACAGCCCCTTCACCCAGAGACGTCGTCAGATCTTCAAGCAGCTCGACTCTCTCCTGATAGCGATCGCCGACAGCAGGGCTGCCGACGAATCCGACGTCGTGGCTGCGGTCGCCGTGGGGTCTGAAATCTCGGTCCGCTATCTCGGGAGCAACCGCAAAGGGCAGTCGCTCAACCAACCCGTGGAAATGGTGAGCCAAATGCCAACTGTGGGCAAGAGCCACTGCCGAAGCCCCATAGCGACGCTGCAGGCGGACATTGGCGGACAGGTGGTGTTCGCCGTGGTGAACCCAGAACACGACAGGCACACCGGGGTTCGTCCCGGAAACGGGAAGACCGGGGAGTTTGCTCTCGACGATGAAGACCCCGAGGGCGTCGGGGGGTATTTGATCCCAGGCGATGCCCTGCGTCCGCATGACATCCAGCCCGAGCGATCTGAAGCCTTCTTCGAGATATCTTCCTGGGTTCCGCTCGCTACGTCGATAGGCGACCACAACCGTTCCGGTTGCATGGGCTGGTTGGGGTTGACTCCAACCTGGGACATGGATGCTTGGTTGGCGATCGGAGGATGGGCGAGACAGTGAGATCTCTCGGGGAGCGCGCCATATGAGTGTCCTGTCATCTTGGGCCCAGCCCGGTCGACCAACGACTGTCGCCCTCTCTCCTTCGGCGGCTCGAAGAGCGATGTTTTGCGCAGCCTCCTGGACCGGTAGGTAGAGATCTGCGCCCGACTCAACCAGGAGGTCCACTGCTCTGTCAGCAGTCGACTTCCTACTCAGACGGTCTCCGAACGAGGGGCGCGCAGCGTCTCTGACCCACTGGAGTTCTGATCCTTGATAGGAGACGCCGCACAGTTCGTGTCCTGCTGCGCTGAGTGCCGCCGCCTGGGCGCGAGCGCGTGGGTCGTCATCAATAGATGAGGTTGAGATCAGACAGATGCGCACCAACGAGACCGTATCGGTTCAGTCGAGCCCACGCCTCAGGAAGGCGGTCATCGCACCTCGGTCGACCTTGAGGTTCGGGCAGTACTGAGTGTTGGCCGGAGGATTGCATCCTTTGGTGATGCCGGCTTCAGCGATGCGGTTGATGTCGGCTTCGAAGATGGACGACTCATCATCATCGAAGTAGTCGACTGACGTCCCCGGCAATCCGAAGGCCCGAGCGAGGAAGGCAGCCATCTGGCCTCGATCCACCACGTTCTTCGGGCAGAAAAGGCCATCCCCACACCCTTTGGTGATACCGGCTGCGGCGAGCCGATTGATGTCATTCTCGAAAATGGAGCCGTTGTCGTCAGAGAAATAGTCCTTGTCTGTCGCCGGCAAGTTGAGGGCTCGATTGAGAAAAGCCGCCATCACCTCTCGTGAAACATCTTCGTTCGGGCAGAAGAGTGTGTTGAGAGGCGGATTGCAACCTTTGGTGATGCCCTCGTCAGCTGCCCATGCGATGTCGTTCTCGAAGAGATGGTGCACGGTGTCGATGAAGCGATGAGTGAGGGCCCGGCCGATGTTGAGACGTCCGGACTCCACCTTTCCTGCGATTCCTGCTGTTTCGTCGACGAAGCCCTTGAGCCGATCCGCAACCTGGGCGTACGACATCGAGGGGTCGGAGCTCCAAAGCAATGCAGCCGCTCCGGCGACTAACGGCGCAGAGAAAGATGTTCCGGAGACGGTCGCATACAGGGAGACATCCGTTGTCCGAATCGAAGCCCCAGGTGCGGCGATGTCAATGTTGTTTGAGTAGTAGGAGAACCCCGCCATCTGATCGTTTCGATCGCTTGCTGCAACTGCGATGTTGTTCGGGTTTGGCAGTTCAGCCGGGGTAATGACGTAGCCGGCCGGAACCTGGCTCGGCGGCGTGTTTCCGGCGCCACTTACAACTAAGACATCGTTCTGCTCCGCGTAATCGATCGCAGCCTCGAGGAGGGGGTCACCATCTTCGATGAGTGTGGGTCCACCAAAAGAGAGGTTGATGATGTGAGCGCCGTTGTCTACTGCGTAGTAAATGGCCTCGGCGCTGTCGAACGTCCAGCAGCTGCCATCCTGACAGGCTTTGAGGACCATGATCGTTGAGTCCGGGGCGACACCAGTGATTCCCGAGCCATTGGCTTCAGCCGCCACCACCCCAGCGACAAAGGTCCCGTGTGCTTCATCGTCATCGACACCCACAGGAGAAGGGTCGTTGTCGATGTTGTAGAAGTCCCAGCCCACGACGTCATCGATGTAGCCGTTGCCGTCATCGTCTATTCCGTTGATGACCTCATCGGTGTTCATCCAGATCTGATCATCGAGTTCCGGATGACTCATCTCGACGCCCGAGTCCACGATTGCCACCACGATTCCGGCACCAAGTGACTCGGACCAGGCTTCGATGGCATCGATGTCAGCATCCACGGTCCCTCCGCTCTGACCGGTGTTCTCCAGCGCCCACTGACTTCCGAAGGAGGGCTCGTCCTCAGGTCCGAGTAGCGGGTAGAGGCGGTCGACCAGCACCCGTTGGCCGGTTTCCTTCGACAATCGCTCGGCGGTTTCCTCGACGGTGCCGTCGAGTGGCGCGTCCACTTGGTGCCAGCGAAAGCCGTCTCCTCCACCCGAGGCCAGCGTGTCGGTCTCCACAATCAGCCTGACAGTGTCCGCTGAGTGGCCTTCAGCCGCGACGAGAGGCAGTGCTGACAGCAGCAGGGCCAGGCTGACCACGAAACGCATGTTGAGATGGTGCCAGAAGATGCTGCCTTATCGGTCACTCCGTTTACATCCTTGACCTGGCGAACCTCGGGTCACCTCGTAGGCGTTCGCTTGCTGTAGCCTCCATTCCGGGCTTGGGACCGACATTCGAGGACGAGTATCTCCAACAGGATTCCAACGCAGACACGGCGCCCAAAGCCTCTTCTTGCTCTGGCTGTTTTGATGTTGGTCTCGATCGTGCCGATGCAGGTCGCATCAGCGTCGGACACTTCGACACGCTGGGTGAGTTTCTCCGAATCGACGGGTTGTGGTTCGCCGTTCACTCGGGGCCCAATGGTCTCCAGAATCGGGTCACTCTCGAACTCAGAGCCGATCCTCGGGCCTTACGGTTCGTACTTTGGACGCTCGATTGCCGACGTCCGCAGTCGTTTGGTCTGGTGGACGGTCCCCAACAGTGGAGGGAAACGAGTCCAGGTACATGAAGCCATGTACCCATCAATGGTCGAGGTCGCGGATGCGCTCGCCGTTCATGCCGCGCAGGGACGTGTCTACCCGATCAAGACTGTCGGAGCATTCGTGCCGCGCACCATCGCAGGCCGGCATCAGGTGTCTCGTCACGGTTTGGGGCTGGCCATCGATTTCAACTTCGCTCAAAACCCGTATCGATCTGACAACAAGCTGGTGACCGACATGCCCCAGTGGTTCATCGACACCTGGACCGATGCTGGCTTCTGCTGGGGCGGCTACTGGCAAAGCGTGAAGGACCCCATGCACTTCTCGTGGATGGGACCCGGAGCGACTCCTGATTCATCCGACACCATCACTCCTTTGGCTCCTCTCACCTCGAAAGCGGACTTCGAAGAGGCGGACAACTATGTGAGTGAACACGCGGCCGTAGCCAATCGGTATCAAATGATCCTGTACGACGCCAACAGCAACGGCACCTCCGATATCGCGGGGGTGCGCTCCCATACCGGAGGTTCGGTCGTTGACATCGCCTCGGGCACCTACTCCTTTGGTGAGTGCTCCGTCTGGCGATGGTTCATCGAAGACTCCACCGCTCACGCGGCGGACCACATCGTCTTCGGGGACTTCACCGGCGACAGCGGCCTCGACATGGTTGCCCTCACCGACGATGGATCGAGTATGGATGCCGAGTTCGCTACAAGAGTCAACGTATTTGAGGATCTCGTCGCCTATGGAACCTCTCTTTCCAGCGATGCGGTGGACGTGACGGCGGCCGACTTCAATTCCGATCACCGAGCCGATCTGTGGGAGCTGCTCCCTGGCGGCACATTGCGAGTGTGGAGCGGTGACCAATTCGCGGACAAGATTCATGAGACGACCTTGCCCGGCAGCCCGATCCAGATTGCAGCGGGGGACCGGGACGGAGGCGACCGCGCAGAGCTGTTTGCCCTCTACGGGGGACCGCAGGCCCGGGTCGATGTGTTTGAGTTCTCAGGAGGGTGGAGCCTCGAGACCTCGCTCGACCTGCCTGCCGCTAGTGGTGTTGCCGATTTGGCAGCCGCCGACTACGACGGTGACGGAAGGGCTGACATTCAAATCCTGTCCAACGGTGGAGGAATGACCGCCTACATCGGCAACACGTCCACCGGCGTACCGGCCGATCGCTGGTTCACCAATCCCGACCAGGACTGCGACAATCCATTGCTGTTGCAGTTCGGAGGATCCTTCTACGACGACGACGGCAACATCTTCGAAGCCAATATCGAGTCAATTGCCGACGTGGGTGTGACCAAGGGATGCAATCCACCTTTCAACGACCGCTTCTGCCCCGATGACGTCGTCACGAGGGAGACCATGGCCGCATTCCTGGTGAGAGCGCTCGGGCTTACGTTGAACACCCATCCCGGATTCGTCGATGTCGATCCGGACAGCACGTTCGCCGAAGACATCGGACGGCTCGCGACGGCGGGGATCACCCGTGGCTGCAACCCGCCGGAGAACGACCAATTCTGTCCCGACGATCCCGTGACGCGAGAAACGATGGCGGCCTTCATGGTGCGGGCTCTGGGACTGGTCGACGGATCCCACCCTGGGTTCGTGGATGTGGCGTCCAACTCAATCTTCCGAGAGGACATTCGTCGGCTTGCTGCTGCCGGTATCACCCGAGGCTGCAATCCGCCGACGAACGACATGTTTTGCCCGAAAGACGTGGTGGTGCGAGACACCATGGCAGCGTTCCTGGACCGGGCCGGATTGGGCTCATGATTGGAGAATGAAATGAAGAAGACCCTGACTGTCGGATTGGCTTTTGTCCTTGCGATGTCATTGGCGGGCACCGCATTCGCCGATCTACCTCCTGGTGGCACGTTCACGGACGACGATGGCAACACTCACGAAGCCGACATCGAGGCGATTGCAGCCGAGGGGGTCACGAAGGGATGCAACCCTCCTTTCGAGGACCTCTACTGCCCTTCCCAGTCGGTTGACCGCGGGGCAATTGCTGCCTTTCTTCGCCGGGCCATGGATCTGCCAGCGGCCTCAAAGGACTACTTCACGGACGACAACGGATCGATCTTCGAGAACGACATCAACGCAATCGCCGAAGCTGGAATCACCAAGGGGTGCAACCCGCCGGCCAACACGATCTACTGCCCAAACGACATCGTCCAGCGAGACGTGATGGCCGCTCTCCTGCGGAGAGCGCTCAATCTCCCGGCGGCGAGTCAGGACTACTTCACGGACGACAACGGATCGATCTTCGAGAACGACATCAACGCAATCGCCGAGGCTGGAATCAGCAAAGGGTGCAACCCGCCTACCAACACTCTCTTTTGTCCCAACCAGACGGTCAAGCGGGACACCATGGCTTCTTTCCTGACGCGTGCATTCGGATACACGCCCGAGAACCCCGACCCTCGGCCAGGTCTCGATTGGGAGATCGTGGTCAGTGGGCTGTCAAGCCCGATCGAGGTCCTCGCTCCTCCTGGCGAGGATCGACTGCTGATCGCCCAGCAGGCTGGCCGAGTTCTTTCGTATGAGTCTGGATCCCTGACGACGTTCCTCGACATCGAGGATGACGTTTGGTTCCAGGGTGAGCGTGGCTTGCTTTCGATAGCGGTCCACCCTGACTATCCGAGCGACCGGAGGCTCTTCACCTGGTACTCGGGAAACGACGGTGACACCTACCTCGTCGAGTTCGATATCGCCGGCGATCTCCAATCTGCTTCTTCGCCGCGAGTGGTCCTCGAAATCGACCAGCCGGCGAGCAACCACAACGGCGGGTTCATCACATTCGGTGATGACGGCTATCTCTACCTCAGCACTGGAGACGGCGGGGGAGGAAACGACTCATTCAAGGTCGCCCGCAATCTCAACAGCCTGCTTGGCAAGATGATCAGGATCGACGTCGATGGGGCTGCGCCGTACGAGATCCCGGCTGACAATCCGTATGTCGGCAAGTCCGGAAGGGACGAGATCTGGGCTTCGGGTCTTCGCAATCCTTTCCGGTGGTCGTTCGACGATGGCTACATGTTCATTGGCGATGTCGGACAGGAAACTCGGGAAGAGATCTCCGTGGTGGAAGTCGCCCCGGTGGGTTATGACTTTGGTTGGTCCAGATACGAGGGATCGGTGTGCAACCCCAACGATCACGATCCGAGTTGTTCGACGGCCGGGCTGACATTCCCGGTCTACGAATATGGTCGGTCGGTGGGCCGCTCCGTCACCGGGGGAGTCGTCTACCGGGGTTCGATCGTGAATTCGCTGGCCGAGTACTACCTGTGGGCCGACGTCCTGAGCGGGACTGTCCAGGCCTTCCGCATCGATGATGGTGTGGACGTGGAGCACAAGAATCTCAGCTCTGATCTGGGCCTCGGTGGCATCGTCTCGTTCGCGCACGATGGCGATGGCGAGATTCTCGCGGTTTCGTTGTGGACGGGAGCGGTGTACAGGCTGACAGGGGGCTGAGCTCAGCCATCGAGGGCGCGATGGAGGAATGCCATCATCGCACCCCGATCGACATCCAATTCCGGGCAGAACCGGGTGTTCGCAGGTGGGTTGCAACCACGTGTGATCCCGGCCGTTCCAAGCCGATCGATGTCGCCCTCGAAGATCGAGTGGTCGTCGTCGATGAAGAGATCGCCGCCTCCATTGTCGTGGAGGCCAAAGGCACGACCCAAGAAGGCTGCCATCTGCCCGCGATCGACTTTGAGGTCGGGGCAAAAACGAGTTCCGCCGCAGCCACGGGTGATGTCGGCCTCAGCCATTCGGTTGATGGCGTCCTCGAAAGGAGAGCCTTCGTCGTCGGTGAAGTAGTCCACAGTGGTCGGTGGCAGGTCTAGAGCGTTGGTCATGAACACTGCCATCTCCTCCCTGCTCACAGCACGATCAGGGCAAAACAGGTCGTTGTCAGGTGGGTTGCATCCGAAAGCGACGCCTTGGGAGGCTGCCCACTCGATGTCACCTTCGAACAGGTGCCCCTCGATATCTTCATAGCTCGGTCCAGGCGGTGGTGGTGGAGGGGGAGGAGGCGGTGGCCCGCCGCTGGTGTCACCCCATTCGACGTCGAAGAAGCGGGAGCGGAGGCCAAACGCGCTGTCGACCCAAGCTCCGGTCTTGTCGACTGTGATTTCTTGGCCTCCCGAGATGCCTTTGAACTGAACAGTCTTGGCGCTGCCGGAGTCGTTGAGAGCAATCACATCGACGCCGAGAACTTCCGTGAAGCCGAGCTTGGAGGCCACAGCGGCAGGCGTGAAGGACTTGGTCCAATGTGCGTAGGGATTGTCGTCGTTGAGCGAGTAGGGGTCAGGGACGGAAACGAGGTAGCTGAAGTTCGACGGCGGCTCATACCCGTTCCACCCGTTGTGAGATTCGGAGGCACCACCATTCGACGAGCCATAGAAGGCCCAAATCACACCGTGGCCAGGTGCCGTGAGCACGGTGCCTTCGCCTTCGACGAGGGTCGACGCAACCGCTGCGGGCCAAACGCCCCCGCTCTCGATCTCACGTGTCCAACCGTTGTACACCTGAGTGAGAGTGGTCGAGTAGACGTGACACCAACACCGGTCGCGTTGGGTATTGAACGAGCTTTGAGTGTCTGTGTATGGGTAGGCAGAGCCGTTGACCTGGCCTAGCTCACCGTAGGACAACATGAGCCGCATCCCCATCGTTCGGGCTGCGATTGCCTGCGCTTTCAGCGCCTCGCCGGCACCAACACTGTCCCACCAGGTCATCACCTCGTCGATACCCGAGACGTAGTCCTCGAGCCCGACTTCGAGGACCACATGGACACCCTCTATGGCTCCTGATGAGGCGTCGATGTCTGGGCGAATTCGAAGGTCGCCATGAGCTAGCTCGACGGGGACTCCACTGTCCACTTTCTCGGGCAACGCGACACGAGTGGTGGTGCTGAGGTTCCTGACCGACCCGAGACAGTCACCAACCGCGAGGGCGCCCGGGAACGGACAATTCCCATCGTCGTCCACGTTCACCGTGATCGTCGACGTCGGAACTGCCGTTTCGATCACACATCGGTCACCTGAATCCGACTCCCACAGCTTGGCCTTGGTGTTCCGCCCTACGGCGCCGTCGGCCACGAGTCCGTTGGCCGTTTGGAAAGATCTCACAGCAGAGTCTGTCGCCGCATCGAACATTCCGTCGATCGGCCCCGGATCGTGGCCTAGGTCGTCGAGTCTTTGCTCGAGGATCTGGACGTAGACCGATTCTTCGCCGCCGTTGTTGGTGAGCGACCACAACGACTCCGTCTTGGGCTCTTGCTGGCAAAAGGTGAGTCCGACGCTTGAAGTTCGAATCTGGAAACTGCTCCGGTTGGTCGACGAAGAAATCCCGAGCATGTTGACCCAAACGGGAGAATCGTCGTCAGTGACCCAACTCGGAATCTCGGCCTCGGCGAGTGTCAGCACGCTCGCTGTCTGGTAGTAGGTCTCGACGATTTCCTCGGCGGTCTGACCCTGGCGGGCTCGTTCATAGGCTCCCCACTGGGAAAGACCCATGCCATGACCCCAACCACTCCCCGTGAACACGACATCGTCCGTCGCAGAGGCACTTTGCGTGCCAGGTGTGACGAGAGTGAGCAACGTGGTTACTGCGAGCAGTATTGACTTGGTGCGCATCCGAGATCTCCATCGGCCACTTTTTGAGGTTTCTGAGGCTCTTTCTCAAGTAAATGCTGACTAGTGGGATGATCGTGAGTGACCGTCAGATGTTCGATAGAGACCGACCACCCCCCACGCGTCGGAGGGTTGGCGCAGCGGAGCGCCTTCTCGTCCTGCTTTCAGCAGCACTCGCCGTGGTCACCGTGCTTCCTGCGAACGGCGCTTTTGCAGCGAGCGAAGAACCCTGGGAGTTCGACGGTGGCGGATGGGGTCATGGGGTCGGACTGTCCCAGTTCGGAGCGCTTGGCATGGCCGAAGAAGGCGACTCAGTCGAAGAGATTCTCGACTTCTACTACAGCGCCGACGCGTACCTCGGCGAACTGCCAGGCACCCACTGGACCACAGAGACCGAAGGGCTGAAGATCGGTCTTCAGCAATCAGTGACCACGATCGACATCGAGGCTATCGGTGGCAACATCGAGATCTGCCAACCGGCAGCGGATTGCAGTGACGTCAGCGAGACGATCGAGCCTGGTGAGCTTTGGCGCTTTGAAGTCAACGGCTCGGACCCCAGTGAATGCCGCTTTCGGGAAATTGGCGTCGGCAACACGGGCTATCACGCCTGCGATGCGCGATTGACGAAGGCTGCGTCGACCGGGATTCGTTTCGACATCGACGATGTCGAGTATGCGAGAGGAGCAATCGAGTTCGTTCCTGCCACCGATTCTTTTCACGCAATAGTCCGCATTGACCTCGAGCAATACCTCTACGGCCTGGCTGAGGTTCCGTCGTCGTGGCATCCGACCGCACTCCAAGTGCAAGCTGTGATCGGGCGTACATTTGCAGTTGCGACTGCGGTCGCCAGAGGAGGTTCCGACGGTTCTGGAGTGCTGAGCTCATGTGGTTGTCACTTGCGGGACACAGCATCAGACCAGGTGTACGCCGGCTGGTCCCAGGAGGCTCCCGCATGGAACGGTGCGGTGGACGACACTGCTGGTGATGTTCTGAAGCACCCGGAATCTTGGCTGACCCTCGACCTCGTCGAAACCTTCTATTCGTCTTCCAACGGTGGTGCCAGCGAGAACAACGAAGACGTTTGGCCGGGCACGCCCCGCCCATGGTTGCGATCTGTTGTCGACCCGTATTCATCGGATCCGAACATCAACCCCCTCGCCAATTGGAAGATCCTCGTGACTGATGAGGACATGGCGACGGCGTTGGGTTGGGATAGGGCGTTGGACGCTTTCGTCCTCGAGGGGCCACCCGGGCTCCAGGTGCGGTTCACGGGCAAAGACGGCGGAGCAGACGTCGAAACGCTCCTCAACGGAACCGAGATCGCTTCGATTCTCAAGACGTATGGAGTCGAGTCGGGAGGGGGACAGGTACGGGTGTCGCCCTACATCTCCCAAGTGATAGATCCACCAGGGTTCGACGACATCGTCGGGCATCTGTTCGAAGCCGATATCGAGTGGTTGCTGGCGGAGGAGATCACCCAAGGTTGCAATCCTCCGGCGAACACCCAGTTCTGCCCTGAGGATTCTGTCAGTCGAGAGGTGATGGCGGCGTTCCTAAACCGATACCTCGATCTTCCGGCCGCCTCCCAGGACTACTTCACCGACGATGACAACTCCATTTTCGAAGACGACATCAATCGGTTGGCGGAAGCGGGGATCACAACGGGTTGTGGTGGGACGAATTTCTGCCCGAAGAACGTCGTAGACCGTGGACAGATGGCTGCCTTCCTGGTCCGGGCTTTAGGTCTCACCGACAACGGTGGTGGCGACCTCTTCATCGACGACGACAACTCGATTTTCGAGAACGACATTGACCGCTTGGGCACCGCCGGAATCACCAAAGGCTGCAATCCACCCACCAACGATCGCTATTGCCCCGACCTTCCGGTTTCACGGGGTGCGATGGCCGCTTTCCTGCACCGTGCAGACGACCTTTAAGCGTTCAGATTTGGGTGCAATCCGTCGATAGATTCTTGTGAGAATTCGCTGGATACTTGCCGCCGTCTTGCTGGTCGGACTGATACCCGCTGCTCCCTCCGAGGCCGACTCGGCAACCATCTACTTGAACGAGAGATTCGAAGAGGGAGTCGATATCTTCGCCAATGGCTCGTGGGGCATGCTTCCACTGGCCGACGGCCACCAGGGTTCCGGTATCAAGTCGAAGATGAACACTGGCGCTCACTGGGGCTCGAGCGGATGGTGGTACTTCGATTCCAATGGCTTCTCTGAGCCCGAGGAGCTCTACTGGCGCTACTACCTCAAGTTCGATCCGAACTTCTACGTCAAGCCGCCGGCTCGCGGAAAGCTCCCCGGACCGGCAACCCTCAGCGGGTCGGGATGCAGAGGTGGAGTGCCTTCAACGTCTTCTCATCCGTGCTTTTCGGCACGAATGCTGTTCTCCCGGACCTATCCGAAGTGGGGTGAGCCGGGTTATCCGAATGGGCCGTCGGACAAGACTCGGATCGGGTTCTACGCCTACCACCTGGACAAGGCGGGTGACATCCTCCCCTGGGACATCGATGTCGCCACCCTCGATCATGGCGAGTGGTATTGCGTCGAGGGCCGCATCAAGCTCAACACTCCGGGCTCGAGCAATGGCCTTCTGGAGGGCTGGGTAGACGGGACCAAGGCCTTCAGTCAGGACGACTTCAGATTCAGGCGATCGAACGAGAGTTTCGACATCAAGAGCTTCTGGTTCGACATCTACTACGGAGGCAGTCACACCTCGCCTCGTAACAACGAGATTCACTTCGACAACCTCGCCCTCAGCTCGGAGCGGGTGGGTTGCTCGGTTGGGTACAACGGGACCTTCTTCGACGACGACAACAACATCTTCGAAAACGACATCGAGTGGATGGCGGCAAATGGGATCACGAACGGCTGCAATCCGCCGGACAACACCATGTATTGCCCCAAAGACCCCGTTTCGAGAGAGGTCATGGCCGTTTACCTCGCCAGGGCCCTCGATCTGCCTCCGTCTCCGGTCGACTATTTCAGCGATGACAACTCGTCGATCTTCGAAGCAGACATCAACCGCATCGCACACGCAGGGATCACGAAGGGTTGTGCGGACGATCAGTTCTGTCCAAAAGGGCTGGTCGATCGTGGGCAGATGGCGGCGTTCTTGGCGCGAGCCCTGGGGTTGAGCGACAACGGCGGTGGTGATCTCTTCACTGATGACGATTCCTCGATCTTCGAAGCAGATATCGATCGGTTGGCAACTGCGGGGATCACGAAGGGTTGCAACCCTCCGGCCAACACGATGTACTGCCCCCGCAGCCTTGTTGACCGCGGAGCGATGGCAGCGTTCATCCATCGCGCCGTCGGTAACTAGCTCCGCCCGATTATCGTTTCAGGCTGTCAGTGAGCCCCCTCAACACCTCTGAGCGCGTTCGTTTCTTTAGCGAAGATCGGTGGACTGCTGGCGTGGTCGGCCTTGGCTACGTTGGCTTACCGCTACTTCTGACTGCGTCGGAGTCGGGCCTTGGTGCCATCGGATTCGACGTTTCTGAGAGCCTCGTGGAGAGTCTTGGCGGCGGGAATTCCCATATTGATGACATCAGTGATGAGCAGCTCCGAATCGGCCTCGATGCCGGGGTCGAGTTCTCGTCGGATCCCTCGAGCCTGAAAGGCGCCGACGCGATCTTCATTTGTGTTCCCAGTCCGCTGGGCCGCAATCGTGAGCCCGATCTCTCCTACATCCGTTCGGCTGCGGAGACTGTCGCCTCAGTCGCTCAGCAAGGGCAACTGATCGTTCTCGAATCGACGACTTATCCAGGCACCACTGAGGACTACCTGGTACCAGCTCTAGCCGAGGTCGGTTTGGAACTCGATTCCGATGTTCATATTGCTTTCTCGCCCGAACGAGTCTCTCCCGGCGACGACATGAAGACAGGGGAGATCCCGAAGGTGGTTGGTGGAGTGAGCGACGCATCGGGAGATGTGGCCGAAGCGGTTTACCGGCGGCTCGTTCCGTCCGTACATCGAGTGTCGTCGGCGAGGACCGCCGAGATGGCAAAGCTCCTCGAGAACACCTATCGCTCGGTCAATATCGGACTGATCAATGAGATGGCCCAGTTGTCTCACGAGCTCGGCATTGATATTTGGGAGGTAGTCGATGCTGCAGCCACCAAGCCGTTCGGCTACCAGCCGTTCTATCCAGGCCCCGGCGTAGGTGGTCACTGCATCCCCTTGGACCCGCAGTTCCTTGCTTGGAGAGCCCGAGAGGCCAACTTCTCAACCCGGTTCATCGACACTGCCGAGCAGGTCAACTCGAAGATGCCTGCCTACAACGTCGATCGGATAACACGCCTGCTCAACGGTGCAGGGAAGCCGGTGTTCGGCACAGAGATCCTCGGGGTGGGCATCGCCTACAAGCGCGATATCGCAGATGACCGAGAGTCCGCCTCGCTCGATGTGCTTGCTGAGCTGAGAGCTAGGGGTGCCATTATCTCAGTGCTCGATGACACTGTCGGTGCGGATCGAATTCTGAGCCACGGATACGAGCCGGCCTCGATCGACGATTTGAGCCGCTACACCCTTGCCGCAGTTCTCACCGATCACACCGACGTGGACTACGCACGTCTTGCCGCCGAGGTGCCGCTGGTCTTTGACACCAGGGGAGTGTTCCGACGGTTGGGGATTGAGTCGGAGTCGGTAGTCGCCCTATGAAGGCGACGGTGCTCGTCGTCACGACCGTCCACCACCCAGACGACACCCGCATCAGGCAGAGGCTCATCTCGACTCTCGCCGCACATTGGGATGTGGTCTACGCATGTCGGGAGCCGGGCCCCTCGAAGGTCGATGGATTCTCCACTCTTGAGCTGAGGGGAGGCCGGGCGGTCAGATGGTTCCGGGCTGGATGGACCCTGTTGACGTCCACATGGGACATTGCAGTTCTCCACGACTCCGAGTTGATCCCGCTGGGTGTTGTGGCCCGCACCATTCGCCGCAAAGTCGTTGTGTTCGACGTTCATGAGAATCTGAGAGCCCAGGTGTCTACGAAGAGCTGGATCCCGGGTTTGCTGAAGCCGGCGGCGAGAGCCTTGGCTACTGGCCTGTATTGGCTGGCCGATCGGCTCCTGACCGTTACTCTCGCTGAACCCGGTTATTCGAAGTTGTTCAGTGAGGGCACTCCACCGGTGTTCGCCAACTATCCGATGGTGGATGTCTGGCCCGAACCGCAAATGGAACCAGATGCCCCTGCGATCTACGTGGGCGACGTTTCAATCTCTCGAGGGGTTTGGGACGCAGTGGAAGCCTCCGGTCAGGCTGGGATTCCACTCTTGGTCGTCGGTCCGGTCACCGATGTACACAGAGAGCGGCTGTTAGAAACTGCGAGCCGGGTTGGTTGTGACCTTCGGTTAGCCGGACGGGTGACCAATCCAGAGGCGCTCCAACTGATGGCGTCCGCTGCGGTAGGTCTGTCTCCTCTCTATTCGGAGCCCAACTACGTCGACTCTCTGCCGACCAAGGTCATTGAATACCTATCGGTCGGAATCCCGGTGGCTGCGTCGGATCTCCCCGGGACCCGGTCCGTCGTTGGTGACCTGGAAGCCGTCTATCTCCACGAGCCCGGCAACGTCAGCTCGATGGCCTCCGCCATGACTGAAGCGCGCTCAGATGACTCCAGACGGATCGCACGAGATGCGGCAAGCGAGGTGCGGTCGGCTTTCAGCTGGCCCGCGGATGAGGTCGTGGCGTTCTATCAGGGACTGCTCACCCCCGGAGAAAACCCCACCCCCAACTGAAGTGCATCGTGATCAACGCCGCTGCCGTTTTCCAGGATGAAGGTGACGACGTGGTGAGCCCGGCGACGAACACCGCAGCGACATAGGCCAACGGAAACACCGCCAACCAAGGCCAGGCGACTGCTCCCAACCACGCAACGACAGTTCCAATCACAAGGAGCGGGGGGAGCATCTGACGCAGACGCAGCGCCTTTGAGTGTTTCCGGGCAAACTGCCGCTTGGCTCTGCCGTACTGAAAATACTGGCTTCCTAACGCAGCGAGACTTCCGCGTGGTCGGTATTGCACTTTCAATTCAGGGTCAAACCAAACTCTGCCACCACTGGCGATGATGCGGTGGTTGAGTTCATAGTCTTGGTTTCGGGTGAAGGACTCATCGAAGCCACCCAGGGCTTCCAGCGTGCTTCGTTTGAACACTCCGAGATACACAGTCTCGACCTCGCCCTCCGTCCCTCCGATCCGGTACCGGGCATCACCGGCACCGACAGGGGATGACATGGCCGACGCGATCGCCGTTTCCCATTCCGTTGACCCCTGAGGTCGCTGGATTCCACCAACGTTGTCGGCGCCCGTCCGCTTGAGGGTCGCGACTGCCCTTTCCACATAGCCGGGCGGTAGGACAGCGTGCGCGTCGCAGCGGACCACGATGTCGCTGTCTGAAGCCTTCAATGCGAGATTGAGCCCCACAGGAGTCGATCCACTTGGGTTGTCGACGGTTCTGACTGTCCTGGCAGCAGCCTTGGACTCCGCATCAGCTGCTGCGACAACGACATCGACGATGTTCCCGTAGGTCTGCGCCTGAATCGATTCGAGTGCCGCCGGGAGCGTTTCTGCGGCTTCGCGGGCGGGGATGATCACCGAAACCGTTGGCAGCGTGCTGGTCACCTTCTCATCTTGTCATCGGCGCTCGCTTCGTGCCACGACCTTGGGCCGAGGCCGCATATTCATCTCGAGGCTGAAGAGCGCCTCTCCAACGACCGATGTTCGCATGGCCTAAGCCCGGCGATCTCGAAGATCGTCTATCCAGAAAGGGAGTAATGATGAGTAAGCGAGTGGTCATCGTCGGACTAGGGCCATGACTGCGATCCTCCAGCGGTACCACGACAATGTCGCCCCGGGTGGTCCGCAGGGGCCTCAGGGTGAGCAGGGTCCGCAAGGTGAGCAAGGCATTCAGGGCGAACAGGGTCCGGTCGGTCCGCAAGGCCCAGCCGGCGCTGATGGCGCTGATGGCGCTGATGGTGCCGATGGTGCTCAAGGTCCAGAGGGTCCTCAAGGTCCAGAGGGTCCTCAAGGTCCAGCCGGTCCTGAAGGCCCACAGGGTCCAGAAGGTCCCGCTGGCGGCCTGAACACGGTCTATACGGCGACCACAACGGTCCCGGCCAATTCGTCAGCAACGGCGATGTGCAATTCTGGAGACGTCGTCCTTGGTGGCGGTTGGGACTCCGGAAACAACATTGTGGATGCGACGTACCCGAATGCCACGGGCGACGGCTGGACCGTTGAAACCGGCTTCGGCTTCGGAACGACAACCGTGTACGCACGCTGCGCCGACGTAACCCCGTAGAACGACCAGCTATCACTGAAATGAGGGGCCGCCTTTGTGCGGCCCCTCTTTGCGTGTGAAGGGGATGGCGGCCATAAGATGCGCCGCCGTGCCTGACGACTTAGTTCTCCTCGCCGACCCCGTCCTCATTGTCCAGGTGTGGGCAGCCGGTCTTGCGTTGGTCGCCGGGTATGTCTCGCTACAGAGAATCGTGGGTCCTGGATTCGTTTGGCTCACCGCTGGTACGTCATTTGCGATCGGTCTAGCTGGGGCGTTCGCTGAGGGCGCTTGGCTCGTCCGCTTGGGTCTGGTTCTGGTAGTTGTTGGGTTGATCTGGGCGCGCAACCAGTTGGCCGCCGGGATACTGCTCTCACTCGGCGGTGCGGCACTGACCATCGGGACCGTCCCTGAAATCGGGTGGCTGGCCGCTCTCAGCGGTACGGTCGCGCTCGGCGGTGTCACCGGGGAGATGATGTTGGGCCACTGGTACCTGGTCGATCCGCGGCTGCCCAGATCGGCGCTGCGTCTCCTGGCAGTCGCCGGGATTGCCGGTCTCGTTGCAGACTCGCTGGTGCTCATTGGCATCGGCTTGCCTGATTCAGGTGCGACCATTGCGTACTGGGTTCTGTTGGCCACCTCGGTAGTTCTCATGGTGGCCGTGATCGCAGCCTTGCGATACCCGGCGTATAGCGGTGTGATGGCTGCCACCGGTTTGTCCTACCTCGCCGTATTGACCACGCTGGGAGCGATTTTCCTCGGCCGAGCACTGGCCGCAGGCTTGGGTCCGTTCACGACATGAAGGAATGAGATGAGAATCCACCCCGTAGACACTTCCGTCGATACCAGCGACGCAACGCTTGTGGCTGGTGTGTTGAAGGGCCTTGAGCCAATTGAGGGGTCGGGAGAGGCGATCGGACAGGCAGACGCCGATGCCTTCGCAGCTGCAGGGTTCGAAGGCAAGGCGGGGCAAACCATCATCGTTTCTCACCCGGAGGCCGCTGCGCTGCTTGTGGTTGGCTTGGGTGACGAGCTCTCGTTCCGGAGCCTGCGCGACGCAGCGGGCAATGCTGTCCGAGCGATCAAGACGACGGACGCTGTGTCTTTGCTCGGCGCGTCGGGAATCGAGGGAGCCACCAGAGCGGTCGTTGAAGGGACCCTCCTCGGCGCCTACGAATACCGCACCTACAAGACAGGCGAGTCTGACCTGAAATGCGAGTCAGTTGGAATCACATCGGCCGACGACAAGCTCGCAGAAGCCATTTCGATGTCGGAGGCGACATCTCTGGCCCGGGATTGGGTCAACACCCCGGCAATGGACAAGTCGCCAGAAACTCTCGCTGGCCTGGCGCGGGAGGCGGTTGGCGATCTGCCGATCGAGGTCGAAATCTGGGACCGATCGAGAATCGAATCCGAGGAGCTCGGCGGTGTTCTTGGTGTTGCCGCAGGGTCGGATCGCGATCCACGTGTGGTCATCATGAAGTACCGGCCCGATGGTGCTCAGAAGCACCTCGCCCTCGTGGGCAAGGGCATCATCTTCGACACTGGCGGGTTGTCCTTGAAGCCTTCCAACTCCATGGAGGAGATGAAGGACGATATGTCTGGCGCTGCCGTTGTCATGGCGACCACGATCGGCATTGCCGAGCTCGGTCTCGGTGTGAATATCACGACGATCGCCCCGCTGACAGACAATGCCGTCGGCGGCAATGCGACCCGACCAGGGGATGTGTTGCGCCCTGTTGATGGTCCGACGATCGAGGTCTTGAACACCGATGCCGAGGGTCGGCTGATCTTGGCTGACGGTCTTGGCTTGGCTCAGGGCTATGAGCCGGATCTCACGATTGATGTGGCGACGCTCACCGGAGCTGCTGCGGTTGCACTCGGAAAAGAAGTGGCGGCGGTATTCGCATCGGATGAGGATGTCGCTAGCCAGGTTCTCGCATCGGCAGATGTCGCCGGTGAGTACTTCTGGGAGCTGCCCCTACACCGTGGCTACCGGAAGCTGATCGACTCCAACATCGCTGACATCAAGAATGTGTCGGGTATCAGATACGGGGGAGCGATCGTGGCTGCCCTATTCCTGGCTGAATACGCGGGCGATGGCCCGTGGGCTCACCTTGACATCGCAGGTCCCGCACGATCCCAGAAGACAACAGGACAAATGGTGAAGGGTGCATCAGGGGTGGGCGTTCGAACGCTCATCGAACTAGCCCGAGACATGGCAGAAACCGACTGACAAGCCTCGCAGCTACCTAACCTCTACGGATAGTGCGCACTCGATTCCTCACATCGGTCGCAATCACCGACCTGCTGTCTCTGGCGATTGCCATGGGAACGGCCTCGTTGGTCGCTTTCGGGACAATCTTTCCCTGGGAAGCTCCGGTTGATCTAACAGGCGGCTTATCGGTGTTTCCGATGCTGGTTTTTATGGTCGTGTCGATGCTGGCGATGTCAATCGTCACCGAGCAGATGTCAGGTCCTGGGGTGCCTCGGCCGACCTACGGACGAATGCTCGCGATCGGTTTCGGCACTTTCCTGCTGACCACAGCGCTCCTGGTGATGTTTCGGGGCTCTTACTTTTCTCGGGCTTTCATCGGCCTCTCCACCGCCGCGTGGTTGGTACCGGCGACCCTGCATCGTTTGATACGCCGGCGACGCCCCTGGACCGAGAAGATCGGTGTGATCACCAACGAGAAGGAACTGGCAGATGATCTCGATGACGCTGATCATGCCCAGGTCGTGTGGATCCTCGCTCCTGGCGGAGAAAACCCCGGAGCCCTCCCCGAACGAGATGTGACGATCGCGATCGACCTACGCGCGGTCCTCTCTGATTCGATGGCCCAGTATCTGTCGTCGTGTGACGTGGCGGGGTTCACTATTCGGCCCTTCTCGTCCATCTACGAGGACCACACCGGTCGGGTCCCTTTGGTGCACCTGGCCGAAGGTTGGGAGATCTCCGCACCATTGCTCGAAGTCGCTCACTGGCTCCCGGGGAAACGTATCTTCGAGACCACGCTGACGGCGCTCACACTCCCGCTATGGATGCCGCTGGGTCTTGCCGTGGCCGCCTACGTGAAAATGACCGACCCGGGCTTCTCGATTTTCCGCCAGAGGCGAATAGGCATGGGGAATCGCGTCTTCACCATGTACAAGTTCCGGACGATGGATCTCGATGCCGAGAAAGACGGCGCGAAGTTCGCAGTGAAGGACGATCCGAGGCTGATCAAGGGAGGTGCATTCCTCAGAAAGAGCCGGCTTGACGAGATTCCACAGCTCTGGAACGTTCTAAAGGGGGATATGAGTCTCGTGGGCCCCAGGGCTGAACAGGTTCCGTTTGTCGACCAGTTCAGAGCCGAGATTCCCTTCTATGACCACCGTCACATGGTTCGACCGGGGATTACGGGGTGGGCTCAGGTCAACTACGGGTATGCCGATGATCAAGCAGAGACCATCGAAAAGCTCACGTATGACCTCTATTACATCAAACACATGTCGCCCGTCATGGACCTCCGGATCTTCGCCAAGAGCGTCTGGACGGTGTTGACCGGCGCCGGGGCTAGATGACAGCCATTCCCTCCGCTGATACCCAACGTGGGTTCAAGGCGCCCGGTACGACCTTCATGGTCGCCGGTGGCCTAATTGGTGCTCTCGGTGCCTACTTGTTCCAGTTGTACGGTGGTCGAGCGCTAGGGCCCGACGACTTCACTCCGGTCTCCATCCTCTGGACGGCCTTCTTCATCCTGGCGACGGTCTTGCTGGTCCCGCTCGAGCAGTACGTGACCCGGGAGGTTGCATCTGGTCGGAAGTCGTTGCCCCGTGACTTCAAGCCAGCCGGTGTGATGGTTTTGATCGGAGCGGCCATTGGGGGTGGGTTTGTCGCAGTGACCCTCGACGACCTGTTCCGTGGAGATCCGCAATACATCGCTCAGATCATCTTGCTGGTCATCGGCTACGCCCTGCTCATGGTGGCCAAGGGCGTTCTGGCTGGGAGCCGACGGTTTGCAGGGGTCGGATGGGTTCTCATCATCGAGAGCGCAGTGCGGCTATTCGCAGGCGTCATTGCGATCCAGTTGTTCGCTGACGCCGTTTCCCTCGGCTGGGCAATGGTGGTGGGCGGATTCGCCGTGCTAGCCCTTCGCTGGTGGCGACATGACAAGGGCGATCCGACAGTCGATGCGAGTCCGGCTGCCGGTTTCCTCGGCGGCTATGTCGCGGGGACGTCGTCGTCTCAGCTGCTGCTCGCCGGCGCCCCGCTTGCGGTGGCGATTCTCGGCGGCTCCGACGAATTGATCTCAATCATCTTCTTCACGTTCACGATCTATCGAGCACCGCTCACCCTCATCTTCAGTCTGCAGGGGAGGATCTTGCCGTATCTCGTGGGGCTCTCGAATCAGTCCGACGAGTCGCAACTCCGGCTGATCGGTCGCCTTCTCATGATTGGAGGTGTGGTCCTGGCAGGACTTGGTGGTCTTGTCGGATATCTGGTTGGGCCAGAGGTTCTGAGTTTGTTGCTCGGAGAGGAATTCGAACCCGCCAGGGCTGTCGCCGGATATGCGGCCGCCGGAATCATGGCGGCGGCGGCGGCTCAGCTGGCGAGCCAGGTGTTGGTGGCCGAAGGCAGAACGACGAAGCTCGCTTGGGCTTGGTTCGGCGGTCTCGTGGTGGCCGTCGTGTTCCTCACTCTCCTGGGGGGTGAGCTCGGTGTGCGGGTAGCGGCCTCGTTCGCAGCGGGTGAGTTCGTTGCTCTCGGTGTGATGTCGTTCTTGGCGATTCGTCGCTAGGCGGTCTTTGCCAGCCAAGCCGTGTGCTCGGCGGCGATATTGGGAGGGAAGCGCCAGCGCATCTCCGCCGGCACCGCAGGCAACTTCGTCTCAACGGTCAGGATCCCGTCCTCGATTTCAACGAGGTGGGCCCTCAGGAGATGGGGTAGGTATCTGGGTAGCCGGACGTCCTCCCCCTTGCCTGCTGCGCTGATGAGCCGGAGCAGCTCGGCAATGGCGCCCGGCCCCATCGCGGCCACCCAGAACCGTCGGACGTAGGGATCAGAAGGTGAGAACGGGTGTTGAGAGTCTCTCACCCTTACCGGTACCGTTGGTCTCACTTGCGCTGTCGGACGAACCGGAGCGCCGACGTGCCTCACGGCGTTCTTGATCGGAGGACGATTCTGGCCGCTCGAAGACGCTCCGGTTCTCATGTCTCATATATCTATGAGTAACGTTGAATAACGTCAACCACTATGGAGTGGTCCGCGAAAAGAATCAGTGGGTGTTCGACTACCCGTCGCCGCCCAGCTGTCCGATAAGCACCGATATCGTCGCAGAAGCCGTTATCTCTGTTCCTGGTGGCGGGTTGGTCGCAGCGATCTTCCCTACGAGATTGGGGTCTTCGGTTTCGATGGATGACGGGACAAGCGTGAGTTTCACACCAGTTTCCAACTCCAACTCGGCCGCCAGCTCGAGAGCTTCTTCGACAGTCAGGCCGATCATCGACGGCAGTGCTGTAACTGGCGTTTCACCATTGCTCACATAGATGGTGACGACGCTTCCTTGGTCGACCGTGGTCCCGGGCTCAATCGATTGCGCGACGACTATTCCGGACGGCTCCAGGGACGGGACCTCGAGGATCGTGACATTCAGTTTGGCGTCCTTGGTCAGCTTCTCTTCAGCTGCCGACTCGCTCAGGCCGACAACGATTGGGACTGTGGTCTTCGGCGGTATCAGGAATTCCCGGATGTTCCCGGGTTCCTCGGGGAACTGGGACTCAGGGAGATCGACGGTGACGATGTTCATGAACTCAGCCCAGATGGGTGCGGGAACGGATCCACCGAACACCCGGCTGTAGTTCTGGCCGTTGATCACGACGTTTTCGAGCGGAATCTGCTCGGCCTCGTAGCCCACCCAAACCGCCGTCGAGTACTCGGGTGTGAACCCGACGTACCACGCGTCTAGATAACTCTGGTGGGTGCCGGTCTTGCCGCCCTGAGGGTGGTCGATATCGGCTCGCGACGCCGTACCCGAGCTGGTCGGGACCTTCAGCAGGGCACGCCTCGACGCGGCGAATATGGCGGGGTCGGAAACCTGAGTTTGTTGTGGCTCATGCTCGTAGATAACGGTGCCCTCATGGTTCACGATCTTGGCGACGATGTAGTCGTCGGCGTGGAGACCGTCTGTGGCGAAATTGGAGTAAGCGGACGCCATCTCTAGAGGCGAGACCGCGGATGAGCCCAACACGATGGACAGGACAGGGTCCAAGGCGGCATCGGTTATGCCCATCCTCCTTGCGGTGTCGACCACGTTTTCGGGACCTGTTGCCTCAGATACCTGGGCATAGACAGTGTTGACCGACCGATAGGTCGCTTCCTCGAGGGAAATCACTCCTGTGGAGCTCCCAGCGTTGGAGACCCTCCAAATGTTTGTGCCGTTGGGTGAGCACACGAAGTCGCACTCGACTTCCAACGGTGATGCTCCCGACCAGCGGTGCCCGGTGGTGAAACCCTGCTCGAGAGCAGCGACGAGCCCGATCGGCTTGAACGACGAGCCTGGGTTCCTACGACCCTGGATGGCGAGGTCGAATTGACTGAACTCGAAGTCGAGACCCGACGCCATGACCTTCACCGCACCCGTCTCGTTGTCGACCATCGCAATGGCTCCGGTCGGCTTGCACGAGTGGGTTTCGGCGTACTTCGCGTAGAACTCGGTGTTTTCTTCGAAGTCGGGGAAGATCTTGGCGCACTCTTGGAGGTTCTGCTCGTAGGGGACGAGGGGGAGCCACTCGTTCAAGACCCGGTTTGCCTCTTGCTGTAGACCGAGATCGATCGTCGTGAAGATTTGCAGACCACCACCACCTTCACACTCGACGTCGTCCGCAGGACAACCGAAGATGGCTTGTTTTCTCTCCTCGTTCGAATCTCCGAGGAATGAAAACTGTGGATCGTTCAGAAGCTGACGTCGCACCTCGGCAACGACGTGGTCGGCCTGGCCACGGCGTGCAGGCGAGTCCACGACGCCAAGCGGCCGATCCTTGGCATATGCGGCCTGTGACTCAGTGATCCATCCATGCTCTGCCATCTCGGCGATGACGTCGTTGCGGCGTTCCAAGGTGAGCTCAGGTCTGCGTCTCGGGTTGTAGAGCGAAGGGTTGCGAACGAGGACCGAGAGTGCGGCAGCTTCATGGATCTGTAGCTCATCCATGTCCTTGAGAAAGAACTCTTCTGATGCTGCTTTGACGCCGTAGGCCCCGGCCCCGAAGTAGACCGAGTTCATGTAGTACTCGAGGATGCGTTCCTTGGGGAACCGTCTCTCCAACTCGGCGGCCACGAAGGCTTCGTTGATCTTCCGTTGGATTGAGATCTCGTTGCCGACGAACGCGTTCTTGACTACCTGTTGAGTGACAGTCGATCCACCACGGGTTTCGTCGTAGATGATGTTGTCGATGGCAGCGGAGGCGATGGCCGAGAAGTCGACGCCATCGTGCTCGAAGAACTCACCATCTTCAGCAGCAAGGATTGCGTGTACCAGGACTTCGGGCACGTCCTCGTAGGGCACCGGCTCGGAGTTACGGCCATCGTGGAGCTCAGCGAGCACCTCACCCGAATCGGCATAGACCCGACTGACTCGGCTCAGATCGGGGAGGTTCAGCTCCATGGCGCGAGTGTCCGGCACCCACTCGTCAGCCAGTTCTTCGAAGGTCCCGTAGGCCGAGTTGGCTCCCATGAACGCGAACAGACCTACCCAACCCGATAGGAGGAGGGCAATAGAGAGGAGGGTGGCCAGGGCGCCAAACCAGCGTCCCCGACGTTCCCGCGCCTCGATCTGGTGGATGAGGGCTTTCCTGGCCATGTAAGGAGATAGGACGATCCTGGATGCCGAGTAGTTCCCGCCTACGATCCGGATCTGGTGTCAGGATACTTGCGATATGAATGAAAACCGGCGCACCTCGAGCGGCATAGAAATCGAGACGGTCTACGACCAGCCGGCTGATCGGGGAAAGATCGGCGATCCGGGGGAGTACCCATTCACCAGAGGGCCCTACCCGAGCATGTATCGGGGGCGATTGTGGACGATGCGTCAATACGCAGGTTTCGGAACCGCGTCGGAGACAAACCAGAGGTTCAAGTCATTGATGGCCGCAGGACAGACTGGTCTCAGCGTGGCGTTCGACCTGCCCACACAAATGGGGTTGGACTCCAATCATCCGTTGGCGGCTGGTGAGGTCGGCAAAGTCGGGGTAGCCATCGACTCGATTGAAGACATGAGACGTCTTTTTGAGGGCATCCCCCTCGATGAGGTCTCGACGAGTATGACGATCAACTCAACCGGACCCTTGCTGCTACTGCTTTATCAACTGGTTGCGGAGGAACAGGGTGTCACTGGAGACCAACTGCGAGGAACCATCCAAAACGACATCCTCAAGGAGTATGTGGCGAGGGGGACATACATCTACCCGCCGAAGCCCTCGATGCGGCTCGTGATGGACGTCTTTGCCTACTCGGCTAAAGCCCTTCCACAGTGGAACACCATCTCGATCAGTGGATATCACATCCGTGAGGCGGGAGCCACCGCCGCTCAGGAGTTGGCCTTCACCATCGCCAACGGTCTCGCCTACGTTCGCGCTGCCATCGACGCGGGTCTGGATGTCGATGACTTTGCCTCCAGGCTCAGCTTTTTCTGGAACGGTCACAACGACTTCTTCGAGGAGATAGCGAAGTACCGGGCGGCGAGGCGGATCTGGGCCAGACATATGAAGGACGAGATCGGGGCCCAGAGTCCGAAGTCTTGGGCGATGAGGTTCCACACCCAGACCGCGGGCTCGACGTTGACGGCTCAACAGCCCTTGAACAACGTCGTCCGGACCACCGTGCAGGCTCTGTCAGCCATATTGGGCGGTACTCAGTCCCTCCACACCAACTCATACGATGAAGCCCTCGGCCTGCCCACCGACGAGTCAGCGTTACTGGCTCTCCGTACACAGCAGGTTCTTGCCAACGAATCAGGTGTTGCCAACACGGTTGACCCGCTCGCTGGCTCTTACTTCATCGAGTCGCTGACTGATGAGCTCGAGGCGAGGGCCGAGTCGCTCATCAAACAGATCGATGACATCGGCGGGGCGGTCTCTTCCATCGAAGAGGGCTGGATGCAGGCGCAGATCGAGGACTCGGCCTACGAAGAAGCCAGAAGGCAAAGCTCTGGGGAGTCTGTGGTCGTAGGGGTCAATCGCTACGAGGACGAGGAGTCGACCCCGGTTCCCGTCCTCGAGGTCGACCCGGCGTTGGAGCGGAACCAGGTGGCGAGCCTCGAAGAGCGGAAAGCCAATCGCGACCAGGGCGCACTGGAACAGTCGCTTGGAGTGGTCAGGTCGGCGGCGCGGTCGGACACCAATCTCATGCCGCCCATGAAAGCCGCCCTTTCACTTGGGGCGACCATCGGGGAAGTCTCAGATGTCCTTCGAGAGGTCTTCGGAGTTCACCGCCCCACCTGAGTCCTCGTTCAGTCCGATAGCTCGATCGCAGCGGCGAGCGCCGAGGCATCTTCGATCGACATTTCGGTTCCCTTCGCCTTCCAGTCCACAAACCGGTCGTCATCGCTGAGCGATTCGAGGGCTTGGTTCCATTTGATCTCGTCCAGGCCATACGGCCATCGGCCGGCAGCCGATGCGGCGGACATGAGGACGGTCGCCGTTTCGCCGTCGCCGGTCTGGGCCGCAAGTAGGGCCAAGTATCGAATAGCGGTCCAGGTGTAGGACACAGCTCCAATTCGCCGATAGACGTCCAGCCCTCCCTTGAGGGATTCGAGCGCAGCCGGACCATCGCCGACCTGCATGTACGCCCAGCCCTGGGCGGTGAGGGCCATTCCCTCAATGAAACGGTTGTTCACCGATCGCGACCTCTCCACAGCGCGGGAGAACAGCGTGATAGCCCGGCTGTGGTCAGAGCCGATCAACGCTTCCCCAAGTGTGTAGTCGGCGTATGCGATGTACGTGGGTGAGCCTGTCTTCCGAGCGGTCTGCTCAATACCTTCAGCCACTGCAAGAGCTTTGTCGTAGTAGCCCTGATACGAGAGCGCCAGCGCCTCGCCAGCCACGGCGTCGATGACACCGACCGTGTCTTCCACGGAGCTGGCTCTGACCAGTTGCTTGTCGAACATCTCGAGAGCCATGTCGAGATCGCCGATATAGCAAGCGACATCTCCAGCCATGAACATCGGGAAGCGAGCTGCCGGGCCGTCGGAGAATGCGATTCCTCTCTCGGCATATTCCATTGCCAGTTCAACATCACCACGCTTCATGGCCGCCAGCGATGCCCAGGCAGATGCGATGGGCGTCACCTCGTGTCCGTTGGCTGCAGCGAGGACCGTTTCGCCCCAGTCCACGATCGCAGGTGGCTGTCGGTGATAGAACCAATCGAACAAGCCCTCGAGAATGTCTGAGACGAAGTCGAAGTGGGCAGATTCGACCGAGAACCTGATGGCCGCTGCCATGTCATCCGTGGCCGCTTGCGCAACTTCGATCCACCGGGCTTCCTCCGGCCCGGCCAAACCATCACCAATGCGTGTAGACAAGCCAGCAAAGAACTCTGCGTGACGGAGTCTGGGCTCCACCTCGTTCCCGAGTCTCTCTGCAGCGAAAGACCTGAGAACTCGAAGCATGCGATATCCGTCTCCTGACCGACGAACGACGAGCGAGCGCTCGACCAGCGAAGCAATCAGGCCCGGAACCTGTTCCGGCGTCATGGTGTCGAAGGAGACGACGTGGGTAGCGGCCTTGAGCCCGAAAGGACCGGAAAAGACGGAGAGTCTCCGGAATACGGTTTGTTCCGACGACGTGAGGAGGTCGTAGGACCAGCTGACAAGGGCTTCGAGGGTCTGGTGGCGAGGCGTATCGCCTCGTCGTGGGCGTTCGAGGAGGTCGATTCTCTGCTGGAGCCGGTCGGTCATGTCTTCGAGCGTCAAAACCGAAGAACGTGAAGCCGCCATCTCGATGGCCAATGGCATGCGATCTACGAGTTCGCACAGATTCGACACCCGCCGATCGTCGTCAGCGAAGTCGGCTCCAACTCTCCGAGACCTTTCTAGGAAGAGATCCAAAGCTCCTTTCTCGTCCAGCGGTCCGAGATTGATGGACACCTCGCCTGCGACGTTGAGTGCCTCTCTGCTCGTGGTCAGAATCCGGACCTGTGTGTTGAGAAGGATGGCACTGACAATGTCTGCCACTTCGTCGATAACGTGCTCACAATTGTCCAGGCACAGGACGCCGCTCGACGTTTGCAATCGTGAGATGAGCGTTTCCAGTGGTTGGTCCCGTGCTTCGACGCCAACGGCGTTGAGGATCGCCGGGAGAACACCATCCGGGCTTCCGACGCTTCCCAGCGCGACGAACCAAACGTTGTCTGCTCCAATGTCTCGAGACAGGAATTCGAGAACCAGCCGGGTCTTGCCCATACCTCCAGGACCGGTGACTGTCACCAATGAGGAAGAACTGATCGTTGATCCCAACTCCTCGATGTCCACCTCCCGGCCAATGAACTCATCTGGCGGAACCGGCAACGGTGACACGGGTAGCCGAGCAAGCTCCTCAAAGACGGAATCCTCTGCTTGGGAGAGAGCGGGAGAGGGGTCGAGTCCGATCTCTGCGATTCTCGATCGGTACTCGTCGAGTGTCTTGATCGCTTCGGGCTGGCGGCCTGCGGCGTGGAGAATCAGCGCTCGTTCGATCCACGCCGATTCGCGCAGATGCTCTGCCGCAATGACACGATCAGCAGCTGTCAGCGCATTCTCGTAGTCACCGACCATGCGGAGGGATGAGGCGAGTTTCTCTTCTGCCGTGAGACGCCGCTCGTGAAGCGCTCGAGCCTCGATGTCGAGGTGTGGGAAGTCTTCGAAGGCCGGGCCTCTCCACAGCGACAGTGCTTGCCTCACAACCTCCACAGATTCGAGTGGTCCCTGAGGCAGATTCGACATGAGGGCCACGAACGTATGTGCATCGATTTCGAACTCCGATGGGTCGAATCGGTATCCGGGAGATTCAGTGAGGATCGCGCTCCTGCCCAGTTCTCGCCTGAGTCGTGATACGTAGGACTGAATGGTGGCCGGTCCGGTCGGGGGCGGATCCTCACCCCAGAGGTGCTCCAGCAACGTTGGGACCGACACCACTTCACCGTTAGCCGCCACCAATGACGCCAGAAGCCTTCGCTGCGTGGGTCCTCCGAGGTCGATGGGCCCGTCTTCAGACTGGGCGGCGATTGGGCCCAGAACCGAGATCCGTATCACGAGTCGATATTACGGACGCAAGGCGACTTCAAGCCTTCTGCAAGGACGGGTCCATACCTTCTCGAGAGTCAAACCAAACAAGGAGAAGAGATGACCATCGCAATTGAAAAAGTTGATGAGGCTGCCGTCGAGGACTTCGTCGGCCGTGTGTTCGACTCGGTCTTGGGGATGATGGACGCCTGGTCCATATATGTGGGCGACAAGCTCGGTCTTTACGATGCGCTTGCTGCTGGATCTCGAACACGGGACGAGTTGGCTTCCGAAACCAGCACCAACTGGCGCTATGTGGGCGAATGGCTCGAGCAACAGGTGACAACAGGGTTCTTGACTGTGGACGACCCGTCACGGCCCGACTCTGAGCGGGTCTACTCACTCCCGGCCGAGCACGCTGAGGTCTTCTGTGATCGAGACAGCCTCAACTTTCTGACGCCGTTCGTACGTCTGGTGACGGCCGGAGGGATGCAGATGCAGTCTCTCGTCGAGGCCTATCGGACTGGCGGTGGCGTTTCCTGGGAGCAGTTCGGGGAAGACATGCGAACGGGTCAGGCAGAAATGAATCGGCCCTGGTTCCTCCAAGCGATCGGCACCGACTGGTTCCCTTCCGCCCCGGCCGTCCAGCAGAAGCTGGTTGAGCAGGACACCAGAGTCGCAGACATTGGATGTGGCGAGGGATGGTCGTCCATCGCACTGGCGCAGGCCTACCCGGGGATCACCATCGACGCTTACGACGTCGATGAGGCATCGATACTTGCCGCCAGGCATCATGCTTCGGACGCCGGAGTAGCCGACCGCATCCGTTTCCATCACGTCGATGGCAAGGGGATCGAAGCTGGGAATCACTACGACGTGGTCACGTTCTTCGAATGTGTCCACGACATGCCGGACCCGGTCAGCGTTCTCGAGACGGCAAACCGCATCGTCAAAGAGGACGGGGTAGTTGTTGTCATGGACGAAGCCGTAGGTGAGGCTTTCGGGGAGCAGACGGACGAAGTGGAGAGGCTGATGTACGGGTTCTCGATGTTCGTGTGCCTTCCAGACGGCCTTTCCCATGACGAGAGCGTCGGCACGGGAACGGTGATGCGACCTTCAAAACTGGCCGAGTACGCGTCCTCTGCTGGGTTCGAGAGGGTCTCGGTTCTCCCCATCGAGAACGACCTCTGGCGTTTCTACCAACTCCACCAATAGCCGGATTGCGAACCCTGGGTTCCTGACTTCGCATAGCGAAGTCAGGAGCCCTCAGTTCGCAAAGAGCGGCGCCGGGAGAGGATCGCCGACACCGACTCCGAAACGGTTTGGGGATCGGACGTAACGTCCTCCCAGGTGAATCGGACCACCACCCATCCGTGCCTGACCGCATCGCGATCGCGCTTTCGGTCGTTTCGCATCTCAGATCGTCGTTGGTGCCAGCTCCGGGAGTCCCACTCGACTGCCAACCGGTGATCTGGGTAGGCGTCGTCGAAGCGGCGGCCGGGTGCCCACGGGACCCGGTATTCGGAGACCGGGTGTGGGGGCGGCATCGACAGGAGAATCCTGCGTCCTTTTCGTTCCAGAACCGAAGCCTCCGGTGCGAACAATCGGGCTTCGACAAACGTCGAGACGGCTTTGGTGCCGCCCTTGCCTCGTCGACCGATCTCACCCCTCATCGCTTCGAGTTGATCCAGCGATAGCAGTTTTGCCACCATCGCTGACTCTGCGACCCGTTCGAAGACTCGGTAGCTGACTACACCGGCCAGGTCGAACAACGTTCTGGGGGAGTTGGTGCAGGGTATCCCGTTGACGCTGACGAGGTGTGTGGGTGACAGATCGCCGGCTCGGCGTACGGTCACACCCGGGAACCGGTGAGTCGTATGGCTCGGGACCGTGACGGTCGGCTCCAGCCTCGGTGGTGAAGGAAGCTTCAACAGGTGCGCAGCGGATTGGTGGGACGCGACTCCCTGAGGAAGTGCCAGCAGCGCACCTCTCAACAAGTCGCTGTGGTCGCTGGACGGTATGACCTGATAGATCCCTTCCTTGAGGGGCAGGAGGTCGCCCTCATTGACCATGCGGTCGACGCGGCTTGCCGAGACGGAGTTCGCCAGCAGTTGCTCCCGAGAGAGATACCCGCCGTTCTGGGTTGCGAGCTCGATCAGGTCTCGTGAGATCCCCATACGGCCAGCTTGTCTGACCGGACGGCCAGATGGAACACCGTCGTTCCGCGTTCTGCGGGCCGTGGACTTCGCATAGCGAAGTCCAGAACCCAGGGTTCGCTATTGACGGCTATTTGATGATGGCGATGACCTGCCCGGCGGCCACTGTGTCGCCGGGCTCGACTCGGAGCTCTACAACATCGCCGTCGGATGGCGAGAGAACCTCGTTCTCCATTTTCATGGCCTCGAGCACACAAATCGGTTCACCGGCCTCGATTGATTCACCGGCCTTGACCGAGACTTTCACGATCGTTCCCTGCATCGGGGCTGAGACAACTCCGTCAGAACCCCCGCTAGACCCTGAGCTGGTCAACCTCGGAGGACGACGTTTGACCTGACCTCCAACGGAGCTCTCAGGTGCCCAATAGGAAACCTTGAAACGGCGACCGCCGACTTCGACCGTGATGTCGCGCTTGGTCGTTTCCTCTTCTTCGGGCATGTGAGGAGCGACATTGGGCTCGCCCTCGCCGAGTTTCACCGAATCCTCCATCCACTTTGTGTGGTGTCGACCCTCAACGAAAGCCTCGTGATCGAGCACCGTCAGATGAGCCGGAATGGTTGACGCAACACCCACCACCTTGAACTCGCGGAGCGCACGCTTCCCACGATTGATGGCAGCCTCTCGATCAGCGCCCCAGACGACGAGCTTTGCCATCAGATTGTCGTAGTACTGGGAAACACTCGTGCCTGGTCGAATCCATGAGTCGACACGCACCCCCGGTCCTGCAGGCTCTTCCCACTCGACGACCTGACCTGGAGTCGGGAGGTACTCGTTGAAAGGGTCTTCGGCGTTGATTCGAAACTCGATGGCATGGCCACGAGGTTCAACCGAGTCGATCGACAACTCCTCACCGGCGGCGATCCTCAATTGCCACTCAACGAGATCGAGGCCAGTCACCATCTCAGTGACCGTGTGCTCGACCTGCAGGCGGGTGTTCATTTCGAGGAAGTAGAAGTCTCCTTGCTGGTCCATCAGGAACTCCACGGTCCCGGCGTTCACGTAGTCACATGAGCGCCCGGCATCGATGGCCGCTTTGCCCAGCACCTTTCGCTGCTTGTTGGTGATGCCCGGTGACGGAGTCTCTTCAATCAGCTTCTGATGTCTGCGTTGGACAGAACAGTCCCTTTCACCCAGGAAGACTCCGTTGCCGTGCTGATCAAAGAGGATTTGGGCCTCAACATGGCGCGGTTTATCGAGATACTTCTCGACGTAAACCTGGGCGTTGCCGAAGTAGGCCTCGGCTTCTCGCTTCGCACCGTCGAAGGCGTCACCAGCCTCTTCAGCGCTGCGCACAACCCTCAGGCCTTTGCCGCCACCACCGTGCGCCGCTTTGATCGCTACCGGGTACCCGAAGTCTTCTGCAAGGGACAGGACTTCATCGACGGTTGTCACCGGGTCGGTTATCCCGGGCACTGTCGGCACACCAAAGGCTTCCGCATTCCGGCGCGAGGTGATCTTGTCGCCCATGGCCTCGATGGCCGACGCAGGGGGACCCACCCAGATCAAGCCAGCTTCTTGAACCGCATTCGCAAATGTGGCGTTTTCTGAGAGGAATCCGTATCCAGGGTGAATGGCTTCCGCTCCAGATTCGTGGGCGATCCTGAGAACGTTCTCGATATTCAGATAGCTCTCAGCCGCTGGCGCACCTCCGACGTTCCAGGCTTCGTCCGCGATATCGACGTGCAAAGCGTCTCTGTCGAGTTCGGAGAAGATGGCGATGGTGCGGATGCCCATCTCCTGAGCAGTCCGGATTACCCGGACGGCGATCTCGCCGCGATTGGCTATCAGAAGGCTCTTCATTGAGGACCGTTGCCGTGTTTCTTGGGCGGCAATGTCTCACGTTTCGTTCTGAGCATCTCCATCGCGCGGATCAACTTCACCCTCGTCTCTCGGGGTTCGATGATCTCATCGACCAGGCCGAGCTCCGCCGCGACATAGGGGTTATTGAACCTGTCCTCGTAGTCAGCAATCAGCTCCTCGCGCCGTCCTTCGATGTCATCTGCCTGGGCGAGTTCCCTCCGGTGGATGATGTTGACTGCACCAGGCGCCCCCATGACCGCGATTTCGGCTGAAGGCCACGCGAAAACCAGATCGGCGCGAATGCCTCTCGCATTCATCACGAGATAGGCGCCTCCGTAGGCCTTGCGGGTGATCACAGAGATTCTGGGAACAGTGGCCTCGCAGTATGCATAGAGAAGCTTCGCACCGTGGCGGATGATGCCCCCATGCTCCTGATCGACGCCGGGCAGGAAGCCTGGAACGTCCACAAACGTGAGGATGGGGATGTTGAAGGCGTCACAGAATCGAACGAATCTGGCGGCCTTCTCCGAGGCGGCGATGTCCAGCGTTCCTGCCAGCACCGCTGGCTGGTTCGCTACTACGCCCACGGCATGGCCGTCGAGCCGACCGAATCCCACGACGATGTTCTTGGCGAACTGCTCATGGACCTCGAAGAACTCGTCGGAGTCGAGAACCGACTCGAGCACCGTCTTGATGTCGTAGGGCTGGTTGGATTCGTCAGGAATTATCGAATCGAGATCATCGTCGGCCCGGTCCGAGCGGTCGGCAGGTGCGTAGTACGGGGGCAGCTCCATGTTGTTGCGAGGCAAGAACGAGAGGAGATACCTCACAGCTTCCAGTGCGTCCTGGCCGCTTGGATAGACGAAGTGTGTCACACCTGACTTTGACGAGTGGGCTCCAGCACCACCGAGGTCTTCCATAGTCACTTCCTCACCCGTCACCGCCTTTATGACGTCCGGGCCGGTGATGAACATGTGGGACGTCTGATCAACCTGAAACACAAAATCGGTGAGTGCGGGGGAGTAGACGGCGCCACCAGCGCACGGCCCCATGATCACCGAGATCTGAGGGATCACACCACTTGCCCGCACGTTTCTCTCGAAGATTCGGCCGTAGCCGTCGAGGCTGGAGACTCCTTCTTGAATTCGGGCCCCACCCGAGTCTTTGAGGCCGATCACTGGCGCCCCGGTCTCGATTGCGAGGTCAAGGATCTTGCAGATCTTGTCGGCAACCACTTTTCCGAGAGATCCCCCGAACACGGTGAAGTCTTCGGCAAAGACGAAGACCGGGCGACCGTCGATGGTGCCGTGACCTGTGACGACTGCGTCACCGGGTGGCTTCTTGTCTTCGATCCCGAATCCAGATGACTGATGTTTCACGAATTGGTCGATTTCGTTGAACGAGCCCTGGTCGAGAAGGGCATCAATTCTCTCGCGCGCCGTGAGCTTTCCGGCTTCGTGTTGACGCGCCACAGCCCGCTGGGTGCCGGCGTGCAACGCAGCGTCTTTCATTTCCCTAAGTTGACCTATGCGCGCCTCGGTGCCCAAGACTCCTCCGTAACCTCAATCAGACTCGTCGGGAGACAAGTTGGCTACACCATATTTCCAGTACACCTTCGACAGTGTCCCATCGACCCAGGATGTCGCAAGAGACAAGCTCGAAGACCTACCTGTCCTCGCGATTGCAGCACGGCAAACAGAGGGTCGAGGCCGGACGGGCAACACCTGGTTGAACGCTGAACAAGCCTTTGCCGCGTCCCTCGCGTACCGACACCCGGTACGCGATGGCCGACCAATAAGTCTCATGGCCGGTGTCGCCGCTCGGCGGGCTCTGGGGTCGGTCGATTTGAAGTGGCCCAATGACGTGCAGCGAGGGGGGCTCAAGATCGGAGGCATTCTGGTTGAGCGAAGTGGCGGCGTGACCGTTGTTGGTTTCGGACTGAATGTCTCCTGGGAGGACCCCCCGGAAGGTGTTGGTGCTCTCTTCGATGAGCCAGTCGGCGAATCGAGACACGTTGAGCTTGCAGCCCTTTGGGGGGCCGAACTCGCTCGACTACTGGAAGGGACAGGCTGGCCGATTGGCGACTATCGGGACTCTTGTGTGACTCTCGGCAGACAAATCACTTGGGAACCGGATGGCGCAGGCAAGGCAGTCGACGTGACCGACGATGGAGGCCTGATCGTGGAGACTGATGATGGCCCTCAGGTGATCACCTCAGGCGAAGTCCATTCCGTGCGGAGCTAACCGAGCTCCTCAAGCTCAGCTGGCGACAGCGTGGCCCTGAAGAAGGCGACGAGTCGCGCAAACGCATCGTCAGAGGCTGACTGGTCGAACCCATCCGAGTTGATATCCAGGAATCCATGGCCGACACCCTCGTAGAGCAGCCATTGGCCGTGGTCGTTGCGTCTTTGTGCCTCATCGACCGAGGAGGCGGCGATCAGCTCATCTTGGGCTCCGAAGAGGCCAAGAACAGGCACTGGCAGGTGGTCGAGATACGAGGCGACCTGGTGCTCCCGATCTTCGTCGCCGGTCAGGGGTGTGTAGGCCACAGCGATCGAACGGACCCATTCACGCGTGGCAGCTTTGATGAGTGCAAAGCGGCCACCCGTGTCCGTTCCGATCATCCCCACCGAGTCGTCGATGTTCCACACCACATCATCAGAAGTCACAAACTGGTGCAACTCATCAATCGTCGACAGGGCTTCGTCGTCGCCAGTTGAGTTGTAGAGATCGAGGGGGTCACCCTTTCTCCCGTAGAGGTCGACACTCAGTGCGGCAAAGCCCTCTCTTGCCAACCGACGGCACAAGTCCTTCTCGGAGGACCCGAGCCCGGAGTGCCCTGGCATCACAAAAACCACCGGGACCTTCCCTGCTTCGTCGGGCCGGGCGACGTAGCCGTCGCGATGTCCGGCGCCTACAGGGATAGGCCAGCTGCTGTACATGATGGGATATGTGCCTTCGTGGGAAAGAACAGCCAATCGGTCCTCCGTGAGTCTTGGGCACACTAACTGTGCCGCCGCTAAGGACGGAACCATCGTTAATCTGTCGGCGTCTAACTCCCGATGGCGAAGTCATCAACCCCCTCAACCGCTCGTTCTGGGCTGCCCACCTGGCTGAAGGTCACTACCATCGCCATCCTGGTCGCGGCCAACTTGGGTGTGCTCGCATACATCTGGCTCATCAGCACGGGGAACTCCGTCCTCGACGGGGCTGACACGGACGACCAAGTCTCTGAGGTGCTGGACCAGTCAACCGGCGACTCGCTCAATTTCCTGATCGTCGGGTCCGATTCGCGTGAAGGTCTCGAGAGTCTGGAAAACTTCGGAGCCGCCGGCGGGGCCCGAGGGGATGTGATCATCCTCGTCCGGCTCGATCAATCGACTTCTCGCGCGCAGATGCTCAGCATCCCACGTGACCTCCTCGTTCAGATTCCCGGGCATGGCGAGAGGAAAATCAACGCTTCCTACGCTCTCGGTGGGCCGGCATTGCTCGTCGACACCATCAAGGCCAATCTCGATGTCGAGGTCAACCACTACGTGGAGATCGACTTCGTCGGTTTCCAGGCTCTTGTAGACGAGCTGGGTGGCATCGAGATCGCCTTCCCGTATGCAGCACGCGATTCGAAGTCAGGGCTCGACGTCCAAGCCGGCTCTCAGACACTCGACGGAGCACAAGCGCTGGCGTACGCACGGTCCCGCCGATACCAGGAGAATCAAGATGGTTCATGGGTATCGGTGGAGGCAAACGACATCGGTCGCACTGGGCGTCAGCAAGAGGTCATCAGGGCAATCCTGGCCGAGTTGAAGAGCCCGGCGACCATTGCGGATGCCGGTGATATCGCTTCGACCATGGCACAGCACATGACGATCGATTCGAGGTTGGCTGGCCTGTCAGTTGGATCGATGATCTGGGACTACAAGGGAATCCTGACCGGAGATGTCGAGGGTGCGACCTTGCCCAGCCGCACTTCCACCGTCGGTGGCGCATCCGTTCAGCTGATGGTTGAGCCGGACGCATCGACGATGTTGGCCAACTTCAGGGCGGGCAACCCGTTTGCGGCTCAGCCCCTGAGATTGACCGTTCTGAACGGAAACGGCTCGGCGGGTGCTGCAGGCGATATGGCCCAAGAGTTGGAGTCGCTTGGCTTCAAGGTCGAATCGATCGGAAATGCCGGGAGCGACGGGTACCAGGAGACCACAATCGTCGTACCTGAGGGAAGCGCCGACGGAGCGGAGATCCGTAGCGCCCTCGGTTTCGGTGTAGTTACGTTCGGATCGGTCGATAACGGGTATGACGCCATCGTCATAGTGGGCTCGGACGCCTCCTGATCAGACAGTCGACAAATAGGATGAGGGTGCTGTGGATGTAGCAATTATTGGTGCTGGCTACGTTGGATTGGTGACCGGCGCCGGGCTGGCCAATCTTGGACACACGGTGAGGTTGGGTGAAGCCAACGCAGAACGTGTAGAGCTTCTGCGCTCTGGGGGAGTGCCCATCTACGAACAGGGTCTGCCTGATCTTCTCAGCCGTGCCATAGAACGACAATCGATCAGCTTCCACGAATCGAATGTCGAGGCGATCAGCGGCTCCCAGCTCATCTTCCTCTGCCTCCCGACACCTGAAGGGGAAGACGGTCGAGCCGACTTGAGGTTCATTCATGCGGTCATCGACGAGTTGGCCAATCAAGTCGACGAAGGGACGCTTTTCGTCGTCAAATCGACAGTGCCCCCGGGGACTGTCGCCTCGCTGCGCAAGCGGCTCGCTGATCTCGGCTCTTCGGCGAGAGTCGCCAGCCATCCGGAGTTTCTGCGAGAGGGACGTGCGGTTGATGACTTCATGGAACCTGACAGGATTGTGATTGGCGCATACGAGTCTGAGGACGCAGATGCGATCGCATCGCTTTACCGGAGTCTCGACACCGAGATCGTGAGCACCGACCCGACATCCTCTGAGATGATCAAGTACGCCAACAACTCTTATCTGGCGGCTCGTCTTACTTTTGCCAATGCCCTCGCCAATCTCTGCGAGGCGGTAGGCGCCGATGTGATAGACGTGATTCACGGCATTGGCCTCGACCACCGCATTGGCCCGCACTTCCTCCAACCTGGACCGGGCTACGGTGGATCCTGCTTCCCGAAGGACACGGCGGCCTTGATCGGTGTCGCTGAGGACGCCGGTTACGACTTCAACCTCCTCAAAGCAGTGATCGAGGCCGACCACGAGCAACGGCGCCGTGTAGCTGACAAGGTTCGCCAGGCTGCAGGTGGAGGCCTCAAGGGCCGTCGTGTCGCCATGTGGGGTGTTGCGTTCAAGGCCGGGACAGATGACGTCCGGGAGTCTCCAGCTCTCCGAATTGCACGCCTTCTCCAGGAGGACGGTGCTGAGGTGGTCGCATATGACCCTGAGGCGCATTCAGACGAGCTTTCGCACGCTGAGGATCCGGTGGCTGCAGTCAGGGACGCTGATGTGCTGCTGGTGGCGACAGAGTGGCCGGAGTTCATCACGGTTGACATGGACGACGTTGCAGAGGCGATGAAGGGCTACCGAGTGGTAGACGCCCGCAACCTGCTCGACCCGGCCAAGGTACGTGAGGCCGGTCTGGACTATTGGGGTCTGGGGCGTCCCTCCGCCTGACCCAGGCTACGTCTCTAGCGAAAGAGATCCTCTCCTACAGGCCGAACGAGGTCCGAACCCCGGCCTTCTCCGTGTAGTTCGCCGACTCCCCGTACAAGGGCTGCAGGGATCCCAGAGGATTTCCCCATTGCAAGGTCGGCCGCGGCCGCAATCTCGTCGGCGACGGCGATTTCCGTGACGTCGAGTTGGCGCTTGGTCCAGTCGAGGGTGCCCTTCAGATCGAGGATTGCCTGTACCCCAGAGATTCCGATAGCCACGTCGGTGAGACCCGTTCGCCATGGCCGACCGAAGGTATCGGAGATGATCACGGGAAGGTCAAGGCCGAGGAGGTTTTGGAGCTTCAATCGGATTCGATGCGCTGATCGGTCGGGATCGTCGGGCAGGAGGATCATGGTTCCCGGCGCCGCATTTGACCGGTCGATTCCAGCGTTGGCGCAAACAAACCCATGCTTGGTCTCCGCGATGATCAGATCGCCGCGGCGTCGGACGATGGAGACCGCCTCCGACTCCACGAGTCGCTGCTTGAACTCTTCCTCGTCTCCAGTTATCTCGCGCACTGCCCCCTCCGCTTTGGAGACGATCTTGTGCGTGACAACGAGTACATCTCCGTGCTCCGGGCCGATCTCAGACAGGCCAAATTTCAGGATCTCTGCCACATCGTCACCCGGCTCCACGGCGCCTACCCCGCGGACCGGGAAGATCTGGACGGTCACCGGTTCACAATTTGCCTGGCGAGATTCATCGAATCGTCCAACGAAGCGGCCATCACGTTGGTGCCGATGACATCGACTCCCCTAATCTCAACGACATCGCCACTGTCAACGAACAGGCGTCTCAATAGACCCTCGTATGCATGTGCGATGCCGCCGATATCCGGGGCCAAGCCCTGCGAGATCATCACCTCACGCGCCGGGCCTTTGACTGCCTTTCCCCCGATCAGAGGGCTCACCGCTGTGACATCTCGGCGTTCTTCGAGGGCCTGTCGGATCTCAGCAACAGCGAGGATCGGCCAGATCGAAAGGACAGGGTTGGATGGACCAAAGACGACCAGATCGGCACTCTCCAACGCTTCGACAACACCGGGCGCAGCAGTCGCAGCCGGTGCGCCTTGGAACTCAATCTCATGGACATCGTCCTTGTGTCGGCGCGCCACGAAGTAGTCCATGAATGAAGTCCATCCGTCCGCAAGTCGTACAACCGTGCGAAGCTGATCGTCAGTGGCCGGTAGGACCTTCGCGTCGATGTCCAGGGCCGAAGTCGCCGCCGCAGTGAATTGACTCAGTGTCTCACCGCGAGAGAGAGCAACGGTTCGGGCCAGTTTCAGAGCGAGATCTCTGTCGCCGAGTCGAAACGTGTTGTCGATGCCATAAGTGGCAAGTTCCTCGTTGAAGTTGAATGTCTCCTTGCGCCGACCCCACCCGAAGGGTCCTTCGATGCCGGCGAGTGAGTAGCAAACGGTGTCGAGGTCAGGCGACACAGCCAATCCGTGAACTTCGGTGTCGTCGCCGACGTTGACTATCACCGTGAGTTCCACGTCATCGAGTGCCGAGAAACCCCGGGCAAGACGTGCTCCACCAACGCCACCTGATAGCTGTACAACCTTCATTTCTAGGTCCGGATATTGCTCAGTGTCGTCCGCCCGTTCAAAATGGCCCTTCGAATGTCCGACACCCGTCCGTTGACAGTGGAGCCCAACGCGCCCGAAGCAGATACCGACGCGCCTCGCGTGAGGGTGCTGCTGAGTGTTGTGCCCGGATCCGACACGTCGGCAGCGCTCGGCGCCGTCGAAAGGCAGCGGTACGAACCTGCGCCGGAGATCGCAATCGTTGCAGCGTCCGCGGATTCAGATCTTCCGGAGTCCGTATCTCAGTATTCCTCACTAGAAGAAGCCATCGAGGCCGCAGACTCCGAGATCGAGTACCTGTGGTTCCTTCACTCGGATGCAAGACCCCGCCCCGATGCGCTCTCGGCGTTGGTCACGGAGAGCGAGCGTAACGAGGCCTCTCTTGCGGGGTCCAAGCTTCTCAAGGCGGGGACGATGGATGAACTTGAGTCCGTCGGTGGAGCGACAGACGTCTTTGGTGAGCCTTACTCGGGTCTCGACGAAGGTGAGATAGATCTTCAGCAGTACGACGTGGTCCGCGAGGTTGCTTTTGTCAGGTCCGCTTCGATGCTGGTCAGACGCGACCTCGCGAGAGGCTTGCGTGGTCTCGATCCGAAACTGCCTCCCATATCCGCTGGTCTCGATTTCTCGCAGCGGACCCGGTTGGCTGGCGGTCGGGTGATCACCGTTCCGTCATCCGAGGTCTATCACCAGGCCCGCTGTGACGAGAAGGGAACAGGCTGGCGTGAGCAGGCCGGTCGACTGCGCGCCATGCTCACGGCATACACCCCACTCACTCTTCTCTGGGTTGTTCCGTACGACTTCTTGGTTTCGATTGCCGACGCCATAGGCAGTCTTCTGCTGCTTCGTTGGCGACCGTTGGTCCGCCAGGTTCTCTCGTGGATCTGGAACCTGATACATCTGCCCTCGACCATCGGTCAACGACGCCGGCTCAGCAAGGTCCGATCGACGGGGGATGAAGAGATCTTCCGTTTTCAAGCGTCTGGATCTGTGAGGCTTCGAGAGATTGGTAGTGAACTCAGTGGGCGCTTCCTCTCACTGTTCGACGACGATCAGGCTCTATCGAGAGGAACCGAGCGGGTCTGGCGCTCACCTGGGATTTGGGGAGCCGTAATCGCCGGCTTCGTAGTGCTGATTGGGGTCAGGAGCCTCGTTTTTGGGTCGCTCCCGAATACTGGTTTCGCTTTCCCTCTCGAGCCTCCGACAACGGCGCTGTCCCGGTGGCTGGGTGGTTGGAACGAGTCTGGACTGGGCTCGTCCGCTGCCGTTCACCCAAGCGTGGGCCTCATGGGGGTCCTTTCCTGGCTCTGGTTCGGAGCTGAAGGTGCCACCCGAACGCTCTTGACCATCGGGGCGGGGTTCATCGGATTCATCGGAATGGGCAGGCTCGCTGGCCGAATCGGGTTGAGAGGGCCAGGCAGGTATCTGTCCGGGTTGGTCTTGATGGCCGGGCCGGCTGTTTCGAATCTCGTGGGGGCGGGATCCTGGTTGGCGCTGATGGCTGCGGCGATTCTGCCGTGGGCAGTTCGCACTGTGTTTGTCCATCCGTCTGACTCCCGCTCCGTTTGGTCTCACGCCGGTTGGGCTCTGCTCTTGAGCATTGCGATCGGCATGGTTTCGCCGACCCTCGCTGTCGTTCCGTTCCTGATGGTGGTCTTGTGGACCCTGGCCAGAGGTACCCAAGCCTCACTCGCTGCTGGGGCGGTCAGCTTGCTTGGTGTTGCTGCTGGTTTCGGGTTCTTGGCATCGGATCCGGGTTGGCTAACGGACTCGCAACGACGACTCGGCACTGAGGTATGGCAGGTATGGCCTCTTCTGATCGGAGTAGCTGGCTTGTCTCTCCTGTTTGAAAAGGGCCATCACAGGAGAGTCGGAATGCTGGGAGCGCTTGTCTCCTTGGCCGGGCTCATTGCGCTACAGATGACTGTGCCGGGCCCGGGTCTCGAAGAGGGTCTTGCGGTCCTGGCATCGTTCGGCGCGGCATTGGTGGTTGCCGCTGCGATGGATCGGTTTGGTTCGGGGACCGGGCGATTGGTCGCTTCAGGGTGTGCCCTCGCGATGCTCGTCCTCACACTGTCAATCGTCGGCAACGGCCGTCTCGGTTTGCCTCAAGGGGACGTGAACGAGAGGTTTGCTTTCGCCACAACGCTCGCTGAGGACGAAGGGCCTGGGCGCATCCTTCACGCATCAGTCGATCGGTCGACGATCCCTGGTGATGCACGTTCGGGTCCGGGGTTCTGGTATCGGGTCCTCGATGGGTCGGGGACAACCCACGACGAGGTCTTCCTCCCGGCCGAGTTAGACGGCGACCGCGAGCTTGATGAGTCGCTGTTGGATATCGCGACCGGTGCCGACTTGAGGCCAGGAGTGCGTTTGGCTGAGTTCGCCATCGATTGGGTCGTTCTCGAGGGCCCCACGTTCCGGCTGGATGACGTCCTGGGCACACAGCTGGATTTGGTGCCGACGCCGCTGGATCGCAACGCCAGGGTGTTCGAGAACCTGGATTCCGCGCCGCTTGCTTCGTCGGCGTCCGGACCGTGGACGAGGTCCGAAGACGGTTTCGTCGGCCCGGCCACCAGCGGGGAAGTCTTGATCTCGACGAACTACGACTCGGGGTGGGCACCCGATTCTGGGCAGATGGAATGGTTCGTCACGGTGTCGGGTACAGAAGGTGTCGCTACTTACTCAGGTGATCTTCAGGAGAAGGCCTGGCCCATCGCAACGGCTGGTCTCGCAGTGTTGGGCATACTTGCGATCATCCTGGCGAGGCGGCTGCGATGAGATACGTCGCTGCTCTCGTGATCGCCTTGATGACTGCTTCAACCGTCCTGCTGCCTGAGATCGAGCCGCCGACCCCCGGTCCGGAAGCCGACTTGTCTCCACCTCCGTTGGCCATTTGTCCGATGGTGGGAGCTGGAGATCGCACGACTGAGGCTGCGGTTCTCTCGTCAATCAACGGGTCGGGGAGGATTTCGACGTTCTCGTCCGGCGCCGAGACAAGTGCAGCGGAGTTCGTGACCGGGAACACAGGTTCGGTGCTTATCCCAGCCGATGACCTCTCCGTCGTCGGACTTACAGGCGGTCTCGTTGAGTTCCCTTCTGAGTCCACAGCAGCTGGAGTAGTGGTACGAGGCGAGACCTCGGCGTCGTCCGAGACCTGTGTGTCAGTAGCGCCTCAGACCGCTTTCATTGCCGGCGGTACTACCGCCAGCGGCGCACAGTTCAGCCTGCAACTGGTCAACCCCTATGCGGGTCCGGCAACAGCCGAAGTCACGGTCATCAGTGAGAGCGGTGTCGAGTCCAACTCCAGATTCGGCGTCGTGACCGTCCCTCCGCTCAGCTCGGTCACCCTGAACATGGCTGAGATAATCCCCGGGCGAGAGACCATCGCGGCCGAGGTCGTGCCGACCCGTGGTTCGGTTTTTGCGTTCGGCCATCAGCGCACTGAGGGTCGCTCGGCCCTTTGGAGTGCCCTCGAACCGCGGCAGGACTGGTGGCTTCCGGTTCCCGAAGGTGGCGCCAATCGCGAGCTCATCGTGAGCAATCCGCTCAACTCGGACGTCGAATTCCAGGTGGATCTCTATGGACCAGAGGAGTTCGTCGAGGGATTCACCACTGGGGTCATTCCGGCCCTAGGGGAGACAGTCATTCCACTTGACCTCGGATTCAACGACGAGGTGGCTCTGCGGGTTATCGCAACCGGTCCCGTGGCAGCAACCTTGAAATTCGAACAAAGTCGTGGCCTCTCAATTTCGGGAGGTTCATCGATCGACGCCACGAGTTGGCTTCTTCCGGGGGCGGAATCGCCAGTGGGAGGCGAGGGCAAGCTGATCATCTTCAACAACGGGATTGAAGAGGTAGACGCCAACGTGAGAGCCCTCGGCGGAGGGTTTGAGTTCAACCGGACTCTGACGATTCCGGGTGGCATGGTCGAGGGAGTTGTGATCGTGGAGGCCGAGGGCTACCGGGTCGACGCGACGGGACCGGTTGTTGTGGCCTGGGTTTCGCTGCCGGAGTCCGGACGGAACATGTCGATGGGAGTGCCTGTCATCGATGGATGAGATCTGGGTTCGGCTGGCTCTACTGATTGGAGTAGTAGCCGTCTCTTTGGCGGTCGCCTGGTTTCTGCGCCGACGAAGCCGAGGACCGGTGCGGCGTCTAAGCACAGCGACTCTCGCCCCCGGTATCCACTTCTTCTCTTCGGCTACCTGCGCGACCTGCGATGGTGCACGCCAGGAGTTGGCCGGAGCCGTGGGGCCAGCAGGATTCACTGAACACGAGTGGTCTACGAGTCAGGCCCTATTCGCAGAGCTGAGCATCGACGCAGTACCAGCTGCGTTGGTCGTCGAGAAAGGCGGCCAAGCCACTCTCTATTCGGGGGATGTCGCGCCAGCGCTCAGGGGCGTTTGATCCTTGGTTTGCGCGCGCGTGACTCCTACCGTGGCGCCATGACAGTTAGCTGTACCAGATGTGGCGCGCCCGCAGCCGCAGTTATGACTTTCAACTACGCCGAGGGTGCCGTCTGGATGGATGACGTGACCGACGACATCGAGGACTACGGCTACCTGCTCTGTGCTGATCACTCGGACCGGATGACACCACCACACGGATGGACGTTGACCGATCGTCGAACCGTCACCCGACTGTTCGCGCCGGTTCAGGTTGCCTGATGGCGCTCCACCGCGACGTTTTGGACGCGGTCAAGGATATGGACGAGCACGATCTGCGTCGTCTCCAAATCCTCACGAGGGCTCAACTCGAAAGCGTTGGGGTGCCGGCAGCTAACGCCGAGCCGAAGGTCAGCATGAGAAAGCAAATGGTGAAGTGCGGGAAGGACGGGTGCACCAAATGTCCTCACGGGCCCTATTGGTATGCATATTGGACGGAAGACGGGCGAAGACGCTCGAGATACGTGGGGCGACTCCTGGACGAGTCGTTGATGTAACAACCCGACCGGACGTAGCATGAGCAGCCCGATGGACTGTCCTCGCTGCAGCAACACTGATGTGCTCGAGATCGAGCACGTACTACCCGACGGAACCGAGGTTCTCTTCTTCTGGTGTCACAACTGTGAAGAGAAGTGGTGGAACCGAGAGGGCGTCGACATCGACGTGACCCAAGTGCTGGAGATGGTCAGACAGTCACGAGAGTGACGCCGATCAGGGATGCGATTCGAAGCATCCCGCCCCTTCCGGCCCTGATCTTGGGCTCGGCCTCTCTGGTCGTGTTCATCGTGATGAACCCGGCTCTGATCTTCGAGGCCAACACTCCCACTGGCGGTGACATGGGCGCACACGTCTACGGGCCCGCATTCCTGCGGGACACGTTGATTCCCGAGGGCCGATTGCTGGGGTGGTCAAATGACTGGTTCGCGGGCTTCCCGGCTTTCTACTTCTACTTCCCGCTGCCCTCGTTGACGATCGTCCTTTTGGATGTCTTCCTCCCCTATGGAGTCGCTTTCAAGCTGGTGACTGTGCTGGGTCTCCTCGCAATGGCCCCAGCCGTGTATTTCCACGCCCGCACGCTGAGGTTGGGCAAGCATGTCTCCCTCATCGCCGCAGGGGCCGGTGTTGTCTTCGCGTTCTACGAGAGCTACTCGATCTACGGTGGGAATGTCGCTTCAACGCTGGCCGGAGAGTTCTCCTACTCGTGGTCGTTCGCTCTTTCGCTGGTCTACCTCGGACTGCTGATCAAGGCGGTTCGGGACGACCGCAAGTACACGAAGTGGGCAGCTCTAGTACTGGCTCTGACAGCTCTTTCCCACGTGCTCACGACCATCGTCATCATCTTCGCCTCGTTGTTCGTGCTCTTCTGGAAAGAGGGTCTGGGCCGAACGATCCTGATTTGGTTCTGGGGGTTCTCGATAGCGGCGTTCTGGGCCCTGCCGTTGATCGTTCGAATCGGCCTCACTTCAGATATGGCATGGACGCCTCTATCCCGCTGGGAGGAAGTTGTTCCGGTCGAAATCTGGATCCTGTTGCCGATCGCCATTGCCGGAGGCGTCTGGCTGTTCAGGAGAACGTCGAGAGGTACCCCGATCCTGGCCGCAACCCTGCTGCCCGTGATCTACTACCCATTGCCAGCAATTCTCCCCGAGCTGTTGCCCGATCTCTTCGACGGTGAGCGGTGGAAACTCTGGAACGGGAGACTTCTCCCGTACTGGTATTTCGGTGTTGCTTTCTTCGCTGCCATCGGATTTGGTGCGGCAGTTGTCTGGCTCTCACGAAGACTTCCAAGTCGTCTACATATCAATTGGGCTCGGGCTGTCGTAGCGGTGGCATTCGCCGTCGCTGTGGGTTTGGTTGCCGACTCCGCCGAGTTCCCAGGTTGGGCTTGGATCGCAGTCGCTATTGCCGGAGTGTTGGCCATAAGCATCACCTATGCCTTCGGGTCGTCGATGAACACCCGCAACTTCCTCACCACAACTGCAGCCGCTGTGGTGGTTTTGGGAGCAGCCGCTGGGGTGACATATATCGACGGCTGGGCTGCGTGGAACTACGAGGGATACGAGTCGAAAGAGCCGTGGCCTGAGTATGAGGCACTAATGGCAGAGCTGGATCAGCTCCCTGATGGCAGGGTCCAATGGGAAGCAAACTCCGAGCTCAACCAGTACGGAACGCCGATGTCACCAATGCTCATCCCGTACTGGACTGAGGGTTCGCAGCAGTCGATGGAAGGGCTCTATTTCGAGTCCTCCCTCACGACGCCGTTCCACTTCATCAATCACTCGGAGATGTCGTACCGCCCGTCGAACCCAATACCCGGTCTTCCATACAGCACGTTCGACTTCGATCGCGGTCTGAAGCACATGGACCTCTACGGCGTGGACTACTACGTGTCGTTCACCGAAGAGGCAGCTTCAAAAGCGGGAAGAACCGATGGTTTCGAGCTCTTGGCGACCGCTGAACCCTTCCACATCTTCTCGCTGCCCGAGACCGACCTGGTTGTGGCGGCGACTCATCTGCCTTCGGTCTATGAGGTTCCGGAGCGCGGGCTCTTCAGCTCCCTGATTGGCTCGGATTCCGTCACCGGTGAAGACGGGCAGCCCCTCCCGAGCTTCTTCGATCTCTCACTCGACTTTTATGTCGACGAGGAGAACCTGGATCAATGGATCGTCGCTGATGGTCCCGATGAGTGGCCACGAATCGACTCGATAGACGAAAGACCCGATGTTGAGTTGAACGTGCCTGCGGTGGCTGTGTCGGATATTGACGTTGACCATCATCGGATTTCGTTCACAACCGATGCTGTCGGGGTGCCCCACCTCGTAAAGGTGTCCTTCTTTCCCAACTGGGAAGCAGTAGGTGCCGATGGCCCTTGGCGGGCGGCGCCTTCCTTGATGGTGGTCGTGCCCACCGAGTCCGAGGTCGTTCTCGAGTTCAACGACACATGGGCGGAGACCGGTGGAAAGCTGATGTCGTTGGGTGGAATCGGGACTCTCACTGCTATTGGCGTGGCCCTTTGGTGGAGACGCCGGAGTGATGGCCAGTCGCTCAGTCCAGAAGACGTCTGATTCGGAATAGTCCGGCGACGGTCCTCGGCGCACGTTTGATGAGGGTCGACTTGGCCGTTCTCAGCTCTTCAACCACCACCGGGACCTCGACTATTCGGTAGCCGGCGCGCTCCGCTCTCACCACGAGCTCTGTGTCGAATAGATCCTTGGTGCTCACCACTTGTGGGCCGACATCAGCCACGAGGGTGTTTCTGAACCCTTTCATCCCATGAGTGTCGGACACCTGTGAGCCGAGCACCGTCCTTAGGAGCAGGTTGAAGACTTTGGTCGCCATTCTTCTGATCAGTGGACGGCGATCGTCCGACATCGGATCCCGTTTCGATCCGATGACGAGATCGACGTCTTCGGGTTGCTCGAGGAGCTGCTTCAGGAACGATCCCGAGAAGTAGTCGATGTCGAAGTTGACAATCCACTCGCCTTTGGCCTCGATGAAGCCGTCTCGCATCGCGGCGCCGTAGTCGGGGGTTGGGATCGAAGTGACATCCACTGGGAAGCTGCCGGCTGCTCTCTTGGCAACTTCGGCTGTCCCATCGGTCGAGCCGTTCTCGACGATCTTGATCACGTAGTCGACCCCGACGTCTTCGACCTCGCTGATGAGGCGCGGCAAGGCTTCTCCGATGAACCCGGCCTCGTTGTAGACCGGCACCACGATGGTGAGTTGGGGCGCCATGGATTGCCGGATTGTACGACCGGGCCAACACCTACACTGCTCGGCTCGTGGATACCACCGTCTTCAAGGCCTACGACATACGTGGCCGCACCGACAACGGTCAGATCACCCCAGGCCTATACGAAGCCATCGGCAGGCAGATGGTTCGAGTCTTGGGCTTCACAGAGGTCGCCGTAGGCAGGGATTGTCGCGACTCGTCTCCAGCCCTCTTCAAAGGTCTGACAGACGGCATCCGAGCGGCAGGCGGCAATGTGATCGACCTCGGTGAGGTACCCACGGACGCGGTCTATTTCTACTCGGGGTCCAGAAACATCCCGGGTGCGATGATCACCGCGTCGCACAACCCGGCTGGCTACAACGGCCTCAAGATCTGTCGCGCCGGAGCAGGGCCCGTTGGCATTGAGTCTGGGTTGGCTGAAGTCAGGGACGCTGTCGTCGAAGCTCGTGACATGGAGCCGGTGGAGCTCGGCGCTCTATCCGAAGAGGACATCGTTGATGACTACGTGGCACATCTCTTCTCGATCGTCGACCCGGAGTCGATTTCTGACCTGCGGATAGCCGTCGACGCGGGGAATGGCATGGCGGGTGTCGCCCTGGAGCGGGTCTTTGCTCAACTCACAGCCTCACTTCATGGCATCTATCTGGATCCGGACGGCACCTTTCCAAATCATCCAGCCGATCCTCTGGTTGAAGAGAACCTAAGAGATCTGCAAGACGTGATGCGGAAAGGTGAATTCGAACTGGGGGTGGCTTTCGACGGAGATGCTGATCGAGCCTTCTTTCTCGACGACCAGCTCAAACCCTTACCTGGCAGCACGGTCACGTCCCTGATTGCGCGAGCGATCCTGGTCGACCAACCGGGTGCCTCAGTCGTCCACAACCTCATTGTGTCAAAGGCAGTACCTGAGATAGTCACAGAGCTTGGAGGAGAGCCAATCCGAACCCGGGTCGGACACAGCTTCATCAAGCAGGTGATGGCCGAGTCCGGGGCGGTCTTCGGTGGTGAGCACAGCGGCCACTACTACTTCAAGGAGAACTTCCGGGCCGACTCGGGGATGTTGGCCATGCTGTATCTCTTGAGAGTTCTGAGTCGTGATGGTCGCCCGTTGTCTCAGGTGCGTCAGGACGTTGAGCGTTATGCCAGTTCGGGCGAGATCAACTTCCGTGTTGCTGACACCGAGAGTGCGATGGCAGCTGTCGCGGCCGGAGTGACTGATGGGAGAATCGACCACTTGGACGGTCTGACCGTTGAGCTTGGCTCGGGATGGTTCAACCTCAGACCCTCGAACACTGAACCGCTACTTCGACTCAACGCTGAAGGGTCCTCCAAGGACGACGTCGATAGTCTCGTCTCACTAGTACGAGATGTGTTGGAGGAGCGTCGGTGAGCCTCATTGATCCCCAACTCGCAGAGGTGTTGGTCTGTCCGGTCGAGAAATCGCCTTTGACGCAGGATGTGCCTGCTCAGCGTTTGGAGTGCACCAATTGCGGTAGGCGCTATCCCGTGAGAGAGGGCATCCCGATCATGTTGATAGACGAGGCAGAAGGAGGACCGGATGTCTGAGATGATGGAACAACTGGCAACTCTCGGTGATCAGTTTCGGTGGGCCGCCGATCTCGAAGTGCCCCATATCGGAACGCACTCCGAGGTTCTCTTCGCAGGCATGGGCGGGTCGGGAATTGCAGGCGACTACGTGGCGGCCATCGCAGGGCCAGTGGGAACCAGGGTTTCGGTGCACAAGGGCTATGGGCCTGTGCCGGCTTGGGCGATTCGACAACGGCCACTCGTGATCGCGGCTTCGTACTCCGGGAACACCGAAGAAACCATCGATTTCGTCACCGCGGCATGGGAGAGCGGCCTGCCAGTGGCAACTCTGTCGACCGGTGGGAGGCTGGCTGAGCTATCCGCCTCGAACGGTTGGGCCACGGTGGCTGTTCCGGCGGGCCTCCAACCTCGAGCAGCCGCTGGATACATGGTCGGTGGCGCACTTCGCCTTCTAGAAGCATCCCATTCAGTGGACGACCAGCGACTTGCCCTTGTTGAGGCCATCGAACTCGCTGAGGCGGAGGTGCATGAGGACAGCAACTCGTACAGGCAGGCAGCAGAGATCGCTGAGCGGCTCGAGGGCCGGATACCGATCATCTATGGCTCGGGGCCGATTTCCGGGACGGTCGCCCAGCGCTGGAAAACCCAAATCAACGAGAACGCCAAGGTTCCGTCGTGGTATTCGCTACTCCCGGAGCTGGACCACAACGAGATCACCGGCTGGGAGACCATGCCCGACGTCACCAAGGAGCATTTGGGAGTTGTCGTGCTCACCGACCAGACCGATCACGACCGCGTTGGCAAGCGGATAGACATCACGAGGAATCTCACCAACGAAGCCGTTCCCTGGGTGGGTGAAGTTTCCTCTGTGGGCAACTTCACGCTCACCCGACTGGTCTCGCTAACCATCGTTGGCGACCTCATGTCGGCGATGCTTGCCGATCGACTTGGCGTTGACCCCGTCCCCGTGGTCACAATTGAGAAGCTGAAGAAACTTCTAGTCGAGGACTAATCGCAAATGAACTATGACATCGCAAACCCTGACCTTGCCGAGGTTGGTTCTCGCCGAATCGAGTGGGCAGGACGACGTATGCAGGTCCTCGAGACCGTGCGTGAGCGATTCAAAGAAGAGAAGCCACTGGAAGGGCACGTGATCGCAGCATGTCTGCACGTGACCGCTGAGACAGCTAACTTGATGTTGGCTCTCCGAGACGGGGGAGCAGAGCCGGTGCTTTGCGCCTCCAACCCTCTCTCCACTCAGGATGATGTGGCAGCGGCGCTCGTGGCCGAGGGGATCCCGGTGTTTGCGATCAGGGGAGAAGATGACGGGACTTACTACAAGCACATCCACGCAGCGCTAGACCACGCTCCAGCGGTGACCATGGACGACGGTGCCGATCTCGCCACGGTCCTCCACACGGACCGGAGAGATATCGAGGTCATCGGCTCCACCGAAGAGACCACCACCGGCGTGATACGGCTTCGAGCGATGTCCGCCGACGGGACGTTGAGAGTTCCTGTCGTCGCTGTGAACGATTCCGCCACGAAGCATCTGTTCGACAACCACTACGGAACAGGCCAGTCTACGCTCGACGGCATCATTCGGGCCTCCAACGTCCTTCTCGCCGGCCAGAACCTGGTTGTCGTCGGTTACGGGGACTGTGGGCGGGGTGTGGCAGACCGTGCGGACGGTCTCGGCGCCAAGGTCATCGTGGTGGAGGTCGACCCGGTGCGTGCGCTGGCCGCAGCCATGAGCGGGTATCAGGTGATGACTGCCGATCAGGCAGCCGAGGTTGGTGACATCTTTGTCACCGTTACCGGAAACAAGCACGTTCTGAGGGGGCGCCACTTCGAGAAGATGAAGGACGGGGCAATCGTTGCCAACTCGGGTCACTTCGACATCGAGCTTGATCTCCAGGCTCTGGAACGAGAGTCCGTTGCTCGACGCGTCGTGCGTGAGAACCTCGAAGAGTTCGAGATGCCTGACGGCAGGCGAATCCTCGTCGCGGCGGAAGGCCGCCTGGTGAACCTGGGCGCGGCCGAAGGGCACCCGGCAGACGTCATGGATATGTCTTTCACCAACCAGGCGTTGGCCGCGGAATATCTGATCCAGAATCGGGACGATCTTGAGCCGAGGATCTACACGCTTCCGACAGAGATCGATGATCAGGTTGCTTCCATCAAGCTCTCGCATCTTGGTGGCGGCTTGGAGAAGCTGACAGAAGAGCAGATCGCCTACCTGAGCGGCTGGCAAGAGGGCACCTGAAGCTGTCACACCGCCCCCTTACGTTCAGGGGGTCATGCTCTGTGTCGCCTGTCACCGTGTAAACGGAAATCGCCTTTGCCCGTCGTGCATGACGTCCGTTCGGCCAGCGACCGAGCGTCTCCTTCCGGATGGAATTCGACTGGTGGCAGCTTTTGAGCACACCGGTGCTGCCGTACATCTGGTGCATCACCTCAAATACCGCGGTCTTACCTCATTCGCACGCCTCGTGGGCGAGGTGCTGAGCGAACGTGTGACGCCGGCTCCGCTTGTGCCGATACCGCGAGCCTGGTCGAGGCGCTACAAGCATGGGGTCGACCCGGCTCAGGAGATCGCAGATGCCCTTGGTGAGATTTGGGGGCTACCCGTTCTGCATGCACTCGAAAGGCCCCTCCACGCGAGACGTCGGGCCGGTCGTAACCACGGGGCCCCTGTGACTGCCTTCCGGTCAAGGGGAGCGGTCTCCGCGCCGATTCATGTTGTCGATGATGTCATTACAACCGGCGCCACGGCGAGAGCTGCTGTGGCCGCGATCGGCCAGAACAAGCTGGAGTCGGTCCTCGCGGCCAACGTCGTTCCCAGGGTGTCTAGTCTCTCTCCAAAGTGACTAGTCCCATTCAAGGTAGGGAATCCTCATGGCGTCTGTCCTGATCGTCGATGACGCTGAGTTGTTCCGTGAAGCTCTCCGTGCTGCATTCACACAGGAGGGTTTTGAAGTAGTTGGGGTGGCAGCCGACGCCATGGCCGCCATCGACCTCACACGCGAGCACGAGCCCGACCTCGTGATGCTCGACCTCTTGATGCCCGGGATGTCCGGTCTCGAGGTGTTGGGCACGATTCAGAAGGCAAGTCCGCGGAGTCGTATCGTTCTGCTGACTGCCAGCGAGTCTGCCGAAGACCTGCTTGCTGCGGTGAAGGCGGGTGCCTCCGGTTACCTCACGAAAGACACTCCGCTTCCCAGGCTGGCGGCAGCCATGGAGGATGTTCTAGCTGGAGGTGCTGCAATCTCTCCAGCCATGGGTGGCAAATTGTTCTCCGCCCTTCGGGATCTGCTTCGACATGCCAGCGCCGGCTCGATGCGGCAGAGCGAGCTGACGGGAAGAGAGCTGGAGATCTTGACCCTCGTGGGCGAGGGGAAGACATCGAAAGAAATCGCCGAAGAACTCTTCATCTCAGAGAACACGGTTCGCAATCACGTGAGGAACATCCTCGACAAGCTGGGAATGAAGTCCCGGTTCGAAGCTGTTAACTGGGCCTACAGGGAAGGCCTGATCAACATCAGGTGAGACCGGTTTAATGGGGTTGAGCCCCAATTCCCGGTACCATTGAGGAGCCAGATGCCCATCTTTCAGAAGGTTCTGCGCGCCGGTGAGGGCAAGACTCTCAAAGAGTTCCGAGACATCGCGAATGCGGTCAACGAGATCGAGTCCAGTTTCGAATCCCTTTCCGACGCAGAGCTGACATCCAAAACCACAGAATTCAAAAACCGGCTAGTTAACGGTGCCACCCTCGACGATATTCAAGTTGAGGCCTTCGCTACTGTTCGTGAGACTTCAAAGCGGGTCCTCGGCCAGCGTCACTACGACGTTCAGATTGTTGGCGCGGCGGCGATGCACAAAGGGATGGTCGCCGAGATGAAGACCGGCGAGGGAAAAACCCTCGCATCGACGATGCCCGCCTACCTCAACGCACTCAGCGGTCAAGGCGTGCACATGGTGACCGTCAACGACTATCTGGTTACCAGAGACGCTGAGTGGATGGGCCAGGTTTACCGCCAACTAGGCATGACCGTCGGGTTGATTCTCAACAACATGCCGACATCCGAACGTCATCCGGCCTACGCCGCTGACATCACGTACGGAACCAACAACGAGTTCGGTTTCGACTACCTGCGAGACAACATGGCCATGTCCGCCGAGGCCAGGGTCCAGCGGTCACACACCTATGCCATTGTCGACGAGGTCGACTCAATTCTCATCGACGAGGCCCGCACGCCCCTGATCATCTCCGGAAAGCTCTCGGACAGCGCCAAGTGGTACCGAGATTTCGCCAGGATCGCGAGACGCCTCACTGCCGAAGTCGATTACACCGTCGATGAGAAGAAGCGTCAGGTTCTGGTGACCGAAGACGGTGTGGCAAGGGTCGAGCAGATACTGGGCGTCGAGAACCTCTATGACCATGCTGCCGTCGACTTCGTTCATCACATGGAGACCGCTCTCAAAGCTGAGGCTCTCTATCACAAGGATGTGGAGTACCTCATCGATCGCGGCGAGGTGAAGATCGTTGACGAGTTCACCGGGCGCGTGCTGGAGGGTCGTCGCTACTCCGAAGGCCTCCACCAGGCGATCGAAGCCAAAGAAGGCGTGGCGATCAAGGAAGAAAACCAGACTCTCGCCACGATCACGCTCCAGAACTACTTCCGTCTCTACGAGAAGCTGGCCGGGATGACCGGAACCGCCGAGACCGAGGCCGCAGAGTTGGCTTCGATCTACAACGTCGAGGTGGCGGTGGTCCCCACGAACCGACCGATTGCACGTCTCGACGAGGGTGACTTGGTTTACAAGACTGAGAATGGGAAGTTCCAGGCGCTAATCGAGGATGTGAAGGCGCGTCATGAGAATCAGCAACCGGTTCTCATGGGAACCGTCTCCATCGAACGTTCCGAGATGCTGTCCAAAGCCCTCAGCAAGGTGGGAGTCAAGCATGAGGTCCTGAATGCCAAAGCTCATGCGCGCGAGGCCGACATCATCGCTCAGGCCGGTCGACCGGGAGCTGTGACGGTCGCCACCAACATGGCGGGTCGTGGCGTTGATATCCAGCTTGGCGGGAACCCCGAAGGTATGGCGAAGATCGAGCTCAAGAAACGTGGGGTCGATCTAAGTGATCCGACCTACCCGGGACTCGAAGCCGAGCTGACGGATCAGTTTGCTGGCGAGATCAAGCCTGACAAGCAGACGGTTCTCGACGCCGGTGGCCTCTACGTCGTCGGCACCGAAAGGCACGAGTCACGTCGAATCGACAACCAGCTACGGGGACGCTCAGGTCGTCAGGGTGACCCTGGAGAGAGCCGCTTCTATCTGTCTCTCGAAGACGAGCTGATGCGTCGATTCCAGGGCGAGTGGGTAGCCAACATCATGGAACGCCTCAACATGCCAGAAGATCAGCCCATTGAGGCCCGCATGGTGTCCAAGTCGATCGAAAGGGCGCAGCGTCAGGTCGAATCACAGAACTTTGAGATCCGAAAGAACGTCCTCAAGTACGACGAGGTGATGAACACCCAGCGCGAGAACATCTACGCCTGGCGCAAATCGATTCTCGAGGGGACAGCTTCCGAAGACTTGGTCACCGAATGGATCGAAGATGTCATGACCGCCACGGTGGAGTCGGAGTTCGGTGGTGTTCCCAAGTCCGATTGGGACTGGGATTCTGTGAAGAGGGAACTGGAGCAGTTCTTCCCGACGAAGATCGACGCCTCCAAGTTCGAATCTCCCTACGACATCGACGATGTGGTCGACTTCGCGATCGACGAGGCGCTGGCTCGTTACGAAGAACGCGAAGACGAGCTGGGTAAAGAGGTGATGGTCCGGGTTCAAAAATCGGTAATGCTCAGCGTCATTGACAACAAATGGCGTGAGCATCTATCCGAGATGGACTACTTGCGGGCGGGCATCGGTCTCCGGGCCATGGGCCAGCGTGATCCGTTGACCGAGTATCAGCGCGAGGGATACGACATGTTTCTCGACGCGGTGGACAGCGTGAAGCGCGACTCGGTCAGGTATCTATTCCATGTTGAAGTGGCACAGCCCAAGACCCAGCCGCAGCGGGTTCAGGCAGCCCCGACCGGTGGCAGGTCCAAGAAGCCGGTATCAGCAGGAGACAAGGTGGGTCGGAACGACCCGTGCCCCTGTGGGAGCGGAAAGAAATACAAGCGTTGCCATCTGCTCCAGGAGCAGAACGCCTAGCCCAGCAAGTCTGAGATGAGCACTGTCTCCTTGCGGGCTCGAAGATCTACGTACCAAATCCCGTAAGCGGCCCCGATGGCTGCCGCCACCGGCCCTTGTACCAAGGTGATGAGGGCGTAGGCCACCCCAAAGATCCAGGGTGAGGTGAGCGCGAAGAAGAACACGGGGAAGAGGGCTGCGCTCAAGACCTGGGCCACCGCCGAGGAGATGAGTGCCACGACCACCAAGAAGCCCAAAGTGACCCACCATCGTTCCCGAACCAGTCTGAAGCTTCGGGATAGCGATTCCACAGCGCCGGCGTCTTCGAACGCAATGGCTTGGGTATAGAGACTGCAGGCGAGCCCCAGCCAAGTCATCAGCACGACGGCTGTCAGGACCGTCGCGGTGCTGAAGAAGACTGAAGCAAAGCTGACGTCCATCGTGTCAAACAGCCACCAAGCAACCAGGCCGGCCGCGCCGAGCATGCCCGAGACAAGAATCGTCAAGGCGATTCCCCCCACCAGGGCCTTGGCAAGTCGTCTTGTTGCGACAGCGACGACGCCAGAAAGGGATGCATCGCGGTCGTTCAGCGACTCACCGACGACACGGGCCGCTGCGAGATATACAAACGCAGTAGGAATGGTCATCAGGACGGCCCATATCCCGATTGTCCAGAAGAAAGGTCCGAGAATCTCCCAGATCTCCTCGTTGCTGAGTGATTCGACCAATTCCTCGTCGAATAGCGGCTCGAAGCTGGAGAACACGTCAGTCACACCGAATAGCACGAGCGTGAACAAAGCGGCCGGAACAAATCCGAGCAAGGAGATGTACAGCAACGGTTTCCACTGACGACCCAGGATCTTGAACCAGGCTGTGAGGTTGTCGCCAAATGGTCGAGGAAGGATCTCCATGATTGGCGACGGTAACTTGATCACTCGATACCGCTGCAGATTGTCATATGCTTCCGAAGTCGTGGAGATCTCCGACCCCACCTCTTACCTTGCTGAGCTGCGCAAGCGGCTAGATGAAGCGCGTGGTTTCTTGGATTTGGAGGGGAAGGCCCAAGAACTCGAAGAGCTGAGGGAGAAGGCCTCATCTGCCGACCTCTGGGACAACCCGGACGAGGCCCGGGTGGTGAGCCAGCGTTTGGCGCGGATCGAGGGGCTTCTCTCCAAAGTGGATGGTCTCGGCTCGACTATCGATGACGCCGAGGTTCTTCTCGAACTCGCGGCAGAGGCGGAAGATGCCGACTCGCGCTCCGAAGCCATCGACCAACTGCAGGCTGTCGCTTCTGAGCTAGAGGGTCTCGAGTTGGAGTCGCTGTTCTTCGACGAATACGACGAAGCGGACGCCATTCTCAGTGTGCACGCCGGAGCAGGGGGAGTGGACGCTCAGGACTGGGCCGAGATGATGGCCCGCATGTATCAGCGCTTCCTCGGCGACTCCGGATTCGCCGTCACCGTCGAGGAAGTGACAGAAGGTGACGAAGCCGGAATCAAGTCGGCGACATTCACGGTGAAAGGTGATCGTGCGTACGGGACACTGGAGTCGGAGCGCGGTGTCCATCGACTGGTACGCATCAGTCCCTTCGACTCGAACGCGCGGCGGCACACAAGCTTTGCTGGTGTGGACGTCGTCCCGGATCTCGGAGATGCAGCAGACGTAGAGATCAACGAAGAAGAGCTGCGTATCGACACGTACCGGTCGCAGGGGGCCGGGGGACAGCATGTGAACACGACGGACTCAGCCGTCCGCATCACGCACATACCCACCGGGATCGTCGTCCAGTGTCAGAACGAGCGCAGCCAGTTGCAGAACAAGGCCAGAGCGATGGCCATGCTCAAAGCACGACTCGCCGAGGAGGCTCGTCTCGAGAGGCAGGAACACCTCGCTGAGATCAGGGGAGACCAAGGGGAGGCGGCATGGGGCAGGCAGGTGCGCAGCTACGTGCTTCAGCCGTACCAGATGGCCAAAGACCTGCGGACGGAGCACGAAGTGGGCAATGTTCAAGGGGTCCTGGATGGCGACTTGCAGGGATTTGTAGAGGCGTACCTGCGCTGGAGAAGGTCCGAATTCGAGGCAGGCGACAATTCCAGCTAGCCAAACCAACCCCGGTACCGTCTTCTATTCCGCCGCACAGCAACCGCAAGCTGTCAGACTTCTTTCTCGATCCTCATGATCAGACTCGACAACGTCACCAAGGTCTATGAAGGCGCCACAGTGGCCGCCAACGATGTCTCCCTCGACATTCAGAAGGGGGAATTTGTGTTTCTCGTCGGCGCTTCTGGGTCGGGGAAATCGACGCTGATCAGGCTCATGCTGCGTGATGAACCCGTCACCAGGGGCAAGATTTGGGTTGCTGGCAAAGACATCACGACGCTTCCTCGATGGAAGATTCCTTTCCTCAGACGCTCGGTGGGGACCGTCTTCCAGGACTACAAACTCCTTCCCAACAAGACGGTCAAAGAGAACGTCGCGTTTGCCTTGGAAGTCCTTGGCCGCCCACGTTCGGTCATCGGGCCGCAGGTCGACCAGGTCTTGGAGTTGGTCGACCTCTCCGACAAGGCCGAGCGATACCCACGACAGCTGTCTGGTGGTGAGCAGCAGCGGGTATCTGTAGCCAGATCTTTCGTCAATCGCCCACCGATCATGTTGTGCGATGAGCCGACCGGAAACCTCGACCCCAAGACGTCGGTTGAGATCATGAAGCTCCTGGACCGAATCAATCGGACAGGCACCACGATTGTGATGGCTACACACGACCACGCGATCGTCGATGCCATGAAGCGGCGGGTGGTCGCCCTCGAAGGGGGCAAGGTCATTCGTGACGACGAGTCAGGCGGCTACGAGGCGGCCCCTCCCGAATGAGCCGAATCATCTTCCTTCTCAAGGAGGCCATGGTCTCGTTGCGGCGCAACATCCTGATTGTCGCCGGCGCCGTCCTTGCAGTCTTCATCTCACTTACGCTCGCACTCGGCGCCCTCGTCGTGAACGAGATTCTTCGTCTCAACACCATCGCTTGGCAGGAGGGTGTCCACGTCATCGTCTTCCTGAACGACGAAGGCGAGAACGGCGTGCCTCTTGGGGCGCACGATGCGCTCCTCGCGGATGTCCGGACATGGGAAGAGGTTCAGTACGCATTCCCGTTCGACAAAGCCCAGGCCTGGGAGGAATACAAAGAGCTATTCGCAGGTCAACCCGAGCTGTTGGACATCGACCCGACAATTCTCCCCGCATCGATCCGCATTGAGCTGAAAGACATCGATCTTCACCAATCGGCCCGCTTCAAACTGGAGCAACGAACCCTCGAGGTGAGACAGGTGGCAACCGCTGCCGAATCGATCGAGCAGCTTCAGAACCTCTCAAACGTCCTCAACGTCCTCGGTCTTGGAATGGCGGTGGTCCTGGGGATCGCGGCTGTAGTTCTGATCGCCAACACGATCCGGCTTGCCATATATGCCCGGCGGGACGAGGTGTCCATCATGAAGCTCGTGGGTGCCTCGAACTGGTTCATTCGTGTTCCCTTCCTGTTGGAGGGCATGATCGAGGGTCTTATTGGCGCTTCGTTGGCGGTCTTCGCTGTGTGGCTCGGAGCGTCCAACCTGGCTACCGCGGGAGAGGCGTTTGCATTGTTCCGCCTCGACGTCAGCCAGGAGTTCTTCTTCCGCTGGGGCGCCTTCTTCCTCATCTTTGGTGCGGCGGCCGGAGTCATCGGTTCGATGCTTGGCCTGAGTAAGTACCTCAGGGACGCCGACGGAACCGGACAAGACGTCCCGACCGGCTTCTAAGCCGTGGCCGACTCAAAGGGCGTCAAGGTGGTTGCGTCCAATCGGAAGGCTCGACGTAACTACTCGATAGTCGAGACCTACGAGGCCGGGCTCGTTCTCGTGGGCTCCGAGGTCAAAGCCATGCGTGACGGTCGAATGGAGTTGAAGGATTCGTATGGCGATATCCGCAGAGGAGAGGCCTATCTGGTCGGAGCGCACATCGGGCCCTACACGTATGCCCGTGACGGTGGCCACGAGCCGGAGCGGGAGCGGAAGCTGCTCCTCCATCGGCGAGAAATCGATCGCATCACGGGAGCGGTTGCCGAGAAGGGTCTGACGCTGGTTCCCCTCCAGGTCTATTTCAAGAACGGGAAGGCCAAAGTCGAACTGGCCCTTGCCCGGGGCCGCTCCACATACGACAAACGCCAAAAGCTCCGGGAGCGAGAAGACAACCGCGAAATCCGAAACATGCGTTCCTCAGGTTGAAGGTCTCATATATGAGACTCTCAGCCGACAGAACGGTTCTCAAAGAGGTAAACCGAATCGGCCTCCTCTAGAATGGGGGCACACCCACGGGGGTGAAATGGTTTCGACGTTGAGTGTTGAAGCGTTGGAAGCGAGCCGGGGTCCCCGGGACCTCGTTATCAAACCGGGAAAACCAACAAGTGCCGAAGATAAATTCGCACTGGCTGCCTAATTAGCTAGCCCGTCCCCCTGACTGGTTCCCGCCTGGTCAGGAAGGGGCGACGCAATGCGGGACGCTCTTTCAGGGGTTCTGGGACCTGAAAGCTAAGAATGAGTCTGGATAGGAGTAGGGAAACTGGTCGTCAGAGTCCCTATCTTCCGAAGCTCGCTGACGACTGCGCTCGGAGATGCCAGCGCTGACGGCTTAGCGGACCGGGGTTCGACTCCCCGCACCTCCACGAGGAGAAGCCCAAAAGGCTTCTCCATTGGAGTTTGCTGGTGCAGACTCCAGCTGCGCCCACTTTGTGGACGCGTTAGGAGAATTCGTATACGAATTCTCCACGATTACTTATGCAATACGCACCTCCACCAACCGAAGAACAACTCGAACGCGTCCGGGACGGACTGGGCGCTAATTCGCTGATTTGGTCCCACCGAATCGAGGGTGGGCTTGGCTGCACGATTGACGTGCTGACCGAAGGCTCAACCCGTCTCGTGCTGCGTCGCTACGGCACCTGGTACGGGGAGCGCGGAGAGGACGCTGCTGCCAGAGAGACACGCGCCCTGGAGTTGTTGCAGAGGGCCAACATTCCGGCACCGTCTCCGATCTGGATCGACACCGATGGTGTTTTCGAAGAGCAGGCAATCATTACCTCCTTCATAGACGCCAAGCCGGAACTGACGCCGTCGAATCCGTTCGACTGGGCAGAGAAGCTGGCGGGTGTGTTGAGTCGAATTCATGAGATCAGGCTCGAGAACGGAGATCTCGACTTGTTCCCGCCTGGAGCAGGTGAGGACGAGAGAAGGATCTCCGAGAATCCGGAACTCGTGTTAGAGCACCCGTTGGGCGAGGAGCTGCTGAGGCGCCGTGTGATGCTCGGCCAGCGACGCACTGAAGACGACCTGGTTTTCAGCCACACAGACTTCTGGCCAGGGAACACCCTTTGGCGAAACGGTGATTTGAGTGCGGTGGTCGATTGGGAGTCACCGGCCAGGGGCGATCGGGCAATGGATGTGGCCTATTGCTCGGTTGATATCCGCTATCTCGGGATGGGCAAGGTTGCGGATCGGTTTGTGCAGACATATCGAGAGGTCTCAGGCGAGACGTTGACCAACCTGTCCCATTGGGAGGCAATTGCCCTCTGCCGTCCGATGCCAGACATCGGCAAATGGGTACCGGCCTGGCAGGCTATGGGCCGCGACATCTCAGAGGAGAAGGCGAGGGCCCGCCACACTGAGATCATCGAGACGTTTCTGGAGCGCACCGGCTAGTGAGTCGGGAACCTCGGTTCGCCACGGAGCGTTCCTCACGGTGATGTCCAGACGACTTATCGTCGCAACTGCGATTCTTCTGGTGGCGCTTCCGGCTGCTGCCGGAGGAAGCTGGCTCGACCCGTACCACGAGTCCTACGAGGCAGGTGACACTGTCACGATGCGGGGAGGGGTATCTGTCGGCCAGCTCGGGTGGGTCGAAGACGGCCCGTTCTTCGCCTATCTGCGGTTGGACGAGAGCGTCAGGTGCGGTGATCTGTGGACCTGTGTCCATCCCGATGACATTCCGCTCGGTCAACTCACCGTCGAAGAGCAGGCCGAGGGCTGGCTCAATGTCAGCATCACGTTCACGCTGCCTGAGGACATCGCCGACGGTGAATACTGGGTTCACTATTGCAATGACCCGTGCACCACTGGTTTGGGAGATTTGATCGGCGGCGTCTTCTACGTTGGGATCACAGCCGAGGATCTTCACCCTGTCGACGATGATCACGATCATCCAGAGACCACCAGATCGACCGTTGAGGTATCGGTGATTGGAGATGACGACGCTGACGTCGCGCCCGAAGTCGTCAGCATTCAGGCAACTGCGGAAACGGCCGAGGTCGAAACCGAAGAACGGTCCTGGACCTGGCTGATGGTTGGTCTCGTCGGACTTGCTGTTGCAGGTGTGCTTCTGGCTCGCAGGAGACCTCAGGACTAGCAACTACCGTGGGCTCGTGAGCGGGTACCCGAAGACAGTCACCGTTACCGAGTCGTCATCCAGAGATGGTCTTCAGTCTCTAGGTGCCTTCGTTCCCACCGAAGCAAAGGCCGGTTTGATCGACAATCTCGCCGCGACGGGCATCTCCACTTTTGATGCAGTGAGTTTCGTGAGCCCCCAATGGGTCCCTCAGATGGCCGATGGGGCAGAGGTCATCTCGGCGGTGTCTTCCGACGTGAAGTTGATTGGTCTCGTTCCGAACATGAAAGGGTTGGAGCATGCGGCCGACGCAGGTCTGAAGCACGTCGCCGTTCTCACCTCGGCTTCGGATGCCTTCTCCGAGAGAAACATCAATGCGACGGTCGACGAAGCGATGCACAGGATCAGACGGATCGTTCTAGAAGGTCCCCTCGACATGAGCTTCCGTGCGTACGTCTCGACAGCAACTCATTGCCCTTTCGAGGGAGAACAGGACCCTGACTGGGTTGCCCATCTCGTGGAGACTCTGGTCGAGTGGGGGGTGAACGAGGTGTTTCTCGGGGAGACCATTGGCCGCGCTACACCCGCTCATGTAGATCGTCTTCTGGACGACGTGCTCGACCGGGTCCCGGTGGACCGGGTCGGGGTCCACTTTCACGACACCTACGGGCAGGCCATCGCCAACACTGCTGCCTCTCTGGCTCGAGGGATCGACAAGATGGATTCCTCTGCGGGTGGCCTGGGTGGGTGCCCCTACGCCCCTGGTGCACTGGGAAACGTGGCTACTGAAGACGTTCTCTACCTGCTCGACGGTCTTGGTATCGAGCATGGAATCGACGCCGAAGCAGTCGCCCGAGTAGCCCAACAGTTCTGTGTCGACAACAATCTGACGTACAACAGCCGTGCAGGGAGGGCACTCCTGGCGGCAAAGGCAGACACACTTTGAAATCGATCTACATCAACGAAGACCTCGCCGCCATCCGTGAGCAGGTGGCGGATTACGTTGCCCGGGAAATCGTCCCCAACGTCGACGAATGGGAGGCGGCGGGAGCGGTTCCGAGGTCGGTCCTGGATGCGATGGGCAAACTCGGGTTCTTCAGCCTCCGAATCCCCGAGGAATACGACGGCATCGGTATGGGCCATGTGGCCACAGTGGCGTTCGCTGAAGAGCTGGGTCGGTCGACTTCCGGTGGATTCACGATCACGGTGCTCGTCCACACCGATCTCGCCATGCCCTACATGACCAACTTCGGTTCTGAAGAGGCCAAGAAGAAGTGGCTCCCGAAGTTCGCCACAGGTGAGGCCATCACCGCCATTGGAGTCACCGAGTCCGACGCCGGGTCCGACGTCGCCGCGATTCGCACCACGGCGAGGCGGGACGGCGAAGGGTGGCTTCTCAACGGCACCAAGATGTTCATCACCAACGGCGGAATCGCCGATGTGGTCTTCGTGGCTGCGAAGACCAATCCCGATGTCAAGGGGTCCCGCGGCATCTCGATCTTCCTCGTGGAACAGGGGACCGGAGGTTTCTCGACGAGCAAGGCACTCGACAAGATGGGTTGGCATTCATCGAACACTGCCGAGTTGATCCTTGATGACGTTTGGGTGCCGGAAGCCAACTTGGTTGGCGAAGAGAACCGGGGCTTCTACTACATCATGGAGAACTTCCAGAACGAGCGGCTGGCGATCATGGGCCAGGCCGTCGGTGAGGCTCAGGCTGCCCTCGATCTGACTGTCGCCTATGTGAAGGAGCGCCAAGCCTTTGGGGCGCCGTTGTGGGAGAAGCAAGCCATTCGGCAGCGAGTGGCGATGCGTCAGGCCGAGTTGGACGCAGCGCGTGAGTTGACCTATCACGCGGCGTGGCTGACTGACCAGGGGGAAGAGACAGTCAGGGTTGTGTCCGAGGTGAAGGCCCTCGTAGGTGAGTTGGTGAACTCCATCCTGTACGAATGTGTCCAGTTCCATGGGGGAATGGGCTACATCACTGAGACCGCGGTTGAGCGGCTCTATCGAGATGTGCGAATCCACTCGATCGGTGGCGGTGCGACCGAAGTCATGCTCGAGGAAGTGGCTAAGCGCCTTTGACTCGGTCGGCTGCAGCGTCGATCTCAGCAGGCTCCAGCGGATGCCAGGACAATTCCATTGCCATCCACACGGTCTTCGACAACGGGTAGAAGACGACTGGAACGATGCCATTCACCGCGATGGTGACTCCAAGCACCAATCCCCAATTGACGTCTGGCCATGTGGCGATCACCAGGCCGCCGAACGTCAGCAGGAACGTGCCGAAAATCAGCGTCGTGTTGATGATCACGGCTCCCACCCAGTAGCCCGGTTCTCGCTCGAATTGAAGACCACATCGATCGCAGTGCTCCTTCATCTGGAACCACGTCTGGAAACACGGATCACCACAGCGGGGGCACCTCCTGCGCAGGGCTCGTCCGAGCATGGTGCCCCGGGTCGCTGATGGATCGGTCATGGTTCGGGAGTATCGTCGGAGGGTGATATCAGAGGAAGTTGCCAGTCTCCGACGAGATTACGAGGCGGAAGGCTTGGTCGAATCAGAGATGGCCGCCGAGCCCTACTCGGAGTTCGAAAGGTGGTTCCGCGGGGCGGCTGAGGCCGGTATTGAGCAACCCAATGCCTTTGTTCTGGCGACTGTCGACGGTGACGGCACGGTCTCAGCGAGGGCGCTGCTGATGAAGGACTTCGATCGAAGCGGTCTCACCTTCTTCACCGGTCTAGGAAGCACCAAAAGCCGGGCGTTGGAGAATCATCCGCGGGCTGCCGCGACGTTTGTCTGGCTCGACCTGCACAGACAAGTCAGATTTCAGGGCTCCGTCGAACGGGTTGCCGACTCGGTGGCTGATGAATACTTCGCTACCCGCCCGCGTGGAGCTCAGCTCGCGGCTCACTCTTCTAACCAGAGCGAGGTAGTGGCTGATAGAGCCGTCCTCGACCAGCGGTTCCGTGAGTACGAGGCAGAGTTCGAAGGCGTCGAAGTGCCACGCCCGGACCACTGGGGAGGTTGGCGTCTCGTCCCTGACGTGGTGGAGTTCTGGCAAGGCCAGCCTGATCGATTCCACGACAGGGTTCGATACAGGTCGGATTCCACATCGTGGGTCAAGGAGAGGCTCGCCCCATGAGAGCTCATGTTGTTGGTGCGTCTGGCACCTTTCCGGCGCCCGGAAAACCAGCCGCAGGATTCGTGATCGAGCAGGGTTCGACTCGCGTCTGGTGCGACGCCGGCCCTGGGACCTTCATGTCCCTTCCGGTCGATCCTGATCTGATCGACGCCGTGGTCGTCTCCCACGTTCATCCCGACCACTGTGCCGACCTATTGGCTGCCTACCACGCGTGGACGTATCGCCCGGACCCCCGCGATCCTGTCCCGTTGTTCGCACCGCAGAGTGTGTGGGACAAGCTCTGTGGCTTCATCGACAAGGAGCCAGCCTGCTACGCGTTCACGCCGGTCGTCGGTGGGGATGAAGTCTCGCTCGGTTCGCTGGACGTCAGGTTCTCCGACATGGACCATCCGGTACCGACGGTGGGATCATTGTGGACGGCGAACAATCGAAGGCTCTACTACACGGCTGACACCGGTCCGGAAGGCGACTGGCGTTCGGACGCTGACGGGGTTCACGTCATGTTGTCCGAAGCATCTGTGCTTGGTGACCCAGCGGACAAGGACTTCTCCCAGCATTTGACTGCGTCGGAGGCGGGCCAAATCGCTCGTGATATCGGTGCGAAGAATCTTGTTCTCACCCACATCCCCCCATATCTGGACAAGTCGGTTGCGGTTTCACAGGCAGAGGGGACCTTTGGCAAGGCGGTACGACTTGCTGTCCCGGGTACGAGCTTTGATATCTGAGGCCGGCGTTACGGTGGAAGTATGACCGACCGACCAAACGACCAACTCCGACCGGCCTCTGTCGAACTCGGATTCACCGATTCAACCCCAGGCTCCGTCCTCATCTCGATGGGCAAGACACGGGTTCTCTGCACCGCTTCGGTGGCAGAGGATGTGCCTCGTTGGATGCGAGACTCGGGTCGCGGCTGGGTCACAGCCGAGTACGCGATGCTCCCCGGATCCTCACCCGATCGCGTGCGCCGCGACCACGTCTCGGGAGGTCGAGCCAAAGAGATATCGAGATTGATAGGTCGGGCTTTGCGAGCCGCCGTCAATCTGCAACAGATGGGTGAAGCCATGGTCCGCGTCGACTGCGACGTCATCGAGGCCGATGGAGGAACCCGGACGGCTGCGATCACTGGTGCATGGATCGCACTGCACCAGGCATTCGAAGATGCCGTGGCGAGAGAACAGATCAGCGCCAACCCGATCATCGACGAGGTTGCAGCGGTTTCGGTGGGAATCGTCGAGGGAGAGAAGATGCTCGACCTCGACTACGTCCGAGATGTGAACGCCGAGGTCGACCTGAACGTCGTAATGAGCGGACGTGGGCTGTTGGTCGAAGTCCAGGGCACGGCCGAAGGCGCCCCCTTCTCGCGAGAGGATCTCGACGAGTTGCTCGATCTCGCCAGCTCGGGCATCGCCGAGCTCCATGACATGCAACGAAGGGCAGTGTCCGGGTGATCCCACGTCTGGTCGTAGCTTCCAAGAACCCGGACAAGATCGCCGAGATCGAGGAGGTGCTGTCCGGGCTCGGCATCGCGGATGAGATCGTGCGTGGGCTCGACTGGGGCGACGTAGACGAGACCGGAGACACTCTCGAGGCAAACGCGTTGCTCAAGGCGCACGCGGTTGTCGAAGCGACCGGTTTGCCGGTAGTGGCCGACGACACTGGTCTGGAAGTCTCTGCACTGGGCGGTCGGCCGGGTGTTCACACGGCTCGCTTCGCCGGGCCTGACGCGACGTATGAGGACAACCTCAATCTGATGCTTGCGACGTTGGATTCGGAGACCGACCGGAAAGCCCGGTTCCGCACAGTTGTTGCCCTTGTGTTCCCGGACGGTGTTGAGATCCTGGCCGAAGGGTCGCTGGACGGAGTAATCGTTTCGGAACGACGTGGCGACCGAGGCTTTGGATACGACCCTGTGTTTGAAGTGGAAGGGCGAACTCTGGCCGAGATGTCTGCAGACGAAAAGAACGAGCTGTCCCACAGGGCACGCGCCTTGAGAGCCCTGGCGGCAGCCGTAGGCGTTTGAGCATCCGAGTTGTCATCGTCGGTGGTGGTTTCGCAGGGCTGAACGCTGCCAAATCGCTTCGCCGTGCCGACGTTGAGATCACCATCGTCGATCGCCGAAACTTCCATCTGTTTCAACCTTTGCTCTATCAGGTGGCGATGGCTGCACTCAATCCTTCTGATATCGCATATCCGATTCGGTCGATCTTCAGGGGCCAAGAAAACGTCAAGGCCGTCCTGTTGGGAGACGTGACTGATGTCGACTTGGACCGGAAGGCGATTGTCGTCGACGGCAAGGACTCTGTGCACTACGACGTCCTGGTCTTGGCGACAGGTGCCACCCACTCCTACTTCGGGAAAGACGAATGGGAGGAGGTTGCACCAGGCCTCAAGACTGTCGAGGACGCTTTGGCGATTAGGGCCCGCGTGCTTCGCGCCTTCGAGCAAGCTGAACTGAACCCGGCCGATGCGGCGAAGCAAATGACATTTGTCGTTGTGGGAGCTGGCCCGACGGGGGTGGAACTGGCCGGTGCTCTGTCTGAGATCGCAGTGCACGCCATGGGCAAGGAGTTCGACCGAGTCGACCCGGCTCAGGCTCGGGTTGTCCTCGTCGAGGGCGCCGACCGGGTTCTGCCGCCGTATGTGCCCTCGTTGTCGGCGTCGGCCCAGAGGCAGTTGGAGGAGCTCGGGGTGGAAGTGAAGGCCGATTCTCTGGTCGAAGACATGGATGCCGATGGCGTGACCCTCTCAGACGGTTCCCGGATTGAGGCGGCAACGGTTCTCTGGGCGGCAGGAGTGGCTGCATCTCCGATTGGCCGAATGGTGGGCCAAGTCGATCGCGCCGGGCGGGTATTGGTCAACGATGACTTGTCGGTTCCCGGACGCCCGGAGGTCTTCGTCGTGGGCGACCTCGCGGCCGTGTCAGGCGTGCCAGGAGTTGCACCAGCAGCAATGCAGATGGGGCGGCATGTCGGCAAGATGATCGCTTCTGGTGAAAGGCGGGAGTTTCGCTACAAGGACAAGGGGTCACTGGCGACGATCGGTCGAGCTAGGGCCGTGGCTGACATTCGCGGTATTCGGTTTGGCGGTTTCTTCGCCTGGCTGGCTTGGCTCGTGATCCACATCTTCTATCTGATTGGATTTCGTAACCGGTTCTTTGTACTGGCTGGGTGGGCGTGGCACTACCTGACTTTCCGTCGAGGCGCGAGAATCATCACCGGTGTGCCGAGGAAGTGAGTCCCGTCAACGGCTTTGGGCAGCCAATCGGCGACGACCTCGGCAAGTGGACCCCACCTGCCGGCCCACCCCAAAGAGTTGGTAGGCCGACACGTGGTTCTCAGTTCCCTGACAGTGGACCTGGCTCCGTCCCTCTTCCGTGCGCTGGCCACGTCTCCTGAGGAGGACTTCACGTACATGGCCTTCGACAAGCCAGCCAATGTGGAAGAGACCGTTGGTATGGTGGAGTCTCTGCTGGACCTGCCCGGTTGGTCGCCGTATGCCGTGGAGGTCGATGATGATGCCAAGGGCTTCACGTCCTTTCTGCGAGACGAGCCGGCGGTCGGGGTGGTCGAGATCGGATCGATCATGTTCACCCCGGCGCTGCAGCGGACCATCGCGGCCACTGAGGTGATCCACCTGATGCTGAGCCATGCCTTCGAGGCCGGGTACCGCCGGGTTGAGTGGAAGTGCGACGACCTGAACGAGCCTTCGCGCTCATCAGCGGTCCGGTTTGGCTTTATCTACGAGGGCACTTTTGCGAAGGCGACTCACTACAAGGGTCGTAGCAGGGACACTGCCTGGTACGCCATGACCGACGATCGGTGGGGCGAGGTCCGGCCGGCGTTCGAGGCTTGGCTGAAGTCCGAGAACTTCGACGCGGCAGGAAATCAACAGCGCTCGTTGCGTGAGTTGATGCCTGGTGCGGGCGAGAGGACTTGAACCTCCACGTCCTTTCGGACACAGGGACCTAAACCCTGCGCGTCTGCCAATTCCGCCACACCCGCATAGTGCTTCTTGATTGTCTCATGAAAGAAGCCCCCGGCGAAGGGGGCTTCGGTGGGTCGCGCGGGAATCGAACCCGCAACCTGCCGGTTAAGAGCCGGATGCTCTGCCAATTGAGCTAGCGACCCGGCGCAATACTACCGACCGAACCGCTCCTGCATGAACTCGATCCAGGCCATAGTTGTGTGGTAGGCGTTGGTGCTCTTTCGTTTGTAGAGCGTGCAAACACCGTGCGGCAGATGGTTCTTTCTGTGCCCAGTTCCATCAGGTTTGACGTAGGACTTTGTGAAGTCGGCTAGAGAAACCGATAGCTCCTCAGACCACCACGTACGAGCTTTGACTTCATCGTTGTCAGCGTGGAGGTCGATCTTGGCTCTCCATCCTGAGTCAGGTGGCAGGTAGGTCTCGGCCCAAAGGCGAAAGAGGCGGAGCACGGATGGGTCTGAGTTGGCCATTGAAATCCGACGTTGAGTCTTGCTCCCCTCACCCCAGTAGAGAGCAAGCCCGGCTGTCCAGAACGGATCGTGCGACAGGTGATGAGCCTCCAACTTGGTTTGCGAACGGATCAGTTCGATCTCCAACGGGCGTCCGGGTTGTGTCGAATAGCGATCGCCATTCAGAGTACGGCCTGGGAGCGGAGTCCGACGCAGGGCAATCCCATCCAACTGCTCAGGTGTCAGTTCGATGTCCCGGCACCAGGTCGCCAGGGTCGACTTCTTGACCGGGATCAGATCCATGATCTCGCCGTAGCTCAGGCCGAGTCGACGAAGGTCACGGCCAACCTCTGACTTCTCCCACCTTGAATATGTGTCGTATGCCCTCACCCGCTCGAGGACGGCAGCCTCGAGTTCCATGTCACGAACATACGAATCGACTGGGACAAATCTGGAACCGAAAGTACCCTTGTTGATACTCGGGCTGTGGCGCAGCTTGGCTAGCGCGCGACGTTTGGGACGTCGAGGTCGTCGGTTCGAGTCCGACCAGCCCGACCAAACATTTACAATGAGATCAGACGCGGGTGTAGCTCAATGGTAGAGCTCCAGCCTTCCAAGCTGGCGGTGAGGGTTCGATTCCCTTCACCCGCTCGAATGGGTCGCCCCTAGGGGTAAATCCAGCCCCTGTAGCTCAACTGGATAGAGCATCGGACTTCTAATCCGGAGGTTGGGGGTTCGAGTCCTCCCGGGGGCGCTGGAGACCGCCTGATGAGATCAGGTAGCAGTTTCATGCCATGAAACTGCGCCGTCGGAGTCGGGTTGCAGATTCGTAGAATCTGCACGTTCAACATGGTGGCCGTAGCTCAGCCTGGTAGAGCACCTGGTTGTGGTCCAGGATGTCGCGGGTTCAAGTCCCGTCGGTCACCCCAACGTCACGGGGCGCCGCCCGATTGGATCGGGATCCCGGCGCCCCGTTTGATTGTCGATACCAAGGAAGAGAATGACCACGACCATCACGGAAACCGGAACCTTCGAGAGGACCGTTCGTTTCCAGCTCACTGACGAGCAGATCAACGAAGCGAAGAAGGGCGCGGCACGCAAGCTGGCTCAAGAAGTCAAGATCCACGGATTCCGTCCAGGTAAGGCTCCGCTCCCCATCATCGAGGCGACGGTCGGCGCCGACCGTGTGAGACAGGAAGCGATCGAAGACCTCTTGAACCCTGTCCTGAACGAAGTCTTGACCGAAGAAGAGATCGAACCTGCGATCAACCCAGAACTCGAGTCGATGGATGACGTGGATGGGGGAGTGGAGGTCGAGGTCAAGGTGACCCTCTGGCCCAAGATCGAGCTGCCCAACTACAAAGACCGCAACATCGAGGTCGACAGCCCGATTGTCACCGACGAAGAGCTGGAGGAGCAGACCAAGCGAATGCTCGAGCAGTTCGCCACCGTCGAAGAAGTCGACCGCCCCGCGGGTTCCGGAGACTTCGTCTCGCTCGACCTGAGCGCATCCAAGGACGGCGAGGAGATCGAGGAGGCCAAAGCCGCCGACATCCTCTACGAAGTCGGAT
>JANQRA010000019.1 GCA_028284765.1 Acidimicrobiia bacterium
GTCGTCGATTCCAGCTCGGATCCAAACCTTCCCTCTCTACTCGATCAGTTCCCGGGCAGCCGTTACGCCATGGCAGAAACAAAAGGACACGCAGAGATACACCATCGCGACGGTCGCAGGTTCACACTGCAAGCTGACCGACCAAGCGAGGAGAACGAGCCGACCATCGCAGCGTCCGTGCTTTATGCCTTCGAGTCAGCTGGACAAGCCCTTCCTGAAGCCCTAGATATTACGGTTGGTGACTCCTCGTCTCGCCATCACATTTGGCACCTCAGCAGCTAGGGCACCACACCCAACTCGACCTCCAACACCTCAGCGCGAGGATGTCCCAGTTCCCTATAGAGTTGGTATGCCCGCTGCCGACACCGACGTGCCTCTAGTTTCCAACCCAACTCCGCGGACGCTAACGCCAACAACTCGTGAGCCTCAGCAAGTTCATAGCCCAGTCCTAGTGACTCCAACTCTGGGATGGTGGACTCCACGATCGATATGGCATCCTCGAAGCGCCTGCCCGCCAATAAGGCCTCCCCACGCCGCACTGCAACCCTGCCGACGTTCACACGATCTTCTACACCTACGAATACGGGTACTGCGCGGTCCAGCAGCCTGAGGGCGCCAACATAATCTCCCGTTTGAGCGCAGCTCTTGGCCCAGTAATAGTCCGCCAGCGCGGCACCTCTATGTGACCCAACGGCCAGCATCTGGTCCCGAGCCATCGACAAGGCAGCAATTGCCTTCGTGTGGTCACCTGCTGCCAAAGCACACACTCCTGCAAATTCTGACAGAGACGCAGCCAACCGGGCATCCTGACTTCTTCCAACGGCAACAAACGCCCGGTCCATTTCGGCCTCAGCAGCTGGATGATCCCCGAGTTCCGAAAAAGCACGCGCAAGCTGGGAACGCAGACGTGCTTCTGCATCATCGCGTCCTAGGCTTACCGCCGCCTCAATGCCCAGCTCATGTGACTTAACCCACTCTCCGAACCACTTCTGAGTTGCCACCAGCGGCCAAAGAGCCGCAGCGAACTGCCAGACCCTCTCAGGCTGACCAAGTTCGGCTGCCGTTTCCATCGCCGCCATAACATTGTGACGCTCGGCTCGGAACCACTTGTATGCATCTGATGGCGACTCAACTCCGGTCTGCACATCTACGGTGGGAGCGGGTCCGGATAGCCGTAGACGATCAGCAACGACAGCAAAGTCAGCGTCGTTTACCGCCGCATACATCCACTCAACTCCCGCAACTAGGGCTGCCTCAACAATCTCAGCTCCCTCCACGACGTTGACTGTGGCTGCCATGTGCGATCGAACGAGCACGTGCGCTCCAAACTGCTTGTGACGACGAGCTTCAATCAGATGGCGACTCCTCAACCCATCTAGCGCCGACTGGGTTTCTACTTCATTCCTCGCCATTAGTGCTGCTATCAACCCAACTGTCACCGTTGGCCCTTGCCATAGACCCATTCTTCGATAGGCCAAGGCCTCGACGGAACCAAGCGACTCGTATGCCACCTGGAATACCGAAGCAACGGAAAACCGACCTGGACCGGACAACGCTTCAATCTGATGTCGAGCCGATATGATCTCCGAAGCTAACTCCTCGGGCGTGAGTTCACGTTCGAGAGCTAACGAACTCCCACACACAGTCAACGCTATCGGCAGCCCACCACACAATTCGACCAGAGTCCTGGCTGCTCGATCCGATGTGCCTACTCGATCATCACCAGCAATCTCCATCAACATCTTCAGACCCGCCCTTGGATGAAGTGGTTCAACCTCCACCAGACGTGCTCCCTCTAAAACCAACTCGTCAAGCCGACGATTGCTCGCAGCTATCACCACTGAACCAGCCCCAGTCGGCAAGGTCGCCAACACCTGAGCGGGTTCCTCAACATGGTCCAAGAACATCAACAGCCGCCGCGGGGCTGTCAGCCGAACAAACAGCCGCCTACGCTCTCCCGCCGACTCCGGGATTACTGAATCCTCAGCTCCCAGATCATGTAGCAATCCCTTGAGCGCTTCACCTATGTCCAGTCCGCCAGCTCCAACGTCACTGGCGAAGTCGACATAGAGATCGCCATCTGGAAACTGGTCCCGCACACGATTCGTCCACTCAGACCCAACTGCTGACTTCCCTACTCCGTGCATTCCGGTCAATAAAGCAACTCTCGGCCCAGCAGCAGTCTCCGCTGCCCCCAACAGTTCGTCCAGCTCGGCCAACTCAAGATCTCGATTAACAAAAGCCAATGGCGCAACGGGTAACCCGCGGGGCACCTGAACCGACGAATCAGCAGCGATGTCGAGGTACCGGCGAATAAGCCACTCCAACTCACGGCGCCGAAAGGACAACTCCTCAGCAATAGCGTTGCCGTCGAACACCGCCAGCCGCACTCCAAAGCGTTCAAGGGCTTCAGCTTCAATTGCATGCCTGGTCGATACAGCTACATCGGCTGCGCAGTAGGCCACTACTAGCGCAACGGGGGGTCCAGAAATCACCGCCTCTACATCTGCCAAGACCTTCGACCTCAAACCACCTTGTTGCAACGTGCAAACAAACGCCACTGGAGCCCCGGGCACCAGTCCCAGGACTTCTCCAACGTCACGCGGCGAAGCAGTAGAAGAAAGATACGTCTCAAAATCGCGCCCCTGATCCCCACCAGCACCCACGGGACCAGTCGCGGGAACGATATTGGGTGTCACCGATTCCCGCGCCAGCCCGCGACACAGATGCTCGAACTCGTGTTGCGCGTTTCGTGCACCCAGACCGGCGAGTGCGTAACGTACGCGCTCTCGGAATTCGCCAGCCATCATTCAGGTATTGACCGCCTTGTCAGTCGTGCAATGACCATCAATCACACCGAGAATTGCCTACCGATTGCCCCAGACGATGACAGGAATAGCTCGGATCGCATGTCTAGCTTGCTGACGAGCCATCAGTGGTGCTTGGCTCAGATACTGCAAGCTCTTGATAGTCAACGCCGACCTCAGATAGTGAGACTCCAATTGCCATCACCCAGATCCTATCGCATCGAGCTTCATCCCACTCGCGAGGGTTGCGTGCATCTGATGCACAAACCAATCCTCCTGTCAAGGTAGCGAATCTCCCAACCCTCCCTAGGAGAAGCGAATCGCTGCGCCTGACAATTTGTGTGTCCCTGCTGCTTACCTGACTCTCGATAGCAGAGCTGACACGGACTCTCACGCCACAGGGTACTTGGCCGACACCAGCTGGGGTGATCACGATCTGGTGTTCGAGGAGTCCGGCTGAACCAACAGCGGCCCTTCCGGAAGATGGCTCTACTCGCCCTGCCCCAGCGAGTACGCGGCCTGGCCCCCGATCGTGTAGAGGTGCTCGGTCTTGATCACCTCGTAGCCCGATTCGTTGAGTTGGCCCAGCAGCCTGAGCACATCGGTGAATCTCACATCGTCGCCTGTGGTGAAGCGGCAACGCCAATGGTCGGTCCTGTACGTCTCTGGGATGCCGTCCGGGTAGACCTTCACCCCGCGGTTGGTGATCATCTTCAGCGACCAATCATCGGGAGCTGCCTGCTCCAAACCCTGCCCGAGTGAGTCGGGGTCTCGGCCGTCCTCTGTCCAGTCGAGAAAGACATCCACACCAACGAGTTGCTTCTCCTGACGGCTTGGCTTCGGAGCGGGAACACTCAGATTGCCTGCTCGATAGTGGACAGGGCGAAGGTGTTGCGGCTTCTCGCCGAGACGGTCGATCACGGCGTCCACGAATCCCGCCGTCCCGACTCGCTTCTCGCTGAGTCCCTCCCGGTAGATGTCACCTGTGTGGATGCCACTCTCGAGGGTGGCGAGCCATGCGTTCTTGATGGATTCGGCCACATCTCCTTTGCCGATGTGAACCAGCATCTGGGTGGCCGCCCAAAGCAACCCCGAAGGATTGGCCACTCCCCTTCCGGCGATGTCCGGAGCCGATCCGTGAACCGCCTCGAACATCGAGACTGTCTCCCCGATGTTCGCCGACCCGGCCAGGCCCACCGACCCCGCTATCTGCGAGGCAATGTCGGAGAGGATGTCCCCGTAGAGGTTCAAGGTGACAACCACGTCCAAGGCCTCGGGCTGCGCCGCCAGACGCGCGGCGCCGATGTCGATGATCTGATGATCGCTCTGAATGTCGGGATACTCGGCGGCCACCTCGTCGAAGACCCGATGGAAGAGACCATCGGTGATCTTCATGATGTTGTCCTTCGACATGCATGTGACCTTGCGGCGGCCATAGGCCTCGGCGTACTCGAAGGCGTACCTGATGATCCGCTCGGATCCGGGTCTCGTCACCAGCTTGAGGACCTGCGTCACCTCAGATGTCTGCTGGTGCTCGATCCCCGCGTAGAGGTCTTCCTCGTTCTCACGGATGATCACGAGGTTCATCCCCGGATGCTCCGATGCGACGTAGGGGGCGTAAGACTTGGATGGCCGGACGTTGGCGTAGAGATTGAGGCTCTTCCGGATGGTCACGTTGAGGCTCTTGAAGCCCCCACCTTGAGGAGTCGTGATCGGAGCTTTCAGGAACACAGGGTTCCGCCGGATGATGTCCCACGACTCCGGCGCGATCCCCGAGCTGTGGCCCTGCTCGAAGACCTTCTCACCGACCTCGACGACCTCGTACTCCAGGTTCGCTCTGGCAGCTTCGAGCACACGCAAGGTCGCTTCCATGACCTCAGGGCCGATGCCGTCTCCGTGGGCAACCGTGATCACGTCTCTACTCGTCGTCATTCTGACCTGGCCTTGTGCATGTCAGTCACGATACATCCGAGGCAAACAGTGCAAACTCGGCTGTGGCCCGGCGCGTAGTTCGGGAACGCTTATCCGCCTGTTCGGCACATATACACGATATGTGCGGTCGGCGAGTCAAGCTCTCAAAGTCTTCAGGATGTCCCTCATCAACAGGAGCAGGTGAAGCTCGTCGGTCGGAGACGGCTCGAAGTCCGGGATGAGGTGCATGTAGAAGTCGCGAGCCTCTTGTGTCTCCGCATGTACCAGCAGGCCACGACACCCAATCTCTACCCCTAGCTGGGCCGTGCGGCTGACAACATCGGCGAGAAGCCCAGCCCCGAGACCTCGGCCCTCGTGATCTCGCGACACTCCAAGCCGGGCGAGTAACGCCACAGGCTGCGGATATCGTCCGGCACCTTTGCGAACCCGCTGTGGTGCCTCTTGGATCGAAATGCTCGCCATCGACCAGGCGTAGTAAGCAAGAACTTGGTCATCGTCAGCCGCGGTGACCACCAATACTTTCGCAGTGCCAACAGCCTGTGCCTGTTGAGCGTGGTGACGCAACCAACTGGTCTGCTCCGCTGATCGGCATTCAAACTGGTCGACGATATCGCCAGTCTCCAGCAGTCGGGGTGGCCGATATCGCTTGGTCACTCGTCCGTGAAAGGCGTCGGGCGGGCCATCAGTTCAGCGAGTCCATCCAGGCTGCGCGCACGACGATGGTTGACCTCCTCCCATGCGGTTTGGGTCTCTGAGTCCAGCACCCAGTCGGTTCGGTCGGCCAGAACACGACGTGAAGCGACAGTCAGACTCGAGATGACAAATTCGGTGAGGTCAGTTCCGGACGCGGCCACTGCCTGGTTTATCAGCGCTCGATCCTCCGCGGTTGTCCGGACCTCGAGACGTTCGCTACGAGTGCGTTTCGTGTTGGCAGCCAATGTGTCGCTCCCTTCAGTACGGCCAGTGTACGGCCACCTGCTGGATTGATCAATGGACATGCCCAGATCCCACCAACCGCTTCTTGTGCGACCTCGGGCCTAACGGTCCGCGCCAAACGTCTGAACCAAACCCTCCTGAACTCGGCGTTCGTCCGCTCTGATTCGACAGTGATCTGGGCTATAGAACCAGCATGGCGGCAGCACCTTCGGCCAGCCGACGGACGTAGGTGACGACTGCTTCCAGGTCATCCCCACGTTCGAAGGAGGGAGACGTCGCCCTAGTCGTCAAGGTTTGCCTTGCGACTGAAGGCCTCCCGACCAGAACACGACTCGACGTTCGATCGCCTCGATGAGCGCATACAGCAGGTACGCAACCAGGGACAGCACAACAAGGAATGCAAAGAGGTTGGCCGTCTCCAGCCGAGCCGCTGCGAACTCGATCCGGAAACCGAGCCCTCGCGTTGCACCGAAGAACTCTCCGATGATCGCGCCGACCACCGCAAACGCCATGGCTGTCCTCATCCCGGCGAATGTGTACGGAAGCGCAAGCATCATCTTCAGCCGGCGGAATGTCTGCCACCGCGAAGCCCGCAATGACGTCATCAACTTCATCTGATCGTCATCAGCCGATACGAGGCCGGCCACGGTGTTGACCATGACAGGGAAGAAGCATATGAACGCGGCCATCACCACCTTGGCCGTGATGCCGAAGCCGAAGAACACGATGAACAACGGCGCCAAGGCAATCTTGGGTGTCGCATTCAGAGCCACCGTGTACGGCACGACAACACGCCGCACCACCTTGAACTCAGCCACTAGCCCGCCCAGAACGACGGCACTGGTGACGCCGATTGCGTAGCCCAACAGGATCTCTTGGATCGTGATCCAGGTGTCACGCCAGTACTCCGCAGGGCCTAAGAAGTTCTGAGCGAAGAACCAGAGAGACACTCCGATCTCCGAAGGTGGCGGAAGAACAAGAGGATTGACGTATTCCTGCGCAGACGCGTACTCCCAGACCAAACAGATAGCGGTAAGGGACACAACAAAGGTCAACGCTGACTTGGTGCGCTCACTCACCGGCGGACTCCTCCTCGGCATGGGCGTCCTCGATCAAGTCGCGTACCTTTCGCACGTAGGCGATCAACTCGTCTGAGGCAAACAGGTCCGACGATCGATCGGCACCCAACTCGATCTCAACACGTCCGGCAACGCGTCCAGGTCGTGGCGTCATCACATCGACTCGATCAGCCATGAACACGGCCTCGAGCGGGCTGTGCGTCACGAGGATGGCGCTACGTCCCTGGCTCGTGATGATCTGGCGCAGCTCGACATCCATGAACTCGCGCGTCAGCTCGTCGAGAGCTCCGAACGGCTCGTCGAGAAGCAACACCTGTGGCTCGGCTATCAACATGCGGCAGATGGCCACGCGCTGTTGCATCCCGCCGGACAGTTCGGAGGGGTACCTCTCGGCGAACCCTGCCAGGCCAACCAACTCGATGAGGCTGTTGGCCTTGTCCTGAGAGTGCTCACTCTCCGCGCCCTGAACCTTGAGGGGCAGAAGGACGTTGTCGATCACCTTCAACCATGGAAGCAAAACGGGTCTCTGGAACATCATCCCTATCGCCGGGCTTGGGTCGGTCACAAGTGAGCCGGCTACTCGGATCTCTCCCTCCGTGGTGGTGACGAGGCCTCCCACCATGTTCAACAATGTGCTCTTCCCACAACCGCTCGGCCCAAGTAGCGCAACGACTTCACCCTCCGGAACATCGAGGTCGATGTCCTGGAGAGCTACGACTTCGTCCTCTGCGCCGTGGTTGTAGACCTTGGTGGCAGCCCTGACCTGTACGGCAGGTAGCCCTCGTTTGTCTTGCGACTCGTCAACTGTCATTTGCGCATCACTCAACGCCATTCAGCATAGAAAATAGTCTCCCACCACGGAGTTCAAAGTTTACCAAATCAATTTTGGCATTATTCAAGACGACATGCCTACTCTTTCGAGAGCACATCGGAGAACAGAGCGAGAGAGGTACCAATGGCTGCTGAATTCGGAGTGAGGCTCCCTGTTGCGGGGCCGCTTGCAAACCGCGACAGCATCCGCCGAGGCGCCGTTGAAGCCGAGCGCCTTGGCTACGACACACTCTGGGTTCACGACTACCTGGTATGGAACCAGGAGCTCGACTCGATGCACATCTCGTGTGGCTCCAAGGAGACCTTCCTCGAAGCCCTCGAGTCACCCGACTATGTGCCGAAGTTCTACGAGTCGCTCTCGAATCTCGCTTTCGTCGCCGGCATAACGGACCGCATCCGCCTGGGCGCAGCCGTGTTGTGCCTCCCATACCGAGAGCCGCTGGCAACCGCCAAGCAGATCGCCACGATTGACGACTTGTCGGGTGGGCGCGTCGACTTGGGCATTGGGCAGGGTGCTGCCAAAAGCACCAGAAACGTTGAGTTTGAGGTCATGGGCATTGACCGAGCGACAAAGGTCAAACACACCAGAGAGATGTTCGAGGCCATGCGTGAGGTGTGGATCAACGACGTGGCGTCGTTCCGCGGAGAGTTCTACGAATTCGAAGGTGCCCAGGTATATCCCAAACCTGCCCAAGCACCGCACCCACCGATTTGGATCGGCGGTGTAAAGGACCTCTCGCTGAAGATGATCGCCGACTACGCAGACGGATGGCTCTCGTTCTGGATAACCCCTGAGCAGTTTCCCACCGCTACGGGCCGACTGAACGCCATGCTCGAGGAACGGGGACGGGAACCAGACTCGCTGAAGGTTGGAACTGAGATTCACGTCTACCTCGAGTCCACCGTCGAAAAGGCGAGGAGAGACGTCAACGCAACCATGCGAGCCTTTGACGACGCCTACGAAGGCACCTCCGGGACCTTTGCCCTCGAGGCCGAGGTCGACCACACAGCAGAGATGTGGAATTCCTCTCTCATCGGCACGCCCGAGACAGTCTCAGAGAGGATCGCTGCCTACATGGAAGCCGGCTGCACTGTCTTCGAGATGAAGTTCATCTATCACAACGTCGACCACATGGTCGAACAGTGGACGCGATTCTCCGAAGAAGTCGCCCCCAACTTCCGATAGCTGAGCACTACCTGCTCGAAGCGATTCTTCTCAATTCGGGCAGCACTTCCGTGCCGATCAGGTGCAGTGTGCTGTCGGCATCTGTAGAAGCCACCTGGATGGACACGTAGTCCGCTCCGACTTGTTCGATCAGGGGCCTGTACGCCTCAATCAGCGCCTCGGTGTCCGGCACGATCGTGTACTGGCTCAATACCTCGTCCCGGTCCAACTCGTCAGCTCGCTGACGTAGAACCATGGGATCTACTGCTTCCAATCTGCCGGGAGCCCTGAGCCCTCTGAGAGACTTGAGAGCCTGCCAAGCTTCCGACGAGTCCTTTGCCAGAACCACCCAGCGAGTTGCCAAGACGATTGGATCGGCTCGACCAGCACTTTGGCCGGCCTCCGAGAAAGGCTCAATGGCCCTCTCGAGGGACACGGCAGGATCTTTGACAGAAGTTATGAGCCCGTCGCAGCGTTCTCCGGCAAATCGTGAGGACTTCGGTCCGCCGGCAGCCATCAGGATCGGAACCCGCGACACGGGCGGGCTGTAGAGCCTGGCCGCTTTGGTGACGTAGTAGTCACCCTTGAAGTCGAGCTTCTCCCCATCGAGAAGCCGGCGAATGATCTCCAAGGCTTCCGCCATCCTCGAGATCCGCTCCTGGTATCCAGGAAAGTCGAACCCCATTGGGCCCTCGTTGATGTTCTCACCCGTTCCCAACCCCAGCAGGAATCGCCCATCAGACAGACGATCGACCGTCGCCGCTGCCTGGGCGATGAGAGCAGGGTGATAGTGAAAGAGCGGGCAGGTGACCGAGGTCCCTATCTTGACTTGCTGTGTCTTGGCAGCGACGGCCCCCAGCCAACTCCACACAAACCCTGCTGCCGACTGATCGTCGACCCAAGGGTGGAAGTGGTCCGACCCCAGCACCAGATCGAATCCGTGCTCTTCGGCAGCAACTGCCTGGTTGACCAAAGCCTCAGGTTGATATTCCTCGTGACTGCACAACCAGCCGAATTTGACCTGGTTCGTCAATTGAGTTGACCCCTTGAATGAACTCTGTGGCGATCGACTTCAGCTACCCGGCGCTCGCCGCGAGGTCGTTGGCTGCTTGACGCACAGCTGCCTTGTCAAAGCTGTTGAAGGCATCAACCAGATCGTTGGTGTAGAGATCTTCTCGATCCAGCTCACTGGTCAACTCACCGCGAGCAGACAGCAGATCCAGGTAGCCCTGCCACGAGTCTGGACGGTTCCAACCCCACATCTCGCCTGACTCGTCGTACTGCTTCGTGCGCTGCATGGTTCCTTCGAGGGCGAGAAGATCGAATCCTTCCGGATCAGTGACCTGGTCGGGATAGTCCTCGCCAATGGCGATGAGCATCGCCTCTGGGCTTGCGAAGGTGAACTCGGTGGCCTTCGCCATGGCTCGGCCGACGCATTCGATCAGCTGCTTGTTGTTGTCAATGGTGGCGGTGCTGGTGACCAAGCTGGCCGCGTGCAGCAGTGCGAACTCGCCCAAATCGTATTCCTGGAGCTCGACCTCGAATCCCAGTTCGATGATGTTGAAGTAGTCGGAGAAATAGGCAGCAATCCGATCCGCATCGAAAGCCGCTGCGGTCGAGGCACCAGCGCCTGTCTCGACAATCTGCACTTCGGTGTCGGGATCAACACCGTTGGTCGCCAACAGACCTTCGAGGAAGGGGACCTCTCCAGCGGTCGCTTCGGACACGCCGATCGTCTCGCCGGCGAAGTCGGCGATCTCTTCGAATGGCGCACCACCGGGAGCAACGAGACCGTATATGAGGCCTGTCTGATACACGTATGGGACCACAAGCTCTTCTCCGGCTGCGACTGCATCGATGATCGGACCGGGATCAGCCAAGCCCATCTCGACATTGCCGGCGGCAACCTGCTGCACCACGCTGGCACTGCCGTCTGCCGTCTCGATGGCAACGTTGAGCCCCTCATCTTCGAAGTAGTCGAGTGCCTCTGCACCGAAGACGGAGAAGAAGGGGACGGCGAATGGGAACGGCAGCAGAATCGTGACGTCAGAGAGCTCGCCATCAGTGGCACACGAACCGGCGTCCGTCCCTGAACCGTCTGTCTCAACCGTTGTGCCACTGGTCGAACCGCCACAAGCGGCAACTGCCAGTGACATGACGGCTATCAGTGCGAAAAAGCGAATCCTGCTGACGATCCCAGCCATTAGAACGTTCTCCTCGTCGTCTAAATCCATCGTGACCATAGCAGGAAGTTTGAATATGATCTAAGACTTTTTGATTTTAGTGAAAGAGAATGAACTGACGCCCAAAACTTCTAGACACGAGTGGCCAATTGGCCGTAGCCCGGTTCAGCAGTCACGTGCCCATCCTTGGCCACTACCTTCCCGCGCAACAGAGTCATCCACGGGACACCTTTCAACACCTCTCCCTCATAAGGGCTCCAACCACACTTGCTGAGGACGTCCTCACGCCTCACCTCGATCTCAGCGTCGAGGTCGACGATCACGAGATCGGCATCTGAACCTGGTTCGATCGTTCCCTTCTTCGGATACAGGCCAAAGATCTGCGCAGGCCTCACCGAAGTTATGCGAATGACATCGTCGAGCGTCAGCTGGCCCCGGGTCACCGCTTGAAGCAGCTTCATCAGATAGTGCTGGAGCTGGGGTGTGCCTGTCGGGGCGGACCACATGTTCTCCCAACCAGGCTCCTTCTCCTCGATCGTGTGGGGTGCGTGGTCGGTCCCGAGCGTGTCGATGGTTTGATCGCGGATTCCCGCCCAAAGAGCATCGCGCCACTCAGGCTTCAGGCAACGCCCCAGAGCGTATGGCCCGCGATCTTTGACCTCTTCCCAGTCGGCAAGGAAGAGCCCGAATGCGTTTACCTCAGACGTGATGTTCTGGCCATCGCTCTTTGCTCGCCGGATCAGCTCGACCGTCCGATCAGTCATCATGTGGAGAACGTGGAGGGGCCCTTCGATAGAGCGCTGGAGCTCGATCAATGTTGCGATGGCACTGCTCCACACGGCGCCGTCGTACATCCACTCTGCCTTGGAATAGGGCTCGGGACCGAGCAATCCCATCTCGAAGTGTGACTTCTCGACGTGTTCGAACAGCCCCTGATCGTTGGGGTGCACCATCAGAGGCAGACCCGTGCTTGCGACCGCCTCCATTATCTGCGCGAGATTTCCGTGGTCATGTATCCCCAGCCCGGGCATATGGGGATACGACCTCTTGGCGTCGATGACCATGAAGAGCTTGAACCCCAAAGGGCCAAGAGCGGCGATCTTCTCGACTTCTTCGAGGTTGGTGGGAGAAGGGTTGTGGTTGTAGTCGACAACTGAGCGGTTTGCCTGATCCTCTATCAGAGTCTTGTAGAGGTCTGCTGTGGTCGTTGGCGGATCCACATTGGGCATCCCGACCGTGACGGTGACACCACCCACGGCCGCCGCCTGGCTCGCTGTCGTTATGTCCTCTTTGTGAGTGAAGCCTGGATCGCGGTGATGCGAGTGTGTGTCGATGAGACCGGGGATCACGACTTTGCCGCTTGCGTCGATGACCTCACTTGCACCGCTCGCATCGGTTTCACCATCGACTGAAACGATCTGTTCGCCGCTGATCAGAACCCGGCCCGGCTTGATCCAACCCGAAGGCGTCCAAACATCTCCACCTACAACGGCAACATCATGGTCTGGCACGTGCACCCCTCTCGAATGAGATTTGATCATTGCTCAAGTAGATCAAATCTTACTCGATTCGGATGAGGGCTGCGGCGGGCTCCTAGAAACTCGAAGACAGGTCGACTTGACCGGTGCTCAGCGAACGGGCCCCGACGCGACAGCTACTCGGGCACGACGGCGACGGCTTCCATCTCCACCATCTGCCGCTCATCCCAGAGACGAGCGACCTCCACCATCGTCGACGCCGGCCACACGGCCCCCCAGGCCTCCCGCCACACCTCATCGATCTCCGGATAGGCCTCGATATCGGTGACGTATGTCCGGATGGAGACAACATGATCGAGAGTGGCACCGGCCGCCTCGAGGATGACCTCCATGTTCTCGAGCACTTGGCTGGCCTGCGCTCGCATGTCACCAGGGCCGACCATCTCCCCAGTAGACGTCCTGGCGGTCAACCCGGACAGGTGAAGAGTTCTGCCAACCGACGGAGCCTCGATGATCTGGGAGAAGCCGTCGATGGGCACGTGGTAGGACGGCGAGTTGATGGCGCTACGCAAGACAGTTCCCTTTCGTCAGGATTCCCCGCTCAGAAAGCTCTCAGGTTCACCCAGAGAGCCCTGACCCGCTTCTTGCCCTCGTTGTAGAGAGAGTGAAGCTGTGAGGAGTCGTAGGCAATTGCGTCACCTTCACCGAGCACGTACTTCGTGCCGGCCAGCTCGACGGTCAACTCACCGGCGAGCACGATCCCGTATTCGTAGCCATGGTGCCTTGCCGACTCTGGCTCACGTGCGCTGCCGGGCTCGTAGTTGTTGAGCGAGATTTCGACGTTGTTCTCGTTGTCAGTCTTGACGATCGTGCGCTCGACTCCGACGTCAGGTTGTATGACGACCTGGTCAACCGCCCGGCTCACCGGGCTGGAGCCGGAGCCATTCTCTTCATCAAACAACTCTCGAATGTGTATGCCCAGGGCTGACGACATCGCAACCAACGAGCCGATCGACGGGCTCGCCCTTCCTCGTTCGACGAGGCTGATCATCGACGAGCTGAGACCCGTCTCCCGGGCCAAGTCTTGAAGAGTGAGACCACGGCTTTGACGAGCCATGCGAAGGCGGGAGCCAATCGCGAGCAAGTGATTGGCTGCGTGGCGGTCTTTGCTAGTCGTGTCAGTCATTTTCAATCATGGTCAATGGCCGTGTGATCATAAGTGCCCGCCTTCCTTCTTTGTGACCCATGTGTGGTGGCAGTCTCAAGGGGTCAGCTCCAAGCCGTCTCTTTGGCTTTGCCAGTCAAAAGTCCACGGATCCGCTCCGGAGTGAGTGGCATCTCCGTTGCCTGAACCCCGAGGGCGTCACAGATGGCGTTGATGATCGCAGCAGGTGCGGATGAAGTCGTGCCCTCACCAACGCCCTTGGCTCCCAGAGGGTTCAGAGGAGTGGGATGAGACCGATGGGCGACCTTCATTTGAGGGACATCCATGGCGGTTGGCAGCAGATAGTCCATGAAGGAACCCGTGAGAAACTGGCCCTGATCGTCATATCGGGCTTCTTCGAGGAGAGCATTTCCCAAGCCATGGACAACGCCACCCTCCAGCTGCCCCTTGACCACCGCCGGGTTCAACACCGTTCCACAGTCGTCCACAGCCGTGTATTCGAGAACGTCCACGAGGCCGGTCTCCTGATCCACTTCAACGAGCGCCACGGCGGTACCCGATCCGAACGTGACCGTCGGCGGAGTCCACTCAATCGTTGCCTCTAGTGGCAGCCCCTCGTCCTCTGAAGCCACCAGCGCAAGCTCCGCGAAAGTGACAGTTCGTTTTCCATCGGTGACCAGGCCATCGCGAAGCTCGAGCTGACTCGACTCCGAGCCCAAAGCAGTTGCCGCGAGCCCAAGGGCCCTGTCGCGCAACTGACGCGATGCTTCGAGAACAGCCGAGCCGGCCGTCACGGCGCTTCGACTCCCGAAGGTGCCGCCACCAGTCTCGGTGAGAGCTGTGTCGCCGCCCCAGACGGTTATGCGGTTGGCCTCCAGGTCAAGGACCTCAGAGCAGACCTGCGCCAGCGAAGTCTCCAGCCCCTGACCGTGTGGCTGCGCACCAGTGTGAACGTAGACCTCCCCCTTGAAGTCAACTCCCACCACCGCCGTTTCGTGTGGCCCGAATCCGGTGCCTTCTACATGGGTTGCGACTCCCACACCAAGAAGACGACCCTGTTCGTTGGCCTCCGCCTTCTGGCGTTTCAACTCTGGGTAGTCGGATATGTCAAGAGCAAGCTCGAATTGGGCAGGGAAGTCACCCGAGTCGTAGACCATCGGCACCCCATCCCGATACAGCATGCCCATCGGAAACGGCATCTCCTCGGCCCGAATGAGGTTCTGTCTTCGAAGGGCGACCGCGTCGATGCCGGTCTCCTCCGCGGCCATGTCGATCAGACGCTCCAGGACGAAGATCACCTCCGGGCGCCCGGCACCTCGAACCGGCGTGTTGCGCGTCTTGTTCGTCGCTACGCACAAGGCCTCACAACTGAAGTTGTCGATTCGGTAGACAGAGCGAGCATGAGATGCCGAGTTGTACGGCAGCGTGATGCCGAAGGGATTGAAAGCCCCGCAGTCTTGAAGGATCCGCATCGAAAGCGCCTCGAACTTTCCGTTCGAGCCAAAGGACAACGTGGCATCGATGACCTGGTCTCTGCTGTGACGAGAGCCGGAGAGTTGCTCGGTCCTGTCTTCCAGCCAGCGGATCGGAACACCCAATTTCATCGCGGCCCAAGGAACCAAGATCTCCTCCGGGTAGATGCCACCCCCGAAACTGCCGCCGACGTCAGGCGCGGCCACGCGAACGCTTTCTTCAGACAGGCCAAGGGCCTCACAGAGGAAGGACTTCAGAACGTGAGGGATCTGTGTCGTCGACCAAACCGTGAGCTTGCCGTCGGACCACTCGGCGATGACTCCTCTGTTCTCGATGGGTGACCCGAGGGAGCGATGAACACGAAAACGTCCGGTGACACTGTGGCCTGTTTCTACCGCCTCGGGGTGGCCAACCTTCACCGCGAAACGACCATGGAGGTTCCCTGGGATGTCGGGATGGATCTGTGGCGAGTCCACCTCGAGAGCCGCCTCGATGTCGGCGACAACCTCGAGAGGATCGATGTCCGCAAACACGAGATCCCGGCCATCCTCCGCCGCCGCTCGGTCGGTTGCCACAACCATTGCCAGAGCCTCCCCGGAGCGAACAACTCGTTCGCGGGCGAACAACGGCTCCGAGTACGGCGCGAGGAACACCGACGCCTCTTCGACGAATGCAGGGTCGAGTGTGTAGAAGGTGCGCTCGATGGCATTGCTGTCATCGTCGAGGTCGTCTGCTGTCAGCACCGCGACAACGCCATCGGCGGCCAGAGCATCGGAACTGTCGATGCTGTGAATCGAACCGTGGGCAAGCGAGCTGCGCACAAAAACAGCGTCGTGAACACCAGCGACGTCGAGGTCGGCGATGAACCGTCCACCTCCGGTCAGGAATCGTCGGTTCTCTTTGCGATCCAGTGGTTTTCCGATACCAGTCACTGGTCGTCCAGCTCCTCGGCAGCAGAGGCAACCGCTTCAACAATGCTCTGATAGCCGGTGCAACGACACAGATTCCCGGCGAGCCGTTCCTTGATGCGCTCTCGGTCGGGGGTCCCTCCCTCTCTGAGGTACTCGGTGGCGGTCATCAAGAAACCTGGCGTGCAATAGCCACACTGAAGGGCACCGTGTTGATTGAAGCTGGCTTGAAGAGAGTTCAGTCCTCCCTCCTCCGCTAGATGCTCGGCGGTGGTGATGTCTGTCCCGTCCGCCTGCACCGCGAGCATCAGACAGGAGCGGACCGACCGTCCATCGACCAGGATCGTGCACGCTCCACACACACCGTGTTCGCAGCCAAGGTGGATGGAGAAGAGTCCGAGCTCAGCCCGCAGCCAGTCGGCGAGCGATTGGCGAACCGGAACGGTTGACGAGACAAGTTCACCGTTGACATTGAGCTCGATCCCAAGAGCGTCGTGGGGCCCATCAGTCAAGTCGACCACCTGCTTTCCTGATGGCACGGCTGGTGAGAGCCCCTGCGACCTCTCGCTTGTAGCTAGCCGACGCATGCTGATCGTCCAAGGGCTCTGCGGCTTCGATGACGGCCTCGGCTGCCGATGAGATCTCTGTATCGCTCAGTGACCCACCGGTGAGAGACTCCCCTGCGGCCCGGCACAGCTTGGGTGTCAGTCCGAGGCCCAGGAGCGCCACCTTCGCGCTTGAGATCACATCGCCACGTCGTTCGAGGGCAACACCGACACCGGCCATGGCAAAGTCGCCGTGTCTCCGCGCAACCTCGACCAACGCCGATCCGGCGGCAGGCTCAGGGAGGTTGAAGCTGACCGACTCGATCAACTCGTCGTGATGAAGCGAGGTTGTCATCCAGTCGACGAAGAAGTCTTCGATGCCGACATCTCTACTCCCTTCCGGCCCGACAGCCCGAACACTTGCGTCAAGAAGCAGGGCTATCGCAGCCCACTCGGCGGCCGGGTCGGCATGGGCGAGTGAGCCGCCGACTGTGCCTCTGTTGCGGATGCCGACGTGACCTATGAGCGGGAGGGCATCGGCAAAGACACCGATGTCTCGCTTCAGTGTTTGCCTGTCCTCGATGTCCCGATGGGTGGTCATGGCTCCGACCTTCAAGGTCTGGCCCTCCCACGCCACGCTTGCGAGGCCATCGACGCGTGACAGGTCGACAAGGGCACTAGGCCGCGCCAGCCGGAAGTTCATGAGAGGGATCAGGCTTTGACCTCCCGCAAGCGCCTTGGCACCGGGAACATCAGACAGAACCTCGACAGCCTCACTCAGAGACGACGGGCGGTAGTAGTCGAAAGCGGGCGGTTTCATTCTTTGCTGGCCTGGCGGAGTCTCGGAGGCAATTTGAGTCTAGTTGAAGTTCATTCAATCTAACTACACAGTCGGGTCGCACGGCCCCAGGTGGGGTGTCGCGACGAAGCAGATAACTGCTTCGCTCAACCTGACCAGGCGGATGCCATCAGCCGGTGTTCACGATTGTGGAGACCCCGGCCGGAAGGGGTTCGGCCAGTAGATCCTTGACGGCGGCGGGTCGGACATCGACAAAGGCCAGACCAGTTCTCTCGAACCAACGGAACTCGAGGGCGAACTCGCGTGACGTGCCTGCCAACTCATGGCCCATGAAGGAGTCCACAGCGGTCAACTCATGTGGCAACTCCATTTCGAGGTAGAGACCGATCTCATGGTGGTTACTACTAGTCGATGGGTCCGGCAGTTGGTCGAGTGGATAGTGGTTGAAGAAGTTCTCCACGACCCAGAGGAGCCGCCCGACAGCGACTTCGACGCCAACCTCCTCCACCATCTCTCGTCGCAGGGCGTCCGCTGCCGTCTCGCCGACGTTCAGTCTGCCCCCAGGCAATGCCCAGAACTCGTCGTGCTCGCTCCGGTGGAGCAACACACGATTGTCGTGCACGGCGACACCTGCCACTCGACACAGAAACACCGTGTCGCCGTCTCTCATCTGCGCATTACCCATCTGATCCCAGTCTCCGCTGAATCGTGAGCGTAAGAAGGTCTATACCTCAACGATGGCCATGGCCTGACCCGAGGGTGAGCGCCGGGCACCAGAACGTTGGCCATTGGCAGCGCATGGGCGGAGAAAAGCCAAAACAGTCGTGGGCTACATTCCGGCGCCGCTCATCACACACCACTCACAACGAAGGGAGAACCACAGTGAGACGAGTAATACCCGGAGCTCAGGCAGCATCAGGTCGCCCATTCTCGGGCGCGGCCATTGCCAACGGGCTCGTGTTCATCTCGGGACAGACGTTCGCCGATGGAGCTGATGTCGAAGCCCAAACGCACGGTGCACTCGACAAGGTCTCGGAGCTCCTCAACCATGCAGGGACGAATCTGGATCACGCAATGAGATGCACTGTCTACATGACGGACCTCACCTTGTACGACCGCATGAACGTCGCATATGCCATGCATTTTCAAGACGATCCGCCGGCTCGCGCAGTGGTTGGAGCTGCTCTCGGACCTGATTGTCTGGTTGAAATCGACTGCATCGCAATCGTCCCCGATGACTGAGGGAGCCTGACACAGCTGGTTGACGGGATACTAGATGCGATATACGATCTTCCGCATATCAGACTCCGCGTATCAGAACCAGCCCGACGGGTTGCAGTTTCTGTGCAGAGGCCCGGCTGTCCCGAAGGAGGATGTCAATGCTGAGTTCAAGGTCATCTCGGTGGATATACGCAGGGCTTGTAGCCGCTCTTGTTCTCGCCGCCTGTGGTGGCGGATCGTCAACCACCACCAACGGATCCAGTGCTTCCGCCGATGGGGTCGTAATCGAGGGAGGCACCGGCCTCTTTGGGGAGTGTCTCCGTACTGCCTTCTTTGACCCCTTTACCGCAGAGACAGGGATCGAAGTGTTGGAAGCGCCCGAAGACTCCGGCATGGCTCGCACGCAACTGGCGGTCGATACTGGGACATACGAAGTCGATGTCGAACAGCTCGATTCCGCTTCACAGCTGGAAGAGTTCGGCGAAGATCTTCTCGAGCCCATCGACTATTCCCTCGTTCCGCGCGACGAGATCATCGATGGCTTAGCCCTCACATACGGAGTCGGTGTCAACCCCAACGCATTCGTTGTCGCATACAACGAGGAGTTTCTGCCTGAAGGCGAGCGACCGGACAGCATTGAGGATTACTTCGATCTAGAGAAGTTCCCCGGCAAGCGCGGACTGTTCGAGTTCGCCGAGTCACATTGGATCGCACTAGCTCTTCTTGCTGACGGGGTTCCGCCAGAAGACATCATCCCGTTCGACTTCGACCGCGCTTTCGCCAAACTCGACACAATCAAAGACGAGCTCGTGTTCGCGTCGAGCGGCACCGACATGCGTGCCCTTCTCGATTCTGGCGAGACGCCCCTCCAGATCACTTTCGCCAGTCGTGTCAAGGAGTCGCAGGACGCAGGTTTCCCTGCTGGAGCTGCGTGGGATGGCTTCAGCATCTTTGCCAATTTCCTGGCCATACCAAGAGACAATCCCAATGTGGATGCGGCAATGGATCTAGTCGCCTTCATATCCCGTAGTGACGTAAGCGGTGGAATGTCGGGCTGCGTTGGCGTAGGACCCGCAAACGCCGAAGCAACAGTGGATCCAGCGGCAGAACCTTTCCTTCCGACCTCGCATCTCGACCAGCGGCATGTTGTGCTTTCGTCAGACGACGCCGTGGCCTGGATGACAGGCAACGAAGAAGAGATCTTCAACCGCTATCAAGCGTGGAAGACGGGTTAACGGCTGGGAATCGGTGGCCTGAGAACGGTCAGCTGACATAGCGACGGAGAAGCCAATGGCGTCTTTGAGCAGTGCCGCTCTACTCGTGGTAGACATCCAGAACGACTTCGTTCACCCGGCAGGCAAGGTAGGCGAAGCAACCGGAGACATGTCTCCCCTCTTGTCGGCAGTCGACTCGATCAATCGACTGATCGCAACGGCTCGACAAGTCAAGGTTCCGATCGTCTACATCCAGGTCACGCATTCACCGGAGCTCGATGCGCCCTCATACCGGGCTCGATATACGAGACGTGGCATGACGCCTGAAGATTTGCTTTGTGCCGATGACTCCTGGGGCGCCGAGTTCTACGACGGTCTCACGCCACCTGAACCAGGAGATCTCGCGCTCACGAAGCATGGCTACGGGGCCTTCACCTCGGGAGAACTCGGTGACTACCTACGCGACAACTCGTTGGACACGGTGATCGTCACCGGTGTCGTCACTGAACTCTGCGTCCTTGCAACAGTCTCCGGAGGTTTTGAGGCCGGCTTTCACGTGTTGGTTCCGCGGGAAACGACAGCAAGCGTCGATATAGATGCGGCCAACGCGGCCCTCTCGTTGATAGACAAGTTCTACGGAACCATCGCCAATGTGGATGAGCTGCTCGTTGATCTCCAAAAGTCATCGTCGAAGCGGCTCGAAACATGACAGATGGTCCCGGCCAGGCACCTCCGCCATCATTTGCGCTTCGCCATTTGAAGGACCGTTGGCTACTTGCTCTAGCGCCGGGCGTAGCTGTCATCGCCCTCTTGTACTTCTGGCCCTTGATTGTCATGGCGTCGCGCAGCTTCACCGAACCGTCATTTGGCCTTCAGAACTTCGAACGGTTCATCGACTCACCGGTTGCGGTTCGTTCTTTGCTTGCGACTGTGCTCATGGCATCGATTTCGACAGTGGCTTGCATTCTCATCGGCTACCCATACGCGTATCTCATGGCCACTGTCAGTCGGAAGTGGGCAATCGTCTTAGGCGCCGCCATGCTCATACCCGCAGCCGTCAGCTTCCTCGTCCGTGCCTTCGCCATGCAAGTCCTTCTTTGGGACACAGGTGTGATCAACAGCGCTCTACGCCAAATCGGCCTGATCGACGACCCACTGCCTCTCATACGAAATGACCTCTCGGTGACCCTCGTCATGAGCGCTTTGTTGTTGCCGCTATTCGTCCTGCCGGCGTTTTCCGTGATGCGACGCATCGACCCCGACTACTTGTCGGCCGCTGCTCTCCTCGGTGCTTCACCAATGCGCAGTTTCCTGAGGGTGTACCTGCCGCTGAGCATTCCTGGAGTAGCTGCGGGGTCGTTGCTCGTATTCGTCATAGCACTCGGCTACTACATAACCCCGACCCTTTTTGGCGACGGCTTCACCTTGTATCTCGGCGAGCTGATCGTCTTCTACACGCAGCGGCTCGATTGGGGTCTGAGTAGTGCTGTGTCCATGGTGCTACTGGCGGTCGCCCTGATATTCATCTGGGGAGCGTCGAGGCTGGTTCGCATCACAGACGTGTTTGGCGTGGAGATCGAGGATTGAGGCTGACCGTCACTGGGTTCAGTACAGGTCGAGCCTTGCTCGCCGTGTTCTCACTGCTCGTGGCCACAGCCTTGCTATTGCCAATCGTGATCGTTGTGCTTCTGAGCGTCGGCGAAGACCGCATCATGGCCTTTCCTCCCCGTGGGTTCACGCTCAATTGGTTCGCTGACGCTTTCACTAGCGACCGGTGGCGAAGCAGGTTTGCATCCAGTCTCCAAGTAGGTGCCGTGTCTGCGACCGCAGCCACCGTGTTGGGCACCCTCACCGCTCTCGGACTCAAGAGAACCAAGTTGCCTGGCAAGAGCATCATCTACGGGTTGCTCCTGACCCCACTGATTGTGCCAACTGTGACTGTCGGCATCGGCATGTTTTTTGTGTGGTTGGAGGGATGGTCCTTCGGGCCGCTGGTGATCGGTGGCGGCCTGACGGGCTCGCTACTGGGATATGTAATGGCACATACAGTTCTGGCGCTCCCCTATCCGCTAATCACGGTCACGGCCAGTCTTATGACAGTCGACCGAAACTTGGAGCTCGCTGCAGGGGGAATGGGAGCATCGCCCTGGGTCACGTTTCGGCGGGTGACCCTTCCATTGATAATGCCTGGAGTGTGGGCAGGCTTCATCCTTGCCTTTCTGACCTCTTGGGACGAAGTGATCGTGGCCCTCTACATGGCCACACCCCAATTCGGGACGATCCCAGTTGAGTTGTTCGGCCAGATCCGCCAGAGCCCAACCCCGACGGCGGCCGCGATATCGACGATGCTCATGGTCGCCGGCGTAGTGATCTTCCTGGCCGCCCTTACGTTTAGACGACGGGGAGCACAGCAATGAGCAGGACGAAATGACCGACCGGAAGAGAGAACCCGCCCTGGAACTACGAGGCGTCACAAAGGAGTACGACGGAGGTGTCCTCGCCGTCGATCACATCGACCTCGTCGTCCGCGATCAGGAGTTCCTCACGATTCTCGGTCCTTCAGGCTCCGGAAAGACGACCACTTTGAAGCTGATCGCAGGGTTCGTGACGGCCAATGCCGGCCAGATCATGCTCGACGGAGAAGACGTCTCACGAACTCCGCCATACAAACGCAACCTAGGAATGGTCTTTCAGAACTATGCCCTCTTTCCACACCTGACCGTGGAACAGAATCTTCGGTTCCCGTTGGAGATGCGACGCCTGCCGGCAGCAGAGTCGAGCGAACGTGTAGCCGAGGCATTGGATCTGGTTCGCCTCACTGGAATGGGCGATCGCTACCCCCGTCAGCTATCAGGAGGCCAACAGCAACGGGTGGCTCTGGCGAGGGCCATTGTCTACCAGCCACGCGTGCTGCTGATGGACGAGCCTCTTGGAGCCCTCGACCGACGTCTTCGAGAAGACCTTCAGTTGGAGTTCAAGAGATTGCATCAGGAACTGGACGTGACCGTGATCTATGTCACTCACGACCAGGAAGAGGCATTGTTGCTGAGCGATCGGATTGCTGTGTTCAACGAGGGCCGGATCGAGCAACTCGGTAGTGGCGAGGATCTCTATCAGTGGCCACGAACGTCGTTTGTCGGATCGTTCATGGGCGACTCCAACACGTTCCGCGGAGTGTTCGAACAAAGGGGTGAAATCGGATCGATTCGCCTGGCGAACACCACGTTGCATGGCTCAGTCCACCCAGACTCCAACCTGAAGAACGGCGAAAGCGCCGTCATGATCGTGCGACCGGAGGACTGCGCGGTGGGCCACCTCGAGCCCACGGTCAAGACGAATCGCCTCGAGGTCGTGGTTGAACAGGCTGTCTATCTGGGGTCGACCATCAAATACGTTGTCGAATACGACGGTATGACCCTGTATTCGCGAATGCCCGCTCGGTCGAGCGATCCACCTCAAGAGCCAGGTGCCGGTGTATCCATCCAATGGGCCGCCAACGATGCTGTGATCGTCCCGGACAGATAATCTCGGAAGCGGGAGTTCACGGTTTCAACTCCAAGGTGGGCACCGGTCAGCCCGAGCCGAGTCGCAGTTGAAACTCAGGCACTCTTCGGTATTGACGCCATTCGCGGGCCTGCGATATACCATGCTCCGCATATCGAATCCCACACGAGGAGAATCGTTGGCAACGCTTCAGCCACTAGTAACCAAACCGGAGAGTCTCACCCAAATGGTATATGACGCCATCCGGCTCGCCATCGTGTCAAAGGAGATTGCGCCAGGCACACCTGTGTCTGAGGCACAGTTGGCACGCGATCTACAAGTGAGTAAGACCCCCGTACGCGAAACCCTCCTTCGGCTTCAAACAGTCGGCCTAGTCGAGCCCGACGGTGCTCGCGGCCTCAGAGTGATCACGCCGTCCCTCGACCGAATCGCTGATGCCTACGACATCCGAGGAATGCTGGAGGCCGGCGCGGCCCGACTTGCTGCGGAGCGCGCCAGTGCCGAGGAAAAGGAGGGCATCCTCCAAAAGGCAAACGAGTCGCTGTCTGCTGCACAATCGGGAGACTCAACCGGCTTCGCTCGCTTGGACGCCGAGTTCCATCTTGAGATAGCGGCCGCGGCAAAGAACCCCCGACTGCTCACTCTGGTGGAGGATGCGCTGAGCCTCACCCGGGTACTGCGTCAGAGGGATGTCCCCGCCAAGACTGATGCCACCAGATGCGGCGATCAGCATGTCGGGATTGCTCAGTTGATCATTGCCGGCGATCCGGCCGGCGCCGCCCGACACGCGGCCCAACACGCAGAAGACGTACAGAGAATCGTTCTCGGTTTGGCCGACTTTGCAGATGGTGACCCGACTGCCGGCATCGCCTGAAGATCGAACGAGCGTCACGCAAACACGACGAACTGGATCCAAGCGTCGCAACTGGTCTTTGCAACGGGCCACGGGACCGTGAGAAACCACTCCATAGAGAGTTGGACTCTTCTGGAAGAAGGCTCTCGAGCGAGGTGGTCATATCTAACGGCCATTTGACTGACATATGAGATCTGGTATACGATGCTCCACACATCAGATCCCACAGCAGAGGCGTTGTGCAGAACAAAGAACCAGTGGCCGATGTAGCTGACCTGAGTCACCGTCAATTGCGGCAGATCAGAATCTCTTTTCCTGCCTCAGGTGCCGCCGCCACTGCGACTCTCCTCGAGGAGGACAGTCCAAACACCACGACAGCGATCTGGGACATGCTCCCCCTCCAGCTGAGAGCAACACACGACATGTGGTCGGGTCATCTAGTCCGCGGGCACCTTGAGGGGAACCCGTACCTGAGCCCCGAGAACGTGCTCACCCACATCCCCATACCGGGCGACATCTTCTACTACCACCGGCCTGCCAACTACTACAGAGGAAACCCCTACGGACGTTCGGAGTCCGCTGAGATAGGAATCGTCTACGCGTCTGATACACGACCACAAGGCCCACGTGGACCCGAGGCCGTGAACCTGTTTGCAGAAATCGACTCAGGACTGGATCAGATCGCCGAAGCATGCCGAGAGATTCTCACCGACGGCCAACAGGAACTGGTCATCGAAAGGGTGATCGAGTCGTGAGGAAGCTTCTCTTCGAGATGAACGGGGCAAAGGCCGTGGCCGAGATGCATGACGACATCGTCCCCAACACGTGTGACGCCATTTGGGACATCCTGCCGGTCGACGGCATGTCGATCCATGCAAACTGGGCGAGCCGCGAGATAATGCTTCACCTCCAGGGCGACAAGGTTCTTCGCCTGCCCGCCGAAGGCCACAACTACCGAGGCACCATTGCTCCCGGCGACATCGTGTACTTCTGGAGGTCGCCACAGATGTCACGAGGCAAACAACTTGCCTACAGCTCGGAGTTCCAACGAGAGCTGTCTGAGTTCGCGATCTTCTACGGGGAGCCATCTGGTGGCGGGCTTGCAGCCAACGATCCTTCCCGCGACCACGACGCCAGCTTGCAGGTCGTGACTCTCTTCGCCACGTTCATAGACCTTCCGGCGGAGTTCGTCGAACAGTGCGAATCGGTTCGTCACCAGGGCCTGCAACACCTCACCGTAAGCCGCTACGAGACCTGAGGATTCACGAATGACCGACATCAAGATCCAACTCGGAAGGGCTGAGGCAATCGCCAAACTGGATACCGCCGGCGCGCCCGTCACAACAGAGTGGCTACTTGGACAATTGCCCTTCAGCGATCAGGCCATCCACAGCATGGAGAACGGTCGAGAGGTCTACTCCATCCTCGACGCCATCGATACCCCTCCACCAGAGAACCAAAGTATCTACCAAGCCGTTGGCGACCTCTTCGTCTATCACAAGCCAGCGATTTTCGTCGATCCCGAATGGCCAAGGCACACGAGGAATTATCTGGTTGTCGGCTTCATCTACGAGCGTGACAGCGCTATTCGAGGGATAAGCGGTCCACTTGCTGCCAACATCGTTGGAACCATCACAGATGGGCTGACAGAACTTGCGCATGAGGCTCCGCGAATGAGACGGGAAGGCATGGGCCAACTCAGCATCGAGCGGCTCTAGCCAGAGGATCTCGGATGCTGGACCTGATCATTAGGGGCGGCGAGATCGCGGATGGGACCGGACAGCCCATCTTCAACGGCGATGTCGGAATCAAAGACGGAAGAATCATCGAAATCGGCCAGCTCGAGTGGGTTGACAGCAAGGCCGGGATCGATGCGACGGGACTGATCGTTTCGCCTGGGTTCGTAGATGTCCACACCCACTCAGACATCACAATCCTCGTCGACCCGCGGGCAGAGAGCGCTGTTCGGCAAGGCGTCACCACACAAGTGTTCCCGAACTGCGGCATGGGCCTTGCGCCTGCAGTAGACGGTGCTCGCGATGAAATCGAGCGCGAGGTCGGGCGGTTCGGACTCGAGGTCGATTGGGAGTCGGTCGGCGATTACTACGAACGAGTAGAGGCCAGCAGCCCAGCCGTGAATGTCGTCCCAATGGTGGCCCAAGGCACGGTGCGCAGAGCGGTAATGGGGCTGCGAACAGAACCTCCGTCGCCGAGCGAGATGGAGGCGATGAAAGAGCACGTCGAGGCAGCGATGAGCAGCGGCGCGCGCGGAATGTGCTCTGGCTTGAGATATGTGCCCAGTGGTTATGCCTCCGAGCACGAACTGATCGAATTGTCCAAGGTTGTCGGTCGATACGGCGGCATCTATGTCAGCCACATCAGAAGCGAGGGCGACAACGGCGACTGGTTCGATGCGCTTCGCGAGGCAATTGCAATAGGAAAAGGCGCGGGCGTGCCGGTCCAGGTATCTCACCTCAAGGCCGTTGGTACCGATGTCTGGGGAATGAGCCAGAAGGCACTCGATATCATCCACGAGGCTCGGGACGCTGGCGTCGACGTCATGTGTGACCAATACCCATACGAAGCTACGAGCAGCACGCTTTTTGTCCTGTTCCCGCAGTGGGCACAGGAAGGCGGGATTGAACAGTTCCTAGCTCGAACCAGCGATCCCGACCATGCCGCCGACATCGAGTCCTCTTTTCGGCGAGCACTAGGACTCCGCGGAGGTGGTTCGAGAATGACTATCACGGAGTACGGCCCCAACTCATCAATGGAGGGAAAGACCCTCGCTGAAGCCGCCGAAGAGCTGGACTTGAACGAGTTCGCTGCCGCCAAGGAACTCCTGGAACAATCCAGTGGACGAGTCAGCATGGTGTTTCACACTCTGGAGCGTGAAGACGTGGAGAGGATCTTCGCCGATCCGCTGGTCATGGTCGCAAGCGACGGCTCGGCAGTAGCGCCAAGCGGTCCCCTGGCCGCCGACTACTACCCACACCCACGCAACTACGGCTGCTTTCCACGTGTGCTGGGAGAGTTCGTCAGGGAGCGCCGTCTCACCACCCTCGAGCAGGCCATCAAGAAGATGACCTCCCTCCCCGCGTCGCGTTTTCGACTCGAACGTCGAGGGCAGATCAAACACGGCTGGCATGCCGACATAACGGTGTTTGATCCGGCGATCGTCGCCGATCAGGCGTCGTTCAATGAGCCGAGACGATTCCCACGAGGGATTCATCACGTCTTGGTCAACGGTCGTCCAGTCGTTGTTGACGACGTTCACACAGGGGCCACACCCGGCCGCCTGTTACGACGAGAACCGCACGGGGTCGACTGATGGTCTCCTTTGGCATAGGCATGGCACCAGTTGAGCCTTTGTCGAAAGTGATGGAAACGGCACAGCTCGCAGAGAGCCTCGGGTTCAACCACTTTGTGCACGCAGACCAGCGCTTTGCGGGCGAAAAGGACGTGTTCGTGACGCTGGCCGCAGACGCCCTGGCTACCAAACGCATCGAACTGGGACCGTGCGTGTCCGACCCATACAGCCGAATTCCGGCGATGATTGCGGTGGCGATAGCCAGTCTCGACGAACTCTCAGCTGGCCGGGCCTTGCTGACTCTTGGAGCCGGAGGATCCGGATTCCGGCAGATGCACATCCATCGAGAGAAGGTGAACACCGCCCTGCGGGAGACAATCCTCATGACTCAATCGCTTCTTCGCGGTGAGACCGTTGACTTTGAAGGGGACCTCTTCAGTTTGTCCGACGCGAACCTGAACTTCGACACTCGGCCAGACATCCCGATCCTGCTTGCCAGCCGAAGTCCAAGGAACCTGGAATTGGCCGGCGAACTAGCTGACGGTGCCGTGATCGCGTCGTACGCCGCCAAAGAGCAGCTGACCTTCGCCATCGAGCATGTTGTCAGAGGGGCGGCCAAAGCTCAGCGATCGCTCGACGACTTGCGACTCGTCTCGTGGGTCTATACCTCGATCTCGGAGGACGGAACGAAGGCAGTCGAGAACGTGAGACCTTTTGTGACCCAGGCTCTCATCAACACCTCACCAAACACATATCCCACGATTTTCGAAGGTTTTGACGACGGGCTTGCGGACTTCCTCCTCAAGTGCAAAGAAGCAGGGCCCGCCGGTCTAGAGGAGGCCTACGCGGATCGCAGGCACCTGACTGACCAAGTCATCAAGCGATTCTCCGTTGCCGGGACCGCAGAAGACTGCATTCAAAAGATCGAAGAGATTGTCTCGATGGGCATCAACGAGATATGGCTCCGCTGCTTCTCTGCCCCACGATCAGAGATTGAGCACGAGAAGGTGATCGTCCCGTTCGCAGAACAGGTCATGCCTCACTTCACCACCTAGTGTCGAACTAGCCCGTTCCGAACCGCCACTCGGCGGACTGAAGGAGTTCAGACGGCTGGGTCAGCCTGCCCTACTTGGTGAATCTCCAACACCCTCTCTCGCACTTCTCTGGCCGCATCGAAGAATTTGATGCTCGACCGCATCGACGGATCTCTTTCCTTTGGCAGTTCGACTACCACCTCTGCAAGGATCCGACCGGGCCTTGGGGACATGATCAGAACCCTGTCGGAGAGAAAAACGGCCTCCTCGATGTCGTGTGTTACGAGCATCGCCGTCGCGCCCAGCTCCCTGATCATGCGACTTAACTCGTGCTGCAATCCCTCTTTGGTGAACTCGTCCACGCCGGTAAACGGCTCATCCATGAGGACGATCGATGGCTTGTGGACAAAGGCACGGGCAAGCGACACTCGCCTCTGCATCCCACCCGAGAGCTCAATCGGGTAAGCCTTCTCGAAGTCCTGCATCCCAACCATCCTGATGAGTTCGTCAATAGCCTCTGGATCGGATCTCCCGACAACCTCGAGGGGAAGCCTCACGTTGTCGTACACGCTCCTCCACGGCATCAGACTGGACTCTTGGAATATGTAGCCCACCACGAAACCACCATCTGGGCTGTCCCTTTGAATGGTTCCTTCCGTCTGGTGGTCTACACCGGCAATCAATCTGAGCAAGGTGCTCTTCCCGCACCCGCTGGGGCCAACGATGGCCAAGGTCTCTTGGTCCCGGACTGAAAGAGAAACGTCTGTGAGAGCCGTCACATCGTCACCTTTCGCGGTGGAATACCGCTTGCCGATCCCGGTCATCGTGACCACATCTGGTTGGCTCATGCGCGCTCGTTCCACGGCATCACCCGCCATCCGAGAAAGACGACACTCCCGTACAGGGCAAGTCCGAGAGCGGTGAGGATGACAAAAGCACCGAACGCAGCTGTCGTATTGAAGGTGTACTGAGAGTTGAGGATGAGGAACCCCAGTCCCTCACTCGAACTCACAAACTCCGCCACGATCGCTCCGACGAGCGCACCTGAGACTGCTATGCGAAGACCGTCGAAGAAGTAGGGAAGTGAATTCGGAAGCCGGACCTTGTAGAACACGGAGAACCGGCCAGCGCCCAGCGACTGGAGCAGATGTACGAGGTTCCGATCGACTGTCGCCAGGCCCGTGCTGACATTGATGACTATTGGGAAGAAGGTCAGAATCACAATCAAGATCACCCGCGAGGTGTTCGTGAACCCAAGCATGATGTAGAGAATCGGAGCGATGGCCACCTTCGGCAAGACCTGGAGAGCCACGACGTAAGGCATGATCATGCGACTCAGCACGTGTGAAAGAGTGATGACGACGGCGAGTGCGAACCCGAAAACGACCCCAATCGTGAAGCCGGTCAGGGCCGTTCGAAGCGTAGCCAGGGTATGCCGAAGCCAGTCCACATCTGCGGTGAAGTAGACCTCGAAGATCGCCGACGGAGCGGGGAAAAGGAAGCTGGGAACATCGAACCAGCCGACCATCAACTCCCACAACACCAGACCGAGCAGGAACGAGAGAACGGACAAGCCGTAGCCCGCCTGTCTGGACAGGCTACGGCTCATCGTTGCTGTTCAGCCATCAACCCTCATCAACCTAGGGTTGCAGCACGTAGTCGTTGGTGTAGAGCGTCGCGGGATCGAACTCGGTCTCGATCTCAAACAACTCACGCAGGTCAGGCAGCGTGGCAGCGATCAAGTCAGGATCGAACCAACCAAGGGTCAGAGGATCAACTCCTTCGGCCTCGGCAGGGTCTATGCCGTACTGGGCCTCTAGCGCAACCTGCCACTCGGCCAACGTCTGGTCGTAGTCACGTCCATCGTTGATTTCGACGAAGTCGGTGATGCACTCCTCAGCGCTCACCGCGCAGAAGTGCAGTCCGGTCGTAGTAGCCCATGCGATGGCCCGAGCCACCTCAGGGTGCTCCTCCATCAGGCTCTTCTGTACCACGACTCCTGTAAGCGGCGAAGCGATTCCATAGTCACCGAACAGGAAATAGCCGACCGTCTCCCCTTGCTCAGGAGCGATGATGTTCAAGCTGGCAATTGCTCGCGCGAAGGCGACAATCGCGTCAACCTGGCCTTGGAGTAGCGCTGGATTCAACGCCGAGAACCCGATGTTCTGAATCGTGACATCGTCCTTGGAAACTCCCTGACTCTCCAAGAACACGTCGAGGTAGGCAGCCGACAAGCTTCCTTGCGGCACACCGATCGTCTTGCCAACCAGATCTGATGGGTTACTGATCCCTCCGCCTTCGAGGAACATGAGGGCAACAGGGTTTCTCATGGCTCCTGCTGTGATCGCCACCAGTGGTGGGGCATCGGGGTTGGCGTCTGCGATGAGCATCTCATCGAGAAGGCTTCCCTGTGTGTATGCGAAACCGCCTGAGTGGGCAGCAACGGCCTGGACTGCCTGTGATGTGCCATCGAGAACCACCGTCTCGATCTCGACGTTCACGTCCTCAAAGAACCCTTGAGCTTGAGCCGCATAATCCTGTGGCGCGCTACTGGTCACACCTCCAACATAGAGAGTGACAACCACCGGTTCCTCAGGGAACGGCGATTGCGTAGTTGTTGTGTTCTCAGATGGATCCGTCGAGTCCGGAGCTTCCCCTGTAGTCGTCGGGGTAGCGCCTCCGTCCGTGGTGGCAGTACCGTCGCCCGTCGTCGTTGTCGACCCGCCAGGCGAACAGGCAGACAGCACCAGGACCATCACCGTGCCCAACACCAGCGTCAATGACCTTCTCTTCATCTGTCTTTCCTTTCGTAGTGATCCCCAAGATTTCGCTCGCTCCAGAGACCGATGCGCCCCGGATCCGTAACCCCACAGAGGTTCCTTCCGCTTGTTCAGTGCATCAGGCCCCTCCGTCACCCGCTATGGCCGACTTGATGAATCCGTACTGGGCGTCACCGATCGTGAGCGGAGCGCGCTGGCCAGCCAATCCCCGAGCCCAGATCACGTCGACCCCAGCCTCTCTTGCAGCATCGTGATCGAGCCCTCCCGGCGGGGAGCTGATGTCGAGAACGGTTGTGTTCGCCAACTCCACGAAGTGCGCTTGGTGGACTGTGTCCTCGACCGGCACGGTGTTGACGACGACATCAGTACCCTGGACAGCATCGTGCCAACCGCTGAGAGGAACGGGGTTGGCGCCCCTACGGCGTGCGGTCTCGCGCTGGACCGGATTTCGAGCTGCCACGTTCGTGTGAGAACCCAGCGCCACAAGTGCATCCGCAATAGCACTGCCGGTGGCTCCGTATCCCAAGACCGTAACTTCGAGTTCACGTAGCAGCCGTCTGGTCTTCCCAATCAGCTCGCCAACGACTGCTTCGGCCACCGCCGATGCAACGACCACTGCAAGAGCACGATCAGACTTGAATTCGTAAACAGGTATCGACAGTCGTTTGGCGACCCTCTCCAAAGACGGGGTCTGCTTGCCGAGCACCAACCCACCTTCAGACGCTTGCGTGAGACTCAGCAGCGACTCCGACAGAAACAGTGGCGCAGAGGCATCAGGGGCGTACAGCTGATCTTCGGCGGCGAGACCTGGAGCAGGACAAACGATCCACTTGCGGTCGGCGACGGCTTGTTCGAGAGACGATGAGTTCGCCACTCCGCTCAAATTGGCCGAGTCGAGACCAAAGACGGCGACGTCGTGACCCTCCTCATGAAGAAGCTCCGCGACACGAGCCTCTCTTTGGTCACCACCGAGGATCGCGAACGAGCTCATGAAGCCTGCACCTAGACCCCAGCGCCAATGCTCTCGAGCGCCGCATCAACGCTCCTAATCACCTCTTCAAACCCACGTCGCTCGATATCCGACAGCGGGGCGAAAGGAAGCCTGACCATCGGAGTTCCTGCGAAGCCACGGAACGACATCGCCGCTTTGATGGCGCGAGGCTGTCCCAAGGCACGCACCTGTTCGAAGAACGGTGCTAGAGCCTTCTGAATCTTCAGCGCGATCTGATGTTCAGTAGTTGCGACAGCCTTACCAAGTGAGCAGAAAGCCTGAGGAAAAGCCCAGAAGTTCGTTGATGTAAGGCCGTCCGCCCCTGCAGACAAGGTCGCCACGGCTACCAAGTCGGAAGCGGCCAGTATTCGGAAAGGACTCGAACTCTGGCGGGCGACTTCCACAGAGTCGACAAAACGGGCTATCGAGCCTGTGCCCTGTTTCACGGCTCCGAACGTCGGCATGTCTGAAATCGCGGCGAGCACAGCCGAGCTCGCATCCCAGCCAAAAGCCGGATTGTTGTAGAGAACAAGGGTGCCCGAGCAGTGAGCATCGAGATGACCGAAATGCCGAATCGCGTCGAGGTCGGTGCACTCGGTCATGGACGGGGGACCTACCATCACTTCGTCTGCGCCGGCATCAACCAGTCTTTTTGCCAGGCGCAGGGTGGCGTCGGTGGAAGGGTGGGCGGCACCAGCCATGATCACGGCATCGGGACGCAGCTTCCTAGCGGTCTCGACAAGATCGACCCGCTCGTCATCGTCAAGACTTTGAAACTCGCCGTAGGCACCCGTCAGAAGAAATCTGTCGACACCAACCTCTTTGGCTCGGTCGAGGTTCTCCGCTGTGGCGACGGCATCCAGCGTTCCGTCGAAGCCGAACTGCGTCGGGGCAATCGCGTAGAACTGCCGCTCGAGAGTCATACGGATTCGGCTGGCGAGTCCGACTGATCGAAGTCTGCGAGGTTCAACACCATCCGCTGGACGTCGTGCGCGTGCTCGATAGCTTTCTCTGCTGCGACAAAGGAGTCGCCGGCGGCGATGGCGTTGGCGATTTCGACATGCTGGTTGCCGCACTTCGTGGCGTCTGTGGTAGCTGGAACATCCCGCTGGCGAAGAACCCGAGTCAGACTCAAAGCGTTCTCTACGAGTGTTTCCAGGCGAGCACTGCCCGTCGCAGCTGCGATATCGAGATGGAAAATCCCGTCCCACTTAGAAAAACCTGCCGAGTCGCCTGACTCTGCCGCTGCCAGTGAGGCTGCCGCTGATCTGAGGATTGTGAGCTTTGCTTCTTCCGTGGCGTGCTCGGCGGCCAACCTTGCCGCACCCGACTCGAGAATCCCACGGATCTCGTACGCCTGTGATATCCGTTCGAGCGAGGGGCTGACAACTCGAACTCCACGGCTTCCGTAAGGCTCAATCAAGCCGACCGATTGCAGCCGAAGCAACGCCTCTCGCACAGGCGTCTTGCTGACTTGCAACTCCCGCGCAAGCTTGGCTTCCGACACGGGGGTCCCCGGTGCGAAGTCCTTCGACACGATGGCCTCCCGAATCACGTCGTACACCATCTGGGTGAGACTCTCAGGCTTGATCGAAAGTGGCTTCAGCGTTGACAAAAGGCCTTCTCATGGAATCCGATATGCGGAGCATGATATATGGAATCTCAAGCCAGCGTCAAGACCGAGGAAAGAACAGAGCCCAAAACTCGGCTGGATCGCCCATTTGGCACAGGAGGGGCTTGGGCAAATCAACCCTTTCCAGCAATCCTGCCTAGGAGGTTGCACCGCAGATACCTATTTCAAGAGAGTCTGAGAGCGATCGGTTACAGATCGTCTAGATGTGGTCGTGCAGCTACCGACCTGCCCACGGTTGAGAGCGATCGGTTACATAGAGGAAGGGCCCCCAGGTTCTGAGCCCGGATCTGGCGCAACAGAAGCCACTTTGGGGCAACTTCTCAGCCCGGCATATTCTCACTCGATGCGGTATGCGAACCCGGGCCGCGAGTCCGACTCGTACTTCTGGGGGTCAACCGTTGCCGTTGCAACCGTCCAGACGCACCAGTCAGATAGGACCAATGGCATTGGTCCTATGCATCCGGTGCCAGCCGGAGTGGCGGTGGATGGGTGAGCCGTCGAACGGTGGCATCGATCTTCTCCGGACTGGCCGTGTTGGTATCGGCCTGCTCTCCGGTCACTTCTACCGCTGCACTGGTCGACGACCTGCCACTGGGAGACGACGGCTGGTACGGGATGGCGATGCAACGTCCGTTGGCCATGCCCAATTTGGTCCTCACCGATACCGAGGGTGAGACGTACGACCTGAGGGTTGAGACGGCGGAACGGCCAACCCTGCTGTTCTTCGGGTTTGCCTCGTGTCCCGACATCTGCCCTGTTCATCTCGCCGTCCTGGCCCAGGCAATGGAACAGGCAACGATCGACTCCGACGAGATCGCGGTGGTGTTTGTCTCCACCGATCCGGAAAGAGACACTCCGGAGTTGATGGGCCAGTACCTGGCCAACTTCAACCCTGGATTTGTGGGTCTGACCGGTGACATCGAGTTGGTCAAGGTTGCGATGCGAGCACTCGAGCTTCCCGAACCGACCTACACCGAGCCGGATGAGAACGGCTTCTACACCGTGGGCCACCCATCAGCGGTCATCGCGTTCGACCGGGATGGCCAGGCTCGCCGGCTCTACCCTTTCGGAACCAGGCGCGCCCATTGGGTCAATGACCTGCCCCTGCTGATCGAAGGAGACGCCCGGTGAACCTGAGCTGGTGGTGTTCGGGGAGCGCTGGTCGACCATGGGAGTGGACTTACACACCGTTCGTCGGGGTGTGGCTGCTCGTCCTCAGTCTCGCAGGCCTGTATGTGGCAGCTCACCGCACCAATGTCACCGGAACCACCCATTCCTTTGAGCGGCGTCACACATTGCGTCTGGTGCTCGGATTGGCCGTCATATTTGTTGCGAGCGAATGGCCACTGGGCCCGCTCGGGGCCGGCTACTCCGCCACTGTCGCGATGGTGCGAGTCATCCTCTATTCCTTCGTGGCGGCTCCACTACTTCTCACCGCCATACCTTCGTGGTTGCTCCGCTTCTTGATCGCCCCGCGTCCAGTGTTTGCGATCGTCCGCGCCCTCACCCGATGGCCGGCCGCGTACTTCGTGTTCAACTTGACCTTGGTCGCCGTCAACACACCACTGGCAGTCGACGGACTCAAGACCACTCAGCTCGGCTCCTTTGCCCTCGACGCAGCGCTCCTCATCGCCTCTCTCTTTCTCTGGTACCCCGTGTTTGGGCCGTCCGACGTGTTGCCCCGACTCGGTGATCCCGGCCGAACTCTGTACGTGCTGGCAAACACGATCATCCCCATCGCCCCTGCCTCGTTCCTCACATTCTCTCGCTTCCCCCTCTTCCGTATCTACGAGCTCGCCCCTCCGTTCATGACCGGTTTCGACCCGCTGTCTGACCAACAGCTCGCCGGCATCATCATGAAGGTCGTCGGAGGTCTCGCCCTCCTTGGATACGCAGCCGTGCTCTTCTTCAGTTGGGCGAACGAAGAGAGTCGCCCACCACGAGTGAAAACAGGCAGCGCCGAGAGCTGATCGCGCCTCAGCCCAGGTTCATCACCCCGTTGTTGCCGTCGCAATCAGATACATGGCGTGACTCCACAGGAGCGGTCTGGCGGCAGGGCCCCAACGGTCGACCCAAGGCTCGAGATAGTCGGGGTTCCGGAGGTGGGTTGGAGTCTGCTCGGGAAGGTTGCCGTTCTGGTCGGCTTGCGACTCGATCCACTCGATTGACTGCCGACGGGCCAGCGGGTCGACGTTGGCCAAGGCCGCATAGGCACCGGCGAGGACTGGCCATTGCCCGCCCCCATAGAACTCGTCTTCTTCGTAGCGATGAACTCCCCCATCGACGATGAGCTGGTCGTCGACCGTCTTCAGTGTTGCTGCAACCGTGGGATCGTCCCCGGAAAAGGGCCCGAAGTTCCCAAGGGTGAGGAGGATGCTGGCGTCCGCTGCATCTGGCGACAGCGGCTTTCCAACCCGCTCGTGCCCTGCGATTGCGGAAGGGTTGGACGTCGTCGAAGAATCACCTGTTGGAGCAGAGATTCCGTCGTAGATGAACTTCCTCATGACGTCGTCGCCGGCAGCGCTGCGAAGACGTTCCGTGATCAGTTGCGCCGTGTTGCCCGCGGCGCTGTTTCCGAACGCATCGGCAGCATGCCGGAGGCCTCCGGCGATCGAAGCCCATGTTGCCGAGTGCCGCCTGGTGGGGTACTCCTCCCAGCAGTCGTAACAAGGCAGTTCCCAGGTGAGAGTCAGGTACCGGATGACGGTCTCGGCTGCTCGCTCAAATGGCTCCGGATCGGCGGCGTCCTGCGTCACGTGGTGCGCCAGGCTGCTGAGCCAAAACCCGTAGCCGTCGAGTTGAAAGCTTCCCCAGTCCCCGTCGACTTCTTGTCCATCCAAGGTGTATCGGGTGTGAAGGGCATCCACGTTGGGAAGGGGCCGCGTCTTGTCGGGTTCTACAGCCTCGAGCCGATCAACCTTGACCCCGTACCGAAGGACGGTGTTGGCCACCCACTGGTGGAACCGACTTGCGCTCTCGTGCTGGCCGAACAGATCCATGGCGTGGGCGATGAAAGCGCCATCACGGAGCCAGCCGTACTGATAAGTCGCGTAGTCGGGTGATGCCGGATAGGCCCCGGAAGGAGCTTGGGTTCCGAGAATCAGCTTGATGCTGTGCTCGACAAGCTCTGGGCTGCCTGGCACCTCGGGCATGTTCTTGCCCGTCGTCACCGAAGCTCCACCCGGACGGCGGCATCACGACTAACACGGCCGGCAACGCCGGTGGTGGCTGCCGGGATCCACACATCTACCTCGGCGGCGGCGTTCGACTCGACAACAAGATCTCCCTGATTGATCCGGACTGAGAGGTCGATGAATTCTCCGGTCAGCGGATGGCGTATCCGAGTCTCTCCATCTCCTGGGTATACGACTGCCACCAGGCGTCCCGAGTCCACGGCCGGCAATCCGGTGTCCGATCCGAGTTCCGGTTCGCCTCTGAACCACATCGGAATGGTCGCTCCAGCGCGGGCGTAGACCGGAATGCGATCGATGGGTGTGTCCACTTCGATCCATCCGGCCGCGACTCGAGCGTTGGTCCAGATGTCGAACCAGTCTCCATCCGGCAGATACACCTGACGCGAGCTGGCACCCTCTTCGAGGACAGGTGCTACGAGGAGATCAGCACCCAACAGATATTGGTCATCGATCCCGGCGGCTATGGGATCGTCGGGGCACTCGAGCAGAAGTGGCCTCATGATCGGTATCCCGTCCCGAGATGCGGTGTGGCCCAGGGTGTCGAGGTAGGGGACGAGGTTCATCCTCAACCTGGCGTAGAACCGATAAGTGTCGAGGACTTGTGGTTCGCCGGTTTGCTCAGCGATGTTCCATGGGGTGCGATCCACCAGAGGCCGACGGTGCTCGTTGTGCTCGGAGTGGTACTGCATGATCGGGCAGAACGCCGCCATGGCGGTCGATCGCATGTAGAGCTCGGCGAAAGGGATGGGACCCGAGAAGCCGGCCAGATCCCAGGACCAGAAAGCGACGCCACCGAGGGCAGCGGATAGCCCGGCTGTCAACGAGGCCCGGTAGGCCTCCCAAGTGGAGTCCTCATCTCCTGCCCAATGCGCCGGATACTCCTGAGATCCAGTGAACCCGGCCCGACTGAACGTGACCGGCTGGGTGTGCCCGTTGTCGGCAAGGAGCTCGTGATAGGTGCGGAGATAGTGGGAGGGATAGGCGTTGGCGGCTGCATGCCCGACTTCGCCGGCATGGTTGATCACGTCGTGACCCCAGAGGTGCTCCCCACCGTCGGTCTTGAACCCATCGACCCCGTAGCTGTCAACTAGATAGGCACGTTTGCTGGTCCACCAATCAACTGCGTCCGGGTTGGTGAAGTCGATTACCGACGAGCCTGGGAACCACCATCCCCGGTTCCGGTAGGTCTCACCGTCACTGGTTGAGACACTGAGATTCTCTGATTCCGCATAGGTGATGTCGTTCTCTTGTTGAGGGTTGCCGGTGTCGTCTTTGAGGACCGGGATCTGCCAGAGAATCACCCGGAGGTCACGGTCGTGGAGCCAGTCGATCAGGCCTTTGGGATCGGGCCAGCGGCCAGTGTGTCTCATGTCTGCTGGGTCGACAGCCCTTTGACCGGGGACCGGTTCGTATTCAGTGTCGTTGAACAGGTAGAAGGTGGCCTCGTCGGACCACGCTTCGATGACCACGACAGTGGCCGGGATTTGCTCACTGAGGGTTCGCTCCGCCATCTCTCGTACCGTCGAATCGCGGTCCCATTCGTTGGAGGACATCCACGGCCCATAAACCCACAGTGGAAGTGGATGGGGTCTACCCACCGCCGCTGTGTATCCACCGAGTATTTCTTTGGGAGACCCGAGGTAGAGGTCGCCCCGGGCGGTGTCACCCGGGATGGTGACGGTGGCGACATCGTCCCGGGACTTTCCCAGATCGAACTGGACCCGCTCGTCCGAGTCGACTCCGATTCCATAGCCACGGCTCGACAGCATCCAGGGCAGGGGGAAGTAGGTACGGGAACCCTGTTGCTTGTACTGCTCGTACACCCGGACATCTGGCGTCTTGCCTCGCTGGTCGAGGCTGTCGTAGCGCTCTCCGGCGCCAAACAACCGCTCATCGTCTTCGAGTAGCCAGCTCAATCCGAACGATGTCACGGTGTCGTCAATGAGGGTCGTGACCGTGACTTCCGAGATCGTCAGTCGCATGTGCCCCGTGATCAGATGCAGCGTTCCATCGACGATCGACGCTTCCCACCCGTCATGACTCGCCGAGTCGTCGCCGGCTACCCCGTCCCGAATCTCGAGAGCCCACCCGAGTCCGCGATCGTCAGGGCGGAGCACCAAGACTGCCGGGCCACAAACAGCCTCGATGGTGCCGTCGACATGACGCACCGCGCTGAATCGATGGGTATCCGACTTCCGAGGCTGGATCTGATACCACTCGGTCGAATGTTCGTCGGTGGTGAACCGGTAACGGGTGTCGCTGGAGAAGGGCCCGATTGCTCCCGACCAAACCTGATCGTCCCGATCGAGAAGCTGTTGGCTTCGTTCACCGTTCGCCTCCCATTCCACAAAAACCCTCTCCGGGTCGTTCTCCCCTTTGACGCCGACCGTCACCGTCTCACCCGTAGTGGGGTGGAGAGGTCGGCGGCTCCAGGGCACAGAGTCGTAGGGGTTGTGATCGCCTTCGGGATGATGAAAGAGTTGCTGTGTCATGACGCGTTTGAGCGAGCCCGCTTGGTGGTGGATGGCTGAACTCGCGCACCCACCACCAAGCTGGGGCTATCTGTCGCTGCTACTACCCGAGGAGAGCGGCGACCTGTTCGGCGGCTTGGTCGAGAGCTTCCTGGGCTGTCAGCTCACCGGCCACCGCTCGTTCGATGAAGCCGTTGATGATGTCCTGCATCTCGGCTTGCCGTTCGATAGCCGGAGGCACCACCACGTTCTCCAAAGAGTCGAGGACAGCCTGCCGGTTGTCCGGCGGGGTCTGCGACAGATACGACTCGTACAGCGACGAGTCGGTCAGTGTCGGCAGCTCCCAAGCGGCATCAACTCGCAGCTTGGCCGCTTCCGGGCTCGAGGTGAAGAACCTGATCCACCGGTAAGCGGCATCCTGCTTGTCGGAACTGGCCGAAACCGCAACCCCATTGGCGAAGAAGTGGCTTCCACCCTGGGTGTTCCCAGGCTCAACAACCACGTCCCAGCCGAACGGAGCGTCGGCGAAGGCTCCAAACATCCAGATACCTGAGGTCAGGAGACCGATCTGGCCGGCGAGGAACATGTCCCCGTCGGAGACGCCGCCCATCTCAGCTGCGGTCGGCTGGACGCCGTTCTCGACATAGCTGAGCATGTACTCCAGAGCTCCGACACAGCCGGGCTCGTTGAGGGTCACCTCTCCGTCGGTGAAGAAGCTGCAGCCGTTCTGGAAGGCCGCCTTGTAGAACTCCCAGAAGTGGATTCCCGCGAAGAATCCCCAGGTGTCGTCGCCCAACGCAGCGAGGGCTTCGGCGGCGGCACGCTCTTCGTCCCAAGTCCAGTCATTGGTCGGGTAGTCGAGGCCAGCCTCGTCGAACAAGTCCTTGTTGTAGAACAACATGACGGTCGAGTAGCTCTGCGGCAACCCGTACTGAGTGCCGTCGATCCCGAAGGCGTTCAGAGCAGGCTGGTAGTAGGCGCCGGTGTCGAGTTCGGCGTCACCCGCCATGAACGGCCCAAGGTCAGCCAGGGTGTCGTTCTCGGCATAGGCGACGAAGTTCTCGAAGTTGAGCTCGAAGGCGTCGGGGGCGTCACCCCCAGCGACTTGGGTCTGCAACACCGAGAAGTACTCGTCGAACGGAGCCGTCTCGACTTCCACGGTGATGTCCGGGTTCTCCGCCTCGAAGGCGGCGATCATCTCACCCAGTACCTCTAGATTGTCTGGTGCCGCCGAAAACGTGAAGTACCGGATGGTCGTAGCCTCCGGTTCTTCCTCGGTGGTGGTGGTTGTCTCTTCGACCGCGGCTTCAGTCGTGGTCGGTTCGCCACCTTCGGCTGTGGTGGTGGTGCCGTCACCGGCATCGCCACTGCACGCCGCCGTCACCAGGCCCATCACAAGGGCCAGGATCCATATTTTCTTCATGCTTCCTTTCTTCCTTTCTGTCTTGTCTTCAGGTCGTTGGCCATGAATGCCTCACTTTCCTGCTCCCAGAAGCAGTCCTTCTGAGATGTGTTTCTGCACCGCAACGAAAACCAAGATCACGGGGATCACGGTGATCACCGACCCGGCCATCACCAAGTTCCAGTCGGTTTCAAACCGGCCGTGGAGAGTTGCCAGGCCGACCGGGAGCGTCATGGCCGACACGTTGCGTGCGATGAAGAGCGGCCACAAAAACGCGTTCCAAGCAGCCATGAACGCCAGGATTCCGTGGGTCACCGCGGCAGGTCTGGCGTAGGGAAAGGCAACCGACCAGAACGTCTTCCACGGCCCGGCACCATCAATCGCGGCCGCTTCCTCGAACTCAGACGGCATCTGGGTGAAGTACTGGCGGAACAAGAAGACCCCGAAGGCGCTGGCGATCCCAGGCAGGATCAAGGCCTGGAGGGTGTTGACCCAGCCCAGCCACCGCATACCTATGAATAGGGGGACGATGGTGACCTGGAAGGGAACCATGAGCGTGCCCAGATAGAGCAGCAGAAGGGCGTTGCGGCCACGGAACCTGAACCGGGCCAGGCCGTATCCCGCCATGGCACTAGTCACCACCTGGAGAACAGTGACCACCACCGTGACGATGGCCGAGTTCGCCACGATCCGGCCGAACGGCATGATCTCGGTCAGGGTCCTATAGCTATCGAAGCTGGGCTCGTCGGGGATGAGCTGTGGAGGAATGCGGAGAATCGTCTGCTCGTCCTGAAGCGAAGTCGAAAGACTCCAGGCGAAGGGGAACACCATGACCACCGCAATGAGAGCAAGGACGATCCAGCCCACCCAACGCCCATTCCAACGGCGTCGACGACTGGCGGCGGTTCGGGGCACCCTGGGGCCGACCGGGCCCTTGCCTGCAGATTCGGGTGCCGAGCGACTCGACCGCAGCTTGGTGGTGGCAGCCGAGTCAGGCACTGTAAACCCACCGCTTCTGAAGACGGTTCTGCACCAAGGTGACCCCAAAGATCAGAGCGAACAGAACCCAGGACATCGCCGCCGCGTAGCCCATCCGGCCAAAGTCGAAGGCGTTCTTGACGATCTGTTCCACCACCACCGTCGTTGAGCCAAGCGGCCCACCTTCGGTGAGGATCCATACCTGCTCGAACACCTGAAACGAGTTGATCAGCAAGATGACCAGAACGAGGAACACGGTCGGAGTGAGTAGTGGGAAAGTGATCCGCCAGAACGTCTGCCAGCGGCTGGCGCCATCGACCACGGCCGCCTCGGCGTAGTCGGGTGAGATCGCTTGGAGCCCGGCCAAGAACAGGATCATCACGAACCCAGCGTCCTTCCAAACGCTGGCGGCAATGATCGACACCATCGCCCAGCCCCTCTCAAACAGCCATGCGGGGCCCTCGACACCGATCAGGCTCAGCGCCCAGTTAATGATGCCGAACCGTGGGTTGAGCATCCATTTCCACATCAACGCCACCGCGACCCAGGCCGAGACAACAGGCATGAAAAACAGGATCCGGGAGATGCCGGCTGCTCTGCTGCGACGGTTCAACAGGGTGGCCAACCCCAAGCCTGCGACAGTCACTACGGGCACGTAGCCGGCGATGAAGACGACGGTGTGAACAACCGATGCCCAGAACCCGCCGTCACCTGCGAGCTCGCGGAAGTTGCTCAAACCTACGAATTCAGGTGGTGTCAACAGGTTCCACTCGTAGAAGCTCAACAGAGCGGCGACCAGGATCGGGACCACGGTGAATATGAGGAGCAAACTGAGGCTGGGCGCGACGAACACCATCCACCAGTGCTTCACCGAGCCCACCCAGTTCATGCCTGCACCCGACCCGAAGATGCAGACACTTCGAAGCCTCGTGTCTTGTGCAGTGGGGATTTGAACATCTCACCAAGCACCACACAGGCGGCACCACGAGCCCATGTGTCGTCACCAGCCGGCTCGATCACGAATTCGGTCTGATCGGCCAGCCCATCGAAGACATGCTCTTGGAAGGCCTTGCGCATCGCCGCGAAACGCCACTCTCCTGCGTGGACACCCTCACCACCGATGACCACAAGACCTGGGTTGAACAGGTTGACCACGTTGGCGATGCCCACACCCAGCCACCGGCCCGATTCCGCCAGCAGTCCTTGGGCTACCTCATCCCCGCGACGCGCCGCCGCGACAACTTCGGCCATAGTCGGTGTCCCCAGCTCGAGCTCGCCGTCGGCGACGAGCCTGCTGGCTTGTCGGGCCACGGCACGGTCTGAAGCCAGCATCTCGAGACACCCGGTCTTGCCGCAGTCGCAAGTGGGGCCACCCTCCACCAGGGTGGTGTGGCCGAGCTCTCCCGCTCCGCCACCGGCCCCCCGGTAAAACTGGCCGTTCGCAACCACACCCAAGCCGACGCCCGTACCGACGGTCACAACACAGAAGTGGTCATAGTTGTGGCCGTGGCCGAACCACTGTTCAGCGATGGTCAGCGCACTGACGTCGTTCTCCAAGATGACGTCCATTCCCAGGCGCCGCCTGAGCGGACCAGCCAGATCGACGTCTCGCCACGCGAAGAAGGGCGAAAACACCACTCTTCTTGTCTGGCTGTCGACAACGCCCGCCAGCCCGACGCCCAAACCGAGCACTGCCGACCTGTCCACCCCGGCCTCGCTCAGAACATGCTCAACGGTCTCGGCTATCGCAGCGACCACCTCGGCCGGGTCGATACTCCGGCCACTCTCCGTCTGTCGGGGTGTCGGAAGGGGATCACTTCGATAGGCGAGCACCTCAGCGTCGAGGTCGGTGACCACCGCGGCCAACCTCTCCTCCATCACCTTGACACCAACCACGAACCCGGCTCGATTGTTGAGCCTCAAGAGAACCGGTGGACGGCCACGAGTGGTCTCACCGGGGCCCATCTCATGAACCAGATCCTCGGCGATCAGCTCCGCCGTGAGGTTGCTGACAGTCGCTGCACTGAGACCTGAACGGCGAACGATGTCACGCCGGGAAAGCGGACCGTCACTCTTCACCAGGTTGAGCACCAGGTTGCGGTTGACACGCTTGATCGCATCACGGTCGAGGCGGCGATCATCCATGACCCACCACCGTTCGTCGCGGATGTTCGGTCATTGAACGAATGAATCTTGAGCCACGGGAACCATCCCGAGAAACTGCTGTTGTCGCTGGCTCTACGTTATTTTTGTGAGCGAACAAATCAAGGATGAACATACACCCTGACAGTTCAACCTGTCAACGCGTTTCACCGACGGATTAGATCTCAAACAGGAGCTACGACCCTGACCGCCGCCCCCAAGCTCCGGCACGAGCCGTCGTTACCCGCCGACTTCCTGAGCACCGCGCCGGCGGCTGAGCACGATTCCCGCTCCGATCACGGCCACAACCGCAACGGCACCGATTATGAGCAGTGCCATTGAACCGCCGTCGTCCTCGAGAGAGGCGATGGTCGGGAAGCCGGTTGGGTCGACTTCGATCACGAGGGACCCGGCCGGGTGGCTGAACTGCAACGGCTCCTCGAGGATGAGAGAGCCTTTGTCGGCGACCACCGCTATCTCGGCGTCGCCTTCGGGTCCCCCGATGGAGATCTCGTCGCCTATCTCGAATTCACTGGCGTCGATCTCGATGCGCGTGTCGCCTGCTTCTGCGTCTTCTTCGAGCAGCTCGAGGGCGCGGTTCGCGTACTCTTCGACCTCCTTCAGCTGCTGTCGGAGGTTGTTATTGATCTCGTAGAGCTCGATCTCGAGTTGCTCTTCGGCAGTGGCGGTTGGGAGCACGATGACACCCGCGACGTCCGGCACGAATCCAGCGGTGGAAGTGACCATTGCGACCCCACCGCCCAGCACCGCCACGGGCACGCCATTGACATAGATCCGGTCCGAGCCTTCTACGACGAGGTTGCCTCGCACGGTCCGGTCGTTGACGCGGGCGACTGCGATCCCGTCGATTGTGACCGTCCGGTCGCCGGGCCCGAGCCGGTCTGGCGTGGCGGCGGAGGCGATGAACCCGCCGGTCACGGCAATCTGGTCGCGAGCCCATTCGGGGAGGTCGGCGCGGGTGAGAGCCAAGACGCCGCCCTCCGGGGCGTTGAGGTAGAGATTCCCGTCGCGTTCGATGACGCCGGGCTCGAGCACCGCTTCATCACCGCTGGCCGTCTCTTCGTCAGCGCCGGCGGTGGGTCGTACCTCCGCACCGACGAGCTCGAACTCTGGTCCGCCTGCCGGAGCCATCCCGAAGATCCGGTTGCCCTCGACATCGAGATGGAAACTCCCCTCGCTCGACGTGTTGGCGTGGGGATCTCCGTCACACGTCGTGGTGTGGTCGTTGTAGGAGTTGACGGTGAACTCGATGCCGTTCCGACCCTGAACTCCGAACAAGCTCTCCACAAAGACGCCGGCACCGGAACCACCTCGCGTTGTGAAGTTCGAGCACGCATCAGACGGGCCCCACTCGTAGGTGATGAACGCATCGATGGTGAAGGTGCCATCGGCAAGGCGGGTAATGCGGATGTTGCCTTCGATCGATTCCTTCAACGTCCCGTATGGAGGATCGGTCGCAACAAGCTCGCCTTCCCACACCGCCTCCGATTGTGCTGTCGCCCCAGCGGGCACCCACACAACAACGGCTGCGATGAGACAAGCAAACAGCCAAACGGCGTGGCTATTCACAGTTCCGGGTCGTAACACCATGAGGCCGGAGTATTCCACAGCGAAGTCATCGACTTTTGAAACCACCGGTCCGGCGGGTGAGAGACAACGCGCAAGAGTCGTTCGAGAAACTGCCACCCCGATGCTGGACCGAACCATTGGCAGTTCGGTCGCGAACGACGAAGCCCCGGTCTAAAGCTCCCGAACACCGGCTGCGGCCATAGCGAACGTCACTCCGAAGAGAACTGCTTGGTCGCCTTGTTGGACCATCCAATTCGCCAGCATGTGGGACTCTGCCACCTCAATCGGGATCTCTAGAGTCTGGGCGACGGTATACCCTCGAAGGTTGTCGACAACATAGAATCCGGCATCACTCATCGAGTTGAGATCAAAGTCTTGTAGGAGAGAATCAGCTAGGCCCCGGATTTCTTCGACTGGTCGACCGAGTTCGGCAAAAAGGCCACGCAGTTTCAGAAGGGCCTCGGTGACGGCCCACCCCCAAACCATCAGGGTGTACATCCGTCTAGCGAACTCTTGACGAAACTCGTCGCTTCCTGCAGGCAGGGCTTGGTAAGCCCGCCGCGCATTCGCTTGGAACACTTCATCGATCGGCTCCATGACATGCGCTTCGTCAGGCCGCAGACCGCCGAGGACCACCATGCGCGAGTCGTCTTGAAAGGACTCGAACAACCGGTGGAAACGATCGGGGGCCCCTACAAAGTTGTGCGACTCCACATCGATCGTCACACTCAAATCGTCGACGGATTGTTCCACTAGCCCAGCATCTCTTTCCCGCCTCAACTCAGCGTTGGAGAGGTCCTCGATCGGTACCTGCGCTATCGGTGTTGTCTCCGGGGCGTCGTGCTCTTGGGCCGTTGCCACCGGGTCGTTTCTCCCCCATGCAGTGATGCCGAGGTCTTGAAGTTCATCATCCTGACGGCGTGAGAGACCAGCTGAAGAAGCGACCGAATCAGCGAAGGCCAGATCTCTTCGCAAGATGGCCCAACTTGGGAACATCGCAAAGAAGGATTCGGCTTCCAACTCCTCGGTCGTCACACCCTTGATCTTCGAGCCCCACCCCTTGCGACCCTCGGCAACGGTCACATGCGCGTGTGGCTCGGCTTCAAGAAACAGGAGATTGGTTGCGTTCAATTCCAAACCCGTGAGAGAAGAGAGGGACAGCCTCGCCATGACCGGAGGAGTGGGATTCGGCCGCAAGAAACAGATGGCATCTTCTGTTAAGAAGAGGTAGTCGAACCCTCGACTCGAGCGCTCATGGCCAATCAACGAGTTTCCAGGAGCACGAACACTTTGCTTCACGTCAGGATCGTGACCCATAAGCCTCAAAAACTCTTCGGCGGTCGCAGCAAATGACATTGACAAGGTGCACATTCCTCACATCCGAGGCAAACCCTCAAGGAGTCAACCGAGGTCGAGACGCAATGGCTGGCTAGTCCCTCAGGTAAATGTCGGCCCGCCGACGGTCACCCAGGGCGGTGTGAATTTCTCAGCTGTTCTCCAGATTGTCAAGCCGCCAAACCAGCTTGACTCTCTCACTTGCAGCCAACCGAACCTTTTGCGTCGCAGACCCGAATGGGTTGGCCATCAATTCACCCGTATCCACCAGCGTGAGCTCCACTTTCAAGGGAACCCATCGATACTTCGGAACCAGCGCCGTAGTGACCGACCAAGGGTCACCACCCAGTTCAATCACATCTCCTTGCTGGATTTCGCGGGCGTGTATCAGCTTCGATTCCATAGCCTTGCTTCAATCTATGGGTTATCGATCTTCACTGTACGGCATCAGAAGTACCACCGTGGAGTACGGGTGGAGACAAGCCTTGACCTGGAATCCGGCAGGCCCCGAGTGGTCGTCGAGGCGAAAGCCGAGCACGACTGGGATGCCACCGGTCGTGAGTTCGGTGCCGCCCTCCGAAACGACGTCGAGTTCATGGGCGGCCAGATGACGATTCCAGAGATGGTCGACGACGTCTACGAGTGGTATCAGCAGCATCCACGTCGGCCTGCCCTTCGGCGTTCACCGACTTGGGATCTCATCCATCTGCTGTTCGGCGTGTGCTGTTTCAGCCCGGCACGGTAGGGCTCATCAACCCGACGCGACCCGACCTCACCTCAACCCCGCCGAAGGTTGGCGAAAGGCAGCGCGGAGTATTCGGAACGAAAGAGATCGAGGAGGCGTCGCTCCTCTCCAGCAGGGTCGGAACAGGCCCTGTAACAGACGAGCAACTCATCGGCCCCTGCGAGTTGCCACAGATACCTCCCTCCCCAATGGCCGATCGGCTCGCCCATGCCGAACCTGAGGTACTCATCAAGCCGGGTGCGTATTCCCCGTTTACCGCGCGCGCCGGCTTCAGCCTTCCCGATGTAGAGCACGTACGCGTCGTCCACCCATTTCGCGGCAAGGGCGTCGGCGCTCACTGACGGGTCACGACCCTTGAACCAACCTCCGGTGCTCCTGCTGAGGAAGTTGATCGGACCAAGATCCTCTCTGAAGACGACATAGACGCCGGGCTGCGGCGACACCACTGCTCGACAGAAACGGATGTCTTGAATGGTCGAGAACCCCTCGAACCCCTCCTCTCGGAGCCAGACGGGTGTCAGCTGTCGCTCCTTCACGTCGGCTCCTGCTTGCGTAGGCCGGTCTTCCCGCTCACTTTCACGGTCGTGAAGAACGGGAGCGCGCTCAGAACAAGCATCACACCGGAGGATGCGCGCTTGGGTTACTGATTGTTGATCTCCTGTCGGAGCACAACCTCACCATCGAGTAGTCGCTCCACAGTCCACCTGAAGATCTCGATGTCGATCCTTCCAATCGACCCATTGGACGTTCGCCGGATGATCCCGGTCCAGTCGACACCAAGAATCTCGTTGGTACTCCCGTTCGACCTGGTCAGCACCTGTCCGGCAAGAGGCATCACCTGCTCCTCCCACAGGCGGTCGAACTCGAGAGCCGTTCGCTCGCCAGGCTCGGGCGTTACGCGTCGAGTCCCGGGCACCGGCACGGGTACCTGCCGGATCTCAACCTGCAGCTTCTCAGCGACGCGTCGCGCGTCGTCCAGTACTCGGCCGTTCGTGGCGATCATCATCTCCCCGCAGTTCTGGTGTGCGGCTGCGCCATGGAGCTGCATGACCATTTGGGCGTTGATGGGCCTGCCGTCGCCATACATCTTGACCTGGACACCGAGGCGTCGACCCGGCCGCTCACAGATGATGTCAAGCCCGAAGTCGCGATTGGGCGGAGTGACCCGAGCGGCCCAGCCCTCCGCTCGGAGGACATCGGCGACGTGGTGCTCATACTCGGTTGGCTTCATGGATTCGCCCTTGGGTCCACACCGTCGAAAGTAACAAGCGACACCGACGGATTCTGGTGTAGCTGGTCACATTCGAACTGGGCCGATCGGGTGGGAGGAACGGGCCTTCGAGCCTTCCCCTTACTCCCGTGTCCCTTCATTTAGCGTCATTCTAAGCTAAGCTTCTCTCTTAGCCTTCGCTTACAGGGATCGGAACCGAAGGATGGCTGAACTCCTCCACCAACGATGGGAAGCCCGTTTTCAGGGCATGACCCGCCGCGATCGACGGGGCTGCAACTACGACGCCTACCTTCCCGATCCCCTCGCCGGCTGGGAGCTGACCCTCCCCGGCGACGTGGCCGCCGACATCGCCGATGCCGAAGCAGCGATCCGAGACCTCAACCAAGCCGGGACCACACACGTCAGCCTCGAAGGACTGGCGCGCTTTCTTCTCAGGGCCGAGTCCGTCGCCTCGTCGAAGATCGAAGGTCTCGACGCCGGAGGGCGTCGCCTCGTCGAGGCCGAAGCTCTCCTCGTCGAGAGTGGCGAAGCAGGCGACCGGGTCGCCGTCGAGGTTCTCGGCAATATCGCATCCATGGAGTCGGCGATCACCTTGGCAGACCGACAAAAAGACATCACCCTCGCCGACCTCCTGGGAATCCATCAGACCCTGATGAAGCGCTCCCCAACCCCGGAGTTCGGGGGTGTCATCCGCAAGGAACAGAACTGGATCGGCGGCAGCTCATACAACCCGTGCAGCGCCACGTTCATCCCGCCTCCGGCCGAGTTCGTCAAGCATCTTCTGGAAGACCTCACGGTCTATGTCAACGGAGACGAGCACCCGGCGCTCGTACAGGCCGCCATCGCCCACGCCCAATTCGAGACCATCCATCCCTTCGCCGACGGAAACGGGCGCTCGGGCCGCGCCCTTATCCACATCATCCTCCGCCGACGAGGCGTCGCCTCCGCCTTCGTCCCACCCATCAGCCTGGTCCTCGCCACCTGGGTCGATGACTACATCTCAGGGTTGACCGCGTTTCGTCACCTCTACCCAGCCGACAGCCCCGAGCGCTCGACTGCCGCCCGCGTCTGGCTTCGCACCTTCGCCGGTGCCGCGCTGCGAGCCTGTAACGACGCCCAGGCCTACGCCGCCGACATCGACGACCTAGTCGAACACTGGGGGGGCACACTCGGGACCGTCCGCAAGGGCTCGGCCGTGGATCTCCTCCTCGATGTCCTTCCCGGCGTTCCGCTGCTGACTGTCGAATCCGCCGCCCGCCTGACTGAGAGATCCGACGTCGCCGCCGGCTCCGCAGTCAACCGCCTCGTCGAGGCCGGGATCCTCATCCAGCGCAACATCGAGAAACAGCGCTACCGGATCTTCGAAGCGCCCGAAGTGCTCGAGCTCTTCACATCCCTGGAGCGAGCCCTCGCCAGTCCAACGGGAGACACTGCGACCGAGCCACCCGTTCGACCGGTGCCGCGACGCTGACTCTCGCTAGCGGCGGCCCGGAGCGGATCCGTGATGTCTTCGGCATCCTCATGGTCAAGCAGGGCGCCACTAGCCCGCCTGCAAGGGCACCGCCGAGCACCGCAAGAAGGCTGTCCATCACTCACCTGATTGGAGGTAGCCGGCTTGACGCAAGCGCCGCGTGACTTCCCGGATGACACGGTCGACGTCCGGTGGGTCTGCCATGTATTGGGATAGCTCTTTGGTCCAACGCTGCTGATACTCGGCGAGCCTCCTTTTGTACCGCTGCGGAAAATCACCTGGGTCGAAACCTCGGTGTCGGGTTTTGGCTTCGAAGTCAGCCGTGATCTCGCCTGGGTCGACGCCTGCATGCTCGAGGAGATACCAAGTATCAAATAGGTCGCGACACTGCAGGCGTTGCATCATGGCTCGCAGCTTCTCAGCTGCCATCTCTGCCAGGGAGTAGACCCGCAGCGGTGGTGCCTCCGGCTGATCCTCGTACCTCTTGAGAATGGCTGAGTGATTGTCGTGGTCGATTACGAGTTCATTTTCGGCGATATCCAGTTTGATGAGACGCGGCTTCTTGGTTTCTTTGGGTCCGATGAACTCGATCGCGGCTGTCTCGCCGTCTTGGAGTCGAAGATGCGTTAGGCCGACACGATCGCGAGTCGCAGTCAAAACTTCTTCAAGGAGCTGTCGTATCTGTTTCTCGGAGGCGGTGGGGTCACGGTTGAGATCGATGTCAGCCGAATACCGGTAGTCGGGGAAGTGGCATAGGCGAAGTGCTGTTCCTCCCTTGAACTGGACATGGGCGTTGTCTGGGTGCAGTGCCAGGGAGACCATCACATGGGTCAGGACGTAGTCCCGCTCGACAACATCAGCATCGACGTTGTCTTCGTCCGCTCTCTTGGTGATCCGATCCAGTGTGAGCATGAGAGCTATGACCGACGAACAGTGTCCAGGTCGGTGCTGGACCAGACCACGCGCGCCGCCGGATCGGTCCAATCAGACGGCTTCTTGACCGCCGGGTCGGCACGCACATCCCGAAACCCGGCCTCAAGATCCGCAAGCAGGCCATTAGCCAACTGCTCGAGTCGCAGAACGCGCGCTATTGAACTGAGACGCCGGCGAGCAGAGGGCTCGTTGAGTTTCGATGAGTACTCGACAACGACATCCACATCGACACCCGGTGCTGCCGTTTCAACAGCTTCGGCGAGCACGTCGAGCCCACCTACCAGCTCGACCCGCCGAGCTCCGTCGATCAGAGCTCGTTCGACGTCCGATACTCGCGCGCCATGACCGGCGTCGACCGCCCCGATGTCGACGAACTCGCGGCTCTCTTGTATGACCTGGAGCGGGCGGCCCGAAAGCTCCGGAACTCGCACCAGCTCGGGACACGCGACTTGGATTCTTCGAGTGGGATGGATGGTCAGCCCGTGGAAGGCAAGGGCTGACCTGTAGCCGATGCGATGGGCCCTCTTGGAGAAGATCGCCGCGACGGCCAGTGCAGTCTCTTCCGCAGCGGCGGACGTCCCCAGTCGTCCAATCGGCCGGATGACGTAATGACCCCTGGTGACTCGGTCAACGAGACCTTGGTTGACCAACCTCGTAAGGAGGTTGCTAGCGCTCTGTTGTGAGAGATCCAGGATCTCCGCCACTTCGGAACTTGTGAACGTTTCCCTGCCTGACGCCACAAGGCGGTCCAGCATCTCAAGTGCCGGCTGTCTGACCATGCATACACCTAACTCTTCGTGAATACACGTTAAACGTGTATTCACGAGCACTCAACTACGCCAGCCGATTCTGACCCATCACTGATACACCCAAAGTGTGTATCAGTGAGAAGTGAACCGCAGACAAACCCATCTGAATCCGGATAGCTCCCGCCGCTCCAACCGGAGCGCTAGATACCCGGCGGCAACGACACCGACAAAGGTGAACACGACGATCCAGGCACTGAGAATCGGGAGCTTGATGCCGGATTCGGTCACAACCGCGGATTCAGCGGCTGCGATGGGAGCCTCCACCAACGAGGTCAGCGGTGCGGGTGAAGTGGTCGAGGTCGTCGTTGCCGTAGGCGTAGTCGAATCCGTGGAGATCGCAGCCGGCGTGGGTGGTTCCGCCTCGAGCACCGACCACACCAGCCAGCGGGTGCCACGACGCACCAGGTCAAAATCCCAATCAAGGACCTGCAAGCCAGTCCAACCAGCCCGACAGAAACACTCTCGGCACTGTTGGGGGCACTGACTGGCGGCACTCAACGTCGGATCGGCTGTTCGACATCGAATACGTTGTGGGTCAGACCTGCTCTACGACCTCGCCGTATCGTTGCTGAGCAGCCTGAGCCGAGGTTCCGAGGATCTCCCCAATCTTGTTCCAAGAGATCCCAGCAGCTCGAGCCGTCACAATTGAGTCGACGATCTGACGCTCACTCCGAGCTCGGTTCAAGGCAGCCCGCTGCAGGAGATACTCCCCTACAGGGCGTTCGTCCGCACCGTCGGGCTCGTACTCCTCGAAACGGCGAGCCAACTCGTTGGCGTGATCAAGGATGTTTTGTATGGATCGGGGCATGACGATCACCTCAGGAACTTCGATCTAGCGGGCATTACATGAATGACGAACTCGACGCCCTCGCCCTCAGCGACACCAATCTCGAGAAAGCGACCGTTCCGGTCGGCCCCGATGAGCATGACCAGATCGCCAAGGTCGAACACACGGATAGGGTTTCGATAGGCGTGCATGATGTCCTCGTCCTCGACCCCGTGCTTGCGAGCGCTGTCCAGAATCACGGGATCCACAGCATCAAGTTAACTTGATAAGTCTACTGCGTACAGAGGTATTGATGAACGAAATCGCCGCTCGGCTTGTTCGATGTTCCCGCTCATAATCCAAGATCCGACGGGTCACGCCAGCTCCGGACTCGCACCACTGGCCCTAGACAGAAGAAAAACCCAGGCGGTGCCTGGGTTTTCTTGTAGTAGCGGGGGCGGGATTTGAACCCGCGACCTTCGGGTTATGAGCCCGACGAGCTACCAGACTGCTCCACCCCGCGTCGGGTGAATCGTCAATTGTACGGGCGGCCGGGTTGTGCGCAACCTGGTTGTGCTCAGCGGGCAGTCGATCGGACCAGCGCCCTTGCCACGAACCCGACGGCGAGAAGACCCAAGCCGATGAGCCAAACGATCGGCTCCACCCAGAAGGCCAGAAAGAGACACGCCGCCAACCCGGCCACCGCCACCCATCGGGGGAAGCGCCGCTGCTCGGGAGTGAGACGCAGTGCAGCCAGGTTGGTGATGGCGTAATAGATCAGAACCGTGAAGGCGCTGAACGTCCAAGTGGTTCTCACATCACCGATCAACACCAGGCCGGCGACGACCGCTCCCATCACCAGCACCGCCGCCACCGGTGTGGTGCCTGCTTCGTTGACCCGTCCAGTCGCAGCCGGCATGTCACCACGACGGCCCATCGCCAGGAGGACACGGGACAGGCCAAGGATCAGGTTGAGCAACACTCCGAGCATCGCTGTGATCGCCCCGATCGCCACCACCCGAGCCAGGCCCGATCCAGAGAACTCGGCCGCCAGCACTTCGAGGGGTGCAGCCAGCTCAGCGGTGAGATCAGCCAAACGACCGGCACCAGCGACACCCACGGCCACATAGGCGACCGACACGTAGAGGAACATGCTGACAACCAGTGTCGTGATGATCGCCTTTGGAATGGTCCGTGCCGGATCCCGCACCTCCTCCCCCAGCGTCGCGATCCGCCCGTACCCGGTGTATGCGACGAACATCAACGCCGTCGCCTCCAGCAGACCAACCGTCCCGCCTGCAGCCAGGAACCCGTCGAAGTTGCCTGGCTCGATGTCGGAGAATCCGAACACGACAAACGCGACCAGAGCCGCGAGCGTCATCGAGACGACAACGGCATTGGTGACATTCGAGCCTCGGATCCCGGCCAAGACGATTGAGGTGAGAACCAGCACCGCTCCCAACGCCATAGGGATCAGCCATCTGGCGTCGATGCCGAGCAGATCGAGTGTGTAAGCCGAGAAGCCCAAAGCCGCTGTGGCCGCCGACGCCGACTTGGCCAGCAGGAACATCCAACCTGCCGAGAACCCGAGAGCAGGGTTGAGGAATCGATACCCGTACTCGTAGGTTCCCCCGCTCACAGGATGGGCCGCCGCAAGTTGTGCGCTGTTGAGCCCATTGGCCATTGCCACGAAAGCAGCGAGCCCCACCGCCAAGACCACGGTCGACCCGGCCAACCCGGCCGCGATGCCGATGCTGACGAAAACACCTGTCCCCACGATCGAGCCGAGGCCCATGAGCACGGCTCCGGTGACTCCGAGCTCCCGTTTCAACGCCTGATGGGGATGATTGGCCACGGCCGGCGACGTTAGCTCTGCTTGATGAACGGGCGGTTTCCGTCACCGGGTCGGGTCACGGGTCACTTCGGACGGGGCCGTACGCCCCTATCCCCGCGCAGTCGCCACACATACCTTCGGTAGCACACCAACAAGGAGGACCATGGCGCCATATCACTTCAGCGTGACCCTGCACGAGGAGTTCGAGTCTGCGGTCGCCAAGACCAGAGAAGCTCTCGCAGATCACGATTTCGGGATAGTCAGCGAGATCGACATGGCGGCCACTCTCAAGGAGAAGCTCGGCGTCGAGCACAAGCCTTATCTCATTCTGGGCGCCTGCAACCCGGGATTCGCCAACGAGGCAATGAGCCAAGAGCCGGCAATCGGCGTGCTTCTGCCCTGCAACGTGGTCGTCAGAGCCCTCGAAGACGAGAGGGTCATGGTGGACTTCATGGATCCTGCCGTGGTGCTAGATCTCGTCGGCGAAAGCGGCGTCCACATGGTCGCCGATGAGGTGCGCACCCGCTTGGAGATGACCCGAGACGCGATAGCGACGGCTTAGCTCCCACCACATCTCTTGTCACCGGATGCCCGCAATCAACTCCGACATGGAACAGGCCAGCCCCCCGGACCGGCCCGGGGCTGTGAGCTTCCTTACAATCGAGCCGAGTGAAAGACTTCGGTTCCGCACTGGCCTGCATCGACGGCCGCTTCCAACGCCGCACATCCGACTACTTGACCCAGACGTTTGGCGTCAGGTCGATCGACACCGTCACTGCGGCCGGGATGATCAAGAACATCGCAGAGACAACCGACCGCACCGCGGTGATCCTGGCTGATCTCCAGGTCTCGCTCGACAAGCACAGGTCGACCCAGATCGGCGTCGTGGCCCATGCCGATTGTGCGGCCAACCTCGTTCCCGACGACACCCAGAAAAAGCAGGTAGCCCTAGCGGTTGCCAGCTTGGAGACGATGTTCCCTGATTTCGAAGTGGTCGGGGTTTGGATCGACGAGAACTCGATAGTCGAGCGGATCTGGTCGATCGACCAGCCCTAGCGGTAGCGCCAGACGATCCGACCCCGGGTGGGGTCGTACGTCGACACTTCAACGTCGACGCTGTCTCCTGGAAGGACGCGAATACCCCGGCCGCGCCGCATGCGCCCGGAGGGCTTGGCGAGAAGCTCAAACCCACTTTCGAGTTTCACCTCGAATGTCGAATCCGGGAGCATCTTCACGACGGTCCCCCGCATCCTTATGTATTCGTCACTGTCCTTGGCCAAAAACTCTCGTTTCGCTCGATAGCCACAGGTTAGGGCAACGGCCCGCTCTGCGAGAAGACGTCAGTTGATGATGAGCGCGCTTGCCGAAGTCGACCCGTCGAGGATCGAGTCCAACTCCAGGAGGGCCGCCTCGGCCTCGTTGATCCAACGCTGATAGCCGGCGAGATCACCTTGAGCCAGGGCAGCGTTCGCATTGTCGAACGCTGTCTTTGCCCGCTCGAGCAGCTCCCCGACTGTGGCGTCGCCATCAGACGGTTCAGTCGGCTCGCCGTCACCACCGTCCGTGCTGCCCTCTCCGCTGCCACCCGTGACCGGCCCGAAGACCAACTCGAGAGCCGCGTCGAGTGACTCCGCCCACTCCACTCGATCGCTATAGACCACAGCAACACGACGGAACTCGGGGAAGGCCCCACCTTCCTCCTCGAGGTAGATGGGCTGAAAGTAGATGACCGAATCTTCGATCGGCACCACGTACAGGTCCCCCTTGATCACCTTCGATCCGTCGCCACGCCACAGGCTCAGCTGTTCGGAGATCTCGGCGTCCTGCTCGATGCGCTGACCGACCTGCTCGGTTCCGTCGACGAGCACACCAGAAGGCATCCGATAGTCGAGTAGACGGCCATAGGAGCCAGGCGTCGAATCGGCCACCATGAAGCTGACCATGTTTCTCTTGGCCAGCGGGTTGAACGGCTGGAGCAGCAGATACGAGAGCTGGTCTTCACCAGGCAGCTCCGTGAGCAGGTAGTAGGGCAGCACCTCCTCCAGCGGTCCCTCGTTGTTGATGAAGCCTCGAACGTCACCGAGCAACCGTGCATCATCCTCACGGCTGAAGGTCGACGGGTCGCCGGGGAACGACCAGGCGTCGTTGCCGGAGAACAGCTGGCTCTCCTCGGTGACGTGATACTCCAGGTAGATCTCACTCTGAATCCTGAACAGGTCCTGGGGGTAACGAAGGTGCTCCACCAAGCCTTGCCGCATGTTCTCCTGCGGCTCGAAGATCCCCGGGTACGCACTTGCCCAAGCTCTGGCTATCGGATCGGTCGGGTCGACCAGGTAGAAGGTCACGTCGCCGTTCCAAGCGTCGACCACTGCCTTGACAGAGTTCCGGATGTAGTTGGTGTCGGCGGTCATGTCCGTGGTGAGAGGCAGCCGGTCGAGTGAGTTCTCGGTGATCGGCTGTGAGTACGGGTAGAACGAGGTCGTCGTGTACATGTCGACCACCCAGAGCACCCGGCCGTTGAGGATCACCGGGTAGGTGTCGGTGTCGGCCACCAGGAAGGGTGCGATGTCCTTGACTATCTGATTGACGTTGCGCTCGACCAGGACACGGCTGTCCTCACGTATCTGGTTGGAGATCAGTAGGTTCAAGTCCCGGTATCGGAAGGCGAAAGCGATCCGCTTCCAGATGCTGTCGATGGTGACCCCGGCCTCACCCTCGTACTGGTTGTACTGAGTGCCCTCGGGCAGCGGGATGTCGATCTCTTGCGGCTCGGAGCCGGTGCGGACTATCACCGGCCGCCCGGGCTCGTAGGTCTCACCGAAGTAGATCCGCGGCTCCAACAACTCCAAACCTGGCACCGACGCCACCGGTGGAACGTCTTTCAAGAGGAAGTTGGGCTGCCCGTCAGACTGGACCTGGTTGGCCTCGTTGACCACGGCTCCGTACCCATGTGTGTAGAAGAGACGGGTGTTCTGCCAGTCGTCTCTAGGCAACTCGTCTTCGTCCAACTCCCGAACGGCGAGCATCACCTGACGCGGCTCCCCGTTGGCCACGTAACGGTCGGTGTCGACGTTGGGCAGGGCGTAGTAGACCTCCAGCTCCTGGAAGTTCTGATAGGTCTTGGGAAGAACAGAAGTGGTCCAGATGCGGAGGTTGTCGATGGTGAGACTGTTCTCGGCGATGTCCTCCGCGGTGAGATCGGTCGAGGCCCCGAAGTTGCGCACCTCGACCCGATCGAACTCATAAGAGGCCCGTGTGGCATCCAGGTTGTTGGTGATGTACTGCATCTCCTTGCCGAGCTGGTCCGGGAGCACGGAGAAACGCTGGATGACCGCTGGATAGGCGGTCCCCGCGAGCACGGCGACGAGGACCCATGCCCCAACGGAGACGATGGCGAGGCTCCATCCTTGCCTGAAGATGTTGGCGATGAACAGCGCAGCCGCGATCAAGGCGATGATGAACAAGAGCTGAAGCGCGGGCAGACGGGCTGTTACGTCGGTGAACCCAGGCCCGAAGAACTTCTCGGCGTTGTTCGAGTAGAGAATCTCGAACATGTCGAGGCGGTACGAGGCGGCCCTGACCAGGGCTACCAGAGCAAACATCACCGACAGGTGGAGCTTCGCCCCGCGAGTGGCCGATAGCCGACGGCCGTCGAACCGGATCCCCGCGTTCAGGTAGTGGGCAACTGCCACGACGACCGTGACGAGGATGAACACGTTGAACAGCCAGTCGACGGCCATCTCCCAAAGCGGCAGTCTGAAGATGTAGAAGCCGAGGTCGACGCCGAAGATGGGGTCGGTGGTCCCAAACGACTGATGGTTCTGGAACAGGAACACCTCGTCCCGCCAAGTGGCGACGGTGAGGCCCAGGATCACCGCAAGGATCGACGTGACCACGAAACGGACCTGCCTGACTCGAGGCTCCACCCACTCCCGGAACCGTTCGATCAGCTCCTCTTCTTCGGTGAGATCGAACGGGGCCCAGCGTGGAGACAGCCTGTCGACGAGCTGCAAGCTGAACCAGAGCACGACGAACACGAAGACGATCCCGATCGTGCCGAGAAGCAACGCAAGGGAGAGGTTCCGCAGCCAAACGTTGCGGTATCCGACGGAGTCGAACCAGAGAAGGTCGGTCCAAAGGGTGCCTGCAGCCGTCAGCAGCAAGTAGATGGCCGCCAGGATGCCGAGAAGGATCGTGAGAGGACGGCGCCGGTCGGCAGCGAAGTTGGAGGGTGCCCTGGTGAACATCGAAGTGGAGTCTACGAGAGCTTCAGGCCAACCCGCTCAGCAGCGAGTCAAACGTTGGCGTGGACCGAAGCTTCTATTGCCTGCTCGTATGCGTGGATGGCGATCTCGCGGATCCGACGCTCGGCCTCGTCGGTGCGCCAAACCCGAAATACCTTCGAAGCAGCGGCCTGACGCTCCCTTTGCCCACCGCTCGAAGACTCGAGGGCTGCATTCACCGCATCTACCAGTGCCTTGGAGAAGTCGCTGGTGGCATCGGAGTCGGGGGTCGCCGGTCTCTTGATCTTGGAGCCTGTCATCACTTCGGCAACGGCGTGCCCGGCAGCAAAGCTCTCCGTCCACAGTCCCACCAGCTCGCCGTGCAGCGCATCGTCGACCCCGGCCGAGTCCGGTCTCCACTCCTCGTCGGTGCGCAGCCCGTCGAGAGCGACGTTCTGAAGTTCCGTCATAGCCTTCTTCGTTCCTCGAAGTGCCCGGTTGGTGATCGGGAGCAAACGAGAGTCACGCTCATCGATCCAGTCGGTGGTGCTCGGCGACTCGGCCACGGGCTCGGGATCCGGCTCAGTCTCGGGCGACACCGACTCGACCGTCTCCAGCTCATCCGCGCCAGAGCGGAGAGAGGCGAACAATGCGCCGAGGGCGTCACCAGTCGACTCCTCGGCCGGCTCGATTGGCTCAGGCGCAGGTGCGGGCTCGGCGTCAGTCTCCGGCTCGGGTGATGCCTCGAACTCCGATGTCGATTCTGCGGTGATCTCTGGCTCCGGCTCGGCGTCGGGCTCAGGTCCGGGATCGGGATCGGCTTCGACAACCACTGGGGCCGCGGGCTGCGGGTCCTCCTCACGGACGATCCGAACCGTCTCCCCCGGCTCCCACTCTTCGATGTCGACCGGCTGATTGGGGACGACACGCACAGTGGTGCCCTGATCTGGGCTGCTGACCAGATCCATTGTCTCCCGCTTCTCTTCCAGCGATCCTTCCAGCTGAGTAAGGGTCGAGCGGACGTTCTCCAACTCGTCGAGCAGCTCGTCTCGTCGCTGTTCCAGGGCGCGGGCTCGCTCCTGAGCTGTGGCAGCCTGATGGTTGGCCTCGTCGATGATCTCGTCACGTCGCTTCACAGCCTGTGACATGGTCTTCTCGGCATCCATCGTGGCCTGACGCACGACATCCTCAGCTTCCCGACGGGCTCCCGAGGTGAGACGGTGCGCCTCTCTCTCCGCCTCGCCCATCGTGGTGAGCACATCTCGCTCGGCCTGGTCTCGCATCTTGCCGGCCTCTACAGCCGACTGTTCCAGCAGCTCCGTGCCAGTTGTCCAGGCGTCACGACGCAAGGCCTCGGAGTCGGCCGCTGCCTGCTTTCGGGACTCGTCGACCTCCGCCATCGCATCGGCGCGCCAGACGGCGGCGTCGGCCGCGGCGCGTTCCCGCATGGCATCAGCCGCCTCCCGGGCAGTTTGGAGGATGCCGCTGATCTCACGCCCCACGGCATCGAACTCGGACTCGAGATCACGGTTAGAGGACTCACCGATCTGGGCGCTCAAAGTGGCGTGCTGAGCCTCCAGCTCGTCGATCCGGTCGGCGACAGTCGACAAAAATGCCACGACTTCAACACGGTCGATGCCGCGTATTGCAGTGCGAAACTCGGCGCTCCGAATGTCAGACCCTGAGATGTTGGCCATCCAGAGCTAGAAGATACCGGCGATCAGCTCTCAGTCACGGTACCGCCGGCGCTCACGGCGGGTCTCAGGCCGCTTCGGAGAGAGACTCGAGGAAGGCGAGCGCTTCGCTGATCGTGGCCACTGGGATGATCTCGATGTCCTCGAATTCTGCGGTCAGCGCCGACTCGTAGTTCCCCTCCGGCACGAGGATGTGGGTTGCCCCAGCCGCCTCGGCAGCAGGGACCTTCTGCCTTATCCCACCGATACTGCCCACAGTGCCGTCCATCCTGATCGTGCCCGTGCCGGCAATGACGTAGCCGTTGGTCAGCTCGCCTTCGGTCAAGGTGTCGATGATGGCAATCGTGTGCATCATCCCCGCGGACGGGCCGCCGACATCGCCGGCCTCGACGCCGAGCGGGAACGGTGGCTCACTCAACTCGCCGAGGATCACTCCGATCATGGGAACACCGGGCTCGTCGTCTCTCTCGGCGAGCAGCACCTCGATGTCGAGCAGCTCACCGCCGCGGCTGATAGTGACGGTGATCGGCTCTCCGACACCGACGCCTTCGATCAATGGGCGGATCTCGGCGACACTGCTGACACCGACGCCGTTGACTGCGGCGATGGTGTCTCCGAGCTCGAGGACATCCGCAGCAGGGACCCCTTCGACAAACTCGTTGATCACAACCTCTGTGGACACCATGTCGATCCCCAGGTAGTCGAGAGCCACCGCCACTGCCCGGAAGTTGGAGTCGTCCATCTGTTGCAAGACGCGATTCCGATACTCCTCGTCCGACTCGCCGACCCGCCTGACGCGTTGCTTCTCGACCAGGTCGATGGTGGGATCAAACCCGGCGATCATCGCCTCGAAGATGTTCACGTCCTGGCTGACGATGGTGAGCATCAGCAACTCGCCGTCAGGCGGGTAACTGTCGACACCTTCCACGACGATGGCGTCGGCGGCATCTGACACCGGCCCCGGACCGAAGGCCACATAGGGCAGCTCGACGGACCAGGCCACTCCCCCGAGAACAGCCATGAGGATGAGCGAGCCGATGAGGATGAGCGGCCACGGCGCAGATCGTCCCTGCTTTGGAGTCGGTGAATCAGTCATTTGATGATGCGCCCAATTCTCGCAGTAGCCCGGTTTCGCCGAGCTAAACCGCTGCCACCCTCCGAATCGCATCGGCGATGGCCGCCGGCTCCTCTTCCTGGATGAAATGGCCGGCGTCGGTCACGGTGACATCGGCTTCGGGCAGCTGCCGCTTGATCCGTCTCAGGACCTTCCCCAGAACCGGGTCTTTCTCACCCCACACGATGGCGCTGGGGCCGTCATAACACTCGATGAAGTCCTCCACATCCTTCAGGGGCAGAACACTGGGATGCTCCAATGAGCCGGGGACCATCCTGACCAATGCCGAGGCAGCGCCGGATCCACCTTGCGAATGGCTCAACGGAAAGCTGTACGACTTCTGGACCAAGCCACTGATCGAGCGCCGATCGCCCTGGGCGGCGCCCAAGAACCGGTACCACGGAATCGCCTGTCCGGCGCGGCTGCCGAAGAAGCGGTGGAATGGTGTGGGGGTGAAGCCGGGTTTGGGTGCTCCCAACATCGTGTTGAGGACGACGAGGCCGCGCATCTGCCCCGGGTTGGCTCTCATCGCCAACCCGCCGATCGGGCCGCCCCAATCCTGAACGACGACGACCGCATCGGAGAGATCCAGCTTTGTGATGAGGGCAGCCATCCAGCTGCCGTGGTTAGCCAGCGTGTGGTCGGCCACCGACAACGGCCGATCGGAAAGGCCCAGCCCGATCAGGTCGGGCATGATCAGCCGGAATGGCTCACTCGCCAGCTGCTCGGCCACGCGGCGATACAGATACCCCCAGGTGGGATTGCCATGAAAAAGAAGAACAGGGCGGCCTTCGCCTTGTTCCATGACGTGCATCCGAAGGTCCTCTTCGACCTGGACCCGATAGCGATCAAACGGGAGCTGATCCTCTAGCCAGTCGGGCAGCGGTGGTGGGTCGAGCCGGTCGATCACTGCTGACCGATCTCGACCTCTTCACCCAGGTAGGCCTTGATGACGTTGGGGTTTTGCTGCACTTCGGCCGGCTCACCAATCGCTATCTGCTTGCCGAAGTCGACGACGAGCACACGGTCGGCGATGTCCATGACAAGGCCCATGTCGTGCTCGACCAAGATGATGGCGATCCCCAACTCGTCCTGGACGTCGAGGATGAACCGGGCCATGTCCTCGGTCTCTTCGAGGTTCATCCCGGCCACCGGCTCGTCCAACATCAGGATCTCCGGGTCCATGGCGAGGGCGCGGCCCATCTCGACACGTTTCTGCACGCCGTAGGGAAGAAGCCCAACCGGGTACTTGCGCCATTGCTCGATCTCGAGGAAGTCGATGATGCCCTCGACGATCTCCCGGTTCGCCATCTCCTCTCGCTTGGCCTTGCCCAGCCAGACAGAGCCGGCAAGCCAGCCCGACTTCATGCGGACGTGGCGTCCCGTGAGGATGTTCTCCAGCACGGTCATGTGGGGGTAGAGCGCGATGTTCTGGAAGGTGCGTGCGATGCCACGCTCGGCGGTGTGGTTCGGCTTCAGCCCCATCAGCGACTCGCCTTTCCAGAGAATGTCACCTTGCTGCGGGTGATACACCTGGTTGATCGAGTTGAAGAGTGATGTCTTGCCGGCACCGTTGGGACCGATGATCGCGAACAGCTCGCCATCGTCGACGTGGAACGAGACACCGTCGATCGCCTTGACACCCTTGAACGAGAGGTGGATGTCCCTGACCTCCATCAGGTGATCGTAGTCGGCGGGCCCGGAGCGGTCGACCCTGCGTTGGAGCAGCTTGCCTGACATCAGCGCGCCCTCAACTCAACCACCGCTTCCGGCGCTTGTAGTGCTTCACGTCACGGAACGACTTCTTCTCCCCACTGGCGTGCAGCCCCAGGTAGAACTCTTTGACGTCGTCGTCTTTGAGGAGCCGGGCCGGGTCGCCGTCCATCACCATCTTGCCGGTCTCCATGATGTAGCCGTGATGGGCGATGGTCAGTGCCATGTTGGCGTTCTGCTCGATGAGCAGGACCGCGGTCCCTTGCTCGTTGATCTCGACGATGATGTCGCGGACTTCCTGGACCAGCAGCGGCGCAAGGCCAAGCGAAGGCTCATCGAGGATCAGAAGCTTCGGGTCTTGCATGAGAGCTCGCCCGATGGCCAGCATCTGCTGCTCACCCCCTGAGAGATACCCGGCTGTGGCCCCCCTCCTCTCTTCGAGTCTCGGGAACAGAGACATCACGCGATCATGAGAGCTGTTGTACGCACTGCGATTGCCGTTGACGTGGGCACCGGCTCGGAGATTCTCGTCGATGGTCAACTCGGCGAACACCCTGCGTCCTTCCATCACTTGAGAGATCCCTTGCCTCACGATCTTGGAAGGCTCGGCATCAGTGATGTCGGAGCCATCAAAGATGATCTCGCCTTTGGTCACGTCCCCTTCGTGAACATCCAGCAGACCAGTGATGGCACGAAGCGTCGTGGTCTTCCCGGCACCGTTGGCACCGAGAAGGGCGACGATCTGGCCCTGGCCGACCTCGAGAGAGATGCCGCGCAGAACCAAGACGACGTCGTTGTAGACGACCTCCAAGTTCTCAACGGCTAGCAAATCTCATCCTCGCTTGGTTGTGAGATGGGTGGCCCGAAAGCCACCCATCTCTGCTGTCTGGGCTATCAGCCGAGCTGGTAGCAGGCTTCGTTGAACTCGTAGTTGGCGGCGATGTCGGACGTGTAGTTCGCCTCGACGATCTTGGTGCCACCGTTGGCTCCGGAAACCAGACCCTCGGGGTCGGGCTTGACCATCCACTGGGCGCGCTGCACCTGCTCGTTGGAGCTACCGACATAGGACTCCGTCGGAGCGAGACCGTCGAAGGTCACCTCACTGAGGGTCTTGGCCGCGGCCACTATGCCCCCCTGAGTCATGTCAGCCGCCGCGTAGGCAGCAAGCAGAACCTGATGCATGATCTGAGCTTCGACGAACCCTTCGAGGTAGTAGTCGAACGGCGTGAACTCGCGACCCGAGTCGGCCAGCATCTGCTTGGCAGCCTGCGTGCCGGCGGAGTTGCCGTCCCACGGCTCGAAGTAGATGCCGAAGTACATCGACGACGCGACAGCATCCTTGATCGGCGAGTCCGGTGCCACAAACGCCGGGCTGTAGCCAGGCGCACCGCCGGACCATGTCCCCTGGTAACCACCGGCCAAGGCCTGGCCGAAGATCGACGAGTACATGGTCGGCGTGGATGTCAGCCACACCAGATCGGGGTTGGCGGCGACGATCGCGTCGGCAGCAGCCGTCAGCGTGGCCTCATCAGTGGGCAGGATCTGCCCGGCGAGATCGACAACGACGTCGAGACCGAGGGCTTCGGCTGCCTTCTTGGCGCCTTCAGCCGAGTCGAGCCCGAAGTCACCGGGGAGGGAGACGATCGCGATGGTGGATATCCCGTCGCCCATCTGCTCCTTCAACCACCCGATGCTGTTCATCGCCTCGATGCAGTACGGAGCACCGTGATGCAGCAGGTTGGAGTTGAGGTTGGTGTCCGACCAACCCGAGTACCAGGTGAGGGGGATAGCCAGGATCCCGTCACTCTGGAGCCCCTCGTTGATCGCCACCGTGTGCGGTGATCCGGTCGAGTGGCCAAAAGCAGCCACCTGGTCCTTGAGTTCCTCGTAGAGCTGGACATGGTTGTCCACCACGTATTGGGTGTCCCGAACTTCCAGCTTGACCTCGAGGCCGTTGATGCCGCCATTGGCATTCACGTTGTCCCAGTAGACCTCCTGCCCGGTCACGATCGGTGTCACGAGCGCACCGAACGGGCCGGTGAGGTCAGAAAGCAGACCGAGAGTGATGGTGCCCGCCTCGAGATCTACACCCACATCGGTGGCGATCCCCATGTCACCCTGAGTTGTCTCGGTGGGCGGATCAGTGGCCTCCGTCGAGCTGCCGCTGGTCGTGCCTGTCTCCGCGACGGTCGTCGTCGTGTCGCCGCCGCTCGGGCTACAAGCGGCGAGAACGAGGCCAATCGCCAGGAAGATCGCCAACCACCTTGGCTTCATCTTCATGTTGTTCCTTCCTCCTATGTATGCGGGACGGCAGAGCCATCCCGTTTGGACCGCTCAATATGTGAACGGCCAACCCTTCCAGTAGTTACGTATTCGCAGCCAGATCCCGTAAAGGCCCAACGGCTCGAATATCAGGAAACCGATTATCAGCAAACCGTAGAGGACCTGGTTGAGAATTGAGACAGAAAGCCCCGAACCGATGCCTTGCTGAACGTTGATCAGGCCGAAGTCACCCTCGCCGGTGACCACCAGAAGATCGGCGAGCCAGACGAAGACCCCGTTCCCCTCCGTCACGTACTCGGTGAGCCATCCGGTGAAGTCCTGGACGATCCTGGGCAGGGTGATGACAAAGACGGAGCCGAGCAGCGTCCCGGTGACCACACCGGCCCCGCCGATCAACACGATGGCGATGAACTGGACGGATAGGAACAGGTCCCAGCGCTCCGGGATTGTGCGCCCGACAAAGCTGGCCAGCAGGGCTCCGGCGACACCGGCGTAGAACGAGGAGATGCCAAAAGCGGTCAGCTTGTACTTGAACTCGTTGACACCCATGATCTCCGCGGCGATGTCGCGGTCGCGAATCGACTGGAAGGCCCGACCCGCTCTGGTCCGCTGCAGGTTCTTGGCGAGCAGAACGAACACAACGAGGAGAAAGACGAGCAGGTAGTAGGTCTTCGCCTCACCCGACAGCGCGACCCCAAACCACGTTCCGTCGTTGGCGAAGTCGACCAGAGGCGTCTCCTCTTTCCAGAGCCTCAACTCGAAGTCAGGGAACGTCCGCCCGGACTGTGACCCACCAGTCAGTGTCGACCAGTTGCGGAAGATGTACTCACCAACGAAGACAAGGCCGAGCGTAACGAAAGCCAGGTACAGGCCTCTCACTCTCACAGCGGTCGGGCCAACGGCCACCCCGACTATCGCCGCAACCACACCGGCGGCCGGCAGCCAGATCCACATTGGAAGCCCGATGCCGGCGAGTGGTCCCGGCGCCGCGCCCAGCCACGCCGCTGTGTAGGCACCCAGCCCCATGAAGAAGGCGTGCCCGAGCGAGACTTGGCCGGCAAGCCCAGTGAGGACGTTCAACCCGAGCGCCCCGATGGCGAATATGCATGCGGTGGAGAGCAGCTTGAGCCAGTCGTTGTTGCCGAGGAAGTCGAATCCCGGGATCAGGTCAGGGATGCCCTCGACCATCTGAAGGGGGATGAACGCAAGGAACAGGAGAAAGAGTGTCAGGATGACCTTCTTGGGCCCCGTGTTCATCAAGGCCTGATCGGCCTCGTACGAGGAGTAGAGCATCGGGCGGCCTCTCATACCCTTCGTATCTCCTCGGTGCCGAAAATCCCGTAGGGACGCACGATCAGAACCAGCAGCATCAACAGATAAGGCACGATGCCGGCGAAGCCGGTGCCCAAGAAGCTAACACCGGTCAGGTAGGTCCCCGCCGCCGCCTCGGAGAAACCGACGAGAAGACCGCCGACGATGGCACCGACCACCGAGTCGAGACCACCGATGATGATCGCCGGGAAGGCTTTGAAGGCGAAGAAGGCGGTGGTGTTGTCGACGCCCGCGGCCCGCCGCGGGAAGAGCGAGATGAAGATGCCGGCGATCGCCGCCAGCACCGCTCCGATCGCCCAGGAGATTGAGAACACCCTGCCGACGCTGATGCCCTGTGCCCGCGCCGCCTCCTGATCGAAGGCGGTCGCCCGCATCGCTATGCCCATGCGCGACTGGAAGAACAGTGCAATCGCACCGACTGCCACCAGAGCGACCACGATCTGAGCGATCTCTGTCTGGGCGATGCTCACCCAGCCCAGGTCGACGACCTCGGCCCCAAAGGGATCACCAAGCGGCCGGGGCTGCGGGCCGATCCAGTCGTTGGTGTAGTTCCTGAGGAAGATGTCGAGCCCCAAGGTGACGATGGCGACAGCGAACAGCTCCTCACCGACCATGGGGCGAAGGAAGACCCTCTCGAGCAGCATCCCGATGCCGGCCATGGCGATCACAGCGATCAACACTGAAAGCGCCCAGACAAGCCAGTCCGGTGCCGACGGCATCCAGCGGCCGGGCACGTCGATGATCGTGGCCGCCGAGGCGACCAGAAAAGCTCCCATCGTCGCCAAGGCCCCGTGAGCGAAGTTGATCACCTGAGTGGCCTTGAAGATGATGACAAAGCCCACGGCGAGCAGCGCGTAGATGGTGCCGAGGCTTAGCCCCTCGACAACCATCTCGGCGAAACGGCTGGGGTGAGCCGTCTCCTGGGCGAGGATCAGGATGTCGGGGTTCACGACCCGTACATGTCGCTGATCAATTCCCCAAACATCTCGTCCATTGCCTCCCGCTTCAACTTCTGCGTCGCCGTCAGCTCGCCGTCTTCGTGGTCCAGCTCCTTCGGGATCATCCGGAACTTACGGATGTTCTCGACCCGGGCGAACTTCTCGTTGGTCTCACCGACGACACCCTGCATCAACTCGATCACCTCAGGCTTCTCGGAGAGATCGCGGTAAGTCGTGTAAGGGATTCCGCGGCGTGTCGCCCAATCACCGACCACATCGAACTCGATCCCCATCAGGGCCGTCAGGAACTTCTTGCCGTCACCAATGACCATCGCCTCCTTCACATACGGCGATGTCTTCAGGCTGTTCTCGATCTCCGAAGGCGAGACGTTCTTGCCGCCCGACGTGATGATGATGTGTTTGATGCGGTCGACGATCTTCACATGGGTCCCGTCGACCCACTCCCCGACGTCTCCCGTCTTCAGCCAGCCATCCTCGGTGAAGGTCTCCGCGGTCTTCTCGGGCTTGTTCCAGTAGCCGACAAACACCGCGGGGTGCTTGGTCTGGATCTCCCCCGTCTCTTCGTCGATCCGGAACCCGATCCCCGGGTAGGGCTCACCCACCGTGCCGACCTTGTTCCGGCCGGGTCGGTTGGTGGTGGCGACGGCACAGTTCTCGGTCATTCCGTACAACTCGTAGATCGGGATGCCAAGGCCGAGGAAGTCCTGAAGCACCTCGGGAGCGATGGGTGCTGCACCCGAAGCCGCGTAGCGGCAGCGGCGCATCCCAATCCTCTCCTTCAATGCCCGGAACACCAGCGGATAGCCGATCACGTAGAGAACACCGCTCAAGACGGTGTGGTCACCATCGTTGGCCACGCGCTGCCGGCCGATGATCCCTGCCATCCACATGCCCAAGCCGAGCCAGATCCGCTTGAAGACGCTGGCGTCTCTGGCCTTGATCGCGATCGTGGCGTGGATCTTCTCCCAAATCCGGGGAACGGCGAAGAAGATCGTTGGCTGGATCTCCCGGAGGTTCTGCTGGACGGTCTCGATCGACTCGGCGAAGTTGAGCGAGGCGCCACTCGACACCGACGTCCAGGTCGAGAAGATTCGCTCGGCGATGTGGCATAGCGGTAGGTAAGTGAGAATCAGATCGTCGGGCCCGACCCTGTCGCCGGGCTTCTTGGACACCCGGCCATCCACATTGATCACCTGCTCCACCGCATAGGTGAAGTTGGCATTCGAGATCATTGCGCCTTTCGGAGGTCCGGTCGTCCCCGAGGTGTAGACGAGAGTGATGATGTCGTCTGCCGTCGCCTCCGCCATTCGCGACTCCACGGCACCCGGGTTGTCGGCGCGATGCTGTCGCCCCAAATCCATGAAGTCGTCCCAGAACAGGAACCGGTCGTCATCACGCCACTGCCGGAACCCGCGTGGCTCGACATGGATGATCTTCTCGAGGTCGGGAAGGGTGTGGATGACCTCCATCACCTTGTCAGCCTGCTCCTGATCCTCTGCGAGATGGATGCGGGCACCGGAGTCCGAGATCAGGTATTGCACCTCGATTGCCGGGTTGGTGGGATACAGACCGGTCGAGACACCCCGGACCGCGATGGTGGCGATGTCGAGTATGACCCACTCAGGGCGATCCTCCGAGTGGATGGACACCCGGTCTCCGACATCCACACCCAGGGCGAGCAGGCCATGGGCAGCGTCGAGGACGATGTCCCAGTATTCGGCCCAACTCGTCTCCTGCCAGATGCCGAAGTCCTTCTCACGGAAAGCGACTCGGTCCGGCGTGGACTCCGCCCATTCCTTGACCATCCAGGCCGCAGTTCGATATCCGGAGTCGGCAGGAAGGGCCTCAACCCTCTCAGCAACAGTGGTCATCGATAGATCCTCCTCGGCAGAGCGGGGAGACTAGAGGCGGGAGATGGAGCGCGTCGGATGACGGCCAAAATCCTCAGCTGCCGCGACTCCACTCCTCGCCGCCTGGCCAGTGCTCCTTCTTCCAAATGGGTGCCTTCTGCTTCAACTCGTCGATGATGTAGCGAGCCGCTTCAAAAGCGTCGGAGCGGTGAACCGTCGAGACGGCGACAGCAACCGACGCCTCGCCAAGGGTGACCACGCCGGACCTGTGCTCGACGGCGACAGCATTGAGGGGCCACTTGGCACCAGCCTCATCGATGATCTCCCCGATCTTGGGCTCGACCATCTCGCCGTAGACCTCGTAGTCAAGATGAGTGACGCCTTCCTTGCCTTCGGAGTGGTCACGCACCGTGCCCAAGAACAGCACGGTCGCCCCCGAGGCGTCTCGGCTCACCTCGTCGACAAGGGCGGCGGCGTCTATCGGGTCGGGCCCGACCGCGACCCTGATCGATTGCACGGGACCGTCCATAGACTCATGACTCTATGACAGATCTCGGCTCTCGTGACACCGAGCCGCCAGTGGTCGGGCAAGAACCCGGGCCGGCTTCCAGAGCCAGGGATGCCGACGGCTGGACGATCCTCCTCGGCATCATCGGCGGCACCCTGCTCGGCACCGGCGTCACCTTCGCCATTCTCGGATTCGTCGGTGTGTTCGAAGAGCCAACCCCACCCACAATCCCGCCGCCACCGAGCCTGACAGCACCAGCCTCCGACGGCCCGCCCCCCACATTTGGAGATGTCATCACAGCGACAGGGGTGGCCGAGGCCGTGATCCCTTCGACGGTGTTCATCCAGACGGACGTGTTCATCTTCAGCGGCTCTGGCAGCGGTGTCGTCTACGGGAGCGACGGGTACATCCTCACCAACCACCATGTCGTCGACGGGACAAGCTCGGTCTTCGTCACATTCTCAGACGGAGCCCGGTTTCCCGCGGAGGTGGTCGGCTCCGACCCGGTGACCGATCTCGCTGTTCTCCGAGTAGACCGTGAGGACGTTGTGCCGATCGCACTAGGGACATCTGCGGATCTGGCTATCGGTGAGCCTGCGGTGGCTGTTGGCAACCCGCTTGGCCTCGAAGGTGGCCCTACGGTCAGCTCAGGCATCGTCAGCGCTCTCAACCGACGCCTCAACCTGGGACCTGGCGAGGAGCTGTTCGGGCTCGTCCAAACCGACGCACCCATCTCACCGGGATCTAGTGGCGGTGCGCTGGTCAACGCCGAGGCGAAGCTCATTGGGATCACCACGGCCGTGGCCGTCTCGGACGTTGGCCCCGAAGGCATCGGCTTCGCAGTACCGATCGACATCGCCATTGGTGTCGCCGGCGATCTGATCGAGACCGGCACCGTCGACCATGCTCGGCTCGGCGTGAACGTGGTGACGGCCAGAGCCAGCGAAGGAGAAGCTCAGTTCCCGGTCGGGCTGCTGGTCGAGGGGCTGGCGAGCGACTCTTCGTATGGCGCTGCCGGTGGCCAGATCAACGATGTGATCGTCGAGTTGGAAGGAGACGCTGTCGTCTCCCGCGACGTCCTCGTGGCCAAGCTGAGGAGCTTTCGGGCCGGTGACGTCGTGGAGGTTCTTATTCTTCGCAGCGGTGAAGACGAGATGACTTTGAATGTGACCCTGGGGAGCCTCGACGGATGAGCGACGACCTCTTCTCCCAGCTTTTTGATCTGTTCAATCAGCCCGGGCCGGTGAACTGGAAACTGGCTGCCGAGGTGGCGCGTCACCTGTCCGGCGAGCGACAGCCCGTCGAGCCATGGGCTGCTGAGGAGTTCCGGGACCTGGCAAGGCTTGTGGAGTATCGGCTCGAGCAGGTTGCCCCGTTCCGGACGGCGCCGGCGAGCGACGTGCTGCCTCTTGACCCGCGCACTTGGGCAGAGAGAAACCTCGAGTCGTACGGCTCACTTGCCGAGCCGTTTGGGTCGTCCATAGCCGGTGACGGGCCCGCGGCACCACTCATGGGTCAGATGGGGCCCGCCATAGTGGGGCTTCAGGCCGGATCACTGGTCGGCTCCCTGTCGACATGGGTGGTCTCGGGATTCGACGCCGGCCTGCCTCCGGATCGCGACGGGCCCATGAGCCTGATCGTGCCCAACATCGAGGCTCTCGATGTGGACGGAGTCGATCGTCGCGAGGTCCATCTCTGGGTGGTGGCCAACGAGGCGGCGTTCCGAGCTACCTGCCAACTGCCCTGGATCCAGGACCATCTCGCCTATCTCGTCGGCGGCTACGCCGATGCCGCGAAGATCGACCCGACCAAGCTGAGCGGGCTGGTGATCGGAGGCACCGAGCCAAGCGAGCTGGAGCGTGTCATCGAAGAAGCTGGCGGGATTGAGGGGTTGCTGGGCGGCGAGGAAGCCGAGGCTCCCCGCGCAGAGCTGGAGGCTTTCCTCGGTGCGATCACCGGCTGCTCACGGCTCCTGGCGAGGCGAGCGGCGGTTGAGCTGGCCCCCAACTTCGACCGCATCTCGGCGGCACGCGATCTCGAAAGGGGCGCTGTCACGGCAGAGCCGGCTATCGGTGTGGGCCCCGTGCCTGTCGAGGCCACCCAACTCGGAGATGCGTTCAACCAGGAGGTCGAAGCCCGCTACGGCGACGACGCCCTGGCGACACTGTGGGCCGACCCGTCGCGGATGCCGACCGCCGCAGAGCTCAAAGACCCGACAGCCTGGGCCGCCCGAGTCCTCCTCGACGGCTGGTCCTAACCCCCCTCACCGCGAACCTCAGGTAATAGCGCCCGTATTTGGGCCCTATAGCCTCACGTTCGCCCGCTCCAGGTTGAAGCCGAGGCGATTTCGACCGTATCTGGGCCGTATTACCTGAGGTTGCAAGAGGGGGGTTAGCCGAAGAGGGAGCGCCAGAGACGGCGGAAGATGCCGGGGGCGTCCGACTCGGGAAGAGCCGACAACACGGCTTCGTGCATGTCGGTGGGGAGGTCACCCACCAGGGCCATGCCCCCCTGTTTCGTCTCCCAAATGTAAGTGGTTTGGCCCGCAGTGAACGAGCGGTCGTAGGCCGAGCCACCCATCTCGACTGTGCTCCCACCGGGGAGAGCCACACGCGTGGCCGTCTCGAAGACTGCAAAAGAGAAGAAGCCGTCGGAGTAGTAGGTGAAGGTCGAGCCTTCTTGCTCGACGTAGTGATCGAGAAGCTGGAACCCCCCGATCCTGCCTGGCAGCGTCGACACCCCATCTGTCACCCCACTCAATGTGGAGTCGGCCGCTGGCACTGAGGGCAACTGCGGCACCAACGGGTCGAACGAGATGAAGCGGCGTTGGCAGTACGTGGTCCCGTCATCGAGCAAAGTGGTCGACTCCACCAGCGCTCCCGTTGCGTTGTCGAAGACCAGGACCGCTCTCGACATCCCGTCACGGATCAGCCGATAGCTCACAGCAGGACGGCCCAAGAACAGGTCGGCGCGCTCATCGTCAACCGTGTACAGAGGATCCACCGTGTACAGAGGATCCACCTTCTGCTTGCCGGACGCCACAGAAGCGGACTTCACAGGATCACCCGACCTGATCAGGGTCCAGCCACCTGCGCCGGCTCCAATCTGCATCTCGGCCTGTGAGCCGATCCAGATGCTCCCCCCATGTTGGGCGATCGGCACAACCGCGTTCCGGATGCCGGCAGGGGTGTTGCAGCTGATCACCTGCTCGGCCGAGTAGGAAGCCTCCCTGCTCCGCTCGAGCAGCTCTTCCAGCTCTGTGGCGGAAGCAGCAGTCGCTGGCACCAAGGCCAGCAACACCACGAGGCCGGTGAGACGTCTCACTCTCCCGCCAGCTCCAACTCGGGAACAACGACCTTCGCCGGGCTGAAAGCCGGGTCCAGCGAGACACGAGCGCCGAACCGACTGCTCAGGTCATCAACCGACACCGGTGCAGGCGGCGTGGTCGCCAAGGCCGCAACGGTCACCACAAGAGCGATGGCGGCGGCAGCAGCGCCAACCCAGACTCCACGATTCCGCCGCAATGGCACCACCACCGGGTCGGCCTCCGGGACGATTCCCTCCGCAAGCTCGAGCACCGGGAGCGACCGGACCGCTGCCCGAACCTGCTGGATGTCGTTCAGCTCGGCTGAGCACTTCCCGCAACCAGACAGATGCTCGAGCAGGCCCGACAGCTCAGTGCCGTGCAGTTCGCCATCGAGATAGGCGCTGAGGAGCTCGTTGGGATGGGTCACGACAGCATCTCTCTCAGGATCTTCCGACCTCGGTGGATCCGACTGCGCACCGTGCCAATGGGAACTGCGACAGCAAGAGAGATCTCCTCGTACGAGAGGCCGACGATGTCACAGAGCACAACTGCCTCCCGGAACTCGAAGGGGACGTCGAGCAGGGCTTTCTGAATGTCGTCGCCCAGCGAGATCCGTGCGTACGCAGCATCGGCAGACTCTGTCGAAGCCAGCTCCCAGCGGTCGACCTCATCGGGAAGAGGTGCGGTGGGCCGTCGCTTCTTCTTGCGGATGTCATCGAGGAAGGCGTTCCTCGTGATACGCCACAACCATCCCTCGAAGCTGCCGGGCTGGTAGTTGGCGAGGCCTTTCCTGACTCTGAGCAGGACTTCCTGGACGAGATCGTGCGCGTCGTCAGGATTGCCGGTGAGGCGATAGGCAAAGTTGTAGATCTTCCGTCCGTAGACACGCGCAACCTCTTCCCAGGTAAGTGGGACAGACTCCACCATGGAGACCTACTCGGAAAACGACGCCCGTGAGCGGCTAGTTCCTAGGAATCGGGAACTTCTGAAGTGTCTGACTTCTTGGTGTCCGGATCGTCGTTCGAAGCATCGGACATCTGGGCTTCGGCGGCGTCCTCGGCGGACCCTTCCTCGATGCCCTTGCGGAACTCTTTGGCGGAGGCACCAAGAGACCGCGCCAGTGCCGGGAGCTTGGTCGCGCCGAAGATCAGCAGCACGATCAGCAGGATGATCAAAAGTTCTTGTCCTCTTAGGCCGAACAAATAGTTCCTCCTTTGCAGATCATCATACCCCTCACTTGTGATGAACCCGAGTGGCCGGGATCAGCCGAGAGCCATCGAGTCGACAAAGGTCTGCACCCGCTCCCTGGTGATGAACCTGAGCTTGGGCTGGTTGCCTTCGATCTCGTGAATCATGAAAGGGCTGTAACGGTCGGAGATGAGCATCCCCCGATCGGCTCCCGATGAGCTGAAATCGGCGACGAAGCGCCTGATGACGTCCTCTCCCAACTCGGGGTGCCCGCCTTCTTCGTAGGCGTCGGTGAGGATGTAGGTGGAGTGGCCGTCCTTGAGTGTCATGTAGGAGCCGGGGTGGGCCTGCTCGCTGACGCTGTAGCCAAACATGCGGAGCAACGCCAGCACCAGATCGGGCCCACTCAGAGTCTTCGGGTCGACTCCGGTTGCGCGCAAGCCGCGATCGAGGCTTCCCGGAACCTTGAGCTCTTCGTAGATCGGGCCCAACTCGTCAGCCGGCACGGTCGACTTGGTGTCGTAGCGAACCGAATGATCGGTCTCGTCGTCGAACGGTGCGGCAAAGGGGTCATGAGCGATGTTGGAGAAGCTGAGGGCAGCGGTTGGCGACGGCGGAGGAAGCTCGCCGGCTGTGGGCAGCTCATGCCGGCCGACTTCACGCGCCGACGGCTTCCCTGCAAACGCCACGACGACCTCCACCATGTCGATGGGAAGCTCGTGCCTCTTTTCGCGCACCACTTCGATTGCCTGGTCGACCAAAAGCTGGTTGAGCACTTCGTCGTCTTCGTCCGACAACGGCACGTCGAAGGTGACCCGTGCCTCTATGTCGTGAACGTGAAACTCTCTGACCGGAGCCAGTTGCCCGGTTTCGGCTCCAAAGAGATCTTTGGAAACGGAGAGATCGCTGCCAGCTGCGGTGCCAGCAGCCTCCTCCATTCGCTTGGCAGTGCGCGATCGATTTCGCATCAGCAGCCAAACGACGACCGCCAGTGCGACGACCACGATGAATACGGAGAAACCATCCATCTCTATTGGGGCCTTTCAGTTAGCTCGGCAGCGGTGATTCTACGCCCCACTCTGGTCACTGGGCTCATCGTCGTCCAGACCGGGAGCCCCAACCTCGATCTCGGCTGTCGGCTCGTCGGCACCGGCGTTGAGACGATCGATCATGCGCCGCTTCGACGACTCGGTGCCGAATGCCGTGACGACATCGCCGGCGAGCATCACGGTGCTCCCGCTGGGAACGATCACCTTCCGATTCCGCCGTATCGACACCAGTGTTGAGCCCTCGGGCCAGGAAACCTCGCGGACCTCTCGACCGTCCGCGACGGAGCCCAGGGGAACCCTGAAGTCGTAGTACCCGGATCCCGGGTCGGTCCGCTGAGCAAGTCGCATCCGGTGCAGCTCGGCGTCCGTTGTCGCGGTCAGCGCCTCGTGATACGCCCGCACTGCCTCCTCCCGGCGGAACATGCCGACAACCCGATCCGGTTCTTGATCGGCAACCACCGGCAGACGCCCCACGCCGAGCACGGCCATTCGCTCGAGGGCCCGAGACACCGGCGTCGTCTCCGTGACGGTCACCGGGCGGGGAGTCATCACCTCGGAGACCGGAGTGTCGTCAGGCCCCTTGGCCCGCGTGATGTCCGAAACGGTCACGATGCCAACCAGCTCGTCGCCGTCGACCACCGGAACACCGTGCGACCTGTGCTCCTGGAGTCTCCGCTCCACATCTCCGATGGCCTCACTCGGGTCGACGACCATGGGGGAGGTTGCCATCACCGTGCCTACCTGGACCGTGTCGAGAAGGTCGATGTCGCCCGCCGGACGCATTCGGATCCCTCTCCTGGTCAGTGCCTGGCTGTAGACCGACTCGCGGTGAAACCGCTCTGCCAGGAACGTCCCAAGGGTCGCCGCCAACAGCAGCGGGACGATCAATCCGTACTCCCGTCCGCCGGTGACCTCGAAAACGATAAGGATCGAGGTGAGCGGGGCACGGCCGACGACGGCGAACATCGCCGCCATCCCGACCACGGCGAAGGCACCGGTGTCGAGGGTGGTGGCAGTCCAAGCAGGCTCGACGAGACGGGCAAAGCCTGCACCGACGGCTGCTCCCATGAACAACGACGGCATGAAGGCCCCGCCTGACGCTCCGGAGGAGATGGTGAAGCTCGTCGCCACCGCCTTGCCAAGTGCGAGCAGTATCAGGATCCACCACAACTCCCCACGCCCGGTGATGGCCGTGATCCGCTCGTTGAGAAGCAGCTGGTTGGTGAACTCCTGACCCGTCCCGAACAGCTGAGGCTCGATGAAGATCAGGGCGGCAACGACAAGGCCGAACCCGACAGGGCGCATCCACGACCAGCTCTGGTCGCGCCTGTGGGCGACTCTCTCCAACCCGTCGAGCAGACGCAGGAAGAGGAACCCGACACCAACGATGACAATGGCGAGACCGGCGTAGAGGATCAGTTCCGAGAAGGACTGCATGTTGTATGACCCCGCCTGGAGAACTTGCTCGGGGTCGACGATCGACTGCGAGGTGATGGCGGCCGCGACCGACGCGATCACGATCGACGACATGTACCGAGGGGCGAACGAGACCAGGATCACTTCCAGGGCGAAGAGCATTCCCGCGATGGGTGCGTTGAAAGAGGCCCCGATCCCCGCTCCCGCTCCCGCTGCCACCAGGGCCCGCACCTCGTCTTCTCCCAGCTTGAAGGT